>NZ_JAGGKK010000004.1 GCF_017873675.1 Virgibacillus litoralis | reverse complement strand
AAGATCCCTCAGAGACGATGAGGTTGATAGGTCCGAGGTGGAAGCGTGGTGACACGTGGAGCTGACGGATACTAATAGATCGAGGACTTAACTACTAATTACAAGTTGATAACGTTGATGTGAAGCTCTTATTTAGTTTTTAGGGTACAAAATTTAAAAAATCCCTTGCATTTTCGCTTAGAAATGCATATAATATATCTTGTCTCCTAATTTAAGATAAAGAATTTATGATGATGTAGTTCACATCTTGTGAACAAGATTCTTTAGGTCTGGTAGCATTAGCGGAGAGGACACACCTGTTCCCATGCCGAACACAGTAGTTAAGCTCTCCAGCGCCGATGGTAGTTGGGGCTTTGCCCCTGCAAGAGTAGGACGCCGCCAGGCCTTCTAGATTTATTCTTGAAGATAAGAAAATGTTTTTTAATACTAATTTATATCGCGGGGTGGAGCAAAGCCGTAAGCATCATTGGTTAACCTCAATGTAGGCTTTGTGAGGAGTGCAACATCACCGAATTATCTTGCAACACGACGAACAGTTTTATTCAAGTTAAAAGAGTATCAAGTTAATATTATCTCATATCGCGGGGTGGAGCAGTCTGGTAGCTCGTTGGGCTCATAACCCAAAGGTCGCAAGTTCAAATCTTGCCCCCGCAACCAATTTAATTTACTAAGTCGAATTTACTTCAACTGTCTACGTTGAATAAGTCACCACTAGTTAGCACATAAACATATTTTGGTCCGGTAGTTCAGTTGGTTAGAATGCCTGCCTGTCACGCAGGAGGTCGCGGGTTCGAGTCCCGTCCGGACCGCCATTACTTTTAACTCATGATTTCCAATTTTGGAAACATGTTTTTTTATTTTGGCTCTTATATTTTATCGATAATATTAAAAAGTTTATATACTTAACTGCCGTTTCCGCTTAACTTGGGAGCGGTTTTTTAAATTTTTTAACAAGATAAAATAAGCCAATAATAGTTAAAACTACGTTTACTTTTTCTTTTTATCCTCTTTTTGCTATCATTAACATAGTTAACAATGAGAAGTGGTGGGTAAGCTATGGATGAGTTTTCTTTTATAAATTTGATTAAACAACAGACTTACAAACAGTCTTCAGTCGTTAAAGGTATAGGAGATGATGCAGCAGTTTTTCGCAATACATCACAAGATATTGTAACTGCTGTAGATACTTTCGTTGAGGAAGTACATTTCTCAAGAACAACTATGAAGCCTTTCCATATTGGGTATCGCTCACTTGCGGCAAATATTAGTGACTTAGCAGCAATGGGCGCAACTCCAGCATTTTATCTCGTATCAATCGTTATCCCGAAGCACTGGGCTGATGAAGAATTAACCAAACTGTACAAAGGGATGGACAACCTGGCAACCAAACACACAATGGATTTAATTGGTGGTGATACAGTGTCAGGACAGGAGATGTCGATATCTATAACTGTAATTGGTTTTGTAAGTAAAGGGAAGGCCAGATATCGCAGTTCTGCAAAGCCAGGTGATATTTTGTTCGTGACTGGAACATTGGGTGATTCTCAAGCAGGGTTTCACATACTTAATAACCCCGGTAGATTTAAAGAAAAGGAATACTATTATAATAAGCACCGTATGCCTGAACCAAGGGTGGCTTTTGCTAAGGAATTGGGAAGTTTATCTCGGGTGGCTTTAAATGATATTAGTGACGGAATTGCGAGTGAGGCAAATGAAATTTCTGAGGCATCGAAAGTGAGTATAACTTTATATGAAGATAAACTGCCAACAAGTAATTCATATAAACAATTTCCTCTTAATCTTCAGCATGAGTGGAAGTTGTTTGGGGGAGAAGATTTCGAACTTGTAGGTACCGTTGCAAAAGCTGAATGGGAAGCTATGAAGTTGATTGCTGAAAAAACAAATACTCCTGTTAAAGAAGTTGGCTATGTAGATTTCAGTAAAAATAATGAGCACAAAGTGTTTGGAGTCAATCAAAACAATAAAAAGAATCTTTTAGAAAAAAAGGGTTATACCCACTTGGAGTAGGTGAAAAGAATGAGCGAGCATCAATTAAAGGCAAATTCTGTTGAAGAAACAGGAAAAATAGCTGAAAAGTTAGCATTATTTTTGAAACCTGGTGATGTTGTTACATTAGAGGGTGACCTTGGAACTGGGAAGACAACCTTCACAAAAGGGATTGCTAACGGACTTGGTATTAAACGAAACGTAAATAGTCCTACATATACGATTGTAAAAGAGTATGAGGGGGAACTGCCTCTGTATCATATGGATGTTTATCGATTGGAGAATTCTGATGAAGATATTGGTTTTGATGAATATTTTAACGGAGATGGAATTTCAATAGTTGAGTGGGCACATTTTATCGAGGAATACTTACCGGATGAGCGCTTAAATATAAAGTTTTCTTACCTTGATGATCGTACTCGCTTATTAGAATTCACTGCGATTGGTACACATTTTGAATGGATTACAGCCGAATTATTCGGTTAACTATAAGGAGTTACTGGAATGAATATACTTGCAATGGATACATCAAATCAAGTATTGGGTGTTGCTATACTTAAAGATGATCAGCTGATAGGTAAAGTTGTTACGAATATAAAAAAGAATCATTCAGTAAGGTTAATGCCTGCAATAGATCAATTGATGTATGATGTGAATATGACGCCTGATCAGCTAGACAAAATTGTGGTTGCAAAAGGTCCTGGCTCCTATACTGGTGTACGGATTGGGCTTGCCACAGCCAAATCTATGGCATGGGCGCTGGACATCCCGGTTGTTGGAGTTTCCAGTCTCGAAGTTCTTGCATATCAAGGCAGATTTTTTAATTCATACGTATGTCCGTTTTTCGATGCTAGGCGAGGATTAGTTTTTGCTGGATTATATCGCTGGAACAATAGTGAGCTTGAATTAATAAATGAGGAAAAAAATATACTCATGGAGAATTGGCTGCAGGAATTAGCTATGACAAAAAAAGAAGTGGTATTTTTAAGCCCGGATATAGAACTTCATCAAGAAATGATTCAAGAATATATGGGAGACCGGGCAGTTACACCGAACGGCTATGTTCATATGGCTGATCCAGCTCATTTGGCGTTAGCTGGTTCAAATCAAGAGCCAGATGTAACCCATACATTGACACCGAATTATTTACGCTTGGCAGAAGCCGAAGCCAAATGGCTTAGCACACAAAGGGAAAAGCAAAATAATGGCTGAGTTAGTTATTCGACAGATGAAGTTGGCTGATATTGATTCTGTTATTGACGTTGAAAGGGCTACATTTGATTCACCTTGGCCAGAGGATATTTTTATTCAGGAAGTAAGTGGAAACCAACATGCGCACTACTATGTTATGGAATTAGACAATGAAGTTATCGGATATGCTGGGATGTGGCTCGTTATTGATGATGCACAGATTACAAATATTGCTGTTACGCCTAAGTACAGAGGCTACAAATTAGGAGAGAAATTGTTTTTATATATAATTGAACAAGCGATACAATTGGGAACAAAGCGGTTATCATTGGAGGTCCGAATGTCTAATAAAGTCGCACAGCGAATGTACCGGAAGTTTGGGCTAGTCCCTGGCGGAGTCCGAAAAAACTATTATACGGATAATCAGGAAGATGCTATTGTAATGTGGGTGAATTTATCATGAAAAAAGAAAATTATATAGTTGGAATAGAAACAAGTTGTGACGAAACTGCTGTTGCAATCGTCAAAGATGGTAGAGAGATTATTTCCAATGTTGTGGCTTCACAAATTGAAAGCCATAAACGATTTGGTGGGGTCGTACCAGAAATTGCATCGCGCCATCATGTAGAACAAATAACAATTGTCTTGGAAGAAGCATTTAATGAAGCAAATATTACTTGGGATCAAATTGACGCGATTGCTGTAACGGAAGGCCCTGGTCTAGTTGGTGCATTGCTTATCGGTGTTAATGCCGCAAAGGCAGTTGCATTTGCGAAACAAAAGCCTTTAATTGGAGTACATCATATTGCAGGCCATATTTATGCCAATCGATATGAACAGGAGTTTCATTTTCCACTATTAGCTCTAATCGTTTCTGGTGGGCACACTGAGCTTGTTTTAATGAAAGAACATGGGAAGTATGAGCTGATAGGTGAAACACGTGATGACGCGGCAGGAGAAGCGTATGACAAGGTTGCACGTATGCTAGAGTTACCATATCCGGGTGGTCCTCATGTTGACAGGTTAGCTGCTTCTGGAGAAGAAAATATTACTTTTCCACGTGCTTGGCTTGAAGCAGACAGCTTTGATTTTAGCTTTAGCGGATTAAAATCATCCGTAATTAACACGATCCACAACGCGAAGCAACGTGGTGACGAATTGAAAAAAGAAGATATTGCTGCAAGCTTTCAAGGTAGTGTTGTTGATGTGTTGTCGACGAAAACGTTAAAAGCAGCTAAGGCCTATAATGTAAAACAAGTTATTGTTGCAGGAGGGGTTGCTGCAAATAACGGGCTACGGAAATCCTTAAATGAAAAATTTAGTGGCGCGGAAATACCTTTACTAATTCCACCATTAAAATTATGTACAGATAACGCTGCGATGATTGCAGCAGCAGGCTACATTGCATTTGAACAAGGCAAACGATCTGGTTGGGATTTGAATGCAAACCCTTCATTAGTGTTAAAATAACTACTTTCAGTTGTGACTTGTGAATATGATCAGATGCTTTAGTTTAAAGTTTACCCACAGGACTGTGGATATTTTTTGCGAAAGCAAGGTTTGAATATGATTTTGATGTGGATATAAATTGTGGATAAAACGGTGGATAACTGTGGATTTTGTGTATAACTTTGTTCAGGAACGAATGTATTCGCTGTTTTCCTGTGTATATGTCTGTGGATTATCTTAATAACTCAAAATAAGTTAATCAAACGTTTGAACAATATTTAAAGAAAGAAATTTGGTGGAGATTCAATGTCAACTAAACAATCCCATTACATACAAAGTGATTTTATTATTTTACTGACTTTGTTCATTTGTGTTAGTTTAATATCCATTTATAATGCACAACAATTGCCGCAGTATAATGGGGAAACCTTTGTCTTAAAGCAACTCACATGGTTTACTGCCGGTATTTCAATTGCAGTGGCCATCCAATTTTTTGATCTAGAACAGTTATATAAAGCTAGTATTTTTATTTACATCGTGGGTGTTCTAGTGTTAGTTGGATTGTTACTTAGTCCTGAAAGTATTGCTCCGATTATAAAAGGACAAAAAAGCTGGTTTACTTTGCCGGGAATGTCGATGCAGCCAGCTGAATTCACGAAAATAACAACAGTATTGTATTTGGCAGCCGCCATTAGCAGGCACAAGCAGAAGTATGAAATAAGTTCTTTAAAAAGTGATAGTTTACTTTTTTTAAAGATTGTTTTAATAACAGCAATTCCAGTAATTTTAATCATGAATCAGCCGGATTTTGGTACATCAATGGTTTATATATTCATAGCTTGTATGATGGTTCTGTTGTCAGGTATCGATTGGAAAATAATTATTGGCTTAATGTTAGCACTTACGATAATTATTGGCGGGGCAGTAGGGTTAACTGTTAAATTCCCTGAAATGTCGCAGGAGTTAATAGGACTTGAAGAATATCAGGTGAAACGTGTTACCAGCTGGCTCGATCCCTCACAGGAAACTACTAATGACACATTTCAGTTTGATCGGTCAATACGTGCGCTCGGTTCAGGGCAGTTATTCGGTAAAGGATTGAGTAGTTTACAAGTGGGAACTCCTGATAATCACACCGATTTTATATTTTCAGTAATTGGCGAAAGCTTTGGTTTCCTTGGCACTGCAATAGTTGTTTTCCTATATTTTCTTTTATTATACAAGCTTGTGACACTAGGTTTAACTAGTTCTCAGCATACACCGTTTGGTGCCTACCTGTGTTTAGGATATATGAGCATATTGCTGATACACGCATTTCAGAATATCGGTATGACAATCGGGATTATGCCGATAACTGGAATTCCGTTATTATTAATTAGTTATGGCGGGAGCTCGGTGTTGGCAACGATGATCGGACTTGGCCTTATCTATCGAGTAGCTGTAGAATATTCTATCCAACAGGATTATCTATTTAAATAAAAAACTACATGAAGAGCTTAGGGTTCACTTGTGAGGTGCAAAACAGTGAATCACAAGTTAAATCTCACATATAATCACATATCTTTCACTATAAAATTCACAGTAAAAATGGCTTTGGAAAAATATCCTAGCCATTTTTCTTTTTAATATCTGTTGTTAAACTAAAGCCCCCGTTAATTTAAGTACAATGATTCACAATATCAGACATACCTTAATTCTCTTTGTTATTTAATAACTCTTCCATTTTCTTTTCTAATTCTTCAAATCTGGATTCTTGTTTCATAAAAACTGTAATAAACACTGTTAATACGAATGAAATCAAAATAATTAAACCCCAAATATTTTCTACAATAAGACCGAGGAAGAAAAATACAAAAATCCAACAAATAACTATCCAAGCCAAAAATATACCAATAAATTCTTTCAATTTTAAATACCTCCTTCTTATTGAGTGAGCAATCCTGCTCCGTTAATTTAAGTACATCTGTTTACATATTTATTTTAACATAAAATTCCAATTATTCTTCAAATACAAAAATAGGATAGCCGTAAACGACGATCCCTTGTTAAACTATTGCACCCGTTAGTTCCATACAATAATTGTTAATTAATAGGTAATATGTTATTGAACATTTTAGTTACCTTAATGATTGAACAGTTTTTTCCTGTATAGATTCTAAAACTAGTTCTTCTATCCAAACATTCTCATGTCGCAATCATCTTCATCCTTGCATACCTAACATTTTTCTTAACTCCTTTCCAACCGTCGTCAATAATTACCGTTTTATACTCAATCTCTTCTTCGTTTGTGTTTCCGCATACAAGACATTCTTCAGTCATTTAAATCATGCCCCTTGATATAGCAATAAGAAAACACACGAGATATCCCTTGTGAAAATCCGTGTGTTTTATGATGTGTTTTTAATGTTTGTATCTCAAAGTAAACCCTTTAGAAGAGCTAATCATGGGGTTTTATTCTTGCAATGCTGTCCATTCTTCCATTAATTGCTCGATTTCTTGCTTAAGCTTACTGGTTTGTTTTGTCAGCTCTAGTGACTTTTCGTGATCCTGAAATATCTCCGGTTCAGTCATTCTTTTTTCTACTGAATTCAATTCATTCTCGAGGTTTTCAATTAGCGATTCTAATTCGTCGATACGGCGTTGTCGTTTACGCTCTTCACTGCGAATCATTTTTTCCTCTTTGAATTTGTTTTTTCGTTGATCCTGAGTATGCACTACTTCTGTAGCCTGCTGCAGCCTCTCAATTTCGGCTTCTTCTTGTTTCTTCTCTGTATAGTAGTCATAATCACCTAGATAAACAGTTGCCCCATCTTTTTGCATTTCAACAACTTGATCCGTAATCTTATTTATAAAATAACGATCGTGTGATACAAAAATAATTGTACCTGGAAAATCCATTAATGCGGCTTCCAGCACTTCTTTACTATCAATATCCAGATGGTTCGTTGGTTCATCAAGTACAAGGAAATTTGCTTGTTGCATCATCAGTTTTGCGAGCGATAATCGTGCTTTTTCGCCTCCGCTTAGTGAACGTACCGATTGTAGAACATCATCACCAGAAAATAAAAAGTTACCTAAAACAGTACGAATATCTTTTTCATCGACAGAGGGATATTCATCCCACAACTCATCCAATACTGTCTTAGACGATGATAATGTCTGCTGTTCCTGATCATAATATCCTATTTGTACATTTGTACCAACATGAATTGTTCCACTTGTTGGCTTGAACTGTCCAAGAATTGTTTTTAACAAAGTTGTTTTCCCAACTCCATTGGGGCCTACAAGTGCAATGCGTTCCCCTCTGTTAACATGCAATTTTAGATTGGAGAAAATGGGGGTTTCATCATATTGAAAAGATAAATCATCAATCTTTAACACATCGTTACCACTTCTTCGGTTTATCTGAAACGAAAAAGAGGCAGATGATTCATCCCCTTTTGGTTTATCAAGTTTATCCATTTTTTGTAATTGCTTACGTCGACTTTGAGCTCGTTTTGTAGTGGATGCACGTACAATATTTTTTTGAATGAAGTCCTCTGTTTTCTTTATCTCAGTTTGCTGCTTTTCAAATTCCTTCAGTTCCTGTTCATAATCCAATGCTTTTTGCTCGAGGAATTTACTGTAACTTCCATGGTATTTCTTTGTTTTATGACGAGATACTTCATAAACTATTGATACAGTTTTATCCAGGAAATACCTGTCGTGTGAGACGATAGTTACAGCACCAGGATAGTTGGCTAAGTAGTTCTCAAGCCACGCTAGGGTTTCAATGTCGAGATGGTTTGTGGGCTCGTCTAGAATTAGTAATGCGGGTTTTTTCAACAATAACTTCCCAAGCGCAAGACGTGTCTTCTGCCCTCCACTAAGCTCATTTATTGGTGTATTATAATCAAAATCATGAAAATGTAAGCCTGTTAGAACTGCTTTGATATCTGATTCATATCGATAACCGCCTTCATCATCAAACGCTTGTTGTTTTTTGTCATAATCAAGCAGAAGCTGTTCATAGTTTGCGTCAGAAAGCGTTGCGGCCCGTTCCATTTCTTTTTCAAGACTGCGAAGTTCCTGCTCCTTGATAAGCAAGTGCTCAAATACTTCTACCATTTCATTCCAAATGGTTTTATCAGATTCAAGGCCAGTGTGTTGTGAAAGATAGCCTGTGGTTAGGTCCTTTGGTTTAAACAATTCACCTGTATCATGCGAAAGTTCGCCTGCCATTATTTTAAGTAAGGTTGACTTGCCAGCACCATTTCTGCCAACAATCGCGATTCGGTCTTTTTCTTTTATTTCAATTTTTATATTTGATAAAATCTCGTCTGCTCCAAATGATTTAGAGAGACCATTCATTTGCATAATAATCATTTCGTTCACCTCATCCTATACAAGTGTATCGTATAATGAATTGGCTCGGCAATGATATTGTGAAATTAATCACGACTTATCTGTTTTTTTCTGATAGAATAGGTCTTAATAAGACATAGCAGGGAGTTGAACGTATGGCAGATTTTACTCATTTTAATGAACAGGGAAGAGCAAAAATGGTTGATATTAGTGAAAAAAGTGAAACCGAACGGACTGCTACTGCTATTTCAAGTGTTCAAGTAACCAAAGAAATCTATCAAAAGATAATTACAAATGAGATGAAAAAGGGAGATGTACTTTCGGTTGCGCAGGTTGCTGGAATAATGGCTGCCAAGAAAACACCTGACTGGATACCGATGTGTCATCCTTTACAATTAAAGGGAATTGATATTTCATTTGATTGGGAGACTAAAAATACATATATATTGCAAATACAGGCATTTGTGAAGACAAAAGGAAGTACAGGTGTTGAAATGGAAGCCCTAACAGCAGCTTCGGCTACAGCACTTACGGTATATGATATGTGTAAAGCAATTGATAAAGGAATGGTAATCGGTCCAACGTATGTACTGTCGAAAAAAGGCGGTAAGTCAGGAGATTACTATCGTGAAGATCAGGGGGAATAATCATGGATCAAAATAAAATTCCGCAGGCTACAGCAAGGAGACTTCCGTTATATTATAGATTTTTAAATAACTTGAATCACCAAGGGAAAAAGAGAGTATCTTCAAAAGAACTGAGTGAGGCGGTAAAAGTTGATTCTGCTACTATCAGAAGGGACTTTTCTTACTTTGGGGCATTGGGAAAAAAAGGGTACGGCTACAACGTCGAATACCTGCTTGGATTTTTCCGAAAGACATTGGACCAAGATGAGGTAACTGAAGTTGCATTAATTGGGGTAGGGAATCTTGGAACAGCCTTTTTACATTATAATTTTATGAAAAATAACAATACAAAAATAGTGAAGGCTTTTGATACTAATGCAGAAAAAATTGGAACAGATATTGGAGGCGTACCGATATTTCATATTAATGATTTAGAGGAGAAAATGACAGGAGTCAGTGTAGCAATCTTAACTGTACCGGCCAATGAGGCACAAAGCATTACAAACAGACTTGTCGACTATGGTGTTTCCGGAATCCTTAACTTTACTCCAGCAAGAATTACGGTTCCTGAGAAAATCCGTGTGCATCATATTGATTTAGCAGTAGAATTGCAATCATTGGTTTACTTTTTGAAACATTATCCATTGGACTTAGATTAAATTTCAGATAGCTAACTTCTGTTATTGGGGGCATTTGCATGCGAAGAATAGATTCTAAATGGCTTGTCGTAATGTCAGTATTGTTTGGGACATTCACCGTCATTTTAAATAATAGTATGCTAAACCCAACGCTGCCAACCTTCATGAGATTATTTGATGTTGATGCTGTAGCGGTCAGTTGGATGCTGACGATTTTTATGGTGTCAATGGGAATGACAATGCCGTTGACAGGTTACTTAGGTGATCGTTTTGGGAAAAAGCGTATTTACATAATTGGGCTCATCATATTTATGATTGGCTCGATATCAGGGGCTGTATCGTCTGATTTGGGTATGGTGATTATTTCAAGAGCTATTCAGGGTACTGCTGGCGGCCTTATGATGCCAATAGCGATGGCACTTATCTTTAATGCGTTTCCCAAAAATGAACGAGGTCTCGCCGTTGGTATTTATGGTGTTGCAGCAATGGTGGCACCGGCGATTGGGCCAACTGTTGGCGGGGTTGTTATCGAGTTTTTTACTTGGCAGTTTCTTTTTCTATTTAATCTGCCATTTGCCCTTTTAGGAATTTTATTTTCCACAAAATATCTAGCCCCAACCGAAAAAAATCAAGCTATTAAATTTGATCTATTTGGCTTTCTGTTAATATCAAGTGGGGTTGGCTCAATACTATATGCGCTAGGTCGAGGAGCTACTTTAGAATTACTGCTCTCACCATTAAGCGTCGGGTTAATATTAACTGGACTAATCCTTATTTATATTTTTGTGAAGTATGAGAACAAACAAGAACAGCCTTTGCTTGATTTATCTATTTTTAAAATACCAACATATACCGTTTCAATTGCTATAACGGCAACTGCATCTATCGGGCTATTTTCAGGAATCTTCTTATTACCACTATTGATTCAGGAAGTTTATGGGTTAGGTGAAATACAGACAGGATTATTATTTTTGCCTGCTGCCTTATTAAGTGGTGTGTTTATGACCTTGGGTGGAAGAATATTGGATAAAAAAGGCCCAAAATACGTAGTTCCAATTGGTCTTGTTATTCTTGGAGGATTCACACTGGCTCTAGGGTTTAACACATTGTCTACATCATTTTGGTTTATCCTGATCTTGAACTCTGTTCGAGGTGCAGGACTCGGTATGTGCAATATGCCGGCAACTACAGCCGGAATGAACGCAATACCAGATCATCAGGTTGCACAAGGATCGGCAATGAATAATGTTATCCGACAAATATTTTCATCGTTCGGAATCGTCTTTTTCTCAATTTATTATGAGGTACGGCGGGCACAACTGTTTACTCAGGATATGGAAACACAACAGGCTACATTGCAAGCATTAAACGAGGCTTTCATGATTGCTGGTGTATTCATTTTGTTGATGGTCCCAGTATCATTTGCCATGAAGGGAACTGAAGAACTGAATGAATTAAAAAGAAGTAACGCATAGCAGCGTTACTTCTTTTTGAAAGTATATATCCTTTCTTACTGCATAAGTGCAACTAAGTGTATTCGTCTAAGGGCTCTCTGAATGCCCAGTCTAATCCTTTTTCTTTAATCTAAAATGGATGACGAGCATTCGAAAGCCGACACCGAAATCAAGTGTTGCAATTATTGCAAGAATGATGGTAGAAAAGTTCCAAACGGATTCTCCGGTACTCTGTATTGCCATATATGTGAATAGTATTCCCATTACAAAATAAATGACAAACATAGCTTTTGGTGAGATCTTCATATCTGTATTAGCCTCCAATTAAAATCATCTGCATCTGTTCAAGCTGCTTCTGCATTTTTTCAATATCTTCAGGATCCAATGAAAATTGTACAATTACAGAAATAGAGTTAAGAGCCATGTGAACAATTATAGGTACGATAATGCGTTCTGTTTTTACATATAAAAAGGCAAAAACAAATCCCATCGATGCATATATCAGGATGTGCTGTGGTTCTCCATGGATGATGCCAAAAATAAGCGCGGAGAGTAAGGCCGCAATAAAAAAGTTAGTACGGCTATATAACGCTCCAAAGATTATTTTACGAAAAATAAGTTCTTCTAATATGGGTGCAATTATTGCAGGGATAATCATAAATATTGGTGCAGCACGTGTGATATCCATAATCATCTCCGTATTTTGGGAACCTTGTTCAATATTAAAAACACCTGTTTCAATAGTCACTGCGATTGCTTGAGCAAAATAAGCCATAAAAATACCAACAAACGACCATAGAATAACGCCTCTGATTGATGCGGCATTTCTGGACTGTGCCATTTTCATATCTGGTTTCATTAATACTAAAACGATAATAAGCGCAATGATAAAGCTGAATATTGTCCAATAGATAACAGCATCTTGCCTTCCTACTGGCAATGTTAAAAGCAGGATTGGTACAAATAGTAATCCTGAAAATTGCATAATTAAATATGTTAAGATCACATACCAATAACGTTTTGTCAAAATGTAACGACCCCTTTAGCAGTCATAATTAATATAGTGTATGCTTTGGATAATTTCTCTATTAGAAAACTTGCTTATTGTTAAAAGAATTTTTATGAAAGCATATTTTGCTTTCATAGCAGTTATATTTTTTTACTGCATACGTGCAACTAAGCACTCGCTATTAAAACTTTTTATGCTTAGGAGTGCAATCCTTAATGGCTACTCTCTTAACTGCTTAAAAAAAAAGACTCTATAAATATTTTATCATAATTTCAGTATGCGTTATAATAGAATGGTTTAGATGGACATACAAATATAAAACTGAAAAAATTTAAAAGAGAATACTTGCATTTTTTAGCTGATTTATTTATTATAATAATTGGAATTAGCACTCGATATATTCGAGTGCTAATAAATTATAAAAATAAGAAAAGGAATTAAGGAGGTTGTGTACATGATTAAACCACTAGGAGATCGTGTAGTAATCGAGCTTGTTGAGCAAGAGGAAAAGACAGCAAGCGGTATTGTCCTTCCAGACTCTGCAAAAGAAAAACCACAAGAAGGAAATGTTGTGGCGGTGGGATCTGGCCGTGTAACAGACAACGGTGAAAAAGTTGCACTTGAGGTAAGTGAAGGAGATCGTATCATTTTCTCAAAGTTTGCTGGAACAGAAGTGAAATATTCAGGCACAGAATACTTAATTCTACGCGAAAATGACATTTTAGCTGTTGTAAGCTAAATTTAAATGTCAGAAAGATATATCATACGAATTTAAGGAGGATATTTTATATGGCTAAAGAAATCAAGTTTAGTGAAGACGCTCGCCGTGCAATGCTCAATGGCGTGGATACATTAGCAAATGCTGTAAAAGTAACATTGGGGCCAAAAGGTCGTAATGTTGTTCTAGATAAAAAATATGGTTCACCACTAATTACAAATGATGGTGTTACAATTGCCAAAGAAATTGAACTAGAAGATCATTTTGAAAACATGGGTGCACAGCTTGTATCAGAAGTAGCATCGAAAACAAATGATGTTGCTGGTGACGGTACAACTACTGCAACTGTATTGGCACAATCTATGATTCGTGAAGGTTTGAAAAACGTTACATCTGGAGCTAATCCTGTAGGTGTTCGCCGTGGTATTGAAAAGGCTGTTGAAGCAGCAGTAGGCGAACTGAAATCAATTTCAGAGCCAATTGAAAGCAAAGAGTCAATTGCACAGGTTGCATCTGTATCTTCAGGTGATGAAGAAGTTGGCGGCCTGATTTCAGAAGCGATGGAACGTGTTGGAAATGATGGCGTCATTACTATTGAAGAATCAAAAGGCTTTAATACGGAATTAGAAGTAGTTGAAGGTATGCAATTCGATCGTGGGTATGCTTCTCCATATATGGTTACTGACCAGGATAAAATGGAAGCAGTTCTAGAAGATCCCTACATTCTAATTACAGATAAGAAGATTGGTAACATTCAAGAAGTATTACCAGTACTAGAACAAGTAGTACAGCAAGGTAAACCACTTCTAATGATTGCTGAAGATGTTGAAGGGGAAGCACTTGCAACATTAGTTGTGAATAAGCTTCGCGGAACATTTAATGCTGTAGCTGTTAAAGCTCCAGGCTTTGGTGATCGTCGTAAATCAATGCTAGAAGATATCGCAACATTAACTGGTGCTGAAGTAATTACAGAAGACCTTGGACTTGACCTGAAAAGTACAACAATGGAACAACTAGGTCGCGCATCCAAAATTGTCGTTACAAAAGACAATACAACAATGGTCGAGGGTGCTGGTAACCCTGAAGCAATCTCTTCTCGTGTAGCACAAATACGTGCACAAGCAGAAGAAACTACTTCTGAATTTGACAAAGAGAAATTACAAGAACGTCTTGCTAAACTAGCAGGCGGCGTTGCAGTAATTAAAGTTGGTGCTGCAACAGAAACTGAATTAAAAGAACGTAAACTTCGTATTGAAGATGCATTGAACTCAACACGTGCAGCAGTTGAAGAAGGTATCGTTGCAGGTGGTGGAACTGCCTTTGTTAACGTGCTAAGTAAGGTTGGTGGACTATCACTTAAAGGTGATGACGAAGCTACTGGTGCAAGTATTGTACTTCGTGCATTGGAAGAACCAGTTCGTCAAATTGCACACAATGCAGGCCTCGAAGGTTCTATCATTGTAGAGCGCCTAAAAGGTGAAAAAGTAGGCATTGGTTATAACGCAGCTAATGGCGAATGGGTAAACATGGTTGAAGCTGGAATTGTTGATCCTACAAAAGTTACACGTTCAGCACTTCAAAACGCAGCATCTGTTGCAGCAATGTTCCTAACAACTGAAGCAGTAGTAGCAGACCACCCAGAAGAAGATGGCGGTGCCGGTGGCGGCATGCCAGACATGGGCGGCATGGGCGGCGGAATGCCGGGCATGATGTAATCCAGAAAGTGAAAATGACCTGGGAGTTAAACTATACTTCCATTTCCTTGATATAAAAGGGTTTTGATGTTAGTGAAAGTATGACTTAACATTGTAAATATAATAAGAGGCTTTTCTTAAGTTAAAACTAACTTTTGAGAAGCCTCTTTTTTATCTCTTTGCTAGATTTCTGTACAACTTTTATTGATCTGTCTTCCGTGACCAAGGCGATTTTTACGATAGTTCGTTTTACTTGCTGGCTTTGTGTATTATATAATGGAGTGTCAAAGAAGAAGGAAAGATGGGAAGTGCCTATGACTAAAAAAAATAATAGCGAATATAGAAAAAAGGGAAAAAACCACAATAAATCTGAAAAAAAGTACGTGGCACGTGGGAGTCGAAAAGAAGGCGGCAAATCAAAAGGAAAGCATGCGGCAAACGATTCTCGTAAGCGTAGCCAGAAAACCGTAACCGTAGAGGTAACCTGCTCAGGTCTGACTAATGATGGAAAAGGCATTGTCCAGTGGGAAGGGAAGCAACTGGAAGTAGCGCATCTAATGCCTGGTGAGACGGCTGAGGTGAACATTTCTAAGAAAGGGCGCTTTTTCGATACAGAGCTGAAGCGGGTGATTAAGCCTTCAGAAGACCGTGCCAATTTATCGCGCTCATCTTATTACGAGGGCGTGGGGTGCCAGATTCAGCACATGAATGAGCATGCTCAAAAGCGTTTCAAACAGAAAATCATAGATGAGCTAATGAAGCCTTTCGGAAAACCAGAGCCAATCATAACCATGGAGCTTCCGTTTTACTACCGTAATAAAAATGTGATGACGTTCGGTTTGAATAAAAAAAGGCAGATTATATGTGGGCTATACGCTGAAAATACGCATCAGATAATACCAATGGAAAGGTCCATCATCCATGATCAAAAAGCGGATGAGATTATTCAAACCATCAAGGGGATGATGAAGTCCTTTAAAATGCAGCCTTACAACGAAGACACTGGGAAGGGATTTTTGCGACACGTATTGGTGAGGGTAGGAAAGAAAAGCGGTGAGATCATGGTAGTGCTGATAGCTGCTTCACCTATGTTCAAGGGCAGTAATAATTTTGTGAAAGCACTAAGAAAAGCTCATCCAGAAATTACGACTATCCTGCTGAATGTCAATAACCGGGACACTAGCATGGTTCTGGGCAAGCAAGAAAAAGTACTGTTTGGCAAGGGCACCATAACAGATACCCTCTGCGGACTGAAGTTCGATATCTCGGCGAAATCCTTTTATCAGATTAATCCGGTCCAGACGGAAAAGTTGTATACAAAGGCAATTGAAATGGCAGAGCTGACTGGAAAGGAAACTGTGGTGGATGCGTATTGCGGGATTGGTACGATAGGTCTGATTGCCAGTAAGAAAGCCGGAAAGGTAATTGGTGTGGAGTCGAATAATGATGCGGTTCGCGATGCTATCCATAATTCAAAGCGCAACGGTGTGAAAAATGCCCGATTCTATCAGGGCGATGCCGGGAAGTTCATGGTGAAGATGGCAGCACGTGGTGAGAAAGCTGATGTGGTGATTATGGATCCACCGCGAAGTGGGAGTGACGAAGCATTCTTATCCAGCGTGGTGAAGCTGCAGCCGAAGCGGGTAGTGTATGTATCCTGTAATCCGGTGACGCAGGCAAGGGATTTGAAGTACTTAGTGAAGAACGGCTATGAGGTTGATGGTATACAGCCGGTGGACATGTTCCCGCAGACGGTGCATGTAGAAGCAGTCACAAAATTAGTACTAAAAGGAAGCAGGTAACCGATAACAGGGTCTGCTGGTTCCCCCCTTACAAGTTTTCACGCCATCGCTTTTAAGTGTGGGACAAAAGTGAGATAGATGCGGAGTGTCACATGAACAAGTAGTTTATGTGGCACTTCAAGTATCTGAAACAAGTCACAAGAAATTATTTTTAAAAATTAAAAAACCAAACCTTTGTGTAAACCATTGATTTAAGTATTTGAACGGGGTATAATGAATGAAAACGTATGTTCGCAAAGGAGTATTTTCGATGGCTGAAAACCAATCACATCTCATAGTACTATTAAGTTCATTGAAGGGAGAGGAGAGACCATGACGAAAGTGGTCATCTTGGCGGAAAAACCCTCTCAGGCAAAAGCATATGCAGAGGCCTTTACGATTTTAGAAAAAACGAAAACTTACATTCAATTAAAGCCAGATAATACATTCCCAGATGGTGCGACGATCACGTGGGGAGTCGGCCATCTGGTTGAATTAAAAGAACCCCATGATTATAAGCCCGAGTGGAAGAGGTGGAAACTTGATCAATTACCGATTGTACCAGATAGCTTCCATGAGAAGGTCTCTAAAGGGAAATGGGAGCAGTTTCAAGCTGTCAAGAGGTTGTTCCAGAAGGGGGATGTGCTAGTAAACGCGGCAGATGTCGATCGGGAAGGGTCGAATATTTTTTACAGTATCCTCCGCTTAACAGGTGTAAAAGGAAAGCCTATTCGCCGTTTGTGGATTAATTCTCTCGAGAGAGATGAAGTACGTAAAGGATTTAAGAATTTACAAAATAACGAAAAGGATTTACGGTTGTTTGATGAAGCGAAAGCCCGTCAAATCAGTGATTGGATGGTTGGAATCAATGCTAGTCGCTTGTTTACTTTGCTTTTGCAGAAAAAAGGTTTCCCAAGCTATTTATCGATTGGACGCGTGCAGTCTCCCACAGTTTATTTAATCTATCAAAGGCACAGGCAAATTGAAAACTTTCAATCCGAACCCTTTTACCAGATTGAGGGGTCTTTTCAATCGGAAGCAGGTACATATCAAGGCTTGGCTGAGATTAAGGAAAAGGATAAGACAAAGGTGCAGGCACTTTTGGATGAATATGGGCTCAAAGAAGAGGAGGATTTAATAGGAATTGTCCAAAATACAGACAAAAAGACAAAACATCAAAAGTCACCTAAACTGCATTCACTTTCCACCCTGCAAAGCGTTGCCAACAGACGTTGGAAATATACACCGTCGCAAGTCCTCAAGACGTTGCAAAAACTCTATGAAAAGCGCCTTGTCACCTATCCTCGAACTGACTGTAACTTTATAACCGAGCATGAGTTTGCTTATATAGTGAACAACTTAAATTCATATCAGGAAGTATTGAACATCTCGTTCGCACCTGCGTCCCTAAAACCCAATAAACGGTATGTCAACAGTAGCAAAGTTCAGGAACACTATGCGATCATTCCCACAAAATCAGCCCCCTCTCAAAAGAAGCTGACTGGACTAAGCTATGAAGAACGTAATATTTATAATGAAATTCTGGCCACGACTCTCGCGATGTTCCATGCGGACTACGTGTATGAAGAGACTACGATTTTAACAAATGTTCATGACTTACCCTTTAAATCTACAGGAAAAAGAGAAGTGAAAAGCGGCTGGAAAGAGCTATTTCCAAAGTCGTCTAAAGCAAAACAGGAGAAGGAAGCAAATCTTCCATATGTACAAAATGGTGAGCAGGTAGGCGCACGACTTCATATTAAGGAAAGTATGACGCAGCCGCCGAAGCCGTACACAGAAGGTCAGCTGATCAATATGATGAAAACCTGTGGAAAGCTCATGGATGATGAGGAAGATGTCGAAATTTTAAAGGAAGTTGAAGGTTTGGGAACAGAAGCCACTCGTTCAAGTATTATTGAAACGATTAAGGCACAGAAATATATTGAAGTGAAAAGAAACAACGTGTCTATCACAGATAAAGGAATTATGCTTTGTGAAGCAATTGAAGGAACGCTGTTATCAAGCCCTTCTATGACTGCAAAATGGGAATCATATTTAAAGAAAATCGGCAGCGGTGAAGGATCGAAACAAATGTTTATCAAACAGACAAGTCAGTTTATTGAAACGTTAATTCAAGAAACCCCCGACTCGATTCAAAAGGTTAACGTTCGAAGCACCGGAGAGAAAAACAAGTGGAATGATCCAATCGCCAAATGTCCTTCCTGTTCTACAGGCTCTATTATGGATCGATACAAATTTTATGGGTGCTCCGCTTACAAAGAAGGGTGCAAAGTAACATTCCCGAAAAAATTAGCCGGAAAAACGTTAACGAAGAATATGATTAAAACGTTGTGTGAGATGAAGCGGACGAAAGTTTTAAAAGGATTTAAGGGAAAGAAAACATTTAGTACAGCTTTAACACTGGATGAAGATTATAAAATTAAATTTGATTTCGCAAAGAATGCTTGAAGAAAGAAGTTTCCTGCCATCTACTGTTGTGCTTATCCGCGATTCGGTTACTATGCCATGCTTTTATGCCACTGGTGCACTTCCTCCTTGCTGAAGAAAGGATGTAGTTCTACTTGTGTTAATACACAGTAATATTAAATCGTTTAAGTGGTACAGGCTGTAATCAGGATCTTCAGTACATCAACCACAAAGGAATTTTCGAGAAGAAATTGAATATATTCTTATAAGGAGTTTACATTAAAACAAAAAGGAGTTAAGGAACTATACCTCAGTTTAACTTTTTAAACAGAAGGTAAATTCGCTTAACTCCAAAATTCTTTAAATTTTTATTACCCATTTCTACCTTTATCAAATGTTTCATGGATTATTTCTATAACATCTTCTTTATCATTGTTTTTAATCATTTATTATCATCCTTTCAATTATACATTGTCCAAAAGCGAGGTGATTTATACGTGAAAAAAATTACTATTGAATTAAATGATGATACATATGAACAAATAAGTGAAATTACAGAACTGGAGAATTTAATAAATCGCCACAGAGACAAAAATAGAAATGACAATTATACAACGGAGGAGTTTATTGTAGGTTGTATTGTGGATAAAGTAGAACAAATACAACATTTTAATAAGGTAAATCCATTCATAAAAAACAATGTACAGCCAAAAGTAAAGAACAGGTTTAAAGAAATAGCTAAAAATAAAAACATCTATATTAAAGATGTGGCTGATCAACTGGACATGCAGCCTCCAAATATAAGTAAAATATTTAACAACGTGTCCCAGCCGCGGTTGGAGCTGTTTATCAAGATTTGGATTGTGCTAGGATCGCCGCCGTTAAGCCAATGTATTTACTTGGAAGAATAAGGAGTTTTGTCGCTTAGTCTTTTTTAGCAGATAAGAGAGTAAAAATCATTTTTACTACATAAGCGCAATTAAGGCTTTCGACATTAAGGCTTGACAAAAAGTCAGGTTTTCTAAAATAAATGTAATAGGACAAGCAGGTCTGCCCATATCATTATATATAATAATATTAACAAGTAAGTATCAAAAACATTATGGGAGGCTATTAAATCTTAACGACTTTAAATTGCAGAATATATAAATGGCAAGGTAGAGGAAAGGGTATTTTAAATCGTGATCGGATTAATCGAAATATAAATATAACTTCACAGAGAGTATCGAATGAAATGATAAATTAATGATAAAACATTCAACAAAATATACACGATAAAGGTTTCATAAATGGCGATTCACTACCCTGTCTTATAAGTGAAAGGGGGTGGTGCCAGGTGACAGTATTCGAAACGCTTGTACTCATGATCACCTTTGGGTCATTAATTGTTGCGGTTCTGTCAGACCAAAAAAAGTAACCCCTATAAGCCTAGCAGGATAGAGGGTAGTTATTTTTGCTGGCTAAAGTAAACGTGTTTTACGGTGAGTTAAAGATAAACGAAACATTAGAAGTTAAGTATCCTAAATAAATCAAATAACCTCATAACTGGCATCAAAACTTCCCTCCTGAACATTATGAAAGTAACCGTAATCAAGCTAGCTATACAAAAACCTTTGTCCGTTTATTGACTTACCTAAGGGAATGAAAGTTCTGTGGCCAACTTGGTGATAGGTTACGGTATATTTTTTAAAGGCTATTTAATTCTTAAATCTGAAAAATCATGCAAACCCCCATAACAATGACTAATGCAGAAAGTAATCGGTTAATAGATGCACTTTTCATCTTTTTTGATAGAATTGCTCCTGTTTGTGCTCCTATAAGCACACCTATACCGCTCCAGATGACAATGGGCCATTGTACCAAACCATCTGTAATGGAAGGGAGCAGGCCAAACAATGAATACAGAGCAAGCGAAAAGATGGAAGTAGCAGTGGCCATTTTTATAGAATAGCCAAACCCGTAAATTAAGATAGGTACGAGTAGCCATCCTCCCCCAATTCCGAAAAATGAAGAAACAATACCTAGAAGCCCACCTATTCCCAAAAGTTTCCATGAACTTGGAGTTTTTTGTTTTAACTGAATTTCTTCTCTAGTGGTTGATGGTTTTTCCCTTTGACAGGGCATCTTTACACTTAAAAATATGCCGAGGCCGATTAGTAGAATAGCGAATAGACTGTAGAAAACAGCGTCTGGGCTATATTTTACCAAGCCCGTACCAATATATGTTCCCGGAAAAGCACCGACTGCAAGTAACACTCCTGCCCGAAGTAACACACGCTGTTGTTTTAAAAAAACAGGTAATCCTGCTACAGCATTTAGGAATACCACTGCCAATCCTGTGGCAGCTGCGGCCTTTGGAGATATATCAGAGAACATTAATAAAACGGGTACAAATAAAAAGCCACCACCTGCTCCTATTATCGTTCCATATGTACTTGTCACAAAGCCTAATAAAATTAATGATACGATTATCAATTTTTATCCTCCTCGGACTATAACTTTTTTACAGGTGGCAAATGGCTTCCAATATATTGTGAATAAAATACAAATAAAAAGACTGCCACAGAACAGAAAGGAAACTTATACACCCATCTGTGGCAGTCTTTAGACTTCGTTTTTTGCAAAAGTTATTTAAACCAATTTATTGGCTCAGGCTTCGTGTTTTGGAAGATGTGTTTTACTTCTGTATATTCTTCAAGCCCAGGTTTTCCTAATTCTCGGCCAATTCCTGATTGTTTGTAACCGCCCCAGGGTGCTTGGGCAAAATATGGGTGAAAATCGTTAATCCATACGGTTCCCATGCGGAGTTCAGCAGCTACATGATTAGCTTTAAGCATATCTTCTGTCCAGACAGCGCCTGCTAATCCATAGATGGAATCGTTAGCTAATTGGATTGCTTCATCTTTGGTTGTGAAGCGTTCAACTGTGAGTACTGGTCCAAAAATTTCTTCTTGGACGATTTCCATATCTGTTGTGCAATCTGTGAAAATTGTTGGCTTGTAAAAGAAGCCGTTCTGTAATTCAGGGGAATCAGGGCGTTCTCCACCAACCAGCAAATTTGCCCCTTCTTTTTTCCCAATTGCTACAAGGCTTTCCACTTTTTCACGATGTTCGGCTGAAATCATTGGTCCGGATTGTGTCGTTTCATCAAATCCATTGCCAAGCTTAATTTTTTTAACACGCTCGGCTAACTGAGATACAAATGAATCATGAATTTTATCCTCTACGATAAGCCTGGAACCAGCAGAGCAAACTTGACCTGCATGGAAGAAAGCTGCGTTAAGTGCCTGATCCAAAGCAGTTTCCAAATCAGCATCGGCAAAAACGATATTTGGATTTTTACCACCAAGCTCTAAAGCAATGTTTTTCATGGAGTCGGCTGCAGATTTCATAATTTTTTTACCTGTGTGAATACCTCCAGTAAAGGATACGAGGTCGACCATCTTGTTATCAACTAGCTCTTGGCCGACCGTACCTCCAGATCCTAATACTAAATTAAAGACACCGTTTGGTATTCCAGCCTCTTCGATTAACTCAGTAACTTTTAGGGTAGTAAGTGGTGTAATTTCACTAGGCTTCAATACCACCGTATTACCAGCTGCAAGTGCAGGTGCTATCTTCCATGAAGCCTGCAGTAATGGAAAATTCCATGGCGTGATTTGTGCACATACACCTACTGGTTCACGCACGACCCTGCTTGCGGAATTAGGAATAGGTGATTCAATAACTTCTCCACCATCTTTGTCAGCTAGCCCGGCATAATAACGAAATACTTCAGCAATATCATCCATATCTGCACGACTTTCTACTATTGTTTTCCCTGTATCAAGTGTCTCTAGCTTAGCTAGTTCTTCCTTGTCACGTTCAATAAAAGCAGCCACCTTAAAGATAAGTTTTCCGCGTTCCGTGGCAGGAGTGTTTCGCCAAACCCCGTTATCAAAAGCAATCCTTGCAGCTTTGATAGCTTTTTGTGCACTTTCTTTATCACCTTCGCCGACTGTGGCAATGATTTCTTGGTTAAAGGGATTAATAATATCACGGGTTTGGTCATTTTGTGGCTGGATCCAATCCCCATTTATAAACATCTTTTTACTATACATTCAAAATCCTCCTGTCATTGTAAACTATCGGTTTGCTGTCAAAACAGGCTAGTACTATGCTTGGGTTGAACTCGTGATTTTGGATCAATATATGACTTTGCGTGATTGATAGCTATCGGCCCTTCACCGAATCCTAGGGCAATCAGGTTTACTTTGCCTTCGTGGGTAGTAATGTCACCGGCAGCATAAATACCATCAATATTCGTTTCCATTTTTGGATTGACAATGATAGATTTTTTCTCTAATTCTATTCCCCAGTCCTGGATAGGTCCTAGATTTGACTTGAATCCATGACTAACTATAAGCGAATCAATGTCCAAACTAATTTCCTCTGAACTGTTTTTATTCCCAATTGTTACTTGTTTCAGTTCTCCATTTTCCCCTGATAAAGAATTAATGACATAAGGAGTAAATAAGGTAATGTTGGATGGTTGTAATTGTTCTACACTTTGTTCATGGGCACGAAACTTGTCACGACGATGTACTAATGTAACATCGCAGGCAACAGACTGTAACGTTAATGCCCAGTCAACAGCTGAATCTCCTCCACCTGAAATCAGAACTCTTTTATTCCGAAATGTTTCTATATCATTAACACTGTAGTGCAGATGTGTACCTTCGTATTCCATAGCATTTTCAATTGGCAGACGATGTGGCTGGAAGGCACCAACTCCGCCTGTAATTATTACTGTTTTTGAAAAATAAACACCTTTTGTTGTTGTTATTTGAAATAATCTATCGTCCAATTTTTCAACATGTGTTACAGCTGTATCTAAGGATATATCGGGATCAAATGCTAATGCTTGTTCCTCAAGTTGTTTAACTAGCGACTTGGCTTTAACATTTGGAAAGCCGGCAACGTCATAGATGAACTTTTCGGGATACAATGCAGTTAGCTGTCCACCCAGATCTGGCAGACTTTCAATTAAGTGTATATCCATTCCACGCATACCTCCATAGAAAGTCGCAAATAATCCAGCTGGACCTCCTCCGATAATAGTCGTGTCATGGATGTGTTGTTCTTGATGCACAAAAATCACTCCAATTATTTATATACGATTACATAATCATTTTCTATTTTGACCGGGAAGCTTGGCAGTTTACGTTCTGGATTAGCTAGCATACGGCCATCATCCTTTACGTCAAACTCACGTCCATGCCAAGGACAGCGAAGAATTTCTCCGTCCTGGAAAAACGTATATTCACCTGGGTTATCAGATTGGGGGGCACCACAAAGTTTACCTTTTGCTAAAGGGCCACCTTGATGAATACACTTATTTGTAAATGCATAAAATTCTCCATCTAAAGTCTTACAAACTACTATAGCAATTCGTCCAAGTACAGACTCCCTAAGTTCCCCCGGTTGCATATCATCAATGTGACAGACAGTTTGTTCCTTCATTTATAATCCCTCCATCTATTTTAATTTTGGATAAAATGCTCTGGCGTTTTCGGAAAATAGCTTTTTCTTTAGATCAGGGTCAAAATTTGGTATGGCGCGATGTGGCGAGTCAAAATCCCAATGCGGGTAATCCGTCGCAAAGCAGATCATTTCTTCTGAACCCATCTGATCAATTACGGATAAGAAATCTTTTTTATTTAATTCTTCTGATGGCTGGGTGCAAAATCGAATATGTTCTTTCATGATGTCGCTGGGCTTTCTCTTAATCCATGGTACTTCGTGACGAAGGTCATTATACTGCTGATCAAGCTTCCACATTAAGTGAGGAACAAAAGTAAAGCCGCCTTCAATCATCATAAGTTTAAGGTTTGGGAACTTTTTGAAGACACCATTGAAAATCATATTTGTGACCATCATCATGTGTGTTGTTGGCAGAAGACTGTGCCATTCTATAAAGTATCTTGGCCATTTACCATAATAAATGGGTGGCTCATTGTGATGCATGCCGATCATCAAATCGTGTTTTTCGGCAGCTTCATATATGGGGTGAAAATAAGGATCGCCCCACATCTTATCATCAATAGGCAGCAATATTTGAACCATTTTCGGATGTGACCCGACTCGTTCTATTTCACGAACTGCTCCACTTGGGTCTTCAGCGTTAATGTGAACAGAACCGTACAAGCGCTCGTCTTTGTCTAACCAATTCTCTATTTGCCAATCATTATAGGCGGAAGCTAATGCGGTCGCCATCTCATACCATCCGTGCATCGATGATGGTGAAGGATCAAGAGCACCGGTTAGAATACCATACTCATGACCAATGTCATCAAGCAGTTGTTCCTGCATAAAGGGTAGATCAGACCCTGCTATTCCACCATCTGGTGTTTTCGCGTCAGCACGATTCACACCTGCTACTGAAGGTTGTGTATAGGGTAAATGTTTCTCTTGAATCCAATTAGCATCCTCAATATACCTTCTGTAAGGATTGTCTAAATACTTAAACAGGTCTTTGTACAGGACACTTTCATGGATATCAACGTCAATTATTCTTTTTTTTGGCGATTGCTGGTTGTTATTCATTTTAAATCCTCCCAATTGTTTCCTAATACACTAACAGTCATTTTTTTATTGCCCAAACGGCATACTGAACCGTGAGTAACACTCAGTGGACTCAGTGACGTTCAGTTAACTTCAGTAAAGCTTAGAAATACATTTACGTTTTTCCTAATATCTCGTGGTCACCCAAGACTATGTAAATCATTGCGTGTCCTTTTAACAAAGCTGATATTCTTCCTTTATTTTCCTGTTACAATCAAATAACAATTAATTAATCAGGACAAATTATCAGTGAAAATAATATACAATAAAAATATATATCAACTAAGAAGCAGGTGTAATTGTGAATAGAATCATCTTATTCGTAGTGGGCATCGTAATCTTAAGTTCACCATCCCTGGCATATGCACATGCTGGATCTGGTGAGGAGCGGCCATCTGTGGTTAGCGAAGCTGCAATTGTAATGGATTCAGAAACTGGTACTGTACTTTATGAAAAAAGTGCCAAATCATCCATGTATCCAGCGAGTCTTACCAAAATCGCAACCGCAATCTATGCAATAGAGATAGGTGACTTGGATGATGTTGTAACTGTAAGTGAGAACGCTAGCGATGAAGAAGGTACAAGCGTTTTTTTGAATGAAGGGGAACAAGTTAAACTTAAAAAGCTTGTTCAGGGATTATTAATTAACTCTGGTAACGATGCTGGTGTGGCTATTGCAGAACACTTAAGCGGGAATGTAGAACAATTCTCATCGGACTTAAATGCATATTTAAAAAATGAAATTGGTGTACAACATACACATTTTGAAAATCCTCATGGTCTTTTTGATCCAAATCATGTTACTACAGCTGAAGATTTAGCAAAAATTACAAAATATGCTATGGAAAACCAAATATTTCGGGATATTTTTGGTACAGTAGAATTGGAATGGCATGGTGAGTCTTGGGATACAACCCTCTTGAAACATCATAAATTAGTTAGGCAAGTTATTCCGTATAAAGGTGCTACAGGTGGAAAAACAGGATATGTAAGTAAGTCCGGTTTTACTCTTGCAACTACAGCAAAGAGAAATGATTTGAATCTCATTGTAATTACTTTGAATAGTAATCGGTCGTCCGCTTCATACAATGATACTAAAAATCTGCTTAACTATGGATTTGAAAACTTTGAGCAATCCAGCGTTGCCAAAGGGACTACATTTAAAGCTGGAGAACAAACATATAAAACATCTGAAGAATTGAGATATACCCATATGAAGGGTGAACAGGTGAATAGAGAAGTGAATGCGGATGGGACTTTGGATATTGTAAGCGAGGATGGTACTATTATTAATTCGTACCATCTTGATAAGTTCCCTAAACGAGTAAAGCTTAATGAGTCTAGTACTGTGAATAAGGATATTAAGGCAAATTCAATGTTTGGTGATTATTTCCCTATGTTAGTTATCACGGCGATCATAATTGTTTTAAGTTTATTAGTCCTGTTCTATAGTCGGAAAAGAATATAAATGAAATATTAGAAAACTTGGTTTATCGCCAATCCTTAAAATAAATAAGGCTTAGTTGCACTTATACAGTAAGTAAGGATTTATACTTTCAAACAAAAAAAGGATTCCCGCTTATGTATATGCATTTGCCTGGAATCCTTTATGTATTATAACCTTTTTCAAGTCGCTTCAACAACAGCCATCGTATTAACCCGCCTATAAGCAGACCAAAATTTAAAAAGATTATTGGAAGCCATACAGGGCCAATTAAATGTCCGAAAATAGTAAACGTTGGCGAATAAATTAAACCAACTGTTACAAAGTAAGCTGAAAACACGAATGGCATAAATGCATACGGCCTACTCTCTCCCTCTGCGTCATTATAAGCATCCCACATCGCGAAGAAATATAGACATGGATAAAACATCAGCCATTGGTAATTGGTTTGTTCAATGGCTTCACTGATATTACCATGAAAGCTAAGTAGGATTATTTGGTTAAAATGCCCAAAAACATTAATAACAAATTCGAGTGTAATTAAGATAATTCCTTTAAGATACTTACCATTTAATAACTGTCCAAATCCAGGCAGGGCAATACTCCATAGCAGCTTTTCTAATTTGTCTTTGTTTTTCCCATATTTTTTTTCCATTTTGTAATCTATTCTGCCAGTTCTTTTCTGTCTGCTGCTATTGGCGGCTGTTCCATCCACCCATTGTTAATCATGATGTTTGCCCCATCATCGGAATAATGTGCTACTTCTGCTATTAAACGGGTATAGTGGACACCTAAATCGTGTCTGGGACTAGCTGACATGGCCATACCATATTGACCGATTCCAGATGCGGTAAGTAAAGTTACTAGTGACATCATGAGCTTGTCTGAAAAAGGTGGAACTGTAGAATCAGTTACTTCGGACAATAGTAACAATGTCCCGTTAGACAAATATTCTTCATGCAGGATGGAAGTGAAAATATTAACGTGTTTACCAGAGATATCTCTGCCTCTTTCAAAGTAACGTTTTGCTTCCTTGGATTTAGCCACTTGACTAAATCCAGCAATAACTGCTTGTCCAAGAGCATTGCGCTTTGCGTGGAAAACAAGGTTAGCGATTTCGATGCCTAGAAGTGGCCTGCGATCACCAAACCAACCAGATAAGAATTTTTGTTTCTTCACAAAGTCGATTTGCCTTGGCTTAGGAATTTTTGGGGAGCGTATATAAATCCCTTTTTCCTTTGACAGTTCTTTTATCTTAGAATGTAATCCCTGTGTTGTATTTAGACAATTTGAATAATACTTAATTACATCTGTTCGCTCAGCAAGTCCTAATGCCGTCCCATATGCAGTAACTAATAGGATTGTTAAATTAAGCATGTACTCAAGATAAAGTTTATCTGCGAAAAGCCGCGGGGCCTGTAAATCTATATCCTTTTCCGTATATCCGTGAGGGATAGGATAGTTCTCATTGTTAAAGAAGTTTGTCAACTTGCTTTTGTTTTCTTCGGATACGGCTAGTACTTGCTCAAGGATTGATTGTATCTGATCATCGTCAACGTGTTGCAGAAAATATTTTATTCCGCATATCGTCATTGTCTCATTTTGATAGGAAGTCCATAGGCTGGAGATTTCCGCAGAGGTTAAGGGTATGTTTTTCTTGAGATTTTCCATATGTCCACTTCTCCTTTACTAATTCCTCACAATCCGTCATACGCGGCGGCTCTTCAAGCCATTCTTTATCTATCATTATATTTGCCCCATCCTCAGAAAAAAATGCAATTTCAGAGCTAAACCTTGTTTATTGTGTAGCTAAATCTCTTCTGATGTTTATTGTTATACTGATTACGTAAAAGCTACTACCAATGGCAGCCTTCTAAGTGACATTCACCATCAACTTATCAGAAAAAGGATGTAATCTCATTTTAGTTGCCATTGGATTTGTTCTGCTTGCGTCTATGTAAGCAGACCAGGCTTGTGACAATTCGACTGATGTTATTTTACGAAGTAATCTGTCACTTTGTTCTTTTTCCTTCACACTATTTCGTTATTAGTTTGGCTATAAATAAGACTCTTATACACAAACAGTCAGGTACTCAGTATAAAAATCTATAGTAATGGGAAACATTCAATCTGAATATTGGATAACAACGAAAGTATTGTGGCTTTTAAAGCATATAAAAAGGAAACTGCTGAATGAAATGATACAATATAAATAATAAAAATCCGGGGTGAGTTAATGAATATTCAAACATACTTGGCAATGGATGCTACTGAAATGGCACAACAAATAAAAGCAAGCAAAGTTAATCCATCTGAGTTGATGGAGTTAAGTTTCCAGCAGTTAGAGAAAGTTAATTCAACCTTGAATGCTGTTGTACATAATCGAAAAGAACGTGTGAGAGAAGAAGTAAACAGTTTTAGTGCAGATCGACCTTTTTCTGGTGTCCCCTTCCTATTAAAGAACCTTTCACAATCACTAAAGGGTGAACCAATCACTTCTGGCTCTAAACTACTAAGGTCTGCAATAAGTGAGTACGACTCAAATTTTGTGAAAAGGCTTCGTGATTCTGGAGTATTGTTTATGGGGCATACAAATGCACCTGAATTTGGATTGAAAAACATTACCGAACCTGAACTATATGGACCGACACGAAATCCATGGGACAATAACTATTCAACAGGAGGGTCAAGCGGGGGATCTGCAGCTGCGGTTGCTTCTGGTGTAGTTCCTGTTGCAGGATCAAGTGATGGTGGTGGTTCGATTCGTATTCCTGCTTCCTTTACAGGGTTATTTGGATTAAAACCAACTCGTGGACGGACACCTGTTGGACCGGGAGTTGGGCGTCAGTGGCAAGGTGCTGCAATTGACTTCGTGCTAAGCAGAAGTGTACGTGATAGTGCTGCAATGCTTGATATTCTCCAGGTTGTTGAACCTGCAGCGGCATTTAATACACCCTTATTTAGTAGAAGTTACAAGGACAATATGAAAGAGCCATTTAATAATTCACTTCGAATCGCTTATACGACGAAATCACCTGTAGACACCCCTGTTTCAGAGGATGCCAAAATAGCTGTAGAAAAGACAGTTAAATGGTTGGAGAGTAAGGGGCATATTGTTGAGGAAAAGGAAAATGATGTAGATGGTATTCAGTTAATGAAAGATTACTATCTCATGAATAGCGGTGAAATCTCTTCTGTCATTCAACAGCTTGAAAAATCGCTCGGCAGATCGCTGACTGCAGAGGATGTTGAGATTGAAACGTGGTTGCTGAATGAGGCTGGGAAGTCGGTTTCAGCAGCTGAATTCTCTGCAAGTCTTGCTTCATGGGATTTCGCAGCAGCAAAAATGGCTGCTTTTCATCAAACATATGACTTTTATATAACACCAACTACAGCATTTAAAGCACCGAAAATTGGTGAATTGACCCATTCGGAAACAAAGAAGAGAAATCTTATGAAGCAAATTAGCGAGGTAGATAAGTCACAACAGCAAGAACTGATTTATGATATGTTTCTGCCAAGTTTAACATATACACCATTTACACAGCTGGCGAACCTTACAGGACAACCAGCAATGTCCGTTCCGGTTTATCTTTCGGATAGTGGTCTTCCTTTAGGTGTGCAGGTCATGGCCTCCAAAGGTGCAGAGGACAAGCTTTTGCAGTTAGCATTTCAAATGGAGCAATCCAATATTTGGGTTGGAATGAATGGAAACCCAATGTTACCGTTTAAAACAGCCCAAATTAACTAATACTAGTTTATAAGGTTTTTACATGATATTTAACTTTCGTAATTGATATAAACTGCGAACCAACTAAGGGAGTCCTATTGGAAGCATTTCGTGAGGCTCCCTAACAACGCAGCTGGAATATACTCGCTTTCCGTGGGCTCACCACGAGCCTCCTCGCTCGCAAAAAACGCTCCCTGTGGGGTCTCTTAGGCTCGCTGTCCCACAGGAGTCTCGCATATTCCAACTGCTAGTTTAGTGGTATAAAATCTTTTTTTATGTTCTAGTGAGCAAAACCCAGCGTAGGAAATACACGTAGACTCCTGTGGGAGCTGAGGCCTAGATGAGACTACGCAGCGACGTAGGAGCAAGGAGGCTCATCAGCCGCCCACGGAAAGCGAAGTGTATTTCCGTAGCGGTGTTACTGCACCCAACCATTAGTTCGCAGTTTAAATCTACTATGTAACAATAATCTTTTAGGAAACAGTGGCTTAATGAAAAAAGTTAAAAAACTAAAGTATTCCTATATTTGATAACAAGCCAAGTTTTTCTAATAATCAAAAATGACTGTGATTATGCTTTTATTCATAGGACATTTTTAGTATAGTTAAAATAGCTTAGATTATATAGAAAATGTGACGTAGCCGGGAAGGGGTCAGTTAAGATGATGCAAGAAACAGCTATATATCATGAAAGAGTAGAAAAGGTACTAGCGAATATAAATAAAGTTATGATTGGAAAAGAAGAAGCTGCTACATTAAGTTTAGTAGCATTATTGGCGCAGGGGCACGTTTTACTTGAGGATGTCCCAGGTGTTGGGAAGACAATGCTTGTACGAACATTAGCAAAATCATTGGATTGTGATTTTAGAAGGATTCAGTTCACACCAGATTTACTTCCTTCAGATGTGACCGGTGTTTCTATTTATAATCCAAAAGAAATGGAATTTGAATTCCGAGGTGGGCCTATTCTTGGGAATATTGTTCTAGCTGACGAAATCAATCGAACTTCTCCCAAGACACAGTCTGCACTACTTGAAGGTATGGAAGAGAAGAACGTAACTGTTGATGGTAATACAATCCCACTAAAACAACCATTCTTTGTCATGGCAACACAGAATCCTATTGAGTATGAAGGGACATATCCACTTCCAGAAGCTCAGCTGGACAGATTTATTTTAAAATTAAAAATGGGTTATCCATCAATAGAACAAGAACTGCGCATGTTAGAACTCACATCTAAAGATCATCCAATCGAATCTATATCTTCTGTAATTAATAGAGAAGAATTATTATCCATTCAAGAAGAAGTTAAGGATGTTTATATCGATAAAAATGTCCAACGATACATTATAAGTCTAGTAACTGGAACACGGAATAATGCAGCCATTTATCTGGGTGTGAGCCCTCGTGGATCAATTTCCTTAATGAAGGCTGCTAAAGCTTATGCATACATTCACGGTCGTGATTATGTATTGCCGGATGATGTGAAGTACCTAGCGCCTTTTGTATTGGCTCACCGAGTTATTTTAACATCTGAAGCAAAATATGACGGGCTCACGAGTAATAAGGTGATTGAAAAGATTGTTAAAGATACACATATCCCGATTCGGAAGGAATTTAATTAATGACTGGCACTATTAGATTTATAGGCAAATTAAGTTTTGTCGTTTTCTTATTACTAGTTTTATTTTCATTTGCAATGTTCCAGGGCGGGTTTGTAAGCTGGTTCTTATTTTTTGGGTTTCTGCCAATTTTTCTTTATCATTTAGGGCTGTTGTTTTATCCAATCAAAAGGTGGCATGTCACGCGAAGCTTGTCACATCATGTTATTTGGGCTGGTGGGCGAATAGCTGTCACGGTTAAAATAAAGAGAACCATCCCTTACCCCTTATATTATTGTATTTGTGAGGAGATTTTTCCAGATACTCTTCAGAAAGTGGATAATCAAAACGAGAAGTACCGTAACATGGATAAACCAAATAAGTTACAAGTAAATCGTAAAATAAAGAAGATTGTTTTTCCAGGATTCAGTCGTGAAATCGAACTGCCATATTATATTGAGCAAGTACCACGTGGTGAACATCAGCTCCAGGCTTTACGCATAAGAACTGGGGATGTGTTAGGTTTTGTTAAAAAAGAGCATATTTTTTACTTGTCAGACCAAATTGTAGCATTTCCAAATGAACGTCCGATACACATTACAGAAAGTATTACTAGCTATGAACAAGGGTCTATCTCTTCGTATGCGATGAATTTGAAGAATTCAAATGTTGCAACGGGGATCCGTGAATATATGCCTGGTGATAAATTTTCCTGGATTGATTGGAAACAGACTGCAAAGAAGAATACAATAATCACAAAAGAATTCGAACAAGAGAAAAGTACAGATACAATGGTCATATTGGATAGTTGCTATAATCGTGGCATAAATGAACTGGCTTTTGAAGCAGGAATTGAGCTGACAATGTCGTTAGTGGAATCAATCCGAAAACAGGCATCACAAGTAGGCTTTCTGTCAATTGGGGAAAACGTTGTCTATTTTCCAATGCACCATGATCCAGCCAAAAAGGATTTAATCAGGCAGCACTTAACAAGACTGCAGCCTGGTGGGACAAGGTCTTTTTCGATGATATTGAGAGAGGAAACAACGAAGATCTCATCGGGAGCTAACATTATATTGGTTACAACTCACATGGATGACATGTTCAGAGAATCAGTTCAGAAGGTGAAACAGCGCTCTAAACGAGTAATTATCCTGTTCATACAATCATCTGCACTTATTTCACGTAATGAACACAATATTATCCAGCAGCTTCGTTTTGAAGGTGTTGTTATTAATGTTTTAACTGAAAAACAGTTAGTCCAGAAAATTATTGAGGTGAATGTATCATGAAAATGAAAATCCCATTATTATACACCTCTATTTTATATATCTGTGCATTTGTATTATTTCTGGAATGGCTTTATCCGGTAAATGTCATTGGTGATGTGAACAACTTAACCGTGTTTATTTTGTTTACAATATTTTGCTTTTTTATTTCTATGCTTCAGGTTAAATGGTATATATCGATGCCTTTAAAAGGATTCGGATTACTTTTTATCATTAATAGTCTATTTCTAATGCACCCTCTATTTAGTAGACTATGGTTCGATCAACTACTTATGGAAATATCGTTTAATATTAATGTTTTGTTTTCACAGCAATGGTATGAGTTGACGCCATTATTTCGCAGTGTATTATTCTTATTGTTAATCTGGCTAATGAGTTATCTGTTGCACTATTGGTTCATTGTTATGAAGCGGATTTTCTTATTTGTCCTGCTTACAATTATTTATATAACTGTTCTGGATACATTTACGATATATGAAGCAGATGCTGCAATTGTCCGTACATTCGTCGTATCGTTTGTTGCACTAGGGATGACCAACTTTTTTAAGGAAATTGACCGTGAAGCGATTCGCTTTTCGTGGTTAAAAAAATCACCAATATGGGTTGTTCCATTAATAACTATCGTACTATTTTCTACGTTAATAGGATTCGCTGCACCGAAATTTGATCCGCAGTGGCCTGATCCAGTTCCTTTCCTGAAAAGTACCGCTGAAAATGCTGGGAGTTCAGATACTGGAACAGGGGTCAATAAGGTCGGGTACGGCAATAATGATTCACGGCTTGGTGGTTCCTTTGTGCAGGATTATACCCCAGTATTTCAAGCAGCTGCCAATGATGATCACTACTGGAGAGTAGAAACAAAGGATGTCTATACAGGAAAAGGCTGGGAAAAGTCGCAGGATCCACAGTATCAATTACAGCAAAATAATGAAATCTCACTTGAGACTTTTGCTGACAGTGTAGAAACAGAAGAGTTTACTACCACACTGGATTTTCAAGGTAATAACAATATGGAAAAGCTGATCTATCCATATGGTATTAGAGGTGTTGAAACAACACAGAATGTTGGACTAATGCTTGATAGTCGGTTTGGAGAAATCAGAACAGAGCTTGAAGGAAATGGTCTAAGGTTGAATAACTACACCATTACTTATGAACGGCCGTCATTTGCTATTGATGAGTTACGTAAAGTAAGCGATGAGGATCCAGCTAGCCTTAACGAGCGATATACACAATTACCAGATTCATTACCAGATCGGGTAGGCGAACTGGCGGCAGAAGTTACTGCAGAAGATGATAATCGTTATGATAAAGCAAGATCTTTAGAATCGTATTTTGGCAGAAATGGATTTGTGTATCAGATAAGTGATGTTCCTGTCCCTAATGAAAACCAGGATTATGTGGATCAATTTTTATTTGATTCCAAGGCAGGGTATTGTGATAATTATTCCACTTCGATGATAGTAATGCTCAGATCACTTGATATTCCTGCAAGATGGGTGAAAGGCTTTACGAGTGGTGAGGTAGTTGAAGAAGGTGAAAATCAAGATTCCTATGATATATATGAGGTAACAAATGCCAATGCACATTCATGGGTTGAGGTATATTTTCCAGATAAAGGCTGGGTTCCCTTCGAACCGACACAAGGATTTCCTAATATGGCAGAATTTCATTTTAACTCAGATAGTACATCAGAGAATGATGATGAATACGAGGCACCAGAAACCGAGTCTGAGCAAGAACGGCTGCCAGAAGATAATGAAACAGAAACACCTTCATCTACTGATAATACAAGCAATTTTGAAGTGAATTGGTGGTATGTTCTAATTGGACTTACTGTAATATTTCTTTTCACATTTATCATTTATCGAACAAGATTTCGTTGGAAGACAGCATATTTAAACATGAAAATTAAAAATAAAGGTGATGCGAAAACATATCAAAACGCATATCACCATTTACTCAAAGTATTGGCACATAACGGATTCCCGAAAGATGCTGATCAAACTTTACGAGAGTATTCCAAACGAATTGACTCACTCTATGGTTCAAATACGATGAAACGTTTAACAAGTCATTATGAACGTATCCTGTATAAAAATGAACTGGATACTAAGGAAATAGTAAATTTACGCCAATTGTGGAAAAATTTAATTAAACGTATAATGGCTTGACCGTCCTTCTTTTGATTAGTAGAATAGGATAATATTAATTTTAACGAAATAAATACGCCGTTCGTATATCCTCGATAATAAGGTTCGAAAGTATCTACCGGAGCACCGTAAACGCTCTGACTATGAAGGCGGAATTTCTAAAGGTATGCTCATTTGTCGACCTGGATTTCTGCCTTTGTGTAGTTTTTTTATATACTGCACAGTAGGGTAGGTCCAGGTTTTTAATTTGGGTAAAGGTGTTGTCTTTATCGATAGCGTGTAAATGGATAGGAGTGGTTGACATGGAAAGTAATGAAATGATTTTAGTGCTTGATTTTGGCAGTCAATATAACCAGCTAATCACAAGAAGGATTAGAGAGCACGGTGTGTATAGTGAATTACACTCACACAAGTTAACAGCAGAAACTATCAAAAAAATGAACCCAAAAGGAATAATCCTATCAGGCGGTCCGCATAGCGTTTATGATGAAAACAGCTTCCGATGTGATCCGGAAATCTTTGAATTAGATATTCCCATTTTAGGAATTTGCTATGGCATGCAGATCATGGCTCTGCATTTTGGTGGTAATGTTGCCAAAGCTACAAATCGTGAATATGGGAAAGCGTTAATTGAACTAACACATGACCCAATATTATTCAAAGACGCACCAAAAAATCAGTCTGTTTGGATGAGTCATGGGGACAAAGTGATGGAAGTACCTGCATCTTTTCAAATTGATGCAACTAGCCCATCAACACCTATAGCTGCAATGAGCGATAATGATCATAAATTGTATGGTGTTCAATTTCACCCTGAGGTTCGTCACTCCGAGTATGGAAATCATTTACTGAAGCAATTCGTTTTTGATGTGTGCGTGTGTGATGGTGAATGGACAATCGAAAACTTCATCGATATGGAAGTAGAAAAAATACAAGCAAAAGTCGGTGATCGAAACGTATTGTGTGCTTTGAGCGGAGGGGTTGATTCATCTGTTGTCGCAGCACTTATTCACAAAGCTATAGGCGATCAGCTTACATGTATCTTTGTCGATCATGGATTACTTCGCAAAAATGAGGGTGAAGATGTCATGAAGACATTTGCAGATGATTTTAATATGAATATTATTAAGATTGATGCTGCCGACCGATTTTTATCTAAACTGAAGAGTGTGGATGACCCTGAGCAAAAGCGTAAAATTATTGGTAATGAATTTATCTATGTTTTTGATGATGAAGCAGCAAAATTGAAGGATATTGACTTTCTTGCTCAAGGTACACTATATACAGATATTATTGAAAGTGGTACAGATACAGCACAAACTATTAAATCACACCATAATGTTGGCGGTTTGCCAGAGAATATGCAGTTTGAATTAATTGAACCGTTGAATACCTTATTTAAAGATGAAGTAAGGGAACTTGGCCTGCAGCTTGGATTACCTGAGGGAATTGTTTGGCGACAGCCATTCCCAGGACCAGGTCTTGCTATTCGAGTATTAGGAGAAGTAACAGACGAGAAATTAGCGATTGTTCGTGAATCAGACGCCGTCCTACGTGCGGAAATTGCTGCAGCTGGATTGGACCGTGATATTTGGCAATACTTTACAGTCCTTCCTGATATCCGAAGTGTCGGTGTGATGGGGGATGCCCGCACATACGATTATACTATTGGAATCAGGGCAGTTACCTCAATAGATGGGATGACCTCCGATTGGGCACGAATTCCGTGGGATGTTCTGGAAAAAATATCGACAAGAATTGTAAATGATGTCGAGCATATCAATCGAGTCGTTTATGATATTACAAGCAAACCACCTGCAACAATTGAATGGGAATAAACGTACATTAGATTAACTTTTTGAGTGATCGTTCGTTTTTTTGTTGACTTTGTCGAATTTTGATAGTAATATAGTCGTAGATTTGATAATTAAATAAGCATCTTGCGTATAATTTCGGGGATAGGGCCCAGAGTTTCTACCAGACTACCGTAAATGGTCTGACTACGCGGATAATAGTAATAGGCGGAGTGAATTTATCTTTGCCAAATTGCTTTTTCCCGTATAGTTTTGTAGCACTCTTGTCCATCAAGGGTGTTTTTTATTTGCAGTTAAGTAAGCACTGCATAAGTGTAACTAAGGCTTATCTATATTACAGCTGGCAATAAGCCGGTTTTATGTGAGACAAAGTGAGGAGGAAAAGCAATGAAAAAGTATTTTCGTTTTAAAGAATTGGGAACAGACTATAAGACTGAATTTATGGCAGGGCTAACAACATTCCTTGCGATGGCATATATATTATTTGTTAACCCATCAACTCTTGCATTGGTAGGAATTGAAGAATTACCAGAAGGGGTTACACGAATCAATCAGGGTGCGGTATTTACAGCAACCGCCATTGCAGCAGCTATCGGTACATTAATAATGGGGGTTTTTGCAAAGTATCCAATTGCGCTTGCACCTGGTATGGGATTAAATGCATTCTTCGCGTATACCGTTGTACTTGGATATGGGATACCATGGGAAACTGCTCTAGCGGGCGTATTAGCTTCTGGACTTATTTTTATCGTGTTGACATTAACAGGACTTCGTGAAAAAGTTATCAATGCTATTCCAGCGAATTTAAAAATGGCAGTTGGAGCGGGTATTGGCGTATATATTGCATTTATTGGTTTTCAAAATGCAGGGATAATTGTCGGTGATGACGCAACACTTGTAGGAATGGGTAATTTAACTTCACCAACTGTAATGCTAGCAATTTTTGGAATTATAATATCTGTTATTCTATTAAGCTTAAATATTAAAGGTGGCATTTTTTATGGTATGATTTTAACTGCTATCGTTGGAATTATTTTTAATCTGATAGATCCGCCGTCAGGTCTTGGTGGAATTGTTGGGGAAGTTCCCAGCTTAGCACCAACATTTGGCCAGGCATTTGCTCACTTTGGTGACATTTTTACTATTGAAATGCTAGTGGTTATTTTAACTTTCTTATTCGTTGATTTCTTTGATACTGCAGGGACACTAGTAGCCGTAGCTAATCAGGCTGGTTTAATGAAAGATAATAAGCTGCCGCGTGCAGGAAAAGCGCTTTTTGCAGATTCAGCAGCAACGGTTGTTGGTTCAGTTGCAGGGACTTCCACAACAACTTCTTATATTGAATCAACTGCAGGCGTGGGTGCAGGCGGTCGAACTGGTTTTACTTCCATTGTAACGGCAGGCTTTTTCCTTCTTGCGCTATTTTTCTCGCCTCTGTTGAGTGTCGTGACTGCAGAAGTAACTGCACCAGCACTGATCATTGTTGGGGTGTTGATGTCGTCAACACTGAAAAATATCGATTGGGATCAGTTTGAAATTGCCGTCCCAGCATTTTTAACGATTATCATGATGCCATTAACGTATAGTATCGCAACCGGGATTGCAATTGGGTTTATTTTCTATCCGATCACGATGATATTGAAGGGGCGTATCAAAGAAATAAACCCGGTTATGTATGTATTATTTGTTATATTTATTCTTTATTTTATTTTCCTAAGCTAGAAAACAATGAAAAAAGCGAAATCATCTCATAAGATGGTTTCGCTTTTGTTTTAGTTTCAAGCTTTTTTCCCGTATGGTAACAGGTGAAATGCAGTTAGAGATAAAGTCCCGAATAATGCACAACAACCTAGTACAAAGTATAATGTTCCGCCGCCGTATGAATCTATTAACGCTCCACCAGTAAGCGACCCGATGATTCCTGATACACCGAAGAATACGGAATAAAACACGAGGTGCCCAGTTGACTGTAATATGCTGGGTATTAATCGGGTGATATACTCAAATGATGCTAAATAGAATACGCCGAAAGTTAAGCCGTGTAAAAACTGTAATGCAAGGATGTACATCGGATCATCAACTGCAGCATACAAGAACCAACGCAGACTGTAGATAGTTCCAGCAAAAATAATAAATAATAGCGTATGGTATTTTCTAAACCATCGACCAGCCAGTGCAAAGACTGCCGCCTCACTTGCAACACCAATGAACCAAGCTATGCCAACTAATCCTTCGCCGCCGCCAAGTTCAGTAATGTACAATCCAATAAAACTGTCATTTGCGCGGTGTGAAATTGTCAGAAACATAATCATAAACAGAAAAATGATAAATGGCTTGTTTTTGGCTAATCGCTTTACATCACTTAATTGTATGGGATCAGATTCTACTTTCACATCGGTTAAGCGAAAAGCGACAATTAATGCTGTTGCACCAAAAAATAAGTATGGCCAGATCATATATTGAACGCCAATTTCTGAGAGAACTGCCCCAACAATTAAAGAAGAGGTTGCAAATCCGATTGACCCCCATGTTCTGATTGTTCCAAATGAAATTCGTAAATCATCTGCCCGGCGTTGAGCTAAGCTGTCACCAAGAGCCCCTATCGGCGAGGTGAAAAAGTAAAATACAAATCCCATTAGAATAATTGCAAGTAAACCATTCATTTGGAAAAATAAAACACTGCTAATCAGTAATCCGAAAATACAAATTATCAGCATTCTTTTGACGGTTTTATATTTATCACTCATATAGCCCCAGAAAGGTTGTGAAAAGATTGCAGCTAAAGGACCGACTGCTAGCACCCATCCGATCTCCGTACCATTTAATCCTTTATAGTTAAGGTACAATGGCAAGAAACTTATGATAATTGTATTTGTAGCATGAAAACTGAATAATAACATTTTCAAGGGTGTTAATGATTGATTATTAGGCATTGAATTCGCTCCCTATAGTTGTAAAGGTTTAATTATACTATACTTGGAGTATACAAATAAACTTTTTTGCAGATACAAAAGCATAACTACTCTCTGATTAGATAAATGCAACTAAGGCACTCACTATTAATGCTTGGTGAATGCCACTAAAAAGTAGGCAGGAGATATTCAACCAAATAGGCGAAGATTTAGCTGGATGCGAGGAACTTAATGCCGGCTTGGCTGTGGGGAACCACAGTGGATATCACAAATTTCGACCGGATAAGTGAAATTTCCACAAGAAAAAAATAGAAGCAGATTTAGGCATCTACTTCTCCCATACTTCCTCAATATATTCATCGCGTCCAGACTTCGCGCGATCCTGCAAATAATGTTCCTCATTTTTTCTGTAGTAATCCTGATGATGCGCCTCAGCTGGATAAAAAGTAGTAGCTGACAGGATTTTGGTTACAATTGGCTTGGTGAATTTACCGCTGTCTTCGAGTAACTGCCTCGATTTCTCAGCTAGTCCCTTTTGTTCTTCGTTATGATAAAAGATAGCTGTCCGATATGAATCGCCACGATCATGAAATTGCCCACCATCATCGGTTGGGTCTATCTGACGCCAGTATACTTCTAATATTTTCTCGTAGGAAATAACTGAAGGATCATAAGTTATTTCAACTGCCTCATAATGCCCGGTTGTTCCACTTTTCACAGTTTCATAGGTTGGGTTGGCAGTCTGCCCGCCTGTGTATCCAGACACTACCCCATGAATCCCATCCCATTTGTCGAATGGTTTGACCATGCACCAGAAGCATCCGCCAGCAAATGTGGCTTTCTTTCGTTGGTCTGTCATGCTCGTTTCCCCCAATCGTTCTTAAATGATTGTTTTTCACTATAACACATATTGGAATACATAAGAAAATAAATGATTTTTCATATTAGAAGTTAAGAAGCTGTCTGCTTCAATTGCAGACAGCCTAACTCTAGATAAAATATGATCCGAAAAATGACAGCAGCATTAAGATGTGTGCCCCAACAAAACAGGATATCCTGGCCGATGCTTTCCAGTCCCTTGTTTTCTTTGTTGATTGTGCTGCGATGAATGCAATTACAGCGAATAACAAGATAAATATGTTGGTGCTGCCGTTGAACGTCAGGTAATCGGGTGCATTTAAGTAGATGGACTGAACAAAAATATACTCCTTAAAAATGAAGACTGCCAGCATGTAAATAACTATCCCTGTGTAAAATATCCAAGGCGGATCTTCGTCCAATTTTTTACTTTGAGCAAATTGGATAATTACAATAAATACAACTGGCCAAATAAACCAGATGCTTGAAATAGATAGGGTGATTACCGTCATGGACATCATACCTAGTGTTTTGCCGAGTCCCCTAATCCAGTCATCCATAGTTAGCCCAGGAGCCATATCAATAATTGCAGGTTTGCTGGAGGAAACGTTTATATCATTGCTTTCTCCTTTCAAGTCAAGCCATATAACTGTAGATTCGTCCAGCCATTGTGGATTTCCTGATACAGCAGGTGTATTACTTTTACGAAAGACTTCGACATCTCCATTATCTGACATGGACGCTGAATAGATATTGAATGCATTATTTTCTTTGAATTTTGTCTGAGTGTAGCCGCTAGCCTTAAAAATAAAATGGGGATTGCCGTCGCGATATGAGACGTTAATACTACCAACTTCACTAAGATTCCCGTTACCAGCAGGGTCATTGAACTTCAATTGCTCTAGTGGAAACTTCTCATTGCTACCTATGGTTACTTGCTTATAGTACGTATAAAATTGTGGTGGTCCCTGGGATTGTTTTTGCTGTGTTTCAAATGTATATGTCAATTCTTGGTCATTAATGGCAAAATCGATATGGTTGATAATCTGTCCAAAAGTAATTGTGAATTTTTCATGGTGGATTTGTTCAATTCCTTCAGCTTTAACTGCATAAACGTTAATCTCAACATTATTATTAATGGAAGTTTCTGTCATGAAGTAAAGTCCCTGTTTTCCCTCGAATGGAGTGATCTCATCTGTACCATTTTTTAAATCCATCAACTTATTTGAAGTCTTATCAACTTGATTAAGCTTATATAATGTATTGTCTTTTGTGTAAAGAATGGTGTCTTTCAATGGATAGAATCGTTTAGCATCGGAAACGATTATGTTACCTTTCTGGTCATAAATGTGTTTGTAATCATGGTAAATCAGATTATTTTCTTGAATAAACACTTGTGTCCATTTGTCAAACGGAATATCATACGAATTTTCATTAACTACTTCAAAATTAGTATTTAACGTCTTAGTCAAAAGCTGACCTTCTTCATAAGTCTGAAGGATAAGCTTATCGTCCTTAGTCTTTTGAACTGGAAGTCCGTTATTTACAGTTGTCGTCCCAATTTGTAATGCTCTGCTCCAGCCTTCATCTGGAGGTTCTGACGCGTTTGTAATATTTTGATAAAAAACACTGAAAATGCCAATTGCAATAATAATGGATGGTATAATCCAAAATAGATGTTTTTTCATTATGATCCCCTTGTCTATGTCTGTGTCGATATGACTTTCTAACCATATTTTTATTTTTACGATAAGCCAAATTTTCTAAAATTTGTTACATAAGTAAAATATATCACAAACAAGGAAGCTAAAGAAATTATTTTGAATCTTAAATCATATGTTAAAATAAGGGGAGACTGAAATTTTGAAAGAAGGTATGGGTTCTATGGTGAAAATACCAATCATACAAAGTCAGCTTAGTCCACCACCAATAAAAGATAGATTTGTTAGGCGCGCAAAAGTGAATCGAAAACTTATCAATGCGAATAAGTATCCACTCACATTATTGCATGCTGGCGCAGGATATGGAAAAAGTACTGCATTGGCTTTATTTGTGCATGACATTAGTCCTGGTGCATGCTGGTATTCAATTTCCCAAAACGATGACGACATCCTTCCTTTCATAAATAAATTAATTCACGCAGTTAAGTTAAAATATCCGTTGTTTGGCAAATCAATTCTAAATGAAATTGAGAAGTTGGACAATTACATTAATGACGAGCAGATATGGTCACTGACTTCATCCTTTATTAATGAGATTATTGAAATGAAAAAACAGGTTACATTAATTTTGGACGACTTCCATCATGTAAAAAATTCGAATGAAATCGAGCAATGGATAAAACAGCTTCTTGATCATGTTCCGGAAAATATGCATATCGTATTGTCCAGCAGAACTAAACCGAAATGGGATATCATACCGAAATTAAAGATAAAGGGCGACTTGCTTGATATTCCACAAAATGATTTAGTTCTTTCATCTGATGAAATGCATCATGTTCTAGAAGACATATATCAAGTTAGCCTCGTATCAGAAGATTTACAAAAAATTCATCAGTTAACGGAAGGATGGGCAATAGCATTTAGTATGTTTATCCAGCATATGCAAACAGAGTCATCGATGGATAATATCTTTCAAAATCGTCAGCAATCGCTGCAGGATTTATTCGACTACTTGGCGTCTGAAGTATTATCAAAACAATCACTAATTATGCAACAATTCTTATTACAATCGAGCATTATTGATGTGTTAACACCTGATGTTAGTGATTATGTGTTACAAATTAACGGTTCAGAGGAAATTCTGGCAGGGCTGGTTGAACAGAATTTGTTTATTGTAGAGGGTGAAGGGAGTCATTATCGCTACCACGCCTTATTCAAGGCTTTTTTAGAAAATCGTCTGCAGAAAACGTATCCAGGCGAATTCAAAGATTTACATAAACGAGCGGCACAATACTATGAAAAAATTTTTTATATGGAAACAGCTTTACACCATTATCGACAAATACAGGCATTTAGTGCGATTGCTTCCATCCTGCAAAAACAAGGATCAAAATTGCTTCGAACAGGGAGATTACAGCATTTATACGAGGTATTATCCGAGCTTCCGGAGAATTTTAAAGAAAAAGATCTGATTCTATATTTCTATCAGGGTGAAATTGAGCGTTACCGGTCATCCTATGCGGAAGCTGAGCAGAACTATAAACAAATTCTGGAACGGTGTAAAGAAGATTATTATATTGCCGGCATTGCACTCGAAGGGATGGCGCGAATATATCTGGATACCATTCAGCCCGACATTGCAGAACGTTATGTGAATCAGGCTATTCAGATGCGAGAGAAGTCAAATGCAAGCAAAGAAGAGATGGCAAGACTCTATCAGTTAATGGCTGAAAACCTAATAAATGCCGGTCAGGCAATGAAAGCAGAGTCTTGGTTTGATCGCGCAAAAGAATTAAATCTGCCATTAGAAGAAGGGAACTTACAAGCGCGAATCTACTTGCGAACTGGTAGACTTGCAAAAGCGAGAGAGATTCTAATCCAACGAAAACAAAACGCAAAAACAACAAAACATTTACCGCAGTCTCATCGTGAAACAGATATTTTGCTATCGATTATTGAGGCATTTATGGGTGAAGCTGAATCGAGTAAAAAACTGGCGAGTGATGGCATACAGTTAGGATTGAATATCCAATCTCCGTTTGTAGAGGCATGTGGATGGATGCGAATGGGCCATGCTGTTCAGTTGTCGGATCACTATGATTCTGATTTGGCAATTAATTGTTATGAGACCGCCTTGGATATTATGGAGAAAATTAACGTATCACGAGGTAAAGCGGAGCCATATATGGGTTTAGCAATACTTTACGGAAAAAAGCAACAATACGATCAAGCTATTGACACAGCAAATAAAGGGTTGCGTGAGACCGAAAAAGTTAAGGATCGCTGGCTTAGCGCAATGATTAAGTTAGGTATTGGAGTTACTGAAATTTATAACAATGATTTAGAAAAAGCGTCACAAGTTATGGTGGAAGTTCACAGAGAATTTAAATCATGTGGTGATCGTTATGGCAACTTGGTAAGCAGATTCTGGAATACATTTATCGCTTTTAAACAGGAAAATGATGAAAGGTTCAAACAAGAAATGGGATTCTTTCTGAAAGAATTGCAAACAGAAGAATATGATTTTTTCCTTAAAAAAAGAACTACTTTTGGCCCAACTGATGTTCAGAACATTGCTCCTTTGCTGTTAAAGGCTAAAAAGCTTGATATAGAACCCGCGCTTGTTTCAAGATTGCTATATGAACTTGGGCTTGATGAAACAATAAAAAGTCATCCAGGCTATACGTTAACAATTCAAACGTTTGGTCATTTAAAGGTTTGGCTAGGAAATAAGCAGGTTGAAAACAGTGATTGGCAGCGCGGAAAGGCCAAGGAGCTTTTTGAGTTATTTATAACGAGCAGGGATAAGCTTATTTCCAAAGAGGAAATTCTGCAAAAACTGTGGCCAGACCAGGATGAGAATGGTGCAAATAAAACATTTAAAGTTACTCTGAATGCATTATTAAAAGCATTGGAACCAATGCGAAAGGCTCGTGAGGAATCCTTTTTTATAAAACGAAAAGGCAGTGCATATGGATTGAACCCGGATTCAGGATACAAATTAGATAGTATTATATTTGAAGAAGGAGTACTACGCGGAATTGAAGAGAGCGACCCAAAGCATGCCAAGGAAAAATTGGCTAAGGCCATAGCATTGTATGAAGGCGAGTATTTGGCAGATCTCCGGTTTACGGACTGGTGCGTAAATGAACGAGAACGGCTGCAATTAATCTATCTCCGTGGTTCGGAAAAAATGGCTCAAGTATCAGTGAGACTCCGTGAATTCAATGCATGTATTGACTGGTGCGAAAAGATTTTAGCAATTGATAATACATGGGAAGAGGCATATCGCCTTCTAATGTATAGTTATTATCAGAATAATAACCGCCCTCAAGCGATCAAATGGTATGAAAAATGTGCATCTACTTTAGAGGAAGAACTTGGAATCGAACCGATGGAGCCAACTAGAGAAATGTACAATATGATTATCGAATCAGAAGAGCTAAAAGCATACTGATAAAACTCCCTTGATAACAGCAGAATCAAGGGAGTTTTATTTGCAGTTAAGAATCCAACATGGCTGCCGAATACGCAGTCACCATCTGTCGCGAAAATGGAATAAGAGATGTGTTTTTATATAGCAAATTTGAGGCTGTACACCAGCGACCTTATTAAGCACACATGCTCTCTATTAACCATGATATATGTAAACTAAGGGCTTCTGTGTCCGCTAAAAAAGATAAAGTCCTTAAATTCCGGTAACCTTTTATCGAGTCTTTCCTGTGCCGACACGTAAAGCTAGCATATTCCGCTGCGATGTAATTCTTCCTAAAAAGTTTACTAAAAACACTTGATAATTTTTAGAAATTTCCGTATAATCAAAAACTGAGAGGTGATTCACATGTCAATTACTGAAAATAATCAATTAACAAAGAAGGGGATGATTACTAGACAAAAAATACTCGATACAGCTGAAGAAATTATCGGCGAGCAAGGCTATTTTGAAACATCAATAGTTGAAATCACTTTGCGTGCTGGTGTTGCCCAAGGAACTTTCTATAATTATTTTCAAACCAAAAAAGCAATATACGATGAGTTGGTTTATCAGTTAAGTTCGAATCTGCGACATCATATAAAAGTAGCAATGGAAGAAGCATCTGCATTTAAGGAAAAGCAGCGGAAAGGTTACTTAGCCTTTTTTGAATGGGTTATCAATCATCGAAATCTTTATAGTATCATTCAGCAATCTGTCCTGGTCGATAAGGATCTTTATCGCTGGTATTACGAAAAGTTGGCAAAGGGCTTTGTTCAATCTATTAATGAAGCCGTGAGTAACGGGGAATGCAAGCCGCTGGATGCTGAAACTGTCAGCTATTGTCTGATGGGGATAGGACAGTTCATCGGTATGCGCTGGGTGTATTGGGATGAAGAAGTCGTTCCCACACACGTTTTTGATGATGCCATGGAATTAATTTTTAATGGATTAAACGCAAAGGAGGTGAAGTAAGAATGAGTAGCATCTCATATTGGATTCATAAACGAGCTGAGATAACACCTGATAGGGTAGCGATGATTGGTGTGAAGGAAGAAAGAACCTATCATGAGCTTTCGCAAGACATCTATAAAATGGCTTCGATACTTAAACATAAATTGCTGCTAAGTCAGGGTGATCGAGTAGCTATCCTATCACAAAACCGTGAAGAGTATATGGTTACATATTTAGCTATTGCTCATTTGGGGTTAATCGCCGTTCCTTTAAATATTCGTCTCTCCGCACCTGAACTAGCATTTCAAATTAAGGACAGTGGAGCGGGAACAATCATATATGAGAGTGAAACTGAGATTTTATACAACGATATAAGGGATCATGTTAATTTTGAAAACGCTTTCTCATTTGATGAATCTGACATGAGCAAACTTAGTTATGAAGAAATTAGTAAATCATCTCATCTATCAAGCGATCCATTTATTATCTGTTATACGTCTGGAACAACAGGACGTCCCAAAGGAGCCGTTTTAACGCAGGGGAATATGTATTGGAATGCTGTAAATAATCAACTGGCAATAGATATTACATCTGATGATAAATCTATTATTCTTCTCCCGCTATTTCATATAGGGGGTATAGGTTTATTTGCCTTTCCGACTTTACTTGCTGGCGGAACAATTATCATACCTGAAAAATTCGAACCGGACAGTGCAATACAATCTATTGAGGATCATCAGGTAACGATTGTCATGGGAGTTCCTGCCATACATGATGCGATTAGAAAAAGTAAGGAGTTCAAAACTGCCAATTTTGAATTGGTGCGCTGGTTTTACAGTGGTGGTGCACCATGTCCTAAAGAACTAATAAACGCATACATTGACCATGGCCATCCTTTTGGGCAAGGCTTTGGCATGACAGAAACAGCACCCACTATATTTATGATATCAAAAGAAGATTATAAAAGAAAAGCAGGATCTATTGGAAAGCCAGTAATGTTTACAGATATATCGATTATTAATGAGGATGGCGAGTCAGTACCTAATGGTGAAATAGGAGAGCTTTTGATTAAAGGTCCAAATGTTATGAAGGAATATTGGGGGCTTCCTGATGAAACAGATAAGGCACTTCGTGATGGATGGCTTTATTCCGGAGATTTAGTTCGTCGTGATGAAGAAGGATTTATATATGTTGCTGGAAGAAAGAAGGATATGATCATTTCCGGTGGTGAAAATATTTATCCATTGGAGATTGAGCAGGTAATAAAGGAGTTAGCTCAAGTGAGTGAGACTGCTGTGATTGGCGTTCAGGACGAAAAATGGGGGGAAGTACCTATTGCATTCTTGTCTTTCAATCGGAATCACTCGGTAATTCCTGATGAGGTCAAAGACCATTGTTCTAGTAAATTAGGAAAATATAAAATCCCCAAAAAAATAATTGAACTGGATGAACTTCCTAAAAATGCTACTGGAAAAATAGATAAGAAGGCATTACGTGCTATTTGGAATAGGGGTGAAATCTTGCATGAATTTTGAAATAGGCCAGTCAGCGCAATTTTCCAGAACAGTAACCGAAACAGACTTTATTATGTTTGCTGGACTTAGTGGAGATTATAACCCAATTCATACCGATCAGGAATATGCTGAGAATACATTTTTTGGTGGAAGAATTAGTCATGGTTTACTGACCGCCAGCATGTTATCAAGGCTATTAGGTATGCACTTACCAGGTCCGGGCAGCATCTATGTATCACAATCATTGACCTTTACCAAACCAGTATATATAGGTGACACCATAACCGCTTATGCAGAAGTAGTCAAAATAGACGAAGATTCAAGATTGTTAACCCTACAGACAACTTGTCGAAATCAGAGCGGGAGCACCGTGCTGGATGGTAACGGGGTTATGAAGCTTCCGAAAAAGGAGCAGGGATAATGGCAGGTATAAAAGCAACCAGCATATTCACACCGGACATAATAGAGACTGCAGCTGAACTGGCTGTTAAAACAGAAATACCGGAAAATATTATAATTGAAAAATTTGGTCTAGTGGAAAAAAGAGTGGCTTCGTCTAATATGCATGCATCAGATTTAGCGATTGCTGCCGGGAAAAAGGTCCTGGAAGATATAAAACCAGAGTCTATTGATGTCGTTATTTATTTTGGGAGTCCTTTTAAAGATTATCAGGTTTGGACAGCGTCCTCCAGGATTCAGTATGAGTTAGGAGCAATAAATGCCTATTCATTTGAAATGATGAATGTAAGCTCTTGTTTTCCGTTAGCACTTAAAGTTGCTAAGGATATGATAAATTCTGATCCTTACATTAATAACATACTGCTTGCCGGTGGCTCCAAAGAGTCGATGATTATCAATCATGATAATCCACGTTCGCGTTTTATGTTTAATTTTGCTGATGGTGGAGCTGCAGCTTTAGTATCAAGGGACGCTGCTGAAAGTGAAATCTTAGGTTCGTCGATTATCACAGATGGTTCATTTAGTAAGGACGTTTTAGTTCCTGGTTCAGGATCTGTACATCCAGTCAGTCAAAAGGTTGTTGATGATAAATCTCATTATATCGACGTCCCAGATTCGTTAAGCATGAAACAACGTCTTGATCCAGTATCGATACCAAATTTTATAAAAGTAATTGAAACAGCCTTAGAAAGAAGTGGTGTAAAGCTCGAAGATTTAAAAGTTCTATTGCCGCTCCATACAAAAAAGTCGATGTTTCATGAATTACTGAATAAATTGGGGTTAGACGAGAACCAGGCTGTTTATTTAGACCATTTCGGGCACATGTCAGCGCTGGATCCCTGTTATGGACTTCACATTGCTGAGGGAAAAGGATTACTTAAAAAAGGGGATATTGCTGTAGCAGTCTCCGCTGGAACCGGGTATACATGGGCAGCTACGGTAATTCGCTGGCTGGAGGAATAGTAGAGTTGTTACTTCTATGTAACTTAAATTGTTTATGATAACTGCAAGTGAAACAACCATTTAAAAAGGGGGAAACAAGTAATGAATGTAAAACGTATAACTGGGTTTCTGTTTATCATGCTGTTAATTGCTGTATTTGTGACAGCATGTGGGGATGAAGATGCTTCTGGTGAAAGCGAAAATTCATCTAATGGAAGTGATACAGAAGGGGAAGCAACAGTTGAAACCGTTAAAATTGGAGTTCTTGCTTCATTAACTGGTGCACTGGAAGCTTATGGGAAGCAAACCAGAAAGGGATTTGAGCTAGGACTTGACTATGCAACTGACGGAACAATGGAAGTTGCAGGTAAAAAAATTGAAGTAGTCTTTGAGGATACTGAAACAGATCCGAAAGTTGCCCGTCAAAAAGCAATTGGTCTGCTGGAGGATGAAAATGTGGATTTCCTTGTTGGATCATCGAGTTCTGGTGATACCTTAGCAGTGACACCACTGGCAGAAGAATATGAAACAATTATGGTTGTGGAACCAGCTGTTGCGGACAGTATTACAGGTTCAGAGTACAACGATTATATTTTTAGAACAGGTCGTAATTCATCTCAGGATGCTGTTGCAGGTGCAGCAGCAATTGCTGATGAAGGGGTGAAAATTGCGACACTTGCTCCTGATTCTGCATTTGGGCAGGACGGAGTTGCAGCATTTAAGGAAGCGGCAACTGATCTGGGTGCAGAAATAAGTCATGAAGAATATGCGGATCCTGCAGCTACAGATTTCACAGCGAATATTCAAAAAGTTATAGAATCAGAGCCAGATTATTTATATGTTATCTGGGCAGGGGCAAATACACCTTGGAATCAGATAGCTGACATGAAAGTACAGGAACAAGGTATAAAAATCTCGACTGGTGTAGCAGATATCGCTACATTGCCAACAATGGAGCCTTTGGTTGGGATGGCAGGGTTTACGGTATACCATCACTCATTACCTGATAATGAAGTAAATGATTGGCTGGTAAATGAACATAAGGAACGTTTTGATGGTGAAGTACCAGATTTATTTACACCTGGAGGTATGAGTGCGGCAATATCAGTTGTGGAGGCGCTTAAGAACTCAGAAGGAGATACATCGGCAGATAAACTGATAGAGACAATGGAAGGGATGAGCTTCGAATCGCCTAAAGGAACGATGACATTCCGTCCAGAAGATCACCAGGCATTACAATCATTATATGCTGTCACGTTAGAAGAAAGTGATGAGCATGATTATCCAATACCAGTACTAGAGAGAGTCTTATCCCCAGAGGAAACTGCACCACCAATTAAAAATAATTAACTGACCAAACTTGGAACATCCCCTTGCCTAATGTGGCGGGGGCTGTTCCACCATTAACTTTACAGGGAGGAACAAACAATGACCGCAATATTGGAAACAAAAGATTTGGCTATAGCATTTGGTGGCCATACAGCTGTTGACCATATTTCCGTACAAATCCCCGAAAAGAAGTTCACCTCCATTATTGGCCCAAATGGTGCGGGGAAAACGACGTTGTTTAACCTGCTGAGTGGCCAATTATCTCCAACAAATGGTCAAATTCTTTATAAGGATCAAGATATTACAAAACTATCAACGACTAAGCGAACTCGTCTTGGAATAGGAAGGTCCTTTCAAATTACAAATGTTTTTCCTAATCTGACAGTACTTGAAAATGTTCGATTAGCGGTGCAATCCCAAGCAAAGGTTCGTTATCAAATGATTGCACATTTCAAGTATTACAAACAATTTGAAGAAAAGGCAATGGAGCTTCTTGAAAGAGTATTCCTGGAAACAAAAGCTGATTTACGTGCTGTGAACCTCGCACATGGTGAAAAAAGAAAACTTGAAATGGCGATGCTGCTGGCATTGGATACAGAGGTCCTTTTGCTTGATGAACCTACAGCGGGGATGTCTCTTGAAGAGGTTCCGGCAATTATCGAAGTGATTAAAAAGATTAAGGAAGATGAAGATCGGACAATTGTGCTAATTGAACATAAAATTGACATGATTATGGACTTATCTGATGAAGTACTTGTGTTATTTCATGGGGAGCTATTAGCAAAGGGAACACCTGAAGAGATAATTGAGAATGAAACGGTTCAGTCAGCATATCTAGGAGGCATGTACGATGAGCAGCTTGCTTGAGCTACAACAGGTTGAAGCATACATACAGCAATACCACATATTACATGACATTTCATTTGCGGTACCAAAAGGTGAAGTAACCGTACTGCTTGGCAGAAATGGTGCCGGCAAGACAACTACTTTACGGACGATTATGGGATTAAATCAGGCTTCGAAAGGATCGATTATCTATAATGACAAACAAATTGGGCAGTTAAAAACACATTCAATAGCCCAGCAAGGTATTGGCTATGTTCCTGAAGATCAAGGAATATTTGATAATCTGACCGTGGGGGAAAACTTAAAAGTTGCTATCAAAACAGAAGATGAAGAGACAACAGAGCGCATGGAATGGGTTCTTGAACTATTTCCGGATCTTAAAGAGTTCTGGAAAAAACCAGGTGGACAATTAAGTGGAGGACAAAAGCAAATGCTCGCAATTGCGAGAGCATATGTAAATGAAAATGAATTGTTACTAATTGATGAACCTAGTAAAGGACTCGCCCCGATAATTGTGGAAAAAGTAATGGAATCGATTCAGGAAATGAAGGAACGAACGACCATTTTGCTGGTGGAACAGAATTTTCTAATGGCAAGTAAAATTGGCGATCGTTTTTATATTATTGATGATGGGCAAACAATTCATAATGGCCAGATGGATGAATTAAAAAATGACAAAGCATTAATGAAAAAATATCTAGGTATTGCATAGGGAGGGGAAGGTATGGATTTAATAGTTAGTTTGGCAATCAATGGACTTGCGACTGGTATGCTGGTTTTCCTTCTCGCGGCAGGACTTACACTGATCTTTGGTTTAATGGATGTTTTAAACTTTGCACATGGTGGTTTATTTGTTTGGGGTGCATTCAGCGGTGTATGGGTCTACAATCTAACCGGAAGTTTTATGCTTGGCATTGCTGCTGCTATTGTAACGGGGCTGATTTTGGGAGCAATCACGGAGTTTTTAATCATCAGACCGGTTTACGGTAATCACATTCAACAGATTCTGATTACATTAGGGCTTATGCTCGTGCTTGGTGAATTGATTAAGGTCGTTTTTGGACCAGAGCAAAAATCCGCAGTCCCCCCGGCATTTCTTGATGGGAGCTTTATGATGGGTGATATCATCCTCATTAAATATCGATTATTTATCATAGCAGTCGGAATATTTATATTTGCGCTCACTACATTTATTTTAAAACGTACGCGAATTGGATTAATTGTTCGAGCGGGGGTCATGAATAAAGAAATGGTACAATCACTCGGAATAAATATCCAATTTGTATTTATGGCTGTTTTCATGGTTGGTGCAGCGATGGCGGCGCTGAGTGGAATGCTTATGGCGCCATATTCAGGGGTTATATATGCAGAAATGGGTCTTGAGTTTGGGATATTAGCATTTATTGTAGTTGTAATAGGCGGAATGGGCAGTTTTAAAGGATCTTTATTTGCAGCTATTTTAGTAGGGCTGACGCAAGCATTTATGGCTTATTATGTACCAGCTTTATCATTAGCGGTAAATATGCTGCTGATGACAGCAGTACTTATCTTTAGACCAGAAGGATTATTTAAGGTGAAGGGGTGAGATAATCAATGAATTTACGACATATTGAAAAGAGTACCTGGATTTATATAGCCATTGCTTTGTTATTAATTATTGTCCCATTCATATTTACAGGACGCAGTATGCTATTTATGGTTATGCAGATCTTTATCTTTGGTATATTTGCGATGAGTTATGATTTACTTTTAGGTTACACCGGTATTATCTCATTCGGTCATGCAATGTTTTTTGGGATTGGTGCGTATTCAGCTGCAATAGTGATGGACCTAAACGATTCAACACTGCTTTCTTTAGCTGCTGGGATTTTAGTTGCGATAATTATCGCTGCGATTGTCAGTTTTATCGTCGGTATACTCACCCTTCGGCTTAAAAGTCACTTTTATGCCATGCTGACTTTGGCACTGGCTGGCCTTTTTCTGGTAGCTGCCGAAAAATGGACCAGTTTGACCGGTGGCGGAGAAGGGTTCACGTTTAGATTGCCAGAGTTCCTTCGAGACTCGGGAACGATGTATATGATTTGTCTCATTTCACTTGTAGTACTCTTTTTTGGACTGAGGCGATTTACGAAGTCACCATTAGGTAAAGTACTGGTGGCTATTAGAGAAAATGAAAACCGTACAGAGTCATTAGGATTTCAGGTACTTCATTACAAAGTGATTGTTAGTGTAATAGCTGGGGTGATTGCAAGTTTTGCCGGGGTATTATATATATTGTCATTGCGGTTTATTGATACAAGTGTATTTGCAATAGACGTTACGCTGGATGCCTTATTAATGACAATAATCGGTGGGGTTGGAACGCTTGTTGGTCCACTGATTGGTGCGGGATTGGTAGAATTTGCTCACCACTGGCTGTCCGACTTAGCTGACGTGCATTGGATTTTCGAACGCTGGATTATTTTATATGGGATAGTTTATATTTTAGCTGTTATTTTCTTCCCGTTAGGTATTGCCGGAACAATACAATCCAAGTTTTCTAATCGAGTAACTAAAGGATTGTCTAAAAAATGAGGTGTCGGATATGGAAACAGTAGGTGTTTTAAGTACAGGGGTGTACATTCCTGAAAAGAAGCTTACATCAGCAGATTTAGCTAAACAGTCCGGACTCCCAATTGAAGTTATTGAAGAAAAAATGGGAATTAGAGAAAAACCTGTTCCTGGCGAAGATGATCATACATGTGCAATGGGGATATTTGCTGCTAAAAATGCATTAGCTAAAGTGAATTTGAACCCTAAGGAAATTGACGTTGTGGTCTATATTGGGGAAGAACATAAAGAATATCCCTTATGGACTGCTGGAATAAAGCTGCAGCATGAGGTTGGCGCAGTTAATGCATGGGCATTTGATACGGCATTAAGGTGCGGGACAACGATAATGGCACTAAAGCTGGCTAAAGATATGATGTTAGCTGATCCAGATATAAATACCGTCTTGTTAGCTGGTGGATACCGGAATGTCGATTTTATTAACTATCAGAATCCTCGTACCCGATTCATGTTCAACCTTGGAGCTGGTGGTGGCGCAATGATCTTACAAAAGAATCACACTGAAAACCAGCTCCTTGGAACCCATATGATTACGGATGGTTCTTTTTCTGAGGATGTAGTTGTTACAACAGGTGGTACGAAAAATCCAATTACAAAAGAAACCCTAGATGCAGGGTTATATCAGCTGGATGTATTGGATCCACCAGGAATGAAAAAACGGCTGGAACAAAAATCAATGGATAACTTTATAACGTGCATCGAGAAGGCACTGGACAAAAGCGGTCATACAAAAGATGATATTGACTATGTTGCGATGCTGCACATGAAGAGATCTGCGCATACATACGTGTTGGATCAGCTTGGTGTTGACTATAGTAAATCTATTTATCTTGAAGATTATGGGCATATCGGCCAAATGGATCAAATTATTTCACTTGAGCTTGCAGAAGACCGTGATATGCTTAAGGATGGTGATATCATAGTACTTGTTTCTGCTGGAATTGGTTATGCTTGGGGAGCCAATGTGATTCAATGGGGAAAATAAAGGGAGGCTAGTCTTATGTCAAACGTATTGTTGAACAAAATTTCATTGTCTAATGGTGAAGAAATCGCATATCGTGAGCGAGAAGGCGGGGGTAAAAACGTATTACTGATTCATGGGAATATGACATCATCGGTTCATTGGGACTTGGTGATTGAAAATCTATCACCAGACTTTAAAGTATATGCAGTAGATTTGCGTGGGTTTGGTGAATCATCCTACAACAAGCCGATAGAAACGATAATGGATTTCTCGAATGACTTAAAACTGTTTGTTGATGAAATTGGATTGCGGGACTTTTCACTTGTAGGATGGTCGCTTGGAGGAGCGGTTGCCCAGCAGTTTTGTGCTGATTATCCTGATTATGCGACACATCTATTTTTACTAGCCTCCGCATCTTCACGAGGATATGCTTACTTTGAAACTGGAGCAGATGGATTGCCAGTAACATCAAATCGGCTTGAAACCTTGGAGCAAGTTAAGCAGGATGGTAAAACGAAAGTTGTTCAAAATGCATATGACACAAAGAACTTTGATTTACTTAAGCAAACGTGGGATATGTTAATTTACCGAAAAGATAAGCCTGATCAAGCAAGGTATGAAAAATATTTAGCTGATATGACAACACAGCGGAATCTGGCTGAGACATACCAAGTATTAAATATCTTCAATCTAAGCAGTGTTCATAACGGGCTTACGGAAGGTCAGGACAAAATCAAGAATATAAGTATCCCGGTAATAATTGCTTGGGGTGATGAAGACCTTGTTGTTACAAAACAAATGACAGATGAGCTTATCGAGGATTACGGAGAAAAAGCAATTTACAAAGAACTAACCGGAAGCGGACATTCACCACTGATTGATGATCTTGATAACCTTTTGGAGCTCATGGAAGACTTCTTTTTAACCAGTAAGAAGGTATAAATACTTTTTTACTGCATAAATGCAATTAAGGCTTTCGCCATTTTTACGGCGATAAGCCACTTTTTTAAACAAAAGGCTAATGTATAGCAGAAAGGACGTAGAAAGATGAATAGATTACAAGATAAAGTAGCCATTATTACAGGTGCAGCAAACGGCATCGGCTTACAGGCAGCAAGAACTTTTGCAAACGAAGGGGCGCAGGTTGTTATTGCTGACTTTGATGAAGCTAGTGGTAAAGAGCGAGAAGGTGAACTTCAATCAGAAGGTATGAAATGTACATTCGTTCAAGTAAATGTAGCTGATCGAGAAAGTGTTGATGCGATGGTCGATGAAGTATTATCGACATATGGAAAGGTTGATATATTAATCAATAATGCTGGAATTACAAGAGATGCGATGCTTTCAAAAATGACACCAGAACAATTTCAGCAAGTAATTGATGTAAATCTGAATGGTGTGTTCCATTGTACGCAGGCTGTCCTGCCGTCCATGACTGCGCAGGGAAAAGGAAAAATAGTCAATACTTCTTCCGTATCAGGCACCTATGGAAATGTCGGGCAGACTAACTATGCGGCAGCTAAATCTGGAATAATTGGCATGACTAAGACGTGGGCAAAAGAGCTTGCAAGAAAAGGGGTAAATGTCAATGCAGTTGCTCCAGGGTTCACGGAAACCGGTATGGTTGCTGGCGTGCCAGATAAAGTGATTAATCAAATGAAGGAACAAATTCCAATGGGACGATTAGGGCGTCCAGAGGATATAGCTAACGCCTACTTGTTCCTTTCTTCAAATGAAGCAGATTATGTTAATGGCCATGTACTGCACGTTGATGGTGGAATTATGATGTAAGACAGAGGGGTGTTCCATTATTGGAACGCTCTTTTTCGCAGTAAGCAGAAGATATAAATCTTTTCTTACAGCATTCACAAAGAGGTTTTAACTGTAACCATCATGTAACTCCAACCTTCTATACTTACTATAATATACTTAGAGATGCAATGGAGGGGTAGTAATGCATTGTGCATTAGATTGGTTTCAGAGTCGGGTGGATTTATTTCCTGAAAAAAAGGCCGTCGTTGATGCAAAAACAAATGACACCTGGACATATAAACAGCTCAATGAACGAGCGGAGCGATTAGCACAATATTTTATCGAACGTGATATTCAAAAGGGTGATAGAGTTGCATTGTTAGCCCCTAACCATATTAGTTATTTTGATTTCATATTTGCTTGTATGAAAATTGGAACAGTATTTGTACCATTGAATTGGCGGCTATCAAATGATGAATTACGTTACGTAGTCCAGGATTGTTCACCAAAGTTTATAGGTATTGATCCACAATTTCAGGGCAATTTAACTCAGGTTGAAATAGATAGTATATTAATAGAAATAGATAATAATAATTATATCGATCACTTGCAGACATCCAGCACTTTATCAGAGGTACATGAACCAGATGAAACGGACGCACTAGCCATGATTTACACGGGTGGAACGACTGGTAAGCCAAAAGGGGCTGTTTTGTCACATCGGTCAATCTTGTGGAATGCAATGAACACCATAATCAGCTGGAATTTAACAAATGAAGACATAACATTAACTTGCCTGCCGATGTTTCATACAGGTGGACTAAACGCACTATCATTACCACTAATACTTGTTGGCGGAAAGGTTGTCATTTCACCAGAATTTGAAGCATCTACAGCAGTCAATGATGTAATTACATATGAATGTACGATCGTATTATGTGTACCAACAATGTATCACATGATGATTCGTACTAAAGCATTCCAGCAAGCAGATTTTCCGAAAATGAAAGTATTCCTTTCTGGTGGTGCACCATGTCCTCACGAAATTTACAAGGCTTTTCGTGAAAAAGGAATTCCATTTAAGGAGGGTTATGGCTTAACAGAAGCGGGACCAAATAATTTTTATATAGATCCTGCAGAAACGGAACGAAAGGTGGGGTCAGTTGGGAAATCCATGCTTTTCAATGATATAAAGATTATTACAGAAAATGGGGATAAAGTTGATGGATGTGATGTTGGTGAACTCCTAATACGTGGAAATCATTCGTTCGAATATTATTGGAATAAGCAGGAACAAACAGACCGGACGATAATTGATGGCTGGGTGTATACTGGAGATCTGGCAAGACAGGACGAAGAAGGCTATGTGTATATTGTAGGGCGCAAGAAAGATATGATTATTACCGGGGGAGAGAATGTCTACCCTTTGGAAGTAGAGCATTGGCTGGAATCTAATGAAACTATAAGTGAAGCTGCAGTTCTCGGATTACCTGATGAAAAGTGGGGAGAAATCGTTGTAGCATTTGTTGTGCCCACTGAAAAGGTAACTGAAACAGAATTAAAAATGTACTGTGAAAAAAAATTGACCAAATATAAAGTACCTAAGAAATTTGTGCTGCTGGATGAACTGCCCAAAACCCACGTAGGGAAAATAAACAAAGCGGAATTGAGAGACAAAGTAGTGGAAATGAATTAAAAAATAGTATGGAATCCTGATTTAAGTGGTTTAGTTACGGAGTACAACACCTAATTGTACCCTTAATTAAACCGCTTTTTCTATGTGGAATAGCAAGAAGGGAACCGTTGGTAGCAGAGCTGCAACTCACATTCCGCAAATGAACATTAAGCTTTTCGTTCGTACCCCTGTTTGGGTTGATATTCAGTGAATTTAGTCGATATCCTGCAATTGGGGTTGATATACTGTATTTTAGGTTGATATAACACAAATTGGGTTGATATAGCATATTTCAAGTTGATAACTGACAATTGGAGTTGATATACCGTCTTTCAGGTTGATATAACAGATTTACGGTTGATAAGGGATGACAAATATGAATTCTAATGTGCTTGAGCTTTTTCACTGGTGTGGTTAGGTAGAAATTTTTGAGACTCCTGTTAAAAAAGGGATAGTGATCCTTGCAGAGAGTCACGAACAAGAATTCTCGCAAGTTTGTTCGTGGAAATCAAGCATATCCCTTCAAACCATACCAACTGAATTATTTAAATCCAAATTATGGTTCCGTGCTATTTTCATTTTCCCATCATTAAAGATACAATGTAGAAAGAAAGAGGTGACGGGACGCTATGACTAGACCTTATGTAGATAAATTATTAACTGGAAAAGTAAAGCGTTTAGGGGATGCTCATGCAGAAAATCGTATGGATATGCCTTGGGAGACTGGCATGTTTAAGTGTGAATTAGATGGAAAAATATGGCTTGGAGATACTGGTTTTGCTGAAGATGAGGTAGCGGACAAGAAAAACCATGGCGGTCCAGAAAAAGCTGTTTTTGCTTATCCGAAAGAACATTATTCCTATTGGCAGAAGGATTTAGAATCACATTCGATTGGAATTGGTGCAATGGGTGAAAATTTGTCACTAAATAATGCAAATGAATTCACTGTTTGCATAGGTGATACGTACCAATTTGGTGAAAGCATTATTCAGGTTGCACAACCACGGCAGCCCTGCTGGAAGCCAGCCCGTCGTTTTCGTATAATTGATTTTGCATTACGTATACAAAATAGTGGAAGAACAGGCTGGTATTTTCGAGTGCTGCAGGAAGGATATGCTGAAGCGGGATTGGAGCTTGAATTAATCGATCGGCCGTATCCTCAGTGGACAATTGCTGCCTGTAATGAAGTCATGCATTTTAACAAAGAAGATTTAAAAGCAGCTGATGAACTTGCTTCATGTGAATTATTAGCTTATAGTTGGAAAAACACACTTAATAAGAGGTTAAGAGGTAAGAATTCATCGGTTGAAAAGCGTGTATTTGGACCGAACAAAGTCTAATCTCCCTCTACTATTTGAACGTTCACTTTATTCCGACCGCTTTCGTCCGATATGAGTCTATGCAGCTGAATAAATACTAAGCCGTCTTTATATGTTGCGCTTATTTTATCTTTTCGTACAGGGAATGGTAACGTTATCTCACGTTCGAACACACCTTGAAGTATTTCTTCTTTGACCACAGTGCCTCCTGTATAGGAAATGTCTATAGCACCTTTAAGTTCCAGTCTTGCATAATCTACAAAGATATCAACTTTGTTTAAGTCGATTAGACCTGGGATATTAACAATGCAAATAAGTTCATGGTCATACTGATAAATATTAATCTGTGGAATAGTAGGTTTTATAACCCCTTCAAATTCATTCCAGAATTGATCACCAAAAAAATGATCCATGTTCTTTCGCCAATCAGACATTTGTTTAAAAGGATCCATTAAGACACCTCGTTTAAGTTGGATAGAATTACTTTATAATGTATGCATTAGCTGGGCGTTAGGTGAGTATTATGAAAGTGAACGTATTTCTGCAGTAAGAGATCTAGGAGGGTTTATGTTGCTGGAAAATGCATATATCATGGTGGCAATCATTCTCATCATAAATATAGTGTATGTATCGTTATCAACTATTCGAATGATCCTGACACTAAAAGGTCGGCGGTATATAGCTGCATTTGTTAGCATGTTCGAAGTGGTTATTTATGTAGTTGGACTTGGACTGGTATTGGATAATTTAAATGAAATACAAAACCTGATTGCGTATGCGCTTGGTTTTGGGATTGGCGTAATTGTCGGTACAAAAATTGAGGAAAAGCTTGCATTAGGCTATATTACCGTTAATGTTATCTCTTCCGATCCGAATATTGAATTCACAAGAAAGTTACGGGATAAAGGGTATGGCGTGACAAGCTGGTTTGCCTATGGGATGGAAGGCGATCGTCTTGCAATGCAAATTCTGACCCCAAGAAAATATGAGCTGATACTATATGAAACAATTAAGACAATAGATCCTAAAGCATTTATTATTTCATATGAACCAAAACAGATTAACGGTGGTTTCTGGGTTAAACAAGTACGAAAAGGCCGGCTATTTAATCAGAAAAAGAACTATCCAGGTGAAGCGAAACCACAGGAGGAACAGCAGCCTCCAAAGCAAAATGATGAAGAACTAAAAGAATAATAAGCAGATAATAGAACAGGTTGCAGCCTGTTCTATTATTCTTCTATAACTATAATCGATTTTCGAATGGAAAAAGTGTCAACTTATTATTTATTTTTTAAGGTAGTTTCTGCTTTTTTCTTACTGCATAAGTGCAAATAAGCGATAAGACAAGTTTTCTAAGGAAATAGCTTTTTAATGCCACTTTTTGTGTCGCTCATTCGATATTAGTTATACAAAAGGGTGATTCAGCGAACACCTGCCTCCAGAACAGAATACAGTACAGCAAATGTCCTATTAATTTGGAGGAGTGCTTTCAATGAACAATCAACAAGATCGAAATTCCTTTCCGCCTCAACATCAGGAACAACAGCCAGGTATCGAGTCACTTATGGTGCCTGAACCGATTGTAGAGGATCCTGACTATACTGGCGCTAATAAATTAACGGGTAAGGTTGCCATTATAACTGGTGGAGACAGCGGAATTGGAGCAGCTGCCGCTATAGCCTACGCAAAGGAAGGCGCAAATATCGTTATTGCATACTACTACCATTATGAAGATGGGGACGCTTACCGTACAAAACGGCGAATTGAGCAGCTTGGACAACGGTGTCTTTTAATTGTAGGCGACTTACGTGATCAGAAGCATTGCCAGAGCGTAGTGCAACAGACAATCGACCATTTTGGCAAAATAGATATTCTAGTCAATAATCATGGTGTACAGTTCCCTCAGGATAGTTTGCTAGATGTATCAACAGAACAATGGGATGCAACATTTCAGACGAATATCTATGCGTTCTTTTACATGACAAAAGCTTCTCTGCCATACTTAAGCGAAGGAAATACAATTATAAACACCACGTCTGTTGTAGCCTATGAGGGAAATGAGAAGTTAATAGACTACAGTGCCACAAAAGGTGCAATCGTTGGCTTCACGCGTGCTTTATCACAAAATATTATTGGCCAGGGAATCCGTGTAAATGCGGTGGCACCTGGACCGATTTGGACACCGCTAATACCGTCAAGCTTTTCAGCTGAGTACATTGCAACGACATTTGGCACTGATGTACCTATGAAACGAGCTGGTCAACCGTATGAACTTGCGCCTGCATATGTATATCTTGCTTCTGAAGATTCCTCTTATGTTTCTGGTCAGGTTATTCATGTTAACGGAGGAAAAATGGTAAGCTCATAAGATAGATAGTTATTAATAGAATCCGAACATTAAATAATATTTATTAACTATTGTTCGATATTTTATTGACATTTTAGCAGCTGGTTTGATATGCTGAAACCAACAAATAAATACGGTTCCTCATATATTTTTGAGAATATGGCTCAAAAGTTTCTACCAAGCACCATAAATGCTGGACTATGAGGGAGGATGAATCGTTGTATAGCAACGGTCCGTTTTAAGATGTCGTGAAAAAAGTCTATTCATCTTCTCTCATGTATTTGAGGGAGAGGAATAGACTTTTTTATTTACAGGGAAAGAGGGATTTAATGGTTCAAGTTGGAGTGATAATGGGAAGTATATCAGATTGGCAAACAATGCAGCATGCCTGCGATATGTTGAGTAAGCTCGGCATTCCATATGAAAAGGATGTGATTTCAGCTCATCGTACGCCAGATGAAATGTTTACGTATGCCAAATTCGCACGCGAGCGTGGTTTGAAGGTAATTATTGCTGGAGCAGGTGGTGCAGCGCATTTACCTGGAATGCTAGCAGCTCAAACAACGTTACCTGTTATTGGTGTTCCTATCCAAAGTAAAGCACTTAATGGTCTGGATTCTCTTCTTTCTATCGTGCAGATGCCTGGAGGGGTGCCAACTGCAACGGTTGCAATTGGCGATTCAGGTGCGAAAAACGCAGGAATTATTGCCGCCCAAATTATTGGGTCTTTTGAAGAGAAGGTAGCGGAAAGACTGGAGAAGTACCGCAAAGAATTACAAGCAAATGTAGCAGAAATGAGGGAAGATCTTGCAAAAGAATAAGGTAATCCTCCCATCTCAAACAATCGGAATCATCGGCGGAGGCCAGCTTGGGCGTATGATGGCAATTGCAGCAAAATATATGGGATATAAAATTGCAGTCCTTGATCCGACACCAAACTGTCCGACTGCTCAGGTAGCAGATCAGCAAATCACTGCACCCTTCGATGATATGAATGGTATTAAGAAGTTATCAGAACTAAGTGATGTTGTGACATATGAATTTGAAAATGTTGATCTTGATGCTGCGGGATATATCGAGCGGCAAGGTAAGCTGCCACAAGGAGCATACCCTTTGGAAGTCACCCAAAACCGGGAAAAAGAGAAATCAATCATGAAAGATGCAAACCTGCCAGTACCTGATTTTTCAATAGTCTCAAATGGTGAAGATACGAATATAGCTTTGAAAAATATGTCATTTCCAGCGGTAATTAAAACATGTAGCGGCGGTTACGATGGCAAAGGACAACTTAAATTAAATTCAACAGACGATATTCCAGCGGCTTGTGCGTTTGCTGATCAAAATAGTACATGCATTATCGAACAGTGGATACCGTTTGATAAGGAGATTTCAGTCGTTTTCACCCGTACAAAGTCAGGTGATATTACTTTTTTCCCAATTGCAGAGAATAAACATCAAGACCACATTCTATATCAAACAACAGTCCCGGCGCTGATTAGTGAAACCGTTAATGAAAAAGCTGTCGATGCTGCAAAAGTACTTGCTGAAAAAATGAACATTGTCGGTACATTTGCGCTTGAAATGTTCGTTAAGGATGAAGGTGTTTTTCTAAATGAAATGGCACCAAGACCGCACAATTCTGGACACTACACAATTGAGGCATGCAATATTTCACAATTTCAGCAGCATATTCGAGCGATCTGCGGGTTGGGCTTAATGCCAATTACATTGCTGCAGCCTGCTGGAATGGTAAATATACTTGGTGGCGATATGAATGATGTTTTACGAATGTTGCCTGGATTGAATAACGGCTTTGTTCATTTATACGGGAAAGAAGGAGTGAAGGCCAAACGTAAAATGGGGCACATTACGTTTATTGCAAAAACACAGGAAGACGTCCATGCAAGACTTACTGCATACGAGGAGGCAAAACAATGATTGAACGTTATACACGAGAAGAAATGGGTGCAATCTGGACAGAGGAAAATAAGTTCAACGCATGGCTTGAGGTAGAAATTTTAGCATGTGAGGCCTGGAGCGAGTTAGGGGTTATTCCAGCTGAGGATGTGAAAAAGATTCGTCAACATGCATCATTTAACCTTGAACGGATTTATGAAATTGAACAGGAAACACGACATGATGTGGTTGCATTTACGCGTGCTGTGTCCGAAACACTCGGTGATGAACGCAAATGGGTCCATTATGGCTTAACTTCTACAGATGTAGTTGATACGGCACTATCCTATCAATTGAAACAAGCAAATGAAATCATCCGAAAAGACCTTCATGCATTTATTGAAATACTGAAAAACAAGGCTATCGAACATAAACATACTGTCATGATGGGAAGAACACATGGCGTCCACGCTGAGCCTACAACATTTGGCTTGAAATTGGCTCTTTGGTATGAGGAGATGACACGGAATTTGGAGCGCTTTGAAATGGCTGCAAAAGGTGTAGAGTTCGGGAAACTATCAGGCGCAGTTGGAACGTATGCAAACATTGATCCATTCGTTGAGCAATATGTCTGTGAAAAACTTGGGCTGACTCCAGCGCCAGTATCAACGCAGACATTACAGCGTGATCGTCATGCTGCATATGTATCTGCACTCACACTTGCTGCGACTTCAATCGAGAAATTTGCAACTGAAATCCGTGGCCTGCAGAAGACAGAAACACGTGAGGTTGAAGAGTTCTTTGCTAAAGGCCAAAAGGGATCTTCTGCAATGCCGCATAAACGTAACCCAATTGGATCAGAAAACATGACCGGGATGGCCAGGGTTCTGCGTGGGCAAATGGTAACTGCATTCGAAAATGTTTCATTATGGCATGAACGCGATATTTCCCATTCTTCAGCAGAGCGCGTTATTTTACCAGATGCAACAATCGCTTTGAACTATATGCTGAATCGTTTTTCCAACATTGTTAAAAAGCTAACTGTTTTCCCGGAAAACATGAAGCGAAACATCGATAAAACACATGGTGTTATTTTTTCACAGCGTGTGCTTCTGGCATTAATTGAAAAAGGTATGGCCCGCGAAGCTGCTTATGACATTATACAGCCAAAGGCAATGCATGCATGGGAGACAGAAACTCATTTTAAAAAGCTGGTTGAGGCTGACGAACAGATTAGTACGAAGCTGTCACAAGCTGAGATCGACGATTGTTTTGACTATACGTACCACCTTAAAAATGTGGATGCAATTTTCAACCGAATTGGACTTGAGGTGAAATGATGAAAGCTGATCTGTTATACGAGGGTAAAGCAAAGCGTGTCTACCAGGCAAAGGATAAACCGGGACAACTAGTGCTGGCTTACAAAAACGATGCAACAGCTTTTAATGGAGAGAAGAAGGCGTCGTTTACAGGCAAAGGGCAATTGAACAATGATATATCGTCACTTATTTTTCCAATTCTTCATGACAAAAATATTCAGACTCATTTTATTGAAAGATTAAGTGAAACAGAACAGCTTGTCCATCAAACCGAAATCATTCCATTGGAAGTAGTTGTACGTAACCTGGCAACAGGAAGCATTACAAAGCGTCTGGGGATTGAAGAGAGAACAGTGTTTAACCCGCCGATTATTGAACTTTTTTATAAAGATGACGCATTGGGGGACCCGTTAATTAATGATGAGCATGCGCTTTTCTTAAGTGATGTCACATCCAGTGAATTACAGGAAATTAAAGAGAAAGCTTTGGAAATAAACGAGCAGTTAACTGCAGTATTCAAGGAAATAGATGTTGAATTGGTAGATTTTAAACTTGAATTTGGACGCTTAGCAAGTGGCTGTATTGTGCTTGCAGATGAAATTTCACCAGATACATGCAGACTTTGGGATAGTACTACACATGAAAAATTGGATAAGGATGTATTTCGCCAAGGTACTGGTGATTTGCTCGAAGTTTATCAGGAAATTTATCGTCGATTGGAGGCAAAATCATGAAAAAAGTTACGGTGCACGTCACGTTAAAACAAGGTGTACTCGATCCTCAAGGAAAGGCAATTCAAACATCGTTACATTCGTTAGGTTTTCCGGAAGTAGAGGAAGCCCGGGTAGGTAAGTACATTGAATTGACCATGGAGGACGATGCGGATATTGAGGCACGTGTCAAAGCAATGTGCGACAAACTTTTGGCAAATCCGGTAATTGAAGATTATCGCTTTAATGTGGAGGAGGCTGTCCAATCGTGAAGTTTGCTGTAATCGTTTTTCCGGGGTCGAATTGTGATCGTGATATGTATCATGCTGCAAAAGATGTTCTGAAAGAAGATGCTGATTTAGTCTGGTATGAAAATAGCAATCTCGAAAACTATGACGGAGTTCTTTTACCTGGTGGATTTTCGTATGGAGACTACCTTCGATCAGGTGCGGTTGCTTCAACTTCAAATGTGATGAAGCAGATTAAAGCACATGCTGAAAAAGGCAAGCCGGTTTTAGGCGTGTGTAATGGATTCCAAATTTTACTTGAAGCAGGGCTTTTGCCAGGGGCGATGCTCCGCAACAAGAATCTGGCATTCATGTGCCATCAGGAGCCATTGGCTGTGGCGAACAATCAAACCCAGTTTACTACGGAATACGCTAAGGGAGAAATCGTTCGTTTTCCAATTGCTCATGGTGAAGGAAACTATTTTTGCAATGAACAGACATTAGCCGATTTAAAAGCAAATGATCAAATCGTCTTCACGTATGAAAATAATCCAAATGGATCGGTTGCAGATATTGCTGGAATTATTAATGAACAAGGCAATGTTCTTGGCATGATGCCACATCCGGAGCGGGCCGTTGAAGAGCTGCTTGGCAGTGATGATGGACTTAAATTATTTCAGTCAGTCGTCAAAAATTGGAGGGAATCCTATGTTGTTAACAGGTGATATCAGCCCGGAGAAAATCGAACAGGAACAGTTATACCTGGATATGGGGTTAAGTAACCAAGAGTATGACATGGTAAAAAATATTCTGAAACATAGACCGAACTTTACCGAGACTGGAATATTTTCCGTTATGTGGTCTGAACATTGCAGCTATAAAACATCAAAGCCACTGTTAAGTAAATTCCCAACTAAGGGTCCACATGTTCTGCAAGGTCCTGGTGAAGGTGCTGGCGTCATCGATATCGGGGATAATCAGGCGGTAGTTTTTAAAATAGAAAGCCATAATCACCCATCAGCAGTTGAACCATATCAAGGTGCTGCCACTGGAGTTGGCGGTATTATCCGAGATGTATTTTCAATGGGAGCAAGGCCGATTGCTTTGATGAACTCATTGCGCTTTGGCAATTTGACAACGGACCGTGTTAAGTACCTGTTCCAGGAAGTCGTTCATGGCATCGCAGGTTATGGCAACTGTGTCGGTGTCCCAACAGTTGGTGGAGAGGTGCAGTTTGATGATAGCTATGAGGATAATCCGCTTGTAAATGCAATGTGTATCGGATTGATAAATCATGATGAAATCCAAAAGGGCATCGCAACAGGTGTTGGGAATACAGTAATTTATGCTGGTGCAGCAACAGGAAGAGATGGCATCCATGGCGCGACATTTGCTTCAGGTGACTTGGCTGAGGATTCGGATAAAGATCGTCCGGCAGTACAGGTTGGCGATCCGTTTATGGAAAAGCTATTAATTGAGGCATGCCTGGAAGTTATTCATTCTGACGCATTGGTAGGAATGCAGGATATGGGAGCGGCAGGACTTACATCGTCGGCAAGCGAAATGGCGAGTAAGGCTGGTACTGGATTGGAAATGAATTTGGACCTTGTACCGCAGCGCGAGCAAAATATGAATGCATATGAATTAATGCTTTCTGAATCCCAGGAACGGATGCTGCTTGTTGTGAAGCAGGGACGTGAACAGGAAATTATTGATATATTCGAAAAATACGGACTTGAGGCAACTGCAGTTGGTGAGGTTATCAAGGAAAAGGTATTTCGCCTTAAACAGCATGGCTCACTTGTTGCAGATATTCCAGTTGATGCACTTGCAGAGGAAGCTCCAGTTTATCAAATGCCGTCAAAGGAAGCAGCATATGTGAAAGCATTTCAGGAAATGGAAAACGAAATTCCCAAAGTTGAAAATCATGCTGAAATGTTAAAACAACTTCTGCAGCAGCCTACTATCGCAAGCAAGGAATCTGTATATGACCAATACGACTCAATGGTTCAAACGAATACAGTTGTAATGCCTGGATCGGATGCAGCTGTTGTACGTATTAAAGGAACAGATAAAGCCTTGGCGATTACGACCGATTGTAATTCTCGTTATATTTACCTTGATCCAGAAACTGGCGGGAAAATTGCAGTTGCAGAGGCGACGCGGAACTTAGTTTGCTCAGGAGCTCATCCATTAGGCTTAACGGATGGTTTAAATTTTGGGAACCCAACTAATCCGGAAGTCTTTTGGCAAATGGAAAAGAGTGTTGAGGGGATGAGTGAAGCTTCCCGCATTCTTAATACACCAGTCATTAGCGGGAATGTGTCATTATATAACCAGTCAAAAGGAAATTCAATTTTTCCGACACCGGTCGTTGGGATGGTTGGACTAATTGAATCGCTAGAACATCTTACACCAAGCTTTTACCAGGAAGCTGGGGATGTCATTTATTTAATTGGTGAAACAAAGGCAGAGTTTGGCGGCAGTGAGCTGCAGAATATTATCCAAGGAAAATACGAGGGAAAAGCTCCATCAATTGATTTGCAAATAGAAGCGGAACGACAGAAGCAGTTATTGAAAGCTATTCGGCAGGGCGTTGTTCAATCAGCCCATGATTTGGCTGAAGGTGGATTAGGCGTAGCGCTAGCTGAAGGTACTTTTAGCGGAAAAGGGCTCGGAGCAGATGTGGAAGTCTCTGGGAATCCAACTGCTGCATTATTCAGCGAGTCACAATCGAGATTTCTAGTAACTGTCAAAGCTGAAGATAAAGGGCAATTTGAAAACATAATCGACCATGCAACAGAGATTGGCTCTGTAACGGCTAATAATGAATTTTTCGTCCGGACCAAAGACAAGGTTGTTATTGAGGAAGATGCTAGAGCACTTCATGAATTATGGAAAGGAGCTATTCCATGCTTGCTGAAATCAAAGGCATAAACGAAGAATGCGGCGTATTTGGAATTTGGGGTCATGAAAAGGCAGCAGAACTTACGTATTATGGACTGCATTCGATGCAGCATCGCGGACAGGAAGGCGCTGGGATTGTTGTAAATGATGGCATGGAATTAAAAGCCCATAAAGGATTAGGCTTAGTCAACGACGTATTCAAGCATGCGAAGTTTTCCGAACTGACGGGGAATGTGGCTGTTGGGCATGTTCGTTACTCCACACAAGGTGGAAAGGGAATAGAAAATGTTCAGCCATTACTATTCCGTTCGCAGACTGGCAGTATGGCTTTAGCACATAACGGGAATCTCATGAACGAACAAAAACTGCGGGGAGAGCTTGAGGACGAGGGGAGTATTTTACAAACCTCTTCCGACACAGAAGTACTTGCTCATTTAATCAGGCGAAATGGTATGGAAACGAATGAGAAATCTATATCCAGTGCGCTTAATAAAGTTGTTGGGGCTTATGCTTATTTAATTTTAAAAGAAGATAAAATGTTTGCTGCGCTTGACCCAAGCGGCATCAGGCCTTTATCCATTGGGAAACTCGGAGATGCCTATGTTGTTGCATCTGAAACGTGTGCATTCGACCAAATTGGAGCTACTTTTATCCGTGAAGTTTTACCGGGAGAGCTTGTAACAATTAGTGATAAAGGGATAGAATCAACCCGTTTTGCAATGCGTGAGCAACGAAGAATGTGTGCGATGGAGTATGTTTATTTATCGAGACCAGATAGTGACTTAAATGAAGTAAATGTCCATGCTTCCAGAAAGCGGATGGGAATAGAACTTGCCAAGGAGTCGCCTGCTGAGGCAGATATGGTAATTGGTGTCCCGGATTCCAGCATCTCTGCTGCGATTGGCTTTGCTGAAGAGAGCGGACTTCCTTATGAGATGGGAATTATCAAAAACCGTTATGTGGGAAGAACGTTTATCCAGCCCTCCCAGGAGCTTCGTGAACAAGGTGTGAAACTGAAGCTTGCACCAGTCCGTGGAATTGTCGAAGGAAAACGGATTGTGATGATAGATGATTCAATTGTTCGGGGAACGACAAGCAGACGAATTGTCCAAATGCTGAAAGACGCTGGCGCCAAAGAGGTTCACGTTCGAATTGCTTCACCTTCTATTCAAAACCCGTGCTATTACGGTATTGATATGTCAACACGAAAAGAATTAATTGCTGCGAACAACTCCATTGATGAAATTTGTGAAATAATTGGTTCAGAAAGTATATCTTATTTATCGATTGATGGATTAGAAAAAGCAATTATAAAGGATAAAACACTCCATCAAGGAATTTGTGCTGCATGTATGACAGGAAATTATCCTGTAAAAGAAGATGGGCAAACTGAAATTTCTTATACGAGGTGTTAACAATTTTTACTGGAGGATGTGTCAAACATGTCAAACGTTTATAAAAATGCTGGAGTCGATGTTAATAAGGGATATGAAGCTGTTGAACGAATGAAAAAGCATGTAGCCAAAACCATCCGACCTGAAGTACTGGGCGGTATTGGGGCGTTTGCTGGTTTGTTTGAGCTGTCCTCATTCAATTACAACGAACCTGTTATGGTTTCAGGGACCGATGGCGTCGGAACCAAGCTGAAACTGGCCTTCCAATTAGGAAAGCATGATACAGTTGGCGAAGATCTTGTTGCTATGTGTGTCAATGATATCGTTGCCCAAGGTGCACAGCCATTATTTTTTCTTGATTATATAGCATGCGGTAAAAATAACCCCGAAATGATCGAGCAAATCGTTGCAGGAATTTCCAATGGGTGTGTGGACGCAGGTGCAGCCTTAATTGGTGGTGAGACTGCTGAAATGCCCGGTATGTATAGTGATGATGAATATGACTTGGCTGGGTTTACAGTAGGTATTGCTGAAAAGTCCCGTTTAATTACGGGGGACGAAATTACGGCTGGTGATGCCATTATTGGATTGGCGTCAAGTGGAATTCACTCGAATGGCTATTCATTAGTAAGAAAGCTGGTAGAGGATCTTGATTTAACGAAATCATATGAAGGACTGTCAGAGTCACTAGGAGATACACTGTTAACTCCTACCAGGATTTATGCAAAGGCAGTTTCTGCTATTATGAAAGAAGTATCAATCAAAGGAATCTCACATATTACAGGTGGAGGTTTTCACGAAAATCTGCCACGCATGTTGCCTCAGGGGCATGGGGTTGAGATTAATCTTTCAAGCTGGCAACGTCCCGCGATATTTTCTTTTTTGCAAAAGCAGGGTGACATTCCTGATAAGGATATGTACAGCGTATTTAACATGGGCATTGGTATGGCAATCGTCATTGCCCAGGAAGATGTTGATGACGTATTAAATTGTCTACAGGAACAAGGTGAAACAGCATCCATCATAGGAACGGTTACATCAAACGAAGGGGTGCATTTTACATCATGAATAAAATAAGAGCTGCTGTATTCGCGTCAGGTGCAGGCAGTAATTTTCAGGCAATCATGGAAAGAAGCGACCTTCAGTGTGATATTTCGCTACTTGTTTGTGATAAACCTAGTGCCAGTGTACTTGAGAAAGCTGAGAATTTCGGTGTCCCGACATTCGTTTTTGACCCAAAGAAGTATGCGTCAAAATCGAATTACGAGAAGGAAGTTGTACGCAGGCTCCAACAAGCAAACATCTCATGGATATTTTTAGCGGGATATATGCGGATTGTTGGACCAACTCTATTAAACGCCTATGAAACTAAGATAATTAATATTCATCCGTCATTGCTTCCATATTTCCCTGGAAAAGACGCTATTGGCCAAGCTTACCAGGCAGGTGTCAGCACTACTGGTGTAACTGTTCACTATATTGATGAAGGAATCGATACTGGGACAGTAATTGCACAGGAACCGGTAGAAGTTTTCAGCGATGATACAGAGGAAACGTTAAAAGAGAGAATTCAGCAAGTGGAGCACAGGTTGTATCCGATAGTTATCAATCGGCTGATGAAGTAAGGATGTAAACTCGAGCGAGCAGCCGTCATACTCGCGCGAGGAGCACCGAAACTCGAGCGAGCAGCACCGGAACTCGAGCGAGCAGCACCGGAACTCGAGCGAGCAGCACTAGAACTCGAGCGAGGAGCACCGAAACTCGAGCGAGCAGCACCCAAACTCGAGCGAGCAGCACTGAAACTCGAGCGAGGAGCACCGAAACTCGAGCGAGGAGCATCGAAACTCGAGCGAGCAGCACCAGAACTCGAGCGAGTAGCACTAGAACTCGTGCGAGGAGCACCCAAACTCGTGCGAGGAGCACCTAAACTCGAGCGAGCAGCACGGAAACTCGAGTGAGCAGCACGGAAACTCGAGCGAGCAGCATCAAAACTCGAGCGAGGAGCACCGAAACTCGAGCGAGCAGCACCAGAACTCGAGCGAGCAGCACTAGAACTCGAGCAAGCAGCACTAGAACTCGAGCGAGCAGCACTAGAACTCGAGCGAGCAGCACTAGAACTCGAGCGAGCAGCACCGGAACTCGAGCGAGCAGCACCGAAACTCGAGCGAGCAGCACCGGAACTCGATCGAGCAGCACCGGAACTCGAGCGAGCAGCACCGAAACTCGAGCGAGCAGCACTAGAACTCGAGCGAGGAGCACCCACAACAAACATAATATCCAAACAGTGAGGAGTATCCATATGAAAAAACGAGCACTTATTAGCGTTTCTGATAAAACTAATATCACCAATTTTGCCAAAGGACTAGTTGATTTAGATTATGAAATTATTTCAACAGGTGGTACGCTGAATAAATTAACTGAAGCAGGTATTCAGGCTACTGCAGTAGAAGATGTAACAAGTTTCCCGGAAATGCTTGGTGGCCGTGTGAAAACATTGCATCCGATTATTCATGCTGGATTACTTGCTAAGCGCGACAATGCTGATCATCAGAAGCAACTTGCAGAAAGCGGTGTTCATCCAATTGATGTGGTAGTGGTTAACCTTTATCCATTTAAACAAACGTTTGATCAATCGGGTGTAACAGAGGAAGAAGTCATTGAAAACATTGATATTGGCGGACCTACAATGTTACGTGCTGCTGCAAAAAGTTTTGCTGATGTAACGGTTGTTGTCGATCCAAATGACTACGATAACACTCTGAAATCATTACAGGAAAATAGGTTAGACAAAACTGAACGGAAAAAGCTGGCTGCAAAAGTATTCCGCCATACAGCGCAATATGATTCAATGATTGCTAGTTATTTTACCGAGGATGCTTTTCCTGAGAATTATACCGTTACATATGAAAAGGCGCAGACCTTACGTTATGGAGAAAACCCACATCAAACAGCCGCATTTTATAAAAACCCAACTGAATCCGCAATGAGTCTGGCTTCAGCAAAACAATTACATGGAAAAGAACTTTCCTATAACAATATACAGGACGCAAATGCAGCCCTTGAAATAATTGGTGAATACGGGAGTCCCACTGCAGTGGCCGTGAAGCATATGAATCCATGCGGAATTGGTGTTGCAGAAGGAATTAATCAGGCTTTCTCCAAGGCATATGAGGCTGATTCTGTTTCAATTTTTGGCGGGATTGTTGCTTGCAACCGTAAAATTGATGTTGAGCTAGCAACTCGATTGAGCGAGATTTTTCTGGAAATTGTTATTGCGCCGGAATTTACCGACGAAGCACTAGCTGTATTAACGAAAAAGAAAAATATAAGATTGCTTGAATTGGAAATGGTTAATGAGCAGTCAACCTATCACAAGCTGACAACGGTAAAAGGCGGTGTGTTAATTCAAAGTAATGATGACGCAGAAGTCGAACAGAGAGACCTTACAATTCCAACGGATAAAAAGCCTTCTGAGGCTGAAATCAAGGATCTGTTATTTGCCTGGAAAGCCGTAAAGCATGTTAAATCAAATGCTATCGTTCTAGCTAACGGAATGCAAACGGTTGGTGTTGGTGCAGGGCAAATGAATCGCGTTGGTGCTGCAGGTATTGCGCTTGAACAGGCTAAAGAGAAGGCGAAAGGTGCAGTAATGGCATCTGATGCATTTTTCCCAATGCCAGATACAGTTGAGATAGCAGCAAAAGCTGGTATAACAGCAGTTATTCAGCCAGGAGGATCTAAGCGTGATCAGGACTCGATTGATATGTGTAACAAATACGGAATTTCCATGGTGTATACAGGGATGCGGCATTTTAAACATTAAACGTGAAGGGTGTTATTAATGAATATATTAGTTGTTGGACGAGGTGGACGTGAGCACAGTATAGTGATTAATTTAGCCGAAAATAATAATATCACTCAGTTATATGCGGCTCCAGGTAATGGAGGAATTGCTGAATTAGCCACATGTGTTAATATTTCAGAAATGGATATCGATCGTCTAGTTGAATTTGCAAAAGAAAATGCTATCGACCTCACGATTGTCGGACCAGAGAACCCATTACTGGCAGGGATTGCTAATCGATTTCAGGAAGAAAATCTGTCTATTTTCGCTCCGACAAAGGAGGCAGCTTTGTTAGAAGGTAGTAAGCGTTTTGCGAAATCATTTATGCAAAAATATGATATACCAACAGCTGAACATGCTAGTTTTACTGATGCTTGCGATGCGAAAAAATATATTGAAACAAAAGGTGCACCGATTGTAATTAAAGCGGATGGACTAGCAGCTGGCAAGGGGGTTGTTGTCGCTGAAACCAAACAGGAAGCAATTGAAGCTGTTAACGAGATGCTGGTTAACAAGACTTTTGCTGAAGCGGGGGCAACAATAGTAATTGAAGAATGCCTAATCGGGAAGGAATTCTCGCTAATGGCATTTGTCCATGAAAATAGCGTGTATCCGATGATTCCAGCTCGTGACCACAAACGAGCAAATGACGGTGATCAAGGCCCAAACACCGGTGGTATGGGTGCATACGCTCCTGTCCAGGATATTTCACAAGAAACCTTGGATTATACAGTAGATAAGATTCTTCAAAAAACAGCTGCTGGTTTAATGGATGAGGGACGACCTTTCACTGGAATTCTGTATGCAGGTTTGATGATGACTGAGAATGGACCAAAAGTAATCGAGTTTAATACGCGCTTCGGTGATCCGGAAACCCAAGTAGTACTACCGTTATTAACAAATGATCTCCTGCAAGTTTTCCTGGATATAATGAATGGAAAAGATCCAATTCTCCAATGGGAAGAAAAAAGCTGTACAGGAGTTGTAGTTGCAGCAAAGGGCTATCCAGCTTCATATAAAAAGGGAATTCCGTTAACTGAATTGCAGCCATGCGAAGGCGGATTTATTATTCAGGCAGGAACAAGGAAAACAGACTCTGGACTTGTTTCAGATGGTGGAAGAGTTTTGTTAGTAGGGGCAAAAGGTTCGAATTTATCAAACGCGGTAGAAGTTTCATATAAATGTTTAGATTCTCTTGCCTTATCAAAGGAATTTTTTTACCGAAGAGATATCGGAAAAAAATAAGTAATAATGGAATGAGCCCAAGATAGCAAACTACGCGCTTGGGCTTTAATTCACCCTCACCCCCTCTCTATGTCACAAAACTTTCAATTTAATATACAAAAACTTTACAGTACTAAAGCGAAAAATATGTTAAGATGGAAAAAATTATATATTGGAGCGTTGCTATATGCTACAAAATGGATATTACTGGAGAAACCGTGAACTGAGAGAACATGTTGCTGTTCTTGATGGAAAAGTTGCGCCAACAACTCTTTTAAAAAATGGAACATATTTAAACACTTATACGAAGCAATGGTTACGTGCTAACATTTGGATATTTAACGATCGCATTGTCTATGTTGGTGATAAACTTCCTGAAAATAATTTAACTACTGAAGTGATAGACTGTGAAGGATTATTTCTTGTACCTGGATACATGGAGCCGCATGCACATCCATACCAGCTGTATAACCCGGAGTCTCTTGCTTTTCACGCGGCTAAATATGGCACAACTACTTTGATAAACGACAACTTAATGTGGAATTTTTTGTTAGATAAAAAGAAAGCGTTTTCTATATTAGAGGAGTTTAATAAGCTGCCTATTTCAATGTATTGGTGGGCCAGATTCGATTCACAAACTGCATTGCAAGATGAGGAAGAGCTTTTCAGTACGGAAAATGTACTATCCTGGTTGGAGCATGAATCAGTCCTGCAAGGTGGAGAATTGACATCATGGCCAAGTCTTCTTGCAGGTGATGATCGTCTGCTATACTGGATTCAAGAAGCGAAAAGAATAGGTAAGCCAATGGAAGGCCATTTGCCTGGTGCTTCTGAAAAAACGTTAACGAAGATGAAATTGCTGGGTATGTCAGCAGAACATGAAGCAATGACTGGGCAAGAAGCGATTAAACGTTTGGAGCTTGGCTATCAGGTCGGCCTGCGATATTCATCCATCCGCCCTGACTTGCCAAAATTGATAGATGAAATCCTTGCAGAGAACCTGCAAACCTTTGATAATATTACCATGACAACTGATGGAGCAACCCCTTCATTCTATGAAAATGGAGTAATGAATGTTTGTATAGAAATTGCTATCGAAAAGGGCATCCCTGTTGCTGATGCATATTGTATGGCATCATTTAATGTCGCTAAGCATTATGGGTTGAATGAGGAGCTAGGGAGTATTGCGCCAGGCCGAATTGCAAACATTAACATTATTAAAGAAAAATCAAACCCGCACCCAATAAGTGTTTTAGCAAAGGGCGAATGGATTTTAAAAGATAATGAGGAACAGAACACCACTTCCAGAATTAACTGGCGAAAATATGAAATAGAACCACTTACGTTTGATTGGGATTTAACCATGGAGGACTTGCAATTTTCTGTGCCAATAGGCCTGAAGATGGTAAATGAAGTAATTATTAATCCATATCCTATTGAAACTGACGTAACACTTGATGTAATATCAGACAAATACGATGACGCATTTCTTTTATTAATAGATCGAAAAGGAAAATGGCGTGTTAATACTGCGATTAGGGGATTTACAAATCAATTAGGTGCATTGGCAAGCTCCTTCTCGACAACAGGTGATCTTGTTTTTATTGGTAAAAGTAAACCTGATATGCTCATTGCTTGGGAACGCATTAAAGAACTTGGTGGAGGAATTGTATTAGTGCATCAAGGTGAAATTATCTTTGAATTGCCGCTTCGGTTGGCTGGAAGTATGTTTGCCGGGGAAATGAAGGAATTAATGGAAAAAGAAAAGCAGTTAAAAAGCTTGTTGAAAGAATTTGGCTATCATTTTACTGACCCAATATATTCGATTTTATTCCTGTCTTCTACCCACCTTCCATACATTCGCATAACACAACAAGGAATTATGGACGTTAAGAAACGAGAAGTCCTCTTCCCAGCTAACATGCGATAGCGTATAATGTAGTAAAAGTATAAGTATTTTAGTTGAAAGAGGTGGGGATATGAAGAAGGCACTATTTTACTTCCTGTTATTGTTAATGTTCGTCTTACTAGCAGCTTGTTCAGACGAAAAGCAGGAAGCTGAAGATAATGGGGCAAAAGAAAATGCAGTAGAAGAGAAAGATCAGTTACCGGATCCTAAGGAAGCTGAAAAATCAAATACATTCCCACTAACAGGAATTAAGACAGATCAAAAAGTAAATGATCGTATAGTCAGTGTTATGATAAATAATCACACTAAAGCACGTCCTCAAACGGGTCTTTCCAGTGCGGATGTAGTGTTTGAATTTTTGGCAGAAGGAAAAATCACTCGTTTTCTAGCTATGTTTCAAAGCGAAAAGCCAGAAGTTGTGGGTCCGGTGAGAAGTGCGCGTGAGTATTATTTTGAAATGGCAGATAGGTATGACGCATTATATATTTATCACGGGGCAGCAAACTTTGTAAATGATATGATTAAAAAGCGCGGTATTGAACACTTGGATGGCGCTATTTACGATAATGACGGCCACTTGTTCAAACGGGAATCTTTTCGTCGGGCACCGCATAATTCGTATTTGCAATTTGGAGCTGTGTACGACGTAGCATCACAAAAAGGATATGATGTTAAACATTCATACAAGCCACTACCGTTCTTATCCGAGGATGAAACGAAAAACATTTCAGGTGATGAAGCAAACCATGTTGAAATCGTGTATTCAGACAACCCAATGGAAATTGTCGAATATGAATATGATGAAAAAAATGAAAAATATACACGATACAGCGATCGGAAGAAAACGGTCGAATTGAATTCTGAAGAACCAATACAGGTTGACAATATATTCATTGTGGAGACATATCATGAGGTTATTGATGACGCAGGTCGTCGTGCAATCGATATGACTTCAGGCGGCAACGGGTATCTTATTCATAAAGGAAAGGTTAAAGAGGTACAATGGGAGAATCGTGACGGGCGAATAATCCCTGTAAAGGATGGTCAGCCAGTTGAATTTGTTCAAGGTAAAACATGGGTCAACGTAATCCCGTCAAGTCCGGGAATCGATCAATCTGTAAGTATTTCGAATTAGTATGAAACAGGGGGTTTCGTTGTGCAAATCGATAAACTACGCGGAAAACAGTTAGATCAAATGTTTGATGCTATTCTTTCACTTAAGGATCGTGAGGAATGCTATAAATTTTTTGATGATATTGCAACAATGTCGGAAATACATTCAATTGCTCAGCGTTTGCAAGTTGCAAAAATGTTAACAGAAGGTCACACATACAATGTTATCGAAAATGAAACGAATGCCTCAACTGCAACTATATCACGTGTTCGGCGATGTATTAACTTTGGCAGTGATGGCTATCAGCTGGTTTTGGATCGCATTATGAACGAGGAAGAATAACAAATGTCGCTATCTCGTTGAGGTAGCGTCATTTTTCTCTAATGAACGACTGCGACATAGTGTGCTATGATACCGCTCCGGCAATACTCTTCGCGCACCTTAGGGCAACGCTTCAGCGTATTATCACTGCGTGGTTAGAAAGCCACACTTATACCTTATATTCCTCATTATTAGCCTCCTTCTTAAAAAACCAGAAAAACATTAAATTTTATCCTAATTTCCTTGCCTGATTTTTGGTATACTTTAAGAATGAAATAATATAACGGTGAATGAACTGATCCAATTTTTGAATATGGAGGATTTTAACGTTGAATTATACATTGAACACGTGGAAGCATTTATTTAAACTGGATCCTGCTAAAGAAATATCGGACGAGCACTTGGATATGATCTGTGAATCTGGTACAGACGCAGTTATTGTTGGAGGAACTGATAATGTTACATTGGATGGAGTGCTGGATTTGCTCTCACGAGTTCGCAGGCATACAGTTCCATGTGTTTTAGAAATATCCAACATGGATGCTATTACACCGGGATTTGACTACTATTTCATTCCGATGGTCATTAACAGTACCGAGAAAAAGTGGATGATGGATTTGCAGCATCAAGCAATTAAAGAATATAAGGATATTATGGACTGGAATGAAATGTTTGTAGAGGGTTATTGTATTTTAAATCAGGAAGCCAAGGCCTTTTCGAAAACAAACTGTGAAATGCCAGACGAGGACGATGTGACAGCATATGCGTACATGGCTGAACATGTCTTTCATTTACCGATTTTCTATATGGAATACAGTGGTACGTATGGCGATCCGTCACTTGTGAAAAAAGTGAAGGAACAATTGAGTAACACGAAGCTCTTTTACGGTGGAGGCATTGAAAACAACTTCCAGGCCCGTGAAATGAAAGAAAACGCAGATACAATAGTAGTAGGAAACAGTATTTATACAGATATAAAAAAAGCATTGAAGACTGTTAAAGCAGTTAACGATATGGATTAAGGTGGTGTCATTGTGAGTCAAATGATGGGTGACTTACTAAGTGGATTAAACAAGGAACAGCAAGAGGCTGTTAAACATACAGACGGACCATTACTTATTATGGCGGGAGCGGGAAGCGGCAAAACACGAGTGCTTACACACCGCATAGCCTATTTGCTTCGTGAAAAAGAAGTATCGCCAAAAAGTGTCCTGGCGATAACATTTACAAATAAAGCAGCACGCGAAATGAAGGACCGTGTACATAAACTTGTTGGGATGGGAAGTGGTCAGATTTGGGTATCAACCTTCCACTCGATGTGTGTACGTATTTTACGAAAAGATATTGATCGGATAGGGTATAGCCGTAACTTCACTATACTTGATAGCAGCGACCAATTATCAGTTATCAAACAAATACTAAAAGACCTTAATATTGACCCGAAAAAATTCGAACCGCGTGCAATGCTAGGATCGATTAGTTCAGCAAAAAATGAATTAATAACACCAGAGGAATACAGCAAGAATGTCGGTGACTTTTTTGAGCGGCAAGTTTCGCAGGTATACGACAAATATCAGAAGACCCTGCAAAAAAATCAATCACTCGATTTTGATGATTTGATAATGCAGACAATCCATTTATTCAAAAGGATTCCGGAAGTATTAGAATATTACCAGCGCAGATTTCAGTACATTCATGTGGATGAGTATCAGGATACGAATCATGCCCAATACTATTTAGTACAGCAGCTGGCAAATCGTTTTCAGAACCTTTGTGTTGTTGGGGATTCTGATCAGTCTATTTATGGCTGGCGTGGAGCTGACATTGCAAATATCTTGTCATTTGAAAAAGACTATCCGTCAGCAAGAACTGTTTTTCTTGAGCAAAATTACCGTTCGACTAAATCAATTCTTTCTGCAGCGAATAAAGTAATTGAGCATAATTCAGGACGGAAACCGAAGAATCTTTGGACTGAGAATGCAGAAGGCAAGAATATTCATTATTTTCAAGGTGCAACCGAACAAGAGGAAGCATTATTTGTAACGGATAAAATCCAGGAATTAATACGTGAAGAAGGCTTTTCACCGAATGATATATCGATATTATACCGAACAAATGCTCAATCGCGTGCTGTTGAGGATACTTTTATGAAGTCGAATATTGCCTATCAAATGGTGGGCGGAACAAAGTTCTATGATCGGAAAGAAATTAAGGATATGGTTGCTTACTTGCGGCTGATTACAAATCCTGATGATGATTTGAGCTTTGAACGTGTGGTTAACGCACCAAAACGGGGTATTGGAAAAACTTCGGTAGAAAGATTGCGTGCCTATTCCGCGCAGCATGATATATCATTTTATCAAGCGGTAAAAGAAGTTGATTTCACCGGAGTGCCAAAAAAAGCTGCAAATGCACTAGCGGAATTTGGTAATTTGATTAAAACACTAACACAGCAACAGGAATTTTTAACAGCGACAGATATGGTTGAAGCAATCTTACAACGTACAGGCTATGAACAGGCTTTGAAAAATGAACGAACAATCGAATCACAAAGTCGTATTGAAAACCTGGAAGAATTCAAAACCGTAACACAGGATTTCGAAAAGGTAAGTGATGATAAGACACTTGTTGCATTTTTGACTGACTTAGCATTGATTGCTGATTTAGATCGTGTTGATGATGATGAAGACTCCGAAAATGAAGAAAAGATTACCTTAATGACATTGCATGCTGCGAAAGGCTTGGAATTCCCTGTCGTCTTTTTAATCGGTTTGGAGGAGAATGTGTTTCCACACAGCAGATCGATGTTTGATAATGATGAGATGGAAGAAGAACGTCGTTTAGCATATGTTGGAATCACACGAGCTGAACAACAGTTATACTTAACACATGCCAAAATGCGTACCTTGTACGGCCGCACAAATATGAATCCCATTAGCCGTTTTATTAATGAAATTCCGGAAGAACTCATAGACGGGATTGAGCAGGCTCGTGCTACGATGTATGGTTCTATTTCGAAATCACCAGATAAACCTTCGCCTGTTAAACGACATGCCGAAAAAATGCAGCATACGACTGGTGCCGAAAGCGAATCATGGGGTCCTGGTGACAAAGCGAAACATAATAAGTGGGGTGTTGGTACTGTTGTTAAGGTTCAAGGTGAAGGAGAAGCAATGGAAATGGATATCGCCTTTCCAGCGCCAACAGGAATCAAACGTGTGTTAGCCAAATTTGCTCCAATTACGAAAGAATAAGGAGGTGCTTGGTAATGGATAAACAACAAGCACAAGAGAAAATTAATGAGCTGACAGAAGTTCTTCATCAATACAACTATGAATATCATGTACTTGATAATCCAAGTGTACCTGATGCAGAATATGATCAAAAAATGCAGGAATTGCGTAATTTGGAGGAAGAATTTCCTGAACTAACTTCACCTGAATCACCTACACAGCGTATTGGCGGTGAACCGTTAGATGCTTTTCAAAAGGTACGGCATAATGTGCCAATGCTGAGCTTGGGTAACGCCTTTAATGCGACTGATTTGCGTGATTTCGCCCGACGTGCCAGCCAGGGAACGGTTGACGCTATAGCTTATGTATGTGAGCTGAAAATAGATGGACTTGCCATTTCATTATTATATGAAGATGGTAGGTTTGTTCGCGGTGCCACTCGTGGTGATGGAACAATTGGTGAGGATATTACAAGTAATCTTAAAACGATAGGCAGTATTCCCCTTAAGATTAAAGAAAAAGAAACAATCGAAGTACGTGGGGAAGCATTTATGCCACATAAATCATTTATTGCATTAAATAACGAACGCGAAGAAAAAGAAGAGGAACCATTTGCCAACCCAAGGAATGCTGCAGCAGGTTCACTGCGGCAACTTGACCCAAAGATTGCAGCAAAAAGGAATCTGGATATATTTTTATATGGCGTTGGAGAGTGGGATGCAGGTACATTGGAATCCCATAGTGAACGGCTTGATTATTTAAAGAAGCTAGGATTTAAGACAAATCCGGAATGGAAAAAGTGCGAAACCATCGAAGAAGTTATTGAATATGTAGAGCATTGGGAAAATGAGCGGCCAAATTTAAATTATGAAATTGATGGTATCGTGATAAAAGTTGATAATCTGACACAGCAAGAGGAACTTGGATTTACAGCGAAAAGTCCACGTTGGGCGATTGCGTATAAATTTCCTGCAGAAGAGGCAGTAACAACTCTTCATGATATTGAATTAAGTGTTGGACGAACTGGTGTGGTCACCCCTACGGCAATATTGGAACCAGTAAAAGTGGCTGGAACAACTGTGAAACGGGCATCGCTGCATAACGAAGACTTAATTCGTGAAAAGGACATTCGCATCGGTGACACTGTTGTTATAAAAAAAGCTGGAGATATTATTCCAGAAGTTATTCGTTCTGTGGAGGATAAGCGAACAGGTCATGAACAGGAATTTCATATGCCGGATGAATGTCCTGCATGTGGTAGTGAACTCGTTCGCTTGGAAGAGGAAGTAGCATTACGCTGTATTAATCCAAACTGTCCTGCACAGTTAAAAGAAGGACTAATCCATTTTGTCTCCCGGAATGCAATGAATATTGATGGCCTAGGGGAGAAGGTAATCATTCAACTATTCCAGGAAGAATTGATTCAAACGATTGCTGATCTTTATCGTTTGGAGCGGGCTGACCTGCTGGAATTGGAACGGATGGGTGAGAAATCGGTTGATAATTTATTAAAAGCAATCGAGGCATCAAAAGATAACTCGCTGGAACGTTTGCTTTTTGGATTAGGAATTCGTTTCGTTGGTTCGAAAGCAGCAAAGACACTTGCAGCCCATTTTGGGACAATGGAAGCCTTACAACAAGCGACGTTTGATGATATCATTGAAATTAATGAAATGGGCGAAGTAATGGCTGACTCAATTGTCCGTTATTTTGCCGAAGAAGAAGTCAGAGATCTCCTCCATGAGTTAAATACATTAGAAGTAAATATGGAGTACAAAGGGCCAAAGAAACAAGATATTGCTGAAGATACACCTTTTTCCGGAAAAACGGTAGTTCTTACAGGCAAGATGGAGTTATTCACACGATCAGAAGCAAAAAATGCTATCGAACAACTAGGCGGATCTGTGACTGGTAGTGTGAGCAAAAAGACGGACATTGTCATAGCGGGGGAAGAAGCCGGATCGAAATTAGAAAAAGCCCAGAAGCTCGAGATTTCGATCTGGAACGAAGAGCAACTTAGAGATGTCCTAGATAGTTAAGGAGTGGAGCGCTTTGAAAAAATTTATTGTTTGGTTGTTAGGTACCCTACTGGTCTTAACGAGCTGTAGCCCAAGCATCAATGATGATGAGGTTGTTAAACAAGAGGATGAATCAGAAGAAAATACATCCATCGTCTCAAGCAATCAGTTCTCTAAAGAGGAATACCGAACAATATTACCGTATCGACCAAGTGCATCCCGTGGAGTTATCGTTAATCAGATGGGTAATCGGCTGGATATTGATGAGATGGAACAAGGATTAAGACGCCTTTCGAAGGAATATTATGATCCGGAAAAGTACTTTTTTGAAGAAGGTCAATATCTAGAAGAGGATATGATGTACAACTGGCTTGAGCGAGAAATGACAGAACAACAGTTAGCGGTCACAATCGCAAACTATAAAGAAAGTTTTCCGAATGCACCTAAGAGTAAGATCGAAGAAATCAGACATGAGAATACTTTGGCACTTAACCCACCAATTAAATATGACAAATCTAATAAAGATGATGAATCCGCCTCGCAACAATCATGGCCTTCTAAAAAACAGCAAGAAGAAAATCCAAAATATCTAACCCATATTCTGGAGCAGAACTTTCTGAAAAAAAATGAAGATAATTCAGTTGAACTAGTTGGAATGTCCATTGGTATTGCAATGAAATCAGAGTATACATTTCAAACAGAAGATGGCGGGCCGAGTTACCATCATGAAATACCAAAGTCAACGATGCTAAAAAAAGGAAAAGAAATCGCACAAACAGTTCTTGAACGCGTACGGAAAATGGATAACTTAGCTGATATACCAATTCTTATCACCCTATACAGAGAGGAAGACCAAGGCTCACCTGTATCCGGAAGTTATGTTGCCAAAACAGGTGTAAAGGGCAGTGACATGACGATTGGAGAATGGGAAACAGTTAATGAAGAAAATATTCTTTTCCCTTCTGATGAAGGTAAAGAAAAATATTATGATCATCAACAATTAGTACAAAACTTTGGTACTAGGATTGAAGAATTTTTCCCGAACTATGTGGGCGTTATCGGTGAAGGCTTCTACAAGAATGAAGAATTAAAGAAGCTTACACTTGAAATCCCGCTGGAGTTTTATGGAAAAGGAGAAGTCATAGGCTTTACACAGTACACGTATCAATTAGTTAAAGAAATGTTTTCGGACTATTATGATCTTGAAGTCAAGATTAAATCGAACGATAAAATGGAGAGTATTATATACCGGGAAGCAGGAGCAGACGAACCAACTGTCCATATTTTTGATAAGTAAAAAAGTATAATATTTTTTTACTGTACAAATGCAACTATGGCTTGGACTCCGAAGTATAAGGGGTTCTAAGAAAGTGAAGCATGTTTTGATAAAAACTCCTTTAATCATAAGTCAATGTTTCTAAATAAATAAACTGGATTCGTTGAACTGTTTGGGCTATTCGGTTAAAATGAGGGATGGGATAGCTCCATCCCTCGCTTTATGTCGATATGAAAACGCAATCATGGAGTAAAAGAGAATTTTTAAGGAGGTTTTTTCATGGTAGTACCTTACAAGCATGAACCTTTTACAGACTTTACCGTAGAAGAAAATAGAAGTGCAATGCTAGAAGCACTTAAAAAGATTGAAGCTGATCTTGGTAAAGAATACCCATTAATCATTGGTGGGGAACGCATTACAACAGATGATAAGATCGTATCAGTAAACCCAGCAAATAAAGATGAAGTTGTGGGTTATGTATCAAAAGCTAATCAGGAACTGGCTGAACAGGCAATGAAAGTTGCTGACACGACATTTGAAACATGGAGAAAGTCAGATCCAAAATTTCGTGCAGATATTCTTTTTCGTTCAGCGGCAATTGTTAGACGCCGTAAGCATGAATTCACTGCGCACTTAGTAAAAGAAGGTGGAAAGCCATGGAAGGAAGCGGATGCTGATACAGCTGAAGCAATTGACTTCATGGAATATTACGGCCGTCAGATGCTCAAATTTAAAGATGGCGTTGAAATTAATAGTCGCCCAATCGAATATAACCAATACAATTACATCCCATTAGGCGTTGGCGTGGTAATTTCACCATGGAATTTCCTTTTCGCAATTATGGCAGGTACAACTGTTGCTTCGATGGTTTCAGGTAACACTGTATTATTGAAACCGGCTAGCACAACCCCTGTTATTGCATATAAATTGATGGAAGTACTTGAAGAAGCAGGGATGCCTGCAGGTGTGATCAACTATATTCCTGGACCGGGTAGTGAAGTAGGTGACTATCTTGTAGATCATCCACGGACACGTTTCATTAGCTTTACTGGTTCTCGCGATGTTGGTACCCGTATCTTTGAACGTGCCGCTAAAGTACAGCCAGGCCAAAAATGGCTGAAACGTACCATTATTGAAATGGGCGGAAAAGATACAATCGTTGTGGATAATGAAGCGGATCTTGAACTAGCAGCACAATCGATTGTTCAATCAGCATTTGGCTTCTCTGGCCAAAAATGTTCAGCATGCTCACGTGCTGTAATACATGAAGATGTATATGATCAAGTGAAAGACCGCGTAGCAGCATTAACAAAAGAGAAGTCTGCTGGTGATCCACATGACAACTCACACTTTATGGGACCTGTAATTGACCAGGGTGCATATGACAAAATAATGAGTTATATTGAAGTTGGCAAAAAAGAAGGAAAACTTCTTGCTGGTGGAGATGGCGATGATAGCAAAGGCTGGTTCGTAAATCCAACTGTATTTGCTGACCTTGATCCTGAAGCACGCATTATGCAAGAAGAAATCTTCGGACCAGTTGTTGGATTAACAAAAGCAAAAGACTTTGATGAAGCAATCGAAATTGCTAATAACACTGAATACGGTCTAACTGGTGCAGTAATCACCAACAACCGCGTTCACCAGGAGAAGGCACGTGAAGACTTCCATGTCGGAAATCTTTACTTCAACCGTGGCTGTACAGCCGCAATTGTTGGATACCAGCCATTTGGTGGTTTCAACATGTCAGGTACAGACTCAAAAGCCGGTGGTCCGGATTACCTAATCCACCACATGCAAGGTAAAACGACATCAGAAATGTTCTAAGTAATTAGACTTACAAATTTCGACAAAGCCCTTTTTTGCGCGTAAATGTGCAAAAAAGGGCTTTTTATATCAAACTTTCCTAATTTGAGGAAAGTTAGCAAGTTTCATGGGTGTTTATTGCCATATAAACCCCTCAACTTTCCCAATATGAATTATTTGAAAATATGTTATTATAGAAATATAGAAACTTTAAATAATTTGAGTTTAAATTCAGCTAGTGAGGTGGGTATAAAGATGGAAATAGGTCCATATATCAAATTACACCGCATTAAACAGGAAATGACTCAAGCAGAACTAGCTGAGGGAATTGTCTCGTTTGCATACTTATCAAAAATAGAGAATCAAAAAACAGAGGCAAGTTCAAACGTAATAAGCCTATTGTGCACTCGACTTGGAATTCAACTGAACAACGAAACAGATGAAACAATTAGGGACAAGTGCCAGCAGTGGTATGAAATGCTGTTTGAGGTTAATGACAAAGAGAAAATAATAAATACATACAAAGAATTAAACAGTTTAATGTATGAACATCATTCAGACAGTCTAATAATGTTTGAGATTCATAAGATAAGGTATTTTTTAATCCTGGGTGAATTTGAAGAGGCATTAACTCAAATTAATAGACTAGCAGATATGTCTGGAACATTTGATAGTTTGCATCTATTTTATTGGTATAAGTTTAAAGGTAATTATAATACAGCTAAAAATGAATTTAATCAGGCAATGCGAATGTACAAGATTGCTGAAGAAAAATTGAATCAGCTTGAATTATCTGAAGAAAAGATAGCAGATTTACTATATACAATAGCTGTCACACATAGTAAATTGCATAATACACTTGAGGCAATTGAATACTCTGATAAAGCTATTGATATTTTTCGTAAACAATATAACTTTATAAGGTGTGCCCAATGTCATATCGTATTGGGAATTTCATACCGAAGAATAAGAATGTATGATAAGTCGATTAAGAACCATAATTTAGCTAAACACTTAGGTGAATTGAGCAAGAATAGACAGATCATCCAACTGACAAATCAGAACCTAGGGTATTTACATTCTACAAAAGGGGATAGAAAACAGGCGATTCACTACTATGTTGAGGTGCTAAATGACCCTGAAGTTGAACTTAATGCTAGATTGACCGCAGTTACATCATTAATTAAGGAATATTATTCAATATATGATTTTGATAAAACAAGAGAAATGATTGATAAAGGAATTGAATTATTAGATAGCATGAAAAATAAAGAATCATTTAAAATTCATTATTATGTTATTAATTCCTATAACTATGCTATTAGGCAAGATAATGAGAAATTTGAAACGCTGGTAATCAATGAATTTATTCCGTACCTACAAAAGCATAAGGACTTTGCTAATTTAGTTGATTACGCCAAGATGCTCGGCAGACATTTTGAGAGGTTAAACAAGTATAAAGATTCTGTTAAATATTATAAATTAGCAAATGTCACCTATGAAGAATTGATTAATCTGTAAAGGAGGGGAGATAAATGAAAAAACTAATTGCAACAGTATCATTAGGTACACTTCTAGTAGCAGGCTTTCTATTCTCACAAGAGCCAGCGGAATTAGCATCAGACCTGGAACCAAGTGTATTTTCAATTAGCCATGATTCAAGTCTCTTCTAAATTATGAAGAGCTAGCAAGTAATTTTTTTACCCTATTACTATATGATGAACTTGCCTGAAATAGTGTGGAAACTATTTCAGGTCTTTTTTTGTTTTGAAAAGAATTTGAACATATTTGCATAAGACAAGGAATATCTATTAGAAAAACAATACATTAACAGAACGAGCAGGGAATCGGTGGGTACATCAACAGAACGAGCGGAACATCAACAGAACGAGCATGAACATCAACAGAAGAGCGGAAACATCGACAGAAGAGCAGGGAACATCGACAGAAGAGCAGGAACATCAACAGAAGAGCATGAACATCAACAGAAGAGCGAGAACATCAACAGAAGAGCGAGAACATCAACAGAACGAGCAAGAACATCGACAGAAGAGCAGGAACATCAACAGAACGAGCATGAACATCAACAGAAGAGCCGGGAACATCAACAGAAGAGCAGGGAACATCGACAGAAGAGCAGGGAACATCGACAGAAGAGCAGGGAACATCGACAGAAGAGCAGGGAACATCGACAGAAGAACAGGGAACATCGACAGAAGAACAGGGAACATCAACAGAAGAGCGAGAACATCAACAGAAGAGCAAGAAACATCAACAGAATGAGCTCAAACATCGGCAGAAAGGATATCAAAAATTAACCTCAAAAAAAGAACATCGCCTCATGGCAAGATCAGCTTATTCATTCCAATATATTCCAAAATATCCTCTATTTAAGAAAAAATATGTATTTAGCAATCCAAGAATCTGTAATTTTTTCACATTTTAAAATGCTCTATAAGTCCTATAATAGCAACGCATTAAAAAATAACACAATTATCTAAAGGTTTAGAATTAACCTAGCACTGTTGTAAAAAATTTTGTGGTGTGAAAGTATTATATTTGTGCTATTATTGAAATGTAGCATAATTTAAAAAATTCAGAAAGGGGAGTGCGCCAATGGAATACGCTATTTCGGGTGCATCGTGGCTTTGGTTATTTATACCTATGCCGATTTTGATTTTACTATCAATTATTACAATGTTCACAGAAGGGAGGAAAAAGTAGATGGGTCTTGAAACACTGATTACGTTTATTGTTTATTTAATAGGTATGCTTGTTATTGGTATTGTAATGTACCGTATGACAAACGATTTATCTGACTATGTATTAGGCGGACGTTCACTTGGACCAGGAGTCGCAGCATTAAGTGCCGGTGCCTCGGATATGAGTGGATGGTTACTACTAGGTCTGCCGGGTGCTGTTTATGCATCAGGAATGGGATCAGCGTGGATTGCAGTCGGGTTGGCAATAGGTGCTTACTTAAACTGGCAATTTGTTGCGAAACGTCTACGTATTTATACAGAGGTTTCCAATGACTCTATTACAGTTCCAGACTTCTTAGAGAATCGCTTTAAAGACAAGTCTCACGTACTACGCGTTATCTCTGCTTTAGTCATTTTATTATTCTTCACTTTTTATACTTCATCAGGAATGGTGGCCGGAGCGAAATTATTTGAAGCATCATTTGGTTTATCTTACAATTCAGCATTATGGATAGGTACATTAGTAGTTGTTTCATATACATTATTAGGTGGTTTCTTAGCCGTTACTTGGACTGACTTTATTCAAGGTATTCTAATGTTTCTAGCACTAATTCTAGTTCCAATTGTTGCCCTTAATGAAATGGGTGGCTGGAGCACTGCAGTAAATGCAGTAGGACAAATCAACCCTGACCATTTAACAATGGTGCAAGGAGTTGGTATTATGGCAATTATATCTTCTCTAGCTTGGGGACTTGGTTATTTTGGCCAACCACATATACTTGTCCGCTTTATGGCATTGCGTTCACATAAGGATGTTCCAAAAGCACGTTTTATTGGAACGACATGGATGATCCTTGGACTTTATGGCGCAATATTTACAGGTTTTGTCGGATTAGCATTTATTCACACACAAGACGTTGGCGTTTTATCTGAATTTGGGATTAGCGTAATTACTGAAAATGGATTCCAAATGCTTGAAGATCCAGAAAAAATCTTCATCGCATTTTCTCAAATTTTATTTAACCCAATTATTGCGGGTATCTTATTAGCTGCGATCCTTTCAGCTATTATGAGTACAATTGACTCGCAGTTGTTAGTATCATCATCTGCTGTTGCGGAAGATGTTTACAGAGCTCTTTTCCGTCGTGATGCTTCTGACAAAGAACTTGTATGGATTGGCAGATTTGCTACACTTGGAATTGCTTTAATCGCAGCACTAATTGCTATGAATCCAGATAGTTCTGTACTAGAACTCGTGAGTTATGCATGGGCTGGATTTGGTGCAGCATTTGGGCCAACTGTAATACTAGCACTATTCTGGAAGAAGTTTACTCGAAACGGCGCATTAGCAGGTATTATTGTTGGTGCTGTTACCGTTATCGTTTGGGGTGAATTCCTAGAAGGTGGAATATTCGACCTTTATGAAATCGTTCCTGGTTTCATCCTCAACTTAATTGTTGCTGTATTAGTTAGTAAATTAGGAAAGCCTTCACCAGAGATTGAAGCTGATTTTGATAAAGCTGAAGCAACATTTAACGAATAATTGATTAATTCAAAAACCACTTTCCTCCTTAATGAGGGAAGTGGTTTTTCTGTTTAGTTGATTACACAAGACGGTTTCTGCTATTATCAATAGTGTCTTTTAAAATAAAAAATCGATTAAAATAATAAAAACAACCTTTCATGGAGGTGTCATTTATGGCAGATATTTCAAAGGATCAAGTAAAGCATGTTGCCCACTTAGCAAGACTTGCAGTTACAGAAGATGAGGCAGATCTGTTTACGGACCAGCTCAGTTCAATAATAGATTATGCCGAACAATTAAATGAATTGGATACAGATGGTGTGGAGCCTACGACACATGTAATGGATTTGAAAAATGTTCTTCGTAAGGACGAGCCTAAAGAATGGATTTCAAAAGAGGATGCATTAAAGAATGCTCCTGATAAGCAGAATGGTTATTTTCGTGTACCATCGATTTTGGAGTAGGAGGGAACAGCATGTCGCTATTTGACCATAGCATAAAAGAATTAGAAACAATGCTACATAATAAAGAAATTTCAGTAGAAGATTTGGTTGATACGTCGTATGACCGTATTAATGAGGTCGATGATCAGGTACAGGCCTTTTTGACATTGGATGAAGAGCATGCACGCAGTCAGGCAAAGCAATTGGATGCTGCCCCGGATGAAACAGCGCGTTTATTTGGTATCCCAAGCGGTATTAAGGATAATATTGTAACCAAAGGATTGCGTACAACATGTGGGAGTCAATTTTTGAAAAACTTTGGTGACCCGCTTTACAATGCAAATGTTGTTGAGAAGCTGAACAATGAAAAGGCTGTAACAATTGGTAAGCTGAATATGGATGAATTCGCGATGGGCTCATCAAATGAAAATTCGAGCTATATGCCAACTCGCAACCCATGGAATACTGATCATGTTCCAGGTGGTTCAAGTGGCGGATCAGCAGCATCTGTAGCAGCAGGAGAAGTGTTGTTTTCTTTAGGTTCTGACACAGGTGGTTCAATCCGTCAGCCTGCCGCATTTTGTGGAGTTGTTGGGTTAAAGCCTACATATGGAAGAGTATCGCGTTTTGGATTGGTGGCATTTGCATCGTCTTTGGATCAAATCGGCCCAATCACACGGAACGTTGAAGATAATGCACGAGTACTGGAAGTTATTTCAGGACATGACAAAATGGATTCAACCAGCGCTGATATTGATGTTCCTGAATACACCAAGGCACTGACCGGTGATGTGAAAGGACTAAAAATCGCTGTACCAAAAGAATATCTTGCTGAAGGTGTTGAGCCTGAGGTTAAAGAATCTGTCATGAATGCGTTGAAAGTTTACGAATCCCTAGGCGCTGAGTGGGAAGAAGTATCATTACCACATTCTAAATATGCAGTTGCAACCTATTATTTATTAGCATCATCAGAAGCATCTGCAAACCTTGCACGCTTCGATGGTGTACGATATGGTGTGCGCTCTGAGAATTCCAATAATATGATTGATATGTTCAAGAATTCCCGTAGTGAAGGGTTTGGAGAAGAAGTGAAACGCCGTATAATGCTCGGAACATTTGCATTAAGCTCAGGCTACTATGATGCATATTATAAGAAAGCACAAAAAGTTCGTACATTAATCAAAAATGATTTTGATAAGATTTTTGAAGACTATGATGTTGTAATTGGACCAACAACACCAACACCTGCCTTTAAAATTGGTGAAAAAGTTGATGATCCATTAACAATGTACGCAAACGATATTCTGACCATACCGGTAAACCTTGCTGGTGTTCCCGGAATTTCTGTACCATGTGGATTTTCGGAAAAAGGACTTCCTTTTGGCTTACAAATTATAGGAAAGCATTTTGACGAGAGTACCGTTTATCGTGCAGCGTATGCATATGAACAAGCAACAGACCATCACACAAAACGACCTCAACTGGGAGGTGCAAAATAATGAATTTCGAAACAGTTATTGGTCTAGAAGTACACGTTGAGTTAAAAACAGACTCCAAAATTTTCAGTCCAAGTCCTAATGCATTTGGCGCAGAGCCGAATTCAAATGTTAATCCAATTGATCTTGGGTATCCCGGTGTTCTTCCCGTATTAAATGAAGAAGTGGTGAATTTTGCTATGAAGGCTGCACTTGCACTAAATTGTGAAATTGCAACAGATACAAAATTCGACCGTAAGAACTATTTTTATCCGGACAATCCAAAAGCATACCAGATTTCCCAGTTTGATAAGCCAATTGGCGAAAACGGCTGGATTGAAATTGAAGTAAATGGAGAAAAGAAACGAATTGGAATTACTCGTCTTCATATTGAAGAGGATGCAGGTAAATTAAATCACCAGGATGACGGCTATTCACTGGTTGACTTTAACCGTCAGGGCACCCCGTTAGTAGAAATTGTGTCCGAGCCAGATATGCAATCACCAGAAGAGGCGTATGCATACCTGGAAAAATTGAAAAACATTATTCAATATACCGGTGTCTCCGACTGTAAAATGGAAGAAGGGTCACTAAGGTGTGATGCCAACTTATCTATCCGTCCAATAGGGCAGGAAGAATTCGGCACAAAATCAGAATTGAAAAACCTAAACTCCTTTAACTTTGTACAAAAAGGATTGGAATTTGAAGAAAAGCGTCAGGAAAAGGTTCTTTTAGCTGGTGGTGAAATTTTACAGGAAACACGCCGTTATGATGAGAAATCAAAAGAAACAGTCCTAATGCGTGTTAAGGAAGGTTCGGATGATTATCGTTATTTTCCGGAGCCAGACCTTGTACCATTATATATTGATGAAGCATGGAAAGAACGGATTCGAAAGGAGATTCCCGAACTTCCAGGCGCACGTAAAAAGCGCTATATAGATGAGCTTGGATTACCGGAATATGATGCTGAAGTGTTAACGAATTCCAAGGAAATGTCCGATTTCTTCCAGGTAACAGTGGATCATAATGCTGATATTAAACAAGCATCAAATTGGCTGATGGGCGAAGTGTCAGGTTATATGAATAAACATTCAAAAGAATTAAATGAACTTGCCTTAACACCAGAATCACTAGCTAAAATGATCAAGCTTATAGAAGACGGAACGATTTCATCAAAAATCGCCAAGAAAGTTTTCGCGGAGTTAGTTGAAAATGGCGGCGACCCGGAAAAGATTGTTAAAGAGAAAGGTCTTGTACAAATTTCCGATGAAGGTCAGTTAACCGAAATCATCACAAAAATTCTCGATGAAAATGAGCAGTCAATCATCGACTACAAAAACGGAAAAGAACGTGCGAAGGGATTCCTCGTTGGTCAGGTAATGAAAGCTACCAAAGGACAGGCAAATCCGCCTATGGTCAACAAAATTCTTGCAGCTGAAATGGATAAAAGGTAATACGATTTACATATAGACTACTGTCAAATGGGTGACAGTAGTCTATAATATTCTGTTAAACCCCTTTTCAAAATTGCTAAAAAGGGCTATGATAAATGTTGATGTAAAATATAGATTAGTATGAAACAGCAGGGGGGAGGGATCCACAATGAAGACAGCCCGGATCATTTATAATCCAACATCAGGTCGTGAAGCATTTAAAAAAGAATTAGCACCAGTATTAGAGCGTTTTGAAGTTGCTGGGTATGAAACATCCACACACGCTACAACTAGTGAAGGTGATGCTATAAACGCAGCGAGAACTGCTGTTAAACGGGGCTTTGACTTAATTGTAGCTGCAGGCGGAGACGGTACTATTAATGAAGTTATAAACGGAATGGCTGAACAAGAATATCGCCCAAAGCTTGGGATTATCCCAATGGGAACGACAAATGATTTTGCCAGGGCATTGTGTATCCCTCGCGATATCAAAAAAGCAGTTGATGTTATCTTGTCTGATCAATCGATGCTGCTGGATATTGGTCGCGTAAACGATCAATACTTCATGAATATAGCAGGTGGCGGTAAACTTACTGAGTTAACCTATGAAGTTCCTAGTAAATTGAAAACAATGCTTGGTCAGATGGCCTATTATATGAAGGGAATTGAGATGCTTCCTTCCCTGAAGCCGATACGAGCAAAAATAGAATATGACGGAAATATTGTTGATGAAGAAATTATGTTGTTTCTAATTTCAAACTCCAATTCGGTTGCAGGCTTTGAGAAGCTTGCTCCAGATGCCAAGCTTGACGATGGATATTTTGATTTGCTTATTTTGAAAAAAGCTAATTTGGCTGAGTTTATTCGAATTGCAAGCCTGGCACTTCGCGGTGCACACCTTGAAGACAGCCATGTAATTTACGTGAAGGCAAAAGAAGTAAAAGTCGATACGGATGAAAAAATGCAGTTAAATATAGACGGTGAATTTGGTGGAATGCTTCCAGGAGAATTTAAGAATCTCCAACAGCATATTGAGTTTTTTGTACCAGATAAATTTGTAGAATCACAGAAAAGTTAGATGCTAAGCCCTTGATGTATACCGAAGACATCAAGGGTTTTATAATGTAAATAGTCAATCAGGTTATGATAAGATAATAATCACATACAAGAACGTAAAGGAAGGTACCAATGGCTAAACAAAATGCTCCAGTGGAAAAGAATGAAACAATTACACTTAACTTCGAGGATCTCACCCATGAAGGGAATGGTGTCGGAAAAATTAACGGCTATCCATTGTTTGTTCCAGAGGCCCTACCAGGAGAAGAAGGGAAAGTAAAAGTTGTTAAAGCAAACAAAAATTTTGGTTTCGGAAAATTACTTGAACTAACAAAAGAGAGTCCAGATCGGATCGAACCTGTCTGCCATGTTCATTGTAATGGTTGCGGTCTCCAGCATATGAGTTATTCACTGCAGCTTGAGATGAAACAAAACCAAGTGAAGAATGCGATGAAAAAAATTGCACACCTTGAACATGTGCAAGTATTACCAATTATCGGTATGGATGATCCATTACACTATCGGAACAAAGTGCAAATTCCAGTTGGCGAAAAAAACGGTGAACTCATAACTGGATTTTATCAAAAACGCAGCCACCGAATTATCGAAAATACGGAAACATGTGTGACGCATAATGAAGTGATAAATGACGTTGTGAAGACTGTAAGAGACATTGCCAATAGACTTGGCATCCAAGCTTATAACGAGCAAGATCATAAAGGGGTACTTCGCCATATCATGGTCCGAACAGGTGAAGAGACGAAGGATATTATGGTCGTACTTGTAACGCGGACAGATAAATTGCCGCATCAAGATGAGCTGGTAAAGGAACTTACTAGTGAGTTTCCCCATATAAAATCTGTCGTTCATAATGTTAATCATAAAAGGACCAATGTCATCATGGGGGATGAGTCAAAAGTAATCTGGGGTGATGAATATATTCACGACAAAATTGGTGAAATCACCTTTGCCATCTCAGCAAAATCATTTTACCAGGTGAACCCAACACAAACCAAGAAACTCTACGATAAGGCACTGGAATATGCTGATATTGGAACGAAGGATACTGTAATCGATGCTTATTGCGGTATTGGAACGATCTCGTTATTTATGGCCCAAAAAGCGAGAAAGGTATACGGTGTCGAAGTTGTGCCAGAAGCAATCAGCGATGCCAAAAAGAACGCTAAGCTAAACGGAATTACAAACGCAGAATTCTATGTTGGTGAAGCAGAAAAAGTCATGCCATGGTGGAAAATGCAAGGGTTAAATCCGGATGTGATCGTCGTCGACCCACCACGAAAAGGCTGTGACGAAGAGCTTCTTAAAGCAATGACTGAAATGAAGCCCAAGCGAATTGTGTATGTATCCTGTAATCCATCAACATTAGCACGGGATTTACGTGTGCTGGAGGATAGAGGATACGCTACACAAGAAGTTCAGCCAGTTGATATGTTTCCACAGACAGGGCATGTGGAATGTGTAGTTCAATTAGATTTGAAATAAAATCTATCTGCCGATTTTCATGAAGGGTTCGATATTGAACCAAAATAAATTAAATAAACTTAGTGATATGGTTTATGCCCAATCGAAAAGTAAAAGTTTGAGTAATATGTATTATCTACTTTTCAAGGGGGTGACTCTTTATGAGTAAATGTGGATATAATGACAGCTTTGTTTTAATTGTCGTACTATTTATCCTTTTAATTATCGTCGGTGCATCCTTCTATTACTAAACCATAATACGCTATAAACCTGGAAAATGAATTTAACCTCCTTAATGAAGAGCCTTATTTGTGGCTCTTTATTTTTTGCTGATTTTTTATGTTACATAGGTATATTTGAAATTTTTGAGTACAAGTTTATAGACAGTGTCGAGTATCTAGTTAAAATATCAATACCTTGTAAAAACTAATATTTCTCTCAGTTTGATATAAAGTGCTTAAGCATGATATAAGTATAAAAGAACAAAAACTTTTTTGCTTTTTTTATTTTGGGCATATGGGTTTAAACTAGTATTTCATAGTGAGAGGATTGAATTATGATATGGTAAATAATTTTTGGCGTGATTTACCACGACCGTTTTTTATATTGGCACCAATGGAAGATGTGACGGATGTTGTGTTTCGTCATGTAGTAAGCGCGGCAGCCAGACCTGATGTGTTTTTTACAGAGTTTACAAATACAGATAGTTATTGTCACCCAGAGGGAATCCAGAGTGTGCGTGGGCGTTTGACTTTTACAGAGGATGAACAACCAATTGTAGCTCATATATGGGGAGATAAGCCTGAATACTTTCGGCAAATGAGTATTGGTATGGCGAAACAAGGATTTAGGGGCGTAGATATCAATATGGGTTGCCCTGTGCATAATGTGGCAAAGAAGGGGAAGGGATGTGGCCTAATCCGTCGTCCAGAAGTTGCTGCAGATATAATACAAGCAGCAAAAGCGGGAGGATTGCCCGTAAGTGTGAAGACCAGACTTGGTTACACTGATGTAGACGAATGGCACGATTGGCTAACACACATTTTGAAACAAGATATTGTTAATCTTTCTATTCATCTGCGTACAAAAAAGGAAATGAGTGATGTAGATGCTCACTGGGAACTAATCCCGGAGATTAAGAAACTTCGCGACGAGGTGGCACCAGATACGCTTTTGACAATCAATGGGGATATTCCTGACCGACAAACTGGCTTGAAGCTCGCTCGCAAGTATGGTGTCGATGGGGTTATGATCGGGCGTGGTATTTTTAAAAATCCATTTGCTTTTGAGAAGCAGCCAAAAGATCATAGTAGTGAGGAATTACTCGATCTCTTAAGGTTGCATCTGGATTTTCATGATAAATATTCAAAACTAGAACAAAGGCAGATCAAGCCACTTCGTCGATTTTTCAAGGTATATGTCCGTGGGATTCCAGGGGCTGGTGAGTTGAGAAATCAATTAATGAGTACAGAGTCAACAGATGAAGTGCGAGCATTGCTCGATAACTTTGAACGAAAGAATGCTGAGATGACAGGGGCTCAGAGTGAGAAAAACTTACTGTAAATTATCTGGAAATTAGTACATTAATGAGCCCCCTCTTAGAAGCTTATGGAAATGACTACTTTAAAAGCTGCACAGATAATTTAGAACAACATATGAAAAGATATTTGCTTCACTCGATTCTTAGAATGATGAGTATATGAAACGGAATTTATCGGTTAATGGAGAAATGGTTATCAAAGGCGGTGAAGAATTAAAAAGTAAGAAGATGTTTTTGAATATACTGATTGAATGACATTGAGACATGGGGGCAGGGGCTATATCCCTTTCAAAACAACAATCTGGGACGATGAACCTGTCCCTCTTGTCCCTTCATAGCAAAGAGGTGATTTGATTGAAGTTTATTATTGATATATTACTTTTAATTGTTATTGGGTACTATAGCTACAAGTTTATTCAAGTCATGATAAAAATGAGGCAAGACATTATTTTACCTACAACGAATGAAGAGATTGCATCCATTAGAAAATACCCTCAAAAAGTAGTGAATTTCCCGATATATTCTAAACAAAAGATAGGAATCATTGTTTACTCTCTTAATCTCGTGTTTGTGATTGTCATGTTTTTCTTAGGAGTGTTTTTAAATGGGATTAATTGGTCTCTCTATCCATTAATGACCATTCTTCTTATTAATTCATATAGTTTTCTAAACTTATTTGCAATAATTGGTGACGGTGTACTTTGTGGAAGTCGCTTTGTTGCTTGGAAAAAAGTAAAGTCGTTTCAATTTCTTCCGATTGATTTGAACCATAGATACTATGGTGCCTCAAAAGAGGTTAATGATACGTATGAATTGAGGATTAAGACAAAAGTCCGTTTTATAAGCTGTATTGTTACCACAGGTGAAATGAAAGAGAAGCTGAACATGATTTTAAGTGAACATATGGCAGTGAATGAAAAAGAGTCGGCATTAAAAATCCGAAGTAATAAATAAATGGATAGAAGGTTAAAAGAATTGTTATGGAGCAGAAATAATGGCTGGGCATTGGGACGATGGGCCAAATTGTTAATTTGTCCCTTGAGAGGAGATTTTAAATGAGTGATGATAAGGTGGGCAAAACTTTACTGAAAGCCCTAGAAAGTATGCAGGCTCATGGAAGAGAGCGTGAAGATAAAAGGCAAAAAGAAGTTTGGAAGAATATTGAGGCTCCATGCACACTTACTGATACATTAGTAAATTTAAAGAAGCATGAGCTGGATCAAGTTCGTAAAAATCTCGATCTTAAAAATTTAAGTACCTTGAAAAAGGGAGAACTAGCCAGAGAGTTAGTTCAGTTAATACCATCACAGTTTGAGCATGTCTTATACATACTGGATAAAGAACGCTACGATATTATTAAGGAAGCTAGAAATAATTCAGGGGCAACCATTGTAGATAATACTTTTCCGTTCAGAAAGGTAGAGTCGCTAAGAGACTATGGTATTTTATTTCCCGGTGTTCATAAGAATCAGTATGTTCTGTCCATGCCTTCGGAGTTGATAACTGTTTTTGACCAACTTGATGGAAATGAAATTCAAAATATTGTAGAGCGCAATACTGAATGGATACGCTTAACCCAAGGGCTACTTTATTATTATGGTGTTATGGATTTATATGCTGTAATCGATAAGGTAGCAGAATTAACAGGGCAAAAGGTAGCGGTATCAGAATTTATCAATGTAATCTCCCATTCCAAAAACTATTACCGTCAACTTTCATTTTCCAGTTTTGGGCTAAAGCATCAAAAAGTTTTAAATGCCGAGGAGATAATAACGGAACAGGAAAAAAGACAAGATATGAATTATTATCCTTTTACTAAGAAACAGTTGATGGCTGCGGGGGAAATGGGATATGTAGACAGATCCCAGGCTATGAACAATTTCACTCAATTTCTTACAGATTACTATGATCTACCAAATGATGAATTGAATGAAATTGCTATACAAATTATGTATATGATTAAGAAAGATAATAAGCTAGAGATGTTGATCCAATTTTTAGAAAGTAAACTTGAAATGCCTTCTGCTGCTTTTGTGAATCAGTTAATGCGGAAGTTAATGGAATTACATAACAACACTCCTATGTGGGTTTTAAAAGGCAATGCACCTAGGGATTTATCTCCAATAGAACATGAGCATTTACATCCTGAACCCTCCGGAAGTGATAAGGAGTCAAATGTGATCCCAATAAGAAAGAATACCAAAGTGGGTCGTAATGAACCATGTATATGTGGAAGTGGCAAAAAGTATAAAAAATGCTGTGGAAAATAGAAGGGACATGTGGGAAGGGGATATCACATTCCAAAACAACAATTTGGGACGATGAACATTTCTCTCCTGTTCCTCCGTATTGCTTATAGCGGCATGCGATACAAAAGATAGACTCTTGGATAAAACAAGATTGATTTCTAAAATTCCTCAGAAAATGTGTTAGTAAAGTTGTATCGCATCGCCGGGCGATATGATATATAAGCTCTTCGAAAACCTTATAAATTGATAGATAAGGCAATCCGATATATAACATGGTAGATACACCCGAAAATAACCATCTGGGACTATTAACTTGTGACTCTTGCCTTTATTGTATCGCTTATAGCGACCCGCGATACGGAAGAGTCTATTCTTTTGTAATGCCTTGGTGCGGGGAAGTCAGACTCTTGGATAAAACAAGGCTGACTTTTAAAAATTCCTCAAGTAAAGTGCTGGTTGATCTTTTTTATATGTGTCGTATCGCCGGGCGATATGATACTTCAACTCTTCGAAAACCTCAAAATTAAATAATTAAGGAAATCCGATATATAACACGATAGTTACCCTCGAAACTAACCATCTGAGACGACGACCCTTTCCCTCTTGTCCCTTACCGTATCGCATATAGCGGCTCACGATATGGACGAGTTTATCCCTTGTAAACCTAAGGTGCAGGAAGATCTGGACTCATGGACAAAGTTAAATTGTTTCTAAATTTCCTAGAATAACGTACTGATTGACTCATTTTATGTGTGTCGTATCGCTGCCCGATATGAATACAAACTCTTCAAAACCTCATAATTTAATAGATAAGGGAATCTGATATATAAAATATTAGATATACTCGAAAGTAAACATCTGGGGTAACGCATATAGCGGGAAACGATATGGATGAGTTTATCTATCTGTAAAGAATGAGTTCTGAGTGGGTCAGACTCTTTGAAAAATAAGGTTGATTTCTAAAATTTCCTCACGAAACTTGTTAGTTGAATTTTTTATATGTTTCGTATCGCTTATAGCGACACGCGATATGGAAGAGTCTATCCTTTTGTACAGACTGAGTCCGGAGGGGGGCAGACACTTGGACAAAACAAGATTGATTTCAAAAATTTCCTCACGAGACTTGTTGGTCGATTCTTTTTATATGTGTCGTATCGCCGGGCGATATGGTACATAAGTTCTTAGAAAACTTCATAATTTAATAGATAAGGTAATCCGATATATAACACGATAGATGCACCCGAAACTAACCATCTGGGACTATGAACCTGTCCCTATTGTCCCTCCATATCGCTAGGCGATATACTTGCAAATTTTTCGAAAAACCTTCATATTTAATAGATAAGGAGATTTGATTTAATACATGATATATACGTTAGTATAAGTGGTTATTATCTTCCAAAAGAGTAGTAGTTATAGTCTTTATTTGCTAGAAATCTGGTTGAATCTGAGGACGATATATGATATATAGGAAGTTCAATATCTTCGTATCGCTTATAGCGGCACGCGATATGGACAAAATATGCGAGTCGGAGCGGCTAAGTATAGCGTTAGTCTTTATTATGCTTTCAAGATATTAGCTTGCCGTGTGTGTGCAACGTATCGCCAGGCGATATACCTTTGGATTTTTCGAAAAACTTCATATTCTACTAGAAAGGAGATCCGATATGCGACATGATATACAGCCAAATGAACGATCATTTACCACGAAGGAAGTAGCAGATGAATTGGAAATCGCAACACCTACTGTTAGAAAGTATGGCCAAGTTTTAGAACGAAATGGATATGAGTTTTTCAAAGATGGTGACCGGCGTATTTTCGTTCGTTCTGACATCGAATCGCTTATAGCGATTCGCGATACGGACAAGCCCTTAGGCGAGATAGCTACATACCTTGTAAATCAACAAAAATTAAGATTAGATGGGTTCAATGAAACAGAGATAGCGGTACCTGATTCACCTGGGAGTTCACCCCAAGATCTCGATCAGCTAAAAGAGTCTTTAATGTTTTTAGCCAATGAACTAGTGGCTACACGTGAAATGAATGTCCAGCTGACAAATGATATGTCTCAACTTAAAACTACGGTTTCCCAGCTCCAGCAAGATCATCATGTTATAAGTTCTGGTATCGGAAACTCAGCACAAAGAACTGCGCGAATTGAAAAATTAACTGAACAACAGAATAACCACTATGAGACATTGCTGCAACAGGAAAAAGAAAAAACCGAATACTTACAAAAAGAAATACAAAATATGCGGGATGAACAGAAAAAAGAATGGCGATCACAAAATGATTTTAATAAACGTTTAGAAGAATCGATGACAAAACCTAAAGGAACTTTGGGTAGGTTTATGTCCATGTTCCGTAAATAAGGTCATTTCTCTACTTCCTAGGAGTGCAAACCCGTTAATGGTTTTAAACTAAAATAGTCTAACGCCTGATTTACATCGTAGATATTGAATACCTTTTTCTCAATACAGAATTGAATAACTAAATCGTAGGTGTCACTTTCAGACAATGAGTAGCCGGCAGAGCTTAGTAGCTTGTCGGTTTTTTCTTTATTCAGCTCAAGAGCTAAAGCAAGGGCAATAACAGTATTTTTTCCAACCTGATATTCTGGATTGGATCGTATTTTTGAAAAATGCCTGCGATCAATTCCGGCCTTTTTATAGATGTAAGCATCACTAGTATCTTTTTCATCAATTAAGTTAAACAATACTTCTTTGAGTGTAGGCTTACGGTTATCTTCAATAAAGTCTTCTAATTCAACAATTTCTATTTCTTTATGAATACTGTAGTCAACCTTTTCAGAGGATTCACAAACATCAACTGGAGTTATATCTATATGATCCTCTACATACTTCTGCATTTCCAGAAAAAACTTTTCATCAAGCACATTGTCCACCTCCCAAATATGTCGCTTGTTAAGCGACCAAAACACGGATAATCTCAGTTAATATTATAACAGATTAAAAATTTGAGGAGATGATAAGTATGAATAGGAATGTAACAGAAATTATTTTCCTGTTGGATAGAAGTGGGTCAATGGCAGGGCTTGAAAGTGATACTATTGGTGGGTTTAATGCTTTCATTGATAAGCAGTGCCAACTCGAGGGGGAAACAATTTTAACTTCAGTTCTGTTTGATGACAAGTATGAAGTATTATGGAATGGTGTTGATGCTGATAGTGTAAGTATTACAGATAGCGAGTATTATGTAAGAGGGACGACAGCGTTATTGGATGCAGTGGGAAAGACAATTTTGGATGTGGGTTACAGGTTATCGAGAACCCATGAAGAGCAGAAACCAGACAATGTTATAGTTGTTATTACAACTGATGGTATGGAAAATGCGAGCAATGAGTTTTCCTATAAAAAAGTTAAAGAACTGATAAAACACCAACAGGATAAATACAACTGGGAATTTATTTTTATGGGTGCAAACATTGATGCTGCAAAAGAAGCAAATAATATTGGAATTGTTGAACAAAATGCATATAACTTTGAAGCTTCCGAAAAGGGTGTTGAGAGAATGTATGACGTCGCTTCTGAGATGATTTCAGAGAATAGAAGGAGAAAACGGTACTGATTTTTGTGCGCTAAATAATATTCTAAGTAGGGATGAATAAATCTTCTTTACTATTCTCATTTTAAGTATAGGAGGTGCTTGAAAATGGGAAAAGACCGTCAAGAAAAAAAGTTGAAGCAAAGCGGACGAGTCGAATCAGACCGAGATGTAGGAACTCGATATAAAGGCTCAACAAAAATGGCAAGCCCTGAAGAAGTCGAAAAATTAAACGATGGCAAAAAGTAAATTAACAGGCGATTATCCTAAAGGATGGTCGCCTTTAAGTTGTTGCGGTATGATTGAAGTGTCAACAACCTGGGACGATGAACCCGTCCCCTATGTCCCTCAACCTGTCCCTCAATCTCTTCGTATGTTATAATTGGAAAAAGCGATTAGGGGAGTGTGCGATATGGATAGGGATCAATTTTTAATTTATGATCAGCAGAAACAGATCCGAGTGCAGCCAGAAAGAATTTCGTTATATATGCAAAGTGAAATTATTGAAGCTATAAGTGAGAACAATGAGATGTATTACTTGTTCTTTTATAAAAACAATTTCCTAACTGCAGCAAAAGCAAAGCGACTGCGTCGACAATCATTCATTGAGCGAGCATTTACCAGAGGTATTGTTTACAACGCCCCACACCCGTTTATCAACATGCTGCTTACATCCAATCATCCATGTAAAATTATCGGTTTTAAGCCATTGCTAAAGAAACTCGAAACAAACTATACTCCGCAAGAAAAAGCTTTTATTCTCACCTTCTTTGAATCTTTTATTCCAAAAAAACATCTGTTTGAAGAAATTAAATCAATATTTTATGTTTATCGCCGTAACGGCCAAGGGTTCCTGGGATACCGGATCATCCGTATTTTAATGGATTTTGCACCGAAGCACAGTTTCGTGACACAGGTTTCTAATGATCTTATTTTACAAAAATATGAAGACCAGTATAACAGCCAATCAGATGATCTGTTAGTGAAGGACTTAATCTTTGCTGAAAAAACGCTCTACTCCCAAAAAGATGATAATCAGCGGTTTCAGCAGCTAATCGACCATTTGGAAAAAGAGTCTCGATGGACTGATATGATTGCCTTGTATTGTTACAAATTATCTATATCCCCTGAAACTGACTACTACAATTCTCTTGCAAACTTACTGGAACAGCATTTAAACAAAAATGAATCAGAATCCATTTTAGAACGTTTAGACAGCCAGTTACCAGCTTTCCTCCCATTACAGCAAGATCTATTTAATAAATATGTAAAAACCCATCAAATCGAAAAAGTTTTCCATATGATGCAGGATCGTGAATTTAAACTAAGTAATGATCAGATTCAAACCTTTGGAGAATTGCTTGAACATCTTGATTCAAGAACATATTCTTCACATCCAGAAATGCTCAATACTATATTAGAGTCAGTTATTAACGCCTCCCCTGAAAAAGCAGAAAAACTTCTTAATAAATACGTTGTCTCGTTACTGGAAAACCATGAAGTAGCGTATATTCAAGAATTACTAAAACCTTTTAAAGAAAATCATGGGAGTCTGGAGATTATCAGAAAAATCGATACCATGGAAAGGCTAAGTGATGATCTGGACCAAATGCAAACACTTGGAGAGTTGTATTATGAATTTAATCTACTGGATAAGGCGATTGAATGTTTTAGCTGGGAAATGGAACTAAAACCAACTCAGCCAAAACCACTTCAATGGTTATCTAAAGTCTATCGGGACAAAGGGTTAAATCACGAATCGGACGCCTATCAGCAGCTGTGCATTAACCTGCAAAAAAATGCGTAATAGATAATACAAAAAAAGTTTAATACTGGAAAACTGAAACAGACAGAATTCCTGTCTGTTTTTAAAATTCTAGTTTTCATCCATGTGATTGGTTATGATACATGTTAAAATGGATTAGATGTAATTGAAGGCTTGGGAGGAAACTGTAAATGAAGAAAGATGAAGAAACTGTTATATCGCCTCAACAAAATCCCAATACTTTTCTGTCTGATTTAAAAGAACTTTTTAAGGCGGTAGTGTTAATTTTCAATGTGCTCCCAGTCTTTGCTGGGTTCTGGCTCGCTCTTTATTTTACTAACTCGACTTTTACTGCAAATTGGGATGTGTTCCTATTAATAATGGCGGGCAGTACATCCGTGATGGCTGGCGCACTTATCCTTAATAACTGGTACGATGTTGACATTGATACGATTATGGAAAGAACAAAGAATCGCCCTACAGTAACTGGGAACCTATCGTTAAAAGCTGTTTTGACACTGGGAATTATTTTTTCAGTAGTTGGTTTAATCTTGCTACTGTTCACAACGATAGAAGCAGCTTTATATGCTTTTGTTGGCTGGTTTATATATGTGTTTCTGTATACAATATGGTCGAAACGTAAATATACGCTTAATACTTTAATTGGAAGTGTTTCTGGCGCAGTAACACCTTTAATCGGCTGGGCTGCATTAGAGCCTGCTAATCATACCGTTCCAATCATTATGTTTCTTATCTTATTTATCTGGCAAATCCCCCATACATTTGTCATTGCCATACGAAAATATGACGAATATAAGGCTGCGGGCGTAGCAATGCTTCCAGTGGTACATGGACTCGCTATTACTAAACGGCAAACAGTTATTTACATTGCCTGTTTACTTCCGTTACCATTTTATCTTGCTTCACTAGGGACAACGTTTATAGTTATAGCTACAATATTAAATATTGGGTGGCTCATACTTGGGATTAGCGGTTTTTTTACCAAGGACGATTTAAATTGGGCCAATAAAATGTTTTTATATTCCGTGAATTATTTAATGTTAATCTTTATCGTCATGATTATCGTTACTGTTCCATGGCTTGGTTAATCATTAGTAGCTACACAATTATTTGCATACCATACGCGCTACAATGAGTATATGAACAAAGTACATATACAGTATGGAGGTTGAGCTATGGGAAAGCAGGCGAAATATCAGCGGTATACAAAGAAAACTAAACTTGAAGCAGTTCGGCGTGTACTTGAAAAAGATGAGCCTGTTCAAGCAGTGTTGAACGATTTAGGAATTCGTCATAGAGATAATATTTATGTTTGGATTAAGAAATACCAAATGGAAGGTGCCTCCGCATTCGATCGGAATATTGGTCATCCTCAAAAAGAGCAAAGTTCAGCATCACCGGATAAATTAATTAAGGAATTATCAACAGAATTAGACATACTAAAAAAGTTTATTAGCATGTCTCACTATAGTATTGAAGAAAAGTATCAAGCAATTGATGCTCTTCAGGGTCAATATCCTTTAGATACTATTTGCAAGACACTGGAAGTTTCGGAAATTGGTTTTAAGCATTACAAAAAATGCCAGCAATTAGGTTTAGGCGAGCGATACAGCAATTCTGATTCGGTTTATATTCCAGTTTCAACATGCGTTAAACTTCTGCTTCGATAAATATCCAGTTTTTGCTGGAGGTTTATCGAAGTTTTTTTCTATGATAGCCCGAGGTGTGTCATTAAAAAGTTGTCAGGGTTACACTTCTTTGCTTTTTCTAATATAATAGGTTAAGAGGAAATTTGAAGAGGGATATGTTATGCAGAAAATGGCGAAAATAGCATATGAGAGTATTATGATTCTGCTCGTTATGCTTACAATCATTACACTATGGACTGAAAACACATACAGTTCAACAATCAATTGGATTGTATGGGGTGTCTTTTTTATTGACTTCTTCTTTCGATTACTGACTGCAAAGAAGAAGTGGGACTTCATCAAACAAAATCCATTTCTTCTGATAGCAATTATCCCATTCGATCAGTTTTTCCAGGTTGCCAGGGTGGTAAGAGTTATCTATTTATTTCGGATCAAAACTATTGCCAAGTACTACATTGTGCCATATGCCGAAAAGCTTACTATTCAATCCAAATCACTAATTGTATCAATATTACTATCATTATTAATTGCAGCATCCTTCATTATTTGGAACTTGGAGAGCTCGATTGTCGCATACTATGATGCATTGTATGTAATATTGGGGTATTTACTTTTTTTCGGTCATCGTGTCTTTGAAATCGAGGGTCAGGTTTCAATTTGGATTTTAACAGGAATATCCATAATAGGGATTGCAATACAAGGTTTAGCACTGCAATGGGCATTTAATAAGGTAGAAGTGCTATTTAATAATTTTAAAAAAAGGAAGCCATCGGTATCACAAGAACATAACTCAGAGGAGGCTAATTAATGACTACAATTAAAAAAGGTGAAAGCAAATTTTATGTAGGAGAAGATGAACAAAATCCATTAGGTGAAATAACTTTTGAGCCATCAGGTGACAACGTATTGGTTGTTGACCATACATATGTGTCTGATGAGCTTCGTGGACAAGGTGTAGCAGGGAAGTTAGTTGATAAAGTTGTTACGTATGCTAGAGAAGAGGGAAAGAAAATTGACCCAACATGCTCATATACAAAAAATAAAATAGAGAAAACACCTGAGTATCACGATGTGCTGGCTGGTTAGCAGGAGAGATTATGGATTTAATCAACGAGTTAATTGATGCGTATTTGCATAACGACCTTGAAATTAATTATGCATTGGATATAAAAAACGGACAAGTTCTAATGGATGCTCCTGAATCATTAACAGGAGAACCAGAAATTGACTGGGATGACGAGGACGCAACGGACAATCTTTTACCAATTCCACAAATTACGTCAACGGAAGCATATGATTCAATGGTTAGATTTGCAGAAGAGCATGAAGCCGCTGTAGCTGAGAAATTGATTAATGTACTGAACCGTAGAAAGCCATTTCGAAATTTTAAAGACAAAGTTATTGAACTTGGAATTGATGATGAATGGCATACATTTGAACAAAATGATGCAAAGGAAGCCATTTTTGATTGGCTGAATGGGCTCAATATTTCCTATGATAAGATTAATCAAAAATAAAATCACTGAAAAGGGAACCAATAATATGTACTTAACTATCCAGGAAACAGCTGAATATTTATCAATTGAAGAATCAAAAGTTAAAACGTTTGTACTGCAAGGTCGTATACGCTCTGTTTATGATGGGGATAGATACCTTATTAACAAAGAACAATTTAGTACACATCTAGAGCAAATGGATAATTATAAAAAAATGATTCAAGATTACCTGAATGAACCACTTCCGGAAGATCCGGATGTAAAGGATGAAGATTAGATAATTACATAGAGGAGCATATGTACATGCCAAAAAACCAGCAAACCACGAAAGACGAAAAATCACTTGTATACACAGTGGAGGAGCCTATTGAGCTTTTAAAATTTTTGATAAAAGTCATGCCCAGCCGCAGTCGGAACTCAGTTAAGTCAATTCTAGCGCGCGGTCAGGTAACAGTCGATGAGCATATGGAAACACAGTATAATTATGCACTTCACCCAGGACAATCCGTTACTATTTTAAAAAATAAGGCTTCCGTTAAAGAGAGTGCATTAATTGGTATGAGTATTGTCCATGAAGATGAAGATATCATCGTCATCAACAAAGAAGCTGGATTACTTTCCATTGCTACCCAAAAAGAAAAGGAACGAACTGCGCACCATCAATTGATGGAGTATGTGCGCCGTGAAGATCCTAAAAACCGAATCTTCGTCGTGCATCGCCTTGATAAAGATACATCAGGGGTTATGATGTTTGCTAAGAATGAGAAGGTTAAGCGGACCTTGCAGGATGCCTGGAAGGAAAATGTTAAAGAACGTACATATGTTGCACTTGTCGAAGGGGAAGTAAAAAAAGCGAAAGGCTACATATCATCGTGGCTGAAAGAAAGCAGTACACATCTGGTATATTCCAGCCCCAATAAAAATGACGGACAACATGCAATTACACATTACAATGTAATCCAATCGAACAAAAATTTCTCACTAGTTGAAGTACAACTTGAAACCGGGCGAAAAAATCAAATCCGCGTTCATATGCAGGATCTGGGGAATCCAGTTGTAGGTGATAAAAAATATGGCTCCAAAACGAATGAAATCAGGAGGCTTGGCCTTCATGCGAAGGTATTGTCCTTCAATCACCCTACGTCAGGTAAGTTAATGCGGTTTGAAGCAGATGTTCCAGGGTCATTTTTTGCAAAATCAAAATAGTATTCCATAGGAGGTGTGTTTCATATTTTACAAATTCAATGTACGAAAAAGTTAGCCGATGAATTAAAAATAAAAACATCTAAAGAACAGATAGTAGACAACGAACCACTGTATTCATGGCATGCACATTTGTTTTATTATAATCGAAAAAAATACTGCATCGTTATGAATAACAGCACACGTTATAACTTTATTATAGGAAGTCTCAGAAAAAAAGAATTTAGTCAGTTTTCTTCACTAGTGAAAGAAGGAATACGTGAAAATCTATTGGCTGAGGGATTTGCTGAAAAAGTTGTAGAAACATATTTGAAAAAATGTGATGACGTGAATTATGCACCAACAAGTGAGCGTCCTATTATTTCTCAAATAAATGAAATGATTGGCGCAACGAAACACATTCAGGGGGAAAAAGGAGCAGATACCATTGACGACAAACTAAATGAAATTAATCGCTTTAACAATAAATTCGTTATGCTGACATTACCAGAAACTTATTCAGCTGAATCCATGAAGAAAGCATTAATCAAAGAGGTTCTTTTATAAAAGAGCCTCTTTCTTAATGCATAAGTGTGGCTAGAGGCTAGCGAATGCCAAATGCGGAATCGATAAAGTTCGACAACAAAACGATAATAGTCGACTCGCAATAGATAAACATCGACACGGAATAGATAAAGTTCGACATAGAACCGATAAAGTTTACAAACCGAGTGGCGCTTTCTCCACAACTCGCCCATTTCGTCCATCCGTTGTATCGGCATTTTTCAGTGAACTAATAACAGCTTCCTCAGTCACTTCAATTACTGCTTGAAAAAGTTTATTCATAATAGGGTGATCATCACGTAAAAATGACATCGACTCAAGCTGTACAGTAGCGTTATGATTATATGTATTCGCTGTGGAAAAAGCAATTGCTATATCGCCGCTGCCATTGTCAATATGGCTTCCAGTTCTGCCCAGTCCCGCTGCACATCGTTTGGCAAGCCGTTTCAGCTGCCGGTCATATAGCGGTGCATCGGTTGCTATAACCATCATAATTGATCCGTCAGGTGTATCCAGTTTCACGCTACTTCCGAAGTCTGCAAATAAGGCATCATCCCGTTTGCCAAAATTGCTTAATACGAGACAGCCAACAGTGTACGTATCTACAAGTCGTGATGCTGTGCCGATTCCGCCTTTATATCCGAAGCACACCATTCCTTTCCCTGCGCCAACTGCACCTTCTTCAACAGGATTACTGGTAGCGCTCTCTATGGCTTGAATCGCGTGCTCAGGCTTCACGGATTGCAGTCGAATTGAATTCAAGTAGCTGTCATTACATTCACCAACAACGATATTGAGTGAACTTGTTGAGTCACCGATTTCTTTATTTTCATTGAGCATATGCTGGAGAGTTCCTTGCCAGACAGTTCCTACACTGAGCGTATTCGTAAGCATAATTGGTGATTCAATTAAGCCTAACTCCTCGACTTGGACAAGGCCTGCAGTTTTTCCATATCCATTAATAACCGAGCTTGCTGCACGTATCTTGTTTGAAAAAATATTACCCTTATGGGGCAAGATAGCAGTAACACCAGTACAAACTGTATCTTGTTCATTCAGTTTCTCGTACAAAGTTACATGTCCAACCTGCACACCTATGACATCGGTAATGCAATTGGACTTACCTTTTGGTAGCTGCATCTGAATCACTCCTTATATCTTTGTTATTTTAACAGTATTATAGCAGATGTATGTATTGCTTAAATAGTTGGGTTAATTTCATAAACTGATTTATTTGAATAAGAAAATTAAATTTTTCATCAAACTTTCACATAACTTCTTTATAATAAATAACGAAATGGAACATGGAGGTCATACTATGCCATCAGCTTGGGTGTTAACTAACGTTGCGATTATTGTAATAAGTGTTCTATCTGGTCTATTGTTTTTTTACATAATTAGCCCATTAACGAAAACAAAGAAAAAGCAACAATTGGAAGAAATAATATCATTACTTATTAATTTTGTCATTTTTATATGGATTGGAAAGGTCCTTTTAAACTTATCTGTATTTGTCGAAGATCCACTCGCCATACTAGCGTACCCTAGTAATTCACACGCCTTTTACGTGGCAGTTTTATTTCTGATAATAAATGTTGGTTATAAGGCAAAACGGAAGAATACCGATACAATTCCTTTACTGGCATCATTTGTTCCAGTTTTCTTAGGGGCATCGTTTGTATATGAATTTATCGATATTATGTGGAATGACAGTACTTTAGCATGGGGGCATTTGCTCTTACTCATAGTATTGACTTTTATTTATGTATTCGTGCACGAGAAAATATCATCACTTTCAGCAGCAGGCGGTTTCTTTGTCGGGTGGAGTTTGGGGCAATTGCTTCTATCCTTTATACTGCCTTTTACAACATTATTTGGCTATATGATGGATCGTTGGTTCTTAATAGCTACTGTTGTCATAAGCTTGGCACTGTTAACTTATCACAATAGAAGGAACGTTTCATAATGGTGCTGCTTAGGGTTTGACAATTTAGCTTGGCGAATGCGAATGACACGTATTTCAATTTTTTCTATGCAGGCTTGTTCAGGATACGTGGTTTTCTAATTTAGGATGAAAATTGGAGGTATAATTATGAAAAAAATAATAGTAATTCTCATAATTACCGGGATGCTTGCCTGGGCGGTATACGATCTACTAAACAGCTCTGAAGAAACGGCAGATAGTGGAGATTACGTTGTAGAGGAAGACACTAAAGAAGAAAGTGCTAGTGGAGAAAGTGAAAGTAACAATAAAGTAGGACTTGAAATAGGAAATATGGCACCTGATTTTGAACTGAAAACGTTAAAAGGAGAGACAGTAAAGCTATCTGATTATCGTGGTCAGCGAGTTCTTGTTAACTTTTGGGCAACTTGGTGTCCGCCTTGCCGCGCGGAGATGCCTGATATGGAGAAATTCCATCAAAATAAAGATATTACAATTTTAGCGATTAATCTTACTGAAACAGAGAGCACGAGTAGTGATGTAACCGATTTTGTGGAAAAGTTTGAACTGACATTTCCAATATTAATGGACGAGAAAGTAGAAGTAGCAAATCGATACCAAATACAGCCTATTCCCACTTCATACATGATTGATTCGAACGGAAGGATTCAGTATAAGGCATTAGGTGCTATGAATTATGAATTAATGGTCCAGGAGTTTGAAAAGATGAAATAGATCCTCTTTTTAGTTTAAAATAGAAAAGAGGTGTTCAACATGAAACAAACGATTTTAGTCGTTGAAGACGATATGATGATTCGTGAACTAATAAAAATACATTTGGAAAAAAATGATTATGATGTAGTAGAAGCCGCTGATGGTGAGGAAGCAAAAAGTGTATTTCTAAAACACCATCCTTGTTTGGTAATTCTTGATTTAATGTTGCCTAAAGTTAGTGGTGAAGATTTCTGTGCATGGGTACGTGCGCAGGAACGTAATGAGGTTTCTATTATAATGCTTTCAGCAAAAGCGAAGATTGAAGATAAGATTGATGGGCTGAAAATGGGAGCAGATGATTATGTCACGAAGCCTTTCGATCCGAATGAACTCATGGCACACGTCGAAGCAGTATTGCGACGTACAGGTCAATTTTGCCAAAAAATTGTATATGACGGGTTATGTATTAAGCCCAGAAAAGGTGAAGTACTTCTTTACGATAAATTCATTAAGCTAACGAAATATGAATTTAATCTTCTTTATTTTTTAATGCAAAATCCGAACATGGTGCTTAGCCGTGAACAATTAGTCATGCAAATATATCCATATGCTGATCATACTGTGCTGGATCGCACGATTGATGCGCATATCAAAAAACTGAGGGAAAAGATTGAGGATAACACATCCAAACCCAAGCGTATCCAGACTGTTCGGGGAATGGGGTATAAGTTTGTCAATACGTAAACGGATTATATCAAAACTTCCTAAAGGATTCTTATGGCGTTTATCTGCGTTAAATTTCCTTGTTGTTGCTTCTGCAATTGTCGTGAGTGGACTGGCAACTTATAATACTGCTTGTTTTTTAGTGGACGCCATGGGTGGGTTGGAGGAACAACGCCAGCAGCAATTCAATGCAACGCTATTTAATTACCTGTGGATCTTTATCATTACAGCGATTGTTACGGGGAGTTTATTGCATTTTTATATGACAAAAAAACTAATCAGACCAATTCGCAGCTTAATAGAATCCACTAAGCAATTAAAAAAAGGCAATTATCCAGATCCTGTTGAGGTGACATCCCAGGATGAAGTAGGCGAGCTTGCTGTACAATTTAATGCTCTTATTCAACAACTGCATACAAACGAACAACACCGCCAAAAGCTTGTATCTGATCTATCACATGAATTTCGTACGCCTTTAACTAATTTAAATGGATATCTTCAGTCATTGGAACGAGGCGATATTCAAGGGAATCAGGATCTTTACAAGGCGTTGTATCAGGAGTCACAACGTCTCACAGTTATGATAGAGCAGTTGGAACAACTTAAGGAATGGGATTATGTAACTTCCCAAACCTATTCCCATAGTAGAGAAGTCGATATTGCTAATCTGATTAATCAGTGTGTTGCAATGTTTCAGTTGCAAATGGAGGAAAAAGATATTGGCTTATCTGTAAATGTTTCTTCATGTAAGTTACATATTCATGAGGAAGGTATTCAGCAAATTATAAGTAACCTGTTAGAAAACGCAATCCAGTATTACAATGGTGAGGGTGGAATTCATGTACTTGGCGAACAGCAAAATTCTGTTTATCGAATTGTAGTAAGTGGTCCAAGTGCATTTATCCCAGAATCTGAACGGGAAAATATATTTGAACGATTTTATAGACTAGATACATCCAGAAGCCGTAAAACAGGTGGAAGCGGTCTTGGGCTTGCTATAGCTAAAGAAATAATAGACCGGCATGGCGGACAAATCGGAGTGATTTCCGAAAAAAACACAAACACTTTCTGGTTTACATTACCACTAGCGTAACGGAACATATGCAGTTCGGTTAAGGAATGGGAAATGTGCTCGCTTTCCACAACCATACACGGCGTGAGTTCGTTCAGTTGGCGTAAATGTCTTCAATGGTCGAGTGATCGCAGTGCCAAGATGGGACCCAGAGCCTCCTCGTTCATACAACCCCTCTCTACGGGGGGATCGCCAGCTTGAAGAAAAAAAGCCTTAATGATAATAGGAGACCTCCTCCCCCTTCGCTTTGTATTCTTCAATACACCCAAGCAGGCCATCAACCTCCAGCGGTTCGTCATAATTAAGTGAAATCTCTCCATAATAATCACCAGCAACCTGGTGGGCTTTGATTTTTTGATTATTACCTTTCTTGTTAAATTCGTTCGATATAAAATAAATAACGTTCTTTAAAAGATACGAAATAATAAGAAAAGAGGAGTAAAATGCGCGTTTTAAATACATAGATGCTCGTAATCGTAATATATGGATGAATTTGAGGTTTTTCAATCTAGGTAATTTGAATTATACTTCATTTAAAGTTCATTATATAGAACGATTTGTTATATTTACATAGTAAATACTAGACCATCAGGTAGGAACAAGGTCAAATTTTTTTAATATAATCGTTCATTAAAAAGAACATTGTGAAAGGTGGGAGACCAATGAGGAAAAAACGGACGAGGAAACATCTTACTAGCAATAATAAAACTGCTACTGTCATACAACTATTTATAATTTGGTGCTGCATTCTAATAGCAGGAACTTATTTCAATACTCATACGAACGCAAGTTTTAATGACATCGAAGAAATTAATGGAAAATTGCACGTTAACTGGGAGCAGGATGATGTAAAAGATCCGCCTCCGGAAGAAGAATATTGGGATAAAAGTTCATTGAAGTTTTCAGGTGATAATGCTGAGTATGGTTTTTGTGAACGAGATGTATCCGGATTATTATCAGGTATTATAAACGGTGGTGGCGGTGATATGAATGGAGAATCAGAGTATGATGTTCATTATCATCAAGAAAAAGACCCTAACAAAAATAGACTTGGAGATGTTGTTTATACAGGTGTGATACAACCATTAAAAAGTGGTGAATCAACCATATTAAAATTTGAACCTGATAATCTTAGTGATTTGGAACCAGGAAAATATAAGTTTAAGGCATATCAACGACCAGGCCACGGGGATCCAAATAATGAAACCCCTGATGGACCATTGATGGAAATATGGGGTAATAAGGCAATTACAATAACGCAAGACGATATCAATAGTTGTATAGCCTCGTATACGCAGGCAGAACAAAGCAATAAATCTGCCAGTGAACAAATAAATAATAACACGGGCAAAAAAGCAGTTGATGAAGGCGTAGAACATACAGAGAAATCAAAAAATACTGATGCAGAGGACGCCGGACAAGGACCAAATAACCAAGCAAATACAGAGAATACTACCGATTTTTATGATGAGAAGAACGCAGACTGATCTATTGGGGGGAAGCATGGAGAGGAGTAAGAAAAGATGAGGAAAAAGAATACGATAAAGCGAATAAGCAATTTAATCTCAACACTTCTGATTTTAACGTTAATCGCCATGACTTTAATAGTTATTTCATCCAGGATTTCTGGTGATGAACCACAACTTTTCGGTTATCAGTTTAAGACAGTGCTCTCCGGGTCAATGGATCCTGAATTTAGTACAGGTTCAATCATCTTAGTGAAGCGGGTCAACAACACAAATGCAATTATAAAAGGTGACATCATCACCTTTAAACAAGCAGATAAGAATCTTGTAACACATCGAGTTGTTGAAGCTGTTAAGAAAGACGGAGTAACCCTATATAGAACGAAAGGGGACAATAACGAAAATGCTGACATGAGCCTAGTTTCTCCAGAGAAAGTAGTTTCAAAATACACTGGGTTCACCGTTCCGTATGCAGGCTACTTAGTTAATCATGCTGGTTCACCAATCGGAGTGGCAATTCTCTTAATCGTACCGGGATTGTTGTTACTGGGTTATGCATTTCTAACCTTTCGTGCAACGATTAAAGAAATTGAATCAAGAACAAAATCGCTGAATTTACAATTAGAAGATCTACAAAAATAAACATACCCATGCGGGCAAAAATTTTAGGAGGAATAAGAAATGAATATTAAGAAGAAGATGGGCACAGTTATTTTAGCAGGAGCACTAGGGTTAACATTAGTAGGATCTGGAACATTCGCAGCGTTTAATGACGTAGAAAAAATTGATAACACGTTTACTGCAGGAACGTTGGATTTGGCCTTAACAGGACAAGAAAAGACGTCATTTGAATTCAGCAATTTGGAACCTGGAGAGTCCTTTAATAAAACCATAACTTTAAAAAACAACGGATCATTGGCAATTAAAGAAATTTTATTGAGTTCGATGGTCGTAGAAGGAAGTTGGACAGATGAGACAAATCAAAAGTTACCAGATAATGGTGTGAACACGATGGGGGATTTTTTAGAACAGTTTAATGTATTAGTTAAACAAGGTGAAACAAAAGTATTCAATGGAACTCTTGCTGACTTAAATTCAGATAAAGTTATTATGGGGTCGGAAGGAACAGCATTGGACTCCGGTGCTAATGTGAGTATCGACATTGAAATAAGCTTTGTGAACAAAGATAAAAAATATCCTGATAGTCTTTTTATTGAACAAAATAAATTCCAAGGTGAGCGTATAAATCTTGACTTAATATTCGAAGCAACTCAGATGTCCGGTGGAGATAGAAGTAATAAATGACTGATGTGAAATATTGTTAACATTGGCTGGGGGGATTTTATGAGAAATAGTAAAGTGGTAATAGTGTTTCTTACGATAGCTTTGGTTTTGATTTTTCCAATAAATAGTTATGCTTCTAAAGGTAATGCGAATGAACGTGTAGAAATTGATTTAGCAACTAGCCCCAGCAGTATATTATTTAATCTCAATAATATGAAGCCTGGTGATTATGCTGTGAAAAAATTAAACGTGTCAAACGATGGTAACCAGGGGTTTGAGTATAAATATACAAACAAATTTATTGATGGATCTGAAAAACTGTACGATGAATTACTTCTTACCGTTAAAGACGAATCATCTGTATTATTCGATGGTATGTTGAAAGATTTTAATACGCTGGAGCAACGTAACTTATCTAATGGCGATTCAGAAGTGATCAGATTTAAAATATTAATGCCTTATAAACTTGGGAATGAATTTCAAGGGTTAAGCAGTAAATTTGAATTCACATTTTCTATGACAAGCATATCTGAAGAAACCATAACTTCAGGTGCAGGTCAGGTCCTACCAGATACGGCCACATCAATGTATAACTTTCTATTAATCGGAGCCATTGTGCTGTTAAGTGGAGTTGTATTATATGGTTACAGCGTACGAAAAAAACGTATAAATGAAAGTTAAGTTGTTCTACTCCTATAATCGAATCTCAGACCAAAAAAGTGTCATGATTTTCATGACACTTTTTGCTGCTCGCATTCGATTGTAATAGTAAGAGGCATACCATAAGCTATATTTTTGCATTTCCAAAATGTTCAGTGCTATACTATTTATGAACCAAATACGTAATATTCCTTCGGGGTCGGGTGAAATTCCCAATCGGCGGTGATGAAGTGCATACTTCTTAGTCCGTGACCCGTGCGGTCCTTAGCTGTTAGAATTGCTAAAACCAAGCGGTGGATCTGGTGAAACTCCAGAGCCGACAGTTATAGTCTGGATGGGAGAAGGAATTTTTCAGGTAGTTCGCATGTTTTACTAAAAATGATTAGGCAATCTTATGTGACAATTAAGAAAGTATAAATCCTTTCTTACTGCATAAGTGCAACTTAGACTTTCGCCATTAAGACTTGGCGAAAAGCCAAGTTTTCTAATTGTATTCATTTTTAGTCAAACATTTTGAAGATGCGCTATACTAAAAAATTCTACCCTTTTGCCTCTGAAGCTTATTCAGAGGCATTTTTAAATGGTTATTATAGGGAGGATCTAGACATGAACGATGAATATTATATGAATATTGCTTTAAACCTTGCAAAGACAGTATCTGGTCAAACAAGTCCTAATCCTCCAGTGGGCTCTGTAGTTGTCAAAAATGGAGAAATGCTAGGGTTTGGTGCACATCTAAAAGCGGGTGAAGCTCATGCAGAAGCGCATGCGCTGAACATGGCTGGTGATAAGGCAAAAGGTGCGACGATTTATGTCACACTTGAACCTTGCAGTCACCATGGCAGAACACCACCCTGTGCCGATCTTATTGTTAATAAAGAAATTAGTCGGGCAGTCATTGCTGTTACAGATCCGAATGAAAAAGTAGCTGGACGCGGGATTGAAAAGCTGCAGGCAGCCGGCATAGAAGTGGAGCTTGGTGTCTTGGAAAAAGAAGCTGCAGAAATAAACAGTGTTTTTTTTCATTATACAAATACCAAAACTCCTTATGTCACAATGAAGTCCGCTGTTAGTTTAGATGGCAAAACGGCCACTGTAACTGGTGACAGCAAATGGATAACTGGAGAAGCGGCAAGACTCGATGTACATCACTATCGCCATACACATGATGCAATTCTTGTTGGTGTGGAAACTGTTATTGCTGATAATCCGAGTCTTACAACGCGTATCCCAAACGATGGGAAGAATCCAACACGAGTTATTCTGGATACATCACTCCGCACACCATTAGATGCTGCTGTTATAAATGATCAAGAAGCAGATACATGGCTTTTTACCGGGAAGGATGTCACGGAGAAAGAAGTGGCACCATTTAAGGAGAAAAACGGAGTTGTCATTGTTCGAATGGAGCAATTAACTATCGAAAATGTACTATATGATCTAGGATCTAAAGGAATAATGTCATTGTTTGTGGAAGGTGGAGCTACGGTTAATGGTTCTTTTTTGGAAGAACGGCGAATTAATCAATTGATAACTTACATCGCGCCGAAGCTTATTGGTGGTAAAACAGCTCCAACATCCATTGAAGGCAATGGATTTCAATCGATGGCAGATACATTTTCCTTGGATATTAAGGATGTAGAAATGATTGATAAGGATATAAAAATTATTGCGGAACTCGGAAAGGAAGAAGCAGATGTTTACAGGAATAATTGAAGAGATGGGCACCGTTGAAAAAATGAAACGTGTTTCAGAGCAGTCAGTGGAAATGACGTTAAGTTCAACCAAAATTATGGAAGATGTTCATATTGGCGACAGTATTTCAGTAAATGGAATCTGTTTAACGGTCACGAATTATTCTTCAACTAATTTTCAAGTCGATGTTATGCCGGAAACGATAAAATCTACTTCGTTAAATGCGTTAACAGAAGGATCAAATGTTAACCTGGAGAGGTCAATGGCTGCTAATGGACGTTTTGGTGGACACTTTGTATCTGGCCATGTTGATGGCACGGGGAAAATTACCCGGAAGCAAAAGCAGGAAAATGCTATTTATTATGATATAGAGATACCGGAAGAACTAGTGAAATATTTTATGATGAAGGGTTCTGTTGCTGTAGATGGTATTAGCTTGACTGTATTTGACGTTGGGCAAAGTACATTTACGATATCGCTTATCCCGCATACTGTAGAAGAAACTGTATTAGGGGAAAAAGACGAGGGCGATGTGGTGAATATTGAATGTGATATGCTCGCAAAACATGTGCAAAATTTACTTAATCATCAATTGAACGATCATAAAGATGGTTTTAATCAAGCATTCCTAAATAGAAATGGACTTATTTAAGCGAAGGAAGTGGAGACTATGTTTAACAAAATAGAGGAAGCGTTAAAAGATCTGCAAGCAGGAAAACCAGTAATCGTAGTTGATGATGAGGATAGAGAAAATGAGGGAGATCTTGTTGCCTTATCTGAAAAGGCTACACCAGAAGTAATCAATTTTATGATCACCCATGCAAAAGGGTTAGTATGTACATCAATCAAAGCGGATTTAGCTAAAAAAATCAACTTGCCTATGATGACAAGCCAGAGTAGTGACCCATTTGGAACTGCTTTTACTGTAAGTATTGATCATGTCGATACAACAACCGGTATTAGTGCGGCAGAACGATCCAAGACAATTAGAGCTTTGCTGGATCCAGAAACAAAAGCGGCTGATTTTAAACAGCCTGGGCATGTATTTCCACTTGTTGCGAAGGATGGTGGCGTATTGACCCGTTCTGGTCATACAGAAGCATCGGTTGATTTAGCAGCGTTAAGTGGGTCGTTTCCTTCAGGTGTGATTTGTGAAATTATCAATGATGATGGAACAATGGCACGTGTACCTGATTTGAAGCAAATGGCTGAAAAATTTGATCTTAAATTCATCACAATTGAAGACTTGAAGGCTTTCCGAAAGCAGAATGAAGTTCATGTAACTCGTGCTGTTGAAACAATTCTGCCTACTGAATTTGGGATGTTTAAAGTATACGGCTATACAAATGATCTGGATGATAAAGAGCATGTTGCGCTTGTTAAAGGTGATATTCATTCTGAAGAGCCGGTGATGGCGAGAGTTCATTCAGAATGTTTAACTGGTGATATATTTGGTTCTTACCGTTGTGATTGCGGACCACAATTACATGAAGCCTTGAATAAGATTAATGAAAAAGGTGCAGGTGTTTTAGTGTATATGCGCCAGGAAGGCCGGGGAATCGGGCTAATTAATAAACTTAAAGCATATCAGCTGCAGGATGCTGGAATGGATACGGTTGAGGCAAATGAACAATTAGGATTTGCACCAGACTTACGGGAATATGATTTAAGTGCACAGATTTTAAAGGACTTAGGTGTGAAAAAGGTGGATTTGTTAACCAACAATCCGAAAAAAATGACTGCACTTTCGTCGTATGGAATAGAAATCGGTGCGCGTATTCCAATCCAAACGGGTACTCGAAAAGAAAATGAACGATACATGCATACAAAATTTGATAAAATGGGCCACTTATTCAACTTTCATAATAACTAAAGGAGATGATTATAATGGGGAAAACGTTTGAAGGAAAGCTAGTAGGTACAGATTTGAAGATAGGTATAGTTGTCGCACGTTTCAATGATTTTATAACAAGTAAGTTACTGGACGGGGCTGTTGGGACGCTTCAAAGACATGGTGTACATGAAGAAAATATTGATGTCGCTTGGGTTCCGGGTGCATTTGAAATCCCTTTAGTTGCCCAAAAGATGGCGATGAATAATAATTATGATGCAGTTATAACGCTAGGTACTGTAATTCGGGGCTCCACTCCACATTTTGATTATGTATGCAATGAAGCAGCAAAAGGCGTATCAAATGCATCAGTTCAATCTGGTAAGCCTGTGATTTTTGGTGTATTAACGACCGAAACAATTGAACAGGCTATTGAGCGTGCAGGTACAAAAGCAGGAAATAAAGGTGCAGATGCAGCAGTAGCGGCAATTGAGACAGCAAATGTTGTGAAGGAAATTGAAGTTGACTGACAGCCAGCATCTGAATATCTTTGTAAGGGGAGATAGATATTAAATTTTTAGGGTACCAAATCTTAGGGTTAGGTGTTATTTGGATAGGTATGGCTTTCTTTTTCCAAGAAATGGACCAGGTAAGCAAGGTAATATTTTATATGGGAACATCGTGGCTATTATTTTTAATCATTATTTTTATGAAGAAGATATTAAAAGACCGTAAAGGTGACGAGGATTCAACAATAGGAAGGTAATGTTATGCTCACTATCGAAAATTTATATAAATCATATGGCGATAAATTATTGTTTAAGGACGTTACATGTACAATTATAAAAAATGACCGGATTGGGCTGATTGGTGTAAACGGCACTGGTAAGTCGACTTTTTTAAAGGTTATTGCAGGAATAGATACACCTGAAAAAGGGACGATTAAACATGCAAAAGATTACCAAATTGAGTACTTGGCACAGGACCCGGAACTCGATCCAAATCTGACAGTAATTGAACAAATTTACTATGGTGAATCAACAATAATGAAGGTTATGCGAGAATATGAAACAGCTCTTCAGGCCTTGGAACAAGACTCAGCTAGTGAAAAGGCACAGTCTCGTCTGCTCAAAATGCAACAGCAAATGGATGAACAGGAAGCATGGGAGGCTAATACTTCTGCCAAAACAGTTCTGACAAAGCTAGGAATTACTGACTTTCATAAAAATGTTACTGAATTATCCGGTGGGCAGAAAAAGCGCGTGGCTATTGCCAAAGCACTTATTCAGCCTGCAGATTTATTGATTTTGGATGAGCCGACAAACCACCTGGATAATGAAACAGTAGAGTGGCTCGAGAAGTTTTTAGTTACGTATAAAGGAGCATTGTTGCTTGTCACCCATGATCGTTACTTTTTAAACCGTGTGACAAATCATATCTATGAGCTCGATAACGGCAATCTATATGTATATGAAGGAAATTATGAATTATTTCTGGAGAAAAAAGCAGAGCGCGAGGCCCTTGAGGCTAGTGATCAGTTAAAACACCAAAATACTCTGAGGAGAGAGCTTGCCTGGCTGAAACGTGGACCTAAAGCACGAGGGACCAAGCAAAAGGCACGTATTGAACGTGTGAATGACATGCAGGAAAAGAACTTTAATACTAGTAAACAAAATGTTTCATTCCAAGTTGGCTCTACGCGTCTGGGCAAAAAGGTCATTGAAGTGCAGGGGATAGAAAAATCATATGAAGGCAAAGAACTAATACATGACTTTGATTATCTGGTTGTTCCTGGAGAACGCCTTGGTATTATTGGGCCGAATGGTTCCGGAAAAACAACGTTACTGAATATTATGGCTGAACGCGTCCACCCTGATAAGGGAGAAGTCGAAATTGGAGAAACAGTAAAAATTGGCTATTATACCCAGGGTGAAGAAGAACTCGATACGAGTATGCGGGTGATTGATTATATTAAGGAAGTTGCACAAGTAGTTCATACAAAAGGCGGTGAAGAAATTACTGCCGAACAGATGCTAGAAAGGTTCTTATTCTCACGTTCCGAGCAATGGACATACATTAGCAGACTTTCCGGCGGGGAGAAACGGCGCCTTTATTTATTGAAAGTACTTATGACCGAGCCTAATGTATTGTTTCTAGATGAGCCAACAAATGATTTGGATACCCAAACGTTAGGCGTACTTGAGGAATATTTGGATCAATTCCCTGGTGTTGTAATTACTGTTTCCCACGATCGGTATTTTTTGGATCGAGTTGTTGATCATTTACTGGTGTTTAAAAATAATGAATCCATTGAGCGTTATCAGGGGAATTACAGCGAGTTTTTGGAGCATGAAACAGAACAAAAAGAGTCACAATCGTCTGCTTATGTTAAGGAAAAGCCTAGAAAGCAACAGAATCGGAAAAAGATGTCCTATAAAGATCAGAAGGAATGGGAAACAATTGAGGATGAGATAACCGAATTGGAAGCTGAAATTGAGGAAATCCAGGAAGGTATTAATAACGCAGGAAGTGACCTTGAAAAAGTACAAAAGTTCTATGAGCAGCAGCAGGAAGCTGAAGATAAGCTACAAGCAAAAATGGAACGCTGGGAAGAACTTTCGGTGTTAGTTGAAGAAATGCAAGAGAAATAAAAGATGTGGCCGGGGCATAACTGAACCTTTCCACTTTAAATACGGCTAATAAAAGGATAGGATGTTTAGAACGTTGATTATTAATGGTTGGATCTAATACGTAGTTGATGTATATTACGAAATACATTTTAAAAAGTTTGATTGCTATTATGCCGCTCCGGAAATACACTTCGCTTTCCGTGGGCGGCTGATGAGCCTCCTTGCTCCTACGTCGCTGCGCAGTCTCATCTAGGCCTCAGCTCCCACAGGAGTCTCCGTGTATTTCCTCCGCTGGGTTTTGCTTACTTTATCTCGTAAATTATTCAATGCTTCTTGTGACATTGCTTCTTAGCCACAGGGAACACCTCAGCCTCTAATCAGCAACAAAAAATCCGAACTGATTCGAATTCTATTTCAAGAATTTTCGAATCATAGTTCGGATTTTACTTTGGCAGATAAGAAAGTATAAATCCTTTCTTACTGCATAAGGCTTTCGCCATTAAGGCTTGGCGATAAGCCAAGTTTTCTATACTAAAACACTTTTGTCTTAGCCTCATTTAATGCATTTAAAGAAATATAAACTTCCTTACTCCATCAATTGCTCAATTTCTATTGAATCAACAATACCAGTTCCATTATCCCTTATGTTGGCTTCGAGTTTTACGTTATCTCCTTCTTGCAGGAATAAGGATAGTGGTGCTTTCCCAGCATTAACGGTATAGATAGTCTTGTCATTTTTTAATAAGAACTGAATAACTTGACCTGTTTCCTGTGTCGTTACAAGTACACGATTAACCTCACCACGGATTGTCTCAAGAGCTGTTTCATCAGATGCTTCCACATTACTTGGGTCTTGAGCGAGCTGGAGTCGATATGACTCTAATGTTTCTCTTGCCGCTTCGCCAAACACAACAAAGTCAGCGTCATCTGCTTTGATATAAGCATACTGCTTGAATAGCCCATTTGGATCAAGAACATTAACAACCCATGTTGGATTTCCATCAATGTTATAGAGTATCGGCATAGATCCAGTCCAGTTCTTTTCCGGATATTGTTTGTTTACGATTTCCTTAGCACCTTTACTATCCATAATCCCATTGTTTTTCTCGCCGTTATAATAAGTTAGTGAACCTGTGCGAGCATTTATTAGTGTATAACCTAATGCAGAATCGATATTTTCCCTTGGTGATGCCATATCGGTAAAGTAATACATATCTCCTTGTTCATCAAAAATAGGAGTTACACTGCTTTCGGTCCCTGATTCATTCGGAATTCTTACATCTTTCTTACCAAAGAGGGAATTTAACCATCCGTGAACATACTTTCCGAAATACTCATTTTGATCTGTTGCGACTTCAGAACTAACTGATCCATCAATAAATTCCGGTGCTTCCTCTACTTTGTATTTACTTATTTCACTCGTTACAGGGTCAACGATGGCTACTTGCAATTTTTGCATATTAGGCTTATTGGTTAAACCAATTGGTTGATATAATGTTTGAACATACCATGGTTTACCATCTTCATCTACTTCAATTTGGGCTTCCCCTCCTGGAATATAGTTTGGATAAGCTCCATATATAGTACGTTGAACATTATGATTAAAGTAACTGGAATTGGTGTACTTCATGTTACTATCGATAAACTCTGGCTGAGCATTGATGTTGGTTGCAGATATTGTGAAAAAGCCTTCCGTTTCTTTTCCGCGGAAATACTTCCAAAAACCAGTGAACTCAAGGGGAGCAACAAACATAATTTGATCGTCAATCTTTTGGACTTGTAATTTACCCAGATCGTAAAACTGAGTGTTAGGTACGACACCCATGGATTTTTGGATTTTATTACGCGCGAACTCAGGTGATACCGCAATTGGGGTAGCATCCTCATCCAACGGCTTTGCTTCTTCTACATCTTCTTTTTCAATTGACTCATACGTGTCATCCAGCGTTAGAATTCCTAATACGATTAAAGTTGGAACAGCCAATACAGCAAGGATAATGACTAGCCCTAATACAGATTCATACGTTCCTTTCGCTTTCTTTTGTATTTTGCTGGAAGTCATTCCGTATACCAAAAAGATTCCTGCACCTGCTATTGCAATATTGGAAATCACCATATTTGGTACGGTAAGTGGCAGCAGAATAACATAGTTCATAATTCCACCGATTATAAAAAGGACAACAAATATGATTCCTGCAATTTTACTGGTGACTACTTTTGATTTGTTATTCTGTGTTATAAGAATACCAGCTAGTACCACATATAATATGAATGATAAAATAGTAGTTGTTAAGATTCCTATCATGATTTCAGCTCCTATGTTGTGATATGTTACATATATACATACGTAATTAAATGAATTAGGTTTCATGATTGGGGTTATTTTTGAAAAGAATATATAGTGATATTTTGCAATTTAAAGGCACACATTATGATTTCGGATATAAACAGGGAGAACTTTTGAAAAATTCATTAACCGTTAAAAATCGCAAGAAGCAATGGAGGGTGCGTAAACCACGATTTTTAATTGATATAAATGAAGTAAAGCAAGCAATAAAAAGATTTGCTCCAGGGATCTGGGATGAACTGCTAGGCATGCAGGATGCACTTGAGTGGGATATGCAAGATATTCTTCAGGACTTTGGTGGATACAGGCTGGAATACGTAAAAAGTGGGTGTTCCATTTTTACAGGGAATGATTATATGGTTCGCAATTATGATTATCATCCAAAAACGTATGAAGGACGGTACACTATATTTCAGCCAAGTGATTATGGCTATGCTCTAATTGGTCCTTCGCAGCGGATAACTGGTCGCATGGATGGGATGAATGAAAAAGGCCTTGCTTTGGGCTATAATTTTATGCACCGCAAAAAGCCTGGTGATGGGTTTATTTGTAATATGATTGGACGGCTTATTTTGGAAAGCTGTGCGGATGTAAATCAGGCAGTTTCAATGCTCAAGGAAATTCCGCATCGTCACTCTTTTAGCTACATTGTACTGGATAAAAACGAGCAAACGTTTGTAGTTGAAGCAACACCAAGAGGGGTGGAAGTACGTCAATCAAATGTTTGCACAAATCATTTTGAAATAATGAAGGATGAAAATCGTCATCACTTGGATGATTCGTACAAACGAATGAATGCAATTAAGAAACAACAACAGAATGCTACAGATGCTTATCAGGCATTTCGTATGTTGAACGATACAGATAAGGGTGTTTTTTCTAATCAATATAAAAACTGGTCGGGAACAATTCATACTGCAGCATATTTCCCGAAAAGCTTAAAGGCCTGGTTCGCTTTAGGTGGTGATCGGGAACCTGTTGTCTTTGACTTCGCAGCATGGTTACGTGGTGAAACAATTACAACAAAACGTATTTTAGGAGAGGTTGACACAGACTTGCCTTTTGTTCATATGGATGAGAACGTAAGATAAAAAGTTATTAAAATCTTTCTTATGCAAACGGAAGATAACTACTCATTTATATACTCCAAATTGCCATATGAAATCTCTTCTTAGTCCGCTTTACAATTATACATAAAATAGTATAATATAATCGGTCTTGTAGAAAGGTGGCAGCAACCTTGTTAGGAATTGAATTCACATCTGAATCGATAATAGCTTTGTTTAAGATTATTGCAATTGATATCGTATTATCCGGTGATAATGCGATTGTAATCGCTATGGCGACAAAGGGGTTACCAAAACATCAACAGAATAAGGCAATATTCATCGGTACTGGTGGGGCAGTATTCTTACGCATATTATTTGCAATCTTAATTGTATACTTATTACAGATCCCGTATGTACATTCAATTGGAGGAGCACTCTTATTATGGATTGCGTATCATGTACTGGTTGATGATGAGCCTGAAGCTAATATTAAGTTGTCAGGTACTATGATGAAAGCTGTAGGTACAATTATCGTGGCTGACGCTGTTATGAGCCTTGATAATGTTGTAGCAGTTGCAGGTGCAGCGCATGGACATATTGGTATGATTGCACTAGGTGTTGCAATTAGCATTCCGATCATGATTTTCGGCTCGAAATTAATTGTACGAGTTCTTGAAAAACATCCGTGGATAGCATATATTGGAGCTGGTATTCTTGCTTGGACTGCTGGTGAGATGATTACTGGAGATGCATTTGTTAGTAACTTATTTAACTTGCACCATGGTGCTTTGATGTATGCTATAATGGCCGGACTCACTATTGCAACACTATTAACAGGCTATCTGAAAAACAATAAAGTAGCTTAAGAAATTTCTATCAGGCAAAAATGCATTTGGGTTTTCTTGATTTATGTTTAATTTAGTTAGTATTAAGGGAAAATAAGTATGTAATAATATATACAAAAGGAGGTTAACTTATAGTGAAGTTATTTCAGGTAAGGAAGGGTCAGTTTGTTTATTACAAAAATGAACTTCATAAAGTGTACTCGGTAAAGCCGATGTTCAAACAATCTGTCCACTTATATCGTTTAAAAGATATGCAGCAGATACTATCCAAAGCGAGCGAAATACATCCGTATAAACCAAAACATAAGGATACGTTTATTTTTTATGGTAAACGCTACACAGTTGATCAAAATAGAAAGCCTGAACCAGGGGATTATATTTTAATTATTAAACCTGCACCAGATTTTCTGGATCATTACTCACTTAATGAAATCGAAAAGGTCGATAATGTAGAAGATGGAAATGTAGTAACAACTAGAGATAATGGGGTAAAACATAGTGAATATGTTGTTATGGTACCAGGTAAAGCGGAAGACAGTGAAGACATAGCATATTATGATAAAGCGCTTGTATCTGAAGAACAACAACAAGAAGATGAATCTCCAGAGTTTCTAGCAGAAAAAGATAGTGAGATGAAGCCTGTTGTGGGTGACATTTATCTGGATAATCAAACTAATACAAAGGCAATGATTGTTGCAATGACAGAGAATGAAATAGTTTTTGGTCATGGCGTCCGGGTTCATGTTAGTGAAGTTTTAGATGAAGATAAATATAGATTAGTTTATCGGTTTGAAGAAGATCTGTAGAAATTACTCCTGAAGGTAAAAATATACTTTCGGGAGTTTTTTAGTAGCTAATCATAAGAATTCCTTTTACAAATACCAAATTCCCTAATATTCTCTAATAGGAATTCTTGCAGTTTATGGGACTTTATACATATTTTATTATAGGCACATTTCATTATTTTTACAAAAATATTACAAGAACATACATAAACCCTTATAGAAAGTCGAAAGATGTATTAAGTTAAATAAAGGAGGAATAGATTCATGCAATTATCCGAAAAATTTATTAAGATTGTATTAAGTGCGATGCTAGTTGCAGCATTTGCATTAACAGCTGGACCTGGTATGGCGTTTGCGAGTGTAGACGACAAACTTACTGTTAAAGAAGCAGATGGTGAAACAGATGAAGGAACGGAAGAAGATACAGAAGAAGGTACAAATGAAGAAGATGGAAGTGAAGAGGAAGCTGATGCACCAAATCTAATTCCTGGGGACTTCTTCTATTTTATTAAAGCAGTAAAAGAGAATATTCAATTAGCTATTACGCTTGATGATTATAAGGAAAGCCAGTTGCTAGCTGAGTTTGCTGCTGAGCGTATTGCTGAAGCAAATGAACTTATTAAAGCTGGAAAAACAGAAGAAGCGGCTGAATTACTGGAAAAAGCAGCGGCAACACAGCAAGAGGCAGAAGATATGCTAGATAGTTCTGAAGGTTCTGGTGAAACTGCTGATAGTGAGACTGATGCAGATTCAGATAGCGATACGTCAGCTGAAGAAGGTACAGAAGAAGACGGAACAGAAACTGAAGAAGGTACTACAACCGAGGGCGATACACCAGAAGAGGATACTACGGAAACAGATGATGTCGTTGCTGATGATGACACAGAATTAGAGGCAGATGAAGAAACAGATGAAGTAAGAATTAATCTTGCAAATAACATTGATGCTCTATCAGCTGTACTTCTGAAAATCGATAATCCGAATGCACAAGCTGCAATTCTGAAAAACATCCAAAAATCTTTTGCAAGACTAGCAGAAAAGATTGAAAAACGTTCTGGTAATGCGGAAGAGTCAGAAGAGGAGTCAGAAGAGGATACTACTGAACCTGAATCCGAGTTAACAGTTGTAGCATCTGAAGTGGAGAACGACGATAATGAAACAGAAAAAGCTGCTGAGAAGTTAGCAAAAGCAGAAGAAAAAGCAGCTAAGAAACTAGAGAAGGCACAAGAAAAAGCTGAAAAAGCAGAAGAAAAAGCAGCTAAGAAACTAGAAAAAGCTCAGGAGAAAGCTGCCAAGAAATCCGAAAAGAAACAGGAGAAAGCAGCTAAGAAATTAGAAAAAGCGGAAGAAAAAGCCGAGAAAAAAGCTAAAAAGGCACAAGAAAAAGCTGAGAAAAAGGCTGAAAAGGCACAAGAAAAAGCCAATAAATCAAAAAATAACTAATATAATTTTCAAAAGCACCAGGAATTTTCCTGGTGCTTAATTTTTTATTTATTCAGCATACTACTTGCCTTGTATCCAATTATATTTATAGGATCTTTTGGTGACGAGTATGGTGGTGCGTAACCAAGCTCCAGTTCTGCCAAATCTGCAACTGATATTTTACCTTTCATTGCTGTAGCAATTACAGCTAGACGTTTATGAACGCCATCTTCACCAATGACTTGCGCTCCAAGAATTTGACCGTTATTTTCTTCAAATAGTATTTTCATGCTAACTTTCTCAGCTCCGGGATAATAACCTGCATGTGACAACGATTCATGGGTTACTTCTTTAAATGGGATATCTAGTTTATTAAGTGCATTACTACTATATCCAGATACTGCAACGCTCAAATCAAAGACTTTAAAAATAGCTGAACCTTGTGTCCCTTTATAGGCCACATCATTATTCTGCAAATGGTTTGCGATAATAAATGCCTGTCTGTGTGCTGGCCAAGCCAGTGCTACATGGCGTGGCGTGTCAGTCAGATAATCTTGCGTTTCAACGACATCGCCTAAAGCATATATATCAGGGTCATTTGTTTGCATGTATTTATTTACTTTTATTGCCCCAGTTTCACCAATATCCAGTGAACTGTCCTCAGCAATTTTGGTATTCGGTTTTATACCAACTGCTAAAATGGTCATGTCGGCCTGAATACTTTTTCCACTGTTTAAGTGTAAAGTTGAGCCATTATTGGTAAATGAATCAAGACCATCCTTCAAGATAAGGTTAACTCCTTTAGCTTTTAAGTGGTCTTGGATTATTGTTGCCATGTCTTCGTCTACTAGCTTCATTACTTGTTTGGAGCGGTCAACCACAGTACATTCTATGTTCAATGCTTTTAGGTTCTCTACCATTTCAAGACCAACGAAACCGGCGCCTATAATCGCACAGGTGCGTGGCTTGTGTTGATGAATAAATGCGTAGATGTCGTCCATATCTGGAATGGTATGCAACGTAAATGTCTGTTTAGGGTTTAATCCTTTTAGGTCGGGTTCAATAGCAGAAGCTCCAGGTGAAAGAATCAGCTTGTTGTAGGTTTCGTGTTGGATTTTTCCATTATTTTTATATTCAATTTGCTTTTGTTCACGATTAATGGAGATAACTTCTGAATCTGTTTTGAGATTTATATCGTACTTTTTAGCAAATTCATGATTATCAACTAGTAAATCATCACGTTCATCAACGGTACCACCGATGTAATAGGGCATTCCACAGTTAGAGAAAGCTACGTAATTTCCTTTATCAAAAAGTATGATTTCTGATTCCTTGTCAACGCGGCGAATTTGTGCTGCAGCTGTTGCTCCTCCACCAACACCGCCGACAATAATAATTTGATTTGTCATTTTTATTCCTCCTATTTTTAAAATTCCCCTTAATTCATTTTACTAATCATTTATGAATAAAGCTGTTTAAAAGTTTTAGGGGTATGTGGTATTTTTGTACTCAAACTGGAAGGATAATACAATAGAAGGATGAAGTATTACCACTCGAAATGAGTATCCACCCCATGCTACGAGGGCTTACAAGCAAATAACGGAACGAGGATCCGTCAAACAATCGAAGCGGATCCTCATTCCGCTAACAGCAGGAAATCAGCCGAAATTGAGGGCAAAAATGACAAATAGCGGAATGAGGATTCACTCCCATGCTTAAAACGAGGGTTTTCTAGCAAATAACGGAACGAGGATCCGTCAAACAATCGAAGCGGATCCTCGTTCCGTTAAATAGCAGAAAAAGTGCTCTCAGAAGAGCGAGGCGGATCCTCATTCCGTTAATAAATGGGTTGTTCAACAAAGGCCCTTTGAATGCTATCAGCAACAACAAAAGAGCCATGAAAAAAGATGCCATATTCGGCATCTTTTCATCATAGTATTCCCAATGAACCTAAGAATACAATCACAATAGTAATAGGCACTAACCATCGCATGATTTGGAACCATAGCTGATACATATTTGGTGACAAATTATTGCTTTCATTGAACTCTCGCCTCATCAGCGTTTTATCCATCTTAAATCCAATAAACAATGCAATTAATAAACACCCACCAGGCAATAATATATTACTCACGAGAAAATCACTTGCATCGAATACTGTCAGGTTGAAAATTTTAAAATTGGCCAGGATGCTCGACGACAGTGCAGCTGGTATTCCTGCAATGAAGACTATCAAACCAGCAATCCATGCTACCTTTTTACGTGAACGTTGTTTATTGGCAGTGAAAGCCGACGTAATAATCTCCAGCATACTAAATGATGACGTTAATATAGCAAATAAGAATAATAATAAAAATAAGCTTAAAAATATCTCTCCGAAAGGCATTTGAGCGAATGCTTCAGGTAAAACCATGAATAATAACCCCGGACCCTCTGTTGGCTCAAGTCCAAATGAGAAGACAACAGGGAAGATGGCTAAACCAGCTAACAGGGAAACAAAAATGTTCATAATTGATACAGACCCTGCTGAAAACGGTAAGCTAACATCTTTACCCAAGTAGGAACTATACGTAACCATTACCGAGAAACCTACCGCTAAGGAGAAGAAGGATTGCCCTAATGCGTATAAAACACTTTCGCCGGTGATTTTGGAAAAGTCAGGCTGGAGAAAGAATCTTAATCCTTCCGAAGCTCCTTCAAATGTGACGGAGCGAATGACTAATATTATAAAAAAGATGAACAATAATGGCATTAATATTTTACTTGCCTTTTCAATACCGCCTTTGATACCAAATGTAATAACAACAATATTTATGATTAAAAATAATCCTAAACCTAGAATCGTTATCAAAGGATTTCCTGTAATCATACCAAATAATTGCTCATAGTTGGCGTTCTCTTTGATTATTAAACCGGGGATGGATAATGCACTATAAATAAGTACCCATCCACCTACGACACTGTAAAACGACATAAGGACAAATGATCCAAATACGCCCAAACGACCAATTATTGACCAGCCACTTTTAGGTGCAAGTTTTTTAAAAGCGCTAATAGCTTCTTTTTGTGCCCCTCGTCCTATTATAAATTCAGAAATTAATAAAGGAAGGCCGATGATAACTGTAAACGCAATAAAAAGTAGAAAAAAGGCGCCGCCACCATTCATTCCGGTCATATAGGGGAATTTCCATATTGCCCCAAGACCTATTGCCGCGCCTGTTGATGATAAAATAAAGCCAAGTCTGGATGACCATTGATCTCTTTCTGAATTCATTTTTTGCCTCCCTTTTCTTTAATGTTGTACAGTATTATATCATTATTTAATCTTTGCGCAATAAAAAAATAGATAAAGATTTATATTTTAGTTCTTAAATCCCACAATTCAGGAAAGAAGTAGTGATCCAATACTTGTTTTAGGTAACCGACTCCGGAAGAACCGCCTGTTCCCGTTTTATGTCCAATAATTCGTTCGACCGTTTTCATATGGCGAAAGCGCCATTGCTGGAACCAATCTTCAACATCGACCAATTTTTCTGCAAGCTGATAGAGCTCCCAATGGTCGGATACATTTTGATATACTTCCATCCAGGCCTGTTCAACTGAATTATCTTTTTCATATGTTTCGGAAAAATCGCGATTAAGTACTTCTGGATTAATATCAAAACCATTACGTGCTAATGCCTGAATTGAAACGTCATAAAGCCCCGGTTTATAGTAGGCATCTTCCAATATTGCATGGATCTCTGGTTCCTTTTTGTAAATCTTAAGGACATGTGGTGTTTTATAGCCTAGTACAAATTCAACCAAACGATATTGATAGGATTGGAAACCGGATGCATTGCCAAGTTTGTCACGGAATTCCATGTATTCGGCAGGCGTTAATGTTGATAGCACATCCCAAGCCTGGATAATTTGTTCCTGTATTTTAGAAACACGTGCAAGCATTTTAAACGAGGATTGCAGGTCATTTTTCTGGATCGAGGTGACAGCAGCTTTTGTTTCGTGAATAATTAATTTAAGCCAGAGCTCACTCACATGATGAATGATGATAAATAACATTTCATCATGATGACCGGATAAACGTTTCTGGCTAGACAGTAACTGTGTTAGCTGCAAGTAATCACCATAGTTCATATCTTCCATAAAATCAGTATGAATTCCCTCTTCATTTGTGAACTTGTTATCGCTCAAAAAATCTCCTCCTTTAACTAAGTGACCTTAATACAGCGCGGACTGGACTAGCATCAGCACCTGTAATAGCGAGTGGGATAGCAATTAGCTCGTAATCTCCTGGTACTACATGGTCGAGCATGAGATTTTCCAAAATAAAAATCCCATTATTATATAATGCATGATGTGTGGCCAAATCTTTACTATCTGGAGCATCAACTGAAGGCATATCCACACCGATTAGCTTTACGCCTTTTTCCTTTAAAAGAGGAGCTGCACCAGGGTCTAAATCCGGCATTTTATCTGGGAAGCGGTTTGGATTATTTGGCAGAGAGGTATGCAGCAACACTCTCGAGATACCGTTGAAATCAAAACCCTGCAATGTTTCGGCTGTAATTTTTTCAACATCACTAACATCAATTACTTTTGCTTTTCCGATCGCTAGATTTATGTCAAGATCATCTATTGTTATTCCCTTTGAATCATAGTGAAAAGGTGCATCAATATGTGTTCCCGTGTGTAAGCTTCCTGTCATTTGCCCGACATTCACTGATCCAGTTTGTTCTATTGAATAGGTAAGTGAATAGTCTAATGGCGTGTCTCCTGGAAAGTGTGCCATCTCATTTGTTAAAGGCTGTGAGATATCAATCCACTTTGATTCCGTCATTATGCGATAACCCCCCGTTTGTTTTCATACCTTTTATAGCGTTCTTCCTTCATAATCTGTTTGAGAATATGAACAGTTTCCCACACTTCTTCAAATGTATTATATAAAGCAACCGGAGCAAGGCGAATACCATTTGGTGTCCGAAAATCCGGTACGACGCCATCGGCTTTCAATGCTTTGCAGATCCGCGCAGCTTCTTTGTGCTCAAGGAAAACATGGCCGCCACGTGTAACCTCATCTGCCGGATTAGCTACTGTAAAATTATAATCGGATAATTCACTGTCGATTAGTTCCATTAAATAATTTGTAAGCTCAAGCGATTTTTGACGAATCTGTTTAATGCCTGCTTCATTAAACATTTCCAGAGATCCAAGTAATGGAGCAGCACTTAATAAGTGTGGTGTACCAATTTGATAGGCGCCTGCGTCATTAGCTGGTGTCAAAGTATGCTCCATATCGAATTGTTTTTCTTTTGCAGAACTGAACCAGCCAGCAAGTCCTGGTTCATTGCCGAAATGTTTTTGATTAACATATAGACCGGCAACACTTCCCGGACCAGCATTTAAATGTTTATAGGTACACCAGAATGCAAAATCAACGTCCCACTCGGATAGTTGGTGTGGTATCGCTCCGATTGAATGACACAAATCAAAGCCGATTATAATATTGCGCTTATGTGCTTCCTGCGTTAGCCTTTCCATATCAAGAATTTGCCCGCTTCGGTAGAGAACTCCTGGCAGTACAATTAAAGCTACATCATCAGCCATGGCTTTTATGATATCTTCTGTCTCAAGTGTATTACCATTACTGCTTTTCACTTGAATAAGGTGTTCATCTGGATCGTACCCTTTTAGTTTCAATTGACTTTTCAGGGCATATATATCAGATGGGAAATTCAACTCATCTGCAAGTATTTTAGTTTTCTTGTTATTCGGTTTATAAAAGCTTGCAACAAGCTGATGCATATTTGTCGTTGTGGAGCCTGTAACAATTACTTCATCCTTTTTAGCGCCAACTAAAGGAGCGGTCATGGATCCTAATTTTTCGGATAAATAAAACCAGGGATGTTCTCCCTCAGTCCATCCATCTATCGCGTATTTTTTCCACGCGTTAACTGCGTCATCTACCGCTTGCTCAGCTCGCTTTGATAAGAGTCCCAATGAATTACCATCAAAATAAATTCTTCCATTTGATGTGTAGAACTCCTTACGAAAATCTTTTAAGTTATCTTTTTGGTCTAAATTGGTCGCATACGTTTTCTCCGTGTTCATATTATCATACCTCATTTGTTCAGGAATTTTTCAGCAGTTAAAGCTTGGTGATAAGCCAAGTTTTCTAACTGTCTAGGAAACAATAAAATTTTGAGTCAGTCTAGTCCATACGCGCTGAACAGGCGCTTGCACTTTTTGTTCCTACCTTCATAATAACAATGAATATGGGGGTTTCAAACTTATATCTATTAATTATCGGATTGAAAAATGAACAAGACTTTTGAATCATTTAAATTCTGTATATTAAAAACAATTGCAAATTTTAAAATACTGATTTATACTTAAATTAGATATGAAATAACGTTTTACTATATGAAATATGGAGGGGAAAGAATGAGCTTTGTTTCTGACAAAGTAAAGAATTTGCCGCCCTATTTATTTTCTGAATTTCAACGAAAGAAAAAGGAAATGGAAGCAAGTGGAGTAGATGTAATTGATTTAGGGATTGGTGCGCCTGATCTGCCGACACCAAATTTTGTGATTGATAGATTGACTGAGGAGTCCAGGATTTCTGATAATCACCGTTATTCGACATATAGCGGATGCGTTGAGTACAAAGAGGCAGTGGCTGATTTTTATAAGAAGCAGTATAATGTTGACCTAGATCCAGACACGGAGGTTATGGCTGTAATCGGTTCAAAGGAAGGAATAGCAAACCTAATGCAAGCTACCCTAAACCATAATGACACTGTATTAGTTCCGAATCCTGGTTATCCTGTTTATCGGACAGCTGTTCATTTAGCAGGAGGAGAAAGTGTCTCACTACCATTGGATATACACAATGACTATATTCCATTATATGACCAGGTTGAGAGTGCTGCAGTAAAACGGGCAAAATTAATGCTTTTAAATTACCCAAGTAACCCAACAGCAGCAACTGTAGGTTATAACACATTTTTGAAAGCGATTACATTTGCTGAAAAAAATAACCTTTTGCTCGTTCATGATGCTGCCTATGACATGGTTACCTACAACGGCTACAAGTCGCCTAGTGTGATGCAGGTTTATGGTGCTAAAGAAAATGCTGTTGAATTCGGGTCGTTGTCAAAAAGTTTTAATATGACTGGCTGGCGTATTGGATACATGGTTGGAAATAAAGAAATTATTAAGGCGTTATCAACGTTTAAAAGCAACATTGATACGTGTCAGTTTCTCCCTATACAAAAAGCTGCTGCCACTGCGTTGAAGAGTGATTTTTCCGAAGTAGCCAAGAATAACAAGATTTATCAGGAACGAATGGAAAAATTACACAAAGCCTTGCAGGAACTTGGTATCTATGCAGAAAAGCCGAACGGCACCATTTTCCTTTGGGCAAAGGTTCCTGATGGCTTTTCGTCGATGTCTTTTGCTAACAAGTTGCTTGAGGAAGCAGGAGTTATCGTAACACCTGGAAACGCGTTCGGCTCACGTGGTGAAGGCTTTATCAGAGTGGCGCTAACAGTTACTATCGAACGTTTAGATGATGTAATTGGAAGGATTCAAAGATTAGATTTTAAGGAGGTGACCCAAAAGTGAAAAGTACGGGAGATGCAATCCGACAAACGAAAACCCAAACAGCAGCTCAAGCGATTGTGGAATGCCTGAAAATAGAGGGTATTTCAAATGTGTTCTGCGTTCCTGGTGAAAGTTATTTGCCTGTGTTAGATGCATTACATGATGAAGAGAGCATACGTGTTATAGCCGCAAGACATGAAAGTGGAGCAGCATTTATGGCTGAAGGGTATGCAAAATCAACCTTAAAACCTGGTATTGTGCTTGCTACACGTGGCGTTGGAGCAGCTAACCTATCAATTGGAGTTCACACTGCATACCAGGACTCAACTCCAATGGTTGTATTTCTGGGACAGGTACATAGCAAGTTTAGAGGCAGAGAGGGATTTCAGGAAGTTGATCTAGACCGTTATTTTCAGCATATTGCCAAGTGGGCAGTCGAGGTTAATGATGCAAAGCGCATGCCTGAGATTGTTCAACGGGCATTTCGAATTGCTCAAACAGGAAGACCGGGACCAGTAGTTATTTCGCTGCCGGAGGATGTTCTCCCTGTTGAAGCTTCAATGCAATTTGGACCTGTAACCGTTAATCCATCACCAGTACCAGCACAACATGAGATTAATCGTGTTGAAGAATTACTTTCATCAGCAAAAAAACCATTGATTATAGCTGGAGGTGGAGTGAAAAGCTCGCAGGCGGAAGAAGTTCTGGTAGCTTTTGCAGAAAAGTATACAATTCCTGTATTGGCAGCATTTAGAAGGCAAGATGTTTTCCCTAATAATCATCCATTATATGTGGGGCATCTTGGGCTTGGGACCAATAAAAAAGTGCTGCAAACAGTAGAGCAGGCAGATCTGATTATTGCGCTCGGCACCCGCCTTTCAGAAGTAACGACACAGGACTATCAGATTATTACAGCAGACAAACAACTTATCCATATTGATATAAGTTATGACACAATCGGTAAGGTTTACGCACCAGATGCAGGAATCGTAGCTGATGTCGGCGAAGCATTACAAGTGTTAGGTAATATAGCTGTCAACTGTGCATGGGGTAATTGGGTGAAAGAACGTCGTCAAGCACATGAGGAGGTTAGTAGTTTAAATGTTTCTCATAATGATGTGATTAATAAACATATTATTGCGTTGATGGAAAAAAAGTTGCCCAAAGATGCTTTATTAACAAATGATGCTGGTAATTTTGCAGGTTGGCTGCATGCATTTTATCCATTTACCGAAAAACATACGTATGTAGGGCCAACATCTGGAGCGATGGGGTATGGAATGCCAGCAGCACTTGGGGCGAAATTGGCCTTTCCGGAAAAAACAGTTGTTTCTTTATCTGGTGATGGTGGTTTTATGATGACCGTTCAGGAGCTGGAAACAGCAGTTAGAAATAATATTCCAGTCATATGTCTTGTTTTTAATAATAACATGTATGGAACCATTCGCATGCACCAGGAAATTCATTACCCGAAGAAAGTGGTTGGTACTGATTTAGGGACTGTTTCCTTTAAGAATTTAGCAATTAGTGTTGGTGCTGACGGTTATCAGGTTACAACAATAGAGGCGTTTGCTGAAGCTTTTGAATTGGCCTTAGAAAAAAACAGACCAGCAGTGATTGAGATTTTGACTGACAAAGAACAGATTTCAGTTTCATCCACGATTACGCAAATTCGTGATCGTGCTGCAAAATAGATTACACACCAATTTTTAGGAGGTATTTATTATGGCTGAAACATTACTTAAGGCAGAAAGACTTAAAAACTTTATCAATGGTGAGTGGATTGATGTTAAAGAATCGACTGAGGTTATTAATCCGGCAAATGGAGAAACAGTTGTTAACGTACCTTTATCAGGCAGTGAGGATGTGAACACTGCTGTTAAAGCTGCAAAAAAGGCTCAAAAGGAATGGGCACAAGTTCCGGCACCACAACGTGCGGAGGTGCTGTTCCGTGTTGGAAGCATCATGAAAGAACGTAAAGAACGGTTATCACAATTACTGACAATGGAGAATGGAAAAGTAATTGAAGAAGCACGAGGCGAAGTGCAAGAAGGAATTGATATGGCATTTTACATGGCTGGAGAAGGCCGTCGGATGTTTGGACAGACGACTCCTGCAGAACTAAAGGATAAATTTGCGATGAGTCAGCGTTGTCCGGTTGGTGTTGTTGGAATTATCACACCATGGAACTTTCCAATTGCCATTGCCACCTGGAAGTCATTTCCTGCGATTGTCTCTGGTAATGCAGTTGTTTGGAAGCCGGCGACAGAAACACCAATTATGGCTTTTGAGCTCGCAAAGATTTTTGAAGAGGCAGGGTTACCTAAAGGTGTTGTAAACGTCGTCTTTGGAAAGGGATCTGCAGTTGGTGATGCAATGGTTAACCATGATGATATTCGTGTTATTTCATTTACCGGATCAAATGATACTGGACGAAGCATTGCAAGTAAATGCGGGGAACAGCTGAAAAAAGTTTCACTTGAAATGGGTGGGAAGAATGCTGTAATTGTCATGGATGATGCGGACCTTAACCTTGCTGTCGAAGGTATTTTATGGAGTGCTTTCGGAACAAGTGGTCAGCGCTGCACAGCTTGCAGCCGCGTAATTGTTCATGAGGATGTTAAAGAAAGACTGGAAGAGCGTCTGCTTGTTGAAATGGAAAAGTTAACAATCGGTGATGGTCTTGATGAGTCAATAAAAGTAGGACCGATCATTAATAAAGCAGGTCTTGAAAAAATTAAAAAATATATTCAGATAGGCAAAGATGAAGGAGCGAAAATGCTGGCTGGAGGTTATGTCATGGATGAAGGTGAACATGCAAAGGGTCACTATTTTGCTCCAACATTGTTCACAGATGCCACGGCTGATATGCGTATTTCACAAGAAGAAATCTTTGGGCCAGTTGTTTCATTAGTACCCGTAAAAAGTTTTGAAGAAGCAATCGAGGTTAATAATGGCGTGGAATTTGGGTTATCAAGCTCAATCTTCACAGGAGATGTCAATCGCGTATTTAAAGCACAACGTGATCTTGATACAGGAATCGTATATGTCAATGCTGGTACAACAGGAGCGGAGATTCATTTGCCATTCGGTGGGACAAAAGGAACAGGAAACGGACACCGTGACTCTGGCGTTCAAGCGCTCGATGTATTCACCGAATGGAAAGCAGTCTATGTGGACTTTAGTGGAAAACTGCAGCGCGCTCAAATAGACGTTGAGTAGGAAGAAAAGCGAAGGCGACTGATCAGCGACGTATGGAATGCGCCCGCACATCGCGGGTGGGTCGACGTTGCCGTGCAAAGCGGCGGTCTTAGTCGATCTTCCTTTTCCCTGAGATAAAGGAAATGCGAAGAGCGTAAGCGAATCGACGTTGACTTATCGTAAGGAGGAGAAGGAAGTCCACTAGTCGCTAGAAGCCGTAGCTAGACAAAGAAAAGCGAAGGCGACTGATCAGAAATGGTTATATAAGGTGGGTATTAACTATATAAAATCTTATACAGGGAGTGTGAAGGATGTATGAAAATAGGTGTATTAGGATCTGGATTAATGGGGAAAGAAGCTGCACGAGACTTAGTAGGAAGTGAAGGTGTAACTGCTGTAGGATTAGCGGATATTGATTTGGAGAGAGCTCAGCAGGTTTGTGATCAATTAAAATCTACTAAACTGACAGCTTATCAGGTAAATGCCAGCGATGAACAAGAATTGGCTAACTATATGCGCCAGTTTGATGTGATCATAAACGCCTTGTTTTATTCGTTTAATGAAATTGTTGCAAAAACAGCAATCCAGGTTGGAGTAAATTCAGTAGATTTGGGTGGTCACATTGGCCACATGACTGATAAAGTTTTGGCAATGAAAGAGGATGCAAAAGCTGCGGGAGTGACTTTAATACCTGACTTGGGGGTTGCTCCAGGTATGATTAACATTCTATCTGGTCATGGCGCAAGTAAGTTAGATAAATTAGAGGAAATAAAATTATATGTAGGTGGAATACCGCTTAAACCAGAGCCGCCATTTGAATATAATCATGTATTTTCCATGGAAGGTGTATTTGATCATTATACAGATCCATCCCTTATTGTTCGAAATGGAGTGAAGCAGGAAATTTCATCGTTGACTGAGGTTGAACGTGTATATTTTGAAAAATTCGGCCCATTGGAGGCTTTCCATACATCTGGCGGGACATCTACATTATCAATCTCATACCCGAACTTAAAAACGCTGGAATACAAAACAATCCGTTATCCAGGGCATGCAGAGAAGTTTAAATTACTTGTTGATCTTAATTTGACACGAATGGATTATCAGGTAGATGTCAACGGACAGCAAATTAACCCAAGAGAGGTATTGCTAAAAGTTCTCGATCCAATTGTCGATCTAAAGGAAAAGGACGATGCAGTATTATTACGGATAAAAGTTTCCGGTGAAAAAGATGGAAGACCAAAGACATATGAGTACGAAATGACGACATATAAAGATAGAGTAAGTAATGTAACAGCAATGGCTCGTGCTACAGCCAATACAATTTCGGTAGTTGCACAAATGATTGGTAATGGTACAATTTCTAAACGAGGTGTATACCCTCCAGAGCAATGTGTCCCTGGTGAAACTTACATGAAGGAAATGGCAAAAAGAGATGTGAACATACTTGAAACAGGCAATACAGAAAAAGAGCATGTAAATATTTAACAGGTTTGTTGAGGTTGTCCTACATCAAATGAGGCAACCTCACTGCTTTATACGATATATTAAATTAGGATGCAGCAAGGAGACTTCGGTCATGAATCAAAGTGTGATAAAGGCATTGAAACTACTAAATTACTTTACAGTGGAAACACCAGAATTAACATTGAAAGAGATTGCCAATAAGGCTGATATCCCAAAACCAACCGCATACAGATTGTTATCCGCTTTGGAATCCAGTGATTTTTTATATAAAACAAAGGAAAACGAACATGATGGTCGCTACCGATTGGGATTAAAATTACTTGAATTGGGACAAATTGTGTCAGACCAACTGGAGATAAGAACGATTGCTTTACCATATATGGAAGAACTCGCACAAGAAATTAATGAAGTAATTCATTTGGTTATCTCAAGTCAGGATGAAGCGACGTACATAGAAAAAGTAGACAGTGCAAGAGCTTTGCGATTGTATACTAGAATTGGAAAAAGCTCACCACTGTATGTGGGGTCTGGTCCTAAGATGCTGCTTGCTAATATGCCACGTGAACAGCAGGAAAAAATATTAAGTGATTCAGAACTATACCGATTAGGTGATCATACTCCAATCGATAAACAGCAATTAATGCAGCAACTGGAAACAATCTACCAGGATGGATATGCATACAGTATTGGGGAGCAGGATGCAGATACGACAGGGATTTCCTATCCAATTTACGATTCTCGTAACCAAGTTATCGCCGCGTTAGCTGTTAGCGGGTTATCAAGTCATTTTCAAGGAGACAACCTAAAACTACTAAAAAATAAAACAAAACAATCTGCCCAGACCATTTCGAGGCAATTAGGTTATCGCGGGCCAGATTTATAATTTCGAAGGGATCTGAATTGTTATGAATACAGTCTTTATAGCAGGCCATGCCAGGTTGCCATCCGGAATGGCTGCAAAAAATATGTATGAAACATTGACCATCACTGCTGAAATTGACAAAAAATACGGCGTGATTGTAGCAGCTAATTGTACACTGGCAACGGAACATGGAAGGCAATTTGTGCAGCAATTACTTAGAGGGCATAGCTTACAGGATGGAATTGAAATGCCTGTTGAGGAAGTAAAAGAACATTACTTAGGTAAAGCCGGGAATGCACTGGCATCTGCATTAAATGATTTATATAAGCAGTATGAGCACTACCTGGGTAACTAAAGTACCCCCACCAAAGGAAGGTGGGGGTACAACTTTATTCTATCCCCATTGATACATATTTCTTCTCCAAAAATTCATCCATACCGTAGTGTCCGCCTTCTTTCCCAACACCTGATTGCTTGATACCGCCAAATGGGGCTTCAGCTACTGCTGGAAATACATCATTTACACCAACAATTCCATATTCAAGCTTTTCAGAAACCCGGATCGCACGGCTTGTCGTTTCTGTGAAAATATAGGCGGCTAATCCGTAATCTGTGTTATTTGCATTTTGAATTGCGGTTACCTCATCCGTGAACGTTTGAATTGGCATAACAGGGCCAAATGTTTCTTCGTTCATAATGAGCATATCATCTGAAATGTTTGATAGAACAGTAGGCTGATAGAAATAACCTTCCATATCGCCGGACCATTTATTACCGCCTGTAACAATAGCTGCACCTTTTTCAATCGCATCATCAAGATGTTTCTGAACCTTTACGGAGGCTTGCTGATTAATTAATGGACCAAGATCCGTATCGTCAGCAAGGCCGTAACCTATTTTGAGCTTTTCGACTTTTTCAGTAAGCTTTTGTGTAAAGCTTTCTTTAACGGAGTCATGAACATATATCCGATTAGCGCAAATACACGTTTGGCCATTATTTCGGAATTTGCTTGCTAATGCAAGGGTAGTTGCTTTATCAATATCTGCATCGTCAAAAACGATAATCGGTGCATGACCGCCAAGCTCAAGTGATAGTTTTTTAACATGATCAGCACTTTCCCGCATTAAATGTTTTCCGACTTCTGTTGAACCAGTGAATGTTATCAAACGAACTGCTTTACTCGTAAGCATCGTATTCCCGATTGCTTCTGCATCTCCAGTCACTAAATTTACAACACCATTTGGCATGCCTGCGCGCTCAAGTATTTTGACAATTTCGATGGCTGATAATGGTGTTTCTGGAGCTGGCTTAAGCACAATTGTACAGCCAGCAGCTAATGCAGGTGCTATTTTTCTGGTTATCATGGATGCCGGGAAATTCCACGGTGTGATGGCGCCGACCACGCCAACAGGTTGCGGAATAACGAGCAGACGCTTGGATTTATTAGAAGAAGGAATCCATTCTCCATATGCACGACTTGCTTCTTCGGCATACCATAGTAAAAAGCTTGCTGCTCCTTTAACTTCACCTTTTGCTTCTTTAATCGGTTTACCTTGCTCCGTCGTTAAAATTTCCCCTAATCGGTCGACTTCTTCAAGCATAAGTTCATGCGCTTTGTATAATATGCGTGACCGTTCACGACCTGTCATTTCACGCCATAGCTGAAACGCCTCTGATGCAGCAGTGATTGCCTCTTCAGTTTCGTTTGCTCCACCATAAGCCACCTTTGTTATGGGCTCTAGGGTAGCGGGGTTGTATATAGTATCCGTTTGCTGTGAATTTACATTTCGCCATTTACCATTAATAAAAATACTTTTTGTTTCATTTTCGAACATATGTGAGACCCTCCTTAGACTATTTTCCTTCCCAGGCTGGCAACATCTTATTTAACTGCTTATCCTGCCGATAACCCAATACATAATCTGCCTGCATTAGAGTATGGACTTCCCGGGTTCCTTCATAAATAACTGGTGCTTTCGAGTTACGCAGGTAACGTTCAACAGGATACTCATCTGAATAGCCGTATGCCCCGTGAACCTGAACGGCGTCGTCAGCTGCTTTGTTGGCGAAATCACATGCCTGCCATTTTGCAATTGACGTTTCGCGCGTGTTTCGTTTTCCTTCGTTTTTCAACTCACCTGCCCGATAAACGAGTAGGCTGCTCATTTGCAGTCCTGCTTCCATATTGGCAATCATGCGTTGAACAAGCTGATGTTTTCCGATTGGTTTTCCAAATGTTTCGCGTTCATGGCAATATTTCACACTTGCCTCAAGACATGCTCTTATTTGCCCGACTGCACCAGCAGCAACAGTAAATCGCCCGTTATCAAGTGATGCCATTGCTATTTTGAATCCTTCTCCTTCTTCACCGAGTAAGTTTTCTTTTGGAACCTTTACATTGTCAAAAAAAAGCTCCCCAGTGTTACCTGCACGAATACCTAACTTTCCTTTCGTAGCTTTTGAGAAAAAACCTTCCCATGTTCGCTCAACAATAAATGCAGAAATGCCATGATGCTTGCTTTCCTTGTCGGTATATGCAAAAACCAGAAAATTATCAGCCGTATCACATAAGGAAATCCATGTTTTTTGGCCGTTTAAAATATAATGATCGCCATCTTTAACAGCAGTGGACTGTAATGCGGAAACATCTGATCCAGCACCAGGTTCGGTTAACCCAAATGCGCCAACCTGTTCACCTTTTGCTTGCGGAATTAAGTACTTTTCTTTTTGTTGTTCAGTACCCCATTGAAGTAAGGACATACTGTTAAGACCGGTATGGACGGAAACTGAAGTGCGAAATGCTGTATCGCCACGCTCCAGTTCCTCACAGACAATTGCCAGTGAATTATAATCCATCCCACTGCCGCCGTATCTTTCTGGAATACAAACACCCATTAATCCAAGGTCGGCCAGCTTTTTCATGATCGAGGGATCGAATTTTCCTTCGCGGTCCCAGTCAGCAATATTAGGCATTATCTCTTTATCAACAAAGTTTCTTACCGTAGTACGCAGCATTGTTTGTTCTTCTGAAAAATTAAAATCCATCTAATCATCTCCTAATTGTTCGTTTTTGATATTCCTAATTGAGTTAAGATTTCATCAGTATGTTCACCAGCATCTGGTGGGTGGTGTTTCAGCTGAAAAGGTGTTCGCGAAAATTTCAGCGGACTCCCAATCATTCGAATAGCTCCTGCAGTCGGATGAACACTATTAATAAACATATCCCGTTCATGAAGCTGCGGGTCATTTGCTACTTGATCAATTGTCTGGATAGGTCCACATGGGATATTATTTTTTTCGCAATTTTCCTGCCAGTATGCTGTTGGTTTGGTTGAAAAAACATCCTGTAACAATGGAACCAGATCTTGCCGGTTTTCAACACGATCAGGATTTGTTTGAAATCGCTTATCTGATGCATATTCCGGTTTCCCTAAGATATCGCAAAGTCTCTTGAACTGGTTGTCGTTCCCAACTGCAATGACCATTTCACCATCAGTTGTTTTAAAAGTCTGGTAGGGCACAATATTAGCATGATGATTCCCAAGCGCAGTTGGAATTTTTTCAGCCATTAAGTAATTACTGCCAATATTTACGAGAGCACTGACGGCAGAGTCATAAAGAGAAATGTCCAATTTTTGTCCTTCACCTGATTGTGTACGCTCGAGCAGTGCGCCCTGAATTCCTATACAAGCATATAACCCTGTTAAAATATCAGTAATTGCTACCCCCATTTTTTGCGGACCTGATTCTTTATCACCAGTAATGCTCATAAGACCACTCATCGCCTGAATAATAAAGTCATATCCCGGCATATCCTGGTAGGGTCCGGTTTCACCAAATCCTGTAATGGAGCAAAATACAATACCAGGGTTAATTTTTGCGAGTGTTTCGTAGTCCAAACCAAATTGCTTCATTTTCCCGGATTTAAAGTTATTAATGATGACATCGCTTTCATTTACGAGCTTTTTAATAACGTCAATACCTTCATCCGACTTTAAATCGACAGTTATACTTTTTTTGTTGCGATTGGCACTAAGGTAATAAGCGCTAACACCATTCTGAAAGGGAGGACCCCATTTGCGCGTTTCGTCACTTCCGCCGGGTGCTTCTACTTTTATAACCTCTGCACCAAGGTCACCAAGAATCATTGTACAGTATGGGCCAGCAAGCACACGTGACAAATCCAGAACCTTGATATTTTCAAGCGCTCCAGCCATTTGCTCACTCCTTCCTTAAATAAAATAAGCCACTCCAAAATGACTACAGACTACCCTGTAAGTCAATTCGAACTGGCTTTTACCTGTTGAATAAGAACTGGAATAGAACTGTAAACAGATTAGGCAGCATCATTTAATTCGTGCTTTACGATCATGTGTCATAAACGCGGAGACGTTTTTACATGATTCACTATCTATATAGTATTATATTCAGAAAAATTTGTAAATAGTTATCTAGTATTTTGATGGAAAAGTGTCAGAAAAGGCGCGAGAATCTGCAGAAAAAGTGCTCGAATCAACAGAAGGAGGGCGAGAATCAGCAGAAGAGGAGGTTGAATCAACAGAAGGAGGGAGTGAATCTGCAGAAGAAGTGCTCGAATCAACAGAAGGAGGGCATGAATCAGCAGGAGAGGGGGATGAATCAACAGAAGAAAGGCGTGAATCAGCAGAAGAGGGGGATGAATCAACAGAAGAAAGGCGTGAATCAGCAGAAGAGGAGCATGAATCAACAGAAGGGGGGCGCGAATCAACAGAAGCGGGGCATGAATCAACAGAAGAGCCACGTGAATCGACAGAAGGAGGGGAGGGTAAATCGACTCTCTTAATTGCTCAAAAAAAACCGTGCCCATTGCTGGTACACGGCTTTTATTAGCATTATTTTGCTGCTTTTTGTAATTTTGTTATCATTTTGAGTGCACGTCCTGTTCCAATTGCAACTGATTCCAGTGGATTTGGTGCAATATGGACAGGTACAATTATTTCGTCTGCTAACCAATCTTTCATACCATTTAGTAGGGCACCGCCTCCGGTTAGCACAATTCCGCGGTCAACAATATCCCCGCTTAATTCTGGTGGACATTCTTCCAGTGTTGCACGAATTGTTTCCAGGATTTGCTGAAGAGATTCTTTTAATGCAGAATATACTTCTTTTGAAGAAACAGTTACGGTTTTCGGTAAACCGGTTACCATGTCTCGACCACGTACTTCCATTTTTTCCTCGGTATGTTCCTCATGTGCATGGCCGATATCCATTTTAATATTTTCGGCAGTACGCTCACCGATTAAAATATTGTATTTTTTTCGAATGAAATGGGTTATTTCTTCGTCCATCTTGTCTCCACCGATGCGGATGGAATTACATGAAACAACACCACCAAATGAAATGATGCCAACTTCAGATGTGCCGCCGCCAATGTCAACAATAACATTTGCTATTGGTTCATCAACAGGTAAATCAGCCCCAATTGCAGCAGCAACCGGTTCCTCTATTAAATGAACATGCTTTGCACCATAGCTTGTAACGGCATTATGAATGGCGCGTCGTTCTACTGTTGTACTTCCTGATGGAGTGCATACAACAACAGTTGGTTTACGCATGGATAGCCCCATTTTTTTGCTTACTTTTTTCAAAAATTCTTTAAGCATTTGTGCAGTCACATCATAGTCAGCGATAACACCATCTCTTAATGGTCTTATTGGGACGATGTTCTGTGGGGTTTTACCTACCATTTCTTTTGCTTCTGATCCGACAGCTACGACCTGTTTCGTATTCATATCAATAGCCACAACAGATGGCTCGTTCAAGACAATCCCTTTAGTCTTTGAATAAATAAGTATATTTGCAGTACCTAAATCGATTCCAATCTCTGCATTAGATAACATATAAGCTCCTCCAATGATGACAGTTTTTCTCTATATCATTTCTATACTTTATCATAGTTTTTGGGGGTAGATAAAGAACTTACATATATTGCCTTTAAAAGCCAGTACAACAGAGAAAACTGTAAAATAAATCAAGTAACAATACGATTACAAAATGTTGTCCTTTGTAATATAACAGCTTGGATTTCAAGGGTGTCAATAGGGATTAATAAGTAATTTTTTCCTGTAGTTTTAACTTTTTCCTAATAATCTAGGAAGTAACCTATCTTTAAATCTATAATCATAGGATTGTTTATAAAAATAGAAGTCTTTTCAGTCAGTATGGCAATAGCTTCCAAAATTATTACAAGAAACACGTGGTATGATTATTTTGCAACACAAAAAACCACAGGAGAGGTGTAAAACACATGTTTAACAAAATAATTGTAACAACATTATCCGCAGCATTACTATTCGGTGGAGCTTTTCAAACCTCTGCAGATGCATCTGCAAGCGCAGGTCAATCGGAGGATAAATCAAATAAAGTATTTTACTCTATTAATGGACAGCAATTCTCAAAAGAGAACTTAAATAATCTATTAAACAACTACTTTAAGGATTTCCAAGTTGAATGGAATAAAATAGAAAAGCAACAAAAACAGCAAGACGAACAATCAAATAAAGAAGAGCAAAAACAAGAAAAACCTGAACCTAAAAAAGAACAACCGCAGGAAAACAAACAAGAACAAAAGCAAGAACAACCTGAACAGCCAGATAAGCAAGAACAAGCACAACCTGAGAAACAAGAGCAACCAACTGAGCAAACAGAAGCTCCAGCACCAAAACAGCAAGAAACTACTAAACAACCAGAGAAACAAGAACAAACACAATCACAACAGTTAAATGAATTTGAACAACAAGTGGTTGAACTAACAAATAAAGAGCGTACTGCCCAGGGCCTTGAAGCACTTAAGGTTGATACAGAATTAAGTAAGGTTGCGCGTGAGAAATCTAGTGATATGTCGACAAACAACTACTTCTCACACAATAGTCCAACTTACGGTTCTCCTTTTGATATGATGAAACAATTTGGGATTTCATATCAAACAGCTGGTGAAAACATTGCAAAAGGTCAACGCACTCCACAAGAAGTAGTGAATGGCTGGATGAACAGTGAAGGTCACCGTAAAAATATTATGAATTCTGACTTCACGCACATTGGAGTAGGATATGTAGAGCAAGGAAACTATTGGACACAACAATTTATTGGTAAGTAAATAGCTTATGAGAGACTGACTTTGGTCGGTCTCTTTTTTTTGTTTAGGAAACTATAAATTTTGAGTGCTGTGAATAACTGGACTCCCGAATCAGCCATGTCCAGCTCCGACGTACAGGACGTACTAGTGCCGGTGACGCCACAGGACGTGGCGTTCTCACCGGCCAGCGCCTAGCGCCTAGTGGACTTCCCTCCCCGTGTTTACGATAAGAAATAAAGGAAGTTCGACTAAAACCACCACATCCTGTGGCAACGTCGAACTACCCCACGTCCTGTGGGGCAGCTTACGCTCTTCGTGTATCCTTTTCGCTTTCCAAGCATAAGATTCATCTTTACTTTCGCCATCATTGGCGATAAGTAAAGTTCATCTAATCTCAGGGAAAAGGAAGATCGACTAAGACCGCCGCTTTGCGTGGCAACGTCGACCCACCCGCAGAGCTGAGCGCAGTCCATACGGCGCTGAACAGGCGCTTGCGCTTTTGTATTTTGCAGTTGCCCCTTGCGCTTCCGTAATTCGACGGTATAATTAAGTTGTTGATATGAGGGGGATTATAAATGGTACGTAGCTTTAAAATATACATATATGCTATATTCATTGTGATTGGGAGCGGCTTTAAACTGCGCAGGTCTAAAAAGCTCGCATCACAATCGAGTAATCAGTTAAATAAAGAAAAAATATTTGCTGGACCGAAGATGGTTTCACAAAAAGTGATACAAAAAACGAAGTCGGACGTTCATGTTTACGGGCAGGAAAAACTGCCTGATGAAGCTGTATTGTTTGTTGCCAATCATCAGGGATTATTTGATATCTTAGCTTTAATTGGTTATTTAGGGAAGCCGATTGGATTTATTGCAAAAAAAGAGACGAAAAAGCTTCCAATAGTAAGCACATGGATGGAATTGATTCATTGTGTTTTCATTGATCGAAGTGACCGTCGCCAGGCAGTTAAGGCAATTAACCAAGGAATTACACATCTTAAAAGTGGACATTCGATTGTTGTTTTTCCCGAGGGTACAAGAAGCAGGGGAAGCAATCTGAATGAATTTAAATCGGGCAGTTTACGGCTGGCAACAAAAGCAAAAGTTCCGATTGTTCCAGTAGCAATAAATGGAACCTACCAAATGATGGAGGAGGATAAGGGGAAAATAAAGCCATCGACAATCACGATGACTATCACTGAACCAATTTATCCAAGTCATTATCAGGACATAAAGCATGGGGAGCTTGCCGCGAGTATCCAAACGACAATAGAAGAAACCATTCGTTCACAGGCGAATACTGGTGAGTATGAAGTGAAAGAGGCTATCCATTAGTGAAAATGGCAGCCTCATTTTTTTAAATTACTTTTTGCTATTTTCAAGAAAATCTGTCATTGGCTTCTGCCGTTTTGGCAATTTTACTGCTAATAACATTCCCAATATACTTATGAAAACCAATAATCCTAAAGCTAATGAAGGTGGCGACAAAAGTACTTTTACAAGGTATATTAATAAAATGCCTCCAGCATGATTTGTGAGCATTACGAAACCTATTGCTGTACCCTGTTGGCTTGACTTGAATTGTTTCTCTGTCCAATCCATTATAATTGGAAATCCAGCAAGCAGGAAAAACCCGTCAGCGATTAGCCAGAATGCAATCCATGGTACCCATTGCCAGATAATTATTGCTGAAAATGTTGCTGCATTTAAGATTACTGCCATTATTATGAAGGCTCTTTTAGTATCTTTTTTGGCTACCCACGAAGGCATAAAAATAGAACCTATTATTCCAGATAAAATCATTAATGCCATTAATGGACCACTAGTTGTTCCAGTTATACCATATTGTTCAAAAATAGGCTCCACCCAGGTGCTTAATGCATCGAATACTCCTAGCCCCATTGCCAGCAATCCACTGAGTGTCCATAAGAATTTATCACGCAGCAGAACAGAAAGCTTGGGTGTATCTTCTTTTTTAATCGTAACTGTAAAGGTCTTTGTGCCAGCTAGTGTATACAATACCCAAACCATACTTAGTACTGATGGGATTGCAAATATTGTTAAAACTAATGTAAGCCCGCCATTAACATATAATATTGGACTAAATAACATGGCAAATATCACACCAAAAAATAAAGCGACACTTGAAATAGATATTGCCATTGAACGGTTTTTCTCCGGGAAGTACCTGCTTGCATATGCTGAAATTGCATTAATGATGAAAGGTTGACCAATTGACATAACAACCTGAATTCCAAGCTGCCAGAAATAACTTGTAGGGTCAGCTAACCTTGCAAGCGCGCCAAACCCTATTGTTAGTGCCCCAAAAGTTAATGCAATTCTAAAATGCGAGTCAAGCCATCTCCCTGCCGGAAGTGCAACAATAATATAAATGATTGGGAATAATGCCGCTAAAGTACCCACATTACCTACACTTGTACCCATATCCTTTGCAACATCAGTTGTAATGGGGGAGAACGTAACCCATAAAACTTGTGAGCTGAATATGAGAAGCGAATAGCCGGTAAGGTGGACCCAACGATTCATGCTATTCGATTCCTTTAGTAAACGTTTTATTTGGTGTGAATAATTCATTTGTTATATAGAGGAAAGCTTCACTTGTAATTTCATGGGGTAATAAATGGAGTAGTTCATTGATGGATGCCATTTCACTTGGGAGACTTCCGTCTGCTTTTACACCTGCAGCATGCAAGAGGGTTGCCATAGTTTCATTAGTTATATCGGTATCCTTAAGCAGGGAGGAAACGTCATGTTTCAGGGATTTTCTTGGATGGGACTTTACTTGATTAATTGCCTCCTTCAGCCCTTGGAAAAAATCATCTATTCGGTTAACAGGCGTGATTGTTAAGTGGATGGAAGGCTGTGTCTTGCTATCACCTGGCTGAACTTGAATATACCATCCTGATTTTTTCATCTCGTCTGCCAACTGAAAAATATCAATCGTATCAGAACCAATTGCTAACAGGCTTGCTTCAGGATCTCCTAAAATATATAAATCATCTAGCATCGTAAAATGCTGGGTGATTTCCTGCTTCGCATGCCATATCGTTTCGGCTAATTTTTTATAACCATCGTCACCAATATACTTAAATGTTGCCCAGCAAGCAGCTAGAGGACCACCGGATTTGGTCGACTGAATGGTTGTATTAACAACGGGGTAGCCACTCCAATTGGTGCAGGTATAATATTGATATTTTCGTAATTGTTTATCCCGATATAAAATCACCGAAGCTCCTTTTGGTGTGAAAGCATACTTGTGCAGGTCAACCGATAGGGACGAAACACCAGTAAGGTTGAAATCAAAATCAATAACAGGGTGTCCCAGTTTTTTATAATAAGCTAATAAAAATCCACCAATACATGCATCAACATGCAGCCAAACTTCATATTTTTCGGCCAGCAAGCTCAATTCAGGAATGGGGTCGCTAACACCGTGTGAATAATTGACACTCGATCCTATTAGCATGATTGTATTTGATGTTACTTTTCCATTTCATTGGTGTCAACTTTAAATGTTGTGTTATTGACGGGTACGACTATGGTATCTATTCCTAGATAGTGTGCTGCTTTATGAAAGGCTGCATGCGCAGTACTTGGGAGAACTATTTCTGGTGTTGTTATTGATGGTTTATGCTCGCTTGCATAATCTCTCACTGCTTTGACAGCGAGAATAATACTTTCTGTACCACCACTGGTAAAAGTACCAGCTATTGATGCTGGCTCGTTCGAAAAGAGTTCTGCGATTTCTGCTACAATATTATTTTCCAGCTGTAATAGACTAGGGAATACGGTGAAATCAAGCCCATTATGATTTATAAACATATTGTGTGCCTCTGTTGCTACTTTTTCAGCTTCACGTAATCCACTGTCGTAAACGTACGCCCACACATTGCCTCCTTTCGGGTTAAGATCATCTTGCTGGAGCTCACTCAATGCTTGCAGAATACTTTCTCTTTTGTTCATTTGTTAACCTCCAATTGCAGTGATATTGTTATACAGTTTCAGGAATCCTATTTAGTGGAATTCAATTAACGAGGATGAGTGCAAGAACAGTCACATATCTACCTATGATAAAGGGGATGCTTTTAAAAATAGAGAAATACAGCTTCACTCCTACCTAGTATAATTATTATATATCTATGGTAGCATAGGATATAATATAATGGGCAATATTCTGAAAATAATACTTACCGAAAAAAATAGCTGCAATAAAGACATACTACTTGATAAGAGGTGGTAAAATGGTACAAGGTATAGCAAATTGGAATACGGAAGAAACGGAAGAATGGCTTCAAAGCTATGTTGACGATTGGGTGGCATTCTATCGAAAACATACTAATGATGGGGAGGTTGCATCCTATATTCCTGTATTGCAAAAAGCTGATCCGGATGATCTAGGAATTGTAATTATAGGGAAAAATGGAATTAACATACACTCTGGTGATGATGATATTCCGTTTACAATGCAAAGTATATCTAAAGTACTAAGCTTTATTGTAGGCTGTATGGAGCGAGGAGTAGCCTATATGCTTGATAGAGTTGATGTTGAGCCAGCAGGTGAAGCGTTTAATTCGATTATTCATTTGGAAATGAAACAGGTTAAAAAGCCATTTAATCCTCTGATTAACGCTGGTGCGATAACAGTAACATCACTATTGGAAGGTAATACTTCAGATGAAAAATTAAAACCAATGCTTCAACTCCTCGAAGTTATGCTAGGCTATCGACCTGAAATAAATGTTGAAGTGTATGAATCAGAAAGAGATTCATCTATGCGTAACCGGGCCATAGGCTATTATTTATTGGAAGTCGGCTTTCTGGAGTCCGATTTAAACATAACACTGGAGACTTACTTTAAACAATGCTCGATTGAAGTAACGATTAATGACTTAGCGCGAATTGGAATGATCCTTGCTAACGATGGAGAGGACCCTGATACACAAGAAGAGATTATTCCAAGGCAGGTTGCACGGATAGCAAAAGCGTTAATGCTGACATGTGGAATGTATGATGCTTCAGGGAAATTTGCTACATATGTTGGTATTCCCGCAAAAAGTGGTGTTTCTGGTGGTATAATTGCTGCGGTTCCTCCAAGGGTACGTGATGAGGATTTACCTTTTCTTGAAGGTTGTGGAATTGGTGTTTATGGGCCTTCATTAGACGATAAAGGGAACAGTATAGCAGGAATCCGTTTGCTGCGGCATATTGCTAAACAATGGGACTTAAGTATATTTTAATAGGGGGATATTCAATGTGTGGACGTTATACGCTATTAGCTGATGAACTGGAGATTTTGAATGAGTTTGGTATTGAACAAGCTATTGATTCATATCAGCCAAGCTACAACATTGCACCTGGTCAAAATGTATTGGCTATCATTCACGATGGGAAGGAAAAGCGAGCAGGATACTTACGTTGGGGACTGGTTCCATCATGGGCGAGTGATGAAAAGATAGGTTATAAAATGATTAACGCCAGAAGTGAAACGGCACACGAAAAGCCAAGTTTTAAAAAGTTGATGGCACAAAAGCGTTGCCTGATTGTTGCTGATAGTTTTTACGAGTGGAAGCGTGATGGAAAAGAAAAACAGCCAAAACGAATTCAAGTTGGTGATCGTAAATTATTCGCTTTTGCAGGACTATGGGACAAATGGAAGCAAGAGGATAAAGAGCTTTTCACTTGTACCATCCTTACAAAAGAGGCGAACGACTTTATGCAGGATATCCATCATCGAATGCCGATTATTTTACCTAAAAATAAAGAAGATGAATGGATTGCATCTGGTAAACAGGATCCAAACGAAATACATCAGTTTCTGCAAACAGTTGAAGCGGAGAGATTAAATGCATATAATGTTTCCAGCTATGTAAATGCTGCCAAGAATAATGATGATGCATGTATTGCGCCTTTAGCTGAATAGTACATATGGTTACGGGTTCAGAAATCACATAATACCTTTTGTTGTTGAAGAACCCATTATTTAACGGAACGAGGATTCACTTCGATTGTTTGTATTTTATTATTTTCTCCCTAGAGTTAATAAAAAGGAGCCTCCTATCATCATGAAAAGAGGCTCCTTTGCTATTTAATCGGTGCTTTCCGACTCTGTTTTTAATATATTGATAAATGCGGTTGCTTTTTGTTTTGGAGCCTTTGTCAGAAGGCTAACCCCAATAAAGAGAATGGTTGAAACAAGCAGCCCCCAAATCCCGGAAGCAAGTCCTAGTGGTTTTATACCAGTGAATTCAAGTATAAGAACAAGAATGGCTGTTAAAGATACACTGGAGATGACACCAGCAGCAGTTCCACGCTTCCAGAAAAACGTACCGAAAAAGGCCGGGACGCCAACAATTAACCCAGATGATGCAGCAACTGACAATACAGCAATTAAATTTAATTCCAGTTCCGCAAATGCATATGCCAAGATAGCGATTATTGGAATGACGATTTTTCCAACTTGCAACTGCTTCTTATCATTTGGACGCTTTTTCAAATTACCATAGACGTCACGGGCAAACATGGACGACAATGTCAGCATGATGGAATCAATCGTTGAGACGGCAGCAGCCAAAATACCGACCATTACGATAACACCTAGTACAGGCGGGACAAGGTCAGATGACAACAATTTGGGAGTTGCCAGGTCTGCCGTTGAAAGATCCGGAAATAACTGAAGTGCAGAAAAACCCCATAAAACTGATACAAAGGTGTAAATAAGACCGAACACAAGAAAGCCAATCAGCATTTGACGTAACCCTTTTATCGAGGACGGCATGAACATCCGCTGACTAACTTGCGGGTTAGATAAGCTAAAGAAAAACCATGGTAGTGTCATCCCAAGAAAGGTTAAGATATTAAAATAGCCGTTACCAGGTACGGAAAGTGCATCTGGATGATTCGTTTGCAAAGTATCAAAGAATTGTCCAAATCCACCTAATCCATCAATCACTAACAACGCTACAATTGTTGAAGTAATAATCATAATCACAGCCTGCAGCGAATCTGTCCACATAACAGAACGTATACCAGCTACATAGGAATAAAGAATTGCCAGCACTGTTGCAATCACGACACCAGCTGTAAAAGGAATAGCATCGTCAGTAATTCCTTGTAAAAGATATCCTACTCCAGCAAGCTGTACCGCACAATACGGAATGAGAAATAAACAACTAACGAGTGCAATTGCAGATGCAGCAGGTTTACTTTCATAACGATCACCGACCATTTCAGAAGGTGTTACATACCCGTACTTCTTACCGGCTAACCAGAAACGCCGCCCGAACAACGCAACTAGTGAAACACCTGTAAAATAAACGATTTCAAAACCAAGTGCGCCAACACCACCTTGATAAGTCAGTCCGGCCAGACCAACCATCATGAATGCGCTGTATGTAGTTGCGCTGTAACTTAATGCTGAAAGGATGCCGTTCATTTGGCGCCCCCCAAGATAATACCCAGACATATCCGTCCTGTCACCACGACGAGACTTATATGCAACAAATAATGCTAGAATAATATAAAGTGCAATTCCCCAAATTACCATATTAGTATTCAACTTACTTCCCCCAATCCTTTGTAACCATGAAATTTGCAATGATGATAAGTAATCCGATAATCCCCCATAAAAGGAAGCTGCCATACCAGGCATGAATACCTGACAAGACCGTGTAGGGAAGGACATAGGCTAATAATATTAGGAAAACAATAAGAACGCCCCACAAAACTTTCGACTTAATATGTTTCATTACGGTAAATCCCCCTCCTTGTGAAATATTGAGCAAAAATAATAACACTATGATAAATGTTTGTATTGTTAATAACCACCTGACATTTACATGTGTCTTTACACTTATATTTACACAATGAAGCTAAAAAAGCAATACTTATTTCTCTGCTTTATGAGAACCCAAGATCTTTTCGTATAGAGAGAAGCGGTCACATCGGTCGAGTATTTTCCGAATCGTTGGATTAGCACCATTTTATCCCCTACGTTGGAAAAGCATAATAACAGCCTTTACTGTAGGTGAGTTTGGAGTTCCAGGTATTAATTTAGAAGGTGAAATGCATTTCCTTAAGTGATATTCTAAGTTTTTCTACAAAAATAAATGGTGGCTAATGCATGATAGAAGCTTGTTCGGTATAATGAAGTATATAACATGTAATAGAGCATTGTTAGGGGGGATCAGTATGACAGAAGAAGGGAATAAGGTACTTGGCGAAAAAAGAAGATGTTTGATTTTAACGTGGTTGAAAGGCAATAATGATCCAATGACAGGCAAAATATTGGCAGAACGGATGAATGTCAGTCGCCAGGTTATCGTACAGGATGTTTCCCTGTTAAAGGCAAAAGGTGAACCCATAATTGCTACCTCGCGCGGGTATGTTTATTTTCAGGAGAATAAAAAGAATCCTAAGGTCCAGAGAGTAATCGCAGTTTGTCATCTGTCAGAAGAAACGGAGGTTGAACTGTATACACTTGTTGATCATGGTGTATCGATTCAAAATGTAATGGTGGAGCACCCTATCTACGGAGATATTACTGGATCACTGATGTTAAAAAACCGCCGTGATGTTGATGCTTTTCTTGATGAGATGAAACAAACAAAGGCTGCTTTACTATCCCAGCTCACTGAAGGTGTTCACTTACATACGATTGAGGCTGAAACACAGCGTCAGCTTGATGAAGCTTGTGAAGCATTGCGTACCAAAGGGATATTGTTAGAACAATAAAGAAAATCGTTTATGACATTTTACTTAATCAGCAAACAATAATTGATTATAATACTTATGAAGGGTAGGATGTGGATATGATACGCGTATTATTTGTATGTTTAGGTAACATTTGCCGATCACCAATGGCTGAAGCAGTATTTCGTGATTTAGTTGATAAAGAAAATTTAACTGATAAAATTGGGGCTGATTCAGGAGGTATTGGTGACTGGCATTCTGGAGAACCTCCTCATAAAGGTACTAGAGAATTGTTAGACAAGTATCAAATAGGGTATAAGGAATTAAAGGCTAGGCAGGTAAATTTTAGTGACTGGGGAGATTTTGATTATATCATTGCGATGGATGAGCAAAATAGAAAAGACATGCAAAATCTAAGTAATAAAGCTGGTGATGCTAAATTAGCCAAACTGATGGACTTTGTACAAGATCCCCAAGAAGGAAATATACCAGATCCTTATTATACAGGCAATTTTGATTACACATACGAATTAATCTCTGAAGGCTGTAATGAATTACTAAGGTATATTAGATCTGAGAATAACATATAGAATAAAAGGAGCGATACAGAATGGGTAAACGAAATTTATTTATTGGAGTTTTGATGGGTGCAATCGTAGGAGGATTAGTTTCATTATTTAATAATGATGCAAGAAATTATACGAAGCTGAAAATGAATTACGCTAAAAACAGGTCAGGCTATTATGTGAAACATCCATCAGAGGCAGTTCGAAGTGCCAAGGATAGTTTTGATAAGTTCAACAAAGAGTTTTCAAGCGGTGCAGAAAATGCGATCAATGCCTTAGAACAAGTGGAAAACACCTTAGACAAATTTGCAAATAAAGATCAAAAGGACTTGGAAAACACATTGTAAGTTTTGAGATAAGGGTGGTTAGATATTGAAAAGGAGTATGGCATTTTTAAAAGAACTTTATCAACGAATTACAGAAGATGATATATTTGGTTTATCAGCTCAGTTAGCCTACTTTTTCTTACTATCCCTTTTTCCTTTCTTATTGTTTTTAATGACTCTAATTGGTTATTTGCCAATTGAACAATCAACTGTAATAAACTTTATCGAGACATACGCACCTGGACAAATAACAGATTTGATCAATCAAAATGTGAGCGAGTTGATGAATGATCAAAATGGGCAATTACTGTCAATTGGCATCATCGGTACACTTTGGTCAGCATCGAATGCAATAAATGCAATTATGCGTGGGTTTAACCGGGCTTATGACGTTGATGAGGATCGTTCATTTATTGTATCCCGGCTTATAGCGATTGTGTTAACAATTGCTATGGTACTTATAATTTGTATGGCCTTTTTACTTCCTATTTTTGGAAAAACGATTGGGGTATACATTTTCACATTTTTTGGGTTGTCTGCTGGTTTCCTAAGTGTATGGGAAACATTGCGTTGGGTTGTTTCTTCTGTAGTATTTTTCATTGTATTAATCGCATTATATAAGCTCGCACCCAATAAACGGATCTATTTTAAAAATGCAGTATGGGGTGCGCTTTTTGCAACGATTGGCTGGCAGCTAGTTTCATTAGCCTTTTCTTTTTATGTTAGTTCTATGGGAGATTACTCAGCTACTTACGGTAGTCTGGGTACCGTCATTGTCTTGATGATTTGGTTTTATTTATCCGGAATTATTATTATGATTGGTGGCGCGATTAACGCAATACTTAAAAAAGGAATAGGGAAGGAAACTGAAAAATAGCTATCACAAATTTGTGATAGCTATTTTAATAAACGCAACCCATTTAAAATAACTAGGATAGTACTACCTTCGTGCCCGATTACACCTAATGGCAAATCTACTATTTGTAAGAAGTTTGATGCTATTAATAATAGAATTACACTTAAGGAAAATACAACATTTTGTTTTACAATTCTATTCATACGACCTGATAAGTTAATGGCATTTGTTATTTTGGATAAATCATTTTTCATTAATACGACATCTGCGGTTTCCAGTGCTACATCAGTTCCTTTACCCATGGCAATTCCTAAATTTGCACTTGCCAATGCTGGGGCATCATTTATCCCGTCCCCAACCATCGCTACATTTTCATAGTCGGTTCGCAGTTGTTTTACATGGTTTACTTTTTCATCTGGTAGACACTCAGCAATGTAATGGTCTATACCGGCTTCAGCAGCAATTGCTTTAGCAGTTGTTTCGTTGTCTCCAGTCAGCATTATCGTATGCACACCATGCTTTTTCAAGGTTTTTATCGCTTGTTTTGTATTGTCTCTGATTGTATCTTTGAGTGCGTAAAGCGCTACGATTTCATCATTTGCTTTGACGAATACGATGGTTTTACCTTGTTCAGCAAGTTGCTTTGCTATTCCCCCTTGGAAGTTGAAAGCAGCTTTTTCACCAACAAAACCAGCTTTACCGATTTCCCATTTCTCATCATTTACATATGCAGAAACACCATTACCACTTACTGTTGTAACATGATGAATATTCAAATCATGTACATTTGTGTAATCTGTGCTATAGGCATAAATCGCCTTTGCTAATGGATGTATGGATTCTTTTTCAATAGCTCCGGCAATGGCAAGCACTTTTTCCTTTTCCCACTTTGTGTGAACGTATGTGTCTGTTACCTCAGGTGTTCCGTTCGTTAACGTACCGGTCTTGTCAAATGCTATCGCCTTAATATGGCTCAAGTTTTCAACATGAACGCCACCTTTAAATAGAACGCCACTTTTAGCGCTATTGGAAATGGCAGATAGTGTGGCAGGCATAATTGAAGCTACCAAGGCACAAGGTGAAGCAACAACTAGCAGGATCATTGCTCGGTAAATACTCTCTGATAATGACCAGCCAAAAATAAAGTAGGGTAAAAACATCATAATAGCAACCGCTGCAAGAACTACTTTTACATATGTTCCCTCAAATCGTTCTATAAACAACTGTGAAGGAGATTTTTCTTCCTGGGCTGATTGAACCAGTTGAATGATTTTTTGGAAAAGCGTTTCATCCGCATGCTTGGTAATCTTAATTGATATGGATCCGTCCAGTGCCACTGTCCCTGCAAAAACATCATTGCTGTCTATTTTACTGACAGGTACTGATTCTCCAGTAATAGCACTTTCATCGATTGACGTTTCCCCCTTAACTATTTCACCATCTGCAGGAATTCGCTCACCAGCACGTACCAAAATGATATCATCAACCTTCAATTCAGAAACGGGAACAATCTTCTCCTGGCCATTTTTAATTCTTAATGCTTGTTCTGGCTGTAAATCCATAAGCGATGATATCGCTTTGTCACTTTTTTTCAATGTATAGGTTTCTAATGCTCCAGATAATGCAAAGATAAATATGAGGATGGCACCTTCAGTCCAATACCCAATGGATGCTGATCCGATAGCAGCGAAAATCATCAGCATTTCCACATTTAGATCTTTATTTGCTATTGTTTCTTGAATTCCTTCTTTAGCTTTAGCATAGCCGCCAATCACAAAGGCAATTAGGTGCAGGATGACCCATGCAGTAGCTGAAATGGAGTCCTCAAGTGACCAAGTAATCAAAATTAGCAAACCGCTGAACAGCGCAGCAATTAATTCTATATGCACGATAAAGCGTCTAAATGAACTTTTTGCAAAAAAGGATTTGAACGTATGTGAACTTGGTGAATGTAATGTTTTTGAATTGGTCGTCATTATTATGATCTCCTCAGATTATAATTATTATAAACAAATACTTATTATTATTTTACCATGAGATAAAATAAAGTCAAGTGCAAATATAAGAGTACTAATACAGGTACATTATACCATGAATACAGTGTATATTTTGGTTGAATCAATAGACTTATACTGTTACAATCATTATAAACTTTTAAATGTAACACAATTTAAATGTTGTGAATAAGAAGGAGTGAAATTTATGTATATAAAGAAGTTAGTATTTATACTACTAGTAACAGTATTCGCGTTAGCAGCATGTGGTGAAGGCGACAATCAAGAAAAGGGCAACAGCAAATCTGAAGATAGTAAGTGGGCTGAAGTTCAAGAATCCGGGGAATTGGTTGTTGGAACATCTGGTACTCTTATCGCATCTTCCTATTACAAGGGTGAAGGCGAGAGTGAAGATCAATTAACTGGCTACGATGTTGAAGTAATGAGAGAGATAGCAAATCGGCTTGACCTAGAAGTCTCCTATGAAATTATGGGGATCGATAGTATGCTTCCAGCTATAAAAAGTGGAAGAATCGATGTTGCTGCAAACGATATTGAAATAACAAGTACAAGAAAAGAAGAGTTTAATTTTAGTAACCCTTATAAATATTCTTATTCTACAATGGTTGTTCGAAAAGGGGATTATTCCGGGATAAATTCGTTAGAAGATTTAGAAGGTAAAAAAGCCGGTGGCGGAGCAACAACTGTCTACAGTGAAATTGCTAGACATTTTGGAGCTGAAGTTAAGACATACGGAAATGCACCTAATGAAGCTTATCTGCGTGACGTACATAATGGTAGAACTGATGTAATTGTAAATGACTACTATTTATCAAAATTTGGTGTGGCAGCATTTCCAGATTTTGATATTATGCTTCATCCAGAATTAAAGTTTCATCCAACAGAACAGGCAGCAATTCTATCAAATAAAGCAGATAAATTAACCGAAGAGATTAATAAAGTCTTGGAAGAAATGCGGGAAGATGGGACGTTGTCAGAATTAGCTAAGAAATTTTATAAGGAAGATGCCTCCAAAAGACCTGAAGGCGAAATAAAAGAAATAGAAGGATTGGAACTGTAATAGAACATGATTAATTTTAATGGTTTTGACTTTGGTGGAGTGTTTGATATTGAGTTAGCACTGGAAAGCTTACCTTTTGTATTGGGTGGATTGCCTACTACCCTTGGAGTTGCCATAGCAGGTATGGCAATTGGAATGATTCTAGGATTGTTTTTGGCATTAGCGCGAAATTCAGATAAGATTTTATTGCGTTGGCCGTCCAGGGCGTATATTTCTTTCATGCGTGGCACGCCAATTCTGGTTTTTCTATTTATATTATACTTTGGACTCCCATATGTGGGACTAGAATTGTCGGCGCTAGTTGCTGCCTCAGCTGGATTTGGACTGAATAGCGCAGCTTTTATCGCAGAAATCAATCGTGCCTCATTGAATAGTATTGACAATGGCCAATGGGAGTCATCCAAAGCTCTGAATATAGGCTATTGGAATACATTAAGGAAAGTTATTTTGCCGCAAGCAACCAGAACAGCAATCCCACCGCTAACAAATGTGTTTATGGACATTGTTAAAGCAACCTCCCTGGCAGCAGTAATTACTGTTCCAGAGTTGTTCCAGAAAACGCAGATTGTTGTAGGCAGGGAATTCGATGCCATGACATTATATATATTGGTTGCCTTAATTTACTGGCCAATATGTGTAATCATTTCATTTATGCAAGATCGTTTAGAAATTAGATATAGCAGATTTCTATAAAGGACAAAGGACACTCGAGGTTTGAGTGTCCTTTGTCTTTACTATGTCCTTTTCAACTGCATAAGCGCAACTAAGACTTATCTAAAGTAGAGCTTTGCGTTAAGTCTAACCATATTGAAATTCGACATTCTTCTTTGTGTATGTTGCTGTCAAAATAAGTATCAACATAATGACAATTACATAAAAAAAGGAAACACCTGGAAAATATTCAAGAAACAGACCACCCAAATATGGTCCACTTATACTTCCAATGCTAAACGAAATCCCCGTCATTAAATTCCCGGCCGGTAACAGGGAGGGTGGTAAAATATCCGCCAAAAACGTAATACTTAAAGAAAACAAAGAGCCAGTAAACATACCTGCTAAAGTAAATGTTGTAAATAATGCGACTACTGAGTTTTCTAACGATGCGGCAGCAAGGAAACAAAGAATCCCGAAACTTAATACCGCTAATAAGACATTTCTTCTTCCAAGTCGGTCGCTCAACATACCTAATGGAATTTGCGTTATGACACTTCCAGCTGCAAAACAAGGAATAATGACTGAGAGAATTTCCACATCATGGCCGATTCGTAATCCATAAACTGGAAAAATACTATGTAATGTAGCTTCCAGAAATCCATAGCCGAATGCCGGCAGAAGAGCAACCCATGCTATTTTGCCAGTTTTAATAAAACGGCCTAACGAGCTAGCAGTACTACTTGTGTTGAACCCATCCTTTTCCGGAAATTTGTTTCGTACAAAGAACATGGATGACCAAACAAGCATACTAAGGACTGCCGATAACAAAAATGGCAGTGCTTGGCTGATTTCTAATAAACGTGTCATAAGCGGTCCTAATGTAAATCCTACTCCGAAAAACAAACCATAGAAGGCAATATTCCTTCCTCTAGTTTCTTTTGCGCTAGTAGTTGTAATCCACGTTTGCGTTCCGAAGTGCAGCATGTTATCTCCAATACCGATAGTGACGCGTAAAATAAACCAAAACCATAAGGACTCCCAAAAGGGAAAAAGTGCCAATGAGATAAATACAAGCATTCCGCCAACGACAATGATTGGTTTAAATCCATATTTTCGCATTGGTTTTTCCATAAAGGGAGATGCTAAAAGCACACCAATATATAATCCAGTTGCATGTAATCCATTAACTGATGATGCTATACCACTTTGTTCCAGAATAATTGCCAATAAAGGGAGAATCATGCCTTGGGAAAATCCTGAAATAGAAACAAGAGAAATTAATATCCAAAATCTTGTTCGCTCTGATGCCATATTTCTCCTCCTTCAATCTCATTTATTAAATGTCATATTCAGTTCCATTCAATGTAATTGTTTTCGTTATAAAGGTCAATCCAAATACATTTAAATGAAAACAAGTTATGATGTTTGCAAAAAAGGTTAAATATAAATAAGCTGTTCATATAAAATAAAGGAGTGATTTATAATGGATTTTTACTTAAAAGAGAATGGGATGCAGGTTGATTTAGAGTATGGACCCTTGGATGTATCAGGTAATGAGGACTACGGTTTTCGTCCTTTTCAGCTAATGATTGCATCAATTGCAGGATGCAGTGGATCAGTATTACGGAAAATTTTATCTAAACAGCGGATAAAATATGAAGATTTATCTATCAACGCAGAAGTTGAACGGAACCCTGAGGAAGCAAATCGTATAGAACGTGTTGTATTATATTATGCTATTAAAGGCTACCATTTAGATCCCGACAAACTAAGCAAAAATTTAGCACTAGCAAGAAAAAACTGTTCAATGATCCGTTCTGTTGAAGGCAGTATAAATATTGAAGAGCATCTGGAAACAATTGAACTAAGTCAATAATATTAAAGGTATAATATTCATGTGTCTGAAAAAACTAAGCTAAAAGGAAAGGAATGGGACACATGAAAAAAAGGAATTACATCACAGCATTAATCATATTTGTTTTCGTTTTTTTACTTCCTTTTAATAGCTTAGGAAAGGAAGAGAAAAAGTCAGAAAAGGAGTATGACATACCAAGTCATGTTTTGAATATATCAAAAGAAAATACTTTCCCGAATTCAACTGAGGATCAGGAAGTAGTGGAACCGAGCGGGTTGACTAAAGATTTGATTGATGAGCTCGATATACCAGTTGAAAATCCAGACCTAATAAAAATGCTTAACGAGACATCTATAAAACCATCACCAATTGCATTCGGATATCGTGGTATGGTTTACCTTGGGCGATGGCCGCTCAACTACAAATCGGATGAGACAAATATAAACTGGGAATACCAAAAAATTAATGCGAATGAGCTAAATAATATTGGTGGCGAATCAAACCAGGAAATGCATTATACCCAGAAGGAAAAGAAGGAAATACAGGGAGCGTTAACAAATAAAATCACAGATCCTGACGATATTAAAAAGATGATGTTATTAAAATCAAAAGAGAGAACAAAATTACCACTCTCCTATAGCACCATAATCGGAAAAGATACAAAGAAGGAAAACTCCTACAATGTCCCGGCCAAAAAGTACGGTCACTTGCAAGCGTATGCGCCTGCTATCAATGAAAAAGGTCAGGTAACATTTGGAGAAGTATACTTTCGATTAAAAGGATCAAACAAATCACTCGTTATTAAAAACGTAACAAAACAAGGAATTGGTGCATGGATCCCAATTCAGGATCACGTATCCTTTTCTTTTCAGCTAAGATAAGAGCAATGTTGTTTTGTGAAAACCCCTGAAACTTTTCAGGGGTTTTTATGTACCGGAAAACGAAAACATCAACAGAAGAGCGCGAACATCAACAGAAGAGCGCGAACATCAACAGAAGAGCGCGAACATCAACAGAAGAGCGCGAACATCAACAGAAGAGCGCGAACATCAACAGAAGAGAGCGGACATCAACAGAAGAGAGCGAACATCAACAGAAGAGCGTGAACATCGACAGAAGAGCGCGAACATCGACAGAAGAGCGTGAACATCAACAGAAGAGAGCGAACATCGACAGAAGAGCGCGAACATCAACAGAAGAGAGCAAACTTCAACCGGAAAACGAAAACAGTCAGCAGAAGACCCGACATAATCTGAGGATTTTTTAAAAAAAGGGGTTGATTTTATCGCTTTAATACTTTATCATGATGAAGTGTTGAAATGTTGATTACAAAAGTTAAGGTAATAGATAAAGAGAGGGGAAATCGAAAATGGAATGGGTTGTAGTTGTATCGGTGCTAGTCATGACCATTCTAAGTTTGCTGCGGGTAAATGTTATTATTGCAATTATTGCAGCAGCCATTACTGCAGGCTTGATGTCTGGACTCAATATTATTGAATCAATTGAAATGTTGGTAAGCGGCATGGGTGGTCAAGCAAGTACAGCATTAAGTTATGTCCTGCTCGGAGCATTTGCCGTTGCAATTAGTTATACAGGAATTACCATGATTCTAGTAAATTACTTAATTCGAATTTTAACTGGAAAGAAAACAATTACATTATTGGTAATTGCTGGTGTGGCATCATTATCTCAAAATCTTGTACCAGTTCATATTGCATTTATACCAATTTTAATTCCACCGTTATTAAAGCTTTTTGATGATATGAGAATGGACAGGCGTGGTGTTGCAACTGCCCTGACATTTGGTTTGAAAGCACCTTATGTTATGATTCCGGCTGGTTTTGGTCTCCTTTTTCACGAAGCAATTGTTAAAGGGATGAAGCAAAGCGGAGTTGACATAACAATTACAGAGTCAGCGTTATCGATGCTAATACCTGGTTCCGGTATGATAGTTGGTTTATTGATTGCTGTGTTTATAACTTATCGCAAAGATCGTGAATCGATTCCGGGTGCAGGCGGCGGTGAAGTGAGTTTTTCTGCACCAAAATTGGAACAAGTTAAATTTAATAAAAGTCATTTCCTAACATTAATTGCGATTGTAGCGGCATTAGCAGTTCAATTAATAACCGGGAATTTAATTGCCGGTGCATTAACTGGTCTTGTTCTCATGTTTATACTGCTTGTTGTACCATTTAATAATGGAGATAAAGTAGTATCGGATGGCATTTCTATGATGGGGACAATTGCCTTTGTTATGCTTGTTGCCTCTGGGTTTGGAAAAGTTTTAACAGAAACAGGTGCAGTAGATGCATTAGTTGAAGTATCTTCGGGAATTCTTGGGAACAATAAACCATTAATAGCATTTATTCTACTGCTTGTTGGGTTAGTTGTTACGATCGGTATAGGTTCATCATTCGGAACAATTCCAATTTTAGCGGCACTTTACGTACCAATTTGTATTGCAGCAGGATTCTCACCAATGGCGACAGCTGCACTAATCGGAACCGCTGGAGCATTAGGTGACGCGGGATCACCGGCTTCAGACAGTACACTTGGGCCAACCTCAGGATTAAATGCGGATGGTAAGCACCACCACATTTGGGATACGTGTGTGCCAACGTTTATGCATTATAACATTCCATTATTTATTTTTGGCTGGATAGGCGCAATCATCCTCTAAAATGAATAATTAACGATTCAAATGGAAAAAGTAAGGAAGAAATGGGTGGGTTGTTATGCGAAAATGGAGTTTTTCAGCATTAATTTTCATCTTGACTATCCTTACTTTTTTTCTGTATAGTGAAACGATTTTTGCGAGTAATGGCTACGGATGGGGATTTAAAAAGAATACCGAACACAAAATTCCGGAAATCGGCAAGTACAAGGAGATACTGGAAAGATTCGGATCGTATTACGCGGATGATTCTGGGGATAAAGTGCTTTATATAACGTTTGATAACGGCTACGAGCAAGGCTATACTGATGAAGTTCTGGATGTCCTTCAAAAAGAGAACGTTCCTGCTACATTTTTTCTGACTGGACATTATGTAACAAGTCAACCAAATCTTGTCCAGCGAATGGTTGATGAAGGGCATATTATTGGAAATCACTCGTATCATCACCCGGATTTTACTATTGTATCAAAGGAAACGATGAAAAAGGAACTGGAGTCCTTGGAACAGGCTGTATCCGATGTGTCGAATCAGATAACCCTCAAATATTTGCGTCCACCAAAAGGTATATTTAGTGAAAAGACACTTAAGTGGGCAAATGAGTTAGGATACATCCATATATTCTGGTCGCTGGCGTTCACTGACTGGAAAACAAGTGAGCAAAAAGGCTGGAAATACGCATATGAAAATATAATGAAACAAATTCATCCCGGTGCAGTAATACTTCTCCATACCGTGTCATCAGATAATGCACAAGCATTGGATAAATTAATTACGGAATTGAAAAAGCAAGGTTATACATTTAAAAGCTTGGATCATTTAGTATTAAAAAATATGTTGCCGGCACCTCTTTATGGCTATTAACCAAAAAAATAACGGTGTTCCAATTATGGAGCACCGTTATTTATATCGCCATTAATCATCCGAAAGCTATCCGAATTGATGTTGTAGTCAGGCTTATTAGGGGTATCACGTTTATCACGTTTTTTCTTCATCTTACGCAAGTTATAAATCACCCCAACTTTAGTCTGTTGTATTTCTTTTACACCTTGAATGATAAACTGCATGGCAAAAATACTAAGAATAAAAGCGAGTAGTACCCAGGCAACAATCCAATACTTTCCTGAAGAAAGAGCATTAGTAGTTGAGCCAAGCATTCCTGACCATTCATACGTAATCGATCTCGGTGGATCCTTGACAGCGCCGAATGTCATGTTGGTTCCACCAAAGAAGAAGTTGAAAATTCCTAAGTGCATAAAAATCAGCAGCACTTGAATGAATTGCTGGCCAAGCAAAATTGTCATCCGTGGTCCGATATGCGGTAGCACATGCCTCCAGAAAATATGAAAGTTACTTCCCCCGAGAACCTGCGCACTCTTGATAAATTCTGCGTTCAACACCCGCTTCATTTCGTTCCCCGAAAGCACTGAAGTCAGAGGCACAACGAGTATGGTCAAAATAATGATTTCAAATAATATACGCTCTGTAAACGTGTAAGAAAAACCATTGAACTGCTCCATCAGGATTGGCCTCAGCAGTAAATATGCAATCAGACTTAATGGTAGAAAGTGAATAGAATCGACTGTCTTTTCAACCCAATTTTGCCGTTTTGGTCCCAGTCCAAATGAAAATAATACACCTCCAGCCATTCCGATAATCACGCGGAGAAAGGCAATGATTAAGGCGAAGATTAAAGTATATTTGGCACCGATAACCAGCATATCCGAGATACTGAATCCCAAACTATCAGATCCCAGTAAAAAAGGATCTGGTGGTGGGTGAGGTGGCGTGCTTTTTATTGTAACACCATCTGCTTCGTATACTATTCTGGCCTTATCAATGTGATTATTGCTCGTTATGGAATAAAATGCACTGTAACTGATTATGACAATGAAAAATAGACTTCCTGTCGCAAATTTCCAGTTCTTCATGTGCCTGAAAAATACCATGAATGGAGCAAGCACTGGTTTCCATGGCCGGAATCCAAATCTTCTCCATTTGATATTACGGAATCGCACGAGCAATTCTTTGATGGAGAAGAAAGATAATCTTCCTTTCGGAGGTGTTTCGTCCCCGGTTAAATGTATATTCTGCCCTGTCCATAAATCGACGAGCTGGAAGATTAAAAAGAAAGGCGTAAACAGTAAAATTAGTGATACAGCAATTGTCATTGGTGTAAAGCTTTCAAGGATGAAAAAGCTGAACCCGTGTACATTAAAAATGCGCTCGATAATAAACTGACTTGAAAGTGTTGCCCAAAGTATTATTTTTGTGTGATGAAATGTGGTCGGAAGAATATTTTTTAATATATGTCGGGTTAGTACGCTTAGCTTTTTGATTCCTTTACTTTTTAGGAATAAAACGTAATCCTTGGTGAATTCTTCTTCAATCATCAAGAGCAGAATTTTAAATAAAGAGACCATAGGCAAAATTGCTAAAGTCACTATAGGCCCAGCATAGGCTTTGTCATCAAGATAGGTCGCAACCTGAAATAATTCAATTTCATATGTATGTTTCACATAGATAACAAGCATCTGCAGGATAGCTGCTATGACGATGTCAGGGATAGATTCCAGGAAATCGAGTAGCCTTTTAACGGTATGTAATACTCTTTTAGGTAAGAAGTTTGTAAATAAGGCAAAACTGAATGCGAGCACGAACCCTAGCAGCAACGCACCAATAAGTATTTGCATCGAATAAACAAAAGGCTCCCACAAGGTTCCGATAAGTGGAAATTTACCCGGTGAATTTGGTACTTGATAAACCCAGTATTCAGGTTTAATGAATTCAGTAAGAAATACACCAAGGTCCTTGAAATAATTTAATGGATTAGAGATTCCAGTAGTCTGAAAAAACTGTGGAAAGACACTTATACAAATAATTCCGAAAACTCCGAGTATATAAAAAAGCAATAGTTTAGCTAATTTCATCATTGTTCCAGAGCACCTTTTCAATAGTTTAATATAGTCCAGTATATAGGAAGTAAAAGAAAGTGCATAGAGCTGTCATTCACAGCTCTATGGCATTAAGTATTATTCTTTTGGATATAGGTATAAGGATTTTGGTTAATAAAGTTTGTGTCAGGTATTGTGTGATTCAGCCGGAGCAGAACACTCATTTTATTAATCACACCTGCCAAACGGTCCTCTTCATGTTCGCTAATGTTAAATTCAATACCATAATGGAATGTGTCTCGCTTAGCCTCGTCTTTCCAGACTAATAACCCATCAAGTAGAAATTTCTCCCCCATCAGTTCGATATTGAAGGTAAGTTTGATTGTTGAATTTACCGGGAGCTTAAGTGATGAAAGAATTTTTAATCCACCAAGACCAATGTCCTCAACCAATACTTGAGCGGATCCCAAATTAACCTTCTTCTCATTTACTTCAATAATCGTCATTTCACCAAGGGCTGGGGTAGGGAAACTCAATCGATAAAAACTTCTCCGTTCATCCTCAGGCAGTTTATTTACTTTAGGTTTTGTGGGTTTAATATAACCTGTTTCCAGCATCTGTTCAAATATATCCAATGAAACTGGTTTAGAGAATAAGTAACCTTGTATTTCGTCGCATTCTTTTTGTTTCAGGAAATTAAGCTGCTCGTATTCTTCCACACCTTCAGCTATAACCTTCATATCCATGCCTTTTGCCAAGTGTAATACGGAAGAAATAATAGCAGTATCTTTTTTATTTTCTTCGGTTATATTTTGGACAAAAACCTGGTCAATCTTAATTGTATCTGCATTAAATTCTCTTAAATACGTAAGGGATGCAAATCCGGTTCCAAAGTCATCAATGGCAATTTTAATCCCCAAATCTCTTAAACCATCAAGGGTGTTTAATACATTTTTTTCGCTCTTTAATAAGGATCCTTCCGTAATTTCAAGTTCAAGGTATTTTGCGGGCACATCATATTTGGTGAGCAGGTCTGCTACATATTCAACCAATCCTTTTTTCATGAAACGGATTGGCGATACATTGATTGAAATAGGGCGAGTCGTATACCCTTTATCTATCCATGTACGTATTTGTTTACACACATTTTCAATTACCCAGTCACCAATTTGATGGATAAGGTGATTTTCTTCAGCTAATGGAATAAATTCCCCAGGTGACACCATTCCCCATTCCTCGTGATTCCAGCGAATTAACGCCTCTGCACCTTGAATGACACCAGTTGAGGTGGCAACTTGGGGTTGATAGTATATTTCAAATTCTTCTTTTTCAATGGCTTTACGCATATCTTTTTCAAGTATATATTTCTTATATGAGGTAATATCCCGTGTGAATGAGTACAACTGGTAATTATTTTTTCCTAGTTGTTTAGCGTGAAATAAAGCAGCATGAGCACTCTCAATTAAGGTCAGCTTGTTTTCACCATCCTCCGGAAAAAAGCTAATTCCAATACTTGTAGTTACATGCATTTCGTACCCATCAACAGTGACTGGCTCTTCAATAGCCTCGATAATTCGTTCAGCCAGGTTGAAAATAAACTCCTTCGATGGGTAGTCTTCAAAGAGAACGATAAAGTCATTACTGCTGATACGGGCAAGATAGCCCCCATCAGGTAATGCCGATAATAATCTGCTTGCGACCTTTTTAAGGACTTCATCACCAATCTGATATCCAAGTGAATCATTGATAAGTTGGAAGCGATCCAAGTCCAGGTAAAATAAAGCAAATTTAGTGGATGATTCATCCTTGCATAAATAATCTACTTTTTCATATAAGCTGCGCTGATTTGGAAGAGCTGTTAAAGTGTCGTGGGTTGCGAAATGTTTCAGCTGTTCCTGCATTTCAATTTCACCAGTAACATCCGCAAGCATTCCAAAATAATGGGTTAATTGTCCTTCATCATTAAACCAGGGTAAGGTTTGATCATAAATCCATTTAGTAGTTCCATCTCCACAGTTTATCTGATACTTAAGGGATAGTGATTTGCCTTCGGTAAGTAAGTTTTGTTTTTCTATTACTTCTTCTTTGTCAGACTTGTGGACCATGTTTTGCCAGATTATTGGTTCGTTATATAATTTGTCTAAAGGATATTGCAGTATCTCTTCTGCACCCTTAGAAACATACTCTACCTTTCCTGTATCATATTCCTTCAGCCAAAACCCTATTATTAAATGGTCAAGTAATTGTCTTGTGTTTTGTTTGGACTCATCCATCTGCTTTTCCAAAAGCTTTTGGGTTGTATAGTCTCGTACTACTCCAACAAGTTTATATGGTTTGTTATTTTTCCACATTACTTCAGCTTGTACTCTTAAGTACCGTATTTCATTGGTCTTCCCATGAAAAATTCGAAATTTAGAGACATAACTTGTACCTTTTTCAATTGCATTTTCAACCATTTTTCTTGCCTTTTCGTCATCATCCGGGTGTATAAACTCAAATGGGGTATCCATTGATACCTTAGAGTGACTTTTATCCAGTCCAAAGATGTCATAGGTGTAGTCAGAACAGGATATTTCATCATCATCAATCACGTATTCCCAGCTGCCTATTTTAGCAATTTGCTGGGCATGTTCCAGATGACTTTTGTTTAACTCTAATTCTTCCAGTGTTTGTTGATGTGTAGTGTTATCTCGAACTATGATATATACCCCTTCAGTACTACCATTTAATTGTTTAATAGGAATAAACGTAAGATTTGTATGTAACGTTTCCTTACTTTTATTTAATAACGTCATTTCAAGTCTATTTGTTTCGCCTTTTAATGCTTTGTAGAATGTTGACTTTAATTGATGATAGTCCTTTTTACTCAAAGACGCTTTATGGTCAATCGATTCAATCGGAGTATATCCCAGGAATTCATTTATACTGCCTCTATTTTGGGAGAGAATTTCCCCGTTTGGTGAAAGGACGATAATCAGGTCCGGGTGATACATTGCTAAAGAAGCAGAGTAGTGTTCTAACAGATTTTTGTCTGTATTATTTTCTCCTGTATTATCTTTCTTTTTGTTGAATAATGATGATAATAAATTTGATCTATGCTGCTTATTAGGCCTGTTCCCCATACCTAATCATCCCTTCTTCACTGCAATGATATAAAATTGCCAATTATGTACATTAAAAGTAACTTATATTGTAATACAGAAGCTTCATCTTTGGAATAGTATTTTGAAAAATTTGCCGATATAAGTCGAATACTTTTGCTGTGTCTATTTTATTTAAAATTTTCTTAAATTTTGCTATACTACGACTATAACCTAGTATTGGAGTTGATAAGATGAACAGAGATGATTTAATTGCTCCTAAAGATTATAATATCGTAATGGAAATGGAGCGTTTTGCAACAGATCCAACTAGAAAAGCTTTGATTTGGAAAGATGATAAAGGTGCATCAAAAGAGATTACCTATGAACAATTGATGAAGAATGTAAATAAAATTGGTAACGCATTCCTGGAAAATGGTTTGAAAAAAGGGGATAAAATCCTCATTATGATTCCAAGAATGATAGAAGCATATGAAACATATTTAGCAGCATTAAAAACAGGTATTATCATTATCCCAAGTTCAGAAATGCTGAAAACAAAGGATCTGCAATACCGAGTCAGTCATGGTGAGGTAAGTGGTGTAGTAAGTTATTATCCATTTGTTGATCAGTACAAAGACATTAGAGAATATGATCAATTAGCATTGTTTTCAGTAGGGAAACAAGTTGAAGGCTGGCATGATTTGGATTCATTAAAAGAACAGGCTTCTGATCAACTGGAAATGGCCGACACTAAAAGTGATGATATTGCATTCCTGCCATATACATCCGGTACAACTGGGAATCCAAAGGGAGTCGTACATACGCATGGCTGGGGGTACGCCCACCTGAAAACAGCCTCTGAGAATTGGTTATGTATTAATGAAGGAGATAAGGTATGGGCAACAGCAGGACCAGGCTGGCAAAAATGGATTTGGAGTCCATTCTTATCAGTGCTAGGTGCGGGTGCAACTGGGTTTGTTTATAATGGTAAATTTGATCCGAAAACATACTTAAGTCTCCTGCAGGGTAATGAAATTAATGTATTGTGCTGTACGCCAACTGAATATCGTTTGATGGCGAAAGTAGATAATCTGACAGACTATCAATTGCCTGCGTTGCACAGTGCGGTTTCAGCAGGAGAACCTTTAAACAGGGAAGTTATCGATACGTTCCAAAAATATTTTAATGTGACCGTTCGTGATGGCTATGGTCAAACAGAAAATACATTATTATTAGGTTTTATGAAGGATATGAAAGTAAAACCAGGATCGATGGGTAAACCGACCCCTGGCAATGATGTAGACGTTGTTGATGAAAATGGAGAACCGTTACCGGCCAATGAAATCGGTGATATTGCAGTTAAGCTTGATTGTCCTGCGCTGTTCCAGGAATATTACAAGGATTCGGAACGAACAAAAATGTCACAGCGCGGTAATTACTATGTGACAGGTGATCAGGCATCGAAAGACGAAGATGGGTACTTTTGGTTTGAAGGACGAAGTGATGATATCATTATTAGTTCCGGCTACACTATCGGACCTTTCGAAGTGGAAGATGCCTTGGTCAAACATCCATCTGTGCAAGAATGTGCCGTTGTTGCAAGTCCAGATGAAATTCGCGGAAATATAGTTAAAGCGTTTATTGTACTTCAAGCAGGTGTTGATCCAAACAGTCCTGATCTGGTTAAGGAACTTCAGGATCATGTAAAAGATTTAACAGCACCATACAAATATCCAAGACAAATTGATTTTATTGAAGAATTGCCGAAAACTACCTCTGGGAAGATTAGAAGAGTGGAGTTAAGGAAGAAAGAAAGCATTAAAAAATAAGTTTAGAAAACTTGAAATTACTGCTTAACTGCCAATTAAAGGCTGGGACAAAAGTGTTTTAGACAAAGTAAAATCCGAACTATGATTCGAAATTCTTGAAATAGAATTCGAATTAGTTCGGATGTTTGCAGTAAGAAAGTTTAACTACTTTCTTACTGCATAAGCGCAACTATGGCATTCACCAAAAGGCTTGGTGAATGCCTAGTTTTTTTAATGTTGCTGATTAGATATAAAACTGCGACATAGATTAGATTAATATCATTTAGTGAGGATCACTAACCGCGCAGTTGGAATATACTCGCTTTCCGTGGGCTCACCACGAGCCTCCTCGCTCGCAAAGAACGCTCCCTGTGGGGTCTCTTAGGCTCGCTGTCCCACAGGAGTCTCGCATATTCCAACTGCTGGTTTAGATGGTCTAAAATCTTGTTCATCACAACATGCATTTATTTTTTTGAATCAGTGAACAAAACCTAGCGGAGGAAATACACGTAGACTCCTGTGGGAGCTGAGGCCTAGATGAGACTACGCTGCGACGTAGGAGCAAGGAGGCTCATCAGCCGCCCACGGAAAGCGAAGTGTATTTCCGGAGCGCCATCATAGCACTCAAACTTTTTAAAGAGTACTTCGCAGTTTATACCAATTACGTATTAGATTTAACCATTGATAATGAACATTCTTAACTACATATCCTGCTATTATTCGTCTTTAAAGTAGAGGTTTTTAGTTCGTCATTCATTTAATTACTTCTAACCGTTTTTTATCAACAGTATGAGTGGTACAAATAGATTCCCATTCATAAGCTGCACCGTCGCGCATTGTAATGATACGATCAGCAATCGCACGTGCATCTCTTCTGTCATGGGTTACAAAAATAGATGTAATACCCGTCTTTTTAATTATATCTTTTAATTCATTTCTAATTCTTATTTGTAAATCAGCATCTAAATTACTGAATGGTTCATCAAGCAGTAGAAGTGAGGGTTTGGGAGCTATCGCTCTTGCTAATGCTATACGCTGCTGCTGACCTCCACTGAGTTCATGAGGATAGCGCTTTTTATATTTGACCATGTTGACTAACTCAAGCACTTCATCAACACGCTGCTTCTTTTCCTTCTTGGTATGACCCTTCAAACCGAATTGAATATTCTCTGATACAGTCATATGAGGAAATAATGCATAGTCCTGGAATACCATACCGACGCCTCTTTTTTCCGGTAAAACAAAATGGTAATCATCAGTCATAACTTCATTGTTTACTGTGATTGAACCTTTTAATGGAGTTTCAAGTCCAGAAAGCAGACGCAGTACAGTACTTTTTCCACTGCCGCTTTCACCAAGAATTGAGACAATTTCTCCCTTGGTAACATCAAGGTTAAATTGATGTATAATATTCTCTTTTGAATTTGCGTAGCAAAAGGAAACATCTTTGATTTGAATATACATGTTATCTTGGCCCCTTTTCTAAAACTTGGTGAAATATATAAATCGCAATTCCGCTGATTATAATAATAATAATAGATGCTAATGAAGCTTCTTGTATCTGCTCATTACTAGCATATTGAAAGGCTTTAGTTGATAATGTATCAAAATTAAACGGTCGTAAGATTAAAGTTAGTGGAAGTTCTTTTAGTATTTCAATAAAAGATAATAAAAATCCGCTAAGAATCGCACCTTTTATTAAGGGGAAATCAACCTTAATAAAAGTCTTTGTTATTCCCATGCCTAATATCCGTGATGCCTCTGTATATTTACTCCCGATCTCATCAAACCCGGATTCAATCGCATTAAATCCAACCGCTAGAAATCGGACAACATATGCAGATATAAGCATAAACAAACTAGTGCTCAAGAATAGCGAAGGTTGCATCCCGACAGACTCATAAACACCAAAAAGCAAATTATCAATCTTTATAAAAACTGTAATAATACCGACTGCAATTACAGCACCAGGAATTGAATAACCAAGAATAGTGATACGTGAAGATGTCTTGGCAATAAAACTCTGATGCATACGTGCAAAGTTAGCAATGATAACAGCAAATGTAACAATAATAAGTGAACCTACAAATGCTACAAATACTGAATTGCCAATTAACGTTACAAATGCTGGTTCAATAATTTTTCTATAGGTTAAAAGCATCCAATCAATCAATTGGATAAATGGAATTAAAAAACCAAGCCCAAATATGATAGAACAATAACTAAATGCAATCCAGCGTTGCCATCCATTTAATTGTATTGTGGAAAGCGGACGTACTTTAGCGGAAGTCTGACTATACCGTCTGCGAGAACGGAGGAGCTTTTCAATAATTAAAATAGAGAAAACGATAAACATAAGCGTTGCTGATAATTTAATAGCAGCATTTAAATCGCCCATTCCAAACCAGGTTTGAAAAATAGCCGTACTAAAAGTTTGAATACCAAAGTATTTGACCACACCGTAGTCATTCAATACTTCCAGTAAAACAAGACTGACTCCTCCAACAATTGCACTTCGGGAAATTGGAAGAACGATCCGAAAGAAAACGGTATACGCATTTCCCCCAAGTAAACGGGCATTCTCAATCAGTGAAGAAGACTGGTTAGCTAAAAAAGTACGGGTTATCATGTATACGTATGGGTACAGAAACACTGTGAAAATAAAAATTGCCCCAGGCAGTGTCATAATATCAAAGTAGTCCTGATTTACGGTAAAATCAAGTTTATTCCGTAATATTGTTTGAATGGTTCCTGTGTAGTTTAGTATCCCATTATACGTATATGCAGCAATGTATGGAGGGATTGCTAACGGTAAAATTAGCCCCCATTTGAAAAAACGTTTTAGTGGGAAGTCATAAGCTGAGATAAGCCATGCTAAACTGGTGCCGATTAAAATAGTAAGTATGCCTGTGAATAGTATAATGATAGAAGTGTTCTTTAACAGTAAAGGCAGGATATATTCTTGTATATGCTGCCAATTGGAAGTTTCTTGGGTAAAAAAGTTCAATAAAATTGAAACGTTTGGTAGCAGAATCAAAATAACAATAAATAAGGATAAAAATGTCCATAAGTTCATATAACCAGGTAACTTTCGATACAGCTTCAAAAACGTACACTTCCCTTAGTCATGGATGAGGTTTTACACATGATAATAAAAAAGGTATTAATATATCAATGATAACAGTTCTCAATTATAATGTATATAAAAATACTGCATCTTTTACAAATACTGATGCAGTATTTTTAAGCAGCTAAGGAAATACTTTCTTACTGCATAAGTTATTTATAATTTCACCATTAAGGATGAGTAATAAGAGAAGTTATTTCCATCCAACTTTATTCATTATCTTAATTGCTGTATCGTTATTTTCTCCTAACTCAGTTAGGTTAAGTTCCTGTTCCTTAAACTCACCCCATGATTTCAATAGCTCAGTAGGTTCCACATCTGGATTGGCAGGGTACTCATAGTTAGCTTTGGCAAATTGCTCTTGGGCACTTTTAGTTGTTAGAAACTCTATGAATTTAATAGCATTCTCTTTGTTCTTACTACTTGCTGTTAAACCGATTCCACTAATGTTTACATGGGTACCGGTTGTTTCTTGGTTTGGAAAAATGATACCAAGCTGTTCAGCTGCTTTTACTTGTTCTTCCTCTTCGGAATTCAGCATTTTACCTAAATAGTAGGTGTTCATTACTGCTACATCACCTTCACCTGCAGCAACTCCAATTGCCTGGTCACGATCTCCACCTTTTGGGTCTCTTGCCATATTATCTACAATGCCTGAAGCCCATTTTGTAGCACCTTCCTCACCATCGATAGCAATTAGTGATGCTAATAAAGATTGGTTATATATGTTAGAAGATGAACGAATTAGTACTTTATCCTGAAAAGTATCGGATGTTAGATCTTGGTATGTTTGAATATCTTCAGGATTAACCCGGTCTTTATGATAAGTAATTATACGAGCGCGCTTTGTTAATCCAATCCAATTATTTTCTTCATCACGATACTTATCTGGAATATTTTTGTTAACTGTATCACTTTTTACTTCCTGCAGCAGCCCTTTTTCTTTTGCAATGTGCAGACGTCCTGCATCAGCTGTAATAAATAGGTCAGCCTCAGATGCTTTTCCTTCACGGTCCAATCGTGCTATTAGCTCATCATCTTTACCTTTAATAACATTCACTTGGATTCCTGTCTCTTCTGTAAACTGGTCATATAATTCCTGGTCAGTTTCATAATGACGCCCTGTATAAAGGTTGATTTCTCCTTTAGCACCATTAGACTCTTCAGAAGTATCACCATCCTCTGAAGTATTTCCGCATGCAGCTAATGAAAGTATAGATAATAAAGCGATTATGCTGATTATAAAAAATCTGTTATTCATAAGTAATCTCCTTTGATATTAAGTGTATGTACCTAATTGATAATGAATTTCATTTTCAATAATTATTTTACAGAAAAAAGAAAACAAGTCAATGGATTTATGAAAATTAATTAGGAACTGTGAGTAAAAGTAATAGTCAAAATTAAACGTCATAACATGAGGGGGCATCGACGTATCGATATCACATTCTTATCATTATCAATCATCCTGAACTTTAACAGCAGATATTCCTAACTCCTGCTTTAGTTTTTTGGATATCTTAGCAAGGTCTTGATCAGTAGGGATGAAATAAGATACCCCATTTACCCGCTGATTGGAGCCATCTATTTCAAATGTTTCAATAGCCGCGGTTTCTATTGAGGAGTATTCCTTTTCTAAAGCATAGATTTCAGCTGGTTTTAAGCTGGTTTTAACGTGCTTACCGAGTATATCTGTTATTTCTCCTATTCTAAAAATAGTTCCAACCGATATTGCTTCACTAATCGCTGCTTTAATAAACTGGCGCTGTCTTTCATCGCGAGGGTAAGAATTATTAACTGCTCTTTTCCGCATTCGGACGAAAGCTAGTGCTTCTTCGCCACTTAACTTTGTGGTACCTTCTGTAAAATAAATTCTCTTGTCATTGTTATATATATTTTTTTCCCAAAAACCTTTCTTAATGTCTATTGTTACACCACCAAGTGCATTAACAATATCACGAAATCCCTCGAAGTCGACTGCTGCATACTCATCAATCGGTATATCAAGTAGATTTTCTGCAGTTTCGACTGTTAGTTTTGTTGCGCCGTATCCTGAAAGAGAGGCATATGTATATGCTGCATTAATTTTATGAAATCCAGCATGTTCCCGCCCAACAGCTTCTGCTGGTAAATTAACTCTGGTATCTCTGGGGATCGATGTCATTGTCATCTTGTTTGTGTCCGGATTGAGTGTAACAACTATTTGCGTATCGGCACGTCCATTTTTTCCTCCGGAGGAATAGTTTTCAATCCCCAACAGCAAAATTGAAATTGGATCTTCTCCAATTGTGACAGTATCATTTCGCAGTTCGGATTTACCCCCAGGACGATCTAATTCATTATAGGATTCGTTTGCTGCATTGTAAGTTTGAAGTAATAAGTAAATTCCAATTCCAATAATAATTACGATAAGAAAGATAACTGAATACAGTAATCGTTTCTTTCGTATTTTTGATCTTTTCAGTTTCCTTCGTTCTAATCTCAAATCTTGCATAATAAATCCTCCGCTTCAGGTCACCCGGCGATAGTCAATTTAATAGGTACTTTCTTACTGCAAAAGTGTAACTAAGGTTTATAAATATTAATGCTTGTCCTCAAAGTATAAGAAGTCCTAAGAAGGCAAAATACACTTTCAGAAGAGTCCTTTAACGAATGCCGATATGTCTAATCAGCATTTTAAATATTATTATATGTAAATTAAAGTGAAAATAACAATTAGATATGTTTTAGAATATTAGTGAACGGATAAATCAAAATAATAATTAAGATTCTTAGTAAAAAAATTAATCTTTAATACTTGAAAGTCAAAATTGGTCAGAGTATAATAAAGTTAAAGGTCAAATATAGTCAAAGTCAAACCTTTTTAGCAGTTAAGAAAGTTTAAAAACTTTCTTACTGCATAAGCGCAACTAAGGCTTATCTATATAGAGGCTTGACGATAAGCCAAGTTGCCTAATAATAAATTGAAATCACAAGGAGGAGTGACATATGAAGTGTCAACAATGTGGTATTCACCCAGCATCAATTAATGTAGCCATGCAAATCAACAATGAAAAAATGCATATGCACGTTTGTAATGAATGTTTCAAAGAGATACAAGGTCAATTAATGAACGGTGGTTATGGGTCAGCTCAGAATAATCAAGATAGCTTTGCGGATAAATTTTTCCAAGGAAATGGTCAAAGCTATACCGGAACAAAGACACAACAACAAACAGGAAATGGCGATGGATTATTGGATCAGCTTGGTAAAAACGTTACAGATGCAGCACGCGCTGGCTTAATCGATCCTGTTATCGGCCGCGACAATGAAGTGAAACGAGTCGTCGAAACATTGAATCGTCGAAATAAGAACAATCCTGTTTTAATAGGTGAACCTGGTGTTGGTAAAACAGCTATTGCTGAAGGACTTGCCCTCCGAATTGCTGAGGAAAATGTATCTGCCAAACTTATGAACAAGGAAATTTATCTATTAGATGTTGCTTCACTTGTAGCAAACACAGGTGTTCGTGGACAATTTGAAGAACGCATGAAGCAACTTGTTCAAGAACTGCAATCACGTAAAAATGTAATCTTATTCGTTGATGAGATTCATTTATTAGTAGGAGCTGGTACTGCAGAAAGCTCGCAAATGGATGCAGGAAATATTCTGAAGCCTGCATTAGCCAGAGGCGAAATGCAGTTGATAGGTGCTACAACATTAAAGGAATATCGTAAAATTGAGAAGGATGCTGCACTAGAGCGTCGTTTCCAGCCAATCATCGTGAAAGAGCCTTCGGCGGATGAGGCAACTCAAATTTTAAATGGAATAAAATCTCGTTACGAAAGTTTCCATGAAGTTCGGTACTCTGAAGAGGCAGTTAAAGCGTTTGTAACATTATCACAGCGCTATATTCAGGACCGCTTTTTACCAGACAAAGCTATCGACCTTATGGATGAAGTTGGTTCACGTTTAAACCTTTCAAATGCAGAAAAAGATTCTAACTCCATTCAGCAAAAGATAGAGGAAGTTGTCAGTGAAAAAGAACAAGCTGCAGAAAAAGAAGACTATGAACGAGCAGCAAATTTACGCTATCAAGAAATTCAATTGCAAAAGCAGCTGGAAACAGCTAAAAATGACGAACAGGTTGTCGATGTTGATGTAGCTGATATTCAGTTAATTATTGAAGAAAAAACTGGTATACCCGTAACAAAACTGCAAACTGACGAGCAAGAGAAAATGAGAAATATCGCAGAAAATATTGGAACAAAAGTTATCGGACAACCGGAAGCAGTTAATAAAGTTGCCAAAGCAGTTCGCCGCAGCCGTGCCGGTCTAAAATCAAAATATCGTCCAATTGGATCATTCTTATTTGTTGGTCCAACTGGTGTAGGGAAAACCGAATTGACTAAAGCACTCGCCGAAGAATTATTCGGTTCCCGTGAAAGCTTAATTCGTCTAGACATGAGTGAGTATATGGAGAAGCATGCAGTGTCTAAAATTATTGGATCACCACCAGGTTATGTAGGGCATGAAGAAGCGGGACAGCTAACAGAACGTGTTCGACGCAACCCATATTCGATCATCTTGCTGGATGAAGTTGAGAAAGCACATCCAGATGTACAGAATATGTTCCTGCAAATTATGGAAGATGGCCATTTGACCGATTCACATGGACGAACAGTAAGCTTTAAAGACACCGTAATCATCATGACTAGCAACGCTGGAACTGGTGTGAAGGAAGTTAATGTTGGATTTAATAAAGACGCACATGAATCAGTTTCAACACTTGAGAACTTAAGTGACTATTTTAAACCTGAATTCTTGAACCGTTTTGACGGTATCGTTACCTTCAATGAACTAGCTGAGGATCATTTAATAGAAATTGTTGATCTAATGCTTGCAGAACTAGAAGAAAGAATTGAAGAAAACGATATAAGCATCACTGTATCTGATGATGCAAAAAGAGAATTAGCAAAACTTGGCTATGACCGGCGCTTTGGTGCAAGACCTTTACGCCGTGTTATCCAAGATAAAATTGAAGATCAATTAACAGATCTGATTTTGGAAGAAGAAACAGTTAATGCTGTTCATGTAGACGTAACAAATGGTGAAATTGTTGTTGTAAAAAGTGAATAACATTTAACAATGGGAAGCCGCTGACATAATGTGTCAGCGGCTTTTTATAGTTGGAGAACTAATCTGATTTAAAATATACCGGGAAGTGAAACAGCACCACGCTTACTGTTTACTGTTATACGTATGATTAATCGGATTCAGTGAAAAACTATATAGAGATAAAATTTGATAAAGGATGTCTTTCATGCAGAGATACTTACGAATGAGTGCTTCGACCATGTTGTTGGTGTTCTTTGTTTTAACCGGTTCTGGTAATAATGTTTACGGGGAACAAACCGAAATGGATGTCCACTTCATTGATGTTGGCCAAGGAGATAGTATGTTGATACAAACGCCATCTGATAAAAATATTCTAATTGATGGTGGCCCACCTGAGGCTGGAAAAAAAGTAGTTGCCTTCCTTGAAGATCATAACGTTGAAAAAATTGATCTACTTATTGCTACACATCCTGATATCGATCATATTGGCGGGCTTACACATGTTATGAAGTCATATGAAGTAGACCGGATTATTGACTCGGGGAAAATATATTCAACCAAAACATATGCCATGTATATCAGTCAAATACTGAAACAGCGGATTCCAATTGAAATAGCAAAGCAAAATGCTCTGATTAAGATTGACCCATTTTTCAAAGTTCGAATTTTAAATACACATACGGGAAATAAAGATAATAACGATTCATCGATTGCGTTAAAAATCAGCTTTAAGGAAATAGACTTTTTGCTCATGGGCGATGTCGAAAAAGAACAAGAAAAGAAACTGTCGAAAAAATATAATCTGCAGTCCGAAATCATAAAAGTGGCTCATCATGGTTCAAACTCAAGTACCACGTCGGATTTTTTAGATAAAGTAAATCCGGAGCTTGCCATTCTTACATATAGTAAGAAAAATGACTATGGGCACCCAGTTGATCGGGTTATCGAAAATTTAAACAACGTTCACGCAGCTATATACTCAACTGCAGTATTCGGGGACATTACGATTAGTACAGATGGCGAAAGTTACCTGATTGAAACTGAGAAGCAGCCAACAAGTAATTTGGACGCAAGTTAAATTTACAATTTTAAACAATTGTGATATCATTATAATATTAAATTAAATTAAACCAACTATTCTGGGGAAGGTGTGTTTACATGTTACGTGAAAAAGATGCGTGGATGATGAATGGCTATGTTGGTATCCTTACTATTGCAGTTCTGCTAGCCGTTACAGTAGGTAGCTTATTTCAAGAATTATATGTTATTGGTGCCATTTGTTTAGCAATTGCGATCATATTGGGAAGTGGTATTACCTTAATACAGCCCAATCAGTCAGTTGTAGTTATTTTCCTCGGAAAATACATGGGGAGTATACGAAAAGAAGGTATTGTAGTTACAGTTCCATTTTCATTGAGACGTACAATATCACTTCGGGTACGTAATTTTAACAGTAAGCGATTAAAGGTCAATGATGTCAATGGTAATCCAATTGAGATTGCAGCAGTAATAGTATTCAAAGTTGTCGATGCAGCAAAAGCAGTATTTGATGTTGACCAATACGAGGAATTTGTAGAAATTCAGAGTGAAACTGCTATTCGGGCAGTGGCAACCAAATACCCTTATGATACTTTTACTGATGAAGAATTAACGCTCCGTGGCAATGCTGAAGAAATTTCAAGCCAGCTAACCAAAGAACTGCAGGAACGCCTGAAGGTAGCAGGTGTTGATGTCATCGAAGCACGCTTAACACACCTGGCATACTCCACTGAAATAGCACAAGCTATGTTGCAACGCCAGCAAGCGAGTGCGATTATCGCTGCACGTAAGCAAATCGTTGAAGGTGCGGTCGGAATGGTACAGGATGCGGTTAAACGGATCGAGAAAGATGGGATTGTTGAATTGGATGAAGAACGTCGTGCTGCGATGATTAATAATCTACTAGTATCAATCGTTTCAGATAATGGTACACAGCCGGTTGTTAATACAGGTTCACTTTATCAATAGAAAAAGAGGGATTCTATGGCTAAAAAGAAAAACTTTCCGCTAAGAATAGACCCGAAGTTATATGATATTTTGCAGTCCTGGGCCAAGGATGAATTCCGCAGCGTTAATAGTCATGTGGAATACTTACTTCGCGAATCAACTATGAAAGCAGGAAGATTGCCAAAAACACAAGATAAAAAAATAGGAGAAGATTGATAGGCTCTGCATATTACATGTACAGGGGCCTATTTTTTTCTGTTTGAATCAATTTATTAAAAAATAAAGATTTGCAGAATTTATAATTCAAAAGTTTTGCGCGCATCCCGGTACGATAGCGTACGTTATTCAGTTGAAAGAACTATGCAATCATACTTCAGTTTCGTAAAATTTTCTAAAAATTTATTGACAAGTGATCAATATAGTTATATGGTTAGTTACATAACTAATTAACCAATTAACCAAGGGGCTTACTTATGAAAAATCAGTTAGATGAAACTAAACCTATTTTCCTTCAGATAAAAGAGCAGCTGGAAGACTCAGTCATCAACGAATCGGTTAAGCCGGGCGAACGGGTCCCTTCCACAAATGAATTTGCAGGCTACTATCAAATCAATCCAGCAACAGCAGCAAAAGGGATAAATGAGCTTGTTAATGAAGGAATTTTAGTTAAACGAAGGGGTGTTGGGATGTTTGTAACAGAACATGCTAAGACAATTTTAATTAAGAAACGGAAGAAAACTTTTTATGAAAACTACATGCTGCCTCTTAAGAGCGAAGCGAACAAATTGAACATCAGTAGGGAAGAATTATTGGAAATGGTGGAAAGAGGGGAAACTTATGAAAATTGAAGTTAAAGACGTCTCTAAAAAATATAAAGATACAAATGCGCTTGATAATGTTTCATTCACGCTTAATGAACCCAAAATTTATGGATTGCTTGGAAGAAATGGGGCAGGAAAAACAACTTTTATGGAAATATTATCAGGACAAATATTAGCATCGGAAGGACAGATTTTGATAGATGGAGAGCCTCCTTTTGATAATCAGCGATTAACAGAAGCAATTTGTTTAATTAAAGAAGGAAACAACTTTAAAAGAGATCTAAAAGTAAAAAATGTACTCCGTATTTATTCCTATTTTTATCCAACATGGGATCAGGGGCTGGCTGATGAATTAATAGCTGAATACAACTTAAATCTTAATGCCAAAGTAAAAGCCTTATCAAAAGGGATGGTATCAGCTCTCGGAATAATAGTCGGTTTGGCAAGTAAGGCTCCAATCACGATATTTGACGAACCATATATAGGGCTTGATGCTGCAGCACGTAAGAAGTTTTATGAGATTTTATTGGAAGAATATGAATCTGAAAAACGAACAATTATTTTTTCCACCCATTTAATTGATGAAGTTAGTCTAATGTTTGAAGAAGTTCTTATTCTGCAGGATGGAAAATTAGTACTAAAAGAAGAAGCAGAAGAATTGCGTAACAATACATGTGCTGTTTCTGGAACGGTTCAGGATGTTGAAGAATTTGTTAAAGGTAAGGAAGTAATTCAGAGTAAGAATCTTGCTGGGATGATGACAGCCTATGTGTATGGAAGTATAGAACAAGCAAAATCAGCAGGCCTATCTGCAGAGGGAATTCCTATTCAGGAACTGATGATTTATTTAACGGAAAAGAAGGGGGCATAACGATGGGCAGACAATTAAAAGGCCTACTTTATTTCTTTATTACTGATATTCGTTATTCACTTCTCATATTTTGGACGATTTTACTAAGCATATTAGTTGTTTCACTTGCATTCGCTTATTTTTTAACGGATGTAGAGAATGGAATGATGATATTAAGTTTAACAGGCCCAATGTATGTTTATTGTGGGATCTTAGGGTTCTTAACGGTGAAAGAATCAATACCATTTTCCATAAAGATGGGGGCAACTCGTAAAAGCGTATTTGTCAGCTTAGGGATATTTTTTCTGGCTATCTCATTATTTATGAGTACAGCAGCTAGTATTCTCCAGGAGATTGTAAAAGTATTGGCAGAGATGACTGGCGTTGATACATTTTCATTTCTTCATCTGGCGTATTTTGTGGATAACACATGGTATACGAGAATCCTTATTGATACATCAGTCATGTTCTTCTTTCTTGCACTCATGTTTGTAGTGGGGCTAATATTCTTTAGATATGGGCTTGCAGGAGGCGGAAGCTTTTTAGGAGTATTAGTAGTTTTATTACTTATAAGTATTGCCAAGGGCTGGATTGTCGATTTCTTTATTAACCTATTTTCAGAGATTGATTTAGCATTCTTTTATCAAATGTTAGGTTTAGGAATCGTAGTTTATTGCATTTCCTTTTTATTCTTAAGAAGGATCACAACTGTAAAAGTAAAATAGAGAGACCTGGGCAAAAGTTATTTAGTCAAAATAAAATCCGAACTATGATTCAAAATTCCTGAAATAGAATTCGAATTAGTTCGGATTTATTTTTGTTGCAGATTAGATATAAACTGCGACGTACTATTTAAAAAGTTTGAGTGCTATGATGCCGCTTCGGAAATACACTTCGCTTTCCGCGGGCAACGCTTCAGCTTCCTCGGAAGCAAAAAACGCTTCCTGCGGGATCTTCAGCTGTTGCTTTTCCCGCAGGAGTCTCCATGTATTTCCTTCGCTAGGTTTTGCTCTCACTATATCCTGTAAATTAATTAATGCTTGTCGTGACATTGCCCCTCTTAGCCAAAGGGAACTCAGTACGTGCCTTAAGACCCCGGGAGAAGCGCTCTTAGCGTCACGAGGATGCCCGTGACTAAGAAGAAACTGTAAAACGTCAGATTGAGCAGATGTCGCCTTGGTATCCAGGTCGGTGAAAGGGAGTATTAGCCTGCAGTTGGATTTATAAAGAACTGCGCGTTCCTTGGAGTTGTTAATTTAAATGATTTAAAGTTTCTCTTACCCATCACAACAACATTTGTTTATTTTTAGGATTGTAATACACAATCCAGCGGAGGAAATACACGTAGACTCCTGTGGGAGCTGAGGCCTAGATGAGACTACGCAGCGACGTAGGAGCAAGGAGGCTCATCAGCCGCCCACGGAAAGCGTAGTGTATTTCCGGAGCGATGTCATCGCACATAAATTATTTTAATACTGTGTCGCATCATATATCAACTACGTATTAGATCCAGCCATTGAAAATGAACATTCTAAAAATCCTAGCCTGCTATTATTCATCTCTCAATTAGGAAGTTTTAGTTATTCCCTGTCTCAATTCTTTAATTCGCCATTTCCTTTGACTTGAACATGTAGATCGAGCTTGCTACTAACAAGATAATCATAACTATTGTTACCATAGCTGCACCTGTTAGTTCAGATGGAACACTGCCAGACACGAGCATCTGGTTAATATATCCTGAAATATTATTAGGACTCCATTCGAGAAGATGTGAAAAGATAGTTGTAATCAGTTTCATTACCAGGATCGTTGCAATCGTAAGAAATGCTACAAGACCAGGTATTTTTAATAATGTGTTGTAAAAGATGGATAAGGACACAACTAATGCAAGCCATAGTCCATAAAAGAAAATAATTTGCAGGAGTGTACCAAAAGATAATTCACCAAACAGAAGATTTACATAATACCAGCTGGAAAGCATTCCTAATGCCAAGGCAGTCAGAGTTAATAATAGTACTGCAGCCCACTTGGCGGTAATATAGTTTGTATAAGATACTGGTTTAACCAAAACTAGTTCAGAAACTCCACTTTTGCGTTCACCAGCTATTGTCCCCATTGACATAAGTACGATAATAAGTACACCAATACTGCTTATTTGCGATAAACTCATCATAACAACATCACTTGGAGTAAAATCAGGTAGCTGGAATTCAGTTCCCTCTGGCATCCCACCAACAGCATCAATAATCTGTGGTAAGTAATAGCTCGATACCGGATCCATGGTGGCGATTAAAATCATGACTAAAGGTACCCATATCCATTTGAGATTCCGGATATTTTCTAAAAGTTCTTTTTTAAAAAGTGTCATCCATTGCATTAGTTGCTCACCGCCTTCATAAACATGTCTTCGAGAGACGCGCGATTAATAGCAAAAGATGTTAGTGGCCATTCTTCTTGAGAAGCAGCTGCGAGAATTTCCTTGCGCGCACTTAAAATATCGGTTGCCGTCACATGGATTGTGTTTCGATCCATGGAACATGTTACGACCGATGGCAGGTTACCTATTTTAGTATGATAGTTTGCCAGATTGTCCTGAAATCCTAGTTCTATCTTAGCTGTCTGATACTTATGACGAAGTTCTTCCATGGAACCAGATTCAACAATTTGTCCCTCATGCAATAGCAAAAGCTCATCACTAACCTCATCTGCGTCTCCTAGAATGTGGGTAGAAAATAAAATCGTCATGTCTTCTTTCAACTCTTCCATTAAGGTTAGGACTTCCCTGCGTCCAAGTGGGTCCAATGATGATACCGGTTCATCAAGCATCAGAAGCTTTGGGTGATGAATCATAGCTTGGGCTATGCCAAGGCGTTGCTTCATTCCGCCAGAGTATTTACCAATACGACGATTTTTAGCTTCAGTCAGACCAACACGTTCCAAAAGTATTTCTGTGCGCTTGTTCGCTTCCTCTTTGGATAAATGTGCAAGACGACCGACATAGACCAGAAATTCTTTTCCAGTCATCCATGCATAAAAGACTGGATACTGTGGGAGGTAGCCAATGTATTTTCTAATATCATCATTTTGTTTCATACCAGAAAACGTAACTGATCCACTGGTAGGTTTGATTAATCCGGATAACATGCGTAAAGTAGTTGTCTTCCCAGCACCATTTGGTCCAATAAGAGCAATACATTTACCAGGCTGAAATTGAAAATTTATCTCATTAACTGCAGATTTGCCGTCATAATTCTTGGTTAGATTATTAACCGTAAGTAACGCCATTTAATCCTGTCTCCTCCCGAAAATAAAATAGATAATTGGTCCAATTATGTTAATGAAAATAACGATAATGAACCAAAGCCATTTGGGCCCGTTTGTTTTTTCGATTCTTACTAAATCAATTAAAGAAACAATAAGCAAAATTCCCTGTATAACGATTATGGGTGCAATAATGGCCCAATTGATCTCGCTAAATATATCTATTAATGCTACTTCTTCCATGCTAATTCACTCCAATCGTTGTTGATAGTCTATCTACGAATTATGACGTGAAAAGGTTCATTTTAAAAGAAAAATAATTATACACAAGGTTATTAACATGAAAGTGAACTTACACACAACGTTTTAGCAGAGTATCCACAATATAAACAGGAGGATAAAATCTTATGCACAACTATAGTGTGAATAAGTGGTGTATATGTGGAGGGGTTTCACAGAGTTATTAACACTGTTATTAAACTTGTGGATAAATAGAAGGGTTGTTTTATAAAAGATTGTTGCTATAGATATAGATTGTTTGCGACACAACAAAGATTAACTGTTTCGTAGATTTTCAGTACTCGCTTTCACAGTGTCTTCACTAGCCGTGGGCTCACCACAAGCCTTCGACGCACAGGGCGTGGCTGATTCGGGAGTCCATTATCCGCTGCTCTAGAGCCTAAAAAAAGAAACCAAAGAATTACCTTTGGTTTCTTCTCTGACTTAACTGACCATGTATTTTGTCAGCTTGCTTAAACTCCTTCTGATACAATACTTCCTGTGTTTTGGACAAAAACTTTTCACGCTGGTCTTTTGGCTTACCTTTCATAGGACAACCCCCTCGCTTACGCTTTGGTGTTAGGATTATCCACAACAAACAAATATATACATTTCAACCTATTCACGTTCTGTCTCTCGTAATGCTTCCTCTAGGTAAGGATACGAAAATTGATAATTTTTATCTTTTGCTTGTTGTGGTAAAACGAATTGTCCCTTCGTAATCAGGTGGCTCATTTCTCCAATTACCGTCCGGATAATAGGGGATGGGGTAGAGACCCAATATGGGCGTTTTAGTACTTTTGCCAATACTTTAGTGAAATCTTTATTACGCTTTGGATACGGTGAAGTGATATTAACTGCTCCACTTATATGCGTATTAAATAAGCAAAATTGAATAAGCTGGACAACATCTTCAATATGAACCCATGATACCCACTGCTCTCCATTACCTATTTTCCCTCCAGCAAACATTTTAATTGGAAGCTTCATGTAAGGGAGGGCGCCTTCCTTACCCAAAATGACGCCAAATCGAGTGTAAACCGTTCGAATATCCAGTTGTTCAGCCTGTTTTGCAGTTTTCTCCCAGTCTACTGCTACTTTAGCTAAAAAGTCATCACCTGGTTCTTTCGTGTTTTCTGTAAAAATAGAATCCTCTGATGTTCCATAATAGCCGATTGCTGACCCAGTAATAAATACGTCAGGTTTTTTGTCCATCTGTTTCATAATATCAATAACTTTTTGTGTCGTCTTAATTCGGCTGGATATAATAGCATCCTTTTTCTTTTTAGACCAGTAACCAAATAGGGAATCTCCAGCAAGGTTAATAACTCCATGAATTGCAGGGAGTTTTTCTACTTGATAATCATAACTTATAAAAGAAGTTTTTTCGCTGTTTGTGTGTTTTTCAGGGAAGCGTGTGAGTATGTAAACGTGGTGATCTTTCTCGTTCAAAGCTTTTGTAAGGTGGCTGCCAACAAATCCGGTTCCACCTGTAATTAATATATTCATTTTATCACTCCAGTAATTAATCACTATTATATTAGTTTATTCTATTTTAGAGCTTTTAGTATATCGATTCTTACAGTAGTGTCCGGGCAAAAAATCATGTTATCATTAGGGAAAGGGGTGAGAAACATTGACAAAAATTACCCGGATCACTACACAAAAGAAACGTAAGAATCGGTTCAATATCTTTCTGGATGAGGGCCAAGGTGAAAAATACGGCTTCAGTGTAGATGAAGCGGTATTAATCGAGAATAAGCTTCGTAAAGACCTTGATTTAGACGATACGACGATCGCCACGCTTATCCAAAAAGATACATTACATAAATCATATACCCTTGCAATAAACTTTTTAAGCTACCGAATGCGAACAAAAAAAGAAATTTATGATTATCTTGTTAAAAAAGAAGTTGATGAAGAGCATATTACGAAAATTATGGACAAGCTCCTCGATGAGGGGTTAATAGATGATAAGCAGTTTGCTGACTCATTTGTTAGAACAAGAATTCAAACAGCAAGCAAGGGACCGATGCTTGTAAAAAAAGAATTGATGGATAAAGGTGTTTCCAAATTAATTGCTAGTGAAGCGGTTGATTTGTTTACCTATGAGGAACAGCATGTGAAAGCAGCTAAATGGGTTGAGAAAAAACTGAATACAAGTAAAAGCAACTCATTTAAGCAACAGGTTCAGCAACTGCAATCAACATTAATGCAAAAGGGATTTACACAAGATGTTATCAAGGATGTGCTGGCGGACGTACAAGAAGAAAAAAATGACGATGCTGAATGGGATGCCATTGTGAAACAAGGTGAAAAGCTTCTTCGTAAACACCAGCAGAAGTTTGAGGGCTATGAATTACGCAATAAGATAAAAGAAGCTTTGTATAGAAAGGGGTTTACTTTCGATTTAATTGATAAATTCCTAGAGACCTCGTTTGACGAGTGAGGATAGGGGTCCCGCTCGTTAACTCCCCCATCCAAGTAAGTGATGAAATTATTTATCAATAAATATTTCCTTTCTGCCATCATCTTCCCTGAAAATATGTTCAGCAACTACTTCAGGTCCTTTTAAGCTTGTTGCATCGGCAACGTGTGTTGATTTATCCCAAAATGGTGTATTCATACCACCCATATAAACAGCTGTGATGGCAATGGAGTCATTCTCCCACTCTTTTTGTAGGCTCTCTGTGAACCCTTTAACAGCAAACTTACTCGCACAATAAATTGACTCATTTACTTTCCCTCGTAATCCTGCAGTTGAAATAATCGTTAATATTCGCCCTTTACTAGAACGAATTTGCGGAAGAGCAGATTGTACTGTCAAAATCGTGCCTTTAACATTAGTATCCAATGTTGATTCGATATCATCAATTGAATAATCCTCTACCTGACCAAAAATACCAATTCCCGCATTATTGATAAAGACATTTAGTTCACCTATTTGTTGAAATGCTATACTCACTGACGCTGGTTCTTGAACATCACAGAGGATCACCTCAGCTTGGCCGCCGCCTTTCAGGATGTCATTTTGAACCATAAGTAATTTTGTGTCGGTTCTTCCCAGTAAAAATACTTTATAATTATTGCTGGCATATTTTAAGGCAAGTGCACGTCCTAGACCACTACCTGCACCTGTAATTGCAACAGTTGGCATATCGTTTCCTCCTTAGATTAGTGAGTATCATTATTTCTATTTTCCTAAACTCTTGGTAAAATGTAAACTGATAGGAAAGGAGTATACAAAAATGGATGTACGATATAGTGATTACTCGCTTGAACAATTGCGAGAAGAGATTGGTAAGTTTAAGGAAAAAGCACAGAAGGCTGAACAGCTTGGTAATATAAGTGAAGTGGCAATCTATGAGCGAAAGTTACAGGTTGCGATGGCTTATATGCTTAACCCGGAAGACTTCAAAGCTACAGATATACATCAGTTGAATGGCGATCCTGGTTATAAATTTAAAATTAATTATATAAATGGTGTGTTTGCATGGGGACATCGAGTTAATTTATTAAATGAAACGTATGAAAAGGAAGAAGCTATTCCAATTTCACTACTAGGTGATAAAGTGGAGTAAAAGTAAAACAACAGCGCGGAGGCAACCGTGCTGTTGTTTAAATTGGATTATTTTCTACATCTAATTTATTCTGTAATTTTTGTTCGGAGAAGATCCATCCAGTATAGGAGGTCATTATTCTCATGTTATCATCTATTTGCACGACGGCTACAAATGGGTAATGCTCATTGGAACGATATCGCAAATCTATAAACCGAACTTCGGTAAAATCATCATAATCATTAATTTCCCATCGATAAACAGGTGAAAATGATAAAAAGGCTGAGATATTTTTGTCTTTTTTGGCTAAATTCATTAATTTGTTATTTGGTAATTGGACTTTTTCAAACTCTTCCAATATCTCAATGTGTCCGTGTATTACTGAACCTACATAAAATTTGTCTGTTGTTGTAATAGCAACACGCCATTCATTTTGCTTTATGGTAGGCGAAGTTGCGATTTGCTCGGTGTCTGGAAAATAATCATGGATTTTCTGAACGATATCTTTTTTATCTATATAACGTTTAATATAATATAATAAAATTACCGCGTAGATGACTAGCATTGTGAACCCAGGGTTTGCACCAAGCATCCAGGCAACAATTCCTCCAATATGAAGCAGGAAGATATAGGGATCAAACGTGTTGATAAACCCTTTTGCAACCCACTTATCTGTGAAGGGACGATATGCTTGTGTTCCATATGCATTTGGAATATCAACGAGAACGTGAATAATGACAGCCAGAGCAGTCCAAGCCCACAGGTGTACAAAATTAACACCTGGTACGACTGCATGGATAAGACCGGCAATGACGACTCCCCACATCAACACAGCTGGGATAGAGTGAGTTGCTCCACGATGATGCCGTATATAAACAGCGTTATTTTTAAGCTTTAAGACAGTATCAAAATCTGGCGCGTGTGAACCTACAATTGTACCGACAAGTATAGCATTAAACAATGTAGGATCACTTTGCACTGCAGGATCTAACGTTGCTAGACCACCAAGTGCAACGCCCATAGCAATATGGGTACCAGTATCCATAAGACCAGGCCCTCCTAGACAATAATTCGACAAATTTCGGGTGGTGCCTGTCACTTGTCGAGAATTACTTTCAACTTAATAATTATAACATAAAGGATGTAAATGTATGATTGATAAGACATTACAGAATTTCGACATTTCAAAATTTCAGGCTAACTTAATTAACTGGTATCATGCCAATAAACGTGATCTCCCATGGCGCAAAGATCAGGATCCATATAAAGTATGGGTCTCTGAAATAATGCTGCAGCAAACAAAAGTTGATACAGTTATCCCTTATTTTCAACGATTTATTACAAAGTATCCAACTTTACAGGATTTAGCAGATGCCGACCAACAAGATGTTCTTAAAACATGGGAAGGTCTTGGATATTATTCCCGTGCACGTAACCTACAAAACGCTGTCAGAGAAGTTGTTTCTGCATATGGGAGTAAAGTTCCTGCTAATCCAAAAGATTTGGGCGCTTTAAAAGGTGTTGGTCCATATACAAAAGGTGCTATATTATCAATTGCCTTCAATCAGCCAGAGCCAGCCGTTGATGGGAATGTGATGCGAGTTTTATCACGTGTTTTAAAAATAGAAGACGATATTGCACAGCCTAAAGTTAAAAAGGACTTTGAGCGTTATACAAAGAATATAATTTCGGATGATGATCCATCTGCGTTTAATCAAGGGATAATGGAACTAGGTGCCTTAGTATGCACACCAAAATCCCCAATGTGTATGTTGTGTCCTGTTCAAGAGCAGTGCAGAGCATTTGAAGATGGTGTTGAACAGAAATTACCTATAAAATCAAAAGCTAAAAAACAGAAGACAATTCCGTATGTTGCATTATTAATTCGAAATGAAAAGAACGAATATATTATTGAAAAACGTTCTGAAACCGGTCTGCTTGCTAATATGTGGCAATTTCCAATGGTCCCCATAGATGAAATTGGGATGGACCATATCGAAAATTGGGTTGATATGGAATACGGTATACAGGTTGACTTAGGGAATAACTTAGGGAAATTAAAACATGTATTTTCTCATATTATATGGCAACTCGATATTATTGAAGCAACTACAGAAAGTGAAAAGGTCATTGATAAAAGGGTTAAGTTGGTCGATAAAAATAGGCTAGCTGATTATCCATTCCCAGTCTCGCACCAAAAAATGATGAAGTATATGCGTGAAGAATGAGCTGCCATCTAATGTGGCAGCTTTACGCTCTTCGTGTATCCTTTATCAAGGAAAAGGAAGATCGACTAAGACCGCTGCTTTGCGCGGCAACGTCGACCCATCCGCAGCGCTGAGCGCAGTCCATACGGCGCTGAACAGGCGCTTGCACTCTTGTTCTAGACATGGAGCGGTTTTAAAGGTAGATCGCGGTTGATATAAGGGTTTGCACCAGCATTTGACTAAGCGAAAGCGTTAAGAAATAAAACAATTATCCTCTTTTGTGCATTTCATCATTTATTTCCTGTAATATCGACAAGCCCTCTGCATTTACATATGGTAAAAGCTGTGAGAGAGCATGCTGAAAATAATCCAATTCATTATTATTCCACTGTGTTTTGCTTATCATTGATAATTCGGCGAAATCTCTAGGTGTATCGATGTGTAAAACCTCCGTTAACGAATACTTGTCCTAATTATTATATGTAGAAAAAAATCCTTTATTCGATATTGGGATTTAATCCCAATTAAAGGTAATTTTAACTACGTTTATTATGGATAACAATTTTTAAAATGGAGAAATTAATTATTGCGGAGGTGATACTGATGGCTAAGCAACAACAACCTAACAAATCAGCTGCTGGAACAAACGTTCAAAAAGTAAAACAGCAAAATCAACAAGCTGCACAAGGGCAAGGTCAGTACGGTACTGAATTTGCATCTGAAACAAATGCTCAAGAAGTTAGAAAGCAGAACCAACAATCTAAGCAAAAGAAAAAATAACGTACCAATCCCCGATTTTTAGACACAAAAGAGCTTCCTGCCTCAGGAAGCTCTTTTTTTGATGGCATTTAAGAAAATTCATTCTTACATTAAGTGCAACTAATGCTTATCTATAAAGCCTTTTCAACGTATTAGTGGTTCTAGAAGGTAAAATTACGCATCATAAGAATCCCTATAACGAATGCCATTTCTTTTAAAAGACTTTGCTTTATCTATACTTTTCTTGGCCTTATAATATAAGGACAAAGAGATGTGATTAGAAGGAGAGATAGAATGTCTGGTCCAAAAGCAGGGTCAACAATGGAGATACAAAGCTATAAACATAATGGACAACTGCATCGTGTATGGGAAAACAGTCTTGTTTTAAAAGGAACAGAATTAATTGTCATTGGTGCAAATGATAAAACAATGGTAAAAGAGAGTGATGGCAGAACTTGGATTACCCGCGAACCAGCTATTTCTTATTTCCATTCAAAGTATTGGTTTAATATTATAGGTATGCTCCGTAATGACGGGATACACTATTATTGTAATATTAGTTCTCCATTTGTATATGATGATGAGGCATTAAAGTATATTGATTATGATTTAGATGTAAAGGTGTACCCTGATATGACTTATGATTTACTCGATGAGGATGAATATGAAGAACATAAGCAGCAGATGAATTACCCCGCTGTTCTAGATCGCATTTTGCATAATAACATAGAATATTTACTGCACTGGGTCAGACAACGCAAAGGTCCTTTTTCCCCTGATTTTATCGATCAGTGGTATGAACGTTATCTGACGTATAGGTAAACCGATTAATTGAATTCGCAACAGTAAAGTCTTATAATGCAGGAAGTGTGTAAAAAAAGCCTTTGTTACAATAAGATAGCAGCGCATTTTCAATTAAAGTCTTAAGCAAATAAGGAAGCGAAGTATATGAGTAGTACTAAAGAATATTTACAGTTTGTTAAACCATATAAATGGAAAATACTTTGGACGGTGCTCATAGGTATCGTTAAATTTGGTATTCCGTTGTTAATGCCATTAATTTTAAAATATGTAATTGATGATATTATTAATGCAGAAGATATGACAGATGCTGCGAAACTCAATGATCTTTTTTGGTTAATGGGTGGAGCTTTTGTAGTATTTCTTGTTTTACGTCCACCCATTGAATACATTCGACAATATATGGCTCAATGGGTAGGGAACACAATCCTATATGACATAAGGGATAAACTGTTTGACCACATTCAAAAGCTGAGTCTTAGATTCTATTCTAAGACAAAAACCGGGGAAATTATTTCCCGGGTAATACATGATGTCGAACAAACAAAAACTTTCGTGATAACTGGGTTAATGAATATCTGGCTGGATATGATTACTATTTTAATTGCAATTATAATTATGTTAACGATGAACGTCTGGTTAACACTAGTATCGATTATGTTATTCCCATTATACGGATTTTCCGTTAAATACTTCTATGGAAAACTTAGGCGTCTTACGCGTGACCGTTCACAATCGCTTGCTGAAGTTCAGGGTCATTTACATGAGCGCGTACAAGGTATTCCAGTTACGCGAAGTTTTGCATTGGAAGAATATGAACAAGATCAGTTTGATTCCAGAAATGATAACTTCTTACAAAAAGCATTAAATCATACTGACTGGAACGCAAAAACTTTTGCAGTAATGAACACGATAACTGATCTTGCGCCATTATTAGTAATTGCATTCGCCGGATATCAAGTGATCAGTGGCAGTCTGTCAATGGGGACAATGGTTGCGTTTGTTGGATATATGGAAAGAGTATACAGCCCATTACGCCGACTTGTTAGCTCCTCAACTGTTCTAACGCAGTCGATTGCATCTATTGACCGTGTTTTTGAGTTAATGAACGAGAAATATGATATTGTCGATAAGGAAAATGCGAAGCAACTTGGTCGTGTTGATGGAAAAATTGATATCGAAAATGTCTCATTCCAATATGAAGAAGAGGAAGAGGAAGTATTACGCAACGTTTCTCTAAATGTTCGACATGGTGAGACAATAGCATTTGTAGGTATGAGTGGTGGAGGTAAATCAACCCTCATCAGCCTTATTCCACGGTTTTATGATGTAACAAAAGGATCGATAAAAGTAGATGGTAATGACATCAGAGATGTTAAGGCAAGGTCATTACGTGATAACATCGGAATGGTTTTACAAGATAATACATTATTTAGTGAATCTATATCCATGAATATTCGGATGGGAAACCCTGATGCCACATATGAAGAGGTTATTGCTGCAGCAAAGGCTGCGAACGCTCATGATTTTATTGAAGGGTTAGTTCATGGCTATGAAACACTTGTCGGCGAACGAGGTGTTAAACTTTCTGGCGGACAAAAGCAACGTATCGCAATTGCGCGTGTATTTTTAAAGAACCCGCCTATTCTAATTTTTGACGAGGCGACCTCCGCGCTTGATTTAGAAAGTGAACATACCATTCAGGAAGCTGTCGAAAAGCTGGCATCCGATCGTACGACATTTATTGTGGCACATCGATTAGCAACAATCACACACGCTGACCGAATTGTCGTCATCGAAAACGGTGAAATCCAAGAGAGTGGGTCCCACGCTGAATTAATGAGGCGAAGAGGAAATTATTATAATTTGTATCAGGTCCAAAATCTGGATGATCATGAATATATCGACACGTAATTTCTGGAAAGCTCCTTCACATCTAATTGTGGGGGAGTTTTTTGGTTAGCCACTTTCGTTCGCAGTTAATAGATTATAAATACTTTCTAAGTGCAAAGCCTTCTGTGTCAGTATAGGTTCGAAAAGTCACTTTTTATAGAAATAAAGTCTCCTGTGTCCGCAAAAAAACGTTAAGTCTTTTATAGCTTTTCTATAACTACTATCGAACGCCAACTGCAAAAAGTGGCATCTAAAAAAACTTTTTAATTGATGCCACTTTTTCTTTGTGAATTTCGATTCTAGTAAAAAGAAGACTTAATCTTAAAGTTGATGTTATTAAATGCTTATAAAGTAAGTATAAAAAGTTAGAATTAAAAATACACCCTCCAATGGAGAGTGTACTTATTCTCTTTTATTTGCCAGCCATTACACGAAATGCATGTCCAACAGCTTCAATTGTTTTATCGATATCTTCCTTAGTATGTTCGGTGGTTAGGAACCATGCTTCGAACTTAGATGGTGCTAAATTAATGCCCTGGTCAAGCATCAATTTAAAGAATTGAGCAAATGCTTTGCCGTCACTTGCTTCAGCTTGGTCATAATTTGTGATCACACCATCACCGAAATAGACGGTTAATGCTCCACATAATCTATTTACTGAAATAGGGATATTTTCCTCTGAAGCTTTTTGCAATATTCCAGTTTCCAATCGTGCTCCTAGTTGATCCAATTTTTCGTAGACACCATCTTCCTGCAATATTTCCAGGCAGGCGATTCCTGCTGCCATCGATGCAGGATTACCGGCCATAGTCCCGGCTTGGTATGCAGGGCCAAGTGGGGCAACTTGTTCCATTATATCTTGACGACCGCCATATGCACCGATTGGCAATCCACCGCCAATAATTTTCCCCATTGCAGTCATGTCAGGTTCAATTCCATAAACCTGCTGCGCACTTCCGTATGTGAAACGAAATGCTGTAATTACTTCATCGTAAATCACCAATGCACCTGCATCATGTGTCATGTCATTAACGGCCTGCAAGAAGCCCGCATGCGGTTCTACGATTCCAAAGTTGCCAACTATCGGTTCGACTAATACTGCAGCAATTTGGTCACCCCAATGATCTATTGCTTCTTTGAATGCATCGAGGTTATTAAATGGAACTGTAATGACATCCTCAGCTACAGCCTTGGGGATACCCGCTGAATCAGGTGTTCCTAATGTAGCTGGTCCTGAACCAGCTTCGACCAATACAGAGTCAAAATGACCATGGTAGCAGCCAGCAAATTTGATAACCTTATTCCTGTTTGTATATGCACGGGCGACACGGACTGTAGTCATTACAGCTTCAGTACCTGAATTGACAAAACGCACTTTTTCTAATGATGGAATAGCAGATTTAAGCATTTTGGCAAATTTGTTTTCAAGTCTTGTCGGCGTACCGTAAAGAACTCCATTTGTTGCAGCATGTGTTATTGCTTTTGCAATATGCGGATGGGCATGTCCCGTGATAATCGGTCCATACGCCGCTAAGTAATCGATGTAGCTATTGTCGTCAACATCCCAGAAATGAGCACCTTTAGCATGTTCCATGTAGACTGGTGTGCCTCCACCGACTCCTTTGTAGGCGCGAGATGGTGAGTTTACACCACCGACAATATGTTGAAGTGCTTCCTCGTGTAGTTCTTTTGATTTTGTGAAATCCATTAAAATGCCTCCTAGAATATTTCTTCAGCTTGCTGTATAGATAATATGGATGAAAATACACTTTCTATGGAAGAACCCTTTTATAGACCTATTTATATCCTATCGTATTAATCTCGAAAAATAAATGACAAATGAACAGGTGGATAAGCATATGTATATCGTAGAGCGGGGGATATTATGGGCTTATTTCTATGGATTATTATAATAGGTATATGTTTTATTTTGATTGCTAGCCTTGTTGATTTTATTCGTGGAGGAAAGTTACGGATAAATATTCAGATGCGGGAAAGCCGTTTTTCTGCTGAAATTTTTTACACGTTGTTGGTAATTTATCTTATTGTTATTCTTGGTTTTGGTCTAATCTATTTTATTTTATCCATAAACAATATTTTATTAGTCGAGAATGGGGAGCTGAGAAAGGTAAGTGTAATTGGTTCTATCAGTCATTCGCTTTACTTTAGCGGGGTGACATTGCTTACAATTGGGTATGGTGATATCACACCAATTGGGCTAGGACGTTTCATTGCCTTAGTCCAGGCGATAATCGGTTATATCCTTCCAACTGCTTTCGTGCTTCGTCTTGTACAGTCGAATCAAGAAAATAGAGACGAGTAAACTGATATGCTATAGTGAAGATAATCGTAAAATTTATGGAGGGATATTATAATGAGTGTAGAAATAGGCAAACAAGCCCCAGATTTCACATTACCAAATCAGGACGGAAAAAAAGTTAGCTTATCCGACTTTAAAGGAAAATATGTTGTGCTTTATTTTTACCCGAAAGATATGACGCCAGGATGCACAACAGAAGCATGCGATTTCCGTGATGCACAAGAAAGCTTCAGCGAACTTGATGCAGTTATTATCGGAGTTAGTCCTGATCCAGTTGAACAACATCAGAAATTTATCGATAAGCATGATCTTCCTTTTCTATTATTAGCAGATGAAGAACATAAGGTAGCTGAAGACTATGATGTTTGGAAATTGAAGAAAAACTTTGGCAAAGAAAGTTATGGTATCGAACGGTCTACGTTTATCATTGATAAAGAAGGCAATCTTCAGAAGGAATATCGCAAAGTAAAAGTTGAAGGCCATGTTGAAAAAGCATTGGAGTTTATCCGGGAAAATAAATAATTTAAGCATAGGCAGTCCATACCAAATGGGCTGCTTTCTTACTAGATAAGAAAGTATAACTACTTTCTTACTGCATAAGTGCAACTAAGGCAATTCGCCCAAAGGCTTGCACTCCAGAGTATAAGGGATTTAAGAAAGCAAAATACGCTTTCGTAAGAATCCCTTTAACGAATGCCAAGTTTTCTTATATGCATGTTTCACTTTCTCTACAATCTCTTTAGCAATGAGCCAAAGTTAATATTACATTTTCGTATTTACAGTTATACAAGCCCGTTTAATCGAATAAAATGTAGTGAATATACTAAAAAGCGGGGGTGTGTTGCATGGAGATTCGTCAAAATGTTCGGTCTAAACCTGCGTCATATATAGACATCAATAAGTTTTTTATAGTAAAAAGAATTGTTGATGTAACGGGAAGTTTGATATTGATAATTATTTCGTGCCCATTGCTATTGCTAATAAGTTATCGGATATTAAAAAAAGACGGGAGACCGATACTTTTTCGGCAAGTTCGTATGGGAAAAGATAATCGTCCTTTTTTAATAAGAAAGTTTCGTACGCTCACAAATCCATCAAAGGTTATTCGCTCATTACCACCACATCCATTTCCGAAATCATGGGATAATGGGGTTCCGGATCAGTTTAGTTTTAACCGCGATCCACATCAAAATGTGACACACACTGGAAGATGGCTAAAAAAATATCGCCTTGATCGGCTTCCGCTGCTATATAATGTACTTAAAGGAGACATGAGTCTTGTAGGACCAAGTCCGGAAATTGTAGAGATTGTCGAATACTATAATAAATATCAGGCACAACGGTTACGGGTAAAACCTGGGATTACCGGCTTTGCTCAAGTAAATGGAAATGCGAATCGAAATCATGATCAAAAAATCAAGGACGATCTTTTTTATATTAAGAATTGTTCGCTTAAATTTGATATGATTATTAAATACCGTACTATTAAACATATCGTTTTAAATGGAAATTTTAAAAGAAAACGGTTACTCTAGAAATAGACATGGCAATAGGAGGTATTGGGCTGAGTGATCTTATCTGCAGCAAAACTATCAGACAAACATAAAACAAAACTTATCGAAAAATATCCAGATGAAACGTTCTATTTCTATAAAAATATGGACGAGGCTAAACAGCACTTAGCTAAAGCAGAAATTCTACTAACATATGGTGAAGACCTTACAACTGATTTAATCAGCAAAGCAGAGAAGTTGAAATGGATTATGGTAATCTCTGCTGGTATGGATCAAATGCCTTTTGAGGCGATTCATGAAAAAGGCATACTTGTTACTAATGCTAAAGGTATTCATAAGCATCCAATGGCTGAGTACGCTATTTTTTCACTGCTTCAAGTATATCGTCAAGGTAAACAGTTAATACAAAATGAAGCACAAAATAAATGGGACAGATCAGTTCGAATGAACGAAATCACCGGGAAAACAATGCTGATAGCTGGAACAGGTGCTATTGGACAAGAAGTAGCACGACTTGCGAAGGCATTTCAAATGAAAACATATGGCATTTCCAGAAGTGGCAAACGAGTAGAGTATTTTGATTACAACCTTGTGAATGAATCAATGGTAGAAGTATTGCCGGAAGCAGATTTTATAGTATCTGTTTTGCCGAGCACATCGGAGACGAAGGACTTTTTTACATTTGAACATTTTCAAATGATGCCTTACCATGCAGTGTTTTTAAACATGGGGCGGGGAGATGCTGTTCGTGGTGATGACATTTTAAAAGCAGTACGAGAAGAGGAAATAGCTCATGCAGTGCTGGATGTATTTGAAACAGAACCACTTCCAGAAAATCATCCACTTTGGGAGGAAGAGAACGTAACAGTAACACCGCACCTATCAGGCATATCACCACATTATCAGACTCGCGCATTGGAAATTTTTGAAACAAATCTTCAGGTATATAAGGAAAATAGCAATAATTATGTTAATAAAATTGATGTAACCAGGGGGTATTAATATGCGAATTTATACTAGAAAAGGCGATAAGGGAACAACATCGTTAATTTATGGTCAGCGTGTACCAAAAGATGATTTACGCGTCGAAGCTTATGGAACATGTGATGAGGCAAACTCAATGATAGGGTTGGCATTAAGTTTTCTTGATCAAGAAGATTGGTCGGAAAAGGACGCTTTTTTGGAAAAAATGCACCGCATTCAAACGATTTTATTTCATGTTGGGGCAGAGCTTGCAACACCTGAGGATAAAGAAGTAACCTGGAAGTTGAAAAAAGAGCATATCCAGGAGCTTGAAGATCAGATTGATGAATGGGATAAAACCCTGGAGCCGTTACGAAACTTTATTTTACCGTCGGGACATAGTGCATCCAGTGCATTACACACAGCAAGAACTGTGGCAAGAAGGGCGGAGCGTACAGCAGTTGGGATGGGCGATGAAGCACTTAATCCACTTGTTGTATCGTATTTAAACCGATTATCCGACTTTTTATTTGTTGCCGCCAGATATGTTAATCAAAGCTTGGATGGAAAAGAAATACCATTAAAAGCAGACATCTAATCTATATAAAAACGAGCGCTTTTCAAATATTGGAATCGTTCGTTTTTTCTTTTCAGGTTATAATAACTTTAAAGTTCCAATATACTTATATTGACAGAATACTGTATGAGCAGGTAAACTAATTATAAAGATTATAATATAAGAATATTATTAGTTTCGACCATATAATTGAAAGTGAGGTGCATGACGGTGTCTGACAATAAATTAAATGAAGCCATTAATACGTTAAAAGACTCTGGCGTTCGGATTACACCACAACGTCATGCCGTTCTTGACTATCTTCTTAACTCGATGATTCATCCTACAGCTGATGATATTTATAAGGCTCTGGAAGGAAAATTTCCAAACATGAGTGTTGCTACAGTCTACAATAACTTACGTGTGTTGCGTGAGATAGGGCTTGTTCGTGAACTTACTTATGGTGATTCCTCAAGCCGATTTGACTGCAATACAACCGAACACTACCATATTATTTGTGACGCATGTGGCAAAATTGTTGATTTTCATTATCCAACTTTGGATGAAGTGGAATCGTTGGCTGAGCAGGTAACAGGTTTTGATGTTAGTCATCACCGAATGGAAATATACGGTAAATGTGAAGACTGCCAGCAAATACAAACACAAAAGCACTAATTTAAAGATAAAAATCCAGATGCCTCAGATGGCAGCTGGATTTGTTTTATTCAAATCTGACTTCAACCCATTTTCGTACACTATTTATAAGCCATACCTTCGAACATAAATGAATTTCTTCCAATTTTATCCTTCGTTCCGTTATAATGCCTTCTTCTAATAAATATTTCCGATACGTTCCAGCTAATAGTCCGCATTCAACTGGTGGTGTATACAGTTTGTCATTCAATTCGATTACAACATTACCAATGGTGAATTCTGTTACCTCGCGTTCCTCATTCCATAGCAAAACATCAAATAAACCAGTTTTGTCGAACTTTTCATATACAGTACGGTTCGTTGTTTTATGGTATAAAAACTCATCCTGTTTGTTAATCGGATTAGGTGCCAATTTTACATATACTGGCTTATCAAGGACAGCAGGAACATTACTTTCTATAGAAATTTCTCCATCTGCTGATACGAGTAAACGTACGCGATATTCGCCGTTAGTAATTGATTCTGCAAATTTAATTAATCTCTTCCTTACATACGCTAAATCAATTTGAAAGTTAAAGTAGGCAGCTGAATTATCCAATCGTTCTAAGTGGTAATCTAAAACGATATATTCTCTATCTCTTAATCCTAGCGTTTCGAGAAGTTGAAAATCACATTTGTCCCTCGTTAACAATTTTGTTTTATGTAGAATTTCCTCATATTCACCTTGTTTTGTGGAGTCCCAAGTGATGCCACCACCTACGCCGTATTGAGCACTGCCATCTCGGTTATCAATCATGACTGTTCGAATTGGCACGTTAAAAATCGCTTCTTGTTCAGGGGTGATATAACCCATTGTTCCGCAATAAACCTCACGAGGTGAATTTTCTAAGGTAGAAATAATCTTCATTGTACTTACTTTTGGCGCACCGGTAATAGATCCACATGGGAACAACACGTTAAATACATCGAGTATTCTAGTACCATCCTTAACTTCTGCAGTTACTGTTGAGGTCATTTGATAAACAGTGGGATATTTCTCTATTGAATATAGTCTTGGGACTTTTACAGAACCCGGTTTGGCAATCATACCCAGGTCATTGCGTAATAAGTCAACAATCATTACGTTTTCAGCCCGGTTCTTTTCAGATTGGAAAAGCCATTCAGCGTTTTTAAGATCCTCGCTGTATGATTTCCCTCGCCCGATGGTCCCCTTCATTGGTTTTGTTGTAATTTTTCCATTTCGCATTTTAAAAAATAATTCTGGAGAAGCGGATAGAATGGAGAAATCACCAAGGTCCATATACGCACTGTAATCTGATGTTTGTGCACTGGCCAATTGATTGTAATAAGCAGTTGCATCCCCTTCGAATTCAGATTCCATACGAATTGTATAATTTACTTGATATGTGTCGCCTAATTTAATCTGATTTTTTATTCTATCAATATTGGAATTATATTCTTCTATACTTACAGTTGGTTTCCATTCGCTAACATTATAGGAAGCCTTATTGTTTTCTATTTCATGAAGTGATTCCTGAAAAATCCCGAACCAAAGTAACGGCATTTTTGAACCTGAATTAACCTGATAGGCATTATCGAAGGCTGGTGCAGCTTCATAAGATAAATATCCTGCTGCATAGAATCCAGAATCAATAGCTTTCTGTATCTTTTCTAGTGCTGGTTTTACTTCCTCAATGCAAGTAGTCTCAATAATTTCCAGTGGATCCTGGAAAAGTATTGGATTTTTCTTTTCATTATGATCAGTGAAATTAAACGTTAATCTGCACATAATCTATCGCCCACTTTCTTCATCAAATATTCGTCAAAAGTTTGAGCCGTAATCTGTACGGATTACTTCAGGATACAATAAAATGTGAATGAGTCTTAGAAAGTATTTATACTTAACTGCTTAAAAAAATCCGCCAAAGTGACGGATTTATTCATTATTCTTAGTATTAGCTTTTGCTTCTTTTCGATATTTCCTTGTATTGTACTTTTCATCGAACTCTTTACCTTCTAATTCCTTATCAAGTGTTAATGGTTCTTTACAATGCATACAAGCATCAACACGGCCAAGCATCTTTGTTGGATTTTCGCAGTTTGGACAAATGATTGGAACAGCCTTAGTTGATAGCAAACCAATCCAAAAATAAACGACACAGCTGAAGATCACAAATAAAACACCTATTATAAAGAATGTTACCATTAACCATTCAATTTTCTTCGTTAAGATTCCTCCGTACATAAAAGCAAATCCGATGAATATTTGAATTAGAGCAAAAGACCGGATTTTATTAATTTTACTTGAATAGACTAATTGTTGCGCCATGTTTGTCCTCCTTATATGTTACATGGGTAGTATAGCATATTTTCATGTTTTTTTTGATTTTAAAAAAAGGATTTCACAAAATTATAACGAAATATATTATAGTAGTTTAGAAAACTTGGCTTATTACCAAGCTTTATTAGAGAAGCTTTAGTTGCATTTATGCAATAAGAAAGTATTTATACTTCCTTAACTGCCAAGTAAATGGAGGATTTGTGACATGGAGGATTTATTAAGACCGATATATCAGGAACGTGCTGGGAATGCTAGCACATTAGGGATCGTTATAATAGAAAAAACAAAGCCAAACAGTCCGATTACAGATAATTTCGATGTTATATTACTCATTATAGTTGACGAAGCTGAAAGCAAATGGCAGGAAAAGCATTACGAATTTGATGGCAAGATTGCAGCAATGCACACTGTGACAGAAGAGCTGTTAATGGAATGGATTGATACGAGTGGATATCGGAAGGCGGTCGAATGGATAATTGATGGAAAAGTTATCTTTGATCGGAATGAATACCTTTCGCAGTTAAAAGACCAACTGAGAAACTTTCCACATGAAAAAAGAGACTTACGCAAGGCGATGGAATTTGGTAAGTTAGTTAAAAGTTATAGTGAAGTTAAGGATCTTTACACATCAGAACAATATAAAGATGCATTTAGCAGAATGGTACACTCACTGCATTATTTAGCAAGACTAGCAGTAATTGAAAAAGGATATCATCCAGAAGTAACACTGTGGAATCAGGTAAGACAAATAGATCCTGAAGTGTTTAAATTGTATGATGAATTAATACAGAGTGATGAAGCTATTTCTAAACGACTGCAACTGATGATAATTGCTTCTGACTTTGTTATTAGTACGAGAGCCGAAGTATCTGCAAAACATTTATTAAGTATTATGGAAACTAAGGAGGATAGTTGGTCATATGGTGAACTAAAACAAAACGGGAAAGTTTCGCCGTACCAATTAGACTTAACTGCGATGCTTAGTTATCTAACCGAGAAAGGAATTCTTATTGCAGAAAGAATTCAAACAAAAGGTGCACGCGTATATCAACGGAAATATCGAATTAATGATGAGTGATGGAAAAGATGAGTCTTTACAGTAATTCTCTTAATTATTGAAATACAGGCTATAGTTCGGTGGTTAGAATTGTAGCCCTTTTCTTGATGCATTTCCCACTATAGTTTGGATAAGATAATTGTTGACTTTAAAAATTAGCCATGATAAAGTTAATTCTGTCGCAAAAATTCATGACGAATTTCGCCGGCAAAATTTCATTAAAATTTATCCTTGATTAAGTAAAGAAATCGTGGTAAATTAAATGACGTTGCGCATTTAAAAGCATTCGGCAACGTAAACATCTTTTAAAAATTAGTCAATTACATTATTGACATTATCTTAGAAAGATGGTATATTTAAGAAGTCGCCATTTTGAGAGGCGGCAACGAAATTTGCTCCTTGAAAACTGAACAAAACAACCAGTATGTCAAGAAAACAGGTTAAAAGTTAAACTTTTAAACCCTGATTTCAATTATTAAAGCTAAGACAATTATATGATTGATTGGTGTCAATCATATTCAAACTAACTTTTATGGAGAGTTTGATCTTGGCTCAGGACGAACGCTGGCGGCGTGCCTAATACATGCAAGTCGAGCGCGGGAAGCAGACGGATCCCTTCGGGGTGAAGCCTGTGGAACGAGCGGCGGACGGGTGAGTAACACGTGGGCAACCTACCTGTAAGACTGGGATAACCCCGGGAAACCGGGGCTAATACCGGATAACAC
>NZ_JAGGKK010000003.1 GCF_017873675.1 Virgibacillus litoralis | reverse complement strand
AAAGTAGTTATACATTCTTAACTGCAAAAATCCGAACTAATTCGAATTCTATTTCAAGAATTTTGAATCATAGTTCGGATTTTACTTTGACTAAAGAATTTTGCTTATTATTTTATCTTTTACAGTCCGTACAAAGGTAGTATCTCTTTAAAACGAAAATCAAGAACCCGACATAATAAGGAATATATTTTATTTTCAATTAGGTCTACGCTTTTTACATACTATTTATTCTTTAAGGAGGATGCTAAATGACAGAGTTACAAGAGGTTTTTAAGAAAATTGATTCGGCAATAAAAAATGATCCAACACGTGCAAAAGGGGTGAAAGCAATTTATCAGTTTAATATAAATGGAGATGAATCAGGCACATACCATATCGTATTTAATGATGAAAATTGTTACGCGGCAGAAGGTGAGATAGAGGATGCTGATTGTACAATGAATATGTTCACAGATGATTTTTTGAAAATGGTTGATGGAAAATTAAATGGAACACAAGCATTTATGACTGGACGATTGAAAATCAAAGGGAATATGGGACTCGCGTTAAAATTGCAGGATATTCTTGCTTCATATAATCAGGCAGCGAAATAAAATATTCACTCCTGGTATGTTAAAGCAAAAAAGGAGGAGCCTATGTGATTTCGTTTTGCCCAACAGAAGAGGAAACATCATTTATCGAAGTAGCCAAAAAAATTGCTAAAGATAAAATTCGTCCGATTGCACGCGAATGCGAACAAAACCGTTATGTTGATAAAAACCTTATTGATGAATTAGCAGAACTGGGTTTTTTATCACTTGAGTTACCTGAATATTTAGAAGGATTAGAATTACCGTTAATTACACAAGTGCAATTAGTTCAAGCGCTCAGTTATGGGGATCTCGATGTTGTTCAAGGGTTACCAGGCGCTAATGATGCAGCTTCTATGATACGTATTCTTTCGGAGAGAACAGTTACGAGCTTAACAAAAGATGCGCAAATCAATAATGGAACTGCTGCTTTTGTAAATACGGTTAATACCGATGAAGTTAGAGAGGACCGATTATTCATTACAGAAGAAGCTGATGGGTACATCCTGCAGGGAACTTCACAACCAGTTCGAATGGCGTCCTTCGCTGAATATATGATAATAGCAGCGAAAAATTCACTAGGAAAAAGTGTTGTGCTCTGGTTAGATAATCACAACCATTGGACGGTTGAGCAAGGTGATTACCGCTTAGGGTTACTTACATCTGGACTTGGGCGGTTTTCTTTTGATGGTCTATATGTTCCCAAAAACTGTATGGTGGCAGAAGGTTATATAGCCGATGATTTACTTAGACAGGTTCGTACTCGGATTCGAATATTACAGGCAGCAAAAGAAGTCGGTTTAATGGAGGCTGCACTTGATTATGTTACAGAGTATACGGCGGAACGGAAAGCATTTGGTCAAGCAATTGCAAAGTTTCAAGGGGTATCGTTTCGAATCGCTTCAATGGCAATGGAAACAAGAATTTCGAATCACCTTGTAAAGGAAGCTGCTGTTAAAGCAGATGAACAGGGTTCAGAGTCAGATGGATTAGCTTCTCGGGCGTTGTATCGTGCCCATCGTTCTGTTCGCTATGTTACGGATTCAGCTGTTCAATTGCTTGGTGGGCATGGCTTTGTGGAAGAGTTTCCTGTAGAGAAATGGATGCGGGATGCTCAAGCACAGGTTGCCTTATATGGAAGGGAAAAGGATTTACTTTTTCAGCGTGGTGAACAAATTATCGCTGGTACAAAAGAAGGGGCTATGCAATGATTTCGTTTGAGTTATCGGAGCAGCAAAAGCAAATTAAGGAAATGACTTATTGGTTTGCGGTGAATGAAATACGGCCAATTGCAATGAAAGCAGAAAAAATGGAAAGAGTTCCTGATGATTGGCTCGACAACGTAAACAGAATGGGTATCCACTTAAATACATCATCTTTTAGTGGAAATGGTACCCATAAAACGTCAGCAAAGGAATCCAAAAAAGAACGGGAAGCAAACCGTATGGGTGTTTTAGCAACAGAGGAAATGGCCTGGGGAGATCCTGCTGTTACATTATCGCTTCCTGGTGCAGGTCTTGGTGGACCTCCTGTGGAAAGTAGTGGAACACCTGAGCAAAAAAAGAGGTTTTTATCTATTTTTACAAAAGATAAACCGAGATGGGGAGCATATGCTTTAACAGAACCAGAGGCAGGATCGGATGCGTCAGGCATTCGAACATCAGCAAAGAAAGTTGCAGGTGGCTATGTTTTAAATGGCCAAAAAATATTTATTACGAATGGTGGACGCGCTTCATGGGTTGTTGTGTTTGCAACGGTTGATGCTTCACGTGGACGTGCTGGACAACGTGCGTTTGTGGTCGAAAAAGGAACAGCAGGTTTCAGCTGTACACGACTAGCAAAGAAAATGGGACTGCGAGCAAATGAAACAGCAGAACTTTTGTTGGAGGATTGCTTTGTCCCACAGGAAAATTTACTTGGTGGAGAACAAGTTTACGAGACAAGAGATTCTAAACAAACAGGATTCCAGGTAGCAATGAAAACGTTTGACAGTACACGTCCAATTGTCGCTGCAATGGCAATCGGGATCGCACGTGCAGCCTATGAATATACCTTGGATATTGTACAACGGGACTATCCGAAACAAGGCAGGTATTTTCAGCTAGCATCTGAAATACTAGCAGAAGTAGAACAGGATATTGCAGCAGCACGGCTGTTAACATGGGAGGCTGCGTGGAAGGCTGATCTTGGTTTGGCTAATGCAAAAGAAGCGGCAATGTGTAAAGCTTATTCTGGGAATATGTCACTTGATGTATGTTCAAAATGCCTGGAACTTTTAGGTCCTGACGGGCTAGATGGCCATCTAGTTGAAAAATTATACCGTGATGTGAAAGTGTTCGATATTTTTGAGGGAACAAACCAAGTACAACACCTTGTGATAGCTCGTCGTCAATATGCTCCATATGGAATAAAAGTATAGTGAGGAGTGGTATTGTGTCCTATCAAACTATTAAAATAGATAAACGGAACAAGGGGGTCACGTGGATCACCATAGATAATCCCCCCGTTAACGCCATTGGAGAAGAATTAATGGAAGAACTTGAATCTGCAGTGGATGAACTAACCGAAGATAATTCGGTTCGAGTGGTCGTCCTAACTTCCAACCACGAGAAAATATTCCTAGCCGGAGCAGATTTAAAAGGAATGATACAACAAAGTACTAATGATGAATCGGAAAATACGATTGCCAGACAAAGCGCACGAATGCAAGCATGTTTTCATCGCTTCGCTACAATGCCTAAACCAGTAATTGCAGCAATCAATGGTCATGCACTCGGAGGTGGTTGTGAACTGGCGATGGCATGCGATTTTCGTTTTATGGGAAAAGGGCGAATCGGATTAACCGAATTATCGCTTGGTCTCATCCCAGGAGCAGGTGGGACCCAAAGAATGACGCGGTTATTGGGTCGAGCAAAGGCTATGGAGTTGATCTTCACTGCAAAGCAATTAGAAGCGAAGGAAGCAGAAGAAGCAGGCCTTATTAATCATGCTGCCGTACCTGATAAATTGAAAGCGGATACAACTGCGTTTGCTGAAAAGCTGGCAGAAGGAGCTGTGCATGCAATGGGACTAGCTAAACATGCAATTAATGCAGCAGAAGGATCGATAGAAGAAGGATTAGAAGTGGAATCAACTGCATTTGCTGATACGTTTTTGACAGAGGAACCAAGTATCGGGCTTGCAGCATTTTTTCAAAAAGAAAAGGCGCGATTCCTTAACTAAATAGATTATAAGGCTTAAGAAAAGGTGGGATCTATTTGTCATCCTGGAATGAAATGTTAAAAGGGAAAGTAGCTGTCGTAACAGGAGCGTCACGTGGCTTGGGTCGTGCAGATGCACTTGCGTTGGCTGAAGCTGGAGCAGATGTTGTTATTACAGACATTTTAATCGAATCAGATGAAACTAGTGAACAGGAAGCGGAGCGACTTGGTCCAATTGCACAGGTTATGCAAAGCACAAAGGTAATGTATGCTGATCAAACTGCAAAGGAAATCCAGGCAATGGGAAGGCGATCGTTTGCTGTGAAAATGGATGTAACAGATCGCGATCAAATTAAAGAAGTATTCGCTAAAGTAAAAGAAGAGTTTGGCAGGATCGACATTCTTGTTAATAATGCTGGTACGTTAGACCACGTGTCACAAATTGAAAATCAAAATGATGATTTATGGGATCGTGATCTAGCTGTTAACCTGACTGGCTCTTACAATTGTACAAAAGCGGTGTGGCCATATATGAAAGAACAGCAATTTGGCCGGATTATTAATATGTCTTCTGTCGCTGGAACGCTTGGAGGATTTGGTCAGGCAAGCTATTCTGCCACAAAGGGTGGTCTTTTAAGCTTAACAAAAAGCATGGCATTGGAAGGAGCGAAATACGGTATTAACGTCAATGCGATAGTGCCTGGTATTATCGGGACAGAGGCATTTAATATGGGAAATGCAAAAATGAATGATCGAATGATTGACCGGTCAGCATTAAAGCGTGCTGGCAAGCCAGAAGATATCGCCAATGCGATCACCTTTTTGGTATCAGATAAAGCAAATTATATTACTGGAATCGGTATGAACGTATCTGGCGGCATTGAACTATTCACATATTGATTAGGAGGATTACTATGACAGAGGCAGTTATCGTTGATGCAATCCGAACAGCTGCAGGTTGTAAAAAAGGTATGTTAATACAAACACATCCTGTCGATATACTCGCGCCGATTCTTAAAGAGCTTGTAAATCGAAGTGGTGTAGATGCAAATGAGGTAGACGATGTTGTAACAGGATGTGTCACTATGACTAGTGAACAAGGCGGGAATATTGGACGTATGGCAGTGCTTGCTGCCGGATTCCCTGTTGAAGTTCCCGCTTATTCACTAAATCGGATGTGCGGATCGAGCCAGCAAGCCATTCACAATGCTGCGCAAACAATATTGGCAGGGGATGCAGATATTACGATTGCATGTGGTGTTGAAAATATGTCGCGCGTCTCGATGGGAAGTGATATGGGGAGTTTCAGCAGTGACCTAGTTGATCGTTTTAACATTGTCCCACAAGGGTTTTCGGCTGAAATGATTGCAGAAAAATGGGCACTCTCCCGTGAGGAGTTGGATGAACTGTCATTAGAAAGTCACCGACGGGCTGCAGAATCTACAGATAACGGTGATTTCGAACGAGAAATCTTACCTATTAATGTTAAAAAAGAAAATGGGGAAGAGACCTTTTATCAAGATGAAGGGATACGACGGACCACTTCTATGGATAAATTAGCTGGTTTGACTTCTTCATTTCAACCTGATGGTGGTGTTGTTACTGCTGGAAACTCTAGCCAAGTGAGTGATGGTGCAGCAGGTCTCTTGATTATGTCCAGGGAGAAAGCTATGCAATTAGGGGTGAAACCAAGAGCACGAATCATAGCTCGTGCAGTTGTTGGAGAAGATCCTGTCCTTATGCTGACAGGTGTTATCCCGGCAACACGAAAGGTATTAAAAAAGGCTGGGTTAAAACTGGAGCAGATAGATGCTATTGAAATAAACGAAGCATTTGCATCCGTTGTAAAGGCGTGGGAAAGGGAATTGAATCCAGATATGAGCAAAGTGAATGCCCGTGGTGGTGCAATTGCATTAGGTCATCCTCTAGGTGCGAGTGGTGCCAAGCTTGCGACAACATTACTTCATAGATTAGAGGACGAGAATGGCAAATATGGTCTTCAAGTTATGTGTATTGGATTTGGAATGGCAACTGCGACAATAATAGAACGGTTATAAAAGGAGGACTTTATATGTCGGAGCTAGTAAAGCCTAGCTCAGTGGAAGTGTTCGAAATGATTGATGCAGCGTTGAAATATAATCAGTCGGCAACGGAAGGAAAGGAAGGGATATATCAATTCAATCTGCAGGGGGATGATGGTGGAATATACCAGATGATAATTGATGAAGCTGGTTCACGAATTGCCCAAGGCGAAAAATATGAATCACAAGTTACATTGACGATTGATAGTGATGATTTCAGAGAGATGGTTGCCGGTACCCTAAATCCAACTGCAGCATTTATGAGTGGAAAGTTAAAAATTAATGGAAATATGGGGCTTGCTTTAAAACTGCAAACAGTGCTTAATTCATTTTCGTTTTAGAATGGGTGTTTTTTAAAAGTTGGCGAGATCATGTGAATGGGAGATAAAACTGGGAGGGTTCTCATGAAACCGAATAATTTACTGGAAATGCTTCATAGAACAGTTGAAAGATTTCCAGAAAAAGATGCATTGTTATGGAAGGAAAGTGGGACATATCAGCATATCACATATCAGAAGCTTTGGAATCGAATTTACGATGCTGCATCAGGGCTGAATCACCTTGGCATAGGAGAAAATGACAAAGTTGCTATTTTATCTAATAGTAATCCAATGTGGGGGATTACAGACTTCGCAGCAGCAAGTTTAAGGGCGGTAAGTGTACCTGTTTATCCAACTTTGCCGTCTGAACAGGTTGCATATATTTTAAAGAATGCCGATGTTAGAACAGTCGTTGTTGAAAATGAAGAACAACGGGATAAAGTTTTAGCAGGGGATGCTAATGTGGAAAACATAATTACGATGTACCCTGGTGAGAGCTTCTCCTCAACAGAATCAAATTTATCATTTTTTAAATTAGAAAAAATAGGAGAAGAAAATAGAATCCCAGACTGGGAAGAAAGATGGCAAAAGATAAATCGTGATCAGCTGACAACCATTATCCATACTTCTGGGACGACTGGTAAACCAAATGGTGTAATGCTATCCCATGGTAATTTTCTGTCAAATATGGAGGCAGTTCAATTTTGGCTGATTGAATTGCTGCCAGAGGATCTTACGCTGTCCTATTTACCGTTATCACATGTGTTCGAACGTATGGCAGGTTATTATATGCCTTTATCAGTCGGTACAACGATTGCTTATGCTGAGAGTATTGATACAATTCAGGAAAATCTAAAGGAAATTAGCCCAACGGTTTTGACGAGCGTTCCGAGATTGTTTGAGAAAGTTTATGCAAAGGTGCTTGATGAAATTGATAATGGGACTCCAATTAAACAAAAAGTTTTCAATTGGGCGATTAATATTGGTATAGAACGATATGAAAGATACCTGAACGCCCCTGTAAATGAGCTGATTCTAGGAGAGGTTATGCCGAGCGATTTTATGCGCAAATGGAAAGTTGCTGAACGACTCGTTTATCAAAAGGTGAAGAAAGAGCTTGGTGGCAGGATTCGTGGCATGGTTTCTGGTGGCGGAACGCTAAACCCTGATGTTGCACAATTTTTCTGGGCAATTGATTTACCGATATTAGAAGGATATGGGCTTACTGAAACTTCTCCAGTTATTACCACAAATCCGATGGTACGTGCTAAAGTGGGGACGGTTGGAAAGGTAATGCCAAATTTGGATGTTCGTATAGCAGCTGATGGAGAAGTGCTTGTTAGAGGACCAAGTGTGATGAAAGGGTATTATAATAATGAAGAAGCAACAGCAAACGCATTTGAAGGTGATTGGCTATACACGGGAGATATTGGGGAACTTGATGAAGATAACTACTTAAAAATAATCGATCGGAAAAAACGAATTCTTGTCTTATCTACTGGAAAAAATGTTGCGCCACAAGTGATCGAAAATGCTGTAAATGAAAACAGTTTTATTGAGCAATCCCTTGTCATTGGTGATCAGCGGAAGTACATTATCTGTCTGGTTAACCCTGATTTTGAAACCTTATTACCATGGGCGAAACAAAACGGTATCCGTTCAGAGTCACTAGATGAAATTTGCCGTCATAAGATTGTCAAGGACCTAATTGAAGACAAAGTAAAAGAACATACAAAAGACCTTGCTGAATATGAAAAACCTAAAAAGGTAGTTATTATTGGTGAGCAATGGACAGTCGAAACCGGTGAATTGACCCCTAAGCTATCTGTACGAGTCAATGTTATAGAAAACAAGTATAAGAATTTAATTGAAGAATCATATGCAGAGGATAGTCCATCAAACTCCCAAATGGAAACTGGTGCAACAGCAGGATATGCATAAGAGTAGAAAAAACTTGGCACTCGCCATCAAGGCTTGGCGAATGCCAAGTTTTCTAAGCATCCCTTATACTCTGGATTACTATCCTTTATGGCAAAAGCCTTAGTTGCACTATAGCAGTATGAAATAGTGTACCTCATCTAAATCAGACCTTCACGAATAGCTTTTGCAACCGATTCAGTGCGGTTTTTAGTATCCATTTTTTGTATAATAGCAGAAATATAGTCACGAACGGTGTATTCACTTAAATTTAAGTTGCTTGCAGCTTCAATGGTGGAAGCCCCCTTAGCCATCAGCTTCAGAACCTCGATTTCGCGTGGTGACAGATGTAAATCACCCCTATGTTGTTTGTCATCATGTTGATCAGTTTGATGTTTCGATAAAATTTCTCCTGCGCTCTGACCAAATTTGGTTAGTGCGGAAAACGTCTCTTGAGCTACTTTAAAGTGTTTGCCACGACCTTGATCTAGAATAGCTGCACCTAAAAGCTTGCTGCTGGAAGATACATAAATTGGTGCAACCACGACTGAATTCAGTCCGAATTGCTGAACGTATTGGTCAGGGAATCCAAGAGTTGCATCTTCCATGTAAATCGGTTGTAAGTAACTCATACTTTTTCCAAACAATTCTAATATGCGCAGATTATTTTGAATTAACGGCAGATTACTAATGTCTTCAGTAATATTTTGAATTGCCTTATTGTCAAGACGGTGACCAAATAATCCGAATCCCATTTGATCATTAACAGAATAGGAGAAAAGTGCGCAACGTTCGAAAGGCAAATAATTAACAAACCCAGCTGTTATATTTTCAACTGCTTCATTATAGGTTCTGGAACGCATAATGGTCTCATTGAACATGATGACGGAATCTTTCCATTGTTGTTCTTGTTTATTTTCTTTAAATGTATCCTTTCCGTATTGGAATGTTTGCAGGGCATATGTGATGAACGGCATAATATGAGAAGTATCGTGATGGTTAACACATACTAATAGCGTTAGGTCTTCATATGGGATTGTCATAACATTGTATTTGGCTTTACTATTTTCAGGCATTTGATTCAGTAATAATTCGGTTAATGAATATATTGTATCGGCCTTCAACTCATCGCTTCCTAATAACAAATCTTGACTTAAGTTATTAAACCACTTCTCTACCGTATGAGATTGTTCTTTTTTAATAGTAATAGCTGCCCATTCAATTGGTAATTGATTGGAGGAAACTAGATTCTTTATAAAGGAATCAATCGTAAAATATTGATGAAATGGTTGTTTAAGTATGTCATCACCAATCGTTGAAAATAGATATTGAACTGCCTGATGGTCATGATAAGAGTGATTTTCCTTTTTCTGAATGACCTTATGAACGGCATTTTCTAATAAAGTAATAATAAACTGATTTGTTTGAAGAGATACAGGTTTTGGTGTAATAGCATTTAATTGATAATCATCTGTTTCATCATCTTCGTTTGCAAAAAGATAATCTGCAAAAAAGCTGATTGTATCTTCAACATTTTTTGTTGATTTTTCTCCCCCTTGCAGGTGGGTTAGTACATTCTCCCACTCTAGCAAGATCTGCTGCTGATGTGTTTTAACGATTTCAAGGCCACTATTAAATAACCTAATCATTTGGCTATTTAAGGTTAGGGACATAACTCTTTACCCCTTTCATAAAGCTAATTTGTGCAAAGCGCTCGAAATATTCATAAAAGGTTATCTACAAGTTATTCTATAGAAATAGTATAAATCCTTCTTGAGCAGTAATAAAGTATCGAAACTTTCTTTCCGCATTAAAGTTTGATAAAAAACAACCCATATTAACGACAAGCAAGTTTTCTAACAATACCTTTTAACGTTATTAAATAAACCTGATTGTTTCAATGGAAAGAGACCTATTTAATTTTAGTCTCAACGTATATAGATATGAAAGGCTGAACATCAGCATTGTTAAACAACCGACAAAAATAGGGGGAAGACGCAAAAGTTTACCCGGGTGGGTTTCTCATCACTGAAAACAGGGTACTGGTATATTAATTAGAATTTTCTTACATTATAAAATGGATCAGGACAGAAAATTACCTATAATTGTCGGGTTTTTTTTGTGTTATTTCCATCTTATAATGATATTAAAGAATATTTGCGTAATTCAGTAAAAGATAAAGGAGGAGGGAAATTTGATAGCTTACTTGATTGGTGCTGAAGTATCAATTAAGTTTACTTCAGTCTGAAATTAGTCTTTAAATGTAAGCGGTAACAATACAGTAAGTGAGATGGAGAAGTTGCGTGATAATAGGTACAAAGGGGTGTGGAATTTGGGTAAAGAAAGGAAAGAAACAGTAGGTAAAACGTGGAAAAAGAAGCTTTTTATTGCTTTATTCGCTGGTTTTTTGGGGCTCGGAGGACTTATGTCTGTGTTCGGGTTCACCGGAACAGCGTTTGCACTGCCACTTGGTGGAATTGGTGATTTTTACGTAGAATTTGATGAATTGAATGGTAAGGGATTTCAGTTATTACCACACATTGGTGAAACAGGTGACTCTGATGCTGAACCAATGATCCGAAACAAAATAGAAGAAGTGGAGATTAAGAATTTACACATTTATAAGGATATCAAAATGCCAACAGGAGGCTGGGTAAGGGTTCATATACGAGCATCAGGTCCTACCAAAATTAGTGGTCTGATTCAGGATGCCCGTATGATTGATGCTGATTTAAGTTTTAATGAATTAGCAATTAAAGAAAAAAATACTGATGATTTCTCTACGAATTGGTCGCAAGATGCTAAAACAATTACCATTAAAGATGCTAAGTTAGTTACGGACTACCTATTTCAAAGTGTGGTCAGTTTGGATGGAACCAAAATCTATGTCGAGAAAATTGATGAACCGGATATGACGCATCAATAAATCCTCATAACTGGGAGGGATAACTATGAGTAGAAAAGAAGCGAAGGCTATAAAGAAGGAAGAAAAGTTACAGGGGAAACACCGTAAAATAGCTAATGGCGGAAAGTTCAGGAAGTGGCGAAATAAAAGGCCTTTCTGGGGTGCGAGTTTAATTCTTTTAGCAGGGCTAATGATTTTGTATATACCATTACACCTTTATTCCATTGCGTTTATTCCTGGAAGTTTTGTATTTATTGGCTTTTTATTTGGTGGCTTAATTTTAATTATGGGTATTTTAGATTATATATACCCGCAATTTTCAACTGTGTTTGGTGTCGTCACTATATTTCTGTCTATACTTTCAGTAATGGGAGCTCTAGGAGGATTTCTGATAGGTACGATAATAGGAATTATTGGTGGTGCGCTGTCCATTGCATGGGAGAAGCAAGAGGTTACCATTTCAGAAGTTGCACCAAACAAAAAGCAACAGGACCAGGATGAGGTAACGAATGAATTGATGGAAGATAAAGTTAAAACGGTCCAGGCTTAATGTTGTGGCGTTTAATTTGTTAACTAGGGGAATAAAAATATGAAAAATACTGCTTTAATCAGTTTCATTTTCATACTTGTATTTGGACTTTCCTTAATGCCTGCAGCTACAACTAACGTTTCAGCTGACAGTGAAGATAGTTCTAAAGATAATGGAAATAGTGGCGGTTTTATTATCGAAACGAAAAAGGTAGAAGGTCAGATGGATTTAGTGGGGGCACTGCAGGGTAAAGTAACGATTAAGGAAGGAATCATCCACGGATTAACCATTACCAAGGTTCTCGAAACTGGAGGGGAACAGGAACCAATGGTGATACGGATTAAATCACCAGGACCAATTCATGTGAAAGATTTGTATGCAGAAACAATAGATGGTACTCCTCCAAATATCGGTGGTTTATGTGCCCCTAGTAAAGTGGGATGGGTTTGTCTATCAAATGTTGTAATGAAGGTATCCAAGCAAACGGTTTCGGACATCTCCTTACCGAATACAAAAATTGAAGCTTGTTATAAAAGTGAATGTGGGAATTTGCCTGACTATAGTCCGACGACTAAAGAGAAAATACAGGAAATTCTAGAAGAGGAGCAAGAAGAGCAAAGCAAACTGGATCAAATAAAAGAGGAACTGGAAGATGATAAACAGAAACTTGGTGCAGTTGGAGATCTAATAGACAAGGCAACAGAAACATATGAAAAAGTTAAAAAAGGTACACCATCGGATGAATTAGTAAACTTGATAGAAGATACTAAAAATCTGCTTAGAAAGGAAATTGAAGATGGAGTCACCGATAAATTGAACAATTTGGTTACCTTAACAGAAAGAATGGAAAAAGAATTGCAATCTTTTCAAGATATTTCCGGAACTTTTTCGAGCATAGTCGACGAATCATCCCGATTAGTTAAGGAACTTGAAAATAGTATAAACACTAAACAAGAAAAGCTTACTAAACTAACCGAAAAGCATTCTCCCCAAAATGAAAGTGAACGGGAACAAGCGGAAGTTTTCTCTAAATTATTAGAGATGACCGAAACCAAAAATGATGGAAATGAAGCTAAGTCTGATGAAACGAAGTCCGAAGAAACAACCAAATCTGAAATAGATATTCAAACAATTAAAGAAGGCGTTGAAAAGGTAACAAAAGAAACTGAGGAGGTTAAAGAAAAAGTAAATAGTCTAAAAGTGAAAGAGGAATCCATACAAAAGAAGACAAGTACAATAACCGATAGCATATCCAGTTTGAAGGATAGCATTACAGAAACAGAAAAGAAAGCGTCCTCTAAAGAAAAAGAAAATACCGAAAGTAATACCGATGAGAACGCAAACGATAATAAGAAAGAAGAAACAGAAACAGAAACGGAATCAGAATCAGATAATGAAACGGATCCTAATTCAAATGAAACTAAGGATGAGGAAAATGATGGAGATTCGTCTCAAGATGAAGAAACAACAGAATTGGAAGATGTTGTCGAATCTATATTTGATCTATTTCAGGTAAGGCTCATCATACCTTAATAGAGTTTACAGCGGCTTGATTATTATTAATCAGGCCGCTGTTTTAATTGTTTAAAAAAGTATACCTGAGTATACATTACACCGTACCAATCCTATGGTAAGCTTTCATTAATCAATTGAAAGTTCCTAATTTTTAATCATGGAGGTAATGGTGAATGAAAGAAGAGGTAAAAACGGATAAGAGCGGATTTATTATTTTACCTAATCATGAACGCTATGATGAAAAAAGAAAGGTGTGGAATCATCTGATTGACAGATATCCCGCTGCTATATTTGAGTGCTTGTCAGAAGCAGATGTAATGTCAGCTGTTTCCTTTGCAAAGAAGGAGAACATGGACATTTCTGTTCGTAGTGGGGGACATCACCTGGCTGGAACTGCTGTTTGTGAAGAAGGTGTTATGTTGGATCTATCAAAAATGAACTCCGTAACCATTGATAAGGAACGTCAAGTTGCTACCGTGGAAGCGGGTGCCATGCTGGGTGATATTGATTCCGAAACACAGAAACACGGATTGGCTACACCAACTGGAACTGTTTCAGAGACAGGTATTGGCGGATTAGCGCTAGGTGGCGGATTTGGCTATTTGAGAGGGAAATATGGATTAACGTGCGATAATATTTTATCAGCGAAAATGGTTACTGCTGATGGGAAATTAATTAAGGTTAGTAATGATGAGCATACTGAACTGTTTTGGGCTATACGTGGTGGGGGTGGGAATTTTGGTGTTGTGACATCATTTGAATTACAGCTTTACCCTGTAGGTCCAAATGTTTTAGCAATTGATGTAATGTATGATTACAAAGATGCCAAAGAAATTTTTCAGAAGCTGGATGACTATATGAATAATGCGCCAGATGAGATATCAGTGAATACGATAATTATGCAGTTGCCCAAAGCACCATTTTTGCCTGAGAGTATGCATGGAAAACGTGTGATAGCAGTATCGGGAATGTACACTGGTAAGTTGACTCATGAAACTGAAAAGGCATTTATAGAACCGTTACAGGAACTGGCCATTCCTTTAATGGATAATACAGGAAAAATAGCATATACCGACCTGCAGAAAAAGCTTGATCCAATGGTTCCTCAAGGCGCTGAAATTATTGGAACATCACTGTTTTTTAAAGAATTGGATGAAGCAATGCTTAACATCATTTTTGATAGCATGGAAAATTCACCGCTCCCTATGGCAATGGCACAAATTTGGATGCTTCATGGACGAATGAACCGTGTTTCAGCAGACGAAACCGCATTCGCTGTCAGGGATGCACGCTTTTTAGTTCTTTTCGATGGTGAAATAGTAAGTGGAGACCCTGTTGGAAGTCAAGAATGGATGGATTCTGTTTATAATCAATTATTACCCTATTCCTATCAAAAAACGTCTTATTTAAACGGTGTAAAACTTGGTGATGAAATTACAAGAAATACGTATGGAGATAATTATTTTAAACTTGCAAAGATAAAGCAGGATTATGACCCCGAAAACTTGTTTTGTTACAACCACAATATAGCACCAGAATAATTTTTGGGCATAAAGTAATATAAATATTTCATAATCTGAATAGTATTTATAAGGAGGTGTTATTATGACTGAAGAAGTCAAAACGGAAAATGTTAATGAAACAGTTGAGGAAGAGTCAGCGGATGTTAAAGAAAATAAAGGGATGGCAATTTTAGCGTACATTATCTTTTTCATTCCACTTATTACCTCAAAGGATTCGAAATTTGCAATGTATCATGCAAATCAGGGTCTGGTATTATTTCTCTTTGGAGTTAGTATAAGTGTAATCGGCACTATAGTACCACTTATAGGGTGGTTACTGATTTTACCTTTAGGCACACTATGCTGGTTTATATTTGTAATATTGGGTATTATTAATGCTGCTAATGGTAAACAAAAACAATTACCACTAATTGGTAAAATAAGCTTGCTGAAGTAGTTGAAAAAAGGTAGGCAGTTTAACTGCCTACCAATCCACTTACGAAATAATTTCCATAACACATTTTATCAACTGTGATCTGTTTTTTACTTCCATTTTCTTAAAAATCCGTGTGATATGCTTTTTAACGGTTATTTCCGCAACATATAATTCTTTCGCAATGGCGGCATTTCCTTTCTCTTCCAGTATAAGCGTAACGATATCGACTTCTCGTTCTGTTAATGAAAATGTCGTTGCAATTACTTCCATCTCATTCTGAACAGAATTACCGTTCGTCAGCTGTTTTAAATAATTGGCTAACCTTGGACCGCGTACATCCAAAATATATGTGGTGGACGGGTAGTTTTCTCCATAGTCATAATGCGTTGCTTCCGGGATCTTCTGGAACCCAAAATTCTCCAGTAAATCCTGAAAAAATGGTAAGGGTGTTGATACAATTATTCTTCCGCTAGTTAACAATAACGGGAATAAGTTATATAGCATAAATGATCGTGCTGCGGTATCAGTTGAATCTGTGTAATCAAGGAACCGGATAAACCATCCGGCATTTTCATTTTCAGGGACACTATATTCCTTTGTATCCTGATCATTTAATCTGCTGAAATACGCACGTGATACAGGTTCTTTGGCAAGTACTTTTAGTGTGCTTACATTGATCGGTACGATGATAGATAGCCCTAATGTTTTATTATCTTTATTTTTTAATAAATGGGCATCCTTATAGTTAATTTTTTTGACATATGTGTCATCAATAAGTTCCATTTCTTTGCGATTGTGCTCGAATGAAGCATGAAAATGATACGATTCATTTGTTTCTCTATTGTAAAATTGCGCTTCGCTTTCTGAGAAATCATTTTTACGGTTTTCAAAGAATCGAGATACTTCATGGAAATTATAATCAGCAATCGGTTCCAGATACATCGAATTATCAATTTTTTCTTGAAAAAAAACACTTCGGATAAACTCATCACCTAAATGGTAGAAAAAGGATGCCGCATCTGTAGGTGAGCGATTTGTGATTGTTCTTTTATAAAAAAAGGATGCACTGCGTTGACTGAATTGTTCAAAACGTTCAGGGTGACGCAGTTTCAAATTCATCTTAATTGCATCCCTTACTAGATCATGCATAGCCCAGCCACTTTTAACAGGTTTAACGAATGATAAAGATGTAAGTGCATTAAATGTCTTTATATCAACTTCTTCCTTGAGGACAGCTGACAGACTTGATTGGTCAAAGTTATAAAATAAAGCAGCAACCTCAATTAGACGATGTAATGATTCGTCCTTTACTTCAAGTAACCAACGTTGAGTAAGTTCCATCAGAATATGTGATGATTGCTCATGTAATGTACCAATTGAAAATTCTTTGTCTGTTAGTGCTGCTAGTGTAAGTGTTAATGGATGCCCATCAGTGAACTTCCACATCGCCTTAATCATGTGGCTATTATCGATACCATAGTAATCAAGAAATGCCTGTGTTTGAGACAAACTGAAATCTTTCAGTTCGATTTCTTTCGTTAGACTGCGCCAGGCAGGTGATTCGATCCATTCACCTGACAGGGAATGGCGACCAGCCATAATAACGAAGATAGTGGGGGGCAGGTTTTGTATAAATACTTGCCGGAACCACCGATCAAGAGCATCCATATGTTCATATGAATCTATTGCTATTATTATACGTCGATCTGATGCTAATTCTGATAAGGTGTGAAGGAATTTTCGTAATGAGTAGTTTTCGGAAAATAGCTGTGTGTGGGTATGTGTTTCAATTAAGGTGAGAATATGATCCGCAAATCCTTCTGGAGTCTGAGGGAAGTCTCTGCTGTCCATTTTTAAGAATAGCAAGCCTTCTTCATTGGAAATTCGATTATATTCATTTAATAAGTATGTTTTGCCAACTCCACCAGTTCCATGGATATACAGGACTTTTATATCATTATTAGTAAAATTGAGGTAGTTATAAAAGAATTCAAGTTCCTCTGTCCTCCCAATGAAAAAATCCCGTTCAATCGATTGAATGAAACTATCCACGCTTTTGTTGCTTAGGATATTATCATTTAACTCCAAACCAGGTAACGCCCCCTTTAAAGTAACAGTTAAGTATATAAGTGCAACTAAGGCTTGCAATTGCTAAGTTCTCTAAATTTAATTGAATTGTGTAACTATTATAAATATATATAGAATTGTACTTAATGTCAACTTAACATTAGTAATATATAACTATTTATAATAAATCTAGGAAGAGGTGGGGCAAAAGTGTTTTAGTTAAATTAAAATCCGAATTAGGTCGGTTTTTTGCAGTTAAGAATGTATAATTACTTTCATACTGCATAAGTGCAACTAAGGCATTCACCAAAAGGCTTGGTGAATGCCTAGTTTTCTAATGTTGCAGATTAGAGATAATCTGCGAAGTAACTGCAGGAATAAAATCTATAAACTCTCGTCCCGCCGTCCGGGGTCGCTACGGGCGGATGCTTTCCGTGGGCGCGACCTCAGCCTCCTCGAGAAGACCACTCTGCGGGGTCTTCGGAACGTGCTATTCCCGCAGGAGTCACCGCCCTCCGCTCACCCGGACTAGTGTAGTGCTATCACAGATTTCTTCTATAGCGATTCAGCGGAGGAAATACACGTAGACTCCTGTGGGAGCTGAGGCCTAGATGAGACTACGCAGCGACGTAGGAGCAAGGAGGCTCATCAGCCGCCCTAGGTGCGCGAAGTGTATTTCCGTAGCGGTGTTACTGCACCCAACCACTAGTTCGCAGTTTACATCAACTACGTATTAAATCTAACCATTGAAATTAAACGTATTAACAACCTATCCTGTTACTATTCATGTTTAAAGTAGAAAGTTTTAATTATGTCTTAGTATGTTTCTCTCGACAGTTAACTAGTAAAGGTTGCACCCAAGGTATAAGGGGGGAAAACATACCAAGCTTACTAGAATCTTTCTTCTCGGGTTACATTGTGTTCTTTATCCAAAATGGAAAGTTTGCTTGGACTGTTTTCTTTTGCCATTTCCTCTGCTTTTGCAATGGCCTCATCTTTTGCTTCAAATTCGTCGGCTGGTGCTATGTCTTCCAGTTTTACTATCCATGCTGATGCATCCTGATTTGGTGCTACACTATAATTCTTCATCATTTAAGCACTCCTTTTTAAATGGTTATACCTACCAATTCCCGGGATATTATTCTGTAAAACTAATATGATATACTATTTTCAGAGGTAATTTGGAGGAATTCTTATGAAAGTAAACGGAGCAATTGATGCTGAAACACGTTGTAACCACTATCATAGTGAGAATGATAGGATAGCTATTAAGTTCTATTGTTGCAACGAATATTATTCATGCTATCAATGTCATCAGCAACATGGATGCGGAGCCGCAAAAGTGTGGCCACGAGAGGACTTTAATGAAAAGGCTATTTTATGTGGTACGTGTAAAACAGAACTTACAATAAATAAATATCTTGATAGTGGGTACAGCTGTCCGTCTTGTCATGTGGCATTTAACCCTGGCTGTTCTTTGCATTATCACTTGTATTTTGACAAATTGTAAATTGAACAGTTTACTTGATAGGCTTGTATCATGTATTATTAACTGTAGCAATGAATGTAGAGGAGGGTGCGATAGATGGCTTTTGTAATATTGGACCCATGTCGTCAAGAACAATCAGCAGAATGTTTGACTGTTTGCCCGGTTGATTGCATTGAAAAAGGACCGGAGCAATACTACATAGATCCAGACGTTTGTATTGATTGTGGTGCATGCAAATCGGTATGCCCAGTTGATGCGATTGTGGAAGAATATGATTTAACACCAGATCAGGAAACTTACTTGGAACAAGCAGAAGAGTTCTTTGCGAAGTAGCAATATAGAATTAGAAAAACCCCTTAAACATTGTTCAGCAATATGGACATAGTTTGGGGGTTTTTATTTTTCAAAGTCTGAATCTTTAGTCCTTATTTTATGCTAAATATAGGAAATAATCCTGCTAAATACCTTATTTTGCCGAAAGTTTTGAGTCTTTGTTATTATTTATTACCTGATACTAATAGTCGATATTAATAGGAACAGCGCATAAATTAAAATGAGAACAGTAGGGGATATATATCAAAAGATCGCTAGTATAAGATAGGATGTATCTTTCCTATAGCTTTGTACTGTTATGGATGAATGCCCCTGACTGAAAAGGATAGGTGAGATAATGCGACAAAAAACTGTTTCAGGAATACCTGGATTAGATAACGTTTTATTCGGAGGTTTTCCACAAGGAAATACAATTATTGTAGAAGGTGGACCAGGAACTGGAAAGACAACGTTTGGTATTCAGTTTTTACTTGAAGGTATTAGAAAGCATAATGAACCTGGGATTTTCATTACATTTGAAGAATTCCCTGAACAAATTTATGAAGATATGAAATTATTTAACTGGGATCTGCGTAAGCTCGAACAGGAAAATAAACTGCGTGTTGTTGGTCTATCGCCAGAAACTCTTATAGACCAAATGGTTAAACCAGGCGGATTGTTCGAGGAATTGATTAAGGAAATTGATTGTAAGCGAGTTGTAATTGATAGTATTAGTCTTATAAAATACGTAAACGGTGATGAACGGAAAATGCTTTACACAATTCGAAATGTGTTACGTAAGCATGGCCTGACTTCAATCCTTCTTCAGGAACAGTCTCCTTTAAAATCAGAAACAGCTTCAGTTGAGCATTTTGTGTTTGATGGCTATATACGGCTAGCAATAAAGACGCGTTTCAATACTTTGCGTAAAAGAACGATCGAAGTATTAAAAATGCGCGGTACAAGGACCGCTGATGGAGAACACCCTTATCGTATTTTAGACAACGGACTATATGTACAAAAAATGAGCCTGCTTTCCAGATTTATGAAATCCTTAGTTTAATAGTTAATAAAGTAGGGTAAACATGTGCAAACAATATAGGCTTACATAGTAAATGTTTTTAAGGAGTAATTGGAAATTTAGAGGAGGAAATCCCATGGTAAAGGATGATCTATTGCCATTGAGGGCGGAGTGTACTATGCTATTCCAATCAAATCCTTATATGGTTGAATCGATTGATGGCTTGGAGCTGCGGCTTGGAAGAAAAAAGGAAAATCTTGTTCCAGTATTGGAACTATTGGTGAAGCAAGGAATATTACAGCTATTGGGAGATGAATCCATACCATTATACCGGTATAAAGAACCTTTTATCATAACGGAGCTTGAAAGTAAAAGTACACTGGAGGGTACATGAACCAAAATATCGAAGTATTGAAAGAAATTCTTGATATATCCAGTGAACGTTTCATGCTTTCCGTTATAACGACAGATGTAAATGGCGAACCTGTGCTGCCGATAAAAGGGAATAATAGACTTTGTACAACATTGCTTCACCAGCAACATGACAGTTTATTGACTGTTATGAAAAAGACATTAAGCGAAGCGAAAAATATAAAGAATCCACTGGTCTACGAAATATGGCCAGGTATTCATACAATCATAGCCCCTATAACATCAGGTGAATCTACATACTTTTTATGGGCGGGCTTAATGATTGAGGAAGAAACAAAGCATTTAGTTAAGAAACAGTTGGAAAATAATTATCCTGATGTTAATGAATGGGAATATATTCTTGATGAAACACCGGTACTTACTATGGAGAAAAAGCGCGAATGGATTAGTTGGATTAATAAATTGATTAAACTCTCTTCAGCATATTCTGACGAGAGAAACGAATATGCATCCTTCCAAATATATAACGAGTTGCTCATGGATGCCTTCCAAAACAGTGATTTAGAACTTAATGCATTAATGGGAAAAGTTTTTGACAAACGTAATGATTTTGATTTTATGGGACTAGCTGAAAAATGTGAAGAAGAAACCTACTCCATTACAAGTATTTCAGGAGAAACTGCACAGGGATTATTGAATGCAAAATTCTCAGTAGGGGAGGGGTTTTTAGGCCGAGTCCTTATAACTGGTGACAGTGAGTACTGGGAAAATATTAAGAATGATCCAAGAACGAATTTTTTTAATAGATTTCATTTTCATCCTGCAGCTTTGTATTGTTTTCCATTTACAAAGCATGACGGTTCATTAGCACTGTTTTTTGGCGGACATATAACACGTAATACATTTTCTAAAGAACTTGAGTATGCCAAAACGTTAGCTATTATTCTGGAAAACAGCCTTCTGACTGGTGCGTTGACTAATGAGAATATCCAGCAGCACCAACGCTTATCATCGCTTGTTGAGATATGTAAAATGATGGTCACTCGACCAGAATACAAACGAATTATTTATATATTAGTAGACATTAGTCTTAGCTTGGTGGAAGGACCCTTCTCATGCATGGTCCTAAAAGATTCAACAAGCGGGAAAATGAAACTAGTCTCCCGTGGTGATCATAATGAAAATATGGGTGTATACGCACAGGATGTTATAAACCGATATTATAATGATTCACAGAGAGTCAGTACGGATGTTGTGTTAAAAAATAGTTCAGACGAAACGAGATGGGAACATCCAGTAATTGAGTGTCCATTATTTTATAAGGATGAGCTACTCGGCGTGTTATGTGTGGGTACTAGTTCAATGGGCCAATTCCGATTAAATGAGGACATGAATTTTTTACAGACTCTATCGATTATTGGTGGCGCTACCTTACAGTTAGCACAAAACCAGGACGGTGGTAAGGAGGATAAGCAAGTGTACTCCTTATATCAAGCAACTGGCCAGTTTGATCCAGCAGCATTCGTCAATGCTAAAAAAGCATCACAAATAGCTGGTGAATTTACCGGGAAACTGGGGCTGTCATCGTGGAATATTCATGATTTAATCAATAGCTGCCTTCTTTATAATTATGATCCAGCTTTTATTAGAGATATGATCCCTGATAGCAGAGTTGCAAGCATCGTGGAGGATGCCAAAGATCTGATAGGTGAAAAATCAACAGTTCAGTGGGATGAAGTAAGCTTAGAAAGTCAATCTTTAGCAATTATTTTAACTTATGTGAAATATAATAATCTGGAAATAATTAAGTCCTTTACATCTAAGTCAAGTGAAATCATATCTAAATTTATAGCATTTATTCATGATGGGCAACTAATTGAAGAAGAAGTCTCAACTGAAGAGTTCCAGAGTAAAGGAAATATTGAATCTATTGAACAGACCATTAAGGAATTGAAGATTTCCCCTAGAGAACAAGAAGTGCTCGACCTTGTTATACAAGGTTTGAATAACCGGGAAATCGGAGAGAAGTTATATATTAGCGGTCATACCGTAAAGAACCATGTTACAAGGATTTTCCAAAAACTTGATGTATCGGATCGTGCTCATGCCATATCAAAGGTATATCAATTAAGGTATGGACGATCACATTCTAATTAGACCTCCCATTTGGGGGTCTTTTTGCTTTGGGTATTTAGACTTATCATATGTCAGATGTCGATTTTTGTAGGTTATTTTACATGTTTTTGTACCTTTAAGCACGGGGTTCCTGAGTCATAAGTATTGATAATTGACCCTCTCCCCTATTTTATAGGAAGGCATTCTCAATATCTGGAATTTAGAATAACGGGAACGCTGAGGGATGCCTTATTTATACAATTTTCGGCATAATAGGACATACAGATTGCAAAAGCAGCTGTACAACAGAATAAGTACAGAAGCGGGGGTGCTACCGATCAATTTGGTCAACAGAGATACTGGCCAACTAATCGCTAGTGATGTACAGACAGCCTATTCATTTTGGAAAAGACTTAAGGGGTTAATGTTTGTAAAAAGTTTACCAGATAATTTTGCATTGCATATCGCTCCATGTTCATCAATTCATACGTTCTTTATGAAATGCCGCATTGATATATTATATCTTAGCCAAGAGAACGAAATTGTTGGAATGGAGGAAGATCTTGCGCCAGGTAAAATTGGTAAACGATTTTCCAATGTACAATCAGTGCTTGAACTACCGGCTGGTAATATCAAAACTTCTGCTGTAAATGTTGGACAAGCTGTCGATTTTGTTAAAAGAGAACATGAGAAAGTCACTTAGACAGGAATTAATATATTTTATATAAAAGGAGAGGTTCACATGTTAGATAAGTTAAAAGGATTGTTTATTGAAGAAGAAGGACAAGGTATGGTTGAGTATGGGTTAATTTTAGGATTGATTGCAGTAGTGGTAATTACACTCCTAACCACATTAGGTACAGAGATTGAGGCTTTATTTCAAAGTCTAGTAGATACATTACAAGGCGAAGTATAGGTTTAATAAAAATTAAGGACCCTCCCCCTTGGGTCCTTTTTAACTAATTAATCAAACTACGAATGAAGGGATGGTCATGATGCTCGATACTTTTCTACTACTGATTCTATTAATTTGTGTAATTACAGATCTGAAAAACAGAAAAATCTATAATAAAGTTATTTATCCAGCATTGTTAGTTACCTTTATCTATCACTCGGTTACAAGTGGTTTAGAAGGGTTATCCCATTCTTTCATTGGTTTTTTGATTGGTCTTAGTTTGCTGCTTATTCCATACCTTATGGGTGGAATGGGAGCAGGAGATGTCAAACTTCTCGCATTGATCGGTGCAATGAAAGGCGGGGCTTTTGTTTTTCAGTCATTTCTTTATATTGCATTACTAGGGGCAGTCCTAGCGATAGGAATTATCATATTCCGTAGTGGTGTAGTTAAATCAATCGTCTATTATGTGACAAGTCTAAAGAGCGGTGTCGTTCTTCGTGGTGGCGTATCAAGAGGCTCCTTAACGGCAACATATCCATACGGTGTGGCAATTGCAGGCGGGGCGGTGCTCTGCATGGTGATGCAAGGATGGCGTTTTCTATGAACAAAAATGAAGATGGTCAATCATTAGTGGAGTTTGCGCTAATCTTACCTATACTGCTTATGCTAGTGGTAGGTATTTTTGACTTTGGAAGAGTTTTATATACCCATTTGCAATTGGAATTAATTACTCAGGAGTCTGTTCGAATAGCCGGGTTAGGACAGGGTGATGAGGCTGTTCGTACGTATGCACAGAATAATTTTGATATTGGTGAATTAACTGATCTGGGTATCGCCATCTCCCCTGAAGAACCTAATCGTTCATCCGGTGAATATGTAACCGTGACGTTGACATATCCAGAGGAATTTCTCAATGTGCTTGGGGATGCTGCAATTCACTACACAGTCAAGACCAGTTCCACTATACGGGTTGAGTGATGAGAGGTGAGGGAACGTGCTGAAAAGGTTAAAAATGAATGAGCAAGGTAATGCAATTGTATTGGCTGCCTTAGCGCTGGGCGGTTTGCTTTTAATAGTAGGTTTAGTCATTGATGGCGGACACTTATTTATGACAAAAAGTCATTTGCAGAAAACTGCTAATGCAGCAGCATTGTCAGGCGCCCAGGAACTTCCTAATTCAGATGCAGATGTAAATAATGTTGTCGATAAAATAATAGAAGAACACGGAGAAACCAGCACTCAAAATCGAGTTAACCTTGACGTTGAACAACAATTGGAAGTCGAACTAACCAAAGATGTGCCCCTTTTCTTCTCGAAACTATTTGGAGTCGAAAAAGTACCAATTCATGTCAATGCTAAAGCAGCACTTAACCCGATGGCAAAAGCCAAAGGTGCAGTACCACTTGGAATTGATGAATCAGTTGAACTGGTTTACGGAGACACTTATTCATTGAAAGTAGACTCAGGTGATTCCGAGGCTGGAAACTTTGGTGTGCTTGCATTGGATGGTCCTGGTGCAAAATTATATAGCGAAAGTTTAACGACTGGCTTTGATGAGAACTTAGAAATTGGCGATATCATTAATACACAAACAGGTAATATTGCTGGCAAAACTCGTGATGCTATCAATTACAGAATTGATAATTGTCCATATCCAGTTGGTGAATATGAGCACCGAGATTGTTCGCGGGTAATGCTAGTTATTGTATATAAACCGTACGACAATGATTCAAATCAAATGAAAAGTATTGAAATTACCGGATTTGCTTATTTTTATATAACAGAGCCAATGAGTTCAACAGACGACTCAATTGAGGGTATTTTTATAAAACGAACTGGTACAGGATTTACCGGTGATAATGGACCATTGGATCGTGGCGCATACGCAGTCAAATTGATAGAGTAGGTGAACACATACATGAAAGCTAGACGAATAGTACTACTTGCACTTATTTCAGGTATTATTACTACAGGTATTTTTTATATCGTTATGAACCAGGCTGCACCAACAAGTTCTAATCCGAATGAACAAACAGAGATGGTGGAGGTTGTAGCTGCGAATACCGATATAGCAATCGATCAAAAGATAACAGATGAAAACTTGAATACAAAAGAAGTACCAAAAGACCAAATACATACAGAGTCTGTGAAAGAAAAAGAAGAGGTGATTGGGAAATTTGCCTCAGCTGAAATTAAAGCCGGAGAAGTAATAATGAATCACCGAATCCGAACAAAAGAAGAAGTAACTGATGTAGTTTCCAGGAAAATCACTGAGAATAAACGGGGGGTTTCGGTTAAAGTAGAATTTGACGAATCCGTCTCTAACCTGACAGTACCAGGAGATTATGTTGATGTAATGTCAAATGTAGTTTTAGATCAATCTATTCCTTTAATAGAAACAGATTTGATTCTAGAAAAAGTACGTGTTTTGGCTGTTGGTGAACGAATGATTGAAAAGAAAGATGGTGATGTCGAGAAAACATACATGACAGTGACGCTTGAGCTTTCAAAAGAAGATTCTGTAGAACTTGTACATGCTAGTGAACTAGGAAGTATTCATCTTGCTTTGTACAGTAAAGTTGATTCAGTTGAGAAAGAGTCAGAGCAGGAGTCAGGAGAACAGCAAGAACCAGAAGAAAAGGATAACGAGGAAAGTGAAGCGAAAATCGGTGATGAAACAGATACCCGTTTTGTTACAACCCCGGAACGATCGATTATCCGTAAAGCACCCCAATTAACGGCGCCCGTTGTAACGGTTGTTGATCAAGGGACTGCTTTACTTTTTTTGAATGATCAGAAAACAGATGATGATGAACGTGTATGGTTTAAAGTGAAAACAAACAAAAAGAAAGATGGCTGGGTGAGCAGCCGTATCGTAAAGCACGAGGATGAATAAAGGGGGGATAGTCAGTGGCTATTGATACTGCAAAAAAGAGACAGATAGTTGCCGTCTGTAGTGCCACTGGTGGTCAAGGGCGAACAACAGTAACCGTTAACCTGGCAGCATTTCTAGCGGCAAGAGGGTCAAATGTGAGCATTATAGACGGTGATCTTCAGTTTGGTGACCTCGCGATGGCACTTGATCTTGATCCTATTTTAACGATAAAGGAAATCGCAGAACGAGATGATAGCGAGAATAGTGTTAATTACTATTCCACCCATTCATCTGGTATTGAATTATTAGCCGCCCCAAAACGGCCAGAGCACGCAGACGTGATTGATAGTGAACAGATTTCAGCAGTTATTGACGCAGTACACGCTACATCAGAAATTTTATTTGTCGAAACGCAGACAGGGCTGACGGACCATACTTTACAAGTTGTGGAAAAGGCAGATCAAATACTGGTAACGGCAACTCCAGGAATGGCTTCCTTAAAAAATGCCCGGTTAATGATAGAAACCTTTGAGGCACTTGGCCTAAAAGATAGAGTCAGGTTAGTTATCAATCAATCAACTGCTTCGTCAGTCGTCAAAAAAAGTGACATTCCTGAGCTTGTGAAACTATCAGAAGTATTCTATTTACCATATGATAGTAAACATGTTTCACATTCTTTAGATATAGGTGTTCCAATTGTTCAAAGTCAACCAAAGCTTGAGTTTTCGAAAGGAATAGAACGGCTGGCAAAAAAACTGTTTGCAGTTGAACGCAGTGCTTCTAAAAAATTGCCATTTCGCGGACTTTTCCGCATCAAAAAAAGTAAACGATTGCGAGGGAAGACCGAATGAGTCTGTTAGAAAAGCTACAATCAAAAAGTGAAACCAAAACGAACACGACGGAACCAATAAATGAGGATAATAAAATAAAAACAAATATAGAACAGGAACACCAGGAACAACCAAGTGATCTTAACGTTATCGATCCTTCCCCTAAGCCTAAACAAACCAAAAAAACTGCCGTGTCTCAAGAATATCGTGAAGTAAAAAGTCTTGTCTTTAAGTACATTATTCGCGAACGAAAAGACGAAGATGTGAACGAAATTGTGTCTGATCTTGATACAATTATATCTGAAATTATAAATGAAAATGATTATAAGCTTCGACGTGCTGACGATAGGAAAAATTTGAAGGAAGAAATCGAGAATGACCTTACTGGATATGGTCCAATCACTCCCTTATTGAATGATGAGAGTGTTACGGAGGTAATGGTTAATGGACCTAATCAAGTATATGCAGAGCGAAACGGACGTTTAGAGCTTACAGATACCACCTTCCGTGACAATGACCATGTATCGGCAGTTTTAGAGAAGATTGTTGCTCCACTTGGCCGTCGAATTGATGAAAGCAGTCCAATGGTTGATGCCCGACTTAAAGATGGGTCACGTGTAAATGCGATCATCCCGCCGCTTGCACTTGGCGGACCGACAATCACAATTCGTAAGTTTTCTAAAGATCCGTTTACCATTCACGATCTTATACGATTTGGAACACTTAGTCAGGAAATGGCTGAATTTGTGCAAGCATGCGTTGCCTCCAAATTAAATATTTTTGTAAGTGGTGGAACAGGTTCCGGGAAAACAACAACGTTGAATGTATTATCATCTTTTATTTCAAATACGGATCGGATTGTAACGATTGAGGATGCTGCGGAACTGCAGCTTGGGCAGGATCATGTTGTCTCGCTTGAAACTCGTCCACCGAACATCGAAGGAAAGGGTGCCATTTCAATTCGTGACCTCGTTCGAAATTCACTGCGGATGCGGCCAGATCGAATTGTTATTGGTGAGGTTCGAAGTGGTGAGGCGTTAGATATGCTTCAGGCAATGAATACCGGCCATGATGGCTCATTGGCAACTGGACACTCGAATAGTCCGAGGGATATGGTTTCACGTTTGGAAACAATGGTCCTAATGGCTGGTATGGATTTGCCAATTAAAGCTATACGTGAGCAAATAGCTGGTGCGCTTGATGTTATTATCCAGCAATCCCGTTTAAAAGATGGTACCCGGCGAATTACAAATATAACGGAAGTACAAGGCCTTGAAGGTGACATAATTGTACTACAGGATATTTTTACGTTCAGACAGTCTGGTGTTGATGATGATGGCAAGATTTTAGGTAAGCTTGTACCTACTGGAATACGTCCGAAATTCTATGAACAGATGGAGTATCAGGGAATTACACTTCCGCCATCTATCTTTTCGGAAAAAATGGAGTGATTTAAATGGAAGCACTTTTATTAATTTCAGTATTTATAACGGTTTTTCTTTTTTTATTAGCGTTCAGTAATTTACGCGGATCCAAAAAAGAAGATGAATCTGTGGTACAAAAATCGCTGTCGATTTCGGAGCTTCTGAAAAACGCAAATCAGCGACTCAAAATGCTATTAATTCAAAAGAAAAAACCAAGTAAAAAGCGTAATACACTGGAAGATAGACTTAGTGTAGCTGGACTTCCAATAAAGCCAGAAGAGTTTGTCGCGTTTCGCTGGCTGTTAGCTGTGATTTCAGGAGGTATTCTTCAATTGAACAGCAACATTCTACTGGGAATTATTGGAGTCGTTTTTGGTTATTTTATTCCTGAAGTTTGGCTGAAAAGCAAACAGCGAAAGCGTATCAAAGCGTTTAACGAAGGTTTACCTGGAATGATTACATCGATAATTGGATCATTGCGGGCAGGTTTCAGTTTCGTGCAATCACTGCAAATGGTTTCCCAGGAATCCTATTCACCAATCAAAGAAGAAGTGGAGCACATTATTAAATCAATGCAATATGGTACAAGTATGGAAGATGCCCTATTAGAATGGCAAAAAAGGATGCCAAGTGATGATCTTGGATTGCTTGTTGATGCTATCTTAATACAACGGCAAGTAGGCGGAAATTTAGCCTATTTGCTGGATAAAATTGTTGAAACAACCCGTGAAAGAACAAAGATCGAAAATCAGATTAAAACATTGACAGCGCAGGGAAGGCTATCCGGAATTGTAATTAGTTTATTACCAGTGGCCCTTGGTTTTATTATTTATTTAATGAATCCAGGGTATATTACAACACTGTTTGTAAATCCGATTGGTCAATTAATGCTTGGGGCAGCTTTGGTTGGTGGAATTATTGGCTTTTTCCTAATTCGTAAAATAACTACTATCGAGGTGTAATGATGTTAGCAATGTATATTAGCTTTTTTCTAAGTATCAGCTTAATTTCATATGGCGTTGTTGCCTACTACTCGGGACGAAGGGGAAAAGTTCAAGCACGTATTCAGGCTTATTTTATAAACAATACACCTGAGGTTGACCAAAGCGCCGCTGTTGAAGAAGAATTGCCTTCCTTTTATGAGCGTGTTGTTTTTCCAGTTTGGAAGAAGATCAAGCGTAAATACAGTAATAAATTAGGTCAAGAAGAGGCTTCTAAGATCGAAGTGAAATTACTGCAAGCAGGTCAGCCATTTGGGCTAAGTCCAGTTGAGTTTAAAATGCTGCAGCTAATTATGATCGTTTCATTTTCTGTTGTTGGTCTAGGGTACGGACTGCTGTTAAGCGTTTCCGTTCCACTTCTGTTGCTATTAGCAATTATGGGGCTAGCAGTTGCTGTTGTTCTCCCAAAATATTATCTTAAGACGAAGATTGAGCGAAGAAGTAAATTGGCAGAGAAAAGTCTGCCTGATGTCCTTGATTTACTAACGATTAGTTTGGAGGCTGGACTGGGATTTGATGCAGCAGTCAGTCAGGTAGCAGCAAAGAAAAAAGGTGTATTAGCTGATGAATTCAAGGTCACTTTGGAAGAAATGCGTTTAGGAAAGACAAGGAAAGAAGCATTAAATGCAATGAATGACAGGATTTTGTCAGATGATTTGAGGACGTTAATTTTCAACATTGTACAGGCTGAGAAGCTTGGTATCGGTATGGTTTCAGTATTACGTGTTCAAACCGAGGACATACGTGAACGCAGGCGCCAACGGGCAGAGGAAGCTGCTATGAAAGCGCCAATTAAGATGATGTTTCCGCTAGTTCTATTCATATTTCCAACGTTATTTATTATTCTACTTGGACCAGCTATTCTTCAGCTGTTAGAAGTATTTTAAAACAGACTTCCTGTGATGTGGTTGGCTGTTTTTTATTCGTCAACTGGAGTAGCGATTTTACTGGCGATCCAACGTTTGGCAGTGGTTTCGTCAATTTCATAGACTTTACCTTCGCGCAGCAAGTCCCCATGATAGGCTGTCTGGACATTCATTTTTATTTTAACCATCCGGAATCTCCTTTATTTGTTGTTTAATTACATTTTACCACAGGAATCGTGGTGATTTATGCAATTTAGCTGAAGTTGTCACACATTCGGCTCAAGTTCACAATAATTCCGCCGAAGTTCACAATTTCAACGGTGCGTCGCCAAAGAATAATACATCAAGCTGGACAGGGCGCGCCAATTTAGAAAAGTGAAATGCCGCTACAGAATTATATAGCGGCATACTAATTATTCAGTTATCATTTTAAAAGCTTGCTCAACATCGGTCGTAGGTTGTTTGCATGCGAAGTTTTCACATACGTAAATGGTAGGCTTCTCATCTATTTTACGATAATCACTGGCAAATGGTGCGACCTCAGCTAGTTGTTCAGCATTTTTACTGGCAAGTAATGTTACATCCGGTAAAAATTCTTTCTGGAGCTTGGCTAGAATATTCTTACCATTTCCTAAAACGACAACCTCTTTTGTAGGGTTTTCTGTCAGCAACAAGCTTTGAACAAAATGTGTGCTAGCTGTTACACCTTGTCTAACTTCCTCGTAAAAGGCATAGTACATTTCTTCAAGCTTATCAAGATAGGCTGTTTCCCCGGTTGAATAGCCTAATCGTGCCAGCATAACGGCTGCAACGCTATTCCCTGAAGGCAGGGCACCGTCATATATTTCTTTCTCCCTTGATAATAATTTTTCACTATCTTCTCCGCTAAAGAAAAATCCTCCATGTTCCTTATCCCAAAATAAGTCGATCATATAGTCTGCTAGGGCTCTGGCTTTTTTTAGATAGTTTAATGAAAAGGTTGCCTCATATAATTCCACGTTAGCCCACAGTAAAAAGGCATAGTCATCAAGGTAGCCGTTAAATTTAACGTCACCTTCACGATAGCGAGCCATAACTCGGCCATTTTTAACTAGATTCGCTTCAATAAAGTTTAAGGCAGTTTCTGCAGTTTTAATGTATTGCTGTTCCTCGAATACTTTACCAGCCTTAGCGAGGGCGGTTATGATCATTGCATTCCATGATGTTAAAATCTTGTCATCCACGTGTGGATAGATACGTTTTTCACGTGCAGCTAATAACTTAGCACGCGCTTCTTCAAGGTGCTGATTCAGTTCATCGACTGTAAAGTTATATGCATCTGCTATAGATTCCAGGTTTGCGTCATTCAGGTTCGGTACATTTTTCCCCTCAAAATTTCCTTCTGGCGTGATGCCATACACCGTCGCATATAGGTCACCGAGGTATTCACCGAGAATAGTAAAAATTTCATCATATTCCCATACATAATATTTGCCTTCTACACCTTCCGAGTCAGCATCAATTGCGGAATAGAAGGCCCCTTCAGAACTGCGCATTTCACGCATGACAAATTCAATAATCTGTTCACTTATTTTTCGGTAAAGTGGGTTTTTGGTGATTTGATAGCTTTCTGTGTATGCAATTAGTAATAATGCATTGTCATAGAGCATTTTTTCAAAATGAGGGACGAGCCATTTTTCATCAGTGGAATACCGCGCGAAACCGAATCCAACATGGTCATATATTCCCCCATTTGCCATGGCCTGCAATGTACTTTCAGCCATTTTGAGAGCAGCAGATTTTCCTGTAAAATGATAATAACGCAATAAATATAACAGATTTTGCGGCGTAGGAAATTTAGGTGCTGATCCAAATCCGCCGTTTGTAAAATCGAATCGTTTCCCAAGCTGCTTGTATACCTGATCGGTCATTTCTTGTGTTAATCTGTTTTCACTTTTAGTTGCGACTGTTTTGTCTAAGGCATCTGTTACACTCTTGGTAACTTCTTTAATATGATCAGGGTCTTCCTTGTATTTTTGATATAATTGCGTGAGTACTTCCATGATACCGGGCATTCCGTATTTACTTTCGCGTGGAAAATAAGTACCAGCATAAAATGGTACTTTTTCCGGTGTCATAAAAATCGAGAGTGGCCAGCCACCTTGTCCAGTCATCATCTGACAAACTGTCATGTAGACAGAATCTATATCAGGGCGTTCTTCCCGGTCGACTTTAATAGATACATAATGGTCATTTAAGTATGCAGCGACCTCTTCATCTTCAAATGATTCATGGGCGAGTACATGACACCAATGACAAGTTGAGTAGCCGATGGAAAGAAATATCGGCTTATCTTCCTGTCTTGCTTTTTCGAATGCTTCTTCACCCCATGGATACCAGTCAACAGGATTCTCAGCGTGTTGTAACAGATATGGTGATTTTTCACTAGCCAATCTGTTTGTAAACTTCTCTTGAGACATAGAGGTACCACCTTTTTCCTTTTAAGTATTTTGGTATAGTCTAACTCAATTAAGTATTTGTATACAATAGTGAGCATTTGTTTAGGGGGTAAGTTATTTATACTTAAACTGGCAGGATTAAGCAATAAGAGGATGAAAGTTTGCCACTCGGAATGAGGATCCGCCAAACAATCGAAGTGAATCCTCATTCCGCTAAATAGCAGAAAAGGTGCTCTTGGAAGGGTGGGACGGATCCTCGTTCCGTTAAAAGAAGAAAATCAGCCGATTTTTAGGCAGAAATAGCTAATAGCGGAATGAGGATCCGTACCCAAGCTTAAAACGAGAGATTTCAAGGAAATAACGGAATGAGGATCCGCGAAACAGTCGAACCGGGTCCTCATTCCGTTAAAAATGGATTCTTCACCAACAAGGCGAAATGTATCTAATTATTATGCGATATCTAATTCCGCCAACTTAACTTTTCGAAGCTCGTGTATACCCTTTTATCGTATGTGTATGACCATCATTTTCAGTAGTCTTTATCTCTGCGTAATGGGTATGATAACCATTACCTAATGAAATTGGCGGGCTTGTTTGTGCCTCATATTGATGAATGTGTCCGTCATCAAAGGTTGTGTTTCCATAGATCTTGTGTACGTGACCGTCATTCGTTTCGATTGGTGGGCTGGTAACACCTGGATGTAAATGGGTATGTTTGTCATTGCAGGTTGTTGCACCATAATGAGCATGTGTGTGACCGGCATTTTGATTGGGATTAGTACTATCTTTCGTAGTTTTATTACGTGGAAGTCCTTCTGGATGATTAAGGTTATATGGATGCTGCATACCATTTGGACTAACTGGTGGGTAGGCATATGCTACCGGGACCATCGTGTAATACATGTTTACATTCCCCCTGGAGTTTGATCAGTAGTAGGGTATGCATTGGGCGCTTGTACGGTGCTGATAATGAACCAAAACGCTGATCCGAGTTAGGAATCAGCGTCATAATATACACAGGACTCATATGGTTTTAATTCCAGTCTTTGTCCTGATCTCTTATTAGGTTCGTGATAATTTCCTATTATTTTACTAGCCTTTAGGAAGTCTTTTGGTATTTCAAAATGGATGAAATCATTTGTGAAATTACTTACCACCAATAAGCTTGTATTTCCAAGTTTTCTTGTATATGCAAAGATTTTTTCACTCTCAGCCATCAGCAGTTCATATGCTCCATAAACAATAATCGGGTAGTTTTTCCGTAAAGCAATAAGCTGCCTGTAGTAATGATAAATTGAGTCAGGGTCAGCAACTGCCTTTGCAGCATTAATATCAACATAATTTGGGTTGACTTGGAGCCATGGTGTTGTTTTCGAGAATCCAGCATTCACACTTGTGTCCCACTGCATTGGGGTACGAGCGTTGTCCCGTGATTTTGCATGTATTGTTTCTAATACTGCCTTTTCTTCGGCACCTTCATTTATTTTCTCTTCGTACATATTTAACGTTTCAATGTCACGGTAGCTTGCTATCTGACTAAAACGCACGTTAGTCATTCCAAGCTCTTCACCTTGGTAAATGTACGGTGTGCCTTTCATCATGTGTAAGGTAGTTGCTAGCATTTTTGCTGACTCAACTCGATAATTACCATCATCTCCAAATCTGGATACAACACGTGGCTGGTCGTGGTTATTCCAATATAAACTGTTCCAGCCTTCATTCTCCAATTCGGTTTGCCATTTTGATAGAATTTGCTTTAATTCTACAAGAGACCAAGGTTTGATATCCCACTTCCCGCTTAAGCCTGAGTCAATGTCCATATGTTCAAAATGAAAGACCATATCTAATTCGTTGCGGCTTTCTGCTGTGTATAGTTTAGCTTGTTCTGGCGTGACACCTGGCATCTCACCAACCGTCATAGTGTCATAATTTGCTAGGGTTTTCTGATTCATTTCCTGCAAAAATTCATGGACGCGCGGACCATTCATATAGTAGGGGTGGCCTGAAGCGTATAAATTTCCGTTATTTGCTTCACCATCTGGCAGGCGCTGGTCTTTTGAAATAAAGTTAATTACGTCCATTCGAAAGCCGTCAACCCCTTTATCAATCCACCATTGCATCATTGTATAAAGGTCATTTCGGACATCAGGATTTTCCCAGTTTAAGTCAGGTTGTTTCTGTGAAAATAAATGTAAATAATACTGATTTGTTGTCTTATCATATTTCCAGGCTGACCCACTAAATGCAGACTCCCAATTATTTGGCTTGTCACGCCAGATGTAATAATCACGGAAGGCGTTGTCTGTTGATTTCCGGGATTCGATGAACCAGTTATGCTCATCAGAAGTATGGTTAATTACCAGATCCATGATCAATTTCATGTCACGTTTGTGAATTTCGTGAAGCATCCTGTTCCAGTCTTCCATGGTACCAAAGTCGCTCATTATCCTTGTGTAATCGCTGATGTCGTACCCGTTGTCATCGTTTGGTGATTCGTAAACAGGGGAGAGCCAGATGACGTCAATCCCAAGGTCCTTTAAATAATCAAGTTTTTGGATAATCCCATTGATATCACCAATACCATCATTATTACTATCGTTAAAACTCCGCGGATAAATCTGATAGACAACACTTTCTTTCCACCATTGGCGGGTCATACATTCACCTCCATTAGACTTTCAGGATTAAAAAGTCATTTGCTTCTGCATCTAGATGCAGTAGATTATCATCTGCTGAAACCTGCTTTCCGGTCCATAGATTAGTAGCCTTTTTCCCATTTATCGTTACTGATATAGGCTTACTCGAAGGGTTTATTACAAAATAGATCACTTCATTGTTAAATGATTTTGTGTATACAAGATGGTTTGTTTCAGAACTTGACTCCACAATGCTAAACTCTCCTTTACTGCCAAACGCTGGCTCGGTTTTCCGCAGCCTAATTAATTTTTTGACAAAGGATTTTAAATGCAAATCCTGCTGGTTTTCATCCCATTTCATACACTTTCTGCATTCTGGATCTTCTCCGCCTGTCATCGCAATTTCGTCTCCGTAATAAATACAAGGTGTTCCTGTAAAGGACAGTTGGAGTAAAAATAATAACTTGACCTTTTGTTTGTCATTGTTACACAACGTAAGTACACGTTCAGTATCATGACTGCCCAGCAAATTGAAGGTTGTTTCATTAACATTTTCCGGGTATGAACATAGAACAGCTGAAACCTGGTTTGCAAACTCATTTGCATTTTTCGTGTCTTTTGCTAAATAATCAAGAGCAGCGAGTGTGAATGGATAGTTCATGACTGCATCAAATTGATCACCTTGCAGCCAGGGCATCGAATCATGCCATATCTCTCCTAAAATATATGCGTCGGGCTTTATGGCCTTCACTTCTTGCCTGAACTCCCGCCAAAACTGATGATCAACTTCATTCGCAACATCAAGGCGCCAGCCATCAATATCAAATTCCTCAATCCAGTAGGCAGCAACCTTTAACAGATATGCTTTGACTTCCGGGTTTTCGGTATTCAATTTTGGCATATGTGGGGTAAATGCAAATGATTCAAAGTTAGGTTCAGGCTCCGTTTTAACAGGAAACTCTCTAATGTGGAACCAGTCTTTGTATAGTGACTTATCACCATTTTTCAAAACATCCTGAAACGGTGGGAAGTAGTATCCGCTATGGTTAAAAACTGCATCAAGCATAATACGAATCCCTTTTTCATGACACATATTAACTAATTTCTTGAATGTTTCCTTGTCTCCAAACTGCGGATCAATTTCCATGTAGTCGATTGTATCGTACTTGTGATTAGAGTGCGCTTTAAATATAGGTGTGAAATAGATTCCGTTTATACCTAAGTCAACCAGATAATCCAAATGATCAATTATTCCCTGAAAATCACCACCAAAAAAGTTTTCCTGTTGTGGTTGAGCACTGTCCCATTCAAGTGTTCCTGCTGGGTCAAGTGAATGATCGCCATTTGCAAATCGTTCCGGGAAAATTTGATACCAAACAGTGTCTTTCACCCATTCTGGTGAGTTAAATACATCAACCTCATTCAAAAATGGAAAACAAAAGTAATACTGAATATCATCTAACGGAGGTTCATCTGAGAAGCCTCTTTCAGCATAAACGAGTTTTTCATCGCCGTTGTAGAGTGCAAATCCGTAACGTAATCGTCGATAAGGAGGATTGATTTTGATAAGCCAATAATCAAATAACTCATCTGATGCCTGCAGGAACATATCTGTATACTGAAACTGCCAGCCTTCCTTATCCCAATCATATGGATCACCATGAATCAGTTTTACTTTTTCTACATCATGTTTCTTCGTACGCAAACGGATGTGTATTGTTCGCTTGTCATATGCATATGCAAAATTATTCTTCGGACGATGATAAATCGCTTCTTTCATCATATTATTTTTCTCCCTTCATAAATAAAAAACCCCGCTCTCCAAGTGTGGAAAACGGGGTTGTTGTTCTTTAGCTTACAAAGCATTGCCCTCAAATTATAGATTCATTTAATTATAGAATACTGTGATTTTGAAAATTGTCAATAGAAGAGGTTGTTCAAAAAGTCCGGTGAAAATGATACATCGGATTTCGTCGTTAGCTTGGCAGTCATAAAAGTGTAAATCATTTTTTACTGCATAAGTGCAGCAACTAAGACTTTCGCCATTAAGGGTTGGCGATAAGTCAGGTTCTCTAACTTTTCCGTTCCTTGGAAAAGAAATAATAAATAAAATCAGTGAAAACGGTTGCATTAAATTTGGTTAGCATTTAGAATAAGAATTAAGAAGTTTGTGCAACCGATTTCACAAAAGTCGGTTCATAACAAAATTAAAGGGGGAAGTTTTCTAATGAAAAAATCTACATATCTATTAATTGCTGCACTTATGTTTATCTTTGTAGTATTAGCAGCCTGTGCACCAGAGCGTTCGGAAGACACTGAAGAAAGTGATGATGAAAGTAGTGCTACTACTGAAACTACTGAAACTACTGAAAAACCTGAATCATTGACAATTTGGGCGAACGATGAAGAGAAACAATTAGAAGCTGTTGAGGATATTGCAGCTAACTATGAAGAAGAAACAGGAATTACAGTTAACGTTGAGGTAAAATCGATGCTTGATCAAATGGAAGAATTAGCACTAGCAGGACCTGAAGGAAATGGTCCGGATTTATTTTTCCAACCGCATGACCGAATTGGAAATATTGTAGCGCAAGGTCTCGCAGAACCTGTGGAAATACCTGAAGATGTAATGAACTCCTACAGTGATGCTGCGGTTGATGCGATAACATACAAGTATGATAATGAAACAAATCAATATGGTTTTCCAGCAGTAATTGAGACATATGGTATCTTCTATAATACGGATATTGTAGAAGAAGAGCCAAAAACTGTTGATGATTTGATGGCATTACTGGAAAATAAAACGAATCCTGGTAATGATGAATATGGATTTTTGATGAAACCTAACGATTTATACTTCGCTATACCGTTCTTCAATAACTATGGCGGTTATATTTTCGGAGGGGATGCAGGTGAATATGATACAGAGGATATCGGATTAAATAATGAAGGATCTGTTGAAGGCGGGAAGTTATTCCAATCCTTTTTCGGAAAAGGTAAAATTCCACCATCAACTACAACTGACGTAATTGACGGACTATTTAACGATGGAAAAGTTGGAGCAGTTATTAATGGCCCTTGGAGTATTGTCGGTTATAAAGAAGCACTTGGTGATAAACTAGCATTTGCACCATTTCCTTCAATCAATGGGGAACCGGCTCAAACTTTTGTAGGGGTTAAGTCATGGATGGTTTCCTATTATTCAGAAAACAAAGAATGGGCTGCTGACTTAGCGGCGTTTATGACTAATCCAGAAAGCTCACAGCATTACTATGAAGTAGCAGGGGAACTCGTGCCTAGTAAAGAAGCACTCGAATCAATAGAAGACCCAATTTACGCAGCGTTTGCAGAGCAAATTAAGCATGGTGTACCTATGCCAAGTACCTCAGCTATGCAGCAAGTATGGGAGCCATTCAACAATGCATTGCAATTTATTGCGGAAGGTGAAGATGTAAAACCTGTACTAGATGAATCAGTCGAACAAATAAAAACAAACATAGAAGCAAGTGGAGTAGAGTAAATACCAAGCAATGATTTTTGATGGGGGGAGTTAACTCTTCCCATCATTCTGTTTGTTCATCAGGACCTAAAAGGGGGTACCAAAATTGTCTTCTCCTGACAATAAGCAAAAAACCGGCAAGAACCACAGTCCAAAGGTTGCAACGATTTTATCGATTTTATTTGCTGGCTTGGGACAATTGTACAACCGTCGCTATATAAAAGGGATTTCGTTAATTGTTATTGAAATAGCGTTTCTGCTGACAGCTCTCCAATCATTGAATTACGGAATCTGGGGGCTGCGAACGTTAGGAACCATTGCAGGAACGGATCACTCGATACGCTTGCTTGTTATTGGTGTTCTTTCACTAATCACAATTATTATAGTTGCGGCATTATATGTATTTAATGTGTACGATGCACGAAAACAGGCGAAGAAAATTCAAAATGGATGGAAACCGCTTAAGCTAAAAGACACGATACGAGTTGCATATGATAATACATTTCCATATTTGATGACATTTCCAGGGCTGCTTCTCATGGTTTTCGTGGTTATTTTTCCGCTAATCTTTTCAGTATTACTGGCGTTTACAAATTACAATCTATTTAATTCACCGCCACGAAATCTAGTAGACTGGGTTGGCTTTGATAACTTTGTAGAGTTGGTTACTGTACCGATATGGCAGGATACGTTTATTAGCGTTTTTGCTTGGACAATTGTGTGGACAGTTGTTGCGACAACTTTACAAATTGCCCTTGGACTATTTTTGGCTGTACTTGTCAATGATCCAAGAGTTAAATTCAAAAGGATCATTCGTACTATTCTAATTCTTCCATGGGCAGTACCAGCATTTGTGACCATTCTGATTTTTGCAGCAATGTTTAATGATGAGTTTGGAGCAATTAACAGAGATATCATCATCCCACTAATCGGCGGTGATGGTCTGCCATGGTTAAGTGACCCGCTTTATTCACGCGTTGCGATTATTATGATCCAGACGTGGCTTGGTTTTCCATTTGTGTTTGCATTATTTACTGGAGTACTCCAAAGTATTTCGAAGGATTGGTATGAAGCTGCAGATGTTGATGGTGGATCACGCTGGCAAAAATTCCGAGAGATTACGTTTCCGCACGTGATGTTTGCAACGGCGCCATTACTAATTATGCAATACGCACAAAACTTTAATAACTTTAATATTATCTATCTATTTAATGAAGGTGGTCCGCCAGTTAGAGGACAAAATGCCGGTGGGACAGATATTTTAATATCCTGGGTATATAAACTGACATTTGATACAAACAATTACGCGATGGCAGCAGTAATATCCATTATTATGGGGCTGCTTGTATCAGGGTTTGCCTTTTATCAGTTTAGAAAAACCAGATCCTTTAAGGAAGAGGGTGAAATATAATGGATCAGAAGCTGAAATCAAAATTGGAAGTATCTGCAATTTACATTATTATCGCGGTTGTATCGATTATTATATTTTACCCTCTAATATGGACAGTTGGAATGTCACTTAATCCGGGAACTAGTTTATATTCATCATCTATTATTCCGGAAAGCTTCTCATTAGAGCATTATAAATGGCTGTTCAGCGATGGCAGTGATTATCTAGTCTGGTACAAGAACTCATTAATTGTATCATCATTCGTCGCAGCAGGAAGTGTGATTCTAACGTCTCTTATAGCCTATGCTTTTTCCAGGTATCAATTTGTTGGAAGGAAAAACGGGTTATATGTCTTTTTACTATTGCAAATGTTTCCAGTCATGATGGCAATGGTAGCTTTATATATATTCCTGAATATGATTGGTCTGTTAGATTCACTGACTGGGTTAATTCTGATTTATTTGGGTGGACAAATCCCATTTAATGCGTGGCTCGTAAAAGGGTACTTTGACACGATACCACGTGAACTTGACCAGGCAGCACGTATCGATGGTGCTGGCCATTTACGGGTTTTCTGGAGCATCATGCTTCCATTGGCAAAGCCAATTCTTGCGGTTGTAGCTTTATTTAACTTCATGATGCCGATGTTTGACTTCCTGTTGCCATCAATTGTGCTTACAAGTGAGAGTAACTATACATTAGCAGTTGGGTTGTTTAACTTTATAAATGATCAATTCTCTAATAACTTCACTCGATTTGCAGCAGGTTCCATTTTGGTTGCTATACCGATCGCAGGTATATATTTATTCCTGCAGCGTTATCTGATTTCCGGATTAACGGCAGGAGGATCAAAAGGATAAGAAAAATAGTAATTTTGACAGGTAGGGGGTAATCTTAGGGATGCTTGAAGATACTAGCTTTGCAATACATCCAGGAAACGAGCAGCAATCCAAAGCAGTACTATATCGTGATATCGGCAGTATGAAATCCTATAAACAATTGGATACCGGCTATTTTTTTCAATGTGAGAATGGTCAGGTTACCATACAATTTTTTACAAATTCGATTATCAGAGTTGTGATGAATCAATTTAATGAACCGAAACTGAATGGTTCTTACGCAGTTATAGCTAGTCCGGAATACGTAGACGTAAAAGACAGCGACTCAGAAGAACAAGTTGTACTGAAAACAGATAAACTAAATGTTACTATCCAAAAATCGCCATTTCGCCTTACAATATTGGATCATGATGGGAACACATTTCTTGAAGAAGGAGAGCGTGGTATGGCCTATCGGGAAAATGGTGAGGTTACGGCATTTAAAAAAATGAGTGAAGATGATCATTTTTATGGATTCGGTGAAAAATCCGGCCATCTTGATAAACGTGGCGAAACGTATGAAATGTGGAACACAGATGTGTATGCACCACATAATCCTGAAACAGATCCATTGTATGAATCCATTCCCTATTTCATGACACTGCGTAATGGTCGTGCACATGGACTGTTCTTTGATAATACATTCCGAACAACTTTTAATATGAAAGCTGATAATAATGGATATTCATTCAAAGCAGAAGGCGGGCAGCTTGATTATTATGTTCTGGCTGGACCTGAACCAAAGTCGGTATTGCAGCAATACACACATCTTACTGGTAAAATGCCATTGCCGCCAAAGTGGGCACTAGGCTATCACCAGTCACGCTACAGTTATAAATCAGAAGAGGAAGTAAGAGAGCTTGCCTCTAACTTTGTAGAGAAGGATATTCCAATTGATGTTATCCATCTCGATATTCATTACATGAACGAATATCGTGTGTTTACGTTTGATAAAGAGAAATTTCCGGATCCTGCGAAACTTATTGCTGACTTGCGCGAAATGGGGATTCGAATTGTACCAATAGTTGACCCCGGTGTTAAAAAAGATGCAGAGTACACGATCTATCAGGAAGGAATTACTCAGAACCAATTTTGTAAATACATTGAAGGTGATGTATATATTGGGGATGTTTGGCCAGGTGAAAGTGCATTCCCTGACCTGACCGAAGAAAGTGTTCGTAACTGGTGGGCTGATAAACATGAAGTTTATACGTCTATTGGTATTGAAGGTATTTGGAACGACATGAACGAGCCAGCTGTTTTTAATGACACGAAAACAATGGATGTTGATGTGATGCATCGTAATGATGGGAAGCCAGCAACCCATCGGGAGCTGCATAATGTTTATGGTCTATTGATGAGCAAGGCAACGTACGAAGGTATGGAAAAGCAGCTTAATGGTAAGCGGCCATTCTTATTGACTCGTGCAGGTTTTGCAGGCGTACAGCGCTATGCTTCTGTCTGGACAGGTGACAACCGCAGTTTCTGGGAGCACTTACAAATGTCGTTGCCAATGGTGATGAATCTAGGCGTTTCTGGCGTACCATTTGCCGGACCTGATGTAGGTGGTTTTGCCCATGATACGAGTGCAGAATTATTGGTTCGCTGGACACAGGTAGGTGCTTTTACACCCTATTTCCGTAATCATTCAGCAATGGGTACCATTTATCAGGAACCATGGCAGTTCGGTGAAGACAATGAAGCGATTATGAAAAAATATATTCAAATGCGCTACATATGGATGCCCCAGTTATATTCATTGTTTTACCAAGCGAGTGTAACCGGCCATCCGGTAATGCGACCTTTGTTCATGGAGTATCCAGAAGATCAGAAAACGTATAATATAAATGATCAATTTATGATTGGAAACAATGTGGTGGTTGCGCCAATATTGGCACCATCCGTGACAGATCGTGCAGTGTATTTGCCTGCAGGTCAGTGGATTGATTATGAAACTGGTGTTCAATATGAAGGGAAAAGAGCACATTTAATTCATGCAGAATTAGATAGGATGCCTATTTTTATCAAACAAGGTACTGCAATCATGCAAGGTGAGTGGACATCGAATCAAAATAAAAATCCTCACCATGTTCAAATGGATGTTTATGCAGGAGCAAACGGTGAAACATACAACTTTACGTACTATGATGATGATGGAGAAACTTTTGATTTTGAAAACGGAGCATTTATGGAGTTATCAATTGAAGTGAAATCAACAACCAATGCTGTGGTTGTTACCGTCTCAGACCAAAGTGGTCATTATAAACCTGCTTATGGTAAAATTCATGTAAATGTCCATGGGTTACATGATGAACAGGATGTTATACTTAATAATAATGATAATGTAGCAATATCTTTAGTAAAATAAAACAAAAAGTAGAGGGTGAAGATTATGGTAACAATTAAAGATGTAGCAAAAGCAACAGGTGTCGCGCCCTCTACCGTATCTCGTGTAATTGCAAACAATCCAAGAATCAGTATTATGACTAAGGAAAAGGTACGAAAGGCGATGAAGGAATTAGGGTACCATCCTAATGTAAGTGCTAGAAACTTAGCGGTTAAGTCGACTAAAGCGATAGGTGTGGTTTTACCATCGTCTGCTGATAAAGCACTGCAAAATCCCTTTTTTCCTGAAATATTACGTGGAATTGGCTCAGTCACACATGATATGGAATACTCCATGACATTGTCGAGTGGCATTACCGAAGAGGAGATTTTTGCTGAAGTGCAACGAATGGTATACGGAAGTTACGTTGACGGGATTATTCTATTATATTCACGCCTAAACGATAGAGTTATGAATTTTTTGCATGACAAAAATTTTCCTTACGTAATTGTAGGTAAGCCTTACGAGGATATCGATGAAGTTACACATATTGATAACGATAATTTCACAGCTGGTAAGGAAATTACGAATCATTTGATTGAAACCGGTCATGAAAGAATTGCATTCATCGGCGGGTCCAAAGAATTATTCGTAACGATGGATCGTGAAGCTGGCTATCAAGCTGCAGTAAAGGAAGCGGGCCTGAAAGATTGTGAGGAATATAAAATCCACACCGAATTCTTAAAATCAGGTGGGCGTGAGGCAGTTGAAAATCTGCTGTCACTGAAAGTTCGGCCTACTGGATTGGTGATCAGTGATGACTTAATGAGTCTAGGTGTGCTGAGCGGACTGGAAGAAGCGGGGTTTTCTGTACCACACGATATTTCATTAGTTAGTTTCAACAATGTTTATTTGTCAGAAATCATTCGGCCTTCCCTGACAACTGTCGATATTCATATACACGAATTAGGAGCAGAATCTGCCAAAGCACTTATCGAAAAAACCATAGATAAATCAGAACCAGCTAAGCGAATTACAGTCCCACATGAAATTGTATTCAGAAATTCAGTCAGCAAAAGGGAAGCCTTTTAAGGGCTTCTTTTTTGACCTTTCTTACTGCATAAGTGCAGTATACACTATTAAAGCTGGCTATTGCCGATTTCTAGAATAGATAACCAATACAATATGAAACCAAGCCATCGAAGCAGCCAACTCGGTATTTTTAAATTTCCACAAAATTGTCGGTATTTTGTTGCCACTTCTTCGGCCTGAAAATCGAATGTAGTTACACAAAGTATTATTTTTGAAAAAAATAATACAAACAATATTAAATATCGTACGACCATAAGATAAAAAGGCTGTATATAGGGTTTAATCGTCTTGTAAATCGTGTCATTGTTAAACGAAAGTAAAAGAATAGCAAGGAAATGCCTGAAACAACTTTGCCGGACATGAGGGACCTTATTTTATGGAATACAAGCAATTTGAAGGTTTAAGCGGACACCAGATACCTTATTTGCTAGAAACACCCCTATTTCACTTGGATATAAGTTAAATAAGTGCTCCTGTGTCCGCGTATTCCTCAAAATGCGCTTTTAAACTGAAATAGCGGCACCTGTGTCCGCTAATTATCTTCTAGAGATTCAACTTTTTTGAATGAATAGGAAATTATAAAATTTAAGTGTTGTGGATAACTGGACTTCCCTCCCCGTGTCTACGATAAGAAATAAAGGATGTTCGACTAAAACCACCACATCCTGTGGCAACGTCGAACCACCCCACGTCCTGTGGGGCAGCTTACGCTCTTCGTGTATCCTTTATCTCAGGGAAAAGAAAGATCGACTAAGACCGCCGCTTTGCGCGGCAACGTCGACCTACCCGCGATGCGCGGGCACAGTCCATACGGCGCTGAACAGGCGCTTGCGCTTTTGTTTTCACAATTCTGTCACAAAACCCAAAAAATTTCGTTATACCCTCATAATTTAATTGAAATTCGTTCTTACTAAGCATTAAAATAAAATGGAATACTTCGGAGTATCGGAGGAGATTTTTATGGGTAAGGTACTCATGTTATATGCCAGCATGACTGGCAACACTGAATTAATGGCAGAGATTATTGCGGAAGTAGTCGAAAATAGAGGGCATGAAGTTGTCACAAAAACTTTCGATCTTGATCCTATAGATGTAGAAGAACTTCTGGAATATGACGGAGTACTGGTTGGCACGTATTCCTGGGACGATGGCGAGCTGCCATATGAAGCTGAGGATTTTTATGAAGAACTCGATGACGTGGACATTACCGGGAAAATTGTCGGTGTCTTCGGATCCGGGGATTCCTTTTACGATTCGTATGGTGGAGCATCACAATTGATGGGGGAAAGGTTTAAAGAAAAGCAAGCAACTTTAGTAGCGGAGCGCTTAATAGTTGACCTTGAACCTGATAAACAGGACGTAGTAAGATGTCAGCAATTTGCTGAGGCGTTTTGTGGGATGATAGAGGAATAGTTAAAGATTGGAGGGTGTGCATAGTGCACACTCTCTTTTTCTTTGCCCAAAAAAAGAGCTTGTTAATTCGTATGCTCAATTATTAGAAAATTACTATAGTTTATTGACATGTTAAAAATATTACTCTAAAATGTAGCTTAACTACATAAGTGACATATATTTAAGGAGTAAAACTTCTAAACTAGTTAACTGTTTTTTCAGGTAAATGAAAAGGATGAGTTGAAGCCTATGTTTAACGGCATGGAACGAATCAGGCAAGGATTATCTACGTTAAGACCTTCTGAGCAAAAGGTTGCAAATTATATAATCAACAATTCAAAGGCTATATTGGATATGCCGATAGCCCAGTTAGCGAAGAACACTAATACTAGTGAGGCTACAATTATTCGCATGTGTCGTTCATTACATATTAAAGGATTTAGAGAACTGAAATTAAGTATTTCTGCATCCGCTAATCAGGATGGAATTACTACTGACAGATATGAAGATATTGCTGCTGATGCAAACTTATCACAGATTATTAAATTCATTTCGCATAATAATTATCGTTCCATTGAAAGTACGTTAGCATTGATTGACGAAGACAGTATGGAAAAAGCTATCGATAAACTTGATTATGCAAGAAAAATTGTAGTAATAGGTGTTGGAGCTTCAGCAATTGTTGCCTTTGATTTTGAGCAAAAATGTAAGCGCATTAATAAGTGGTGCGAAGCTTTGACAGACAGTCACACACAACTTACATCAGCTGTTCATTTGAATGATAGGGATGTTGTACTCGCTATCTCGTATTCAGGAGAAACGAAAGAAATTATTGATACAGTTAAAATAGCTAAAAAGAATAACGCAAACATTATTTCGTTGACTGGCTATAGCAGTAACACAGTACAAAACCTTGCTAATGTGAATTTATATGCTTCGCCATTGGAAAAGAGTATAAGAAGTGGAGCTACAGCATCAAGAATTGCGCAGCTAAATATTGTTGATATCTTATTCACAGGATTGGCTTCTTTAAACTTTGAACAATCTGTTGATTTTCTAGATAAGACAAGAGAGGTAATTCAGAATAGATAATAGGTGGAATGGTAAAGATGGAATTTGAAAATATCGAACATATTTTTAACAAATATATGGATAAAGACTACTTTACTGGCGGTGTTTGTTACATATCAGTAAATGGAAAAAAAGCCTATCATGAGGCATTTGGATTATCAAACAAGGTTGAAGGAACACGGTGTAACCTTGATACAGTTTTTGACCTTGCGAGTATCACCAAAATAGTAACTTCAACGGTTATTTTAAAAATGATTTCTGAAAACGCTTTATCCTTAACAACGAAACTTGAAAAATGTTTGCCGCAATCAGCGCAGATTCCGGAGTTAGCACCAATTACTATTAAGCAATTGCTGACCCATAGCAGCGGGTTAAAGGCATGGCATTCCTTTTATGCGAACGAGAAGTGTGATTCTTTGTTTGCGATATTGAATTCTATTGATCTGACACATAAGGAAGCTAGAAAAGTAGTTTATAGTGATTTAAATTTTATACTGCTTGGAGAAGTGATTAAGTATTATTATCAATCTAGTTTACAGCATGTTTTTCAGAATCAGTTGGCTGAACCATTGGATTTAGAATCACTTACATATAATCCTCATTATAATACTAATATTGCAGCAACAGAATTTGGCAATAAAATTGAGGAGAAAATGTGCAATGATAGAAATTTTCATTTTACTAATTGGCGCAATCAAAATGTCCCTATTTCAGGAGAAGTAAATGATGGGAATACCTATTATTTTTTTGGTGGTGAATCAGGTCATGCTGGATTATTTTCGAATGTTAAAGACTTAGTTTCAATAGGGGAACTTTATTTGAAAGGGGGAATTAACGGAGAGGAGAAAGTAATTTCTAATGCTCTGATAGAAGAGTCATTTAAAAAACAAGTAGATAATAGGGGATTAGGCTGGGAGACTTCAGACGTTTATCCGGAAGGGGTCGGTCATACGGGATTTACTGGGACCGCCTTATGGATTGAACCAGAAAGAAATGTCGCAGTTGGTCTATTAACAAATAGGTTACACGTAGATCAGCCGAAGAATATTAACCCATTTAGGAAAGAACTTTTTGAGGAGATTTTTAAGAACATATCGTAAATAAAAGGGGAGTTATTATGTTGAAAAAAATATTTTTGTTTTTTCTATTACTTATAGTTGCTGTAGTTGTTGCAGCATGCTCAGATGACAGTGAAACAACTGCTGATGGGGAAGATGGAGGAGAAGAAGCCGCAGAACAAGTACTTAAAATCGCAAATGATCAGGAACCTGCAGGGTTAGATCCACATAAAACACCTGCTCATTCATCGGTTAGAGTTTATTCCAAGGTATATGAAGGACTTGTTACATTTGATGAAAACATGGAAATAAAAGGGCAGCTAGCAAAAGACTGGGAGCAGCCAGATGATTCAACTTATATCTTTAATCTTGTAGAAGGCGTTAAATTCCATAACGGCCGGGAAATGACAGCGGAGGATGTCCTGTACAGTTTTGAACGTATCATGGATGAAGAAACTGCATCACATATTAGCTCTTATTTTTCAGATGTAGAAAATATTGAAGTGATGGGCGACTATAAAATCAAGTTTGAATTAGCTGCGCCAAATGCAACATTCCTTTCACACTTAACTAATTCAAGTGCAGCAATAGTTCCAAAAGAAGTTGTAGAAGAGAATGGTGATTTACAGCAAGTGGCAGTAGGAACTGGACCATTTGTATTTGAGGAATGGGTACCTGATAGCAGTGTAACACTTTCAAAAAATGAAGATTACTATATTGAAGATGTGCCAAAGCTTGATCGAGTAGAATATTATACGATGAAAGAAGAAGCTGCCAGATTATCAGCAATCCGAACTGGTGAGATTGATATGACAACGTTAACTGCAAAGTCAACGGAATTACTCGAAGGTGAAGATGCAGTTAACATTAAGGGTTATCAATCGTTAGAGTATAGTTACATTGGGTTTAATGTAGACAAAGAACCTTTCAATAATAAAAAAGTAAGACAGGCATTAAGCTTAGCAACTGATCGTCAAAATATTGCTGATGTTGTTTGGGATGGTGAAGCAATTATTACCGGTCCAATAGCTCCTGCCATGGGGGACTGGTCAATTGATGTAGAACAGGAAGAGCTTTATCAACGTGATTTAGAAAAAGCGAAGGAGTTACTTGCTGAAGCCGGTTATCCAGACGGGTTCTCAACGGAAATAACAACAGCATCAACATATGCTGATATGGTTGACACTGCACAACTTCTGCAACAGCAATGGAAGGAAATTGGAGTAAATGCTGAGATTAAACAAATTGAGTGGGGCGAATATATTGATACATGGTCAAATACTTCTGCCGATATACTAGTTGGCAGAAATGGTTCTGGTACAGATCCTGACCGTGCAATGAATTATTTCTTCCATACAGACGGTTCTGCAAATGTGTGGAATTTCTCCAATGAAGAATATGATGCGATTGTAGAAAAAGGGAAACGTACAATTGATCAGGAGAAGCGAAAAGATATCTATGTTGAAGCACAGGAAAAACTACTTGATTTATCACCAAATTTATTCTTAGTTTCTCCTGAGAACTATGTGGCAGTTAGAGATGGTGTGAAAGACTTTACACCATATGCTCACAACGGTGAAGATATTGATCATGTCTATAAAAAATAATAGTAGAAGTGCTGCTTTTCCAGCAGCACTCTTCTATTCTCTTATTAAGGGTGAGTAACGATGTATACATATATAATGAGAAGAATATTGATGCTATTCCCAGTACTTTTCGGAGTATCTTTATTTATTTTTGTTGTTATGCGCGTAGTTCCAGGTGATGTTGCGCAGACAATATTAGGTACGGATGCAACACCTGCAGCGTTGAAACAGCTTCGACAGGACTTTGGGTTGAATTTGCCTTTATATGAACAGTACCTGAATTGGATAGGTGGAGTTCTGACAGGAGACTTTGGCGAGTCTATGCGTACAGGAAAAGAAGTGCTGCCTGATATCTTGAACCGTTTTAAATTAACGTTTGAGTTAACTTTTTTATCTGCACTGATTTCGTGGGTTATTGCAATTCCACTCGGTATTATAGCTGCTATGAAACGTAATAGTAATGTTGATTTTGGGGTTCGGATTATATCTTTATTAGGTGTATCAGTACCAAATTTTGCTTTAGCAACAGTTCTGATACTTATTTTGTCGTTAATGTTCTCTTATAGTACTCCAGTTGGCTATGTTGGTTTCTTTGAGAATCCAATGAGAAATTTGGAAATTATGGTTATACCAGCCATTGTTTTAGGAACAGCAATGGCCGGAGCTGTAATGAGGATGACACGTTCATCAGTACTGGAAATATTGCGACAGGATTTCATACGTACAATCCGTGCAAAAGGTGCAAAAGAAAGAGTTGTAATTTTTCAGCATGCACTTAGAAACGCCATGATCCCCATCTTAACCATTATCGGCTTGCAAATTGGCACATTGTTAGGTGGTACGGTCATCATTGAACAGATATTCTCGTTGCCAGGATTAGGGCAGCTGGTACTTACAGGTATAACACAACGTGACTTTATGGTTGTTCAGGGTGCAGTACTCTTTATAGCATTTGTATTTGTGATGATTAATTTACTGGTTGATATTCTTTATTCTTATTTAGATCCAAGAATAAGTTACAAATAATTGTCGACTTAGAATATAGAAAGAGTGATTCAATGAAACAATTTCTGAAACGTTTAAGACAGGATAAAGTTGGGCTAATAGGAAGTATTGGCGTATTGTTAGTTATTATTGTCGGGTTTCTCGCGCCTGTTATAGCACCGTATAGCCCCGAGCAAATGTTTACAGAACATACAATGGAGGGGCCAAGCGGACAATTCATTTTCGGTACAGATGAATTTGGCAGGGATATATTTTCAAGGATTGTCTATGGCACACAAGTATCGTTGAAAGTAGGCTTAATTGCAGTTGGTGTAGGAGCTACCGGCGGTTTGATTTTCGGACTGTTAGCTGGTTATTTCCAAGGGAAAACTGACCAGGTTATCATGCGGATAATGGATGTATTCTTTGCATTTCCTGATATATTATTAGCCCTGACTATAGTAGCAGTACTGGGACCAAGTGTAACCAATACAATGATAGCAATTGGAATAGTTTTCACACCGGTCTTTACAAGGGTTGTTAGAGGAACTGTTATTAGTGTGAAAGAAAATGAATATATCACAAATGCTGTAGCAATAGGTGTTTCTCCTGTAAAAATTATCTCAAAACATATAACACCTAATATCATGGCGCCGTTTATTGTACAAATAACCCTTGGATTGTCTGGGGCTATTTTGACTGAAGCAGCATTAAGCTTCCTGGGTCTTGGTGTGCAGCCTCCTGACCCATCCTGGGGTGTTATGCTTAATTCATCCCGGGCATATATGGAATTTGCACCATGGACAATATTGTTCCCGGCAGGTGCAATCGTGTTTACCATATTCTGCTTTAACCTATTAGGTGATAGTTTACGAGATATATTAGATCCGAAATTGAAATAAGAAGTAAATGTAGAGGTGAAAAACATGGGAAAAGCATTGGGTGTAGGTTTAATGTCAGGCACCTCATTAGATGGCATAGATGCAGTGCTCGTTGAGATAGAAGAAAAAGAGGACAATGTGGATGTAAACATAATAGATTCATATACACAACGTTACGATCAGGATGTGCGAAATGCATTAATGGATGTTTGCAGTCCGTCTACAGCAACGGTACAAAAAATTAATTCGATTAATATGTTCCTTGGAAAAGAGTTTGGCGGTATTGTAAACAAATTGCTGAAACAAGCAAACATATCAAAGAATGATGTACATTTTATCAGCTCACACGGACAGACAATCTATCATCAGCCCTTTGATGGAGAGTCTAATCTTGACGTAGCCGGGACCCTGCAGATAGGAGACATATCTGTTTTGTCTGAAGAAACTGGCATTGCTGTTGTTGGCGATTTTCGGACTGCAGATATGGCGGCGAGTGGACAGGGTGCTCCACTTGTTTCGTATGTTGATTACTTATTATTTAATAATCCGAACAAATCACGTGCTATCCAAAATATTGGTGGAATTGGCAACGTAACCTACGTACCTGAAAATAGTGACAGTGATCGCATACAGTCATTTGATACTGGACCCGGGAATATGGTGATTGACGAGGTTGTCTATCGGCTGACAAATGGTGAACGTAATTATGATAAAAATGGTGAAATGGCATATAGAGGCACCGTTAATCATCAGTTGTTAACGAAACTGATGAGTCATGATTACTTTAAGCAAGAACCACCTAAAACCACTGGTCGAGAGCTGTTTGGCAATCAGTTTGTAGATGATATTTTTAAAGAATACGGACAGATGAATCCAGAAGATTTAGTTGCGACTGTCAGCGAGTGGACAGTACTAACTATAGCGCATAGTTACAATCAATTTTTAATAGATAAAGGATTTAAGATTGATGAGGTTATTGTTGGCGGTGGCGGCAGTTATAATCCATATTTGATCGAACGGTTAAACTCTCATTTACCTGAAGTGAACATCTTTACACATGAACACTTTGGTATGTCGAGTGATTTAAAAGAAGCTATGGCATTTGCAGTATTAGGGTTTCAATGTATTCTTGGAAAGTATAATCAGCTTCCTTCAGCAACAGGTGCAAAAAGGCAAGTTATTATGGGGAAAATTGCGTATACACAACCTGATGCCCTCGAACGGATTGATATTTTGAGGAGAGGATTTTAATGAGTACAATATTGGATATAAACGATCTTTCAGTAGATGTAACTTTCGATAAACAAAAACATAATGTCGTAAACGGACTAAACTTATCTATAAAGAAAAAACAAAAATATGGGGTCGTTGGTGAATCCGGTAGTGGTAAAAGTTTAACGTCACTGTCAATTCTTAACCTATTACCAGATGTATTGAGTATTAGTAATGGCAGTATCATGCTTGATGGGTCTACTGATCTGACAAAACTGTCAAAAAAAGAAATGCTGAATATACGAGGTAATGAAATATCAATAATCTTCCAGGAGCCAATGACTGCTCTTGATCCGTTATTTACAGTTGAGCATCAGATTTCGGAAGTACTTCGATTCCATGGAAAGTATACAAAAAAGCAAATGAAAGACATGATAATTGATATGCTTGAAAAGGTAGGATTTGCTGAGCCGAGGCAGTTATTGAAACGGTATCCACATCAGCTTTCAGGCGGGATGCGGCAACGAGTTATGATTGCAATGGCATTAATTTGTAAACCGAAACTTTTAATAGCGGATGAACCGACTACAGCACTGGATGTTACTATTCAAGCGCAAATTCTCGATTTAATGAATGATTTAACGCAAGATTATGATACTTCTATTCTAATGATTACACATGATTTAGGTGTTATCGCTGAGACATGTGAACGTGTCGCGGTTATGTACGCAGGGACATTAGTTGAAGAATCAACTGTTGAAGAACTCTTTGATAATCCGACACACCCCTATTCAGTCGGTTTACTGGAATCTGTTCAGTCGCTTGGAGATAAGACGAAGAAACTGTATTCAATTCCTGGTAATGTTCCGACACCTGCAGAATTGAAAGAGTCGGGTTGCCGATTTGCATCAAGATGTCCGCATGTCATGGATATTTGCAGGCAGGAGGATCCGCCATTATTTCAGATAGATGATGATCATACCAGCAGGTGCTGGCTTTATCGAGAGGAAGGGGAGAAAAGTAATGAGTACAAAACAAGCAATGTTAAAGGTTAGTGACCTGAAAAAACACTTCCCTCAGAAGTCAGGAATTCTGCAAAGAACCAAAAACGTTGTAAGAGCGGTTGATGGGATTAGTTTTGAAATAAATGAAGAGGAAACATTTTCGTTAGTAGGGGAAAGTGGCTGCGGTAAATCTACTACTGGTCGTTCGATATTACGCTTGCATGAACCTACGTCGGGTGAAATCTTATATAATGGAACAGATATCATGAATTATTCAAAGCGGGAATTTCGAAACCTGCGAAGAGATTTGCAAATGATATTTCAGGATCCTTACAGTTCATTGAATCCAAGAATGACAGTTCGGAATTTATTGTTAGAACCTTTGTTAACACATAATATTTGTTCGAAAAAAGAAGCTGAACAGCGAATTATAGATATAGCTGAAAAAGTGGGGTTATCTAAGGAACAAATTAACCGTCATCCCCATGAATTTAGTGGTGGTCAACGTCAGCGTATCAGTATTGCAAGAGCTCTGATTTTAAATCCAAAGGTTGTAATTCTTGATGAAGCAGTGTCAGCTTTGGATGTATCTATTCAAGCGCAAATTTTAAACTTGTTAATCGAGCTGCAGCAAGAATTGAAATTAACGTACCTTTTTATTTCTCACGATTTAAATGTAGTTAGACATGTGAGTGATCGAGTTGGCGTGATGTATCTTGGTCAAATGATGGAAACAGCCAAAACGGATGAACTCTATAGCGATCCGCTGCACCCGTATACAAAATCTCTGCTTTCAGCAATACCTTCTAACCATCCTTCTGAGAAAAAAGAGCGTATTATCTTACAAGGAGATGTGCCAGATCCATCGAACCCACCATCAGGCTGCCCATTCAGACTTAGATGTCCTAAGGCGCATGAGCGATGTGCGATAGAGAAGCCTGTTTATCAGGAAGTAAAGGAAAACCATTGGGTTGCATGTCACCTATATGATCAAAGTAACCTTGATATAACGAACGAATCAGATTATAATTTTGGAGAAGCAACAAAAGTATTGAAATAATAATTCAAGGGTGAAATCGAATGGAATATGTAGCAGGGATCGACGGGGGTGGAACGAAAACAAAAGCAGTTATTGCAGACATGGATGGGCTAATAGTTGCTAAAACAACAGCAGGCCCCACTAATCCAAATGTTATGTCCCGTGAAAAACTAATACAAACATTAGACACAATGATGCAAGACCTGAAAGAACAAGCACCAGACGTGTTTGATAATATCTCAAGCGTATTTGCCGGCATTTCAGGTGTCGGCAATTCTAAAGCAAAAGCTGATTTAGAATACATTCTTAAACAAAAGGTCTCCAATAGTGTAACGGTATGTGTTGAAGCAGACACAGTTAATGCTCTATACTCTGGAACTTATGGCGAACCCGGTATTGTACAGATTTCAGGCACTGGTTCGATAACCTATGGAATTAATCAGCAAATGAAACATGATCGAGTTGGTGGCTGGGGTTACTTGTTTGGTGATGAAGGTAGTGGTTATGATATTGGGCGTCAGGGAATTATGGCGGCATTAAAAGCTAATGATGGGCGTGGAGAGAAAACCATTTTACTTGAAATGCTTTGTACATATTTTGATGTGACACACCCGTATGACTTTATCCAGAGAATTTATGCTTCACCAATTCCTAAAAGTGAAATATCTCCTATTTCTAAACTGGTATTTGAAGCATATAAACAAAATGATTTGGTTGCTAAGGATATTATGGGTAATATAGTAAATGAACTAAGCTCAAGCATCCGAACATTATATATGAAACTTTTTAAACCAGATGAGGAAGCAAGAGTAGTGTTATGTGGTGGTGTTTTTAGTGATACAGAAGTATTGCCAAGACTACTTAAAGCTGAACTGCAGGAATATAAAAATATAACTGTTTTGATTCCAATAATGCCTCCTGTTGGCGGCTCGGTAATTGGCAGTTATTTACTGCAAAATATAAGACCGGATTCTAAAATAGTTCAAAATATTATTTCAACACTCTAATTAAAAGAGAAGGTGATTGTGTGTCGCATGTAAAAGGTGGACTTGTCATATTGAAAGAGATGGTCAATAGTTTACCGCCATCAGAGAAGAAAATAGCAGAATATATTTTGAACAATCCAGAGGAATCAATTCTTCTTACAGCATTAATGCTTGGAGAAAAAAGTCAAACAAGCAGTGCAGCTGTCATCCGTTTATGTAAATCGTTGGGATTCAATGGTTTTCAAGAGTTGAAAATCCGTGTAGCAGGTGATTTACAGGCCGGGTCAGTGAAGGGATACAGGGATATCGAACGAAATGAGGGTTTTAAAGATATTATCGATAAGGTGACATCCAATACGATTCAAACACTTAAAGAAACGGTAGATATTATGAGTGAAAAGAATTTAAAGAAAGCTGTAACTGCATTATCAAATGCAAAATCCATTGTATTTATTGGATTCGGCGCTTCTTACATAGCAGCTAAAGATGCAGAACAGAAGTTTATTCGTATTGATAAAAATGCTCAGTCCTTTTCAGATGTACATATGGCAGCTACCGCAATTGCCAATAAAGGTCCAGATGATGTGGTAGTCGGTATTTCATTTTCAGGCAGCACGAAAGAAGTAAGTAAATTACTTGATCTTGCTCAACATAAGAGATCAACAACGATTAGCATAACAAAGTATGGCAATTCATTAGTCTCTAAATTCTCCGATATACAGTTGCATACCTCTGCAGCAAAAGAGGCGACTTTCAGAAGTGGTGCTACTTCCTCCAGAATTGCCCAGTTACATTTAATAGACATTTTATTAATGTGTTTAGCGTCAGAGGATTATGAAGAAACCATTCATCATTTAGATGAAACAAGAGAGGCAGTCTCCTTTTTACGGGAAGACGACTCAAAGGAAAAAAAGTGATTTTTATTTTCAAAAAATGGCTATTTTCATCTTATTTGGAGCATAAAATAGAATACGATTATGCTTATTGAAATTTTATTACTAAATTTTTGCGTTTTATTGACAAAATAATTCACTAGGACTATAATTATATCAAATAACTGAAAGCGCTTTTACGTAATAAAATTTATAAAACTACTAAATAAATTATCTACAACGTGAATGTTAGGAGAATTACATGCCAATGGAATTGTCAAAGTTAACTACCGAAACGCGAAATGAAAAAAGTATGCAGCTTGATCAAATGTCAACTATGGAAATCTTAAAGACGATTAACAATGAAGATCGGAAAGTGGCAACAGCAGTTGAAACAGTTTTGCCTAAAGTCGATAAGGCAATTGAACATATTTATAAAGCACTGGCAGATGGTGGACGACTTTTATACGTAGGTGCTGGCACGAGTGGGCGACTTGGTGTAATCGATGCATCTGAATGTCCGCCAACTTTCATGACCCCGCCGGATATGGTGCAAACCGTTATGGCTGGTGGAAATGGAGCATTCTTCAGTGCAGTAGAAGGGTCAGAGGATGATGAAACACAAGGGGCTGCTGATGTTAAAGCAAAAAACCTCACTGCTAAAGACGTTGTAATTGGAATTACTGCCAGTGGACGAACGCCATATCCGATTGGTGCACTAAAATATGCACGAGAAATTGGTGCTTACACGGTTTCGTTATCATGTAATGAAGGTTCATTGATAAGCCAATTTGCCGATTGTGATATAGAGGTAGTTGTTGGCCCGGAAGTATTAACGGGTTCTACACGAATGAAGGCAGCAACAGCCCATAAAATGGTGCTGAACATGATAAGTACAACAACGATGGTTAAGCTTGGTAAAGTACATGAAAATCTTATGGTTGATGTTCATGCAAGCAATTACAAACTAATGGAACGAGCAAAGCGTACGATTATTGAAATTACCAATGTTTCTTATGAAGAAGCTGAAGAAACTCTTAAAACCACTAAAAATGAGGTTAAGCCTGCAATTGTGATGATTAAAGGAGGTGTTACATACCCGGAAGCCATGGATGCAATCGAGTATAGTAATGGTTATGTTCGGGATGCAATTGATTATGCTATGCAACGCAATGCCTGAAACAACATTGATAGTTTCATATACTATTAATGGTTTCATATATATTAATTAATACAAAGGGGGAAATTAGATTGAAGAAGTTATTTAAAAGTCCTTTCGTATGGGTAGCCATTGTTATGCTTCTTTTGGCAGTAGGTTGTTCAGATGATGGTGGAGATTCATCAACTGATGGCAGCACTGATGAAGATGTGAAGAACGACGGAGAAGTAAATGGAACAATGGAAATTCAATACTTTGTCGGCGGTTATGGTGACTCTTGGTGGAAAGAAGTAATTGGAGAATTCAAAGAAGAGTATCCTGACGTTGAAGTTGTTGAACATGCTGGTCCAAATATTAATGAAGAAATGAGATCCCGTTGGGTTTCAAACGATCCACCTGATGTTGTATACATTGATGGTGCCGGATCAAGTGAAACTCAAATGGTTGAAGATGGACAGTTAATGAACTTGTCCGACTGGGTAAAAGATATTGAATTAGAAGACGGTACACCGCTTCTAGATAGCTTTATTGTAGAGCCCGCTAAATATGATGGTGATATTTACAGTCTGCCATTAGTATTTGACACATGGGGTACATGGTACGACAAAGCCTGGTTTGAAGAACAAGGATGGGAAGTACCAAAAGATTTTGATAGCTTTATGAGTTCAATGGGAGAAATCCAGGACTCTGCTGATATTGCTCCATTTGTAACGACTGGACAGCACCCTTATTATTTCCTAAGAGGTATGCTATATCCTGCATTTGGTGCAGCTGGTGGCGATGAGTTATTAAATGATGTCATCACTGGTGCTGAAGGTGCTTGGACTAGCGAACCAGTATTAAACGTTATGAAAAAGGTAGAAAAAATGGCTGAAGAAGGTTACATTGACCCTGGTTTTGGTGCATTGAACCATACACAGTCACAAATGAACTTCTTGCTTCATGATAATGCATTTATCCCAGTAGGTTTCTGGCTGCCAAATGAAATGGCTAATGATACGCCAGAAGACTTCGACTATGGATTTATTCCTTCACCTATGCAAGAAGCAGGTGAACCAATGGCAATTGTCCCGGATTTACGTCCATTAGCGATTGCTGAAGAGGCAGAGAATCCTGAAGCTGCTAAAGCTTTTGTGGATTTTGTTTATTCTAAAAAGTATGCGAAGTCATTCTCTGAGCATACTGGTGCAATTATGAATCTGCAAGGTGTGGATTTGGCTTCAAACGAAAATGTTCCTGGTTATTTAATCGATGCTAATGAGATGATTAACGACCCTGAACAAGTACAAATTCATCATAAACCACATCCAATGAGTTCAGATCTTGAGACACCTATTAGTAATTCACTTGTTTCTCTAATGCTGGGGAACATTACAGCAGAAGAGTTTGTTGAAGAAGCAGAAGCAGCAGCTGCTGAATATCGTAATCAATAAGTAAGTGAGTTTAAGTAACGGTATGGAATGTGAAGCGGGCTTCTATAGCTTTACATTCCATATATTTATTTTTTAGAAAGAGTGATTGGATGGTACAGTCTAAAAAACAAAAATACCTATTTCTTGCCTTTTGCCTTATACCTACTTTTATAATGTTTAGTATTTTTACCCTATATCCTTTGTTTAGTGGTCTATACTATTCTTTCTTTGAATGGTCAGGTTCGTCACAGGCTAAGGAGTTTATTGGGTTTGATAACTATGTAAAGTTATTTAAAGATGAGATAATCCCCGCTACAATCTGGCATGATTATTTTCTTGTTGTCACGAAGGTTATCGGTATTATGATTATGGCTTTGTTTATTGCTGTAGCATTAACGCAATTAAAGATAAAAGAAGCGCCATTTTACCGTATCATCTTTTTCTTCCCGAATATAATGTCTGTCGTTGTAATTGGTATTTTATGGACGTTTATTTATAACCCTAGTCTAGGTCTTGTTAATTCAGGTCTTGAATTCCTTGGATTGGAGAGTTGGGCTAAGCCATGGTTAGGCAGCGAGGATTGGGCCTTACCAAGTCTTGTGCTTCCGTCAATTTGGGCAGGTATAGGATTATTCATGCTCTTACTGATGGGTGGTATTGCTAATATTTCAAAAAGCTTTTATGAAGCGGCTGAAATAGATGGCGCAAATGAATGGCAGCAATTCTGGAAGGTGACCTTACCACTTGTATGGCCACAGATCAAAATTTCTATCTTATATATCGTTATCACAACGTTAAATGGTTCCTTTATTATTGTGCAAATCATGACGGGAGGCGGTCCGAATAACTCTACACACGTTATGGGGTCGTATCTCTATCAGCAAGCATTTCAGCAATACAACTTTGGATATGGTGCAACAATCGGAGTAATGATCTTAGTTCTTTCTCTGATAACTGTATTAATTTTACAGTTCTTTATGCGAAGAGAAAAAGTAGAATATTAGAAAACTAGGCTTATCGCCAAGCCTTAGTTGCACTTATGCAGTAAGAAAGGAATTAAACTTTCTTAATTGCGTAGAATACTTCGCTTTTCGCCAAATCTTTAATGGCTTAAAGTCTTAGTTGCACATGTGCAGTAAGAAAGTATTAATACTTTCCTGACTGCCTAGAAAGGGGGAAAACCCAGTGAAGCGTAGTGTAGGTCAATTTATAGCAAGAACGGGAATAAGAATTCCACTTATATTATGGTCAATAGCTGTACTTTATCCGATTATCTGGATGTTCATAGGTTCATTTAAATCAAACGCAGAGATTTATGCCAATCCATGGGGCTTTCCAGAGACATGGAATATTCAAAACTTCGTTACTGCATGGTCAGAATATAATATAGACACAAGTGTTTTTAATAGTTTAATTGTAACAGTAGTGGGCGCTTTACTTACGTTATTGCTGGCGGTTCCAACTGCATATGCACTTGAAAGAATCAGATTTAAAGGCAGTAACTTTTTATTTACACTTTATATTTCAGCGATGATGATTCCAATGGTACTCGGCTGGATCCCTCTATTCTTCCTGTTGGAACAGTTTAATTTATTGGATAATATCTTTGGACTTGCTATTGTGTACGCAATAAGTCAGCTTCCATTTTCTATTTTTGTATTGACAAGTTTTATCAGTACGATTCCAAAATCGCTGGAAGAGTCTGCTGCCATGGATGGTATGTCACCATACGGTGTTCTATGGAAAATAATCACGCCGTTATCCATGTCTGGTATTATTACGGTTACGATTATGAATGCAATCCAATTTTGGAATGAGTATTTCATGGCATTAATCTTTCTTCAGTCGGAAGGAAACTATACACTGGCATTAGCGATTGATTTTATTAGTAGTGAAGCACAGTATACAAATGCCTGGGGAACTTTATTTGCAAGTCTGGTAATTGCAATTCTTCCAGTCATTATTCTTTATGCAATCTTCCAGCAGCGGATTGCGAAAGGTATGACAGAAGGAGCTATAAAAGGATAATTTTAAATGAACAAAGAGCGGTAGCCACTATTTTGTGGTTACCGCTTTTTTAGTAAGGTTTTTTCTAAACGATTGTTGTTTTTGATAAGAATATATGAACTACGACCGATTAAGGGTAATCTTCGTTTGTGTGGCTCTCTGACCACGCAATCGGAATATACTCGCTTTCACCACTCCGGGTACAAAGGCGACATCTGTGCAAGCTGAAACTTTCACAGTGTTTTCCCTAGCAGTGGGCTCACCACGAGCCTCCTGCTCGTCGCAGCAACAGCTGAAGTTCCCGCAGGAAGCGATTCTTGCTTCCGAGGAAGCTGAAGCGTTGCCCGCGGAAAGCGGAATGTATTTCCGGAGCAGTGTCATAGCAATCTTTCATTTTCCCATATTACGTAAGAGTGTATGTCAATTGCGAGAGTTAGAGCAGTAAAATTTACGAAAAAATACCTTTATAAAATATAAAATGCAATTAGGAACTTCTTTTATCCGGTGTAGTAAAGATACTGTTTGGAAAAGCTTGTTCCATTCCACCTGTAGATTGCTTATTTCGACTTATTCTACTAAACCACCCCTTGGTAATATCATTCTGAAATAAGGTCGTATGACATACATCTAAAAGGATAAAAAAAGTGGGTGTCCCAAATGTATTGGGACACCCTTTATAGTTATGGGGGTAACTATCAACTCTTAATATAGTAAATACCCTTCTCGGATATTTTTAAACTCATTTAATTCATCTTTCCATTGTTCTTCCATATATTCTACCGATTTACCTTCTTCAATAGCTTCACGAATCCAGCCATTTCCGACGAGGTAATCAAAAAATGATACACCAGCGCTGTTCTCGGCACGGAATGCGAAGTCCTCTGGATACATATCGTGCATTGTCTTAACGATATGAAGACCAGTTTTTATTGGGTGAAATGATTGCTTGTGTGTAACGTGAATTTGTACACCATGACTTAATGTGCCACTATGCTTGGAAAATGCAGGTGTGAACGATGCTGCTCTGAAATCAACACCAGGCAAATGCAATTCATTTAAGGTTGCTGCAAACTCCGTGCTATTAATATATGGTGCTCCAAGCAATTCGAATGGTTTAGTTGTTCCACGTCCTTCCGATGCGTTTGTTCCTTCAACTAATGCTGCACCTGGATAAACATTAGCTGTATCTGTTGTTGGCATATTAGGTGATGGCATAACAAATTCTAATGGTGTTTCGTCATAATACATATTACGTTTCCAGCCATTCATTTCAACAACAGTTAGGTCAGCTCCAATATCGTATTCATTATTGAATAACTTCGCAAGTTCGCCGACAGTCATACCATGTCGTAATGGAATAGGATACTTACCTACAAATGAAGAGTATTCTGGATCAAGTACTGGCCCCTGTACCTTTTCGCCACCTTGTGGGTTCGGACGATCTAGTACGACGAATGGAATATCATTTTCCTGTGCAGCTTCCATTGCATAAGCCATTGTATAGATATACGTGTAAAATCTTGTTCCCACATCCTGAATATCAAAAACTAATACATCAATATTCTCAAGCATTTCTGGTGTTGGCTTTCTTGTTTCACCATATAAACTGTATACTGGTAATCCAGTTGTTTCATCAATATAATAATCGACGTATTCACCAGCCTGTGCACTACCACGTACACCGTGCTCAGGTCCGTATAATTTTGTTAAATCAACATCAGGGTCGTTGTGTAAAACATCAACAACACTGTTTAAATCCTTGTCAACTCCAGTAGGGTTAGTAATTAGTCCTACTTGCTTACCTTCAATTAAATCCTTTTGTTCGTCGAGTAAAACGTCTACGCCTAGCTCGAACTTTTTATCTTTACCTTTTGCTTTTCCATTGTTATCGCCATTATTTGCATAGACCGCGGTTAAGGAACCGAGTACAAAAAGAAGTGCTGCTATTGTTACTAGATATTTTCTCATAAATAATACGCTCCTTTTCTATGTTTAATAAGATAACCCGTATCCAAATTCGAATAATGCATCGCCATTTTCACCAGGAATCGTTACTGGTAAAAGACCAGTCGGATTGTTCTCGCCAAATAGTGATGCAGCAGTTGCTTCAAAGCTTGCATCCCTGAATCCATATTGGGCTAGATACCCATCGATTTCTGGATAGGCCATGATGTCATATGGATTGCGAATTCCTACTCCAATAACAGGGGAAGAAGCTTCTTCAATTAGTTGGTTAACCATTTGCATTTGTGAACTGTCTTCTGACCTGCCGCTTACATTATACGTATACGTACCAGCAACTACAGCGCTTGCGTCCTGCACCTGGGCAAGCTGTTCATCATTTAATGGTCCTGATGTCTGGATAACCTCTGTGTTTGGATGGTGCTTGCTGACGGCATTATATAAACTGTCAACAAATGAATTACCTACTACAACTACTTTTTCATCATTAGATAGATCTAGTGGAAGTGCGTTGTCATTTTTAAGTAAAGTAATAGATTTATTGGCTACTTCTGTTTCTACTTGCTTATGTTGTTCCGCTCCAACAACTTCTTCAGCATTTTCGACGATTTCATCTACTGGTGTTGGCGATTCTGATTTAATGATTTTCCGTTTTACTTTTAAGGTTAGAATTCGTTCAACTGATGCTTCAATTCGTTCCTCTGAAATCTCACCAGTTTCCACTGCGTTTAGAAGTCCATCAGCAACTTTTTCAAGTCCTACAGGCATAAGAACGATGTCTGTTCCTGCTTTAACGGCACGAATCACTGCGTCGACTGAACCAAAATGTTCTGTAATGGCATTCATATTTAATGCGTCCGTAATGATCAGGCCATCATAACCCATTTCTTCACGCATTAACCCAGTTAACACTTTATGTGAAAGAGTAGCCGGTAAAGAAATCTCGGTTCCGTCTTTTTTGGAAATAACTTTCGTATCATCTATTTTTGGAAAAGTAACATGTGCGGTCATAATCGCATCAATGTTAGCTTCCATTGCTTTTTGGAATGGGAAAAGTTCCACGTCCATTAAGCGTTCTTTATCATAAGGAACTTCTGGTAGTCCAAGGTGTGAATCAACTGCTGTATCCCCGTGACCAGGAAAGTGTTTTGCTGTTGCTGCTACACCGGTGCTTTGTAACCCTTTCGTATAAGCGATGCCCATGTCGGCAACCAGTTCAGGTGATCCACCAAAGGAACGTACACCAATAACCGGATTGTCCGGGTTATTATTAACATCCATAACTGGTGCCAGGTTCATGTTGATGCCAAGTGAGTTAAGTTCTTCACCAATTGCTTTTCCAACATCATTGGAAAGGTCAGTTGAGCGTGTTGCACCAAGCGCCATGTTACCAGGGAAGTCTGTTCCTGATTGCAGGCGTGTAACAATGCCGCCCTCTTGGTCGATTGTCATTAGCAGACCATATTTTTCAGATGCCTCTTGATATGCTGAAACTAATTTGGCTGTTTGTTCAGTTGTTACAACGTTTTCTCTAAATAAAATAACGCCACCAAGGTCATATTCTTTTACCGTTTGCTCAATTTCAGGTAGCATTTCTGTAACATTTTCGCCATCCCAATTCCGGAAGTCCGGCATAAGCATTTGACCGATTTTTTCCTTCAATGTCATACCTTCAATTGCATTATTAATGACGTTGTAGCGGTCACTTTCTTGCTTCACGACTTTTCCTGAAAATGATGATTTTCCTTTGTTTGCTGTGTTGTCTGGCTTGTAGTCAACGGCAATCCTGTCTTCATAAGTGCCGTCTGTAACTGTAATAAATGAACGACCCGGCTGTTCTGTAAATGTAACTTCGCCATCTTGATTAACAGTTGCGACGTTTTTATTAGTTGATTCCCAAGTGAGGTTTTCTGTGGTGGATTTAAAATGGCCATCACTATACATGTGTAATGCGCTTAAATCCACTTGATTATTTGTAACCTGTACTGTTGCTTGTGGAATGTTCTCTAACAGAATGAGGTCATTAACTGATTCGTCCTCTGCTGCTTTTGCTGTGTTATTTGTATATGTTAATGGACTAGCGATTAGCATAATTATTGTTAAGATAATAAAGGATAACTTGAAATTTGCTTTCATCATTTTCCTCCTATTAGTAATCTCGTTTTACCCAGTCTTGACTAGTGAAATCTACTGAATGACCATTACTTAGCTCAAGGTTGGATATATACCATCCTCGGCCATTGGTGTAAGTATCTGTTTGATAGTTAAAGCGAATGTATTTTGTCCCAGCCGGAATTTTAACCTCTTGAGACTGCCAATTGATACTGCTGCCAGTAAAGGATTCTCCTGTACTTGTCCAGCTTTGGCCATCATCTGAGACCTCAACAACTCCAAAATCGTACCCATGCTCGATTCTGTACCATGTATCAAATGAAAGTGACGTGTCATTTTCCACATCAACTTCAGCGGTTAATGTCTGATTAGTATTGTCACCATAACCAGAGAACCATGTATCATTGCTGCCTGGTGTAGTGACAGGAATTGCATCTGCAACTTGACGGGCGAATTGACGTCTGGCTGGGTTAGTAGAAACTGTTTCACGTGTTGGGTGTACCCGGTTCGTTAATAAAATAGCTATCGTATCGTTGTTTTGATTTACGACAAATGATGTTCCTGTATAACCAGTATGTCCAATAGTTGATGATTCAGATAAGGCATCCATGTACCAGCCTTGTGCAAGTTCAAATCCTAAACCATGTTCATCTCCTGGAAATTGTGGGATTTGATTTTCAACAAGCAGCTCAACCGTTTCAGGCTGAAGAATTTGTTTACTTCCATAACGACCATCATTGATCATCATATGACCTAACTTTGCCAGATCATTTGCTGTTGAAAATACACCGGCATGTCCTGCAACTCCACCAAGTGACCATGCGTTTTCATCATGTACCTCGCCCCAGACGAGACCTCTATCTGTCCATGGCTGGTATTCAGTTGCAGCAATTTGATCTTTTAATTCTTCAGGTGGGTTATACATGGTGTCAGTCATATTGAGGGGTTCCGTGATGTTTTCTTTTACAAATTGATCCAAGCCTTTACCAGATATCCTCTCGACAATAACTGCTAGTGTAATCATGTTTAAATCACTATACGTATATGTCGATCCTGGTTCATTGTCCAATGGGTATTCGAAAACGTATTGCAGTCGATCCTGTTTATTTTCGCCGATTGTATAAAGGGGAACCCATGGCTTGAATCCTGATGTGTGTGTCATTAACTGACGGATTGTAACATTTTCCTTCCCGTTCTGAGCAAATTCTGGAATGTAATCTGCTACAGGATCATCCAGGTTGAATTGCCCTTGTTCATGTAATTTCATTGCTGCAATGGTAGTGAATATTTTACTAAGGGAAGCAACATCAAAAATGGTATCTTTGCTCATTGCAACAGGGTCTTCAAGTTGATTTCCGCTATCATCCTGATAGATTGCTGCATCGCCATATGCTTCATGCTGAACAATGTGTCCACGGCGGGCAACAAATGTAACAGCGCCAGGCATCACGTTATCAGAAATCATTGATTCCATTACCGATTCAATCTCGTTTAACGGTTCTGCAACCATACCAGCACCTTTTACTGAGCCGGGATGCAATATAGGTGATGTAGGACCTGGAATGCCCCAGCCGAATTTAGGATGAGCCTTTTCCTGAACATTCTTCTTGTCCTTCTTTTCAATGGTGGGATTGGGTGCTTTGTCAGCACTTGCAGGCAATCCAGTAGTTGCTAAAAATGATGTCGAAACAATTACGGATAATGTAATATACGACAATTTTCTCCTCATCTCTCTCCTCCTTATGACAATTAATGTAAAGGCTTACATTAAGGATAAAATTAAATAACAATGTCGTCCATGCAACTTAGGTATTAAAAAACTTGGGAAAGTTAATAAACGTGTGATTAATGAAGTGGGTATAAAGTTTTAATAAGGGTAGTTATTTGCTAGGCTACTAGTAAATTACTATACTAGTTCTATTATGGTTTAAAAAGAGGTTTGTCGAATATGGGGAATTCTATACTAAGAAATAAATGGATTGTCTGGGGATTGATTCTGCTCATTACAATTATCTGGGGCTATGCATGGGTCTTTATGAAGGCATCACTTGGGTTTATGGGCCCGTTTACATTCTCGGCGTTTCGTTTTGGAACAGGCGCGGTCACACTGCTAATTGTCGTATGGCTGTGGAAAGCTGGTAAACCACCACGAAATATGTGGAAGCATCTGATTATTGTTGGGTTATTACAAACATCAATTGTGTTTCTACTTGTGATGTATGGGATGCAGTTTGTCGATGCAGGAAAATCATCGGTGTTATTGTATTCAATGCCACTTTGGAGCAGTATTTTTGCTGTGAAAATTTTGGGTGAAAAAATATCAGCCGGAAAAGTGATAGGTCTTGGAATTGGTATGCTGGGACTGCTAACGATTCTGGGCTGGGATATCTTCATGGTGCAGGATCCTGAAGTGATATTTGGAGAACTACTTATAATTGTTGCCGCGATTGCCTGGGCTTCATCCAATGTCTATTACCGGATAAATTTGCAGGGTATGAATAAAATCCAGGTCACAGCGTATCAAATGCTGTTTGGGACAATTGGAATTATCATTGCAAGCTTATTTGCGGAATGGGGAGACCCTGTTCAGCTAACAGGGGAGAGCATATTTTACATATTGTTTACTGGTGTATTGGCATCAGCATTATGCTTTTCCGTTTGGTTCCTGCTGCTGAGTACGATTGATATGGTCACTGCAACCTTATCAACATTGCTCGTTCCAGTGTTCGGATTATTCTTTGGCTGGCTGATATTAGGAGAGACATTGACAAGTGGAATTATTGTTGGGTCTATGCTGATATTAGTCGGGATTGTGTTTGCGCAATTATCACGAAAGTAGAGTAGGAGAGGATGCTTCCAATAGAGGCATCCTCTCGTAATCTTTATACAATCTTTTCAAACGTTTCACTATCACAAATAACATACAATTCAGCATCATCTGGTATTTTTTCATCTAGTCGCCTGTTAATATCCAGGTCTTCGCGGTCTGCGATGAGTGTTGCACCTTTCTCTAATAATTCTTTAAAGGCGTCATGATATGTTGACCAATTGTCCTTTTTTGAAATCTTAAACAGGTCCTCGCCATGCTGTCTGCTGATTAACTGTGAATATACTTTACTCACTCCCTTATACATTGCAGAACGGACAGCCAAGCTTGAGATGGTCTCATGCGATAAAATAAATTCATCTACTTTTACATGTGCGAAGTTCGCTGTATGTTTTTCCGTTAGAATTTCGACAGTAGTATGTACAGTTGGTGCTAATCGTTCCACGACAATCGCAACAGTCAACGTCTTTGCGTCACGCAAGGATGGTTCATAAATTTTATCATCCGAAAAAATTATTACTGACTTTGCCTTTGTGATATTGGCTTTTTTATATGTTTCTTCTTCGGTTGTATCTCCTTGAATATAGTGAACTCTGTCTAGCGATACATCAAAAGGTGATTTTGGCAATGTGTCAACAATCACGACTTCAGCAGTTTCATTTGAATTTAAAATTTCATCTACAGCAGACTCTGTTTTCTTTCCCCATCCGATAATAATGATGTGATTTTCCTGTGTATATTCCACTTTACCTTCCTCCCTTTTCTTCCTAAAGATTGAAAATACATCAACAACTTTACCAATAACTACCCCTAACAGGCCAATTCCTACCATATACATAAGTACGGCGAACAATTTTCCAGCTGCGGTAATCGGCGAGTAATCACCATAACCAACTGTGGAAAAGGTTGTCATGACATAATAGAAAGTATTTAACAGACTCTCAAAGTTATCAGGCTCCAGGAAGTACATAACGAAGGTGCACAGAATCACAAAGATAACGGTGGAGAGCAACAACGTCAAGTTTCTCATCTTTATTAAGTTTAATCCGAGTTTTACAAAAAAATGCAATGACCTGTCCTCCTAGTTTCACACAATAAATATATTTATCATTTTATCATAAAAATTTTAAAACTTCTTCTTTAGATAAATATACTTGTCAATGCAGTATTAAATTTGTTATATAGGTAATATGTGTTATATTTTGGAAATATTGAATTTATAGGGGGGATGTGCATTATTTCTAAAAAGGTGTTAATGGAAGGTTTAAGTGACATGGTCTTTGTAATGAAAGTAGAAAGTGGATTTGAATTTACATATGACTTTGTAAACCGTGCGGCAATGGAAGGAACGGATATCACTCAGGCTGCATTAGGTAAAACAATTAAAGAGGTATGCGTGCGAGACCAATCAAACTTCTTATATGAGCAGTATAAGGAAGTAGTTATAAGCAAAAATAGAGTAACCTTTGAGGATTCGTACATATCTCACACAGGTGAAAAATTTTACTCAAAAACGTTACTTACTCCACTATTTAATGATTCAGGACAATGTGAACAAATTGTAGGAGTGGTTAAAGATATCACCAAGGAAAAAGTAGCTGAGTCTGATAGGAAAATAGCATGGGATAGGCTTCATGAAAGTAAAGAAAGGTATCATTCATTATTCCATCATAATTCCGATGCAATAATTTCACTGGATTTAAATGGTCATATTACAAATGGGAATGTTGCTGTTGAGTCGATTTCTGGATATTCACCTTCAGAATATATTGATTCAGCCTGGGATTCATTCGTGGTTGAAGAGGATAAACAATTAGCTGAAAAACTGTTTATGGGAGCTATAAGTGGATCAACTGAAAATTCAAATCTAACAGTTCATAACAAAGCAGGAGATAAAATTTGCTTGTCGATAAAAGTGACGCCGTTAATAATAAATGAACAAGTAATTGGTGTTTATTGTATTTTAAGAGATATAACGGAATTATTGAAATCTCAAAAACTATTAGAAGAGAGCCAAAAGAGATTTCAAATTATAGCTGAACATGCGAACGATTTGATAACTTTAATGGATGAGAAAGGTAAAATAATTTATGCATCACCATCTTATAAAAAAATATTAGGACATGATAGTCAGGATTATACCGGAAAGTATTTTTTACATAATGTGCATCCTGATGACCGAAAGCGCTTGGAAGGGGTTTTTATCCATTCCATTAATAGTGGTGAGTCGTTTACAGTTGAAATAAGGCAATATAACCATCAGAACGAAACTGTTTGGTCACAATCACACGGCGCTCCAGTTTTTGATAATCGAAATAATTTTATACATATGCTGGTATTGACCAGAGACATTAGCTTGCAGAAAGAGTATGAAATGAAGTTAAAAGATTTTGCTTTTCAGGATCCATTAACAGAGCTTCCAAACCGCCGTTTATTTAATGAACGATTAAATCAAGCTTTAGAGGCTTTAACAGGAGAGAACAAAGATGAACTAGCTGTAATCATGTTGGACATTGACCGCTTTAAAGAAGTTAATGATGAACTGGGTCATGACATGGGGGATAGGGTAATTGTAGAGTTTGGGAGAAGAATAACTCAAATAGTTAGAGAAAAGGGTATTGTTGCACGTATAGGTGGCGATGAATTTATAATACTTTTACCGAATATAGGATCTGCCGATGAAGCAGTTTCCATTGCCAAAGATATTCAACAGTATATTCGAAAGCCTTGGCAGGCAAATGATAGGCAGCTTTACATTACAACTAGTATAGGGATAGCTATGTCTCAAAAGCAATATAATACCGCGTTTTCCCTGTTAAAGAATGCTGATGTTGCATTATATGAAGCAAAAAATCGAGGAAGAGATTCATATAATCTGTGGAAATATAAATAATGCTGTCATCCTGGTGGGATGACAGCATTTTAATTAAAAGAATAATAGTCCGATAGAAATCGGGATAAAGCTATACAATAGTATCATTACACAAAAGCCCATAATATCGCGGACCTTCAAGCCTGCAATTGCGAGGAGCGGCAATGCCCAGAACGGCTGGATCATATTTGTCCATGCGTCCCCCCATGCAACGGCCATCGCTGTTTTCGCTGTATCTGCACCAATTTCCAATGCTGCCGGAATCATAATTGGACCCTGCACAGCCCACTGGCCGCCACCAGATGGGACGAAGAAATTCACAATCCCTGCACTGATGAAGGTGAATAATGGCAATGTATATTCAGTTGAAATGCTCACAAACCACATGGACATTTCCTGCGACAGACCAGATGCGACCATCATTCCCATAATCCCTGCATAAAACGGGAACTGAATGATGATACCACCAACATTTTTAACTGCACCCGTTACACTGATTAGGAAACGACGTGGCGTTTTATGGAAAATGATTCCTAAGAATAGGAAAATAAAGTTTACGATATTAATGTTCAGGTCGAAACCGTTTTGCGTAAAGTGATAAATAATAAAGGCAAGTCCCATAATACCAATTAATAACGAAAGAATCTGGCTGTTTTCTAATCGTTCAGCTGGTGTCATTTCTTCCTTAACTGGAGCTTCTTCCTCTGGCTCAGTATCCTCCGATTTCCATGTCGAAGCATCTGTATTGTTAAGCGGGTCGCGTGACTTCATTAGAAACCTGTTCAATAGTGGAAGTGTAATAAGCAATGTAACCACTATGAAAATATTAAATCCGCTAAAAAGTGTTTCAGTTACAGGGACAACTCCGATTGTATCCTGCAGAAAGTGATCAGGTGTTGCAATTAATAATGGAATAGAGCCTGAAAGACCACCATGCCATAACAGGAATCCACTATATGCACTCGCCATTAGTAAACGATAGTCTACTGACGGAACGCGTTTAGCCACATGGATTGCCAGTAACGCCCCTACTACCAGTCCAAAACCATAGTTAATCAGACATGCAATTGCAGCAACAAATGTAACAAGTATGATTGCCTGGCCTGGTGAATTTGCAAGCGTACTGATCTTTGCTAACAATCGTTTGACAAGCGGTGTGTTTGCAAGTATGTAGCCAGTTATAACTATAAGCGACATCTGCATGGCAAAAGCCAGTAAATTCCAGAAACCGTCTCCCCAATATTGCGTCATTTCAATGGCTGTACTGCCCGTGACACCCATCCCTAAAATGAAAACGATAAACGTTAAAATAATTGCAAAAAGAAATGCATCAGGTAAATAACGTTGAACCATCCGGTCAAAAAATGATGTTAATCCTTTCAATTAGAATTCCCCCTTTGTTTTTTGTAAGCGCTTTATTTATGCGCACATTTTAAAACTATCAAAAGATTCATTGTGGCGTCAATTGGCTTGTTTAATTGTATGATTTGATTAAGGAGATGATGAATGTTAAAAAACGGGGAAATATATTAAAAAATTTTTCCAGAAAAGATTTAAACATTATCGAACTTTGCCGATATAAGTAATACATCATCATGATGAATGAATGTTATGGCCATAACATCAGAAGGACATGCGAGACATAAGGATGTGACTCGCAAAAAAAATACACTTACATGGAGGTAAGGAAAAAATGATTATTAATCACAATATCGCGGCGCTAAACACGCACCGCCAACTAAGCAACAACAACCAAGCAACACAAGGGTCTTTAGAAAAACTTTCTTCAGGTCTACAAATCAACAAAGCAGGAGACGATGCAGCAGGTCTTGCAATCTCTGAAAAAATGCGTGGACAGATTCGCGGTTTGGAAATGGCCCAGAAAAATGCTCAAGACGGTATTTCTTTAATCCAAACAGCTGAAGGTGCTTTGAATGAATCACATTCAATTCTTCAGCGTATGCGTGAGTTGGCTGTACAAAGCGCCAACGATACAAATACTGATGAAGATCGTGCCGAAATGCAAAAAGAAGTCGATCAACTTGCGAGTGCACTAGATGATATTTCTAACGATACGGAATTCAATACGCAAAAATTGCTTGATGGATCTATTACTACTGAGGGTGAGTCTGGTCCGTTAACGTTTCATGTTGGAGCAAATGAAGGTCAGAACTTAACTGTTGAAATTGAAAGTATGAGTGCAGAGGATTTAGGAGTACAAGGTACAGAAGAAGGTGATGGAATTGAGATTTCTACCCAAGAAGAAGCTGATGGCGCTATTGAAACTATTCAGGAAGCAATTGACACTGTATCAGCTCAGCGTTCTGAACTTGGGGCAGTACAAAATCGATTAGATCATACTATTAATAATCTAGGAACTTCTGCTGAGAACTTAACTGCCGCAGAATCACGTATACGTGACGTTGACATGGCAAAAGAGATGATGAACTTCACGAAGAACAACATTCTTTCACAAGCGGCACAGAGCATGTTGGCGCAAGCAAATCAACAACCTCAAGGAGTATTACAACTTTTACGTTAAATTAAAATATTTGCAAGAGACTCTAGTTATCTAGGGTCTCTTTTTCACTAAGAAGACTGGTGCTTTGTTGTACCGTAAAAACAAAAGAAAAAGGATTAATAACCAATGGGAAAACTGTTATCTGTGCTCAATTTTTAATTGATTAAATGACAAGTGGTCTGTTCTCTTAATAACCTAATGATAAAGTATCCAAAAAATGCCAATAGTTAAATTTAAAACCAGTTTAAATTGGTACATATTAATATTTCTAATTAAATAAAATTATTTCTAATATATAGTTGTATTAAAGTTTATTGAATTACGATATAATAGTAAACTATTCTAAAATTGTTATTTAATATCTAAAAAGCCACCAAATGATGGTGGCTTTAAATTAGTATGTTAATTGTTTTTCTTCCTCAAGTGATGCTCCTGATTTATTTAAATCTACTAATAAACTGGCATATGATATAACATGTTTTGCAAATTTAGTTACGTCAGTTATCACTTTAGGACCGTTTGGATCTGCTTCCATAAGACTCAGTTCCCCATTCTCATCTAGCCCTAGTTTTATGTCTATTTCACTAATTAATTCATCGTGGGTTTCCTCAATAGTGTTAACAATTTCCCTAGATAACTTTTCTAATCGCCTATGCAACGATGTCGAATAAATTGAACCAAAATTGTTTTCATTAAAATCCTTTTGCTCTCTATGAACCTCTTGTTGTTTAGTATTATCCTCGTTATTTTTAACTTCTGAACAAAGACTTACTATACCCCATTCGTTTTTATTTCCTTTGGTCATGTGTACATGAATGTTGAACGGCTGGGTGCTATTTGTAATAGAGCCTGAATCTTTTTGGACAATAACATTTTCTTTTTTAATTAGATTTTTCAAGTTATTTACTAATGGAAATTCACTGTATTCTTTAATTGTTTTTCCTTTTGTCACTGAATATTTGCCATTAGCATTTTTTTCAATGTACTGACTAGTTAAAAGGGAACCAATTTCAGGTTTTACGATCACTTTCCCATATTTTTCAATGAACCGGAATACGTCACGGGTTCGGTGGATCCTTTGATAAGGTGATAGAAGGTTAGCCAATTCTTCATTTGTTTGCAGTTTTTCGTATAATTCCGAGCGCTTGCTGGTGTGGGCTGACCATTCGTTTGTAAATGGAATATCTTCGAGTTCTTCATATAATACTTGGGCTCTTTTAGCACCTCTCAATTTAAGACGGTCAATTATTACATCAGGGTATTCAACCACTTTAGGTGTCCAGTCGTTGTTTTCGTAAAAGAATCCTTTTATCAACATTTCATCATAATCAATGTCCTTTGGTGAAAAGGAATAAAAATGGAAATTAGCTTCTTTTGCTTCTTGAATCGCTGCCGATGCTAAATTGTCATTTGTTTGTGATCCATGGAGCAAACCAATAATTGGCCGGTTATCTAAATCAGCAAACGGGAGATTTGTTGTTCTTGCATTGAATTGCCCTTTTACCTTACTAGCTTCACGAATGCTGTCTGTACGAACTAACATATTTTTTGCAATATATTTGGCATATCCTATAGTGTTCACTGCTCTTTTTTCCTCATGAAATGCAGTTTGTGGACCGTTGTTTGCTTCATGCATCCAATATCGTCCATTTTCATCAATTGCTAAGTCGATACCAAGTTCATCCAAGGCAAGTCCGTGAAGTTTGTCAAGATGCCAGGCCAAATCCATGGATAGCTTTAGGATAGCTTGCTCATGTTTTTTCCCTTTTTCGCCATATTCATTTTCAAGAAAGGTCAGAAGGTCCTCTACTCTACCTTCTGTACTGATGTTACTAAGATTACTCTTTTTACTTCCGACACGGGGGTATATATGAGTAAGTTGCCATTTTCCTTCCATGTCTTTTTGGACATGTGCACGAATATGGTAAGGTTCGTCATTTTTTGTCCTGGTATGAATGTAACGCTGAATGATATAGCTGCCTTTTTGACTTAAAATAATTTTTTGCAGCCATTCATTAAATGCGCTCTGATTTAAAATCTGTTGTTTCTTTTGGTCCAATAAAGAATAGCGGTTACCTTTTTTAGTAATGAAGTATATATTTTCTCCCCGATTTCCTGAAAGAGCCTTAAATACAACACTGTTATTTTCATCTAAAAAGTCATGTATCATTACTTCGTTGGTACAAACCTTGAAGGGAACAAGTAATTCAGCATAATCTCTATGTTGGACGATTCGCTTTGGTAAAGAGAATTTATTACCGACATGGAAACTGGTGAACGGAATCTGTCGGCGTAATTTCCGCTCGGTGTGTGATCTTCTTCCTCCACCAACATTATTAATAACATCCGGAAAAGCAGCTACAGTACGTTCCCATTTTCCATTCTGCCATTCATCCGCTTCTATTTGTCCTGAGTCAAAGTCAACATCACTGGATGAGAAAAAGAGTAACCTTGTATTTTGCCTCTTACTTTCCTGAACTAAGGCATTAACACGTTCTTTTGTGTAAAATGTTCTGGGATTCCGTAGGGAAGCAAAAACACCGATTGTAATAAATCTGTTTTCATCTTGAACAACTACTTTTTCTGAAAAAGAATTTCTTAAATCTTTAAGCAGTGGTATAAATGAAAACTGCAGTATTTCTGCAATCTTGGTAAGCTTCCCATTTTCAAGGTTCTGTGCGATTAAGAGTAATTGCTTCTCTGCTTTATCTTTTTGTGGAGTAAATTCAGTCATTGAGGAAGTGATGATTTTATTAACCGTCTCAGCCCCTTCAAGCATGGAACTAAAGATGAATATACTTTGATTTAATTCTTTATTTTTTACCAATTTATAGAAGTGATCTGACGCTTCTAATAATGTATCTATTATATTTAATGCCTGGTGAAGTTGTTTATCTTTTGTATTTTCCATAATATCTGACACTCCTGTATATAACTTATTTCTAATAAGAGGACTTATATATATTATCGGACAATCATCATAATTATTAAAGGTGATAGTAGTAGCAATTGTTATTTGTTATGTACGTTTTTGCTAAATGACTTATATAATTAAGTGTAGGGTAAAATTAACTTCCCATTTAACACCTGGTCCTAATTATGCTACATTATAAGTAAGACATATCCAATCAATCGGAGGTACATAAATGAACACATTATTGAAAAATAAAAACATAGTTGTTATGGGTGTTGCAAACAACCGCAGTATTGCGTGGGGTATTACTAAATCGCTTCACAATGCTGGGGCGAACTTGATTTTCACCAACCGCCAGGAACGTTCGAAACAAAAGCTGGAAAAACTCCTCGCGCAAAATGAAATTGATCCAACACTAATTGTATCTTGTGATGTTGCTGATGATGAGAGTATCGTTAATGCATTTCAGGAAATTGGTGAGAAAGTGGGCACCATTCATGGGCTTGTCCATTCGGTTGCGTTTGCGAACCGTGACGAGCTGAATGGTGAATATGCTGATACGTCTCGTGAGGGTTATCTTCTAGCACAAAATATTAGCTCGTATTCGCTCGTTGCTGTGACGCGAGAAGCTAAAAAGCTGATGACTGAGGGTGGCGGTATAGTTACGCAAACATACCTTGGTGCTGAACGTGTTGTGCCTAATTATAATGTAATGGGTGTTGCTAAGGCTGCGCTTGAAGCGAGTGTGCGTTACTTGGCTGAAGATGTTGGTAAGTATGGTATTCGTGTGAATGCTGTTTCTGCTGGTCCGATTCGCACGCTGTCAGCTAAAGGTGTGTCTGGATTCAATGACAAAATGTCGGTTATTGAAGAAAAAGCGCCGCTTCGTCGTCAGATTGATCAGGACCAGGTAGGCGATGCTACAGCATTTTTACTTAGTGACATGGCACGTGGTGTTACTGGTGATGTGCTGCATGTTGATTCTGGTTTCCATATTATCGCTGGATCTTAATACTAGGCGAGCATTCTAACATAGGGTGCTCGTTTTTTAATTCCATCCTCCAAATGCATTACGAACTCCCACACGTCAGTGCATATACTAAAGTATACAAGCACACTATAGAGTTCCTTCTATTACTACTATTATCGAACCAGAGTCTTAAAAAGTGGCATCAATTCCTAAACTAATTCTATATACCTAAAGTCTAAAGGCTTAGCAAGAACTTGTACCAAGACTTAAAACCAAACATTTGTTCGTATTTTTACGGAATTTTATGCTATACTATCTAGTAGATAAAGTTCCTTATAGGGATGAATCAGCTACCCCAGTATAATAAAAGGGGGTGAGGCGATTGGGTGTTTTTGAAGTCTTTTTCTTGCTGATCGGTTTTGGAACATTTATGACAGGTTTTCTGACGCTGATTGTGCACATGATCAATAAAAAATAGACCTCCCTGTAAAGCCGCAAAGCGTTAATGGGAGAGGCCTATTTGTGGATAGCTGATCCCCCTAAGGGAACCGCTTATCACATGGCCACAGCTGTAACTGTGGCCTATTTAGTATATGCATATTTCTACCTACATTATACCACAAAGTTGGGTGATGAAAAGAAATAAGATTGAGGTATTAATTACCATTAGAGTGCGGGAAACTAGTATCGACATGATTCGATAATTATTTCCTGGGCAATAATACCCTTTAAAAAGAGGGACGAGTTATACCGTCCCTCTACAAAATTAATTATTTTCGTCTATTTTAAACTTGTTTACCTGCTGCTGCATTTCTATAGCATATGTTTCCAGTTCTTCTGCAAGGTGGTTTAATTGTTCCATTGATGCTGTTTGTTCTTCGATTGATGCTGAGGTTTCTTCTGTTCCTGCTGCAGTTTCCTCGCTTATTGATGCGATGCTTTGCGTATTGCCGGAAATAATCTGCTCCTGACTTATGATTGTTTCCATTATATCCATTACCTTGTTAATTAATTGGTTATTGGTATGAATTGTTTGCTGTATACTTGTGAATGCTTGTTCTGTTTCACCAACTGATTGTGATTGGGTCTGGATGACTTTATTAGTTTTACCAATCAATGTTACAGAATGCTTTGTTTCAGCTTGCATTTCTCCGATTAACGTGGATATATCTCCAAGTGCGCTTTCGGATTGTTCTGCTAGCTTCCTTACTTCATCTGCTACTACTGCAAATCCGCGTCCATTTTCACCAGCGCGGGCAGCCTCGATTGCTGCATTTAATGCGAGAAGATTTGTTTGACTGGCGATATCAGCGATTTTGGTGACAATCTCATTTATGTTTGTTGATTTGTCATCAAGTGATTGGATTGCTCTGACAACTTCACTGGTTATCTGGCCTGTTTCTTCGGATTGTTTACGGAGACCGCTTACTGTTTCTGCTCCTTTTTCAGAGACTTCATCCATGACTCGAGCTTCATCATATACTTTTTTATTATATTCTTCTATTTGTTTAATCAATGTTGACAGTTTTTCGGTTGCAGCTGCATTTTGTTCCATAATTTCTGATTGCTCGCCAGCACCTGTTGCAATTTGTTCCATGGTTGTTGCGACTTCATTTGAGGATGCAGTATTCTCTTCTGCACTTGCAACTAGTGTTTGTGATGCTTCGGACACATTGAATGAAACATCTTTAATTTTAATCATCATCATCCGCATTTGCTGGAGCATATTATCAAAACTTTCGGAAAGCTGGCCGATTTCATTATGCGTTTGGATAGTTGTTTTGGCTAAAAGATTCCCGTTCTCAACTTCCTTCATCGTTCCTTGCAGGTTCTTAATAGGTTTTGTGATTCTTCGTGTTGTAAAAAAAGAAATGACGATTGCCAGCAGCAAAATAATTAGCAAGGTAGCGATAATCGGAATTAAAATACTGCTTGCTTGGTCACTAAAATCACTTTTAAATACTGTTTCTCCAAGAACCCATCCTGTTGTGTTGTTCGTGGTGAATCCTAGGATTTTTCCTTCGTCATTTTCCGTATATTCAATAACACCGTTTTCCCCATTGCTGCTAAGTTTACTATAGAATGCGGCCTTTTCAGCACTTTTTCCAACAAGTTCATCATTAGGGTGAGCAATGAATGTTCCTTGCTGATCAATGATCATCGCATATCCTGATTCACCAGTTTGAATGTTGTTTGTCATGGATATTAACGTATCGACAAGAACATCAGCACCAATTACACCAACGACTTGTCCATATTTGCTATAGGATTGTGCAGCAGTAACAATTGTTTTTCCTGATGCAGCATCAACGTAAGGCTGAGTCCAAATTACTTCTCCGTCAGCTTCAAGGGCGGCTTTATACCAGTCTCGTTCACGCGGATCAAAGTCATCTGGCAGGTCCGTTTCTGGATAAATGGTTGTTTCACTGGAAAGTTCAACACCTGTATAGATGTTTGCAATATTGGTATTCGCCTCTACAGTCTCTCCTAAGTAATTGACAATAGCTTGCCGGTTGTTTTCGTCATAGTCAATAAATAATTCGTTTTGAGTAAGACGGTTTAAGATACTTGTCGTATTGTCAAAAAATACATTAAATGTATCGTTAAGGTTAGTCATTTGTGTTTCAACACTTTGTGCTTTTTGATCAATTATCATGTTTTTGCTTAACGTGTAATTGGTGAAAGCTATCACTGCTCCGGCAATAATAATTAATGATAAAAAAGGTATAAGTATTTGTCGCTGTAGTGATTTACTTAGGAAGCTGCCTTTTTTCTTTATCTCCTGTTTCTTTTTCTTATTTTCCCCCATATATGTATCTCCTTCTGCTTTTGCTATGAATATTATTTATATCGGAAAATTTTGCCTGAAGTTGTAGTGGATTATGACGTTTAACCATTTAAATTATGAGGCATATAGTGATAGCGAGGAAGTTTATCTGCCAAACGTTGTACGGGGGAGAGGTTTTTCTGATTCGGCAGGGAATCGTCTTTTTTAACTATGTAATTCTGTTATGCTATATTGTTAGGAAGAGGATTTTTGGAAGGGATTTGTACATATAATGGCAGCAACTGATAATCAAAAAAAGATATATAATTTTTTACTTATAGCAGGTATTATAATCGTGGCGTTTAATCTGCGACCAGCAATTACATCTGTTGGTCCGTTAATTGGAATTATACGAGATGATGTGGGGCTTTCCAATTGGAGTGTAGGGATTTTGACTAGTCTGCCTCTCGTTGCGTTTGCGGTGATGTCGCCAGTTGCGCCTAAGCTTGGTAACAAGTTTTCGAATGAACGAACATTAATTGCAGGTCTTATTCTTCTTTTATTTGGTATTACGGTTCGTTCGTTTCCATTTGCAGCACTACTATTTATTGGAACATTATTTGTCGGGCTTGGAATTGCAATTTGCAATGTTCTTTTGCCTGGTGTCGTAAAAGAAAAGTTTCCGACAAAGGTAGCATTAATGACTAGTGTATATTCAACAGCTATGGGGATCTTTGCTGCGACGGCTTCTGGATTAAGTATTCCATTTGCACGTGGGTTGAATATGGGCTGGCAATTTGCACTAATCATATGGACAGTCCCCACAATCGTTGGAATTATCATCTGGATGTATCTGTCCAAAAAGAATAAAGCAGACAATGATGTCGAGATGCAATATGTTACTGTGAGTGACAATCGAATGTGGAAATCACCGCTCGCATGGCAGGTTGCCTGTTTTATGGGGCTTCAATCGTTCATGTTTTATGTGACGATTTCATGGCTTCCAGAAATTTTGCATGATTATGGTGTTAGCATGGGAACTGCTGGATGGATGCTTTCATTTATGCAATTTATCGGATTACCTGCAAGTTTCTTCGTTCCGATGATTGCTGGTCGTTTCAATTCACAGCGGGGAATTGTGCTTGTCATGACAACCTGTGCATTGGGAGGCTATGGAGGTCTTTTAATAGGAGAGTCATATGCTGTTATGGTTATTAGTACGATATTAATTGGAATTACGTTAAGTGGAACGTTTGCTCTGGCATTGGCTTTTTTGGGAATGCGGGCGCGTAACTCACGTCAGGCTGCAGAACTGTCAGGTATGGCGCAGTCGCTCGGTTACACACTTGCCGCAGTTGGTCCTGTGTTTATCGGGTATTTATATGATGTAACCCATGTCTGGACGGTTCCATTGCTTACTTTAATAGGGGTAGCACTATTGGTCATGGTTTTCGGAATGGGTGCTGGCCGTAATCGTTATGTGTTGGATTAGGTTTGAATATGCTATCATGCTAGTAACAGAGATTCCGGGAGGCGTTCGGTATGCATTTTACCTTGCACGCTATGGGTGATTCGGCAATTAAGGTAGACTTTGATGGTGAAGTTTCACCTGAGTTAAACAGGGATATCCAGTTTTTTTGCAGTAAATTAGGTTGTGCTGCAATTCCTGATATCGTGGAATGGGTGCCAGCATTTGATTCGGTTACAATTTACTATCGACCACATCGTTTAAGCTACACGGAAGTTTGTGACAAAATTTATCAGATTAATCGAATGAATATTGATAGAGTTGAGCGTAAGTCACGACTAATCTCGATTCCGGTTGTCTACGGTGGGAAGTATGGTCCAGATTTAGGACGTGTTGCTGAATCGAACAAGCTCTCAGAGGATGAGGTTATACAGATTCATAGCGAACAGGAATACCTTGTTTTTATGCTAGGTTTTTTGCCAGGCTTTCCATACTTAGGAGGTCTTAATAAACAGATTGCAACGCCACGTTTAGATGAACCTCGGGCAAAGACGGTTGCAGGCTCTGTAGGAATCGCCCACGAACAGACGGGAATTTATCCGATAGACTCGCCAGGTGGCTGGAACATTATTGGAAAAACAGCCCTTACGTTATTTGATAGGGAAAAAGAAGATGCTTTTCTGTTTCGTGCAGGTGACCGTGTTACGTTTTACGAAATATCGGAAAGTGAATTTGAAAAACAAGCATGGAGCGGGGAGTTAGTGGTAGAGGAGGTTGACGATGGCAAAGCGGATTGACTTGAATTGTGATATGGGTGAGAGCTTTGGTGCCTATACAATTGGTTCGGATGAAAAATTACTGGAATCTGTTACATCAGCGAATATTGCATGTGGTGCACATGCTGGTGACCCTACTGTTATGGACAGGACAGTTCGCTTGGCAAAAGAACATCACGTTGGTGTTGGCGCACATCCAGGATTTCCTGATATTGCTGGATTTGGACGACGTATGATCGACTTTTCGCCAAATGAAATTTATCGGATGGTAGTTCATCAGATTGGTGGCTTGCAGGCGTTTTGCAAGGTGCATAGTGTTCAGATGCAGCATGTGAAGCCTCACGGTGCGATGTATAATTTGGCAGCCAAGAATCGCGACGTAGCAAATGCTGTCGCGCGTGCTGTGTATGACGTCGACTCCAAATTGATGTTGTATGGTTTAGCCGGGAGTGAACTGCTTGTGGCTGGCCGTGAACTGGAATTAACTGTTGCATCAGAAGTTTTTGCTGACCGGACATATCAAGCTGACGGCACCTTAACCCCCAGAGGCAGAGCGGATGCCGTGATTAGTGATGTGGATGATGCTGTTCAACAGGTAGAGCGGATGGTGAATGAAGGTGTTGTGCGCACAGTAAACGGAGAAACTGTAGATATTAAAGCAGACACGATTTGTGTTCATGGTGATAGTGCACATGCTGTATCGTTTGTCGAGAAGTTACGCGTGATGTTAGAGAGTGCTGGGATTGTGGTTCGCTCGATGGTCGATTAAACTCGAGCGACGGAGAGCCGAACTCAAGCGACGAAACCTCAAACTCGAGCGACGAAGCCTCAAACTCGAGCGACGAAGCCCCAAACTCGAGCGACAGAGGTCCAAACTCGAGCGACGGCGAGCCAAACTCGAGCGACAGAGCCCCAAACTCGAGCGACGGAGGACCAAACTCGAGCGACGGCGAATCAAACTCGAGCGACGGAGCCCCAAACTCGAGCGACACCTCACCCAATCGTCAATCAGCACGGGCTCCAAAGTTCCAAATACATAAGTGAAGTGGTGAATAGGATGCAGAGTGAGAAAATATTCCATGTTATAAAGCCTGGTGTTCTTACAACTTTTCAGGATCTTGGTCGGACTGGCTATCAGAAATTTGGTGTGCCTGTTTCTGGTGCGATGGATACTTTTGCACTGCAAATAGCTAATATTCTGGTTGGGAATCAACGGTCTGCTGCATGTCTTGAGGTGACGCTTGTTGGACCTCATCTTGAAATGACTGCACCGAATCCAATCACGGTTGCTCTTACAGGTGCGGGACTGGAGCCGAAACTTAATGACAATCCCATCAAGATGTGGAAAACATTTACAATGGAGAAGGGGGATAGGTTAAGCTTTGGCAAGCATCAATCAGGGGTGCGTGCATACATTGCGGTGGCCGGAGGATTTGATGCACCAGTGTTTTTTGGCAGTCAGTCAACTGATGTGAAGAGTGGGTTTGGTCGTTCGCTGGATAAAGATGATTCTATTTATGGGTATCCGGCTAAAGCAATATGCGGTATCGGGTTCACCAATCCGCCAACCTATCAAAAGTCGGTAGAGGTTGCTGTTATTGAAGGGCCGCATACAGATTTTTTTACGAAACAAGGGCGAGATAATTTTTTTAACAATCCTCATACTGTAAATGCGAATTCGAATAGAATGGGGTATCGCCTGAAATCTGAGCCGGTCACACATGAAGAAAATATGGAAATTTGGTCTGATGCTGTTCCCTTCGGCGGCATTCAAATTCCGAGTAATGGCTCGCCGATTATCCTAATGGCTGACAGGCAGACGACAGGAGGATATCCCAGGATAGGAACTGTCATTTCATCAGATCTGCCAAAGATTGCTCAGCTTGTACCTCAAGGAGAAATTCGCTTTACTCCAATAACAATTGAAGAGGCTCAACGGCGAGCAATTCAAATGGAAAAATTCTTATTTAAATTAGAAACATTTAAGCTAAACTAATGGTGAAGGGGGAGAAGTCTTGAAGAATCACCCAAAAATAAAAGTTTCTGCAACTAAATGGGAGAAGTTTTTTAACACAGCTTCAGTAATCATACTTATTTGTTCTATTGTATACGTCGTACAGGCGTATAACAGTTTGCCGGAATCAGTTCCCACTCATTTTAATGCAAAAGGTGAAGCGGATGCGTGGGGAAACAAAGGTACAGTTCTTCTTATGCCGGCCATTGCGTTTGTTTCCTTTATTATTATGTATTTTGTAACAAAAGCACCACACACATTCAATTATATGGTAAAAGTGACTGAAGAAAATGCAACACGATTGTACACCCCGGCACGAACGTTTATGGCAGCAATCAATTTAGAAATGGTCGCAATTTTTTCCTATATTGCCTGGGCTATGGTACAATCTGCAACAAGTGGGACAGGGCTCGGAATAAGCTTTATTTTTTTCGTAATATTAGTCCCTATCGCAACAATTATTTCTTTCATGATTAAAATGAATCGAGTAAAATGACTTTATACCAAGATGGCATAGCAGAGTGGAGGAGCGTATAAATGGATGAACTAAAATTAGTAGCATTAGATATGGATGGAACATTGTTGAATAGCGAGGAAGACGTTTCAGATTATACGAAAGAAGTGATTGCAAAAGCCTTGGTGAAGGATGTGCATGTTATATTGAGCACAGGTCGCTGGCTTGATTCCTGCTATCCGTATGCCGAATTACTCGAACTGCCCTCATATCTGATTACAAGTAATGGCGGCGAAATCTGGACTGTAAATAAGGAACTGAGAGATCAGCATTTACTTGATCCGGAACGAGTTCAAATGATGTGGGAATTAGGTGATAAGCTTGGTTTACATAGCTGGATGGTGGCAACTGATGGCGTATTTCGTGGAACACGTCCTGACGATTTTTTTGCCCATGAATGGTTGAAATATGGTTGTGACTCGCTTGATACGAAAAAGCTTGACATGGTTGTTGAGGAGCTATCGCATTACGATGAACTTGAGCTTACGAATTCGCTGCCGACAAATGTTGAAGTTAATCCAAAAGGGGTTAACAAGGCAAGTGCTCTTAAGAAAGTATGTCATGAAATTGGCATTACTATGAATAACGTAATGGCTGTTGGCGATAGCTTGAATGATATTAAAATGATACAGCAAGCCGGACTTGGCGTTGCGATGGGAAATGCGCAGGAGGCAATAAAGAATGTTGCAGATCATGTGACAGATACTAATAATAATGATGGTGTCGCTAAAGCAATCGAAAAGTTTGTGCTATAGAAAAGCTCCCTAACATTAGGGAGCTTCTTTAGATTCCAGCAATCCAGTACATTACAAATGAAAGTAATATGGAAGTAGTCACCATCGCGATTAGCGGTCGCATTGCTTTATTTCTTACATCTTTCAGGCTGACATTTAATCCTAACCCTACCATCGCAGCAGTTAATATAAATGTCGTAATCCGACTTACAGCGTTCATAGTGCCATCTGTTACAGGAATTATATCACCTAAAATATAGCTCCCGAAAAGACTCATTCCAATAAAACCAATTAGAAACCAGGGAAAGCTGACTTTTGTATTACCGTCATCATTTCGGTTTCGCATCCAAAATATAAGGATGAAACAAAGCGGGACAAGCAGGAAAACGCGGCCGAGTTTTGCTAGTAAAGCAATTGCCAACGCATCCTCCCCAGCTGGTTCTGCTGCAAGTGCGACATGGGCAAGTTCATGTAAGGAAATTCCTGACCAAATACCATATTGCAAATCAGTAATTGGCAACAGTGGCTGTATAAGGGTATAAATAATAGAAAAAACAGTTCCAACTAATGCGATGATTCCTACACCTATTGCAGTGTCCTCATCTTTAGCCTTGATAATCGGTGATACAGCGGCAATCGCTGCAGCACCACAAACGCCTGTGCCGACTCCAAGCAATAAGGCAAGCTGTGTGTTTGCTTTTAATTTTTTTCCGATATAAACGGTGAGTAATATGGAAAAAATAATTGCAACAGCACCTTTAGCAAGCAATCCAAGACCATCCTGCAAAATAATATCAACATTAAGTTTTAAACCATATAAAATAATGGCGAACCGTAATAAATATTTTGATGAAAACTGTATTCCCGAACGGAAAAATTCAGGATAGCCGAAAAATTGTCTGAATATGATCGCGATAATGATTGCACTGGCTAGCTGACCAACACGGCTAAACCCTGGAACTAGCGCAAGTAAGTAACCGGTAAAGGCAATGAGAAATGTGAATCCGATTCCGGCAATCATTTTTGTGAACGGATGTATCTTTAATGTCATAGCTGCTTGTTCCCTTTCTAATGTGCAAGTTTCAGAATAAATTTAAGTATAATCGTTATAGATGATGATTGTCCAATAGGTATATTTTAACTAATTTACGGATATAATGAATTAATGTTGCTTGTTCCCTTACTTTTTTTGCTATAAAGGAGTATAATGGAAGGAGTACCATGAAAGGGGTTGCTGTTATGTCATTTTCTCGCGGGCCAAAAGAGCCAGTGCCAGAAGTGGACACAAATGTATGGTCTTGTACTAGTGAGGACTGCTCAGGATGGATGAGAGAATCATACAGTTTTGAAGAAGAGCCAGAATGCCCACTCTGTAAATCTTCAATGGAACAAGAAGTACGTGTACTTCCAGAATTGAAGTAGTTAATATGGTATTGAAGCTATAGTAAAAGCAATTTATATTAATATTTCGTTAAGATGTCATTATAGGCATCTTTTTATACTTTCTTAAAGTATAAGGGAAACTTTGGTTATAGGCTTAAGATTTCCTGTTTGTGGCGCTGGGAGACCGGCGTCTTTTACTATATATGCTTCTACATTGTATCAAGTCAACTCTTTTAATTTAGGGTTGGCTTATTTTTTAGCTAAATAATTCTAATAGTTGTCATAATTCCAAATTTATTGGTATAATCTGATATAGAGGCTTCATCAGGGGATTCTTCATCAAGTTAATTGTAAGCGTTTACAACATATGGAGGAGGAATGGTTGAATGAAGTATGCGAATCCAAACACTGACGGGTCCAAGGTGACCTTTAAGGATCGTTATGACAATTTTATTGGAGGGGAGTATCGGGCTCCTGCGAATGGAAAATATTTTGAGAATGTAAGCCCGGTTACCGGGAAGGTATTTTGTGAAATGTCCAGATCGACGAAAGAGGACGTGGAGGCCGCTGTTGATGCGGGAGAAGCTGCCATGGATGCTTGGGGAAAAACAGCTGTAGCAGAACGAGCAAATATTTTAAATAAGATTGCAGATCGTATGGAAGAGAATTTAGAAACACTAGCGGTTGCTGAAACATGGGACAATGGTAAAGCGGTTCGGGAAACATTGAATGCGGATTTACCACTGGCAATTGATCATTTCCGTTACTTTGCTGGAGCAATACGCGCGCAAGAAGGCGGTCTAAGCCAAATTGATAATGATACAGTAGCATATCATTTCCATGAACCTTTGGGGGTTGTGGGGCAAATAATACCTTGGAACTTTCCACTCTTAATGGCAACTTGGAAGCTTGCACCAGCACTTGCAGCCGGTAATTGCGTCGTCTTGAAACCAGCTGAGCAAACGCCTGCGTCAATTCATATATTTGTTGACTTGATAAAGGACCTATTGCCAAATGGTGTATTGAATGTTGTGAATGGATTTGGTTTAGAAGCAGGAAAGCCACTCGCGTCCAACAGCCGTATTTCTAAAATCGCTTTTACAGGTGAAACTACCACAGGTAGATTAATTATGCAGTACGCTTCGGAAAATATCATTCCGGTTACACTTGAGCTTGGTGGAAAATCACCAAACATATTCTTTAAGGACGTAATGGATGAGGATGACGGATTCCTGGATAAAGCAATTGAGGGGCTGGTCATGTTTGCCTTAAACCAAGGTGAAGTTTGTACATGTCCTTCACGAGCGTTAGTTCACGAATCCATCTATGATGAATTTATGGAACGGGCGATCGCACGGGTAAATGAAATTAAAATCGGTCATCCACTTGATACCGACACGATGATGGGTGCACAGGCATCAGAAGAACAATTGGAAAAAATCAAGTCGTATCTCGATATCGGAAAACAGGAAGGTGCAGAAGTGCTTGTTGGCGGCGAGGTCAATAAACTTGATGACGACATGACGGATGGATATTATGTTCAACCTACGATATTTAAAGGAAACAACAAAATGCGCATATTCCAGGAAGAAATTTTTGGACCAGTACTTTCGGTAACAACTTTTAAAGATAACGAAGAAGCAATGGAGATTGCCAACGATACATTATATGGCTTAGGTGCTGGAGTATGGACTCGTAACATAAATACGGCATATCGCTTTGGGCGTGGAATTGAAGCGGGTCGTGTATGGACGAATTGTTACCATCAGTATCCGGCACACGCTGCTTTCGGTGGCTATAAAAAATCAGGTATTGGACGTGAAAATCACTTAATGATGCTTGACCATTATCAGCAGACAAAGAATCTATTAATTAGCTATAGTGAAGGTGCTGCTGGATTCTTTTAAGAGTTATGAATGCAGTTCGCACTTAAAGCTATAAGAGGTTCTAAGGAAGTTAAATACGCTTTAATAGAACCCTTTTCAAAAGACTAGTTATGCTTATGGGGGGTTTTGGGAAAAGGGGCGCGATGCTTCTTTTCCGCATATAATAAATGAGATAAGAAATTTTAAAATAGAAAGGGTGTAAAAATGGCTGATCGTGTAACGGCAACTGAAGAAGCGTTAAGTCTGATTAACACATTAGCTGAAACACATGGGCCACTCATGTTTCATCAATCAGGTGGCTGCTGTGACGGAAGCTCACCGATGTGTTATCCAAGAGATGAATTTCGCATTGGTGATTCAGATTTGTTACTAGGTGAAATTGGTGAAACACCTTTCTATATCTCAAAGGACCAATATGAGTACTGGAAACATACCCAGCTTATTATCGATGCTGTAAAAGGTCGTGGTGGAATGTTTTCATTGGAGGGACCCGAGGGGAAGCGGTTCCTGACAAGATCAAGGGTGTTTACCGAGGAATAACGAGCGGAATTACAGTGAAGAAAAAAGTCATGCGGAGAGCGAGACTCCGCATGACTTTTTTAATGGGATGAGTTGGGTCGTATCACCCAGGGATGAGAACATCGACAGAAGAGTGCGAACATCAACAGAAGAGCGGTGAACATCGACAGAAGAGCGGTGAACATCAACAGAAGAGCGGTGAACATCAACAGAAGAGCGGTGAACATCGACAGAAGAGAGCGAACATCAACAGAAGGGAGCGGAACATCAACAGAAGAGCGCGGAACATCGATAGAAGAGCGTGAACATCAACAGAAGAGCGGTGAACATCAACAGAAGAACCCAGAACATCAACAGAAGAGCACAGAACATCAACAGAACGTTATCTCATCCCCTGGACTGAGGATGAAAACATCTTTACGACTGATGTACTTCTCTAACAAATCGGTATAATGAAGTTAACAAAGTTTGGAAGGGGTTTGGGAACATGGGGAGTATCGTAACGGTAGATGGCATTAAAAAGAGCTATAAGAAACGGAAGTCTAAGGAAGAGTTTGTTGCGGTTAAAGGGGTTTCTTTTGAAGTTGGGAAGGGGGAGATTGTCGGCTTGCTTGGGCCTAATGGTGCAGGTAAAACAACAACAATTAAAACAATTTGCGGACTGCTTGTTCCTGACGAAGGGTCGGTCACAATAAATGGCTTCGATAGTGTGAAGGACCGCAACAAAGCATTGGGCCATATAAGCGCGGTTCTAGAAGGGAATCGAAATCTTTACTGGCGCTTGAATGTGCTTGAAAATATGGAGTATTTTGCAGGCAATCGCGGGGTTCCGAAAAAGGAAATTAAAACGCAGGTAAATAAATTGCTGAACCTCTTTCAGCTTCAAGATAAAAAATATGAATTGGTAAATAACTTATCACGTGGCATGCAGCAGAAGCTGGCAATTTGTGTGGCAATGCTTGCAGACACAGATGTAATCCTCCTGGATGAACCAACACTTGGACTTGATGTGGAAACAGGATATGAAGTTCGTGAATTACTTCGAACTATTGCCCGTGATCAAGGAAAAACAGTTATCATAAGTACGCATGACATGCCGGTTGTGCAGGACTTATGCCAACGGACAATCATTATTAATGATGGGAAAGTGATTGCAAATGAACGTGTAGACCAGTTGCTGCGATTATTTGAGACAAGTGCATATCAGGTGAACCTGAAGGAAGAATTGACTGCAGAACAGCGGGAGATTCTAGAGTTGAAGTTCCCGATTCACAGGTGGGAAGGGTTGAAGCTTGAAGTCAGTTTTGAGCAGGAACAGGACATTTATGAGTTGATGGAGATTTTTAAAAAGAACCAGACGCCAATTGAAACAATCAATCGTACCGAGATTAATTTTGAACAGGTATTTCGAAAGCTTGTTAAAGAGGAGGTGGCTTCATGACTTCTTTCTGGAATGTTTTACGCGTTAATACGAAAATGGAATTTCTTGAATTAGTACGATATAAAGCTAATACGATAAGTCTTCTTTTGACATTTTATATTATTTTTATTGCGATGATGTTTGGGATTCAGGTTATTGGTGATCCTGCCCAGGCTGGTACAAATACTCAGTTTGTCATTGTGAACTATATATTTTGGTATTTTGCCATGATGGTTCTCCAGTCAATTGGATGGACGATATCCGATGAAGCAATGAAAGGTACATTGGAGCAGCTTTTTATGTCGCCAGTAAGTCCATGGAAAATATTTCTATCCAGAATGTTTGGGATGATTTTTAACCATTTTGTATTAGTCATTTTTCTGTTATTTGTATCAATGGCGACTGCTGGTCAATGGTTAAATCTTAATCCGTTTGCCATCATTCCAATACTTTTATTAACGCTAGCGAGTATGATAGGTGTCAGTTTTGTCATAGCAGGAATGGCTCTTATTTTTAAACAAATCAGTGCATTTCTGCAAATTCTTCAGTTCATCATCGCTGGACTGACATTTGTTCCATTATCTGTTGCGCCATTCATGGTTGCTGCTCCATTTGTAAAAGGTGTGGATATGACAAGACAGGTGATGATTAATGGCTATACTTTAGCTGATTTTACAATGGTAGATTACGCCTGGCTGATTGGGAATTCCATTGTTTATGGAATTATTGGAGTTGGTATTTACCTGGCGTGTGAAAAATATGCCATGAAAAAAGGCTTGCTTGGACATTATTAATAAAAAAATCGTTATCCCTAGGGTGACGATTTTTTACATGGTAAAGTAGGGGAAGGAGGTGTTCTTTTGAAGAAAAAAATTGCGATGATTCAGATGGATATTGTATATGGTGAACCAAAAGAGAACTTTAAGCGAGTAAAAAAAGAAATTACAAATGCAGTGAAAACAGGTGCCGAGGTTATTTTATTGCCTGAACTGTGGACGACTGGCTATGACTTAACAAGATTAGATGAAATAGCTGATAAGGATGCTCAGGAATCGATTGCGTTTTTAAGTGAATTGGCAAAAGAGTTCAATGTAACTTTAATTGGTGGGTCCGTTGCAGACCAGCGGGATGATGGTGTGCGGAATACATTGCTCGTAATAGATCAGAAAGGAAAGCTGATCCACAAATACAGCAAGCTCCATCTATTTCAACTAATGGATGAACATCTGTACCTGGAAGCAGGACAGGACGAAGCAGAATTTACTTTGGATGGAGAGCCTGCTGCGGGATATATTTGTTATGACATACGCTTTCCGGAATGGATGCGCAAGTCAGCAGTTAACGGTGCCAAAGTAATGTATGTTGTGGCTGAGTGGCCAAAGCCAAGAATCGATCATTGGCGCACACTTTTACAGGCACGTGCCATTGAGAATCAATGTTATGTAGTTGCTTGTAACCGAGTTGGTGCTGATCCAAAAAATGAATTCGGTGGTATGTCGCTTGTAGTTGATCCATGGGGAGAGATTGTCGCTGAAGGCGGAAGCGGCGAAGAGATTGTCACTGCAACTGTAGACTTTGATCTAGTAGATGAAGTTAGAGGTCGGATACCAGTATTCCGGGATCGGATTGTGGAGAAGTACTAGGGTATAAAATAACCTAATCACCAAAACCCAACAGCAATCATAAAATGAATAGGCTATACTTATACTTTTAAAAAAGGAAGTGTTCTATATTGCCTAATCTACAATATTACGTCACTGGTAATACCGCTCGCGGCTTGGCTAATTTTTTGGAAAGCAATTTAATTGGGATCGATCAGGTTATTAAGCTGAAACATCCTTCAGCATCCCTTAAAACGAAAGTGATACAGAATTTGCTTGAGTATTATCATGATAATGCGATTGAAGTTCTTCATAGTCCTTTAGGGAGTAGGCACCTGGACGGAATCATTATTCGCGAAGAATCACTGGCATTTTTAGATGAAACCATCGTAAAAAATAATTCGACTGCGATTAACCTGGAAGAAGCGGTCCCAATAAAAAGACATTCAGATCTAACAGATTTCAATGTTCTAACCCAATCTGCATATGACAGTTTTGCCAAAGGCTTAAGTATTCATGATGAGTTGGAGGAAGTCTATATTAATCAAATGGACTTTAACCATGCGGATCAATTTACCGAGGAGTTTATTTCTACACTTTTAACAGGTGTTTCGAAAAAAGACCGAACAGCTCATACCTTCCACAGACTTTTTGGAACTAATACTGTTGATGGGGTTGTCAACGTTGTTCCGCATCTTAAGGGAAATATCACAAACGTATTTTTCATTAAGGGTCGTGCCGGAACAGGTAAATCTACGTTTATGAAGAAAATTACGGAAGCATGCACGGAATGTGGGTTTGATGTAGAGATGTATCATTGCAGTTTTGATCCAGATAGCATTGATATGGTATTAGTCCGGGATTTAGATGTATGTATTTTTGACAGCACTGATCCACATGAATTTTTCCCGGTGCGTGATGGTGAAAGAATTGTAGATTTGTATGAGGAACTTGTCACGCCGGGTACTGATGAACGGTTTGAAACAGAAATTAATGTGTTGAATAATAACTATAAATCCTATATGAAACAAGGTATTCAGTACCTGCAGCAAGCCGGTATCAAGTTTGAAAAAAGTAACCAGAATTTTTCGGATAGCGATGTCCAAAGAGCTGTTCAATATACGTTGAATAGCATATAAACTACCGTCGAGCAGGCAAGTTATTTTAACTGCAACCAATGAATTGATAATTTATGTCTTTTATTTTCCAAAAATTTCACTTGTGTTTTTGTACGTTATATAGTAGAATGAATTTACAGAAAATTATGAGTATAATATGCTCAGGGAGGTGCAAGAGTGGTTACAGTGAAGATGTTGAAGCCTTATTATATCAAAGCAGATGACAATTATGTTCGAGTAATTTTGGCCTATCAATATTTTGCGGTATTCATTAATAACAAGGTATACCAATTCGTGCCCATCGAGTCAAAGGAGATTCGTATTAATCGCAGAACAAAAAAAGTCGAAAATCTTGGTGCAAGATTTGCTTTTCAAAAAGGTAAAGACATCATTTACATGGCTATGAGTGAGCTTATTTCACTTCCTGACTTTTTAGTTCAATTACACTCTATTGCAGACCCGTATTATTTAAAAACAGAGGAAAAAAGTGAGCCAGATTATGAAAATAAAGCTATTATTGACGAATTAGAGCAATTGAATATGAAAAGATTAATTGATAAAGCATTAGATAATCGAGATTACGAAGCATTTCAATCATTAGTGAAATTACTTTAACACACTTCCTTAAATTGGGAAGTGTTTTTTTGCAGTGAAGAAACTAACATGTTGTATTAAGGCATGCACCCCAAAGTAGAAGGGCTTCTAAGAAAGTGAGATACGCTTTTATATGATTCCCCCTAAAGATATTTTTTAATTAGATTTATTTCGTAACAGTCTAAAGTGTGATATTATATTAAAGGCTATAATTACTTGGAATGCCAAGTGTTAAATTTTTTAAAAAATGAATCGGTTCTCTCCTTGCTATAATTTTATAGTAAGGTTTTTCTATTTTTGTGGAAATTTATCATTATATTGAAAATTATCATACATTTTTGAGAATTAAACCGACTCATTTTTTCAGCTAGAATTTACGTAAGGAAGGTGTTTACTTTGTCAAAGCAGGATCCAAATCCAGAATTTAAGCCTTACGTACCGGCATCCCAAAAACCACCTGAGCTCACATGGGTTGCAATGGTTATTGGTGCGGTATTGGCAATCGTATTTGGTGCAGCAAATGCATATTTAGGTCTTATCGTTGGAATGACTGTTTCTGCGTCAATTCCAGCCGCAGTAATTTCAATGGCAGTACTTCGTATTATTATGAAGCGAACGTCAATTTTAGAGAATAATATTGTGCAGACGATCACATCAACTGGTGAGTCGCTTGCTGCTGGTGTTATTTTTACTTTACCTGCCTTATTCATTTGGCAGCTTGAGCCAAGTTTGACAACAATCGCTATTATTGCTCTAGCTGGTGGTATTTTAGGTGTTGTTCTAATGATACCGCTACGCCGCGCATTGATTGTTAATGAACACAAAACACTGCCTTATCCAGAAGGAACAGCATGTGCTGAAGTACTTCATGCCGGTGAAGAAGGCGGAAAAGGTGCTAAGCTAGTATTTAAAGGGCTTGGTATTGGTGCTGGTTTTAAACTGTTAACGGATGCCGTTAAAGCATTCCCTTCTTCAGTAGAATGGGAAATTTATAAATTTAAGAACGCAGCAATTGGTATGGATACCTTACCTGCACTACTTGGTGTTGGGTATATTATTGGTCCTCGTATCGCAGGAATAATGTTTGCTGGTGGTGTATTGGGTTGGTTAGGAATTATCCCGCTTATCAGCTATATTGGTGATTTTGCAACAGCACCAATTTATCCTGCTGAAGTTCCAATATCGGAAATGGACTTCCATGCTATCTGGGATAATTATCTACGGTATATCGGTGCCGGTGCGGTAGCATTTGGCGGTATTGTAGGGCTCCTTAAAACATTGCCAACTATAGCATCTTCTTTTAGTGGTGCAATAAAAGGATTTTCATCATCTGGTGATGGTGAAGACCTGCGTACAGATAGAGATATGCCAATCACGCTAATTGTCGTATTAGTGGTAATATTTATGGGTATTCTCATGTTCTACCCAACAATAGATTTAGGATTTATAGGAGCAATTCTGCTATTTATCTTTGGATTCTTCTTTGTAACAGTATCATCTAGAATTGTTGGTATTGTCGGGAGTTCCTCAAACCCTGTATCTGGAATGACTATTGGAGCATTAATCTTCATTTCACTTGTATTATCCGCTGTTGGTCAGACTGGACAAGCAGGGATGGTTACAGCGATTATTATTGGTTCTGTTGTTTGTATTGCGGCAGCTATTGCCGGGGATACCTCACAGGACTTGAAGACAGGCTATATTGTTGGAGCAACACCAAAATGGCAGCAAATTGCACAGCTTTATGGTGTGTTGATTACAAGTGTTGTAATTGGCTTTATCTTAATTTTACTTGATAATGCGTATGGATTCGGCTCAGCTGAACTTCCAGCGCCACAAGCGGTTCTTATGTCAATGGTTGTTGATGGTATTATGAGTGGTGATTTGCCATGGAACCTAATCTTTATTGGTGCTGCAGCTGCAGCAACTGTGGAATTGTTTGGCATTGGATCATTGCCATTTGCAGTCGGATTATACTTGCCAATTCATTTAACTTCTCCAATAATGGCTGGTGGACTTATCAACGCTATTATTTCTCGTAGCACAAAAGATAAAGATGAGTTTAAGGAGAAGAATGAACGTGGAATTCTACTTGCTTCTGGTTACATTGCCGGTGAAGCATTAATGGGTGTTATTGTTGCATTAGCTGTAACTGCTGGTGTAGTATTCCCTAGTGAAGCATTCTTCGGTCCGCTTGCATCAATTATTGCGTTTGCACTTGTAGCATGGTATCTATTCCATACTGCAAATAAAAAATCATTAAATAAATAATTTTAACCTATTTTAGAGCCAGTCCTTTTGTTTGTGGACTGGCTCTTTTTAATATTAATGGGATAACCAAATTTTCTAATCTAAGGCAACTTCTGTTATGATTGTTTTTATAACGAAATGGAATTCTGCTACATACATAAAATAAATCCAGGACAGGAGGTATTCCATTGCAGCAGTGGCATTTATTTATTGCTTTTTTTCGAGTGGGGATGCTGGGCTATGGTGGTGGCCCAGGTTCGATACCGTTAATACATAAAGAGGTCGTTGATAAATATGAGTGGATGAGTGATGAGGATTTCGGTGACCTGCTTGCACTAGCAAACACACTCCCAGGACCAATTGCTACGAAACTGGCCGGCTATATTGGGCATCGTGTATCTGGATTAGTTGGCATGGTAAATGCTGTTCTTGCAACAATTATACCCACTATTATCCTGATGATTATCCTGCTGTCGTCATTATCGAGCATAAAGGATGTTGGCTGGGTTCAGGGTATGACTGCAGCAGTTATTCCTGTTGTGGCAATGATGCTTGCAGTTCTCACGTGGCAATTCTTTGATAAAGCCAGAAAAGGTATGGGGTGGACGCAAACCCTTGTTATGTCAGCGGTCATATTTATTTTATTTCAATTCCTGAATGTCCATCCGGGGATAATAATCGGCGTCCTAATTTTAATAGCCCTTCTCAAAAAGGATACCGTATCTGCTGATAAGGGTGGTGCTTCCAAATGATATATTGGCACATTTTTTTGGCCTTTTTTATACCTGGGATACTTGGTTATGGTGGGGGGCCTGCATCAATCCCACTAGTCGAAAATGAGGTTGTACGGCGGTATGAATGGATGTCTGTTCAGGAGTTTAGTGAAATGCTCGCACTTGCTAATTCACTTCCTGGACCGATTGCGACTAAGCTTGCTGGCTATATCGGATATGTAGAAGGTGGTCCGCTTGGTGCTGTTATTGGTGTGTTCGCGGCAGTGGCACCGTCACTTATTATCATGATATTACTGTTAGGTGTATTGTATAAGTATAAAGATTCACCAAAAGTACAGCGGTTAACATTATATGTGCGTCCAGTTATCGCGATTTTACTCGGTGTCATGGCATGGCGTTTTTTTCAGACGTCATATGAAGGAATTGGATTTTGGCAGGTTCTGCTAATAACCGTATCAAGCTTTCTTTTAATTGAGCGAATGCGTATTCATCCCGCAATTGTAATTGGAATCACATTAGTATACGGAGCATTTTTATTATAGAGAGGTATTCCTTAAATGGGGATGCTTCTTTTTTAGCAGTTAAGAAAGTATAACTACTTTCTTACTGCATAAGTGCAACTAAGGCTTATCTATATTAAAGCTTGGAGATAAGCCAAGTTTTCTAATGAAAAAATTGATTTGCATCAAGGAATTATTGACCAATTCATATGATAATAAAAATAAGGAGGAGTTGATGAAGGGCTGGCAGGCGGATATTTAAATGAGAGATATGGCGATACACAACTTGAACTACCAGAAAATGAAAAGGATAGGTGATGATTATGAATATATCATTAGATTTACTCATGCAGGAATATTCATTGGTTTTTATTATAGCAATTATAACAACAGTTTTGACAATTATGATGCGTTCCTTCCTGGTTACTTCTATACAAGTGCTGCTACTATTAAGTTTATCTGTTCTACCAGAGAGTACGGGGATAATCCAGTTCATATTCATAGCAGCCCAGATTGCGCTCAGTGGAATAGTAGTTTACAAGATTTATAAGGCGATAGATATGAACTACCGGCTTGTGCTCGAAAAAACACACCAATCACGCCCCAATCTAATAAATGACGAGTCAAGGGGAAGCAGATTTTCATTTTGGAGGACGAATTAGTTAATACTACCTTTTAATAGGTAGTATTTTTTTGCAATTAACTACTGTATAAGCGCTACAAAAGCGGGGTTTTCAAGTGTTGCACTGTAACCTGTTGAACAGTTTAGTGAGCAGGAAGTGAACCAGCGCGTGTTAATTGTGAACTTGAGCGGGGAAATTGTGAACTTGACCGGGGAGATTGTGAACTTAAGCCGATTTTGTGTCCATATGAGCCGATACGCTATGAACTTAAGCCGAATGTGTGACAGTTTGAGCCAATTCACAATCATACCACAATATACCGTGCTGCATTTTGGATAAAAACCTTCACCAAGTCCTCATAAGATATATTATCCTCGTATTTCTAGTACGTTTCGTCCATATTTTTCAAAAGAATACAACAATTAAAGACAATTATTTGGTATTATAAATCTATATTACTTTTTACCTAAAGGGGGGGATCGGTTGTATTGCAGTGAATGTGGAACAAATAATGACCCACATGCATTATATTGTGTGGAAGATGGATATCCACTACAGACTCATTTTAGTAGAAGTCTACGTGTTGATATAAATTCATATTGCGGGTTATGTGGTACCGAAAATAACAGTAAAACGGGATATTGTACGGAATGTGGCAGCTCATTTGAAAGTTATGAAGGATTGAAACATTATTCTAAAAGCCATACATATTTTGATATAGATCTTGGAAAAAAAGTTCTGCCGGGCTTTCTGTTGTCTATTGGCATTTTATTTTTACTTAATATTATTATTGATTCTTTTAAAGGTAGTAGTTTAATTGATCTATTTATGAAAATAATTATACCTTTCAATGAGGAAATATTGGATCAGCTTAGTGTATTGGATTTTGCTTTACTTATCAATTTTACTAGTTTCTCAACTGAAGTCGGTGATGCAGAGTTCTCTCAACAGCTTATATTTTCTTCCGCTGGGTTAGCTTACCTTGGCATTATTGCAGCAATTCCTTTAATCGCTGGAGGGTTATTTCTGAAGTATCGCAATCCAGCCATTGACGAGTGGAAGGCAGCTGTGCTTTTTGCTATAGGGTATGGTGGTTTGTTGGGAGTCATCTCACTCATCACAGGTAATAAAACGATTGGTAGTGAATTTTATAATCTTACTATTGATTTCCACTTTATTAGTGCAGTAATAAATGGGGTGTGTATTGGGTTCTTTTTTAGCTATCTTGGAATGGTTATTATCAAAGGACAATTAAAGGAAAAATCACACTATATTCCGTATCAGAGGGCTATGCATTACAGTTCTTTAGCCTTTGTGGGTGTGATTGTTACAGTTGTCATTTTAAGTTTATTTCAGTTCAATCAGTACACTTCAGTTATTTCTGATAATAGGATGTTTGAAGATGTTATTGGTGATTCAATATTTGCTGATATAACGTTTGTTGGAAGGATTGCAATTTATTTGCTGAACCTTGCAATGTTTAATACATTTATTTTCCAACGTACACAAATGGAAGAGGTACAATATTCTTTTTACGCAGGAATTTCCAATACAATGAATGAAAATATGGGAGGATTAACTGATTTAATAATTCCTAACAAGCTGTTTGAAACCTATGAGATGATATCAATCATAATTGTGGCTATATTCTTTATTACTATCGGGCGTTTAATAACTAAATCGCTAAAAAACTATATAAGCACGATTATCATGTACAGTATTTTCTTCGCTGTTATCGCTTCATTTTTCACATACCATGCAACGCTAAACTTTTCTATCCAACATGAAGAAATGGGTGGTTCACAGGCGTTCTTTGCAGGTTTTAAACTAATTCAAACGTTTTTCATAAGTTTATTATACGCCGGGGTGACAGGGTTTATTGGTGCATATTCCAGAAAGCTTTTCTAAAAGGAGGATTACATGAATAATACGATGGTAGATAAACGAACTGTTCAAGACCTGACGGCTGCCAAAACCAAAGTTCTGGTTGAATTAGGGCAGGAAGTCTATTTAGCTTATCGGCGTGGTGACAAATTTACGTCAATCTTAGTTGAGAAAGGTGAGTTTTTAAAAGATTTGGATAAAAAAATTCACTCGGCTATAGAACAAAAGGAACCAGAACCGGGCGACATGATGGAATGCTCATGTGGTGCTGTACTTACAGAGGATGATTTATTCTGCCAGCAATGTGGAAAAAAAGCGGATGTGCCAAATATTCAACAACAAAAAACTACTTTGTGCTATCATTGTGACAATGAAGTGCCTGCTGATGCTAACTATTGTAATGTTTGTGGTGTGAGAATGTAATGTTAAAGCCTACTCAATAAATTGAGTAGGCTTTATACTATTTCACAGCTTTCAGTAATTCAGTTACTTTTCCCACGGTAAAGGCGCTACCACCTTGTTTTTCTGTGTTTTCAATCATCATCGATATTAGTATGTCCTGTTTATTAGTTGGGTAGCCCACAAACCAGCCATTTTCTGGACCAGATTCCTCACCTGATTTCTTAAGTTCGGCTGTTCCAGTCTTACCAGAGATCGCCAAGTCGTCAATATGTGCACCTTTAGCTGTTCCATTTGGTGCGGCAACCACATTACGAAGTGCTTCTTGTATAAGTGTTGCTTGCTCACCGGTTATCAATTTTTCCTGCCAAACCTGGCTTTTTTCTGCATCGGCAAGGATTGTAGGTTTAAGCAGGTTACCTTTATTTAAAAATGGAGTATAAGCCATAGCCAAATGGAGTGCGCTCATCTGGATTTCTCCTTGCCCGTAACTTGTATCGGCAAGTAAAACCTCATCATTGAGGTTTCCATTGGATGAAATAGTCGATGTTTCAATCGGATATTTAAATGGAAAGTCTTTAGCAAACCCAAATTGCTGTAACCCATTTACATATTTTTCGCTACCCATTTCTACTGCCTTCTTAGCAAAATAGATATTATCTGAGCGAACCAGTGCATTTGTAACATCTACAGGTCCGTTAGACTCTGATACACGGCGAACTTGATAATTTCCCCAGCCTTCACCATTGCTCCATGTTAGACCATTAATTTCGATGCCTTCACCAGGAATAATACTTTCATTATTTAGCCCGATAGCCGCAGTTACCGGTTTAAACGTAGATCCAGGTGCATAGGTAGATGTAAAGCGATTTAATAATGGTTGCTTGGGATTATTTTGCAATTCATCTCGTCTTGATTGAGAGATTCCAAAGCCCATTTCATTAGAATTAAATGAAGGACTGCTCACTAATGCCAATGTTTCTCCTGTTTTTGGATGAATTGCAGCTGCTGTACCAGCTTTGCCATCATAGCTTTCATAGATTTTCTTTTGTAAATCAGCATCGATCGTAGTTACGACATCTTCACCATTTTTAACTGGTTTCTCAGCCAGGATAGTATCTTCTTCATTTTCTTTCGATACAGTTATTTCAACGCCTGCTTCGCCACGAAGTTTGTCTTCATATAGTAACTCAAGACCGCGTTTACCAATGATGTCGTTAGCACTGTAGGCGCCAGAGTCCATTTCCTCCAACTCTTCCGCAGTTACGGGACCTGTGAAGCCGACAAGGTGGCCTAATGATTCACCATACGGATAAACACGACCGGTTACTTTACGCTCGGTTACGCCACTAACTTCCCATAACTGATTAAGCGTTTCTTCTTCTGATTTAGGTACTTTTTTAAGCGGAACAAATAAATCTGGCTCCACCCAGCCAGCATCTAGGTTTTTATTTATCGATTCAACAGACATCCCCAATAAGTCAGAGATCTTCTGTTTCGCTTGTTCAGGATTAGAACCTAATTTCCCTGGAACGACACCGACATTATGAACGGTATCATTTAAAGCTAGTGGCAACTGATTCCGATCGAGTATTTCTCCCCGTTCAGGTTTTATGTTGGATAGACCAATTTCACCACCATCTTTTATTGCTGGGAAGATAAAGCCTGGGTCCCATTTTACAAACCAATTAGCATTTTCTTCTTCTCCTTCTACAATAAGTGTTGCTTTATAATCAAATGTAATAGGGCCTGCAATGGTTTCCATTTCGACTGTGAAAGGAAATTGAGCTGTTCCTTTTTCCATTGCAGTTTCCATTTTTTCTTCAGATAATTTGTCATACGTAATGTCTAGATTATCAATGTTTAAATCTTCATAAATATTTTTAAATCGTTCAACGTAGTCTTCTTTAGCATATTTTTCAGTTGAAGTAGTAGTACTCATATTGTACATCTCGTTAAATTCCTGCTCATTCCAATGTTTCACATATTGATCAAAGCGCTCTTGTGGTGTTACCTCATCATTAGAACACGCAGCAATAAGAACTAACAATACAATAGGAATTAAAGCGATTATTTTTTTCATAATGACCCCCTCAATCTTCTATAAACTCTAAATTAATCATACCACTTTCCATATACAAAAACATGTATATAAAAGCAAAAAGCCATCCTTGGATGACTACTTCGCTTTCATGTGCTCTTGTATTTCAGTTTGAACACGGTTCATTTCTTCATCGGGAACAATATAGTACCAAATATTTTCAATCATTTGACCACTGCCGCTTATCTCCATAGTATCGATGTTGTTTCGTGTTTGACGATAATCTGAAAACAGTGTTTGCATTTGATCCATGTTAAGGTCGGTTTTTACATTACCCCCAAGAATTCCTAGAATGTCAGTAATTTTCGTAATGCTTGAGAAACTGGCAGCTTCACCGATAGCGGCTTTAATAACACTACGCTGGCGTTCATTACGCCCGATGTCTCCTCTTGGGTCACCTTTACGCATGCGAATGTATTTTAATGCTTCTTCACCGTTCAGGTTAACTTCACCTGTAGGGAAGTCTACTCCACCCTGTGAAAATGCACGGTCATTGGTAATCGTTACGCCACCTAAAGCATCAATACCTTGCTTGAAACCTTCCATATTAACTTTCACATAAAAATGTATGGGCACATCAAAATTATTCTCCACAGTCTGTACGGATAAACCGACACCCCCGAACGCATAAGCATGATTGATTTTATCCATTCCGCGGTCAGGAATATCAACGTACGTATCACGTGGTATACTCAACATTTTCATTGAATTTATTTGGGGATTTAATGACATTAATATCATTGTATCCGAACGTCCCTTGTCATTTTCCCGTTCGTCTACTCCAAGTAATAGTATATTTATAGAGTTATTTTCGTTAAAAAGAGAATTAATTTCTTTTTGGCGATCCGGATTTTCATCCCGTGCAAGTGGTTCATGCATTACATCAACGGTATCTCCGACCTTATCGTAAATATAGAATAAATAGGTACCAACTATTAAAAGTAAAGCTGCAATAATACCAAATACCCAATAAGGCCATTTGCGTTTCTTTTTTTCATATCGTTTTTCAATTCTTGAATCCACAAGTTATTCTCCTCTGTCGTTTCAGAAATAATCAAATATAAGATAAATTATATCGAAACAAGTCATTTTAGTCTATTATTCTTTTATAATTGGTAAAGCTGTGATGATGTAGCGATCTGGTGAGTTGCCAACAAATGAGAATGGATAGCACGTCGTAACGGTCAAGACTTCTTCTGGTGATGTTGGAACAATTATTGAGCGGTCACCAGCATCAACAATCTCTGTTTTTACAATTTCATAGGAAAAGCTACCATATTCTAATTGTAACGTTAATGTATCACCAAGTTCGAGTTCTCCCATTCTGCGAAATACTGTGTCACGATGACCTGATAAGACAATTTGATCATTTTGCGTTGGAAATGCTGTACCTGCATAATGGCCAACCCCTTTTTCAAGTTCATCTTCGTCAGTACCTTCTACAATGGGCAAATCTGCATCGAGTTGTGGTATATGTAATATTCCTACCGTTTCACCAATAGAATGAGAAATATTCTCCACTATAGTAGTAGACGTTTTTGTGGTGTCAGATGTTTCATAATTTTGTTTTGCAATTATAGTTTGAGCTTCTTCAAGACTATTTTCTTGTGCCTGTTTTGTTCCGAGCCATTGGTAGCCCCCAATCGATATGGAAACAAAACCTATAGCAAATAGTACTAAAGCAAACTTTTTCATTTTTGCCTCCATTAAAAATGACTTATATTGAATATAATCCTATATCGAAAAGTTTTCAATAGCAAAAATGATTCAAATGACCTATATCGATAAAATATTTTCCGAAAATTACAAAACTAGTTGAATTATGACAAAACAAGACACCCAATAACCCCCATAAATATAGTATAGTAGTCTTATAAAATGATGGTTCCTCAGAAAATAGCAAACTTATTGAAAAATGAGGGCGCAAAGTCACGGGTCTAAAGCTTTATAGCTATGGCGGCTGGATTGCCTGGGAATTTAAATGGGGGACGATAGGGATGATAAATGTAAAAAAGAGCAGTGAGATTGATTGTGAGTGGTTGGAACTGATGAAAGAGGCAAAAAATATCGGGTTAACTTTGGAGGAGGTTAGGTTATTTTTAACTGAAGTTAGGCAAAATGAATAAATAATTAAAAAAGTCTTGTGCTTTATATAGAACCATACACCTTTTTATGTTATAATTTTTTTGAAAGAAGGTGTATTACTTGATCGGTGAAAAAATAAAGCAACTACGTCAAGAAAAGAAGATGTCGATTTCTGAACTCGCAGAAAAAGCTGGTGTAGCCAAATCCTATTTAAGCTCTATTGAACGAAGCCTTCAAACCAATCCATCGATCCAGTTTATTGAAAAAATCAGTTCAGTACTGGGAGTCCCAGTGAATGAATTGATATTAGAAAATAAATGGAAAGAGACAGAAGAACAATTAGATGGCGAGTGGTTGAAAATTGTTCAGGAAGCAATGGAATCGGGTGTCTCAAAAGACCAATTTAAAGAGTACCTTGAATTTACTAAGTGGCGAAAAGAACAGGATAAATAAGTGCTGACCGTAAAGCTGATGGCTTGCGGTTTTTTATTGTGCAAATATTTTCTTACGGTTTAAGTGCAACAATGTGCATTTATAAGAATCCTTTTAAAGATAAGTCGGTTAGGCGACAAATTATATAAAAATTTTATGTAACAAATGTATTGTTCAATCGTTTAACTATATAGAAGGGGGTGGGAGTTGATTGAAAAAATCCATATTCACAGATTTGTTTGAGGCATATCAACTTCCACTGTACCGATATTTATTGCAGATGAGCCGAAATAAACAGGTTGCTGAAGAGCTTTTGCAGGAGACGTTTTATCGGGCGATGATTTCGTTAGAGGTAAAAAATATGGCACAGGCAAAAGCGTGGCTTTTTAAGGTAGCACGTAACCTTTACATCGATTGGACAAGAAAGTCGAAGTCGGAACAGCGTATGGTGGAACGAATTCAACTAGAACGTACTGACAATGACAGTATCGGTAATCCTGAGGCACAGCTGGAGAACCTTACGAAACAAGAACATATTGAAGAAGTTCTAAGCAGATTGCCTGAACGAATGCGTACCATTCTTTACATACGTGAAATTCAAGGTTTTACATATCAGGAAGTTGCTACGGCTATGAATCTATCACTTAGTCAGGTTAAAACAACACTGTTCCGTGCGAGGAAAAAGTTTCGGTATTATGATCAGCTGCTAAAGGGAGGATGTCCAGATGAAAGATGATAACGTTTTGGAAGATTGGGAAGAGAAAGACCAAGCTAATTTAGATAAAAAGAGCGCGAGAAAAATGGTATGGCGAACAAGATTGTCAATAGGGTTTACTGTCATTAGGACACTTTTACTTATTTTTCTTATTTATATTGCTTATATGATTCCTGTGAGCATTTATTATGATATGTCAGGCAAACAAGGAGAATTTGACAGGCTTATAACAACACTTATTGAAACAAGGTATCCTGGGGTGGAAGTGAATCACATGTTCAGTAATCATGCGGAAATTAATTCTTTCCTGACACAGTCAACTACATTAAAACTTTACCGTAACGTCGGGGAGTGGGATGTGGTTATTGGTGAAGTTCAAGCGGAAAAGCATTTGTTTGGCAAGGTAAGTTACTCGTTAAATTTTGATGAAAAATATTTAAATGAGAACAAAGTCCACAATTTTGCCATACCACCGAAGATACTAGGAAGGCAAAGTTCGGATGCTGCTGAGTCAGGGAGTAAAGAAAATTTAAGAAAACAGCTAACGAAAATAGATGACGGTCATGTTGCCCAAGCGCAATTTTCTGTGAAAACGCCAATGAAATCCAGAGAATTATTAGAAAAGCTTGAAGCATATGACATCCAGGTATACCGCATGCCAATTTACGGTGGCGAGCTAACAGAAGTTGAGACACCTAGCCATGGAAGTGGACAATTTACGTTTGTTCAGTCCCTATTGTTAAGGCCACAAATTATTTATGATGATAAGAACAGGCATTCATCCTCTGTTAGTCCTCTGAATAAAGTAACGATAGAACAATCAATTGATCAATTTTACAAGGATATTAAGTGGCTTACGGAAAATGGGAATTACCGTGGTATAGATATTGATCAAAAGCGATTGAACTATATTCGGGAAAATGGAGTTCAGGTCTATGGTGCGGTAGTGACTGGGCCAATTCGTGAGATTGAAAAATTATTGGATGAGGAACAATTCCATCAGTTTTACTTAGGCGGAATTGAAGTGTGGAACTGGTATGAGAATTAAGGTGAATTTACTATGAAAAAATATTTATATTGGCTGCTTCCAATTAGTTGGATGGGGATAATTTATTATTCCTCAGCACAGCCTTATGAAGACCAGGATGTAAAGCCACTTTTGACAAATACAGTTGATCTATCCTTTTTAACGCCTTTCGTTGATTGGATATCCTTTACCTACCATCATTCCGAGGTAAGTGTAGCAGAGTTGGGGACTGCGGGTTTCATTGAGTTCTTCCTGCGAAAAGGCGCACATGTTGGGGTATTCTTTGTGCTGATGTGTTTATTTTATGTCGCTTTGAATAGAACATGTGATTTGAAGTTCCGTTCACTTATGATAATATCGTTTTGCTTAACAGTTGCATATGCTGGATTAGATGAATTCCATCAAGGATTCACAGCTAATCGAACACCGTATATAAGTGATGTTGTTCTGGATGGAGTCGGTGCTGCAATAGCCGCCCTATGTTTATTGTTGATTAAATGGAAAACAGCCACAAAATAAATCCTGATACGAATAATTTGTAGAAAAAGTCCAGTAGCCGACATTATTCGACAACATAACTGTTTTAAACATGGTATAATAGTCTTGGATTTTGACAAAAGGCGGTATAAAAATGGTAGAGCAGGAACGATATAAGAATATGCTTAAAAGGATGATTGATGAAACAGAGAATTTGAAATTTCAATCATCTGAGGAACTTATTCAGGCGTTAATCAATGAATTAACAAATGGAAAAAAGAATACGAATAAAGTCTCAAATTGAATTTATAAACTACATTGCTATCTTAGCGAATGTAGTTTTTCTTTTAGGGTTGATTCAATTTCATAAAATAAAGCCGTAAATGTGCTAGGCTTGTTGATTTCCGTTGCAGGCTGACGATTTCCCGAGACATGGTTGCGTCTCCTTGTGCTATATCTTTACTTAGCCTTTATATTCTAGCGGACACAGGAGGCCCTATTTCTATAGAAAAGTCCTCTTTTTGAAGTTATTCGGACACAGAAGCCCTTAATTTACATATATCATGGTTAATAGAGGGGATTTGTAACAAATAAGGTCCCAGGTGTCAGCAAAATCTCAAATTTACTCAATATTAATTATAAGAAAACACCTCTCTAATTCGATTACAAATTCATGATGGCGGTTGTACGCTCTGCTGCCATGTTGGTTTTTTAACTGCATAAACGCAACTAATGCAATTCGCCCAAAGACTTGGCGAATGCCAAGTTTTCTAATAGTGGTTGGTTTCTAGACATGTGTGTTGCTAATATGCTACCTTAAAGATTAGCAAATACAAAGGGCTGATGAATTTATGAAGCAATCGTTGTTTATTAAAAATGCCAGCATATATACTGAAACAGAAGGTATTGTTAAGGGTTCAATACTTATAGAGGATAGTAAAATAAAAGGAATACATAATAACGTAAACACAACAACTCCAGAAAATGCGCAAATTATCGATGGACAAGGACTAAATCTTATACCTGGATTTATCGATGGGCATATTCACGGTGCTGCAGGCGCAGACGTGATGGATTCAACTGAGGAAGCGTTGGATACAATGGCAGAAGTTTTACCAAAAGAAGGTACAACCAGTTTTTTAGCAACAACTATTACCCAATCACCTGAAAGTATTGAGGATGCTTTGCGAAATGTGGCGGAATATACATCTAAGCGTGGTCAAGCGGAAGTAATGGGGGTACATCTTGAAGGCCCCTTTATTGAAGAAAGTAAAAAAGGTGCACAGCCACTTGAATATATTATGAAGCCGGATATTGGGCAGTTTAATAAATGGCAACAGTTGTCAGGGGATAAAATTAAAACTATTACACTTGCCCCTGAACATGATGAAGATGGCACATTTATTAGGTCTTTATATGAGTCAGGTGTGAACGTCTCAGCGGGACATACAGGGATCGGTTTTGATGGAATGAAAACAGCGATAACTCATGGGGTTCGTCAGGTAACACATATATGTAATGCAATGACAGGGATACATCATCGTGATATAGGAGTTGTAGGTGCTGCTTTTCGACTGGAAGAATTGCGTGCTGAATTAATTGCTGACGGAATTCATGTAGCACCCGAAATGCTTCAGCTTATCTATTCAAATATAGGAAGTGAACGGTTAATTTTAATTACTGATGCAATGCGCGCAAAATGCTTGCATTCTGGTGCATACGAGTTAGGTGGGCAACCTGTAAATGTAACAGAGGACCGGGCTGTTCTAAGTGATGGGACCCTTGCTGGAAGTATACTGAAAATGTATCAGGGTGCACAACAAATGCTTCAATTAAAGGATGTATCGATTAAAAATGTTATCGAAATGGCTTCTTCAAATCCAGCCAAACAACTAGGCATTTTTGACAAAAAGGGGAGTATTAAAGTTGGGAAGGATGCAGATCTTTTGCTCGTAGATAATAACTTACAAATCAAATATACGATTTGCCGTGGAGAAATTGCGCACGAGGAGGAATAAGCTGAATGGAAATTCTTAAAGTCAGAAATTATGATGAGATGAGCGAGAAGGCTTGTGATTTAATAGTGGAGAAGATAAATAAGCTTGATAATCCTGTATTGGGTCTTGCAACAGGTTCTACACCAGAAGGGATGTACCAGCAGATTATTGATTCATATCAAAGGACCAAGGTTTCATTTACAAAAACGACAACTTTTAACTTAGACGAATATGTTGGTTTACCAGGAGAAAACCCTAACAGTTATCGTTTTTACATGAATGAAAAATTGTTTAAGCATATTGACTTGCCTGACAATCGTGCTTTTTTGCCTGATGGTGATGCCGATGATCTTAAAAAGGAATGTCGGGATTATGAAACATTAATGTATATAGCTGAGTATATTGATGTACAGGTTTTGGGATTAGGGCTAAATGGTCATATTGGATTTAATGAGCCTGGAACTGCTTTTGACAGTCGTACACATATTGTAGAATTAGACGAGACTACCCGTAAAGCAAATGCCCGTTTTTTTGATTCATTGGAAGATGTGCCAAAAAAAGCTATAACGATGGGGATTGAGACAATTATGGAGAGTAAAAAAATACTTCTGTTAGTCTCCGGTGAAAAGAAGGCAGAGGCTGTTTTTAGACTGGTAAATGGAGAAATTTCTGAGGATTTCCCAGCATCTATTTTGCAGAAGCATGAAAATGTCATACTGATTGCAGATGAAGGAGCACTGTCAAAGCTTTGAGACAGTGCTCCTTTTCCACTTAAATACTTAAATACTTAAATAGAGAATAACAGGGCTAAACATCAATCTCCACATATGCTGTTCCTTTTGCTTCAAATGTAGCTTGATTGCTAGTGAGATCAGTAATCCATTCGCGGAAGTTTGTTTCCTCGCCATCACGCACATAAACAATAAATTCTACTTGTTCAAGATAATTAATGGAATCTAAAACATAATCAGAGTTACGTAAAACATTTTCCAGTTTGCCTAGTAATGGGTAACTGACAACAATGGACAGACCTTGCATTAGTTGACGTTCCACTACTCCAGCGGCAGCTATTGCTTGTGATGTAGTACTGCCATATGCCCGGATTAAGCCACCAGCTCCGAGTTTTACGCCACCAAAGTATCTAGTCACAACGATAACGGTGTCCTTTAAGTTCTGTTTCTTTAACACTTCCAGCATAGGTACACCTGCAGTACCGCTAGGCTCACCGTCATCATTGGCCTTTTGAATTTGATTATTCTCACCAACCATGTATGCTGAGCAATTATGGTTTGCGTCATGGTGCTTTTTTTTAATTTCCTGAATAAAGGATTGGGCAGCTTCTTCTGTTTCTACTCGCTTTACATAGCCAATAAAACGTGACTTTTGTATGATTAGTTGATAAATTCCTGCATTTTTTACGGTAAAATAATTCGATAACATCTTGCTTTTAACCTCCTGACAATCCATTATTATAAGTAGGGATATAATTTGACCTATAATTAAAGGATAAACTTTCCTAAAAGTATGCTAAAAGACCCTATTAAAAAAATAATTCATTTCGAATAATTATATCATAGGTTGGTGGGACAAGATGGTTCAAAAAATGGAAGAAAAAGCATTGGATTATGTTATTGATGAAATGATCGATGTTGTTCAAAAAAGTAAAGATGAAATTTTTAACATAAGTGAAGAAGCACGAGGCGAGCATGAAAATTTACTTAGAGAATTAAAAGACACGAAAGAAAAAGTCATCGAGCATATAAATGATGGCGATGCATTGGAACAAAAGGTAAAGTATTCCAGGCAGCGGCTTTCCGAGGTGAGTAAGTACTTTGATCGCCATTCAGAAAGTGAAATACGCGAAGTTTATGAAAACACACACACAATGCAAACAGAGCTTGCAATGTTACGCCAAGAAGAAAAAGGACTACGCGATCGCCGAGATGATCTTGAACGCCGCTTACTTACATTGGATCAAACCATTGAACGTGCTGAAGGATTGGCTAGTAAAATATCAGTTATTCTCACTTATCTAAATGATGATTTTAAACAAGTCAATGAAATGATTGAAGAAGCTAAAGAAAAGCAGGAGTTTGGCCTAAAAATTATTGAGGCCCAAGAAGATGAACGTCGAAAAATATCCAGGGAAATTCACGATGGACCCGCCCAGATGCTGGCAAACATACTGCTCCGTTCAGAGCTAGTGGATCGCACATTTCGTGAAGGAACGGTTGACGATGCATTAAAAGAAATTAAAAGTGTGCGAAAAATGATTCGTTCATCTTTATATGAAGTAAGACGCATTATTTATGATTTGCGCCCAATGGCGTTGGATGACTTAGGACTAATACCTACAATAAAAAAATATGTTGCTACAATTGCTGATTATAATGATACAGAAATCGAGTTTTCATCGATGGGACTTCAAAAAAGATTAAATCAAAAATATGAAATTGCTTTTTTTCGTTTAGTACAGGAATCCATTCAGAATGCCATTAAGCATGCAGATGCTACTTTGATAAAGGTGAAGCTAGAGGTTGGAACCAAGGATTTAGTGATGGTAATTAATGATAACGGTAAAGGCTTTGACCCAGCATTAAAACGAGATAAATCGTTTGGATTAATTGGTATGAGGGAACGTGTTGAAATGTTGAATGGTAAGCTGACAATTAACTCTACAATTGGTGAAGGCACAAAAATTATGATTAAAGTCCCATATGAACTTTCATGAGAAAATTTACTAATTTCTAACTATTCAAGTATAATAGATTTAAACCGATATAAAGATAAAGTACGAAATTAGACTACCATTGAAACGTAATAGGGTATAGATAAATAAATAGCTATTAATCTAGGAGGAACAAAATCGATGAATATGAAACAAACAAAAATTGTATTAATTGATGACCACAAATTATTTCGTGAAGGTGTAAAGCGAATCCTTGAATTTGAACAATCATTTGAGGTTGTTGCAGAGGGTGATGATGGTCTTGTTGCTTCTTCTTTAGTTAGAGAACACAGTCCTGATGTTGTATTGATGGATATCAACATGCCTACAATGAATGGTGTACAGGCAACTGCAGATCTCGTAAGACATTTTCCAAACACGAATGTTATTATACTTTCGATTCATGATGATGAAAGCTATGTAACGCATGCATTGAAAACAGGTGCACAAGGATATTTACTGAAGGAAATGGACTCAGATTCGTTAATCGAAGCTATAAAAGTAGTTAGTGAAGGGGGTTCCTATCTTCATCCGAAAGTGACCCACAACCTGGTTCAGGAATATCGTCGTCTAGCTCAGGAAAATGTTTCTAATGTGGCAGAAAACGCTATTGAGTATCATAAACCGCTTCATCTGCTTACAAGACGAGAATGTGAAGTATTGCAGCTTCTTGCAGACGGGAAAAGTAATCGAGCTGTTGCCGAAACATTATACATTAGTGAAAAGACGGTCAAAAACCACGTCAGCAATATTCTGCAGAAAATGAGCGTGAATGACCGAACGCAGGCAGTTGTATCAGCAATTCGCAAAGGCTGGGTAGAAGTACAATATTAGTATTTGTTCCTTTAAATTTTGATAGGTATTCTGTACTCTGTTGCTTTTATAGTAACAGAGTATTTTTTTGGCAAATAAGAAAGTATAAATCCTTTCTTAGTGCATAAGTGCATATATTTCTGGTGCAAAATTATTTTTCTTCATGTAAAATAAATTATAGTACAAGTGAGAAGAGGAGAAGGTAGACAATGAAAGTCGCTGTAATGACTGATAGTACGGCATATATATCTGATCCGCAGAAAGATCAGCATAATATTCATGTCGTCCCGTTAAGTGTCATGTTTGAAAATACAACGTATCGTGAGTCAATTGATATTACAACAAAGGAATTTTACCAGAAGGTCAAGGAATCGGAGAGCTTACCAAAAACCTCACAGCCCTCAATCGGTGCAATTGCAGATAAATTTGAAGAGCTTGCAAAGGATTACGATGCAGTTATAGCCATCCATTTATCAAGTGGAATTAGTGGAACATACCAAACTGTTGTCAGTGGCGGAGAGATGGCTGAAGGGATAGAGGTTTATCCGTTTGATTCCGAACTCAGTGCGATGGCACAGGGTTTTTATGTGCTGGAAGCAGCAGAAATGGCTGAGGCAGGAAAAGAACCAAATGAAATTATCAATCGCCTCGAAGAAATTAAACAAAGTATTCGAGCATATTTTATGGTAGATGATTTAAGTCATTTGCAGCGAGGCGGTCGTTTAAATGGTGCCCAAGCAATTGTTGGAAGTTTATTGCAGGTTAAACCAGTTCTTCATTTTGTTGATAAAAAGATTGTTCCTTTTGAAAAAATCCGCACACGAAAAAAGGCATTAAATCGAATCATTGGTATGCTTGAGGATGATGCTAAGCAAGGCAAAAACCTAAAGGTAGCCTTCATACACGCTAATGATGTGCAGACCGCAATTGATTTAAAAAATAGTGTAGATTCCATGTATCCAAATATTGACAGTTCGATTAGCCACTTCGGACCTGTAATTGGCACACATCTTGGTGAAGGTGCCGTTGGCGTTAGCTGGTATAAGAAATAATAATTTTTTCATAGCTGCCAGTCCCCCTGACTGGTATGCTCTTAATCCTCTTAATCCTCTGAAGAAGGAGAGTTAGTCCATGCCTTACAACCCCGACAAAGAAATTATCAGCCACTATTCAGGAAAACTTTTATTAAGAAGAGAAATCCCAATAGATGAAGCCACATTTAAGCAACTTCTTCATAATTCTTTTTTTACACCAAGGTCTTCGATTAATAAGAAATTTCACCAATATCAGTGTCAGCGATGTGGTAACTACAAACGGTCTTTATTTGGTAGCATACCTTGTAACAAATGCGATAAAACACATTTATATTGCCGAAAGTGCATTGAAATGGGACGCGTCATGGAATGTGAGCCGCTATATGAATGGACTGGTCCAAAGGTTGAATGGCCTGCTCATAAGAATGCATGTACATGGAATGGAGAACTCACGGAAGCACAGCAAAAGGCTGCTGACCGTATTACAGAAGCAATTTTCAATAAAGAGAAGGAATTACTTGTATGGGCTGTTTGTGGTGCAGGTAAGACAGAAATGCTTTTTCCAGGAATTGCTGAATCATTAAAACGCGGTAAGCGTATTTGTATCGCTACACCACGAACAGACGTCGTACGTGAATTGCTGCCAAGGCTACGTGAAGCCTTTTCGGGTATTTATATCCAAGGTCTTTATGGAGGCAGCCGGGATATGGATGGGGCTGCTCAATTCGTAATTGCAACAACACACCAGTTGTTACGCTTTAAGAATGCGTTTGATGTCATTATTATTGATGAGATTGATGCTTTTCCATACCATGCTGATAAATCTCTTTCGTATGCTGCTAATCGTTCAAAAAGAGAAGATTCGAACACGACCATTTATTTAACAGCTACTCCGCGACAGAAACATCAACTTCAAATTGCCCGCAAGAAGCTCCAACATATTTTCGTACCAAGTCGTTTTCATGGCTATCCATTGCCAGTACCTGCTTTTCATATGTGCAATTCCTTGCAAAAGGATATGAAAAGTTTCCAGCCTCCAAAATCTTTTTTAAAATGGTATACTCACCGGAAAACTCCAGAACACCAATTATTAATCTTTGTTCCATCAATTATACTCGCAGAAAATTTGTGCAAGAACCTTCGACAAATACTACAAGATGACAATGTAGTCGCTGTTCATGCATCTGACAGTAATCGTGAAGAAAAAATCCAGCAATTTAGAAATAAAAAAATTAGGGTTTTAGTTACAACAACTATTTTGGAACGTGGTGTGACCTTTCCAGCAGTTGATGTAGTCGTATTTGATGCGGGGCATTCAGTTTTTGATGAGGCAGCACTAGTTCAAATAGCAGGAAGAGCGGGAAGAAGTCCAAAGGATCCGACAGGGGAAGTGGTCTTTTTTCATAATGGTAAAACAGAAGCAATGGTACAAGCGGTCCGTTCCATTAAAACGATGAACAAACGGGGAGGGTTTCGGTAAGATGAATTGTCTGTGGTGTGATGCTGAAATTATTCCCGAAGCTAATTGGGAAAACCTGTTAATTTTATCCAAACCGAAGAATTTATGTTCAGATTGTGAGAAGGAGTTCTCTGTATTAGAAGGAAAACGATGCAGAAAATGCAGCCGTAAAAGTGAAGAATCTTTATGTCAAGATTGTAAAAGATGGAACGAGCTTTGCGATAATGATGATCCACTTGTATTAAATTTCTCCGTTTTTCATTATAACGAGCAGATGCAGGATATGATCTCAAGGTGGAAGTATCGCGGGGATTACTGCCTTGGTAATTCTTTTAAAAGGTATTATACAAAAGCGTTCGACCAGGAATTCAGTTATTTACCAAAGGACATAATTGCTGTTCCTATCCCTTTAAGCAATGAACGTATGAAGGAGCGGGGGTTTAACCAGTCACTGCAGCTCGCACGTTTCTTGCCATTAAAAACTTGCGAATTGCTTACCCGTGAACATGGTGAAAAACAATCCAAGAAAACACGAAAAGAACGTATTTCTACATTGAATCCATTTAAAATAACCAAAACTATAAACAAACCAGTCATACTTACCGATGATATATATACAACGGGGTCTACGTTGCGTCATGCGGCATCACTATTAAAGGAGAAGGGGTGCCCGGCAATTTATGCCCTGACACTAGTTCGTGGATAGCGGATAGTGTTAATATATAATAAGGGGGAGTTACAATGGCTGAACTAGCAAATTGCTCTCGCTGCCAGGCAGTTTTTGTGAAAACAATTCGAGATGTTTGTCAATCATGCTATAAAGAAGAAGAAAGAGCATTTGAAACAGTATACCGTTTTTTAAGTATACGGAAAAACAGAGAAGCAACTATGATGGAGATTGTGAAGGCTACAGAGGTAAATCAAAATCTTATTATTAAATTCATTAAAGAAAAGCGATTGCGGACATCACAGTTCCCAAAATTAGCCTATCCATGTGAACGATGTGGCGTCGATATAATTCATGGAAGATTGTGCGGCGATTGTTCTGATGATATTAAAAATGGTTTGGAGTACTATGATAAAATGGAAAGCCAAGCAAAAGAAAAGGAAGAAAGAACAAATATTTACTATACATATGAAAACCGTAAAAAATAATCGCATATAGCTTTAAAAAATATAAAATCAGCCGATATAAAAAGTAAGATATAAATATACATGAAATGATAATATAATGAATTGTAACGGAAAAAATGAGGTGATTTAATGAAAATTAATGGGCCAAATCAAACAAATTTTAACCCATATAAAAATCAACTGCAAAAGCAGATGGACTACTCTAAAGATATCAATAAAAAAGATCAGCTCGAAATTTCAAATCAAGCTAAGGAAATGCTTCAAAATGAGAAACCAAGTGAGAAACGTGCTGCATATGTTCAGAACATTAAAGATGCAGTAGATGCTGGAGAATATCAAGTCAATCATGAGAAAACAGCACAGAAAATGGTTGATTTCTGGTCGAAGCAATAGTAAAGGAGGACATCAAATTGTCCGTTCAACCGATAATACAATCATTGGAAAAATTGATTGGTCTGCATGAATCACTCCTTGAGATTTCTAAACAGAAAACAGCTGTTGTGAAAGAGGGATCTGTCGAGAGTCTGCAACCGCTTCTTTTGAAAGAGCGCAAACACGTACAAGCATTGGAACAAGCTGAGGTTAAGCGTCAGAAGGAAGTTGAGGCATGGGTTGCCCAGCACAATGCTAATCTGGAAAATGCAACAATCACAGGTATTCTTGAGATTATAAATGATGAGCAAACTAAAAATGAATTGGAAGAAATAACAATCACGCTAACTAAGACAATAACTGAATTAAAACAGCAGGAACAACTGAATCAATCGCTAATCCAGCAATCAATGCAATTTGTCGAACTATCGCTCAACATGATGAAACCCTCTATTCGTAATATGAACTACGGTGGAAACAAATCATCTGATTCTGCAGAGCGTTCTGTTTTCGATTCAAAAGCATAATCAGGAGCGGATAACGATCGGAGGGAGTAAGCAATGAGTACTTTTCATGGGTTAGAAATGGCTAAGCAAGCTTTATCTGCACAGCAATCAGCACTATATACAACTGGACACAATATTTCCAATGCAAATACAGAAGGGTATTCCAGACAGCGTGTGAATTTTGAGACGACATCACCATTTCCGGCTGCTTCAAGGAATCGCCCGGAGATACCTGGCCAAATGGGTACAGGGGTGGAAGCAGGATCGGTACAACGGGTTCGAAATCAATTTTTGGATTATCAATATCGTGCAGAAAATAGCAAATCCCATTATTGGGATACAAAAGCAGATGCTCTTAGTAAAATGGAAGGCCTGCTGAATGAACCATCTGAGAATGGATTGAATAAAACAATGGACAAGTTTTGGCAATCACTTCAGGATTTATCAGTTAACCCGGAAAATACCGGGGCACGATCTGTTGTCGCACAAAGAGGGCTTGCAGTAGCAGAAACCTTTAATTATATGTCTGACTCATTAGGATCGATGCGAACTGATTTAAAGGATCAAATTGATGTTAAAGTAAAAGACGCGAACTCTATATCTGACCAGATCAATTCATTGAATAAACAAATTAAGAATATAGAGACACACGGTTCCTTGGCAAATGATCTTTATGATGAGCGTGACCGTTTAGTTGACGAATTATCTGGAATCGTTAATATCGAGGTATCCTATTCAAAAAGCAGTGATAGCGCTCTTGATACTGCAGATGGATTAGCAACTATTAAACTTGCAGATGAAAGTGGCAAATCACTGGGTTCAACGCTGGTTAATGGTGATTTATCACAAGGTGATCTGGGTTTTAATGAAATAAACGTCAAGGTAACAGATGATGCTGTTGAATCAATTAGTGCTGATGGTAAAACCTATACAGCAACAGAGTTCACTTCACAAGGTTCCCTTAAAGGGTTTATTGAATCCTATGGTTTTACGGATGGCGTAGATGGTGCAGGCAATGCTGTTGTTAAAGGTGTATACCCTGATATGCTGGCAGATTTGGATAAAATGGCTAAAGCACTTGCCGATAAATTTAACGATGTTCATAATGATGGTGCGAATTTAAATGGTGAACAGGGTACCGCTCAATTTTTTCAAAATGCGGATGATGAAACTGCTGCAAATATAACAGCAGGAAATATCACCGTGAGTGAAACGATATTGAATAATCCGGATGAAATAGCTGCTAGTAATGGTGGTGGTTCTGGAAATGGTGAAAATGCTTCCGATTTAGCTGATATATTTGATGCAGAAAATGGCGATCTAGATAATGCTTCTGTTAGAAGTTACTATGAATCTATTATTGGTGATATGGGAGTAAACGCTCAAAAAGCAAATAGTATGGTAGAAAACTCTGAAATTCTAAGATCCCAAGTAGAAGATCAACGAATGTCGGTTAGTTCTGTTTCATTGGATGAAGAAATGAGTAACATGATTAAGTTCCAGCATGCGTATAGCGCAGCTGCACGAAGTATGACAGCTGTAGATGAAATGATTGATCGTGTTATTAATAATATGGGATTAGTAGGAAGGTAGGTAAGTATTGATGCGAATTACACAAGGTATGCTTTCGAATAATATGCTCAATAACTTGTCGAATAGTTATTCCAAAATGAATACGTATATGAATCAGTTATCTACAGGTAAAAAAATCAACCGACCCTCTGATGATCCTGTAATTGCGATGAAGGGAATGGGTTATCGGACAGAGTTAAAGGAAGTTGAGCAATTTAAACGGAACACAAACGAGGTCCACAATTGGATGGACAACTCAGATGCTGCATTAGATAAAACAACTCAGGCATTGCAAAAGTTACGGGAATTAGCTGTTCAGGCAAGTAATGATACATATGATGATGGACAACGCGAAAACATTATGGAAGAGGCAGAACAGTTAAAGGAGCATCTCGCTGATATTGCTAATACCCAGGTCAATGGTAAATATATTTTTAATGGGACGTCTACTGATACAAAGCCTGTTACCATTAACGAGAACGGTGATATTACAAAAATTGCGATTAATTCAGATCCAGTTATGATTGAAGTTGCAAATGGGACTAAATTACAAGCAAATGTTGATGCTGGAAGTGTATTTGCTGGAGACCCAGATAGTACTGGTGATCTGTTTGGTGAAATCGACACATTTATTAATGCGCTTGCTGATGGTAAAGATCAATCTGCAATTGAAGCTAATATTAAAGCCCTTGATGCAAATATCGATAATGTCGTTAATGCCCGTGCAGACCTTGGTGCCCGAATGAACAGATTAGAATTAGTGGAAAATCGGTTAAGCGAGCAAGAAGTGATCGCTACCAAAACAATGTCTGAAAACGAAGATATCGACTATGAGAAAGTAATTACTAAACTTACATCACAGGAAAGTATACATCGCGCTGCCTTATCAGCTGGATCCAGAATAATACAACCAACTTTAATGGATTTTTTACGCTAATTAATCAGCAAGCCCTGGCCTTTATGGTACAGGGCTTTATTAACAGTAAAGAAAGTATAAATACCTTTAAACTGTATAAGTGCAACGAAGGCTTGGCGATAAGTCAAGTTTTCTAAAATACTAGCCAAGGATTGATGGATATGGAACTACCACAAATACGAATGGAGTCGCAAATGGCACGGTTACAAATTCAACAAACAGCTGGTAAACAGGAAATCCAGCAGCCAAAGGCTCAAATTTCAATTCAACAGCCTAAAGCGGAAATTTCCATGAGGACGACACCCTCCAAGTTAAGCATTGATCAGACACAAGCCTGGGAGGATATGGGTCTAATGCATATTTCTAAGCGAATAGAAAAGTTTGCAAATGACGGGCGCCGTGAATTGCTAGAAGGAATTGCTCGGAGGGTCCAACAAGGTGCAGAGCTTATGAAGATAGAGAATAACGGTAATCCCATTGTTAATCAGGCAACAACAAATGCACATGACCAAATGAAGCAATTAGGCATTAAATTTATTCCATCACATTTTGCTGTTAAAATTGATTATCAGCCATCTGAAGTAAAAATTGATACAGTAGTAAATCAGCCTATTATCGATAATAAACCACAAAAGCCGATAATCAATTACCAGCCTGGAGAAGTATCAACAAGTATGAAGCAATATCAGGATCTGCAAATAGATTTTATTAACCTATTCTCTGAATCTGTTTAGGAAAGGATGTTTAAAAATATCATGAAAATAGAGACTAAATATTTAGGTGACATGGAAATAGTGGATAGTAAAATTATTCAATTTCCATCAGGATTACCTGGGTTTATTGATGAAACAAAGTTTGTATTACTGGACTTGCCAGATAATGCTGCCTTTCAAATTATGCAATCAGTTACCACTCCTAGTATCGCGTTCATTGTTACAAATCCATATCAATTTTATCAGAACTATGTAATTGACTTGGACGAGGGTATTATTGATAATCTGCAAATTGAAAATGATAAAGATGTGATTGTATTGGTTATTGTGACGGTAAAAGATCCATTTAATACAAGTACAATAAACTTAAAGGCACCAATAATTATAAATTCACAAACAAAACAAGGGAAGCAATATATTTTAAATATGGATGAATACCCATCCAAGGCTGCAATTGCTCCATCAACTTCCTCCGCCGGGAAAGGGGAATAACGATGCTTGTACTTACTAGAAAGCAGAATGAATCAATCCAAATTGGCGATGATATTGAGATCAAAGTGTTGGCAATTGAAGGTGATCAGATAAAATTAGGAATTGATGCTCCGAAGTCCATAGATATCCACCGCAAGGAAGTTTACTTGGATATTCAGAACCAGAATAACGAAGCGGCTAATGTTTCACTGGATATTCTTAAATTACTGGAGAGTAAAAACAAAGATAGTTAATAGCATATATAAATTATCACTCAAACCTTAACATTACATAACTATAGTCCGATATAAATAGAAAATAGAATAAATACGAGGAGTTGCTTGGGCAATGAAGTTAGAAAATGCACTAACAGGTACTCACCCCTTGCAAAATGAGAAATTCAGCAGGCAAATGTCAGCAGCAAAGGATAAAGTGGCTGAAAAGAAAACTGCTCTACACGATGAAGAAGTCATTAATACTGATAAAGTCAGGACAGTAGTTGATAAATTAAATGAATTTACCGAGTCACTGCGAACAGATCTAAAGTTCGAATATCATGAAAAATTAAATGAATACTATGTAACTGTTGTAAACCCTCTGACAGATGAGGTTATTAAGGAAATTCCACCTAAGAACATGCTTGATATGTATGCAGCGATGGCAGAATTCATGGGGATTCTGGTGGATGAAAAGATTTAAAGGAGTTGTTATGTTATGCGTATTGGTGGTCTAGCTACAGGAATGGATATCGATTCACTTGTAAATAAGTTAATGAAAGCAGAACGGATGCCTTTGGACCGAATGCAACAGGAAAGTACTACACTTACCTGGAAACGGGATGCTTTTCGTGATATTAATAAAAAGTTATTGGAATTAGATGATATGATGCTTAATATGAAACTGGACAGAACGTATAACGCAAAATCAGTCAGTTCTTCTGATGAAGGTGCAGTAACTGCAACAGCATCAACTGGTACTGATGTTGGGAATTACAATATCGAAGTCACCCAGCTCGCAAAATCAGCTATAAATAGCAGTGAAAGCAGTATTGGGTTTGATCCAGAAAAAACACTTACAGAGCTAGAGCAAAATGGTACACTTACTCTTACAGATGCACAAAAAACATTTGAATTCTCTACTTTTGATAAGGATGGGGAGAATGTGCATTCATACACGTTTGAAGCAGATGAATCATTAAATGATCTGCTAAAACGGATTACAAATGATGATAATGATGTGCGAGCTTTTTATGATAATAATACTGATAAAGTGATAATGGAAACAACGAAAACTGGTAATTATAATCAAGATAACTCAAGATATCTTGGTGCTGAAATTGGTTTTAATGGTAGTTCGGAACACTATTTTTTAACTGATGTGTTAAACATTAAAAATGGTGAAGAAGTTAATCCCGGCGAATGGAAAAAGGTAGAAAATGGTGGAACCGATGCTGAATTTAAATATAACGGAATGACAGACATCATGACCTCCCACAACAATTCATATGAATTAAATGGGGTCAACTTTCAGTTTAATGGTGTAGGGACTGCAAATCTTTCAGTGACAAATAATGATGAGGCAACATTTGATTCCATCATGAAATTCGTTGATAAGTATAATGAAGTTGTTGAAGAGTTAAACGGATCGCAACGGGAAGAAAAATTCCGCGATTATAAACCACTGACAGACAAACAAAAAGAGTCCATGTCAGAAGATGAAATCGAGTTATGGGAAGAAAAAGCGAAAAGCGGTATTCTCAGTGGTGAATCAGCAGTTTCTGATGGGTTATTTTCCATGCGAAGCAGCTGGTATTCCAATGTTGATACAGGTGGTGAGATAACCTCACTAACGCAAGTAGGTATTACCACCTCCAGTAATTTCAGAGATGGTGGAAAGTTAATTGTTGATCCAATTGAATTAAAAGCGGCGTTGAACGACAATCCAGAGGGAGTTAAAAAATTATTTTCAAACAGTAGTGAAGATGGCAGTCGTGGACTAATTAACCGGCTGGATGATGCCTTGGATTCAACTAGAGATCAAATCGAAGCACGCGCAGGTGAAGGTACAGATACGCTTGAAAATTATACAATTGGTAAACGAATGAAGGATTTGAATACTCGTATTTCAGATTTCGAAGATCGTTTAGTGCGAGTTGAAAATCGTTATTGGAGCCAATTCACACAAATGGAAAAAGCAATACAACGAATGAATCAGCAATCAGCACAATTAATGTCCCAGTTTGGTGGAGGCGCTTAAACTTTTAAGGAGTGTTACTTTATGGCAGTAAACAAGCATTACCAAGCATATCAGAATAATTCAGTGAACACGGCGTCTGGTGGAGAACTGACCTTAATGTTATATAATGGTTGTATCAAGTTTATTAAACAATCAATTAAAGATTTACAAAATGAAAGTTTTGAAGCAAAAAACACAAATATCCAAAAAGCACAGAATATAATACAGGAATTAATGGTAACATTAGACCCAGAAGTTGAAATCTCGCAACAGATTATGCCTTTATACGAGTATATTAAGTTCCAATTAAAGGAAGGTAACGTCAAAAATGATATTACGCTTTTGGAAGAAGCCTTAAATTATGTTATCGAGTTTAGAGATACTTGGAAGCAGGTAATAATACAAACGCGAAAAACGCAATATGCACAAGGCGCCCAAGTATAATGAACCGACTTCAGAAAACATACGAAGTAACTAGGCAGCTTGAAGACGTGCTGAATGAGAAGATCAGTGGCAAAGATCGTGATACAGTAATTGAACAGGTTAATCATCTGGTTGAACAGAGAGGTGACTTGCTAAGTGAAATCACTCCTCCTTATTCCGAAGAAGAAAAGCAGCTCGGAAAAGAACTTGTTAAACTGAATGAACAAATTAAAGAGAAGATGAATAACTTGTTTGACGATTTAAAAGTGGAAATGAAGCAAGTGAAAAAACAGAAGAAATCGAATCGTACATATGTAAATCCATATGAAAATGTGAAAACAATGGATGGTATGTATATGGATAGTAAAAAATGACTAGAAACTCCTGCTGATCCCAGGAGTTTTTAGCTATTTTTTTAATAAAAAAAGTGCTTGTACTTCAGTGTTCATAGGGTATCTCAAGATCATCCGACAAAAAGTTACAAAATCTGACACAATTATTTGATAGTTTAAGCAGGAAAAGTACAGGGTAACGTAGTATAATAAATACATAAGGATGAAAGGAGGACACTTTTAATGAAGTACAACATTCGTGGTGAAAATATCGAGGTGACAGGTGCAATAAGGGAATACGTAGAAAAGAAGATTAGTAAACTTGAAAGGTACTTTGATACACCCCCAACATCCGATGTACATGTAAATTTAAGTGTCTATAACGATGAACAGAAGATTGAGGTTACGATTCCGATGACTAACCTGCTACTACGTGCCGAGGAGCAGCATATTGATATGTATGCAGCAATTGATCTGGTGGTAGATAAGTTAGAAAGACAAATTCGTAAGTACAAGACTAAAGTTAATCGTAAGTTTAGACAGGAAGGTTCTCCGAAACACATTTTTGCTGAATTGGAAAAAGAGGCATACGACGAAAAACTTGATTCAGATGAAATTGATATCGTCCGAACAAAGCGCTTTAATTTAAAACCAATGGATTCTGAGGAAGCAGTATTACAAATGGACATGTTAGGTCATGCATTTTATGTGTTTACCAATGCTCTATCTGGTGATACAAATGTAGTATACCGACGGAAAGACGGGAGATATGGTTTGATCGAACCTAACAGCTAAAACCTAATAGATAATCACAGGACGGTTCCATATTATTGGGATCGTCCTTCTAAGTTTTAAAGAACAGTTATGTTGTTGTTTTCTGCTAAAGCAGAAAACTGTACTTCTATAACAACAATCGTTACCCAGCATGAAAAAGTGGCATGAAAGAAATATTTTTTGATAAATACTTTTGGGAATCCTATTTACACAAGGATTGAGAAGTGTATTTAATAATTTGTCGAAATTTGTCGTGCGATATGCCGAAATTTAATTTTGGAAATGAATTATTCCCCTTTTTTTGATAAAGCATGGATATAATTGACCAATTTTTTAATTTTCTTGGAATTTTTTGTCGAATTGATTCCTAAAATTGAAAAATGGCAATTAGCATCCTTACATTGTTTCGTGATATAACTGAATTACACAGAAAAGGAAGGGGATTTTGATGTGAGTGGAGTAAAGTATGATGAACTGCTAAGAAGAGTGCAGCAGCATGAAGAAACCATTACGCAACTAGTGGAAATCATAGCTGTTACAAATCGACGCCTTTCAGAATTGGAAAGGAAGCAAAATGAACAGTCGCATACATATTCGCTTACATAATTTTTCCTCTAAGCAGCAAGAGAACTATAGTTTCCACTAATATGCCTCATACTTACCTCATTTTAAAGAACAGTTCACCCCCGAACTGTTCTTTTGTCTATCATTTGTTAAACGATTAAGCTCTTTAAATCAGTTGTCATGAGACTTTAGATACGTTATTATTAATGGTGGACTATCATATTAAAGAGAATTATATTTCAAATAAATTTTATTGGTACAGTTTAAGAATAACGTTGGCCATCTTGTTGGTTGAAGGCTAAGTTTTTCTTATAATACGAGGAGCGTTTTAAATGGCTGGTTTATTGACAAAGATTTTTGGTGATGGAAATAAAAAGCATCTAACTCGACTAGAGAAGAAAGTTGATCAGATAGAGGCATTGGAATCGGCAATGGAAGCTTTATCTGATGAAGATTTAAGGTACAAAACTGATGAGTTTAAACAACGTTATGCAGATGGTGAAACATTAGAGGATATGATGGTTGAAGCATATGCCGTTGTACGTGAAGGATCAAAACGGGTGCTAGGTATGCGTCCGTTCCCGGTACAGCTAATGGGTGCGATTGCATTGCACGAAGGTAATATAGCTGAGATGAAAACAGGTGAAGGTAAAACTCTTGCATCAACTATGCCTGCATATTTAAATGCGATAGCTGATAAAGGCGTTCACATTATTACAGTAAATGAATATCTTGCTGATCGTGATGCGGAAGAAATGGGAGAGTTATATGGATTTCTTGGCTTGACTGTCGGTTTAAATGGGAACGGGTTGACCAAAGAAGAAAAAAGGGAAGCCTACTATTGTGATATAACCTATGGTACAAATAATGAATTTGGGTTTGACTATTTACGAGATAATATGGTTCTTTACAAAGAGCAAATGGTTCAGAGGCCTTTGAATTTCGCAATTATTGATGAAGTTGACTCCATTCTTATTGATGAAGCTAGAACACCTTTAATAATTTCAGGATCTGCACAGAAATCTGCACAGATGTATCAACAGGCAAATTCATTTGTACGAACACTTAAACATGAAACGGATTATACCTATGATGAAAAAACAAAAGGTGTGCAGTTAACAGAAGAAGGAATTAATAAGGCGGAGAGTTATTATAATATAGAGAACTTATTTGACCTAGATCATGTATCTCTTACACATCATATTAACCAAGCATTGAAAGCACATGCATCGATGCATGTTGATACAGATTATGTGGTACAGGAAGGCGAAGTAGTGATAGTTGACCAGTTCACTGGACGTTTGATGAAGGGGCGCCGTTATAGTGATGGACTCCATCAGGCAATCGAGGCGAAAGAAGGATTACAGATTCAGAACGAGAGTATGACGCTTGCCTCTATTACGTTCCAGAACTTCTTCCGCATGTATAATAAACTTTCTGGTATGACTGGTACAGCCAAGACTGAAGAAGAAGAGTTCCGTAATATATATAATATGGATGTTATTGCAATTCCTACTAATCAGCCCATTATCAGAGACGATAAGGCAGATATGATTTATAAATCGATGGAAGGTAAATTCCGCGCGGTTGTAAATGATATTAAAGAAAGATATGAAAAAGGTCAGCCGGTTTTAGTTGGTACGGTGGCAGTTGAAACGTCAGAATTAATCGCTAATATGTTACAGAAGTCTGGTGTTAAACACAATGTGCTGAATGCAAAGAATCACTACCGAGAGGCAGAAATCATAGAGAATGCTGGTCAAAAAGGCGCAGTTACAATAGCAACAAACATGGCAGGCCGTGGTACTGATATTAAACTTGGTGAAGGTGTTGTAGATGTCGGCGGTCTTGCTGTTATTGGTACAGAACGTCATGAGTCACGCCGTATTGATAATCAATTGCGTGGACGTTCAGGGCGTCAGGGTGATCCTGGTATGACACAATTTTATTTATCAATGGAAGATGAATTGATGCGTCGTTTCGGTTCTGACAACCTTCGTTCCATGATGGAGCGACTTGGAATGGATGATGATCAGCCAATTGAAAGTAAGATGGTTTCACGAGCTGTAGAGTCAGCCCAAAAACGTGTTGAAGGAAATAACTTTGATGCACGTAAGACAGTACTATCTTATGATGATGTTTTACGTCAGCAACGTGAAATTATCTACAAACAGCGTTTTGATGTAATAGATGCTAACGAAAATCTCCGCGATATTATTGAGGCAATGATCATATCAACACTTGAGCGCGTAGTTGGTGCAAATACACAAGATGAGCTCGATGAAAATTGGGAACTTAATTCCATTGTGGAGTATGTCCACGGAAACTTATTGGACTATGACGATATATCTGTAGACGACATCAAGGGTAAAGAACCTGAAGAAATAACAGAATTCATCATGGAAAAAGTGAGAAAACGCTATGATGAAAAAGAAGAAGAGCTTACTACTGAGCAGATGCGTGAGTTTGAAAAAGTTATTTTACTCCGTACAGTTGATACGAAATGGATGGACCATATTGACCAAATGGACCAGCTTCGCCAAGGGATTCACCTGCGTGCGTACGGACAAAATGACCCATTACAAGAGTACCAGGCAGAAGGCTTCCATATGTTTGAGCAAATGGTTGTTGCAATAGAAGAAGAAGTTGCTAAATACGTGATGAAAGCACAAATACGTGATAATCTGCAGCGTCAGGAAGTTGCCAAAAACACGCAGGCAGTATCAGGCGGACAGGATGACAAGAAAAAGAGTCGCAAACCATATGTAAAGTCGGAAAATATTGGACGTAATGACCCTTGTCCATGTGGCAGTGGCAAAAAGTACAAAAATTGTCATGGAAAGTAGTAATGAAAGCAGGCACTCCCTAAGTATGGGAGTGTTTTCATTACACGATAAAATTAATGAGGTGAATGTTATGGAACTAGCGGAGATTGGAAATAAAATTGAATTAATGACAAACAGGATTGAAGATTTCAGGGGGTCTCTTTGACTTAGATGAAAAAAGGGAACGTATTGAAGAGTTGGAACAAATGATGACATTCCCAGACTTTTGGGATGACCAGAATGCTGCACAAAAAGTGATAGCTGAAACAAACGGTTTGAAAAGCTATGTAGATAGCTTTGACGAATTAGAAGAGAAGTTAGACAATCTGAAAGTATCTTTTGAATTGGTGAAGGAAGAGAATGATAACGAACTTTTTGCTGAGCTTGAACAGGAAATTCATACAGTACTTGAAGATATAAATAAATTTGAGTTGCAAATGCTTTTAAGTGAACCATATGATGCAAACAATGCTATTTTGGAATTACATCCTGGTGCGGGTGGTACAGAATCTCAGGATTGGGCCAGTATGTTGCTGCGGATGTATCAACGGTGGGCTGATAGCCGAGACTTCTCGGTAGAAACCCTTGATTATTTACCTGGTGATGAAGCAGGGGTCAAGAGTGTTACGTTATTAATTAAAGGCTACAATGCTTATGGCTATCTGAAGGCCGAAAAAGGCGTACATCGACTAGTAAGAATTTCGCCATTTGATTCATCTGGCCGGAGACATACGTCTTTTTCATCTTGTGACGTATTGCCAGAAACTTCAGATGATGTTGATATTGAGGTTAAAACTGAGGACTTAAAAATTGATACGTATCGTGCTAGTGGTGCTGGTGGACAACATGTTAATACAACAGATTCGGCTGTTCGAATTACCCATTTACCCACAAAAATTGTCGTCACTTGTCAATCTGAACGCTCACAAATAAAAAACCGGGAACAAGCGATGAAAATGTTGAAATCCAAGTTATATCAAAAAGAAATAGAACGTCAGCAGCAGGAAGTCGCTGCACTGCGTGGTGAACAAAAAGAAATAGGCTGGGGAAGTCAAATTCGCTCTTATGTTTTCCATCCATATACAATGGTAAAAGACCATCGAACAAACAAAGAAGTCGGTAATGCACAAGGTGTGATTGATGGTGACCTCGATCCATTCATAGATGCTTACTTACGTGCTCAATTAGACTAAGGAATTTTCGGACAGTATGATTCATTAGAAATTCATGAAATTGACACAATTTGGCAAAGTCATTGCCCCCATAAAGTTTGTTTAATTTTGTATAAAAATCGTATTGTCCAATTGTTTTAATTCTTTGTAATTAGGTTATACTAATGCTGATAACCTTTATACTAAATTATGTTAGGGGGGTTTATGCATGAAAAAATGGTTATTCACAATGCTATTTGGTTCAGCGTTAGTGCTCGGTGCTTGTGGCGGTGGCGGAGATGACGGCGGTAACGAGGGACCAGCTGATAATGGTGGAGCCGATACCGAAGAATCTGCAGGGGATGAAGGTGGTGGCTCAGTAGATACTGCCGCTGCTGAAGAACTATATCAAAATAATTGCGCTTCTTGCCACGGTGGCGATCTTTCTGGCGGATCTGGTCCTAAGTTGTCAGCAATTGGTTCAAAATATTCTGCTGATGAAATTGCTGGTATCCTTAAGAATGGTAAAAATGGTGGTATGCCAGCATTTGAAGGTCAGCTATCTGAAGGAGACATAACAACACTTTCTTCATGGCTGGCAGAAAAGAAATAACGTGATTACTTAGCTACTACTAGCTTGTTCTTCTGGATTAGTTTCCAAGGAACAAGCTTTTTTTGGCAGTTAAGAAAGTATAAATCCTTTCTTACTGCATAAGTGCAACTAAGGCACTCGCCATTAAGGCTTGGCGTATGCCAAGTTTTCTAACGTTCATTTTACAGAACTCTTTAAAAAGATACCTTATATGGATAAGTTATTTAATAAGTTAATGAATTGAAATGAAAATGTAATAATTTTTTTCTAAATTTTTTGCTGAAAAATGTTATAATATATATAATTATATACTAGAGACAGAAAAAAAGGGTGTGTAGTATAGAAAAAATAAAACAAAAATCGACAACAAGAATGACTAAATAAAGGTTAAAGGTGATACATAAATGATTAAAATGAAAGATGTATACAAGACATATGCGAATGGTGTTACTGCACTTAATGGCATCAATATAGATATCGACCAAGGCGAATTTGTTTATATTGTCGGGCCAAGTGGTGCCGGCAAGTCTACTTTTGTAAAACTCATGTACCGCGAAGTTAAACCTTCGGACGGTACCATGATTATAAACGAAATTGATATAAATAACATGAAGGAAAAGAAAGTTCCGTATTTACGAAGGGACATAGGTGTTATTTACCAGGACTTTAAGCTGTTACCAAAACTATCAGTCTATGAGAATATAGCATTTGCGTTGGAGGTTATTGAAGAATCACCTCGAAATATTAGAAAACGTGTCATGGATGTTCTTGAACTAGTTGGCTTAAAGAATAAAGCACGTTTTATTCCTGACGAATTATCAGGCGGTGAACAACAACGTGTTTCAATAGCACGAGCTATTGTTAATCATCCAAAGGTTGTTATTGCGGACGAGCCCACTGGAAACCTGGATCCGGAGACATCATGGGGAATTATGCGGATCTTTGAAGAAATTAATGCCAAGGGTACAACGGTTATCATGGCCACCCATAGCAAAGAAATTGTTAACACGATTAAAAAACGCGTTATTGCTGTAGAAGACGGGTTAATCGTGCGTGACGAGCAACGAGGTGAATACGGCTATGAAGTTTAGAACAATGAAAAGGCATTTAAGAGAAGGAATTAAGAATATTTTCCGTAATGGCTGGATGACAGTAGCTTCTGTTGGTGCAGTAACTATAACGTTACTACTTGTTGGAACTTTTCTTGCGCTGATGCTTAATCTTAATTTTATGGCTGAAGGTCTTGAAGAAGAAGTTCAAATTGATGCATTAGTTGAACGTACTGCAAATGAAGAACAAATCCAGGAAATCAGAGGATCCATTAAAGAAATGGAAGAAGTTAAAAGTGTTGAGTTTTCCTCAAAAGATGAACAGCTTGAACAATTAATATCAGGTATGGGGGAAGAAGGAGAATCGTGGGAACTATATAAGCAGGAAAATCCTTTAAGTCACGCATACATCGTTAAAGCTGAAGATCCAACCAATACAGAGGCATTAGCACAGAAAATTAATTCCTTGGACAATATACAGGAAGTGAATTATGGGAGAGACGTTGTCCATCGTTTATTTCAGTTCAATGAATATGCACGAAATATAGGCTTAGCATTAATTGCTGGTTTACTATTTACTGCCATATTTCTCATTTCCAATACGATAAAACTTACGATAATGGCTCGCAGTAAAGAAATTGGAATCATGAAGCTTGTTGGTGCTACGAATGGATTTATTCGCTGGCCATTCTTCATTGAAGGAATGTTGCTCGGAGCATTAGGAGCTGTCATTCCAATAGCTGGAGTTCTATCTGGTTATTACTACCTTGTAAATAATGTCAGTGAAAAGATTACCTATAGTTTTGTAGATTTATTGCCGTTTAATCCATTTGCATGGCAACTTTCGCTCATTATACTAGCTATTGGCGTTTTCATCGGAATTTGGGGGAGCGTCATGAGTGTTCGTAAATTCCTTAGAGTTTAAAGATTTATACCAACGTGTACATTTTCAGAGGGGGAAGAGGAAAGAAATGAAAAAAACTGTTTACATGTTTATTGCTGTATTGATAATAGGTTCAGGTTTAGTAGATTGGCAGAAAGTGTCTGCAGAATCAGCTAGTCAAAAAATTGATGAATTAGAAGAAAAACAAAACGAATTGGATGACAAGAAAAGTAATCTTAACAGTAAGAAGAATAATACAGAAGAAAAGATTGAAGACAATCTTAATAAGCAGGAAAGTGTCGGTAATGATATAGATGCCATCAATCAACAGCTTAGTGAAACAAGAAACAAAATTAAGTCAAAGGAAAGTGAAATAACTGCAACAAATAATGAAATAAAAGATCTAGAAAAACAAATAAAAGAAATAAACCAAAAGATTGATCAGCTAAAAGAGGAAATAAAAGCAATGAGAGAGCGGATTAAAGAACGTGAGAAGATGCTAAAAGACCGTCTTCGTGCTATTCAGTCAAATGGTGGAAACATGAAGTATATGGAAGTTATTCTAGGATCACGCAACTTTGGTGACTTTATCAGCAGAACTTCAGCAGTAAACACGATAATGGACCAGGACAAAAATATTATGGAAGAACACATGGCAGAAAAGAAATTGATGGAAGAAAAGAAAGTAGAAGTGGAACAAAAGAAAGATGAAATAGAACAAAAGAAAGCAGAAGTCGAGGAGAAGAAAGCTTCACTTGTGAACCAAAAGAGTGAGTTAGAGTCGTTAAAATCTACATTAGACGATCAGGCTGCAGAGAAAGAGAAACTAATGGCTGAGCTTGAAGAAGAACATAATCATTTGGAAGAATATAAAATGAGTTTAGCTGAGCAAAAACAAGTTTTAAATGATCAAGCTGCTGTTATAGAAAAAGCTAAAAAGTCAGCTCTTGCACAACTTGCAAAAGAAAAGAATAAAAATTCCTCATCTAGTGGTGCAAGTCTAAGCGCGGGTGGAAGTGGAATTTTCAGTTGGCCATCACAAGGTAGACTATCTTCCAGGTACGGTTCAAGAAGTCTGGGGTACCACTATGGATTGGATATTGCTGCATCGACAGGAACTACCATACAAACTGCTGCTGCAGGTGTTGTAACAAGATCTGCTTATTCAACTAGCTATGGAAATGTTGTGTATGTTTACCATCCGCAATATAATAAGTCTACTGTTTATGCACATATGTCAAGCCGTTCTGTTGGATATGGTCAAAATGTATCAGCAGGACAGAAATTGGGAGAAGTAGGTAATACTGGGAGATCATTCGGAGCTCATCTTCACTTTGAGGTCCATAATGGAGAGTGGAGCCAACACGGTGGTATAAATCCAATGCCATTTCTAAAGTAATTTTTATGAATGTATTTGCAATTTGATTGAATAAACTATAATATTAAAGGCATCGCACATTACGGTGTGATGCCTTTTTAGATATAAAAAGTATAAACCGACATAGAAGAACTTAACTAGTATTAATGTAATTCATTTATGGTAGTCTTATGCTTTTTACTGGAAAGACCCATCATCAAATACATAAAAGTTGGGGTGAAAGAATGAATCTTCGTAAGCAACATATTATAATTATTTTATTTGCTGCCTTACTCTTAGGTTTTGCAGGTGCGTATTTCGGTGTTAAGTTAGCACAGCCTAATACTATGCCAGAACAGTCACAACAGACTAAAGTAGACATTCCAGGTACATCTCAGGAAACAAGTGCGCCACCAGAAAATATCGAGAAGGTATCACAAGCCTTTAATTTAATAAAAGAAAACTATCTGAATGATGTAAAAGATAAGCAGTTAATTGAAGGTGCTATCCAAGGCATGCTCACAACGTTGGAGGATCCATATAGTTCTTATATGGATGTGGAAACAATGGAACGGTTTAACGAAACAATTGAATCTTCATTTGAGGGAATTGGTGCTGAAGTTAGTACAGTCAATGGGAAGGTGACAATTGTTGCCCCTATTAAAGATTCTCCTGCGGAAGAAGCAGGACTTAGGCCAAATGATAAGATCCTAAGCGTTGATGACGAAAGTGTCGTTGGTATGGATTTATATGAAGCGGTCGAAAAAATACGGGGAGAAAAGGGCTCAGAAGTTGTACTTGAAATTCAACGTACTGGTGTATCAGACCCATTTGATGTGAAAATTGTTCGCGATGATATTCCAGTGGAAACGGTGTATTCAGAGGTGAAGACAGTTGACGGCAAGAAGACTGGTGTTATTGAGATAACAACTTTCTCTGAAAATACTGCAAAGGATTTCTCCAAGGAGCTTAAAAAGCTGGAAGGTAAGAACATAGAAGGGTTAGTTATAGATGTACGAGGTAACCCTGGTGGACTATTGACAGCCGTTGAGGATATTCTGAAGTACTTTATTCCTAAGAATATGCCTTACTTACAAATTGAAAATCAAAAAGGTGAAAAATCTAAGTCATTTTCGGAACTAGAAGAGAAAAAACCATATCCAATTAGTGTGATTATTGATGAAGGAAGTGCCTCAGCATCTGAAATTCTTGCTGTTGCGATGAAGGAAGCAGGCTATGATGTAGTTGGTACTAAAAGTTATGGGAAAGGGACTGTTCAACAAGCAGTTCCAATGGGTGACGGTAGTACAATTAAACTGACTTTCTTCAAGTGGCTCTCACCGGACGGTACATGGATTCATGAAAAGGGTGTTAAACCAACAGAGAAAGTGGAGCAACCAGATTATTATTTCACAAATCCTGTTCAAGTTGAAGATTCTATCGCTTATAACCATACGGGTGATAAGGTGAAGAATGTCCAGGTAATGCTTAAAGGTTTAGACTATAAGCCTGGCAGAACAGATGGATATTTCAGTAGAAAAACTGAAAAGGCTGTTCAAGCGTTTCAAGCTAACAATGATTTGGAAGTTACTGGTGAAATAAATGAAAAGACTGCTGGGCAAATACAGGCAAAAATAGTTGAGAAAGTTCGGAATGGTGATGACGATCGACAAAAGGAAAAAGCATTAAACGTTTTATATGAATAGATATGCTGTCCGCGGGTAATGCCCGCGGATTTCCTTTTTTAACAAAGATTTAATTCTGGCAGGAATTGAATCGACAAATATCGAATATAGGTAAAGAAGACTATGTATTGCATCCGTGCTGGAAGGTGATTATATTGGCAGAATCTTGGTTTATAGAAATAGCAAAAGGTATAGGAAGGCTTTTTTTGAATCCCGTGTTCTACTGGACATTTGTATTGATTTTATTAGCTGGATACAAACGGATTCACAGAGAGCGAATTAATTTTGGGTTTAAATTATTTGATGTGTTTTCAGAATGGAAAAATACGTGGTTCCTATCCATTTTCTCAGGATTACTCATTTCCATCGTCCTTGTTGGTTCTGGTATGATTTTTTCCTATGAGACAATTATTCTCTTGAGTATAGTGACGATTGGGCTGAGTATAACTTTGCGATTCTCAATGCTTTCAGCAAGTTATACTATTGGTATTACATATATGATTCTTTTATTAATGCCATTTATACTTGAACAACAAAATATTGTAGAGGATGACATGTTTTCAAATACAAATTTTGTCGGTTTAAGTTTACTAGTTGCCATATTTTTATCTGTTGAAGCATTTCTTATGAAACGTATCACCCGCAATACAACCTTTCCGGATCTGGAACTTGGACGTCGTGGAGTATGGACAGGTATGCATCATATTAAAAAGTTAAGTATAATTCCATTCTTTGTTGTGATACCATCTGGACTTATTACACCAATTGTACCATTTTGGCCATATTTTGGAATGAATGGTGAAACTTATAGTTTGTTGCTTGTACCGTTTTTATTGGGCTTTGATCATATTGTAAGAGGATCTATTCCAGAAAAAGCTGCAGTACATATCGCGAGATCAATTCATATTCTGAGTTTGTTTGTATTGATGCTTGCGGTTGGAAGTATTTATGTAGGCTGGCTATCGTTAGTTGCAGTGGTAGTGGCGATATTAGGGAGAGAGTATATCAATTACAAGCATCGCATATCAGATAAAGAAAAACCTAATTATTTTAATAAAAATGAGCGTGGTTTAAAAGTGCTGGCAATCATTCCAGGAACTCCTGCTGATCGATTAGGAATTCTTGTTGGTGAGACAATTGTTAAGGTGAATCGCCAAAATATAAATAATATGGATGAGTTCTATTATGGGTTACAGGATAGTGGCGCATTCTTTAAGCTAGAAATTATTGGTGATAATGGAGAAATACGATATGTGCAAAGTGCATTATATGAAGAGGATCATCATGAATTAGGAATTATTAGTACAAGTAATCGCTACCAGAACAATCAGACAGAAGCAAATTGATTTTCAGTTGAATCTTAATAGAGGTAATGAAGTATATGCGCAAGTACTTCATTACCTCTTTTTTTCGCAATTAAAATTTATAAATACATAAGTGAACGAAGGAACTCGCCATTAAGAGTTGCACTCCAATGTATAAGGGGTTCTAAGACAGCAGAATTGATCTTCTAAGAAACCCCGTTAAAGAATGCTTGGATTTATAGTGAAATAAGAGTTAAACACTATTATAACAGTAAAAACAAATATAACTGTTTATTCACAAAATAGTTTTAAATCAGTGATTTGAATCACTCGTGAATGTCTTTAATTTTCGTATGATGAACCAGATCATAATACTAATGATTTAGTACTTTATGATTAGGTAACATATACGGGAGGTTATTTAATATGGTGCAAACAGTTGCGTGGATTGTTAGTTTATTCTTCATGCTTATGGTTGTAGCGGTTTTTAGCTTTGTAGCGTGGAAGTCCAAGGAAAAGAGAGAGTATGAACCAATTAAGAAGAAATGGTATAAGGCTCGTACATTTTATGGAATCACTTTAGTATCCTTAATGTTGATCATCACTATTTATACGTTAAGAGAATTACCTTATAATCAACCAGTTTATGGTGCTGGAAATGATCCAACAATAGTTGATGTAGAAGCACTTCAATTTGGCTGGAATATGAGTCAAACAAAATTCTTAGTAGGTGAACCTGTTGAATTTCACGTAACAAGTAAAGACGTTAATCACGGTTTTGGGATTTATGATGAAGAGATGAATATGATTGCTCAGACACAAGCTATGCCGGACTATACCAACAAAGTGTATATTACATTTGATGAACCCGGAACATATGAAATTTTATGTCTGGAGTACTGTGGTACAGCCCATCATTTAATGAAAACAAAAATTGAAGTTAAGTAATAAAAAGGTGGAGGTGCAAAAAGATGGAAACAACAATGAAGTCTCGTAGTAATTTGGTTGTAAGTTATATAACTGTTGGTGGAATTGTAATTATAGTCATGATGATTTTTGGAATTTTAATGCTATTAGCTCAGGGTGGAGTATTGGATTTACCTGCTACTTCATTTTATCAGTTTCTGACAATTCACGGGACTGGTATGGTTGGTGCTGCGGCATTAGCAGCTGCTGGTGTTATGTGGTATTTCCTTAGCCATTATGTAGATCTGTCAAAAAAGGTTATGTCAATTAACTTAGTACTGTTCCTTGTAGGAGTAGTTATGGTTATCATTGGAGTATTTTCATTTAAGTATGCTAGCTCATGGACATTCCTATACCCATTGCCAGCGCTTTCTGCAAGTGCCTGGGGGACTGTCGGAGCATTGCTTTACTTGTTCGGTATGCTTATATTGGGAATTGGTTTCTTATTATTTTATTTGGATTCTGGTAGAGCTATTATAAAAAAATACGGAAGCCTAGCAAAAGGTTTGGGATGGGATGTTATCTCTGGTAAAAAGTCAGAGAAAGATGCTCCATCAGGTGCTGTTGTGGCAAGTACAATGGTAACAATCGTTAACATAACAGCACTAACAGCAGGTGCAACCGTACTAATTATGAATATAATCAATGTGATTAATCCTTCGATTACATTTGATCCATTATTGGCGAAAAACCTGACATATGCATTCGGACATATTTTTGCTAACTCCATTATTTACATGGGTGTAATAGCGGTATATGAAATACTGCCACGATATACAAATCGTCCTTGGAAATCTAGTAAAGCATTTTTGATTGCATGGACAATGTCAACGGTATTCACGTTAATAATATATACACACCACTTGTTGATGGACTCGGTAATGCCTAATTGGATGTTAATTATGGGACAGATTCTATCGTATGCAAATGGGCTGCCAGTACTTGTTGTAACAGCTTATGGTGCATTAATGATTGTATACAAATCAGGTATTAAATGGGATATAGCTTCAGGTTTAATTTACATGTCTATGTTTGGCTGGATAGTCGGAGTTGTACCTGCAATCGTTGATGCTACCATCGTTGTTAACCATGTTATGCATAACACAAAATGGGTTCCGGGACATTTTCACATGTATATGGCACTCGGAGCATGTGCAATGATTTTTGGATTTATGTATTTTCTTGCAAAGGAAGATAGTAACATGAAGACAAATATGTTGGATAAAATTGCGTTTATTGCCTTTACCCTATCTATTGTTGGGTTAAGTGGATCATTCCTTGTATCTGGGGCATTAAGTACACCAAGAAGATGGGCAACGCACATTCCTGAGTGGATGGCTCCTGCTGTATTTGGAGCAGTTGCGGGTGTGTTTGCAGTTCTATCTGTTACCGTATTTGTAATTCACTTTGTTCGTTATATTAATAAGCGAAATAAAGTGGGCGCAAAAGAAGATTTTAAAGATAAAAAATTGGCGTGACTTGTAGGAGGGGGGATGATCTGATGTTACAGACAAAGTATGGGTTTCTATTGTTCGTATTATTGATCATTCCGCCTATACGTAATTTGATGGAATCCGTAATGGTAGTCCATATGCTTGTACAAATTCCGTTATTGATTATATCTGGTTTGTTGATATCCGGCTATTTTCAGTGCAAGTTTCCAGGCTTTTTTTCTAAGTGGAACAGTAATGGTGTTCCGGGAATTATATTGGTTGTATTTCTTATAACCTATTGGATGATCCCGCGTACATTGGACGAAGCACTGAATATGTGGAATATTGAGCTATTCAAATTTGTCAGTCTACCATTTTTAGTTGGAATTCCGCTTCAGGATAGCTGGAAAAAGCTTAATTCTCTTGGCAGAAGTTTTATTATTTTTACTTTCATCCCAATGTCTGGTTTAATGGCATGGCTGTATATAGACGCTCCTGTTCGCTTATGTAACAACTATTTGGAGGTCGAGCAAAAAGTGCTTGGGTGGGGATTTTTAATTATTACAGTGAGCATTGTTTTGTACATGCTTCAAAATGTGTTTACCGATCATTCGGAAGGCACATAACTAGGGAAATATCTTGGATGAACTATAAATAATAGACCTGTCGGGGTATTTTTTTATTTGGCTCTCTTCATGGATTTTGTTGCTCTTTAATTTGCGACGGTTATGAGGACGCAAAAGCTGTTTAAATTAATTGAAGTGGGTATTCGTAGGACGTAAAAGACCCTGTTGATTGTCGCGATTAATGCTTTTTTGTTAGAAACAACAATTTTGTAGACAATAGCCTTTATATTTTTATACGCGTTTCCATCAATGCTCATTTACGCACAAATTAAGCTTGCAATAATTATTATTAACACTTTCACACAAAGGATTTACACTATATTTACTATTGACATAGATTGTTCACAAATTCACAAGGATTAGTGATTTGAATCACATGTAGGGCTTTAGGTCTATCGTAAACTTAAATTGTAAGGGAGAGATAGTCACAGAATGAAAAGTGAATAGTCACTCCATATACTAAAACAGAGGGGTGTTTTGAATGTTTTTGAAAAAGTTTGGAGCAATTGTTATTGTACTGGTTTTATCCTTATTAATTACCGCATGTGGGTCAGATCTAGTGAAAAATGATGAATCAAATGTGGAACAACAAGAAGACATAACTGTTCAAGCTGCAGCTAAACAAAAGGCAAAAACACCAGAAATTGAAAACATCGGACCACATGAAGGTATTGACCAAGCCCCAGTACCAATTAACGTAGAGCGTGTTGGTGAACATGAAGTAAATATTGAAATGACGTCTCAGATTACCGATATTGAGCTTGATAAAGGAAAAATGTATAAAGCTTGGACATTCAACGGAACTGTTCCTGGACCAGTAATTCGTGTTCAGGAAGGCGACAAACTTACATTCACACTCAAAAACATGGACCCTAAAGTAGATCATTCAGTTGACTTTCATTCTGTATATGCTGCTCCAAATAAAGACTTCACAGACGTGAAACCAGATGAATCAGGAACATTTACTTATGAAGTGGGTTCTCCAGGTGTTTACATGTACCATTGTGCAACAGAGCCCGTTTTACAGCATATCGCAAATGGAATGTACGGAACAATGATTGTTGAGCCAAAAGATGGTTATCCAACAGATAATGAAATTGACAAAGAAATTACAGTTGTTCAAAGTGAGTTTTATAAAGATGGTAATTACAGTGACATGTTAGATGGTGAGCCTGAATATGTTTTATTTAACGGAAGCACACAAGCCGTAAAAGGGGAAATGATTCAAGCAAAAGTTGGCGATAAAATACGTATCAATTTCCTTGATGCTGGGCCAAACGAAGTTTCTAGCTTTCATGTAATTGGTTCTCAGCTTGAAACGGTTTATATTGATGGCGATCCTAGAAATGTACTTAATGGCTTACAAACAGCAATGGTTCCGGTTTCTGGCTCTATGGTTGTTGAATTCACAGTTAAGGAAGCAGGTATTTATCCTTTCGTAACACACGCGTTTGATCATGTTACAAAAGGAGCACTAGGAAAAATTGAAGTTACTGAATAATAGTTAACAAATATTGGTTATGCAAAGGCTCCTGCTCAGTTGAGTAGGAGTCTTCTTCATTGGATTAAAATTCCTTCTATAATATTGCTTTTACTTAAGCAAACTAGATAAAAAAGAAGGGGAAATAAGATGAAGAGCTATATATTGGGTGTATGGAATGCGATTGACCCTATTTATTATAATGTTTCAAGACTTCATTACGTACCTGATAACGACAAGCGCAATACCTTATTTCGGGTCAGACTTACGAGATACAAAGGGGCGACGGTTATACTTAAGGATGGAACAATTATTTATAAAAATGATCTGCTATTGAAGATACATTTGCATAATGTAAGGATGTTAAGCGATCTATTGCCAATCAGAAGTGATATAAAGCGAGCAGTTCTTTTTTACCACATGATTAAAGATGCGTTACCCATCCTTTCCCGTTATGTTTTATCTCATGACAAAAATAATGAGATAAAAGGAATAATAGGAATTACGACATTGTATCGAGGTGCAAATCGACTTGGCTTTGAAAAAGTTCCTATAAGAAATCCTTATTATCGTCTGTATAAGAAGGTGACATTTCTTCCTATAAACCACATAGCAAAAACATCATACCACGCATTACCTGCATATTTATTTATGTCGAAAGAGACATTGCATGAAAAGTATAATGTGAAATAAATTAACTAGCTTTTACTCCAACAGCTACATCATGAAATGTTATTTCGGGTCTGCTGCCAATACGGATATTGAGTCCTGTTTGACCAAGACCTTCACTTATATAAAATGGTGTGCTGTTATGCGAATGCAACCCTTTTATAACATTTTTACGCGCTAGTTTTCCCATTTTTGCAAGGTGATATGCCTTAGGGTAACAAATTTGTCCACCATGAAAATGCCCGGCCATTAAATAGTCAAACGAATATTCATGCATATCAAGTACAATAGTAGGATCGTGTGTTAACACAATATTTTTGCCTTGTTCGATATGCTTATATGCAAGGGATAAGTTGCTTCGGTTTGTACTATAGTCATCAATCCCAATTATATTTATTGCTTCTCCGTTTACTGAAATAGTCGCACTTTCATTCTGTAATACGTGAACATTATTATCCTCAAGCAATGTTTTTAGTTCATTCAAGTCGTCACCTTTTAGCACGTAATCATGATTTCCAAATACCGCATAGGTGCCATGTGTGGGTTCAAGGCGATTTAACACTCTCAGATACGGAAGTAATTTCGGTATAGAACGCTTGCGGTCTAGGAAATCACCGGTTAATGCAATGAGATCAACAGATTCATTCTCTAGCTTTCGTTCCAGTTGCATGGGGCTTAACGAGATGTTTTCGAGATGTAAGTCGGATAGATGAAGAATCGATAATGTAGAGTCATTGATTATGCCTGATTCGGAAGCTACGTTAATTTTATTTATTTTAATATCTTGGGTGTTTTTATAGGCTTTAAAAAGCAGAAAGCAAATGAAAAATATAATAATAGTAGTAATGAATAGATATGTCATCGCGATTACTCCTTTCTCTCACGAATAAAAGTATATCATGCTGACAGCGACTCTATCATTGGTAATTGAAGCCAAATGGAGGCAATGAAAAATGGATCAGAAAAAGGCTTTATTTCTACCCTTTATGCAAATCCCTACAGGGCACCATCATGTGGCAGATGCATTAATAAATGAGATTCATACGACTCATAAGGAAATCGTTTGTGATAAAGTAGATATTTTATCGTATAGCTATGGAGGAGTTGAGAAAGTCGTTTCGTCTACATATTTAGCATGGATTAGAAAGTTTCCAGATGTATATGACTGGCTGTATAAACAAGCAGCGTATAAGAAAACATCACCACATAACCGGCAATACCTGTATGAAACAATGTTTACTTATTTTTTAAAACGACTAACCAATCAACAAAATCCTAGCGTTCTATTCTGTACACATGCACTTCCATCGAATATTGCCGCAGTCTTAAAAAAGAAGAATAAATTGCAATCTATTACGGTAAACGTGTACACGGATTTTTTTATAAATCGAATATGGGGAATCGATGGAATTGATTATCACATGGTTCCAACAGTTTCTGTAAAGGAATACTTGTTAGAAAAAGGTGTTGCAGAAAGACGAATTTTCATCACAGGAATTCCAATTCATCAGGTATTTCACTCGGGGCAAGAACAACAAACGAAAGATGAAGGAATATCAGTATTAGTTACCGGTGGAAGTCTAGGGGTTGGTGCTATAAAGAAATTGCTTAACTATTCCCATTCGGACAAGATTCATTACTATGTGTTATGCGGAAAAAATGAAGCACTTTATGAACAATTATTACGGAAAGACAAACCAACCGTTACTCCGCTACCATATATAACAAGTAAAGAAGAAATGAATATATTATATAATAAAGTGGATGCGGTTTTAACAAAGCCTGGTGGGGTGACAGTCAGTGAATGCTTAATGAAGCGAAAGCCAATATTTGTTTATGACCCATTACCTGGACAGGAGAAAATCAACGTTAATCAGCTGAATCAAATAGGTGTGGTATCTACTGTTGATTTAGAAAATAATTTATTGGAACAGCAAATCCTTGAATTTTTTTGTGATGAGAGAAGACAGCGTATTTACAGGCAGAAGATTGATGCATATCACCGGAACTTAGACGAAAGGCCACTGTCGCTGTTAATAGAGGAAATAATACAAAAAAAACATTAGCAATTTCAGCAAATGTTTTTTTGGGCAGGTAAGAAAGTTACTGCATAAGCGCAACTAAGTCTTATCTATATTAAAACTTGGCGATAAGCCAAGTTTTCTAATGATAGTTTTCTGTTTTATTTTACATCTGCAGTGAACTCTTTATGGTCATGGATATCCTCTTTTTTAACATGAACATTAACATTATATATCCCGCTGTCGTTAAAGGTTGCAGTAGATTGATACGTGCCAGAAGAAGTCTCGCTCATATCGTTCCATTCATGGTTCTCTTTATTTTCTTGCCAAATTTCCAACGTTACGGAAGCCTTTTCTAGTAATTCCTCTTCTTTTAGCACCTTGACTGTAAACTCAGCTTCCTCAGTCGCTTTAATTGTATCGGGCTGTTGTAAGTCTATAGATAAGTGTGTATGGTTTTGGTCATCTTCTTTCTGGTTTTCACTTGTTGTGGTACTAGCTTTTGGATCGCCAATGGTTATTTCCTTTTTAGGCATCGTATGCATGGTACGGGCGGTAACGTGTGACTGAACATGATATAGACCATCTTCTTTAAATGATTTTTCTATAGTATATTTGCCGTCGCCAGTATGTTTTGCCTTGATCATTTCGCTATCATCTTTTAATCCATCTTTCCATATTTCAAACTCCACTTCACTTGCATCCTCAACTGGTTTGCTGTCCTGTGTAACTGTTACAGAAAAGGTTATATCCTGATTTTTATCACCTTTTTCAGGGACTTCCAAATTAGCTTCAATCGCCTTAACAGCATTATCAGTTGTCCCATTTTCAGTGTCTTCACTTTGACCACATGCTGCCAGAACTATTATGATGAATAGTAATGTCATCATTTTTTTCATGAATAAAATCCTCTCTAGAGCTATGTTACCCCGATTATAAGGCATTCAACTAAGCTAAACAATATATACGTGTGAAACCTTTGTGAATGATTTTCCGTTAATTAAAACGGGTAAAATGTAACAGTAGACAGGGAGAAGCATAATAATCGAATATTTGTTCGCTTATATGTTAAAATTAGATAATAAATATGGTAAACTAGTAAGCAGAGTGATGAACGGAGGTTTGCTTTGTGGAAAATCAATTTGATCTTGTTGCACAATATGAACCAAGTGGCGATCAGCCACAAGCTATTAAAGAAATAGTAGAAAAGGTGAAATCCGGGCAGCGCCATCAGACGTTACTTGGAGCAACGGGTACCGGGAAAACGTTTACGGTATCAAATGTAGTTGAGGAAATTAACCGTCCAACGCTTGTGATCGCACATAACAAAACATTGGCAGGTCAATTATATAGCGAATTCAAGGAATACTTTCCAAATAATGCAGTTGAATATTTTGTAAGCTATTATGATTATTATCAGCCTGAAGCATATGTACCATCAACTGATACTTTTATTGAAAAGGACGCAAGTATTAACGATGAGATTGATAAACTGCGCCACTCAGCAACATCAGCATTGTTTGAACGACGTGATGTTTTGATTGTTTCGAGTGTTTCCTGTATTTATGGCCTAGGTTCCCCTGAAGATTACGAAAGTCAGGTCCTTTCATTAAGAATGGGAATGGAAAAAGACCGGGATCAGCTGTTGCGTGACTTGGTTGATATACAGTATGCGCGAAATGACATTAATTTCCAACGTGGAACTTTCCGTGTTCGTGGTGATTCTGTCGAAGTAATTCCTGCCTCTAAAGAAGAACATTGTATTCGGATTGAATTTTTCGGTGATGAAATTGACCGAATCCGTGAAGTAGATGCGTTAACTGGTGAAATCGTTGGTGACCGCGAACATGTGGCAATATTTCCAGCTTCTCACTTCGTTACACGTGAAGAGAAACTAAAAAAGGCAATTGTTAATATAGAATCAGAACTTGAAGAACGTTTAAAGCAACTCCGTGCGGAAAATAAATTACTGGAAGCGCAACGGTTGGAACAACGTACAAATTACGATGTGGAAATGATGCATGAAATGGGATTCTGCTCAGGGATTGAGAACTACTCACGGCATTTAACATTTCGTGAAGAAGGGGCAACACCCTACACATTACTAGATTTCTTTCCGGACGATTTTTTAGCTATAGTTGATGAATCACATGCTACGCTGCCCCAGGTTCGTGGAATGTACAAAGGTGATAGAGCTCGTAAACAGGTGTTAGTTGATCATGGATTCCGCCTGCCGTCAGCGTTAGATAACCGTCCATTGATGTTTGATGAATTTGAGAAGGCGACAAATCAGCTAATTTATGTTTCGGCAACACCGGGACCATATGAGTTAGATCATTCACCAAAAGTGACCGAGCAGATTATTCGTCCGACCGGTTTATTAGATCCAGAAATTGATGTGAGACCAATTGAGGGTCAAATCGATAACTTGATTGAGGAGATTAATAAGCGATCTGAGCGAAATGAACGTGTTCTGGTGACGACACTCACGAAGAAAATGTCAGAAGACTTAACGGACTACTTGAAGGAAATTGGAATTAAAGTCGCTTATTTGCACTCAGAAATAAAAACGCTAGAGCGAATTGAAGTTATTCGTGATTTGCGTGTTGGTAAATATGATGTTCTTGTAGGTATTAATTTATTACGTGAAGGCTTAGATATACCTGAGGTTTCATTGGTAACTATTCTGGATGCGGATAAAGAAGGATTTCTGCGTTCTGAACGATCACTAATCCAGACGATGGGTCGTGCAGCGAGGAATGAAAATGGTCAAGTTATTATGTATGCCGATCGTATAACAAATTCGATGCAGTTAGCCATTGATGAGACAAACCGACGTCGTGAAAAACAAATAGCTTACAATGAAAAGTACAATATTAGGCCGACAACAATACGGAAAGATGTACGTGATGTTATCAAGGCAACTGTTGCATCTGAGGAAGAGGAAAGTTATACAGAGAAAACGAAGAGTATTGCAAAATTATCTAAAACAGAGAGATCTAAAGTTATCGAAAATATGGATAAAGAAATGAAGGAAGCAGCAAAAGCACTTGATTTTGAGAAAGCTGCTGAATTACGTGATATAATACTTGAACTTAAAGCGGAAGGATGACCTGTTCATGCCAAGTAAATCGATAAAAGTACAAGGTGCGCGTGCACATAATTTAAAAAATGTAGATATAACCATCCCTAAAAATAAACTTGTGGTCCTAACAGGTTTATCTGGTTCAGGTAAGTCATCGCTTGCCTTTGATACGATCTACGCAGAGGGACAACGACGTTATGTAGAATCACTCTCTGCATATGCACGCCAATTTTTAGGTCAGATGGATAAACCGGATGTGGATTCAATTGAGGGGTTATCACCAGCGATATCAATTGATCAGAAAACTACCAGCAAGAATCCCCGTTCAACAGTTGGTACCGTTACAGAAATATACGATTATTTACGATTACTTTATGCCCGTGTAGGACGGCCAATATGTCCAAAACATGGTATTGAAATCAGCTCACAAACCGTTCAGCAAATGGTTGACCGACTTTTAGAATACCCTGAACGTACAAAAATGCAAATATTGGCCCCTGTTGTTTCTGGACGCAAGGGTGAGCATGTCAAGGTAATTGAAAAGCTGAAGCAAGAAGGCTATGTTCGGATTCGCGTTGACAATGAAATGCGTGAAGTTACCGATGATATTCAACTGGAAAAAAATAAAAAGCATTCAATTGAAGTGGTAATTGACCGAATCGTTGTAAAGGATGGTGTTGCCGGAAGACTGAGTGATTCCATCGAAACAGCTCTTGGGTTAGGTGAAGGGAAAATTATTGTCGATGTCATTGGTGAAGAAGAATTGTTGTTCAATGAAAATCATGCATGTCCAATTTGTGGCTTTTCCATTGGTGAATTGGAACCTCGACTATTTTCATTTAATAGCCCATTTGGAGCCTGCCCGACATGTGATGGATTAGGGACCAATTTGGAGGTTGATCTGGAACTAGTTATTCCGGACTGGGATAAGACATTAAACCAACATGCGATTGCAGCATGGGAACCTATTAGTTCCCGATACTATCCGCAATTACTAAAGAGTGTTTGCAATCATTATGGTATCGATATGGATACACCGGTTAAAAAAATTCCATCTAGTCAAATGGATAAAATACTTCACGGAAGCGGCAAAGAGAAAATCCATTTTTATTATGAAAATGACTTTGGAAACATACGTGATAATAATATCCTGTTTGAAGGCGTCTTGAAAAATATAGCACGCCGATACCGGGAAACATCGTCTGATTTTATCCGTGAAACATTGGAAAAATATATGGCTCAGACGAACTGCCCAACTTGTGATGGATATCGACTAAAAGAGGGTGCTCTTGCCGTAATGGTTAATAACAGGCATATCAGCCAAGTGACCGACTACTCTATCATGGAAGCTAAGGACTTTTTCCAGAATCTTGACCTAACTGAAAAGGAAGAAAAAATTGCTCGTATGATATTGAAGGAAATAAGTGATCGATTGGACTTTTTAAATAATGTTGGTCTGGATTATTTAACGATGTCTCGTTCAGCCGGATCATTGTCTGGAGGCGAGGCGCAGCGAATTCGATTAGCTACTCAAATCGGTTCTGCACTTACAGGGGTCCTATATGTGTTGGATGAACCATCAATTGGGCTTCATCAGCGTGATAATGATCGGTTAATTAACACATTAAAGCAAATGCGTGATTTAGATAATACGCTGATTGTGGTGGAACATGATGAGGATACGATGCTTGCTGCCGATTATCTGATTGATATTGGTCCTGGCGCTGGAGAACATGGTGGTGAGATAGTTGCGAGCGGTACACCTGACAAGGTAATGAAAAATAAAAAATCATTGACTGGAAAGTATTTGGCAGGTGATAAGTATGTTCCATTGCCATCAAAGCGACGCAAGCGTTCAAAACGCAATATCGAAATAGTAGGTGCGGAAGAGAATAACTTGAAAAATGTTACTGCTAAAATCCCAATCGGACTATTGACTGTTGTGACAGGGGTTTCTGGGTCTGGTAAAAGTACGCTGGTAAATGATATTTTATACAAATCGTTAGCAAAACAGCTTAACCGTGCGAAACTTAAACCTGGAAACCATAAGAAAATCAACGGCATTAAACATGTTGAAAAGATTATCGACATTAATCAAGCACCGATTGGACGGACGCCACGTTCGAATCCGGCAACATATACAGGTGTATTTGATAATGTCCGTGATGTCTTTGCTCAAACAAATGAGGCTAAGGTTCGTGGCTATAAAAAAGGGCGCTTCAGTTTTAATGTGAAAGGTGGTCGCTGTGAGGCATGCCGTGGTGATGGCATTATAAAAATTGAAATGCATTTTCTGCCGGACGTATATGTACCTTGTGAAGTATGTCATGGGAAGCGGTATAATCGGGAGACATTGGAAGTGAAATATAAGGGAAAAAACATTTCAGAAGTGCTTGAGATGACTATTGAAGAAGCATTGGACTTTTTCGCAAATATCCCGAAAATAAAAAGGAAACTCCAAACAATTTATGATGTAGGACTTGGATATATTAAGCTGGGGCAGCCTGCAACAACGTTATCCGGTGGTGAAGCACAACGGGTTAAATTGGCGAGTGAACTCCACAAACGTTCAGATGGCAAGTCATTTTACATTCTGGATGAACCGACGACTGGTTTGCATGTTGATGATATCAAACGATTGTTAAGTGTACTGCAACGAATAGTCGATAATGGTGACTCTGTCTTGATTATCGAACATAATATGGATGTGGTGAAGACGGCTGATCACATAATCGACCTCGGACCAGAAGGTGGCGATCGTGGCGGAGAGATTATTGCAACCGGAACACCTGAAGAAATTGCCGATACCGAGCAATCATATACTGGACGATATTTGAAGCCAGTGTTAGAACGCGATCGAAAACGCATGGAAGCAGATGTCGAGAAGCTTGAAAAAGTTGGGTCGAATTAAAAACTGGAGGATAGCTAGACTGAAAACAGGCTGGCTATCTTTTTTTGGCAGTAAGAAAGCATAAATCCTTTCTTACTGCATAAGTGCAACTAAGGCTTATCTATATTAGGGCTTGACGATATGCCAAGTATTCTAACCAGACAGCATATATATATTCTAACCGTATAATGCAACTAAGAGGTTTCATCACTAGTCTGGCGATAAACCAGTTTTCTAAATGTAGGAGCGAGTATGAATACAAGTAGAGAGTTGAGAATAACATCAAAAGAGACGAAATATAAACAGAACAAGGACAACAATTTACACGTAAGTAAAAATGCCTCCCTTCCTATAATAAGACAAGTTTATGGTCAAAATTTTTGACGCATTCCTGTCGTTTAGGTAAGGTTAAATGAGAAGGTGCTAGGGAGGAAACATTTTGATGAAACCAATTCAGATTCAAAAAATGCAAGATTTATTAGAAAATTATTCGAATAAAGATGTATATGTTCATTTAGAAACAACTAATGGCGCTTATGCCAGCCATTTTGATGATAAGGCTTATAATGTCGGTGCGTATATACGTAATGCGAAAGTTAAGTTTTCTCAAGCGAAAATCGTTGGAAATGGAAAGACATACCGTGTGGGATTAAAAATGGAGATAGGCTGGATTTATGCGGAAGGTTTAACAGATTGGACAATTCATGGTGATAATCAGCTTTTACTTGCAGGACATGATCGTGAAGGTCGGTTAATGGTATCACTACAAATCAGTGAAACTCCATTTCGCTATTAATTTAAGGGCTAGGTGATTTTAATATGGAAAAACATGTTGTTGTAATTTATCCGCATCCTGATGATGAGTCATTTGGTGCGGCTGGGACGATCACGAAATATCGTGAGCAAGGTGTTCCAGTAACATATTTATGTGGAACTCTTGGTGAAATGGGAAGAAACATGGGTTCACCAACTTTTGCAAATCGGGAAACATTACCGGAAATTCGAAAAGAAGAGTTAAATAATGCTTGTGAGAGGCTTGATATTGACTTACAAATGTTAGGTTATCGTGATAAAACACTTGAGTTTGAAGATAGACACGAGGTTGCAGATCATTTAAAGGGTATTTTAGAAGAGATTAATCCGAGCTTAGTGATCACGCACTATCCAGAACGTGCAGTACATCCTGACCATGATGCACTTGGGGCTGCAGCTGTTGAAGCTGTTAAGTTGATGGCGCCTGAGAATCGACCAACAGTGTGGGTGCAGCCTATCACAAATAATTATGTTGAGGAGCTGGGAGAGCCAGATATCAAGAATGATGTTACCCCATTTTTTGACCAGAAGATGGATGCGATTTTAGCTCATGAGTCTCAGGCAAGTGGGATTTTAAGCAAATTCAAGGAAAATCCAGAATTGGATGATGACCTTAAAGAGGAAGCGAAAAAGCGTTTAGGGAAAGAACATTTTTATATTTGGAAATATGAATAACCACTAATAAAGGAGGATCCATAATGAGTAAGAAGTTATATCGTTCAGAATCTGATGTTATGATTGGAGGAATTTGTGGTGGACTTGCCGAATACTTTAATATTGACTCAACAATTGTCCGCCTATTATTCGTTGCAGGTGTATTTGTAGGTGCGGCGGCAATATTCATTTACTTAATAGGAATGATTGTTATTCCGAAAGAAGGGGAGGTGCGTTAATGCTGCTTCGCTGGTTTTTATCCATATTATTAAATGCAGTTGCGTTAATTGCAGTAGCACAGCTATTTGAAGGATTTCAGCTGGAAGGCTTCGGCACAGCTGTTTTGGCAAGTGTTATTTTGGCAATTTTAAATATGATCGTCAAACCAATTTTAGTAGTATTGACTCTACCGATTACTTTCCTAACACTTGGTTTATTTCTGTTCGTGATAAACGCTATAACGTTAATGATTACCCAAGCCATAATGGATGCTTCATTTGTTATCACAGGCTTTGGAACAGCAATTATTGCTGCTGTAATTATTTCGATATTGAATTTACTATTAAACAGGTTAGTGAAGGATACAATGAAATAAACCTTGAAATCGCAGGTGTTATCCTGCGATTTTTTATGTTAGCAGATAAGAAAGTATAAATCCTTTCTAACTGCATAAGTACAACTAAGGCACTCACCATTAGGCTTGGCGAATGCCAATTTTTCTAAGAAAACTGCGTTTATCAAACTTCCCAGATACTTCAACAAGCAAAAATATGCTACAATGAAAATCAGTAATTGTGCATATTATTGGAGGTTTATATAGATGGTAAAAGTCCGTACGAAAGATTTGCTGGAAAATTTTAATCTGACCTTGGTTGCTGGGGAGGATGGCATACATAGAGAAATTACTACGAGCGATATTTCCCGTCCAGGAATTGAGATGACAGGTTATTTTAAGTATTATCCTAAGGAACGGTTGCAGCTAGTAGGTAAAACGGAAATGGCATACTTTCTTGATTTAACTGATGAAAACAAAAGGAGTCGTGCGGAACAATTATGCACGGATATAACACCGGGTATTGTCGTATCTCGTGGAATGGATATTCCAGAGGTCTTACTTGAAGCTGCGAACGAATCCGGAGTACCAATTTTACACTCCCCGCGCAAAACAACACGAGTCATAAGCAGACTTACCAACTATTTGGAAGCAAAGTTTGCCCCATTCACTGCAATTCACGGCGTATTAGTCGATATTTATGGTGTGGGTGTGTTGATAACGGGCCAAAGTGGTGTTGGTAAAAGTGAGACAGCGCTTGAGTTAGTTAAACGCGGGCATCGTCTTGTTGCTGATGACAGTGTGGAAATTCGTCAAGAGGACTATGATAGTCTAATTGGTAATCCACCACCATTAATTGAGCATTTATTAGAAATTCGTGGACTTGGTATTATCAATGTCATGACTCTATTTGGTGCAGGTTCCGTACGAAGTTTTAAAAAAATATCACTGATTATTAATTTGGAATTATGGGATCAGCAGAAACAGTATGATCGTTTAGGTTTAGATGAAGAAACGATGAAAATAATGGATGTTCATCTTCCAAAAGCAACAATTCCTGTTCGTCCAGGGCGAAATCTAGCTGTAATTATTGAAGTTGCAGCGATGAACTTCCGGCTAAAGCGAATGGGTGTTAATGCAGCCGAGGAATTCTCTGATCGTCTTACAACGATGATTGATCAGGATAAAGATGAAACAGATGAATAGGAGTGATTGGATTGAGTTGTAGTGCACCAGCATTGGACCGTGTTTTTCTGGATATTGGTCCATTAACGATTTATTGGTATGGGTTAATTATTGCAGCGGGAGCATTTATAGGGTTGTACCTGGCCACTAAGGAATCAGATCGACTAGGTTTACAGAAAGATTTAATGGTCGATTTAATTGTGTTTGCTATCCCTATTTCGATTATATTTGCTCGTATTTACTATGTAATTTTTGAATGGGAACGTTATACAGGTGGACCTTGGTGGGACATTTTTGCAATCTGGGAGGGCGGAATAGCAATTCACGGTGCTTTAATCGGCGCTGTGCTAACGACAATTGTTTACGCTCGTGTTAAAAAAGTTTCATTCTGGCAGTTGACTGATATTGCTGCACCAAGTTTAATACTTGGACAGGCTATAGGCCGTTGGGGAAACTTTATGAATCAGGAGGCACATGGAGGTGCAATCTCAGAAGCTACATATAATAGTTTTCATCAATATTTACCTGATTTTATTATGAATCAAATGTGTATTGATGGCGTAATGTACCATCCAACATTTTTATATGAGTCATTTTGGAATATAGTTGTACTCATTTTCCTACTTATACTACGTCGTAAAAACCCATTACGTGGAGAAGTATTTATAAGCTATCTAATGGCATATTCTGTTGGCCGTTTCTTCATTGAAGGTATGCGTACTGACAGTCTATATTTCGGTCCTTTCCGTGTGGCACAGCTTATCTCGATTGCAATTATTCTGATCGGATTAGCGGTAATTGTTTATCGCCGTAGAACAGGGCTTGCTAATAAGCATTATGATGGCAAAAAAGTAACCAATAAGAAGAAGTAACTGAAAAGAGGGATGAACGATTGGCAGGGATTTTTAAGCGTGGTTTACAACAAGGACTTCAAGTCACATGGACATTAGGAAAAGTCATTTTTCCAATTACTTTGATTGTGACCATATTACAACATACACCGGTACTGCCATGGATTATTGACCAGATTAGCCCTATTATGGGTTTACTTGGATTAAGTGGAGAGGCAGCAGTGCCATTGGTATTAGGGAATTCACTGAATTTATACGCTGGAATTGCTGCCATTGTATCGTTTGATTTTACAGTAAAAGAAGTCTTTATATTAGCTGTAATGCTGTCTTTTTCCCATAACTTATTTATCGAATCGACTGTGGCTGCCAGGGTAGGCGTTAGCTGGTGGTTTATTTCAGGAATTCGGGTGTCATTAGCGCTTATTTCGGCAGTTACGATTAATCTACTTTGGAATGGTGGGGCTGAACAAGCGCAATATGGTCTTATTTCTGCATCAGGTGTCGAACTTAATGGCTGGAATGAAATTTTGCTGCAGGGATTTCAAACCGCTGTTGTAGCAGTCGTACAGCTGGCACTAATCGTTATTCCGCTCATGGTAGTTATGCAGTATTTGCGTGAAAAAGGCTGGCTAACTATTTTTTCAGATAAATTTGCTCCATTCACCAGGATGCTTGGTATGGAAAAGAATACATCCATGACGCTTGTTGCTGGACTGACAATCGGCCTTGCCTATGGTGCCGGGCTGATGATTCAGGCAGTGGAAGAAGATGGCGTATCGAGGCGTGATATGTATTTGGCGTTAATCTTTCTTGTTTCCTGTCACGCGGTAGTGGAGGATACGTTAATATTTATTCCGCTTGGTATTCCTGTCTTGCCGTTACTTTTAATTCGCTTGGTAACGGCAATACTATTAACAATGACGGTAGCATTTTTTTGGCGGCGCATTGATAACCAGAAAAGAAAGGACACATCTCATGAACATTCATACAATACTCTTTGATCTTGATGGCACCTTAATAGACACGAATGAATTAATTATTGCATCGTTCATGCATACATTTGAACAATATGGAAGAGAGCTTTCCCGTAGAGAAGCAATCGAATTTATCGGACCACCATTAAGGGATACATTCCATCAGGTTGATCCTGATCAGGTTGAGAAAATGGTTGAAACATACCGGGAGCATAATTTGTACCACCATAATAACTATGTAACAGCTTTTCCAAATGTCATCAAAACGATTGACCAATTACAAAAGAAAAATTTTAAGCTTGGAATCGTTACAACGAAAATGAATCGAACAGTAGAAATGGGATTAAAAGTTACAGGTTTGTCTAATTACTTTGAAACTATTATTACTTTAGATGATGTTGTCCATGCAAAACCTCATCCAGAGCCGGTCCTGAAAGCAATGCAGGAATTAGGAGCATCGGCCGATTCAACACTTATGGTCGGGGATAATCATCATGACATTGATGCAGGCAAAAATGCTGGTGTGCAAACGGCTGGCGTTGCCTGGTCATTGAAGGGTAAGGAGAAGTTATCCGAGTATAAGCCAACATATATGCTAGATGATATGCAGGATCTTCTTAAAATTTTGGGAGTGTAAGTTATGCGTAAAACCAATCGATACCCAGTTACCCATGCCAACTCGCTATGGCAAATATATAAAACAGTGTCATTCTGGAAGGTGGCAAAAAATTTTATTGTCATTCAGCTTGGTCGGTATACCCCGTTTTTAGGTATGAAAAATTGGCTATATCGCACGTTTTTACGAATGAAGGTAGGAAAAAAAACAGCATTTGCATTAATGGTAATGCCTGACGTTATGTTTCCGGAAAAAATAACCGTCGGAGCAAATAGTATAATCGGATACAATACGACTATTTTAGCGCATGAGTATTTGATAAAAGAGTACCGAATTGGTGAAGTTATCATTGGTGATGAAGTGTTAATAGGCGCGAACGCTACTATTCTTCCGGGCACAACAATTGGTGACGGAGCAGTGGTATCAGCAGGAACACTCGTGAATAAGGATGTTCCACCGGGCGTATTTGTCGGTGGCAATCCGATGCAGCTTATTTATACGAAAGAAGAGATGGGTAAGCAGTTGGAAAAAGAATAATGCCGATGGTGGTGTATAAAATGGAAATTCCTACAGGTGTCTTACCAGCGATTCGAAATATGAAGGATTTTGATAAGGCGTTGGAATCAAACCATAATTTTATTGTATTATTGGAAACTCGACTATCCCAATTAAAAAGCTTAGTGGATTATTCGAAGCGCTCAAATAAAAAAGTGCTCATACACTTTGATTTAATTCAAGGCTTAAAAGCAGATGAATATGGAATGGAGTATTTGTTACGTGATATAAAGCCAGACGGAGTATTATCAACCAGGGGAAACATTATTAAACTTGCAAAAAAACATAAGCTACTAGCCATTCAGCGTATGTTTTTACTAGATAGTATGGCACTAGATCATAATCTTAAGTTAGTTGATCGTTTCAGGCCTGATTGCATTGAGGTACTGCCGGGACTTATGACAAGTGTTATTACAAGCATTAGCCAAAAAAGCGATATCCCTGTCATAGCAGGTGGCCTTGTGGAAAAAGAGGAAGAAGTATCTGCAGCATTGGATGCAGGAGCAATTGCGGTATCCACTTCGAATACTAAACTATGGACTTTTTAAATTTATTTGTTAAATTATCAAAATATTATGTTATAAGTGCTTAAATTTACGGAAATTGATAAGGCAAACAAAAAGGACGTCATTATATAAACATAAGGAGGCACTTATAGCGAATGACAGAGTAATAGTGTTGAACTCTTTTATGGAAGCAACAAGGGCAGGAGGACGTCTAGGGATTCCAGGACTATATGTAACAGGTGATCCTGGTTCCGAGGATTCGGATGCCAAAGAGGGAACATTAAAAATTTACCTTGGTTTAGTTTCTGCAAAAGCACATACGCTTTACCATAGGGTATAATGAAGGCAATTTTAAGTGGTAACGCGCAAATTGCGAAGGCTGTAAACGCTACATTAATTTCACTTGATCAAGCTTCGAAAGGTTACAAACAGTTTGATAGCGAGACGTCAAAAAGTTTGTTAATGATCCGCATATGATGGTTTGGCTATAACCAAAATTACTCTAAATTTTAATGTAAAAAAACTATTGACAGCGGTTACATGTTGAGGTAAGATTACATGTAACAAGTTAAGAACGTGGTGGAGACATGGAGACCCACGCTGCAACAGTACTTTGAAAAAAGTACGCAATTGCGGTGTGGGTCTTTTTCGTGCTATCTATTAATCTACTGAATTCCACTTCTCGTTTTCTAGCTTAATAATTTAGTAAAAGGGAGTTGTTTAAATTGCCGGAATTTTTAGCTGAAGTAATTGGTACTATGATTCTTATAATCTTGGGGGGAGGAGTAGTTGGTGGAGTTGTATTAAAGAAATCGAAAGCAGAAGACGCAGGTTGGGTAGTTATTACTATTGGCTGGGGTCTTGGTGTAACAATGGGGGTATATGCTGTTGGTAGTTTTACTGGAGCACACATAAACCCTGCAGTTACACTTGGATTTGCGGCTGTAGGAGAGTTTCCTTGGTCTAAGGTTCCAATGTATATATCAGCTCAAATGGTTGGAGCGTTCATTGGAGCAGTTGTTGTCTTTTTAAATTATTTACCACATTGGAAAGAAACAAAGGATCAAGGCGCAAAATTAGCAGTATTCTCAACTGACCCTGCTGTACGAAGTCCCTTTTCCAATTTAGTTAGTGAGATAATTGGAACTTTTATTCTACTAATGGGACTAATGTTTATTGGTGCCAACGAATTTACGGAAGGTTTGAACCCATTAATTGTTGGTTTACTGATTGTCGCGATTGGTATGTCACTAGGTGGAGCTACTGGGTATGCTATTAATCCAGCACGTGACCTGGGTCCAAGAATTGCCCATGCACTACTTCCTATACCAGGAAAAGGCGGATCTGATTGGAAATATAGCTGGGTTCCAATAGTAGGACCGATTCTTGGCGGTGTTTATGGTGCAGTATTCTATAGAGCAATATTTTTAGGCGAATACTCAGTATTATTTTGGATTTTAAGTACAGTTATTGCTGTGATTTTATTCGGAGCTACTAGCGCAGAACTGAAAAAAGGGAATACAATTGCAGACAATGTAGAGAAGAAAATTAGCTAAGGAGGAATTTAAAATGAAAAAAGAGTATATTTTATCGTTAGATCAAGGTACGACAAGTTCAAGAGCAATTCTATTTGATCATGATGGTGCAATTGTGGAAACAGCTCAAAAAGAGTTTGAACAGTTCTTTCCAAAACCAGGATGGGTAGAGCATGATGCAAATGAAATATGGACCTCCGTTCTTGCTTGTATTGCAGAAGTACTACGAAAATCGGATGTTGATCCTAGCCAAATTGCTGGTATAGGTATAACAAACCAACGAGAAACAACGGTTGTTTGGGACAAAAATACTGGAAAGCCAATCTATAAAGCTATTGTTTGGCAGTCTCGACAGACAGAGGATATATGTAAAGAATTACGTGCGAAGGATTACAATGAATTGTTCAGAGAAAAAACAGGTTTGTTGTTAGACCCTTATTTCTCTGGTACAAAAGTGAAATGGATTTTGGATAATGTGGAAGGTGCAAGGGAGAAGGCGGAAAATGGTGATCTGTTGTTCGGTACAATGGATACATGGATTGTTCATAAACTTTCTGGTGGAAAAACACATATTACCGATTACTCGAATGCATCCAGAACTTTAATGTTCAACATATATGATCTTAAATGGGATGATGAATTACTCGAGATTCTAAATGTACCTAAAAGTATGCTGCCGGAAGTTAAACAATCTTCTGAAGTCTATGCCAACACAGTTGACTATCATTTCTTTGGACATGAAGTTCCGATTGCCGGGATTGCAGGTGATCAGCAAGCAGCATTATTTGGGCAGGCCTGTTTTGATAAAGGGATGGCGAAAAACACATATGGTACAGGCTGTTTCATGTTAATGAACACTGGCGAAGAAGGTGTGAAATCTGACAATGGTTTGCTAACAACATTAGCCTGGGGCGTTGACGGTAAAGTGGAATATGCGTTAGAAGGTAGTATTTTTGTAGCGGGTTCAGCAGTACAGTGGCTGCGCGATGGACTTAAAGTTATTGAAAGTGCACCCCAGACAGAAGAGTTAGCAAAAAAAGTAGATTCAACAGATGGGGTCTATATGGTGCCAGCTTTTGTTGGATTAGGTACTCCATATTGGGACAGTGATGCAAGAGGTGCTGTTTTTGGTCTAACACGTGGTACTACAAAGGAACATTTTGTTCGTGCAACACTTGAATCACTTGCATATCAAACAAAAGATGTATTGGATGCGATGATTGCAGATTCTGGGATCAATTTAAAAACACTTCGAGTAGACGGCGGAGCAGTGAAGAATAATTTCCTAATGCAGTTTCAAAGTGATGTTTTAGGTGTACCAGTTGAACGTCCTGTAGTTCAGGAAACTACTGCTCTAGGAGCAGCATATCTCGCTGGCTTGGCAGTGGGATACTGGAAAGACAAAGAGGAAATTGCGTCACAATGGAAGACTGATCAAATTTTCAATCATGATATGGAAAAAGAAGAACGCGACAAGTTATATGGTGGTTGGCAAAAAGCTGTAGAAGCAACAAGAAAATTTAAGTAATTTGTAAAAAGAGAGAGGTCATAATATCCAAATGGGGCTATGTGAATTCCTCTCTTTTTTTATCAAAATAGTGGAGGGTGTAAATTATGAAAAAAATTATTAATAACCCAGATTGGGCTTTGAAAGAGATGGTTGAAGGAATTGCAGCAGCATATCCAAACGATGTTAAACAGCTACCTGAAACAACTGTAATCGTCAGGAAAGACGCACCTGTATCTAATAAAGTTGGGATAGTGAGTGGTGGAGGAAGTGGGCATGAGCCCGCGCATGCTGGCTATATTGGAAAGGGAATGCTTGATGCTGCAGTATCTGGAGAAGTTTTTACATCTCCAACCCCTGATCAAGTGCTTGAAGCAATTAAAGCAGTTGATAGTGGAAAGGGTGTGTTTTTAGTGATTAAAAACTACACCGGTGATGTGATAAATTTTGATATGGCTGCAGAACTGGCAGAGGCAGAGGGAATTGAAATTGAAAAAGTAGTTGTCAATGATGATGTTGCAGTTGAAGATAGTTCATTTACTACTGGAAGAAGAGGGATTGCGGGAACTGTATTTGTTCATAAAATTGCAGGCGCGATAGCTGAACAAGGAGGATCTCTACAAGAAGTAAAAGCTGTTGCCGAAAAAGTGGTTGAAAATGTTCGTTCCATGGGTATGGCTCTTACATCTTGTATTGTCCCCGCTGCAGGGAAACCCAGTTTTCAACTGGATGATAATGAAATGGAAATAGGAATTGGTATCCATGGAGAGCCAGGTATTGAGCGAAAGGAAATGGCTACTGCACATGCAATTGCGAAAGAACTTACCGAGAAAGTTTTAAATGATAGAGATTTCTCAGGGAGTGATGTGGCAGTCCTGGTAAATGGGTTAGGTGCGACACCTGAGATGGAACTTTTTATTGTGAATAAAAGCGTGCAAGAGATCTTGAAAGAAAAAGGGATCAAGGTTTACAAAACATTTATAGGTGAATATATGACATCATTAGAAATGGCAGGCTGTTCAATATCATTATTAAAGCTAGATGACGAAATAAAGTCATTACTTAATGCAGAGTCGTCAGCACCTGCTTTTCGTATCTAAAGGAGTGTATGACATGGGGTTACAAGTAACCGAAGCAGTTGAATGGATGAAAAGAATTAATGAGAAAATCCATACCAATAAGGAATATCTAACATCACTTGATCAACCAATTGGTGACGGTGATCATGGGATAAATATGGCACGCGGATTCCAGGAAGTAAGCAATAAAATTACGATGAAGGATTATGATAATGTCGCTAATTTATTAAAGGATGTAGCTATGACATTAATGTCTAAAGTCGGTGGTGCATCTGGGCCATTATTTGGGACGGCATTTCTAAAAATGTCCTTGGCAGCAAAAAGGAGTGATACGATTGATCATGATAACATTACAAGGATGTTAGAAGAAGCGGTTAATGGTGTCAAACAGCGAGGAAAAGCTGTGGAAGGTGAGAAGACACTTATTGATGTTTGGTCACCAATGGTTGAGTACTTTAAAAGAGTAGATCGTTTTAAATCAGGTGAAATAGCAGGTGAAGCAAAGAAAGCCATGGAAAACACAAAGGATATTATGGCAACTAAGGGAAGAGCAGCTTATTTCAAAGAAAAATCAATTGGACACATCGATCCAGGAGCTGCTACATCCTTTTATATATTTGAGGCATTATCTGAAGTGATTAAAGAAGGTGAAAAGTAATGTCTTACGTTGGTATCGTACTGATTTCGCATAGTAATAAAGTGGCTGAGGGAATAAAAGATATTATCCGCCAGGTCATTAAGGAAGTACCTATTGAAATTGCTGGTGGTACGGACGAAAATGATATTGGAACAAGCATTGATAAGATACAGCTGGCTATAGATCGTGCAAATGACGGGAATGGAGTATTGCTGTTTTATGATATTGGAAGTGCAAAGATGAATGCTGAATTAGCTCTTGAAATGACGGGAATAGATAATATCAAAATAATAGAAGCCCCATTACTTGAAGGAGCATATGTGGCAGCTGTGGAATCCGGCATGGGTAAGGATATTGAAAATGTGTATTCCGCTATAATGAAGGAGTTTGGATAACATAATACTGGAGAAGTTTGCTTTACCTATTTTGAAGAATTGTGCTACAATATAAATAAGTTAATAGATGTGTCGGAGAAATGGAGAAACCACAAATTGCTGATGATTAGTATAGTTCATTAGTTTATTTTTGTGGTTTCTTTTTTTTCTAATATATATGTAAAAAGCCTTTATAATGATAGTAATGAGGAGAGTGAAGTGTTATGACAACTTTTTCAAGTTATCAAAGAGGAGAAGTCTTTCAACAGATTGAACGAAAAGAACTTGATATACTAGTAATTGGTGGTGGCATTACTGGAGCGGGAATTGCATTGGATGCAGTTACACGCGGGTTAAAGACTGCAGTTGTCGAAATGCAGGATTTTGCTGCTGGCACCTCAAGCCGCTCGACCAAGCTTGTTCATGGTGGCCTTCGATATTTAAAACAGTATGAAGTTAAGATGGTTGCTGAAGTTGGAAAAGAACGGGAGATTGTCTATGAAAACGGTCCACACGTTACAACACCTGAGTGGATGATGCTTCCGTTCTATCAAGGTGGTAACTTCGGACCGTTTACAACAAGTATTGGGTTACGTGTTTATGATTTTTTAGCAGGAGTAAAGAAAGACGAGCGCAGGAAAATGTTAAAGCCTGGTGAAGCACTGGAAAAAGAACCACTTGTTAAGGAAAAAAATCTTAAAGGTGCAGGGTACTACGTTGAATATAAAACGGATGATGCAAGGCTCACGATTGAAGTTATGAAAAAAGCAGTTGAAAAAGGTGCACATGCGATTAATTATGCGAAGGTTGTAGATTTTATTTATAAGTCCGGAAATATTGAAGGTGCAGTAGTCGAAGATCAGATCAGTGGCGAAACACATAATGTATATGCTAAAAAAATAATTAATGCTGGCGGACCGTGGGTGGATGACCTGCGAGAAATTGATGGATCCAGACAGGGGAAATCACTGCAGCTAACAAAAGGAGTACACTTAGTGTTTTCAAAAGAGAGGTTCCCTTTACAGCAAGCTATATATTTTGATGCACCAGATGGACGAATGATTTTTGCCATACCTCGAAATAAAGTTACTTACGTAGGAACCACCGACACAAGCTATGAAGGGGAAGTATCACATCCAACTATGACCGTCGATGACCGCGATTACTTACTTGATACCATTAATTTTATGTTTCCTTCGTTGGATATGACGAAAGAGGACGTTGAATCAAGTTATGCTGGATTACGGCCATTAATTGCTGAAGACGGTAAGGATCCAAGTGAAATTTCTCGTAAGGATGAAATTTTCATTTCTGAAACAGGTCTTATTTCAATGGCAGGTGGAAAATTAACCGGATATCGAAAAATGGCCGAAGAGGCCGTTAACACCATTGTTGAACAGCTGAAAGAGGAGAATGGGATTTTATATTCTGAGTCCGATACAGAAGAATTACCGATTTCTGGTGGTGAAGTTGGCGGCTCAAGAGGGTTCCAGCGCTTCAAAGATCGTAAAGTTGCCGAAGCAATAGCATTGGGAATTGGAGAAGAAACAGCACTATTTTTAATTCAAAAATATGGAGCAAATATTGATAAAGTCTTTGAACTTTATCAAGGAGAAAAGCCAACTGCTGATGAAGCTGGGATTGATCACGTTGTTTTTGCCGAACTAACATATGCGCTTGAGCATGAAATGATTTTTAAACCAGTTGACTTTTTCGTGCGGCGAACCGGAGCATTATTTTTCGATATTGACTTCGTACGAACACATAAGGATAAGGTTATTAATTATATGGCAAAAGCATTGCACTGGGGTGCGGCCCAGGAAGAGAGCTATACGGCCGAACTGGAACAGTTATTATATGAAGCAGTAAATCCGGTTGAGTAAATTTATCTCAGCCGGATTTTTAAATTGGGCTGGGAGGGCGGATGGGGCTACCAAAAAGCTTAACAGTTTCTTCAATTGGGATTTTCCTGTTGTATTCTCATGAGTCTGTTTGCTGGTATATAAGATTTCTGTGGGTAACCTTGTGAGGGCGGGGCATGATACTTTCTTGTCCTGTTATTACCAGACTGTCTAAGTTCCATACCTGTTAGTAATGTATGAGGCGTCCGCGGCGATTTAATCTTAAGAATATGCTGGCATTGTCTGTTAGTAATTGTGTCTCCATGAATTAGGAAATAATCATATATGACTTGTTCATGGGCTTTTGTATCTGTGTTTTTACATTCTGAGCAAAGCCATTTTTTATACAGCCTTTTCATAGGAAACTTGTTGCATTTTGTGCATAGAACCCCATCTATAAAATGATGCTCAGCTAAACCGAGCTGTTGCAGGATATTTGTTCGAAGCGGCTCATCTGCCTGTTGAAGTTGTCTGCCAATTTCCTGTACTGCTGGCATAGTCAGTGAATCTTTTGAATAAAGGTTATTTAGTCTCTCTATTTGGAGCTGCAGACTTGCTGTATGAATGATTTTATTATATACCGATGCATCCTGATGAATATTCTCAACGATAGTGGAAGGATACGCAACTACGACAAGCGTTTCAATTGGTATGTTAAAAAATCCGCGATGTACAAGCCATGTCTTTAAATGGTTCTTTTGAGCTTCCGCCTGCAAAATAGGATCTTTATAAGAATTTATCCGACCATTTACTTTTTGAGTTAGCTGATGTTGTTTGGAATCATAGCTAAATATGCCTTTATAGTTTTTTATCTCCAGGATACAAATGAACTTTTTTGTGAGGATAAGCGTGTCAATTTGAAAATAAAATGGAGGATTTTTCAAACGTAACCCTCTAAGGATAACAAAGTCATTACTCCGAAATGTGGAAATTGTATAGTCAACAGCGCTTTCACCGTCATATCCTGCCTTTTCCTTTTTATACCCAGCAATAATTTTTTCATTAAACCAGAGATCTCCTTTAAGCTGCCTCAGCAATGCCTCGTAGATTAACAGATCATATGATTTCTTTCTATAATTTTCGAACAAAATTTCACCTCCTTATATATCTAATAATAGAATTTCTCCAACAATTTGCTGAATCCTTCTGCAATGTGTGTCTAAAATATGAACAAAACATTTGAGAAGTATAAGTGCTGGCTGAACGGTGTGAATCAACAGAAGGGGGGGCGCGAATCGCCAGAAGGAGAGCGTGAATCGCCAGAAGGAGAGTGTGAATCGCCAGAAGAAGGGGGTGAATCAACAGAAGGAGAGCGCGAATCGCCAGAAGGAAGGCGTGAATCGCCAGAAGGAGGGTGTGAATCGCCAGAAGGAGGGTGTGAATCGCCAGAAGGAGGGCGTGAATCGCCAGAAGGAAGGCATGAATCAACAGAAGGAGGGCGTGAATCAACAGAAGAAAGGCGTGAATCAACAGAAGAAGAGCGTGAATCGCCAGAAGGAGAGCGTGAATCGCCAGAAGAAGGGCGTGAATCAACAGAAGGAAGATGCGAATCAACAGAAGGAAGAGGTCAATCAACAAAAGGAAGCCATGAATCAATACTTCACCGCACTAGCTAATAGAAACCTTCGAAAAAATTTTGTTGCACTTTAAGTTAATGTTAATGGTAAACTATATTTAAAGAATATTGCGATTACATGAGAAGGGAGTGAATGGAAAAGGCATATCAGGATGCATATTTTCCTGTCAAATAAATTTTGGAAGCGCTGCCACGAAATATGACCGGTAAATTATTAAAGAATAAGCTACGTGAACACAATAGCGGGGAGGTAAGTTAAGTGAGAAATTTTTACACGGCAGATAAAAAAATTCAGGCCATTCTAAAGAATAATTTGCCTGTGGATTTTTTTCGGTATGCTGATGAATCGCTGACCGAATTTGGAGAAAGAGTCTCTACAGACATTGATGAACGTGCTGCTCACACGGATCGTGAGGGTCAGCCAAAATTAATCAAATACGACAAAATGGGCAATGATATTTCGCACGTTTGGGTAAATGAAGGCTATAAGCAGACTGTGAAAGAAACCTATTATACTGGTATTGTCGGTTATGTTCATAAGGAGATTCCACAACTGGGTCGTCAGGGTAATTATCTATTTTCATTTGCTCAAGGATATTTATTATCCCAGGCAGAACCAGGCTTTTATTGTCCTGTCACACTAACAATGGCAACTGCTTATTTGATTGATCATTATGCTGATCAGGTATTAAAGGATAAATTCCTTCCACATGTCCTTGCAACGGGTGACGTGGAATTATTTGAAGGGGCCACTTTTCTGACAGAACGGCAGGGTGGATCTGACGTAGGTACAAATGAAGTTGAAGCGATTGAACACGATGGTTATTACACACTTCAAGGAGAGAAATATTTTGCAAGTAATGCCGGCATGTGTGGCGTAGCAATGGTGCTTGCAAGAGTGAAAGGAGCAGAGCCTGGAACAAAAGGTTTAAGTTTATTCCTTGTACCATGGAAGGATAACAATATAACAATTCGCCGGTTGAAAGATAAACTTGGTGTAAGAGCAGTACCGTCAGCTGAAGTTGAACTTGATGGTGCAAAAGGATATCTAGTAGGTGATGCCAAAAAGGGATTCAAGTATATGATGGAAGCATTGAACCTCTCACGTGTCTGTAATGCTGTAGCATCACTAGGAATTATGCGCAGAGCATATACAGAGGCAAAAGATTATGCAATGGACCGGGAGGCTTTTGGAAATAAGCTGACTGCATATCCGATGGTTCAGGAAACATTAGTTCAACTGGCAGCGAAATTGGAAGTGGAGACTAGTTCTACATTTAAGTTAATTAATTTGTTTGATAAAGTTATGCAAAAAAATTCAAGTGCGACAACAAATGAACAAGCGCTCTTACGTTTGTATATTGCTATTTTGAAAAAAGAAACAGCAGAACAATCGATTGCTTTTTGCCATGAAGCGATCGAAATGCATGGTGGTAATGGATATATTGAAGACTTTGTAACACCAAGGCTGTTGCGTGATGCTCAAGTGCTGACAGTTTGGGAAGGAACTGCTAACATACTTGGATTAGAAGTCATGCGACTTATGGAGAAATTCCGTATTCACGATGTATTCATACAGGAAATGAAGGAGCAGCTGGAAACACTTCCTAGTGGTGAACTCACAGAGCCATTAATTGCTGCAATTTACGATTTGGAAAACTTTATTGAAAAAATTCAACAGATGGATGAACGAACCCGTCTTATGTACCCTAAAAAAATTGCTAAGAAAATGACAGCTATATTTGAAGGAATTAGTGCGGTGGCAGACGCCTATGGTTCAGGAGAGAGTCAGGCACGTGACATGGCAATTGCAAAAGTATTCTTAAATATGACGTTTGAAACCAGGGAGGACACACTGCCACTTGATTATTTTGATTTGATTGTAGGAGAAGATGTAATAGAAAAGTCTGTATCAAACAGCTAATCGGCTGAAGAATCATAAAATGAATGTCAGTTTAATAATAATTGTTGTAGATGCCATGATAAACAATAAAATGGCATCTTTTTTATTTGCAGTAAGAAAGTAATTATAGATTTTAAACCTTTTCCCACATTAAGCCGAAGTTATATCTAAGACCAACAAACTTTTCAGAAAACAACCTTTATTTTTACATATATAAATCTCCTAAAAACTGTGATATACTTTGTTCGGTAAGTTTCGACAAATAAGGGGGGTACACATGCATCATATTGAGAATAAATCAGATAGAAGACAACATAATGTTATCCCTTTTATACCAGATGGCGAATTTTATTTCACAAAAGGTGTAGAAGCATTTCAGAAACGGAAGTTCAATTCTTCTATAAAATGGCTTGTTAAAGCGGTTGAAATGACACCTAAAGATAATTTGTATAAATGTCAATTATCAATAATATATACTGAAGTTGGTTCTTATCATGAAGCAAATCAGCTCTTAACTAAGGTATTGCAATCATCAGATGGTCAATATACGGATTGCTATTATTTATTGGCAAACAATTACGCACATTTAGGATTATTAAATGATGCAAAAAAATATGCGAAATCATATCTTGATAAAGAGCCCGATGGTGACTTTTCTGATGAAGCAGAACAATTACTGGAATTAATCGATTTCGATGAAGATGAAAATAACGATTGGGAGCTCGAGGAAGAAGATGAGCTGCTTATATATCAGGAAACAATATTTTACCATATGGACAACATGGAATGGGACAAAGCAATTCCATTACTTGAAGAAATGATGACACTATTTCCAGAACATAAATTAACAAAACATGACTACACACACGCCTTATTCTTTTCTGGATATAAAGATGATGCGGTAGAAATGGAATTGGACATATTAAATGATCAGCCAGATTCGTTGCACAGTCATGTGAATTTAGCAGTTTTTTACTATGAATTGGGTCGAATACAGGAATATGAACGCCATATTAAGGGATTACTAAACGTATACCCAATGCATGAACAACAAAAATTGCGAATAGCGGTTACACTTGCAAGAACAGGTGTATATCATGAAGCATATGCACGTTTCTGTAAACTTTCAAAAAGTATTGTTAAAAATCACTTATCCTATTATAAATGGTATAGCGTAACAGCTTACAAGCTCGGTGAACCTTCCAAGTCACTATCATTATGGGAAGAAGGCTGTAAAAAGCATCCTAACTTGTCACAAGAGGAAGGTCCGTGGAATGTTTGATCTGAGCAGAAAAATAGACTAATTCGCTAACTTTTTATACGATTGATGTGGCTTAAATATAATAGTGAAGAAAGGGCTGATTTTAATGTCCGAAGAGCGTATGTATGATGTGATTATTGCGGGTGCTGGACCTGCTGGCATGACGGCAGCAGTTTATGCATCACGTGCGAATCTGGACACGTTAATGATTGAAAGAGGAATTCCGGGTGGCCAAATGGCAAATACCGAAGATGTTGAAAACTTTCCTGGTTTTGAACATGTATTAGGACCGGATTTATCAAATAAAATGTTTGAACATGCCAAAAAATTTGGTGCAGAATATGCGTATGGTGATATTAAAGATGTTGTAGATCATGGTGATTACAAAACTGTAATTGCCGGAAAAAAAGAATATAATACAAGAACTCTGATAATAACGACTGGTGCTCAATTTAAGAAGCTAGGCATTCCTGGAGAAGATGAATTAGGTGGACGTGGTGTTTCTTATTGTGCAGTATGTGATGGTGCCTTTTTCAAGCAGAAGAATCTTGTCGTAATCGGTGGTGGTGACTCTGCTGTTGAAGAGGGGATCTATCTTACACGGTTTGCTGACAAAGTAACAGTTGTACACCGCCGTGATGAACTTCGTGCGCAAAAGATCATTCAGCAACGTGCATTTGATAACGATAAAATTGACTTTATCTGGGATACAGAAGCAGAAAAGATTAATGGCCCAGATGGGAAAGTTAGCAGTGTTTCATTAGTTAATAATAAGACTGGTGAGGAATATGATTATCCAATTGACGGTGTCTTTATCTATATCGGCATGGTACCGTTGAGTGAACCATTTAAATCAATCGGTATCACAAATGAAGAAGGATATGTACCAACAAATGAGCATATGGAAACATCAATTCCAGGCGTTTTTGCTGCAGGAGATATCCGTGAGAAAACACTTCGACAAATTGTGACTGCGACTGGTGATGGAAGTATTGCTGCTGAATCTGCACAGAAATATATTGAAGAATTAATGGAAGAATTAAAAGCGACAAAATCCTGACATGGCAATTGTAAAAAGTAACTTTTCAGAAAGTAATTACTTCTTAACGCTGTTGTAACACGCACGAAATATTTATCAGTTACAATGTAGTTAACTAATTGACCCCCTTTTAATAGATAAATTAGTTTATTGCGCAGGTGAACTTTCACCTGCGCCTTTTTTTGTACTTAGCGACAAGTCGAGTAATTCTAATGATAAAGAGTTTTTGTAAATACTTGTCCAAACGTGTCGAATAGAATTCATTTCCTTGTTGGTTTTTATTTATTCATTGTATAATAGGGATGGTATGGACGAATTCCTCTTAACGATTGGGGTGAATTAGGAATGCAACGTGTAACAAATTGCATATTATTAGATAAAGAGAAAGTTTTATTATTAAAAAAACCACGTCGAGGTTGGTACGCAATACCTGGTGGTAAGATGGAACAAGGTGAATCCATTAAGGAATCAGTAGTTCGGGAGTATCAGGAGGAAACTGAACTTCAATTGATAAAGCCATCATTAGCTGGCGCATTCACATTCTCGGTTTTTAACGATAACTCTGTTGTTCATGAGTGGATGATGTTTACATTTATTTGCAAGGATTTCACTGGTGAATTGACGGAACATTGTAATGAGGGAGAATTGGAATGGGTTGCGTTAGATAATATTAAATACTTACCAATGGCTGAAGGGGATAGGAAGATTTTTGAGCATGTACTGTCCTCAGAAGCAATGTTATATGGATCTTTTTCGTATACTGAAAATTATGAGCTGATTAAATTACGCCTTGATCCAACCAGACCTTGAGGGGAGAAATACGTAATGTCGAATAATGAACAAGAAACAAAGTTAGTTGTTATAACTGGAATGTCGGGGGCAGGAAAGACGGTCGCAGTTCACAGCTTTGAAGATTTGGGGTATTACTGTGTAGATAACTTGCCTCCCGCTTTACTTCCAAAATTTTTAGAGCTCATGAAAGATTCTACAAACAATATTCATAAAGTGGCACTTGTAATGGATCTGCGTGGTCGGGAGTTTTTTGATTCATTATTTGAAGCACTGGATATTTTAGGTAAAGAAGATTGGCTCGACGAACATATTCTATTTCTAGATGCCCAGGATGAATCATTGGTAACAAGATATAAAGAAACGAGGCGTTCACATCCACTAGCTGTTGGAGGATTACCGCTTAATGGGATTCAGCAGGAACGAAAAATTCTAGATGAATTAAGGGGAAGAGCGCAACGTATAATCGATACGAGTAATTTGAAGCCGAAAGCATTGCGTGACAAAATACTGAAAGCATATACAGAAGATAAGCAAGAAATTTTCTCCGTCCATATGGTCTCTTTTGGATTTAAATATGGTGTTCCAATTGATGCGGATTTAGTATTTGATGTACGGTTTTTGCCGAACCCGCACTACGTGGCACATATGCAGCCGTTAACAGGACTGAATCCGGAAGTTTCATCCTATGTCTTCAAGTGGGGAGATACCAAGAAGTTTAATGAAAAAGTACTGGACTTACTAGAGTTTATGCTTCCTCAATATAAAAAGGAAGGTAAGTCTCAGCTTGTTGTAGCAATTGGCTGTACTGGTGGACAACATCGGTCGGTCGCAATAGCTGAATACTTTGCCAAACAGCTTTCTTCCAATTACATTACCCATATTAGTCATCGAGATATCGACAAAAGAAAGGGACATTAATATGAGCGATAGTCAACATCCAAGAGTCGTTGTAATTGGTGGTGGCACGGGTATGCCTGTCCTTTTAAGGGGATTGAAGAATTTACCTATACATTTAACAGCACTTGTGACAGTAGCTGATGATGGTGGAAGTACTGGAAGATTGCGTAACGAAATGGCAATTCCTGCACCTGGAGATATTCGGAATGTAATCGCGGCATTGTCTGATGCCGAGCCTATGCTGTTGGAGTTATTTCAACATCGATTTACGATGGGGAATGGTCTTTCAGGTCATTCAATGGGGAATTTACTCTTGGCAGCAATGACGTCTATTACAGGGAACTTCTATACGGGTATTAAAGAAATATCACGTGTATTAAATGTGAAAGGGAAAATTTATCCAATTTCTAATGAAAGTATGTCATTGCATGCAAAAATGACTGACGGAATGGTCGTTTCAGGAGAGTCCAATATCCCATTAGCTAATAAGAAGATAAATCGTGTTTTTTTAAGCCCTCAACCGGTGCAGCCACTTCCAAATGCCGTACGAGCATTAGAAAAGGCTGATTTAATCGTAATTGCACCTGGAAGCCTGTATACCAGTATTTTGCCAAACATGATTATTCCGCAAATTGATGTAGCGATTCAACAATCTAAAGGTAAAGTTGTATATGTCTGCAATGTGATGACCCAGGCTGGAGAAACTACCGGTTACAGTGCTGCAGATCATGTGCAGGCAATTCATGAGCACGTTGGTCATTGCATCGATTCGATTGTCGTGCATAATGAACCAATTAACGAAAGTGTACGTGATGTATATGCAGAAGAAAATGCAGCACCTGTTGTTTATGATACTGATCGTCTACTGGAGATGGGACTGCAGATTATTGAAAGTGATATAATTAATCCATCCAGAACTGCTTTACGTCATGATACACATAAGATAGCTGAATTACTTTATTCGATAATTAATAAATCATAAGCCGGTCTAACGAGGAGGTGTGGGGTTGTCATTTGCATCGGAAATTAAAAAAGAACTGACAGGAATCGAGTTGGATACATGCTGTAAGTACTCAGAGCTTGCTGCTTTGGTGCGCATGAATGGCGCAATATCCATGTCAAGGCAAAGTTACACAATTGATGTCCAAACCGAAAATGCTGCAATTGCACGCCGTATTTATACGTTGATTAAATCATTATATTCTATTCCGGTAGAATTGTTAGTACGTAAGAAAATGAAACTGAAAAAGAATAACGTTTATATTGTACGTATGAAAGAAGAAGTACAGGATCTTTTGTACGATTTGGGTATATTAAAAGATTCTCATTCATTTGTACGAACAATTCCAGCTAAATACTTGAAAAAAGATTGTTGTAAAAGGTCCTACTTGCGAGGTGCCTTTTTGGCAGGAGGTTCCATTAATAATCCGGAAACTTCCTCTTACCATTTAGAGATTTTTAATTCGTATCAGGAGCACAATGCTGCACTTTGTGATTTGCTAAATGATTTCAAACTTCGGGCTAGAGAACTTGAACGTAAAAAAGGCTATATAGCATATTTGAAGGAAGCAGAAAAGATCACAGAGTTTTTAAGTATTATTGGCGCTCATAATGCGCTATTTAAGTTTGAAGATGTTCGGATTGTCCGAGATATGCGAAATTCCGTTAACAGACTCGTTAATTGTGAAACTGCAAATTTGAATAAAACAATAGGGGCGGCATTTCGTCAAATCGAAAATATAAAATTAATTGAAAGGGAAGTCGGACTTGACGCTCTTCCAGAAAAACTACGTGAAATTGCGGTATTACGTGTTCAGCATCAAGATATCTCTCTAAAAGAACTGGGAGAACAGGTTTCAAGTGGAAAAATATCTAAGTCCGGTGTTAACCACCGTCTAAAAAAGATAGATGAGTTCGCTGAAAAAATTCAACATGATGGTACGTTTTCGGAATGAGTGAATAAGTTACAGAACAATTCGCAGTATGATATACTAACCATCAATATAATACTATTTTGGAGACATTGGCAGTTAGATAAAGAGAAATTTACTATGCTGCTGTCTTTTTAGCCGTTAAGAACTATGATTACTTTCTCAACGGCATAAGTGCAACTAAGGCATTTGCCAAAAGCATAGCAAATGCCAAGTTTTTTAACAAAAATTGAAAACGATTTCAATTGAGGAGGATGAGGGATTTGGTTGAGAAATCGGTGAAAGTTGAGCTAGATGCGGGGCTACAGGCCAGACCAGCCGCCCAATTCGTTCAGGAAGCTAATCGCTATTCAGCACATTTATTTCTTGAAAAGAATGGTAAGCGGGTTAATGCGAAAAGTATTATGGGCTTGATGAGCTTAGCTATTACTTCTGGAGAGACTATTACGTTACTTGCAGAAGGTGCAGATGAAGAGATAGCATTAAATCATTTAACTGCATTTGTTTCAAAAACATAGAATGAAAGATAGGTTACCAAGACTACTATTAAAGTCAAAAAAAGAGGTTATCCCAAAATGAAATGGATAACCTCTTTTTTTAATTTATTTTTTATCTGTGTTTCTTTCCAAAATCTTATCAATCAAGCCATATTCCACAGACTTCTCAGCTGACATGAAATTATCACGATCTGTATCACGTTCAACAACTTCAATTGACTGACCTGTGCGTTCAGCAAGAATTTGATTCATTTTTCGTTTCATTTCAACAATTCGTTTTGCGTGAATTTCGATATCTGTTGCTTGACCTTGGGTTCCACCTAATGGCTGATGGATCATTACTTCACTATTTGGAAGTGCATAACGTTTACCTTTTTCACCAGCTGCTAGCAGGAATGCCCCCATTGATGCAGCCATACCAGTGCAGATTGTTGAAACATTAGGCTTAATGAACTGCATTGTATCATAAATTGCCATACCGGCAGTAATAGATCCTCCTGGTGAATTAATGTATAATGAGATATCCTTATCCGGGTCGTCCGCTTCTAGGAAAAGTAGCTGTGCAACGATTGAGTTTGCGACATTGTCATCAATCCCACTGCCAAGCATAATAATGCGATCTTTTAATAAACGTGAATAGATATCATATGCGCGTTCTCCACGGTTTGTTTGTTCAATAACTGTAGGTATTAAATTCATGTGAAAATCCTCCTCATTTCATCTCGTATTCATCCATAAATGTTGGATATTTTTATCATAACTAATAGGTCAAAAAAGGTCAAACAAAAACGTTCCACAAGTTTTGCAATTAAATCTCTGTCCCCATCTTTCCCTTTACAATAGAATATAAACGTTTCAGTTAAACAAGTTTATACTTATTTTTTGGGCGCCCTTGCTTACCGTATTGTGAGATAGCTTCAACCTCGCCTTTGCTTTCTAGATAGTTTAGATAACGGTGTACTGTTTGATAGGCGATGGGTAATGATTGTTGAATTTCATTAATGGATGAGGGCGTGTCTTGCTGAATCAGAAAGCTTTTTATCGAATTTAATGTAGATTGGCTAATTCCTTTTTCAACAAACACGTTATCTTTATCACCAATTAATTTTCCAACCTTTAAGTTGATTCGAATTCTTGAAATTAGATCTGGTGCTTTAATTGGCTTTAATGCAAAATCAGTTGCCTCAGCATGTAAAAAGGTATTTGCAATTTCTTGCCGTTCATCAACCGTTAAAATGATTATCGGAATTCTAGTATTATGTTTTCGCAATTCTTTTGTTGTTTTAAGACCATCCCAATCAGGCATATGATAATCAAGTAAAACTAGGTCAGGTTCTATCGTCTTGAATAGTTCGATAGCCTGCTTTCCCGTAGATGCTTCTACTACACTCCATCCAGCATACGCACATATTTCTTTTAGTGTAAAGCGAATGTCTTCATTATCATCAACTATTAATATGGTAATGCTCATCGATTTCGTCACCTACTTTTAGTGTTGGCAGAGTGATGTTCATTTGGGTATGGCTGCCTGGTATACTTTTGACCGTTATAGTACCACTGTGATTCTCTACAACTCGTTTTACAAAGGAGAGACCAATCCCGGATGAATTTTTCGTGCTGAAGCCATCTAGCCAAATATCTTTTATATGCTCTTCTTTTATCCCTGGACCATTGTCTTGAATTCGAAACAAAATACCATTATCTATACTTTTGACATTGATATGTATAAATCCTTTTTTTCCTTCAAATGAACTTATTGCATTTTCCAAAATATTTGATATTGCACGGGAAAAGCGAATTTTATTTACTTGAATAGAAGGGAGGTTGTCTTCAATTTCAACCTCCATATGTACAAGCTGTTCATCCAAACTCAGATGACTTGTTACGTATTCAAGCAATTCCTTTACGGAGAGCTTCTGTTTAATATTTTCATAAAGGATTTCTGTAATCATGTCTTTCATTTTTTCAACCGAATGATCCATTCTTGTAAAATAATTATACAAAGGAGACCCGTCTATCGGTTGCATTTTCATGGTGATTAGGGAGATTAGTCCTTCGACTGTTACGAGTGGTGTTTTAAGATCGTGTACCAGCATATTTATCTCTTCATAAACCTTTGATTCTACTAAAGCTGTTCGTGTTTCCTTTAGTTCTTCTTCTTGAACCTGATATTTTTTGAGTGTATGAGTTTGTTTGTTTACTAGGTGTATTAAAAAAGTAAAAATTATAGCAATTGTAAGGAACGCGATAAAGAAAATTGTTGCAATCGTATTAAAAAGGCTATTACCAGTTAAGAAATTATCGGCTATTTTAATACTTGCAGCTATGTCATTTGCTCCAAACCCAAACTCTGTAAGTGCTGGAATGAGATGTAGCCATTGTACCGCTAGTAATACCAGAAATAGGATAATAGAAAATATAAAGTGAAAGTGCTTGTGTTTAGGTATGTATAATTGCAGAAGTACAATAATTCCTATTGAAAAAATATGACCAAGATACGAAAAATGCTCGAGGTAAAATTGACTGTATAAAGATAACGTTAATAAAACAACCCCAATAAACGTTACCGAAAAAGCTATGGAATCCAAATCTTTTGAAAGTGCATGAGCTATTAACATAGAGCCAAAGTAAATCAGAAAGAAAACCAGAAGATATCTGGCAATATAAGCAAAAGATGTAATTAAAAGTAATCCACTGTCAGGCTTTATGATGCTTTCATTAATGCTATCAACAATGAATAATGACCAGTCATCAAGAAATGGGGGAAGAATCTCACCATATGTAACCAACAACAAGCCCAAACATCCGATAAATAAGTAGCTTTTTCTATTAGTCATCTGATTTCAGCCTTTCTGACAGCAAATTAACGGAATACAGAATTAAACGGGGTATGCAGATCGTCTAATTCAGTCACTAGGGTAACTGGCACTGAATTTTCCCGCAGCATCCGTATAGAACTATCCGTTTTTTTCATATTTTTTAACCCGATAAAATAATCAGCGAATGGAGCAGTATGTTCAAATAATTGCCATGTTTGAGCATTATCACGAAATACACCTGATATATTTACAAGAATAATAGGTAAGTTTTCTAACCTCGCCTCCTTAACCAGTTGTTTTGTTCGAGTCAATTCTTCCTGAAAGGATCTGTTAGTATGCGAGAGTCCGTTAGCACTAAATCCAAGTATAATGACAACACTTTTATAATCATATAAATCTGTTCCTAGAGCCCTGGGGCGATAATCTGCTTCTAAATTAAGGTTATCTGCAATACTTAACATAATGCTGCTCTCTGTAGCCTGTCCGGCTGAAGTGATAAGAACTTTTTCTTCTGCGATCGGAGCTGGGAGGTTGGGGTAGGTATTAATATGCTTTGATTGTGACTTTCCTATTGAACTAAATGTAAAAAGAATGACAATAGAAAAACATACAATTACAGGAATATATTTTTTAAACACTTGAATATCCCCCTTAGAAAATAAAATAAGGTGAAGCAGTTGCTCCACCTTATCATACTACAAATTGCCACTATTGTAATTATTGCTTTAATCTTGGGTCTAACGCATCACGTAATCCGTCGCCGAATAAGTTGAATCCAAGTACAACAAGAAAAATTGCCATGCCTGGGAATGCAACTACCCATGGCGCGTTTTGTAATGCTGCTCGGCCATCACTTAACATTGCTCCCCATTCTGGTTTGGGCGGTTGTGCTCCTAATCCTAGAAAACTAAGTCCGGCAGCATCCAGAATAGCTGTACCGATACTTAATGTCGCTTGAACAATTATTGGTGCAAGACAGTTAGGCAGCACATGTTGCATTAAAGTTCTTCCGTGTTTTGCCCCGATTGCTCGAGCAGCTTCGATATACTCTGTTTCTTTTACAGATAAGACAGCTGAACGGACAATCCTAGCAAACTGAGGGATACCTACAATTCCAACTGCAATCATGGCATTTCGGAGGTTAGGGCCCAATACGGCTACTAGCGCGATAGCTAATAGAATACTAGGAAAAGCCATCATAATGTCGATTATACGCATGATAATCTGGTCAATCCATTTGCCAAAGTAACCGGCAATTCCACCCAAAAGTACACCGATTATCATGGAAATCCCAACTGCTATTACCCCGATTTGAATTGAAATTCGAGAACCAAAAACTATTCTGCTAAAAATATCACGACCAAGTTCATCGGTGCCTAATATATGCTCAGATGATGGCGATTGATATCGATCTGTTAATGAAGCATAGTCGGTAGGGCTGTGTGTTGCAATTAATGGTGCAAATATGGCAGTAATTATCAAAATGAGTATGATACATAACCCAATTAATGATGTCTTACTTTTAACAATACGGGAAAAGGCATCACCCCATAAGCTACTTGACTTTGACTGGTTCGTTTCTTGTGCTTCTGCTAATTTAGGGTCTGGTAACGGATTTGGCTGCAATGACATCGGATGCACATCCTTTCACTAGAAATCTATTATTCATATTTAATCCTTGGATCGAAGTATTTATAAAGTAAGTCAGTTAGCAAGTTAACCATGACAAAGATAATTGCTATGATTAATATTGTACTTTGAACAACTGGATAATCTCGTCCAAGAACAGCCAAGTATACGTATCTTCCCACACCAGGCCATGAAAAAATTGTCTCAGTTAATACAGCACCACCAAGCAATAAACCAAACTGCAGACCTATTACTGTCAAAACAGGCAAAAAGGCATTTTTTAATGCATGTTGGAATATAACTAAATGCTTCTTCAGTCCTTTGGCGTCAGCAGTACGAATGTAATCCTGCTTCATTACCTCAAGCATGCTTGAGCGTGTCATGCGGGCAATAATTGCCATTGGAATTGTTCCAAGAGCAATTCCAGGCATTAATAAGTGGAAAAATGTATCTTTAAATGCTGCCCAATTCAAGGTTAGAATACTATCTAGTAAAAAGAAGTTTGTTATAGTTTCCAATTCAATACTTGATGACATTCTCCCCGATGGAGGCAGGAGTTGAAGCTGGACAGAGAAGACGAAGATCATCATTAATCCGAGCCAGAAAATGGGCATGGAAACCCCAAACAAAGCGCCTGTCATACTGATGTTATCGAACCAGGAATATTGTTTAACTGCTGCTATTACACCAGCAACAATACCTACAACGACGGCTAAAATCATAGCAAAGATTGTGAGTTCAATGGTCGCTGGCAATTTATGTAGCAATTGGAGAGCTATATCTTCCTTAGATTGAATCGACGTCCCTAAATCACCTTGTACAATATCACCTAAGAACCTCCCATATTGAACAATATATGGATCATTTAAACCCAATTCCTCCTGCAAGGATTCCAATTGTGCTTCAGTTGCTTTATCACCAAGCATACTTCTTGCAGGATCACCGGGGATTAGATGAATTAGAGAAAAGGTGAGGATTGAGACGCCAATTAATACGGGGATAAGCATGAATAGTCGTCGGACAATGTATTTCAGCATCGTTGTACCTCCCGTTAAAAAATATGTATTGCTATAATCCTGAAGTTACATCCGGAGACTGTATTAACTAACCAGTCTCCAGGTATAACTTCTAACTACATTGAGTGAATCATAGTAGTCTATTGTTTTATATCTAGTAAATTAAATGGTTCACTGCCTGTTGGATGTGGAACGTAGTCAGTAACATTTTGACTAGCCGCAAGTGGCGGTGTCGTATGTGCAATCGGGAACCATGGTGCATCTTCATGAATTAGCTCTTGTGCTTCCATATAAAGCTCAGTACGTACTTCCTGATCCATCTCGGTTTGTGCTTCTTTTAATAGGTCATGAACTTCATCATTTTTATAAAATGCAATGTTCCCTGCAGATCCAACTTTTGCATTATCTTTATCTAAAAGAACATACATGAAGTTGTCAGGGTCACCATTATCACCAGTCCAGCCAAGGAATGCCATATCATGCTCGGCATTTTCGGTAGCTGTCAAGTGTGTATCCCAGTCACTTTCAGTAATTTTCACGTTTACATTTATATCTTTAAGCATTTGCTGAATAGCTTGTGCAGTTACTTTTGGCTGAGGCATATATGGTCTCGGGTTTGCCATCGTATAAAGTGAGATATCAAAGCCATCTGCATAGCCCGCTTCAGCTAGTAATGCTTTTGCTTTCTCAACATCGTATCCATAATCTTCTACTTCATCATTATATCCCCATAGAGAAGGCGGGATAGGGTTTTTAGCTGGTTTGCCAATACCTTCGTACAATGTTAAAAGCTCTTCTTTATCTATTGCTAAATTAATAGCCTGACGAACTAGCTTTTCTGACATTGGACCTTCCTTACTAGTGTTCATAGCCATATAACTAATATTCATAGAAGGTCTGCGGATGATTTGTAAATTTGAGTCATCTTCAGTAGTTCCAATATCCTGTGGATTTAACCCAGTCATCAAATCAATAGAGCCTGCCTGCAATTCCAGAAAACGTGCACCATTATCTGGTATTGTACGGAAAATGACTTTATCTACATTAGCAGTTTCACCAAAGTAGTCTTCATTTTTTGTTACAGTAATACTGTCATCTGGAACCCATTCCTCAAATACGAAAGGTCCAGTTCCAACAGGGTTTTTAAAATAATCCTCTCCATGCTCTTCAACAGCAGCAGGGCTTGCGATCCCAAATGGAGGCATTGCTAGTGTTTGAAGGAATGGTGCATTTGGCTCTGATAAAGTGAATGTCACTTCATAGTCACCAGTTGCTTCAACACTTTCAATAATTCCACCAAGATCTTCCTCTGATGCACCGAACATGTAACCATAGTAAATAAATTCACCAGACGTTGCCCAACGTTCGAAGTTGAATACAACATCTTCTGCTGTAAAGTCGTTTCCATCATGGAACTTAACATCTTCACGGAGTTTGAATGTCCAAACTGTGCCATCTTCACTTGTATTCCAGTCTTCAGCAAGTGCTGGTTTCACTTCGGTATTTTCTTCTTTATATCTTACAAGTGTGTCATAAATCTGATTGGTAACATAAATGGACTCACCATCAGTAACTTTTGACGGATCTAATTGAATCGAGTCAGCACCACGACCAAATACGAGTGTTTTATCACCAGTATCCTCGGTAGCCTGATCTTCGGATGAATCATCTGAAGAATCGGTAGAGTCATCTTCTGACTGATTATCATCAGAAGAGCCTGTGCCAGCATCTTCTGTACAAGCTCCTAAAAAGAATACTACTGCAAAAAGTAAAGTAAACAACAATAATAAATTACGCTTCTTCAACATAAGGTCCCCCTTTAATTAATTTTGATAAAAAATACAAATCTAGTGGTTTTTTAATTCTTTAGAGAATAAATCAATTTCTTAATTCGAAGCAGTAAATCCAAACTATTTGTAAATGTGCTAGGCCTGTTGATTTCCACTGCAGGCGGACGCTTTCCGCGGGCATGGCTTGAGCCTCCTCGTGCTAACGCACTGTGGGGTCTCAAGGCTCATGCTATTCCCGCAGGAGTCGCCGCCTTCCGTTCCAATCAACGATCGTAGTACTTTGAATTAACGAGCATAAAACACTAGTTCGCAAAATCGCTCGGATAAATGATGAATATAACTATTTATGAAATTGACTCGAATAAGAAACTATTGTTCCAAAGAATAAAACAATTACCGAAGCAGCCACGTCCAGCTCCATTGCCCAGCAAGGTCGATACACCTGCGATGCGCGGGCGCAAAACGGGCATTTCCGCTTTAGGTTTCAACCACCTCCTTAACGAAGTGACAAGATGCCATTTGTCCATCTGAAGAAACTTTTTTAAGCTTTGGTACCTGGGTGCGGCAAATTTCTTCTGCATAAGGACATCGTGTATGAAATTTACAGCCTTGTGGTGGATTTGCAGGTGAAGGCAGATCACCCGATAATATAATGCGCTGCTTTTCCTGATTTGGATTTACTTCGGGAACTGCCGATAATAATGCTTGTGTATAAGGATGCTTCGGATTTTGATAAACCTCAGCAACTTCACCTATTTCAACGAGTTCACCTAAATACATAACTGCTACCCGATCACTGATATGGTGGACAACACTGAGGTCATGTGCAATGAAAATATATGTAAGGTTGAATTCATCCTGCAGATCTTCCATTAAATTAATGACCTGTGCTTGAATGGATACGTCAAGTGCTGAAACGGGTTCATCGCAAATGACAAGTTCAGGCTCAAGCGCCAGTGATCTTGCAATACCAATTCGTTGGCGTTGTCCCCCACTGAATTCGTGTGGATAACGGGACTTGTGATAAGAACTTAAACCAACAACATCCAGCAGTCGTTTTAATTTCTTCTGCCTCTCTTCTTTAGGTATATTAAAAATTTTCATAGGCTCTGTAATCGTTTGTTCAATTGTCTTACGGGGATTCAAGGATGCATATGGATCCTGAAAAATAATTTGCATGTCCTTCCGCAATTTACGAAGCTTTTCTCCACGAAAAGATGTAATGTTTTCTCCTTTAAAAAATATTTCGCCCTCAGTTGGTTCCAGAAGTTTAAGCATAACCCTGCCTGCGGTGGATTTACCGCATCCGCTTTCCCCGACTAAACCTAGTGTTTCGCCCGCTTCGATTGAAAAGGAAACTCCATCAACCGCTTTTAATACAGGCTTTTCTCTTGAGAAAAAGTTTTCGTTCTTTAATGGAAAGTGTTTTTTTATATTTTTTACTTCTAATAATGTACTCATGTTGTAACCGCCTTTTTGGAATCCTCGTATAATAAGCAACGTACGAAATGGTCATCATCAACTTCTCTTATGTCGGGATCGTTAGTGAGACAGCTATCCATTACGTGTTTGCATCTTGGTGCAAAACTGCACCCCTTTGGAAGAGATCTCAAATCAGGTGGAACACCATCAATTGCTTCAAGCTTTTGTTTGTCGTGAGTAATTTTAGGAATTGAATTCATGAGACCCAGTGTATATGGGTGCTTGCCCTTTTCGAATAAATGTTTTGTTTCTGAGAATTCGGCTGGTTTGCCGGCGTACATTACCATAACACGGTCGCAAACTTCAGAAACAACACCTAAGTCATGCGTAATCATGACAATCGCCATATTAAGTTCTTTTTGCATTCGTTTAAATAACTCAAGTATTTGGGCTTGAATCGTCACATCTAGCGCTGTTGTTGGTTCGTCAGCAATTAGGAGAGAAGGGTTACACGATAATGCAATTGCAATCATTACGCGCTGGCGCATTCCTCCACTAAATTCATGTGGATAGTTTTTCAGTCGATTTTCTGGGTCAGGGATACCAACCAAATTGAGCAATTCCAGTGCACGTTCTTTTGCTTGTTTTTTCGACATATTTTCGTGTGCTAAAATAGTTTCCAGCAATTGCTTCTCAACAGTAAATACAGGGTTTAGTGATGTCATTGGATCCTGGAACACCATAGCAATCTCTGGGCCACGAATTTTACGCATCTGCTTTTGTGATTTGTTAAGCAGATTTTCGCCTTTAAAATTTATTTCACCCTCAACAATTTTTCCGGGTGGGGAAGGGATCAAGCCAAGTATAGACATTGCTGTAATACTTTTACCTGAACCTGATTCTCCTACAATACCAAGTGTTTCACCAGGGTTGACTTTAAAATCAATACCATCTACTGCTTTTACAACCCCTGCTTTGGTAAAAAAATGAGTATGTAAATTTTTCACTTCGAGGAGTGGAGCATCCTGAGTCATATGTAGCCTCCTTTGTTGTGTTATATTTTGTAATAGTTTGACTGTTTTGAATTAACTTTCAGTATACAACGAAAACAGACATTTTGGGGTTTTTCTCTTTTTTCTCAAAAATAATAATATTTAAAATACATATTCTAAAAGGATAGATTATATGAAAAGACTTGTTTCTAAGGGGATGTGGAGTTATAATATCGTATGTGTCAAAAATACTTTTTAATATGCGCCCATAGCTCAGTAGGATAGAGCTTTGGTTTCCGGTACCAAGTGTCGGGGGTTCGAATCCCTCTGGGCGCACTTAAAGAACAAAAGCAAGGCTTACAGTTAATGTAGCCCTTGCTTTTTTTTAGTTATTTTCTTACAGCCTAGATCTAACTAACCTTAAAAATGGCGGAAAACTGAATTAAAGTGGATGAGTACTGAATAATGTGCATCGGAGACTGATAAAACAGTATTGGAAACTGAATAACTACATAATTATCGAAGGAAGACTGAATAATTGGCCGAGAAGACTGAATAAATCCGGTCGGACATATGTACTAAGCTAACTTCTAATATTGTAATACTTTTTGGATATTCTAAGTAATGGGTGATACATATATGAAGGCAAATGGAAAAGACTACCAAAAATATAGCGACGCCATCGACCAGATTCAACAGGGGAACGATGCTATGATTGATTTATTTAATGAAATGGAAGATGATACTGAACTGATAGGTTTTGACCAAAATGTCGTGGACCAGATTGAAAAAGCAAAGATTAAATTTGGTGATGATGCAGTCAATGAAAAAATCAATACGGTTGTACGGGAAATGCTCTCTTGGCTTGATCTTGAAGGCGTTAACTCAAAAGATGAAGAAAGTGATGGCTCATAATATGTTAAAAATATAATCCAATAACAACCCTCAGTCTGAATATCACTATAAAAATCAGAGATACTAACACTAGTGTTTACATGGTGTTTAAGGGAAAGCAGAAAGGGGATTGAAATGAAACAGGTAACTACCGTTTTTTGGATTACATTGGCCATAACATTAGGTATGTCTTTTTTGGGAGTAATGGCTCCTGAAGGGTTTGAAAATATCTCGAAAACAATAATGAATTATATATCTGTTAGTTTTGGCTGGTATTATTTATTAATTGTAACGTTGTTTGTGTTATTTTGTTTATATTTAATTTTCAGCCCTTATGGCAAGATCAGACTTGGAAAACCGGGCGAAAAGCCGGAATTCAGTTATCCCACGTGGCTTGCTATGCTTTTTAGTGCTGGTATGGGGATAGGTCTTGTATTCTATGGTGTAGCATCGCCTGTTTCACATTATATTAATACCCCTCCCACAGCGGAGCCTGGTACTAGAGAAGCGCTTGAGGATTCGCTGCGAGTTACATTTTTTCACTATGGTATCCATGCGTGGGCGATCTATGCTGTAATTGCTTTAGTGTTAGCCTATTTTACATTTCGTCACGGAAAGCCAGGTTTAATAAGTGCAACACTTGAACCTATTTTTGGGGATAAAATGGAAGGCGGCTGGGGAAAGTTAATTGATGTTATTGCCGTCTTTGCCACAATAGTTGGTGTAGCTACAACTCTTGGCTTTGGTGCGACGCAGATAAATGGAGGGTTAACTTATCTCCTTGGTATTGAGAGTTCGTTTTGGGTTCAGCTTGTTATTATCCTCATTGTAACTGTATTGTTCATGCTATCTACGTATACAGGTCTTAGCAAAGGTATCAAGTATTTAAGTAATGCTAATATGACGTTAGCAGGGATATTATTGATTGGTACATTAATACTGGGACCAACACTGTACATTTTTAATTCATTTACGGATACAATTGGCGCATATCTTCAACAACTGCCTACTGAGAGTTTTCGCATCGCTCCCCATGATGATGAGGAGAGACAGTGGGTTTTGGACTGGACTGTTTTCTTTTGGGCATGGTGGATAGCGTGGGCACCGTTCGTTGGAATCTTTATTGCCCGTGTATCGAAAGGACGATCAATCCGGGAATTCCTGGCGGGTGTTCTCCTTGTACCTTCCGTTGTCAGTTTCCTTTGGTTTTCAACATTTGGCATAACAGGCATTGATGAACAGAATAAAGGGGCAGATATTGCTGGGCTTCCTGATGAGCAGGCCTTGTTTGGAATGTTTGGAGAAATTCCATTTGGTATAGTCTTATCGATAATTGCCTTAATGCTAATTGGAACTTTCTTTATTACATCAGCGGATTCAGCTACATTTGTATTAGGTATGCAAACAACAAATGGTTCTTTATCTCCTCCAACAACAGTTAAGTTTGTATGGGGATTTGCCCAATCAACAATAGCAGCTGTGCTCTTATATACGGGAGGATTGCAAGCTTTGCAAAATGCTTTGATTTCAGCAGCATTTCCGTTCTCAATAATCATGCTGCTTATGATTTTCTCTTTTTATAAAGCATTGTTAAAGGATAAAAAAAGTGGTCCGGATAAAATAAAGTAATGAAATGCAGACAAGGGATATATACTCCCTTGTCTTTTTTTAGGCTGATTTCTAAAAGGTTAATGTTCGTGCGACAACACATGCAACTCGCGCGCCTCCCCGTGCTGTAATGTGGAATCTCATCATATATTTCTTCAGCTAATCAAAAAACCGATCCAAACCCCGCATGAAAATAGCAGGCCGAATGCCCAATGGTGCCATGCTGCCCATTTCATGCCTTTAATCTCTTCAGAACGTTTAGCACCACGCCGCAAAGACCACCGTAATCGAAAGGCAAGCGGCAATGCCAGTAAGACAGCGAGGGCCTGCCAAGCGATAACGTTGTATAAAACTAGACCAACTACTGTTAAATAAGCAATTGAGAGGAGTGTAACGAGTATATTGATAGCTCTGGCACGTCCTAATATTGCCGGAAGCGTTTTTCGGAAGGTGCTGTCTTTTTCCATATCCCGAATATTATTTGTTAATATCATCGAGGCGATAAGCATGGCAAAAGGCAAAGAAATTGCAGCTATCTGAATATCAACCGTATGTCCTTGAACACTGTAGCCAAGAATTGTTATAACGGGACCAAGAAAAATAAATGCTACTGTTTCACCTAATCCAATCGAACATAATGGACGTGGACCAGCTGAATAGAGAAATCCAAAAGAGATCCCTAAAATTCCTGCTAGTATGACCCAAAAACTGCTCATAAAAGCAAGCCATGCTCCAATTATGATGGTTATACCAAGCATTGATCCTGCTGCATAAGGCACCACTGCATGTGACGGACCGTGGGCATCAGCATGATTAAGTGTCCATTTGTCCTGGTCCTGCCCATTCCGGAAATCATAATAATCATTGAAAAGATTTGTTGCTGCTTGTATTAGCAGTGCTGCGAATAACAGGGCAAAAAACACATCAAACTGAATAGGTCCTTGTGTCGCAGCTACCCCTGTTCCAACTAGCACAGGAGTTAATGTGCCAGTGAGTGTCATTGGTCTTACGAGTTGGAACCAGGAAGAACGGTAATAATATTTATCAGATCTAAAATCCATTGCAATTTGTGTCATGTGTACCACTCCTTCTTATAATAAGACCATACAAATAATAAGCGCAATAAAGCCGCTAATCTCCACCGATTCTAGAAGTATTGTTTTACTTAGAGCTTTTGAAAGAGGCTTTTTATCACCTGAATCCGCATTTTCCCATAGCGAAATATTTGAAAATACCTTAATGGATTGCCTATACCCAATAAAAACACCCCATAGTAAAGTGATAAGTGCGATCAGCAGTGCTGTTAGCCAAATGTTTCCGTATGATGTATGCCATATGTCATCTAAAATCTTAATCGGTCCACCAATCGTCCCAAGTACTATTCCTGTCAAAATAACACCAACGCCTGCTGCTGTTAGGAGTCTGTGTGACCATTGCATAAGTGCCAGAAAGAATTTTCTTTGCTGAGCAAATGCCAGTTTTCTGACTGATGGAAAAACGCCCCAGCCAATGAACATAACCCCGCCAATCCAATTTACTGCTAGAAATATATGAATTCCTAATATGATTTGCCGGACTTCCCATGGCATAACTATCACCCGCCCTGCTTTAATTGCTTTTTTACCTGCTTATATTGTAATCTTCCAACCCGTGTAATAATGTGATATATGTCACTAAATTGAATGAAATGGTGAATACTTTTAAAACATTTCACTAAAACGTCTATAATGGAAAAATGTAAAAGTCTAATGCATAGATGTGTGGCCTTGAGGGTATGGCGGAAATTGGTTTTAATATGAAAAGTTCTGATCAACTGAAATCATCTATTTCAATAGAACTGGAGTTTTTTCCAAATTGGCAGATAAGAAAGTATAAATCCTTTCTTACTGCATAAGTGCAGCTAAGGCATTCGCAATTAAAGGCTTGGCGAATGCCAAGTTTTCGAATAAAATGGAAGTAGACTGGAGGGATTATGGTGCAGCAAAAACTAAAGCAAGAACAGACACTACAATTAAAAATGAACCAATCCCTACTGCAATCAATCCATTTACTGCAATTTACTGGAATTGAAATAGTTGAATATATTAAGGAAATTTCCAAAGAAAATCCATTGATAGAAGAAGTGAACTATGATTATGAAATAACAAATTATAAAAATTCGAATGCGGACCAGCCTTCAATTGGAGAGATAAATCAGGCAACATTATCCATGTACGCGCAATTGAAAAACCAGCTGTACATGCTGAATGTACCGAATGACCTGGAACCAGTTGTTTCGTTTGGGATTGATTCGCTGAATGATGATGGCTATTTGGATATTGAATTGGATATATGGGCCGAAAATTGCAATACAACAATAGAGAAGGTTGAACAGGCTTTAGCATTAATACAATCACTTGAACCTGCTGGAATTGGAGCTAGAACATTGCAGGAATGTATTCAGTTACAGATGGACGATTCCTATCCATATATTGGAGAATTGTTGCAGGAACATTTGGATTGGGTAGCTGAAGAGAATATTTCTGCTATAAGCGTTCAATATAATTTAACTGAGGATAAAGCTGGTGTTATGTTAGAAGAGATAAAATCCTGCCACCCAAAGCCTGGTAAACTTCTTTCACAAACCAGCACGGAATATATTATTCCAGAAGCAAACATATATGAAGAAGATGGCAAATGGAAGATTTCTTTTTATAAATGGAATTCACCCGCGATTGAAATAAATGAATCCTATGCTAATCTTATGGCAAACGAAAAAGAAGCGGAGGACTATCTGAAAGATAAATTAAAGCAAGTCGACTGGCTCAAGCATGCAATTTCATTTAGGTCAAATACATTAGAGAAAGTAATCCGAAATATTGTAAACAAGCAGCAGATGTATTTTGAACATGGTTCTTTTATGCTGCAGTCATTAACTTTAAAGGATATTGCCACAGATTTAAGACTTCATATTTCAACTGTTAGCCGTGCGATATCCAATAAATATGTTCAGACAAAACATGGTGTCATTCCGCTGAAATTTTTCCTGCAGTCAGGGGTGAAGCAAGCGAACGGACAGCAGACGTCATCGTTTGTCATTAAGCAGTTAATTTTTGAACTGCTTAAACATGAAAACAAGCAGAAGCCATTATCCGATCAGATGATTAAAAATCGTCTATACGAAGAGTTCAGTATATCGATTGCACGAAGAACAGTGATGAAGTATCGTGAACAGCTAGGGATAGCTGCATCAACGAAAAGATAGTAATGGGGGATAATGCATGCAAAACGTTATTTTTTATACAAAAGAAAATTGTTCAATTTGTGATGATGCACGATCTTTACTTGATTTGTTAAAATATGATTATACTTTTCAAGTGGAAGAACGGGATATTTACTCAAAAGATGAATGGCTCGAGAAATATCAATTGATGATTCCAGTTGTTAAAATAAAAAGTACTACACTTGATTGCGAGCAAATCAGTTATGAGGCGTTGGAAAAAGCATTAAAAGAAGCAAATTGATTGAATAAAAATATGTGTATGGTAAAATAATAAGTGGAGTAAAATCATCCACATATTTTTTTTGCCTGAGGTGGGACGTAAAATCGCCAGGCGGGACTAATTTCGTCCACAGAGGAGCATTTTCATGCGAGATTTAATTGATATACAGAAAAAATTATATCCTGATCTCCTGGAAATTATGCAGCAGCGTTATGTTGTTTTGCAGAATATTGAGCTCCTGCAGCCGATTGGGAGACGTGGTTTGGCTGAAAACACAAACCTAACCGAACGTAATGTGCGTGGCGAAATCGATTTTCTTCATGAGCAAAGTTTAATTGATATCACTTCAAAAGGAATGCAAATTACAAAAGAGGGAAAATTAGTAATTAAGCAATTGTCCGATTTCATGCAAGAAGCAATGGGTTTAAGTGTTTTGGAAAGGCAATTGAAGGATAAATTACAAGTAAATAATATTATAGTTGTTCCTGGTAATAGCGATGACTATGATTGGGTAAAACAAGAGATGGGTAAAGCTTGTGCTTCCTTTTTAAAGGAAAGAGTGAAATCTCCAAAAACAATTGCAGTTACTGGTGGAACAACAATGGCTGCAGTTGCCAGCATGATGGTTCCTTTTGATAATGCAGCAAGTAGTTTATTTGTTCCAGCAAGAGGTGGTATTGGTGAGAAAGAAGAAAACCAGGCCAATACGATTGTTGCCAAGATGGCAAGGGAGGCGAAAGGTGATTATCGGTTACTTTACGTTCCTGATCCATTAAGTGAAACATCGTATCAGAATATCATCAAGGAACCTTCGATTAATGAAACACTTCAGCTGATTAAGGGTTCCAGTGTTGTTTTACATGGAATAGGCGATGCGTTAACAATGGCTGAACGAAGAAAGACACCAGAGGAAGTTACGCAGCAATTAAAGGAGAAGAAAGCGGTAAGTGAAGCATTTGGTTATTATTTTGATAAGTTCGGTGATGTAGTCCACAAGGTAAGGACTATTGGTATACAGCTGGATGATTTATCGACAGTAAATCAAGTGATCACAATAGCTGGAGGACATTCGAAGGCAAACGCAATTGCTTCTTATTTTAAAAAAGGTAAAAGTGACCTGCTTATAACAGATGAAGCAGCTGCTGAACAGATTTTAAGAGATGAGTCTCTTTAAATATAGAAAAAAATATAAAAATCTTAGGAGGAATTATACATGACAGTAAAAATGGGAATTAACGGATTTGGACGGATTGGACGTAATGTTTTTCGTCAGGCACTTAAGAATGATGAGGTAGAGGTTGTTGCAGTAAATGACTTAACAGATGCTGATATGCTTGCACATTTATTAAAGTATGACTCAGTGCACGGCAAACTGGATCAGGAAGTATCAGTAAACGGCTCCAATATTGTTGTTGGCGGAAAAGAAATTAAAGTGCTATCTGAAAGAGATCCTGCTGATTTAGGCTGGGGAGATCTTGGAGTAGAAATTGTCATTGAATCTACTGGACGTTTTACTCAACGTGATGATGCCAAAAAACATATTGATGCAGGCGCGAAGAAAGTAATCATTTCAGCACCAGCAAAACAAGAGGATTTAACAATGGTAATGGGTGTTAATGAACAGGATTATAATCCTAGCGAGCATCACATTGTATCCAATGCATCTTGTACTACAAACTGTATTGCACCACTAGCAAAAGTATTACAGGAAAAATTCGGATTGAAACGTGGTCTAATGACAACTGTTCACTCCTATACGAATGACCAGCAAATTCTTGACTTGCCACACAAGGATTATCGTCGTGCACGTGCTGCAGCGCAAAATATTATACCAACATCAACAGGAGCAGCAAAAGTAGTTGGAAAAGTATTACCTGAATTAGATGGTAAATTGAATGGCATGGCAGTACGCGTTCCTACTCCAGATGGTTCATTAGTTGACTTGGTAGCAGAACTGGATAAGAACGTTACAGAAGAAGAAGTAAATAAAGCATTCCAGGAAGCAGCAGCTGATGGAGACTTGAAAGATGTACTGGAGTATAGTGATGAAGCACTCGTTTCATCCGATATTGTTGGCAATCCACATTCATCTATCTTTGATAGCTTATCAACTATGACACTTGAAGATAACATGGTTAAGGTCATTTCATGGTATGACAATGAAATGGGATATTCAGCACGTTGTGTGGACATGGCAGTATTTATCCAAAAGCAAGGACTATAAAATATATTTAAAGGGGAGAGGGCAATCCTCTTCCTTTTCTTGTATAATAGTTAGTGGTTAATAGCAGTAATTTTGGGGAATTTAATAAGATACATAAGTTTAAAAGCAGGAGGTATAGCCATGAACAAAAAAACGCTTCATGATCTTGAAGTAGAAGGCAAGCGAGTGTTTTGCCGCGTAGACTTCAACGTGCCAATGAAAAATGGTGAAGTTACGGATGATACAAGAATCAAGGCCGCATTACCAACGATTAATTATCTATCGGAAAAAGGTGCAGTTGTTATTTTGGCGAGCCACCTTGGCCGTCCAAAAGGAGAAGTTAATGAGGAATTGCGTTTGGACCCTGTAGCGGAACGTCTAAGTGATCTCATTGGCAAAGATGTCGTGAAAACTGACTCCGTATACGGGAAAGAAGTTCATGAAGCTATTTCACAGATTAGTGATGGGGATATTTTACTAATTGAAAATGTTCGTTTTGAAGCTGGTGAGGAAAAGAATGATCAGGAACTAGCAGAAGCATTTGCTGAGATGGCTGACTTGTATGTAAATGATGCATTTGGAGCAGCACATCGCGCACATGCTTCAACAACAGGTGTTGCTGAAAAGTTACCAGCTGCAGCCGGCTTCTTAATGGAAAAAGAGATTGAAGTACTCGGTAAAGCACTCGAAAATCCTGAACGTCCGTTCACAGCAATTATCGGTGGTGCTAAAGTAAAAGATAAAATAAATGTTATTGACCATTTATTGGATAAAGTAGATAACCTTATTATTGGTGGCGGACTTGCATATACTTTTATTAAAGCACAGGGTCATGAAATCGGTAAGTCGTTGCTGGAAGAAGATAAAATTGATTTGGCAAAAGAATTCATGCAAAAGGCAGAGGATAAAGGTGTGAACTTTGTTTTGCCAAAAGATGCTGTCGTAGCCGATGATTTTTCAGAAACAGCTAACACGAAAGTTGTAAATATAGACGAAATCCCTGCAGATTGGGAAGCATTAGATATTGGACCAACAACACGTGAAACTTATGAACAAATTGTTGCTGACTCAAAACTAGTAATATGGAATGGGCCAATGGGTGTTTTTGAATACAATGCATTTGCCGGTGGAACCAAGGCAGTTGCCGAGGCATTAGCAAAAACAGAAGGTTATACTGTTATTGGCGGCGGAGACTCCGCTGCAGCTGTTGAAAAGTTTGGTTTTGCTAAAGATATGGACCACGTTTCAACAGGTGGAGGAGCTTCCCTTGAATTTATGGAAGGTAAAGAGTTGCCAGGAGTACAAGCCTTAGATGATAAATAACAAAATTTGAAGTTAGAGGTGAGAGGATGCGCAATAAAGTAATCGCTGGAAATTGGAAAATGAATAAAATTTTAGCAGAAGCAAACCAGTTCACTGATGATGTGGTAAAAAAGGTGCCAAGTAATGATAATGTTGAATCCATTATCTGTGCACCATTTCCCTTTTTAACATCTTTAGTTGAGAAAACAAAAGGAACAAAAGTCAAAATCGGTGCGCAGAATATGCATTATGAAGAAAAGGGTGCATTTACCGGTGAGGTAAGCCCGGTTATGCTGAAAGATCTTGGTGTGACTCATGTTGTTATTGGCCACTCGGAGCGTCGGGAACATTTTGCTGAAACCGATGAAACGGTCAATAAGAAAGCCCATGCAGCTTTTAAACATGGTCTTACACCGATTGTTTGTGTTGGTGAAACACTTGAACAACGCGAAGCAAACGAAACGATGGACCATATTGAAAAACAGATTCGTAAAGGACTTGAGGGACTGTCAGATGAGCAGGTTGCTTCAACGATTGTTGCCTATGAACCTATTTGGGCGATTGGTACAGGAAAAACTGCCTCAAGTGAGGACGCGAATGAAGTTTGTACGCACATTCGTAATGTAATCAAGGAAGCGACATCAGAAGATACTGCTGAAAAAGTTGTTATTCAATACGGTGGAAGTGTCAAACCTGCCAATATTGATGAATTGTTAACGCAGTCTGATATTGATGGCGCACTAGTTGGAGGAGCCAGCCTTGAAGCAGAATCATTTTTAGCGCTTGTGGAGGCCGGTACAAAATGAATCAGGGAAATTTAGCTGCAATCATCATCTTAGACGGATTTGGTATCCGTGATGAAAAGATGGGTAATGCAGTCAGACAAGCAAACACACCTAATTTTGACCGTTACTGGGAAAAATTTGCTCATAATCAATTACAAGCAAGTGGTGAAGCTGTAGGCCTTCCTGAAGGTCAGATGGGTAATTCCGAAGTGGGCCACCTTAACATAGGTGCTGGACGAATCGTTTACCAAAGTTTAACCCGTGTGAATTTATCGATCAAAGAAGGAGATTTTTTTGAAAAAGAAGCATTCCTTAAATCGATGCATCATGCAAAGGAAAAAGGTAAATCATTACACATCTTTGGGCTGTTATCAGACGGTGGTGTGCACAGCCATATTAACCATCTTTTTGCAATGTTAAAGTTAGCTCGAGATAATGGGCTGGAAGATGTTTATGTTCATGCATTTCTGGATGGTCGTGATGTAGGTCCGCAGACAGCTAAAACTTACATTAAACAGACAGAAGAAAAAATGAAAGAATATGGTGTCGGAAAAATTGCTACTATTTCTGGACGTTACTATTCCATGGATCGCGACAAACGGTGGGAACGTGTTAAAAAAGCTTACGATGCTATGGTCTATGGTGAAGGTCCTAAATATCAGAGCCCATATACAGTGATTGACGATTCCTATGAAAATGGAATACATGATGAGTTTGTTATTCCATCAGTTATTACTGATGATTATGATAAACCTGTTGGAAAAGTTCAGGATGAGGATTCAATTATCTTTTATAATTTCCGTCCTGATCGTGCAATTCAAATTTCTCGTACATTTGCTAATGAAGATTTTCGAGATTTTGACCGTGGAGAAAACGTTCCAAAAAATCTGGACTTCGTAATGCTTACGAACTTCAGTGAATCAGTTGATGGTTATGTTGCATATAAGCCTGTCAATTTAGATAATACTGTTGGTGAGGTACTAGCACAAAACGATATGAAGCAGCTTCGAATCGCCGAAACGGAAAAATACCCGCATGTCACCTTTTTTATGAGTGGCGGACGTGAGAATGAATTTCCGGGTGAAAAACGTGTCCTTATCGATTCTCCAAAAGTGGCAACGTATGACTTGAAGCCTGAAATGAGTGTTTATGAGGTCACTGATAAATTGCTGGAAGAACTTGATTCCAAACAGCATAATGCAGTTTTATTGAACTTTGCTAATCCGGATATGGTTGGGCACTCTGGCATGCTTGAGCCAACGATTAAAGCAATAGAAGCAGTCGATGAGTGTTTAGGTAAAGTAGTCGATAAAATATTAGAGTTAGGCGGTAATGCTATTATCACAGCGGATCATGGAAATTCAGATGAAGTTACAACCTTGGAAGGTGATCCAATGACTGCTCACACGACAAATCCTGTTCCTGTTATTGTTACACAGGAAGATGCAGAACTTCGTGATGGTGGTATCTTAGCCGACTTATCACCAACATTGCTGGACTTGTTAAATGTTGAAAAACCAAAAGAAATGACTGGCGAATCACTAATTAAAAGGTAAGTGCTTTTTCTAATGCTAGTAACCATTAAATCAATTTTAAAATTCAAAAATAAAGCAGTAAACCTAAACTATTTGTTAATGTGTTAGGCTTGTTGATCTCCACTGCAGGCGGACGCTTTCCGCGGGCATGGCTTGAGCCTCCTCGTGCTATCGCACTGCGGGGTCTCAAGGCTCATGCTATTCCCGCAGGAGTCGCCGCCTTCCGTTCCAATCAACGATAGTAGTACTTTGAATTAACAAATTGTAATACATTAGTTTGTAAAATTGTTCGGATAATGATGCTAATAAGTATTTAAGAAATTGATTCATTAATAAAACTATAAAACTAAAGGAGCGATTTTTATGCCATATATAACAGATGTTTATGGACGAGAAGTGTTAGATTCCCGCGGTAACCCTACAGTTGAGGTGGAAATCTTTACAGAATCAGGTGCATTTGGTGCTGCATTAGTACCAAGTGGCGCATCTACTGGTGAATATGAAGCAGTAGAGCTCCGTGATGGTGACAGTGAACGGTATTTAGGCAAAGGTGTTCAAAAGGCTGTTCAAAACGTAAATGATATCATCGGTCCTGAATTAATTGGTGTTGATGTAACTCGTCAAAATATCATTGACCAAATTATGCTTGAGCTTGATGGTACAGAAAACAAAGGTAATCTTGGTGCCAACGCAATTTTGGGCGTATCGATGGCGGTTGCACATGCTGCATCAAGTTATCTTGAAATCCCACTTTATAATTACTTAGGTGGATTTAATGCAAAAACACTTCCAACACCAATGATGAACATTCTGAACGGCGGAGAGCATGCTGATAATAATGTAGACATTCAGGAATTTATGATTATGCCTGTAGCTGCAGCAACATTTCAGGAAGCACTTCGTACCGGTGCAGAAATTTTCCATTCACTGAAAAAAGTATTAAAATCAAAAGGCTACAACACCGGTGTTGGCGATGAAGGAGGATTTGCACCAAACCTTAAGTCAAACGAAGAAGCATTACAAACGATTGTTGAAGCTATTGAAGCTGCCGGTTATAAATCAGGAGAAGAAGTTCAACTGGCAATGGACGTAGCTGCTTCTGAAATTTACAGTGATGGCAAATACAATCTCAAAGGTGAAGGTGTTGTGCGAACTTCAGCAGAGATGGTTGATTGGTATGAAGATATGGTAAATAAATATCCAATTATCTCAATTGAAGATGGCTTAGACGAGAATGATTGGGAAGGCCATAAATTATTAACCGATCGAATTGGAGATCGCGTACAGCTTGTTGGTGACGATTTATTCGTTACAAATACAAGTAAGCTTTCCCAAGGTATCGAACAAGGTGTTGGCAACTCCATCTTAGTTAAGGTTAACCAAATAGGCACATTGACTGAAACCTTTGAAGCAATAGAAATGGCCAAACGTGCAGGATATACTGCCATTATTTCACATCGCTCTGGTGAAACAGAAGATGCGACAATTGCTGATATAGCAGTAGCATCAAACGCTGGACAAATTAAAACTGGCGCACCATCACGTACAGATCGTGTAGCAAAATACAACCAGCTGTTGAGAATTGAAGATGAACTAGCTGGCATGGGCGAATATGCTGGGCTGAGTGCGTTTTATAATTTAAATAAGTAAATGACTGTATGGAGGCGGAGTAATTCCGTCTCTTTTTTTTGGCAGTTAAGAAAGAATAAATCCTTTCTTACTGCATAAGTGCAACTAAGGCAATTCGCCCAAAGGCTTGGCGAATGCCAAGTTTTCTAAGCAGTTAAGAAGTATAAATCCTTTCCTACTGCATAAGTGCAACTAAGGCTTATCTTATTAAGGCTTGGCGATAAACCAATTTTCTAAGTTATTTAATCGGAGACGGACAAGTTTAACCGGGAATAAAAAACTTCAACAAATTAGATAATCTATGCCACCTTTCTACTACAATAATCGATTGTAATAGTGAAAAGGTGGCATCTTTTAGCTAAGAAAGTTTAAAATAAGTGCATCTAAGGCAATTGCCATTAAGGCCTGCACAAGGGGTTCTAAAAAAATACGCTTTCATAAGAACCCCTTTAACGGATGCCGAGTTTTCTAATAAAAAATTTCTGAACATAGGACAAAGCCCTACTAGAATAAGGTTAATTAACAGATATTTACAAAAAGGAGGGATATGGTTGGCACAAAAAGTTCTAGTCTTTGGTGATATTGGAATTGATGATACGGTAGGACTTATCTACTCTTATTTTAATGATGAGATTGATGTGGTGGGTGTTGTCGCTGACTATGGAAATATCTCGAGGGAGAAGGCCATAGCGAACGTACACTACATTAGAAATCTCTATAATATTGCTGAAGAGATAGAAGTATTTGGCGGAGCAGAGATCCCAATGACTGGAGAGACTCCGGTATATTTCCCAGAAATTCATGGGGAGTATGGACTTGGACCAATTATCCCGCCTGAAGTTGAGGATGGGGAAATCATTGAAAACTTTTTTGGGATTATCGATATTATTGAGAAATATCAGGGTGAGTTACTTATTGTTAACACTGGGAGACTAACTTCGCTTGCTACTATGTTTATTTTGTACTCGGAACGAATGCTTAATGTGAAAGGTTTTTATATAATGGGTGGGGCATTCTGGGTTCCTGGGAATGTAACAGCTGTTTCAGAAGCAAATTTTCATGGTGATCCTATCGCAGCCCAAATTGTGTTAAAATGTGCCCATAACTTAACAATCATACCTTTAAATGTAACATCCGAAGCAATTGCTACTCCACGTATGGTTGATTACATTGACAGGGTTGGTGATACCAAGATAATTAAATCTTTATTAGATTATTATTATAGTTTTTATAAAAAACGAAATCCAACTATTCAAGGAAGCCCACTGCATGATGTACTTACTTTAATGGCAACTATTCATGAAGATATGCTAGGATATCGTAAACTACCAGTGCAGATAGTACAGGGGCAGAACGGAGTAGCAAGAGGACAGAGCATCGCAGATATTCGACCATATGCAAATAACGAAGAAACGGAAATGAAGAAATTACACCGCATTGCTTTTGAACTGGATTATAAAATATTTTATACAAATTTTATGACAGTAATGACGGGGCAGCGGTTTGAATAATTTTGTGAGGTGAACCCCATCGATATTTTACAGGCAATCAAGCAACGCAGATCTATTCATAATTACAAAGAAGAAGAAGTTGATGAAGGTATTCTAAAAGAGATCTTCACATATGCTTCCTATGCCCCTACACATTATATGAAAGAGCCGTGGAATATTAAACTATATCAGAAAAACGGTAAACAAGCTTTTGTAGATGCTATTATTTCAAGTTATCAACGAATTGGAATGCTTAAGACAGATGATGATCCAAAGACTAAGAAAATGATTTTCTCCATGCGGGACTTTCTGCTGGCAATTCCACACCATGCGTTGATTTATTTCGAAAAAGAAGAAGATCCTGTACGTTATGAAGAAGAATATGCAGCAGTATGTGCGTTTATTCAGAATGCACAATTAGCGGCGTGGGAGTACGGTGTTGGTATGCTTTGGACTATCACTCCATACATGCATGATGATGGATTTGTAGATGATATTGGATTGGATAGTAAAAGAATGAAAGTTGCTGCTGTTATGCAGATTGGATATCCGGAGCGTATTCCTAGGGATAGAGGACGCAATCGGATTGAGGATAAACTTGAGATAATTTCGGAGTGAGATCAACAGAAGAGTGTGGACATCGACAGAAGGGCGTGGAACATCAACAGAAGAACGGGGAACATCGACAGAAGAGCGGGAACATCGACAGAAGAGCGGGGAACATCGACAGAAGAGCGGGGAACATCGACAGAAGAGCGGGGAACATCGACAGAAGAGCGGGGAACATCAATAGAAGAGCTGGAACATCAATAGAAGAGCTGGAACATCAACAGAAGAGCTGGAACATCAACAGAAGAGCTGGAACATCAACAGAAGAACGGGAACATCAACAGAAGAGCTGGATACATCAACAGAAGAGCTGGAACATCAACAGAAGAGCTGGAACATCGACAGAAGAGCGAGAACATCGACAGAAGAGCGTGGAACATCAACAGAAGAGCTGGAACATCAACAGAAGGGCGTGAACATCAACAGAAGAGCTGGAACATCAACAGAAGAGCGTGGAACATCAACAGAAGAGCATGGAACATCGACAGAAAAGGTGTAGCATCTAGATATATCAACACATATAAAATCCTCGCTTGGCTATCAAGCGAGGATTGGTGAGATTTATTCTGTTTTCTCCTTAACAAATTCCACAACTTCTTCAGCTGTTCCCATTGATAAAATCTTATCCTTGTAGGAAGCTAACTTTTCTATTGATAGGTCGTGAATTTGTGTGCGGGCTTGCAGGATTGATGTTGCACTCATGCTGAATTCATCTAAGCCAAGTCCCAGCAAGATTGGAATTGCGATTGGGTCTCCTGCCATTTCACCGCACATGCCAACCCATTTGTTTTCATTATGCGCGGCATCGATTACGGTGCTTACCAGATTTAGAATTGCAGGATGATATGGCTGGTATAAATATGAAACACGTTCATTCATTCTGTCAGCAGCCATTGTGTACTGAATTAAATCATTTGTACCAATGCTGAAGAAGTCTACTTCTTTGGCAAATTGTTTTGCAATTACAGCAGTGGATGGAATTTCAACCATAATTCCTACTTCAATTTGATCCGATACGCTAATTCCTTCTTTTTTCAGATCTTCTTTTTCATCTAGAAGAATTGCCTTAGCCTGGTGGAATTCTTCCAGTGTTGCAATCATGGGGAACATAATTTTCAAATTACCGTGTACGCTTGCACGTAATAAGGCGCGTAATTGTGTGCGGAATACATCTTCATTTTCCAGACAGAAGCGAATGGCACGAAAGCCTAAGAATGGGTTTAATTCTTTTGGCAGGTCAAGATAACTTAGCTCCTTATCGCCACCGATGTCCAGTGTACGAACAACGACTGGTTTGTCATCCATTTGTTCCAGCACAGATTTGTATGCGTCATATTGTTCTTCCTCGGTAGGAAGCTGGTTTTTACCCATGTATAAAAATTCTGTACGATAGAGGCCGATTCCTTCGCCGCCATTGTCAATAACGCTAGATACGTCTTCAGGTGTTCCAATATTGGCAGCAAGTTCAACCTGCTCACCATCCGAGGTTTTTGTAGGTTCATTCTTCATTTTAGCCCATTCTTCTTTTTGTCTTGCAAAAGTTTCCTGCTTTTCTTTGTATGTTGCGAGCTCATCATCAGAAGGATTGATAATAACATTTCCTTCAATCCCGTCTACTATCATCATGTCATTCTTCTTTACAGTACTTGTGATTTCCTTTGTCCCAACTACAGCTGGAATTTCAAGGGAACGCGCCATGATAGCTGAATGTGATGTGCGTCCGCCAACATCTGTAACAAAGCCTTTTACAAATTCCCGGTTCAATTGTGCTGTGTCAGAAGGTGTCAGGTCATTTGCGATTACAATAACCTCTTCATCGATTAATGCGGGATCGGGGAATGTTACCTCAAGCAAATGAGCTTTTACCCGTTTTGTAACATCTTGAATATCGGCTGCGCGCTCACGCATATACTCATTATCCATATTTTTAAACATGTCGATGAACATATTGGCTGTTTCATCTAATGCCACTTCAGCCATTACATTATCCGAATTAATTTTTTCCTTAATAGGATTAATAAGCTCTGGATCACTTAATACAAGTAAATGTGCTGAGAAAATTTCTGCGTGCTCATCGCCAATTTCCTTTTTAGTATGTGCTTTGATTTTCTCTAATTCCTGTTTGGATATTTCCAATGCTTTATCCAGCCGTTCAACTTCTTTGTTCGGATCTTGAATCGGTTTCGCTTCATAACTTAAATCTGGTGTAACTAGCTGATATGCTTTAGCAATTGCTATACCATTTGATGCTGCTATCCCTTGAATCATAATTTATTAAACCAACCCTTCATTAAAAAATTCATTTATCCACTCTACATTTTATACCCTTTAGTCTTCTCAATTCAAGCATTGTCAGTCGGCGCCACAAAGGTTTCACAATGAAAACGCTTCACTCTAAAATTGTTGCATAATCCATCGATAAACAGCCTGATACACCTCGTCCCGATTGATTTCGTTTAATAATTCATGTCTTCCATCCTCATACAGCATTGTTATAACGTTTTCTAGACCTGTTTCATTGTACAAGTTTGCCGTTTTCCAGACACCTTTTGCATAATCCCCAACTGGGTCCTCTATCCCGCTTAACAACAGCATTGGCAGGTCACTTCGAATGTGCTTATTTAATTCTTGATTATGGATGGTTGTAATGCCGTCCATTAAATCGTAAAAAAATCCTGCAGTTGGAATAAATCCACAGTACGGATCATCGATGAATGCTTGAACAATTTCTTCATCACGTGTCAGCCAATCGATGTTAGTCCGTTTTTGTTTGATCCGCTTGTTATAAGAAAAGAATGCCAGTGTATTCATCATGTTTGATTTTTCTTTTGCTGGCAGTGTCGAAGCTATTTGCATTGCTGCCTGGCTCGTCACCCTTGGATAGTAGCCTGTTCCAGATAAAATGACGCCGCTAATGAGTGAGCTGTTTTCCTGAATATAATTTCTGGCTAAAAAAGAACCCATGCTGTGTCCAAGTAAAATTAATGGTGTATCCGGGTATTCCTTCTTTATTACTGAAGTAATTTGTAATAGATCATTTGTCGTTTTATTAAATCCATCTTCATCAGCAAAATATCCAAATAACCCTTGTTTCTCTCCAGTTTTACCGTGTCCACGATGATCATTTCCATATACAAAGATGTCATTTTTAACTAAGAAATCAGCAAATTCATTATAACGATCAATGTGTTCTACCATGCCGTGTGCCAGTTGTAGGATAGCTTTTGGCTTTTTTGAATGATCAAACCATTTTTTAACATAAATATCTACATTATCCGGCATTTGTAACCAAAATGTATTTTCCACTATGTACCACCCAATCCTAAACTTATTATTATACATATGATAGAATGAAAATAGTTAAACGTCCAAAGTTTTGCAAAAAATCACTTGCTATCTCAGCGAAATTTATGCTAAAGTACATATAGGTAATTGTGCGTTACAGGAGGTGCCGTTGAAATATGGTAGAGTTCGTGAATATAGTATTAGTTATTGATGCAATTATTATGATTGTACTTGTTTTATTACAGTCAGGTAAAAGTGAAGGGCTGTCTGGAGCGATTTCAGGTGGCGCAGAGCAGCTTTTCGGTAAGCAAAAAGCCCGTGGTGCGGATCTGATTTTGCATCGTGGTACAGTGGTTACTGGAACGCTATTTTTCATTTTAGCATTCCTAAGTGCATATGTCCTTCAATAAATATAAACCCTTATCGCAAATGTTGTGATAAGGGTTTATTTATTTTAAAGTGTTGAATAATAGGGTATGGTAAATAGAGGAATTCAGCTTATAATAAATGAATGATTAAAACAGTACGCAAAATGCGCAGAATATACATAAGGAGTTGTTACCCAATGAAAGTTAAACTTCCAAAACCTTTTACGTTTGAAGCTGGTCCACGTGCGGTATTGTTATTACATGGGTTTACAGGACATTCAGCTGATGTACGAATGATGGGTCGTTATTTGGAAAAGAAAGGATACACCAGTCATGCACCGATATACCGTGGACACGGACAGGAGCCTGAAGAATTGGTGAAAGCGAGCGCTGATGAATGGTGGGAGGATGTTCAAAATGCTTTCAATCATTTGAAGGAGCTTGGCTATAAGGAAATAGCTGTCGCTGGCCTGTCTCTTGGAGGTGTCTTAGGACTTAGGCTGGCATACTCTGAACAGTTGAAAGGGATAATACCAATGTGTGCACCAATGTTTTTTGACAACCAAGAAGAGCTTACAAAAGGATACAAATTTAAAGCAAAGGAATTTAAGCAGCTAGAAGGCAAGGATGCTGATACAATTCAGCAGGAAGTAGCGGAACTTATTGAGAACTCACAAGATATGTTCAAAGATCTTGGCGAGCTTATTACACAAGTGCACAACAATATTGATACTATTTACACTCCAACCTTTGTCGTACAAGCACAGCAAGATGAAATGATCAATAAGGAAAGTGCTACATACATCTATGAGAACGTTGAAGCAGATAAAAAAGATATTAAGTGGTACGAAGAATCAGGCCACGTTATTACAATGGACAAGGAAAAAGAACAGCTGCATGAGGATGTATTTCAATTTTTAGAATCACTTGATTGGAACGAATGATTATAATTTAGTTAAAAAGTTAACAATACTAAAGAAAGAAGGTGAGCACATGAACGAAACGATAAAAGAGCGTTTACGAGATTTTTTTAATGAACATAGGGAGAAGCCGTTAGCTGTTGAAGAATTAGAAGATTCACTGGACCTAAAAGGATCAGATGATTTTAAGGAACTAGTCAAAGCATTAAATGAACTAGAGGAAACTGGTGAACTTGTTCGAACACGTAAAAATCGCTTTGGACTGCCGGAAAAAATGAACCTGGTTCGCGGCCGAATTCAAATGCATGCAAAAGGATTCGCATTTCTAATACCAGACGATGAAGGACAAACAGATGTTTACATCCATCATTCTGATTTAGCGTCAGCAATGAATAATGACAAAGTGCTCGTAAGATTGGAAAAGAAAAATGATGATGGCAACAGGCCAGAAGGTACGGTTATTCGTGTTCTAGAGCGGGCGACACATGCTGTAGTTGGTACATTTGAAGACAATAAATCATTTGGTTTTGTAATTGCTGATGATAAACGGATTCCGAATGATATTTTCATCCCAAAAAGCATGACAAATGGTGCTGTCACAGGGCATAAAGTTATCGCGCATATCACGAAGTATCCAGAAGGCAGAAAAAGTGCTGAGGGTGAGATTATTCAAATCCTTGGTCACAAAAATGATCCCGGAATTGATATTATATCAATCATTCATAAGCATGGAATAAAAATTGACTTTCCAGAGGAAGTACTTGATCAAGCTGCAAATACACCAGAAGAAATTGATGAAGCAGAACTGGAAAACCGCCGTGACCTCCGTGATGAAGTCATTGTCACAATTGATGGCGCAGATGCCAAGGATTTGGATGATGCTGTGACAGTCAAAAAGCTGGATAATGGCAACTATAAGCTTGGTGTATATATTGCTGACGTAAGCTATTACGTTGGACAGAATTCGCCAATTGATAAAGAAGCGTTTGAGCGTGGAACAAGTGTTTACTTAGTTGATCGTGTAATTCCAATGATTCCGCATCGGTTATCGAATGGAATTTGTTCGTTAAATCCGCAAGTGGATAGACTTACGCTTGGCTGTGAGATGGAAATAACGAATGCCGGTGAAATCGTAAATCATGAAATCTTCCAAAGCGTTATTAAGACAAACGCACGTATGACGTATAGTGATGTTAACAAAATATTGGTCGATCAGGATGAGGAAGTTCGAGTAAAATACAGTGCACTCGTACCAATGTTTGAACAGATGGAGCAGCTGGCAGCAATCCTGCGTGGTAAACGATTTAATCGCGGGGCTATCGACTTTGATTTCAAAGAAGCTCAAGTACTAGTAGACGAAAACGGAAAGGCAAGCGATGTTGTTTTACGAGAGCGTTCAGTAGCTGAGCGGTTGATTGAAGAATTTATGCTGGCAGCAAATGAGACAATTGCTGAACACTTCCACTGGATGGATGTACCGTTTATTCATCGGATTCATGAAGATCCTAATGAAGGAAAGCTTCAGCACTTTTTAGAATTTATTGCTGGACTAGGTTATGTTGTAAAGGGAACAGCAAATGAAATTCATCCACAAGCACTGCAAAAAGTTATTGAGGAAGTAAAGGACAAGCCTGAGGAAATGATTGTGTCAAAACTTATGCTGCGATCTATGCAGCAAGCAAAGTATGATCCGCAAAGTGTTGGACATTTTGGGTTAGCGACTGATTTTTATACACATTTCACATCACCTATTCGACGTTATCCGGATCTGATTGTACATCGGTTAATCCGAACATACTTGATCGAAAAGAAACTTGATGCGAAAACAACTAAACACTGGAAAGATTCCATGCCGGAAATTGCCCGTCACACATCAGGAAGAGAACGAGCCGCAGTTGATGCCGAGCGAGAAACGGATGATCTTAAGAAGGCAGAGTTTATGCAGGACAAAGTTGGCGAGGAATATACTGGCGTCATAAGTTCAGTTACGAATTTCGGCTTGTTTGTTGAATTGGAAAATACCATTGAAGGACTTGTCCACGTTAGTAATCTAACCGATGATTATTATCATTATGACGACCGAAATTATGCCATGATTGGTGAACGAACAGGAAACATCTATAAGATAGGTGAAGAAGTCGAAGTCCGAGTTGTAAAAGTTAATTTGGATGAACGGATTATTGACTTTGAACTTGCTACAAGTCAACCACAGCAGCCTCAGAAGAAAAATAAGAAAAAAATTAAAGCTAAAAAAGCGCAAAAGTAAGGGAATAGCTTACAACAATGACTGATATGGGGCAGAATGTTGCTCCGTATCAGTCTTTTTATTACTGCATAAGTGCAACTGCGACATTCACTATAAAGGATTGTCGAATGCCGAGGTTACTAGTCGAACAATTCTGGTTGCATTTTGTTCCCCAATAGAATAAAATGTAACTGTTACTATAAATGTTTCCTTAGGTAAACATTTATTAATTCGGACAACAAAGAAGGAGAAAAGCTGAATGTCACATGATCTAATATTAGCATTTCTATTTACGCTTTTTGCGGGTCTGGCAACAGGTATAGGAAGTTTGTTGGCATTCTTTGCAAAAACGACGAATACAAAATTTTTATCCTTTGCTTTAGGCTTTTCGGCAGGCGTGATGATTTATGTATCGTTTGTTGATATTTTTGTAAAAGCAAAAGAATCATTAGTTGGAGAACTTGGTGAACAGAGTGGAAGCTGGCTTACAGTAGGATCCTTTTTTGCTGGAATTGCACTAATTGCAATAATTGACCGTTTTATTCCAAAACAGTCAAATCCGCATGAATTAAAAAAGATTGAGGATATGCGAAAAAACGGTAGTGCCGTGAATGATCCTGCCTTGCTTAAAATGGGTGTATTTACTGCACTGGCTATTGGCATTCATAACTTTCCAGAGGGGATAGCTACATTTGTTTCTACTTTACAGGACCCAGGATTGGGTTTGGCAATTGCAATTGCGGTCGCAATTCATAACATACCAGAAGGAATTGCCGTATCAGTCCCAATTTATTATGCAACGAATGACAAGAAAAAGGCATTTCGTTTATCGTTCCTGTCAGGATTGGCTGAGCCAATAGGAGCTGTTGTTGCTTTCTTAGTACTCATGCCATTCTTAAGTGAAATAACATTTGGTGTTATCTTTGCTGGCGTAGCAGGTATTATGGTGTTTATCTCGCTAGATGAACTACTGCCGGCGGCAAAGAAGTATGATGAAGCACATGTATCAATTTATGGATTAATTAGTGGAATGGCCGTAATGGCAGTCAGTTTATTATTGATATTATAGCTTTGTGGGCTGTGCCGATTGGGTAACAGCCCTAAATTTTTCTTGTCACTTTTAACAACTGGAATAATTACAGATAGTTTGATAAAATAAGGTTCACGCAAGGAGTAGGAGGAAGTTCGGTATGCCTAAAGGAAAAGGAAACGAAATCGCTAAAAACAGAAAAGCGTCACACGATTATTTTATAGAAGATACCTATGAAGCAGGAATTGTCTTACAAGGAACTGAAATCAAGTCAATTCGTGCCGGCCGGGTAAATATTAAGGATTCCCACGCGAGAATTGATCGTGGTGAAGTAAAACTGATTAATTTGCATATCGCAACATATGAACAGGGGAACCGGTATAACCATGATCCAACACGAACTCGTAAATTGCTTTTACATCGCAAGGAAATAGATAAATTGATTGGGTTAACACAACAGCAAGGATATGCACTTGTTCCTTTAAAAGTCTATATTAAAAACGGCGTTGCGAAAGTATTAATCGGACTTGGAAAAGGGAAAAAGAAATACGACAAACGTGAAGACTTGAAACGCAAACAGATGAAACGTGATGTTGATCGTGCTATCAAGGACAACATGAGGTAAAACCTTCCAGGGCTTGATTTTAGCATTGATTATGGTATAATAAGAAGTGTCGTCAGAAGATAAACGACATCAAATAAGATAATTGCTCGTTCTATTCCAAGCGATTCTCCTTTAAATGGGGACGTTACGGATTCGACAGGGATAGATTGAGCTCAGGTCGCGCGTCGAGGTTACGGCTCGTAAAACGTTAATTGCCTAAATATAACTGGCGAAGAAAATAATTCACCAGCTCTAGCAGCTGCCTAAGCACTGCTAAAGCGATCCTTCCTGCTATCGCCCGTGTGGCAGAGTGAAGGGTCTCAAATGAAGCGGGCTACACTGTCATTCACCGTCTGAGGATGATAGTTGAAACTAATCAGACTAGCTACACGGAAGCCTGTTGGTAGGCTGACGTGCTAGTGAATGAGAATATACCAACTACACTCGTAGAAGCCTGAGTGGCGATATCTCTGGACGTGGGTTCGATTCCCACCGTCTCCACCAATACATATTTGGTGGTTTTTTTATGTCTTTAACTTTAAGCATAAAAATGTCACTGTTACATCTTTATGCTTAAAAACATCTTGAGAGTTTACTATTATTTGATTCGTTCTATGGCTTTCCTTTATTGAATAAATAAGAAAAAAACAACTATTATGACAACAATTCTTCTGAAAAAAATTGTTTAAAAGAAGGGGCGAAGAAAACGTAGAAAATGAATTAGGATTTGCATTCATGGCGGTGAACTTGAGAAAGCACACTACCATTAAACCAACTTTAACAATAGATAATGAAAATACCCCAACTAAAAAATGATCGGAATCATTTTAGGGGATTTTCATTAAGTGTAAAACTTAATGAAGTCCTCTTTTTTTCACTTATTTAGAGAACTAAAGATTTACGTGAAAACCTTATATATAGGCATTATTAGTCTATTTCTGAAAAGCCGTGAATAATTTAGGGATTATTTTAATTATTCGAAATTGCTAAACGCAATAAATTAATGTATGATAAAAATGTTAGCGTTTTCAATTCAATTTATATATTTTTATATTTTGGTTAAGCGCTTTCTCGAGACTCTTTACTATTATTAAGGAGGAAAACGTTTGAAAAAGCTGAAAATAGGAATTATCGGGGCTGGCAGGATAGGACAACTTCATGCTCGGAATGCAATCAATTCAAACAGAGTTGAGTTAATAGCTATATCAGATATTTATATAGAAAATCTAGAGGGAACTACACTAGCGCATGAAGTCCCAATTATTACGACGAATTCAGAGGGAATTTTTGCAGACCCAGAAATCGATGCTGTTTTTATTTGTTCAAGTACGGATACACATGTCGATTTTATTAAAAAGGCAGCAAACGCTGGGAAACATATTTTTTGTGAAAAACCAATAAGCATGAATATTCAAGAAACACACTCAGCTTTAGAAGTAGTTAAAAAAGCTGGAGTCAAATTTCAAATTGGATTTAATCGAAGGTACGACAAACATTTTAGAAAGGCCTATGAAAGTGTGAGAGCAGGCAAAGTTGGAACCCCTCATATCATTAAAATTACCTCCCGTGACCCTGAGGCACCACCAGAAAGTTATATCAAAAAATCTGGGGGAATGTTTATGGATATGACTATTCACGATTTTGATATGATTCGATATCTCTCCGGACAAGAGGTAGAAGAGATATCGGTGAAAGCTGCAAACTTAATAGATGACAGCTTTTTGAGAAATGATGATGTCGATACAGCAATTATTACTGTTACATTTGAGGATGGTTCTTTAGGTGTTATTGACAATAGCAGGCAAGCTGTTTACGGATATGATCAACGGATTGAAGTGTTTGGAAACAAGGGACTTGTTACCGTAGAGAATGAAAAACAAACTAATATACAAATTAGCACCAAAGAACAAGTAGCAAGCGAGCTACCAAAGTACTTTTTTCTTGAGAGATATATGGATGCGTATGTTGATGAAGTTAATGAATTTGCATCCTCAATATTAGATAATACGGAATTACTCTGTGGAGCAGATGATGGACTTAAGGCGGAAGCTCTTGCTTTAGCTGCAAAAATATCAGCTAACGAAAATAGAACAGTTAAACTTTCAGAAATTAACCTAAATAGTTCAGTAAAAGTTTAGTGTTTGTTAGGTGTAACATTTCCAAAAAAATTAAGCTCTTATCTAAAAAACCTATTAGGAGGTCAAAAATGTCAAAGCTAATAGTAAAACCAAATGGGCGAGATAACGAAGGAAAGATTCTATCTGTCACCCCCGAGTCCGCAGCGTGGGAATATGTAGGATTTGAAGTTTTCTTGTTAAAGAAAGGTGAGACCCTAGCAAGAAAAACGCAAGAAGATGAAGCCTGCTTTGTTTTATTAACCGGTAAGGCTGATGTGAAAACTTCAGATCAAGAATATAAAAATATAGGGGAACGAATGAGTGTATTTGAAAAAATTCCGCCTTATTCTGTTTATGTAACGACCAAAGAAACAGTCGCAGTCACTGCTCTAACTGACCTAAATCTAGCAGTATGCACGGCACCCGGGAAAGGAAACCATCCAACACGATTAATTTCTTCCAAGGATGTAGGTGTTGAGGATCGTGGCCATGGTAAAATGTCTAGGCAAATTCATAATATTCTTCCTGAGCAAGTACCTGCTGACAGTTTGCTTGTAGTAGAAGTGTTTACGCCGGATGGAAATACATCAAGTTATCCACCACATAAGCATGATCAGAATAATCTTCCAAGTGAGTCTTACTTAGAAGAAACTTATTACCATGAAATAAATCCAAAACAAGGTTTTGTGTTCCAGCGGGTTTATAATGATAACCGGAGTTTGAATGAAACATTGAGTGTAGAGAATCAAAATGTCGTACTTGTTCCGGAAGGCTACCATCCAGTTTCTTCAGTCCCAGGTTATGAATCTTATTACCTAAATGTTATGGCTGGTCCTGTTCGAACTTGGAAATTTCATAACGATCCAGATCATGAATGGTTATTTGAAAATGTCATAAAAAATAGTTAAAAATTATTCTATAATCCGGGGGTATTTCATGTATCAACTTAATTTTAAACAAGATAGACCAATAGACTTAATAGGAATTGGTCGCCTATGTATTGATTTGAATGCAAATGAATTTAACCGTCCAATGGATGAGACGATGTCTTTCAATAAGTATGTTGGGGGATCACCTGCCAATATTGCGATTGGCGCCTCAAGACTTGGGTTGAAAAGCGGTTTTATTGGCAAAGTATCCGATGACCAAATGGGTAATTTTATAGTGCAGTATTTAAAAAAAGATAATATAGACACATCGAATATTGCCGTAGATGATACTGGCGCAGTGACTGGATTGGCATTCACAGAAATCCTAAGCCCAGAGGAATGCAGTATATTGATGTATCGTGACAACGTAGCAGATTTGCTACTAAATACAGATGAAGTTTCAGAAGAATATATTAAAAAGTCAAAAGCACTCTTGGTTTCCGGAACGGCGCTCGCAGCGAGTCCCTCAAGAGAGGCTGTTTTTTCAGCAATTGACTATGCGCTTAAGCATGGAGTTGTCGTTATCTTTGACTTAGATTATCGTCCATATACATGGAAATCGTCAAAAGAGACAGCCACTTACTATAACCTGGTTGCAGAAAAAAGTGACGTTATTATAGGTACTCGTGAAGAGTTCGGTATGATGGAGAAATATCAAACACATGAGACAAGCGATCACATTACTGCACAAAAATGGTTTGACTATAAAGCAGAGGTCGTTGTGATTAAACATGGTGCCGGTGGATCTATTACATATATGAAGGACGGTACCTCACACAAAGGCGGTATTTTCAAGACTAAAGTTCTCAAAACATTTGGTGCTGGTGATTCCTATGCCTCGGCATTTATTTATGGATTGTTACATGACTGGGAAATATCAAAAGCAATGGAATATGGTAGTGCCTCTGCATCAATTGTCATCTCAAAGCATAGTTGTTCAGATGCCATGCCATCTACAGACGAAATTGATAAATTTATAGGGGGAGCAGAAAAATTATAACCCTTCCAAAATAAAGAGTACACATCATATTAGTTTAACAAAAATATTGGAGGAATTATTTATGACAAACACAAACAAAACATTAAAGAATTACGTAAATGGAGAATGGATCGAATCAAATGCGGAGAAAACAGAATCTGTTTATAACCCTGCTACTGGTGAAGTTATTGCTAAAGTACCTATTTCTACTAGAGAGGATCTTGACCAGGCAGTAGAGATTGCAGCATCCGCGTTCACCGGATGGAGTGAAACTGCTGTTCCTAAAAGAGCACGCATCCTATTTAAATATCAACAATTACTCGTAGACCACTGGGATGAATTAGCAGAGATTATAACTATAGAAAATGGTAAAAATTTCAAAGAGGCTCAAGGTGAAGTGCTCCGAGGTATTGAGTGTGTAGAATTTGCTGCTGGAGCACCAACATTAATGATGGGTTCCCAGTTATCCTCTATTGCTACCGGGCTTGAATCAGGTGAGTATCGTTATCCAATTGGAGTAGTTGGTGGGATAACTCCATTTAACTTTCCAATGATGGTTCCATGCTGGATGTTCCCAATGGCTATCGCAACTGGTAATACATTTGTCTTAAAGCCTTCCGAACGTACACCGTTACTTGCGAATCGCCTAGCAGAGCTTTTAGAAGAGGCTGGACTACCAAAAGGGGTATTCAATATTGTTCACGGTGCGCATGATGTAGTAAATGGGCTTCTTGAAAATAAAAAAGTGAAAGCAATTTCATTTGTAGGTTCGCAACCAGTTGCAGAATATGTTTATAAAAAAGGTTCAGAAAATTTAAAGCGTGTTCAAGCATTATCAGGAGCAAAAAACCATTCAATCGTACTAAACGATGCAGATTTAGAAAACGCCACTACTCAAATTGTTAATGCGGCTTTCGGTTCTGCAGGTGAAAGGTGTATGGCTTGTTCTGTTGTAGCAGTTGAAGAGGGAATTGCAGATAAATTTATCGAGCTACTTGTTGAAAAATCTAATGAAATCAAAATTGGAAATGGTTTAGATGAAGGTGTATTCTTAGGTCCAGTTATCCGCGATCAACATAAAGAAAAAACACTTCAATATATTGAAAAAGGTGAAAGTGAAGGTGCTCGTTTAGTTAGAGACGGCCGAAATGATAAAGGCATTCAAGATAAAGGTTATTTCGTTGGTCCTACTATTTTTGACAATGTAACAAGTGAAATGAAAATTTGGCAGGATGAAGTTTTTGCTCCAGTACTTTCCATCACTCGTGTGAAAAACTTGGAAGATGGAGTGGAACTCACTAACCAGTCTAAATTCGCTAATGGTGCATGCATATTCACTAAACATGGTGGTAGTGTAAGAAAATTCCGTGAAACAATTGATGCAGGAATGCTTGGAGTTAATATAGGTGTTCCAGCTCCTATGGCTTTCTTCCCATTCTCAGGTTGGAAGGATTCTTTCTACGGAGATCTACATGCGAATGGAAAAGATGGAGTTAACTTTTATACAAGGAAAAAAGTAGTTACTGCACGCTGGTAATCATTTATTAACAGGGAGTGATCAGGCTTTAACTAATACTATCTAGGGGTGATATAGATGATGCTAACAACCGCTCAGGCTTTAATTAAATTTTTGAATCAACAATATATGGGAATTGATGGAAACGAACATAAATTATTTAAAGGCATATTTACCATATTTGGCCACGGGAATGTACTTGGAATGGGCCAGGCATTGGAAGAATACAGTGATGAATTAGAAGTGTACCAAGGGAGAAATGAACAAGGAATGGCACATGCAGCCATGGCTTTTGCAAAACAAAATCATCAAAAGAAGCTGATTGCTTGTACATCCTCTGTTGGACCGGGTTCAGCGAATATGATTACTGCTGCAGCAACAGCTACAGCAAATAATATCCCGTTACTATTACTCCCAGGGGATACGTTTGCTACTAGGCAACCGAACCCAGTTTTACAACAGGTAGAACAAACGCATGATGCGAGTATCTCGACAAATGATGCATTCCGACCAGTAAGTAAATATTGGGACCGTGTTGAAAGGCCAGAACAATTAATGTCGGCCATGATTAATGCAATGCGTGTCCTAACAGACTCTGGTAACACAGGTGCAGTAACTATTGCTTTGCCTCAAGATGTCCAAGGGGAAGCATATGATTATCCTGATTACTTTTTTAAGAAGCGGGTTCACCGCTTTGAGCGCCGTAAACCAACAGATAATGAATTAGCGGACGCAATCGAGCTAATAAAATCAAAGAAAAAACCAATCATCATCTGTGGCGGTGGGGTTAGATATTCTGAATCAGGCGAAACTCTAAGGAAATTTGCTGAGAAATACCATCTACCAATTGCAGAAACACAGGCCGGTAAAAGTGCAATTAAAAGTACACACGAACTAAACTTAGGTGGAGTAGGTGTTACGGGAAATTTAGCAGCAAATCAATTGGCTGGTGATGCAGATCTTATAATAGGGATTGGTACAAGGTTTACAGATTTTACAACAGCATCGAAGCAGTTATTTAAGAATGAGTCCGTAGAATTTTTGACGATAAATATATCTCCGTTCCATGCTAATAAACTTGACGCTGTAAAAATGGTTGCCGATGCCAAAGCAACATTACTTTTATTAGAAGAGGAATTAGATAAAAATAGCTATAGTTCTTTTTACGATAAAGAAATCAAAGAGGCAAAAAGTGAATGGCAAAACGAATTTGACCGACTTTGTCAAACGAATTATCATGCAGAAAATTTTAACCCTGAGAATTCAGGCTATTCAAAAGAACAGCTTTCTGAGTATGCTGAAGCACTTGGCTCTTCTCTAACACAGACAGCGGTAATAGGTGAGGTCAATAAAACGATCGCTAGTGACGCAATTATTGTTGGTGCATCAGGAAGCCTTCCTGGTGACCTACAACGAATGTGGGTAAGCCATGAACCAAACACTTACCACATGGAATATGGTTATTCCTGTATGGGTTATGAAATTTCAGGTTCGCTAGGAGTTAAAATGGCTTCTCCCGATAAAGAAGTGTACGCCATGGTTGGTGACGGTAGCTACCTAATGCTTCATTCGGAACTCATTACAAGTATTCAAGAAAACAAAAAAATTAATGTTATTTTGATGGATAATGCAGGATTTGGCTGTATTAACAACTTGCAGATGGGCAACGGAATGGGTAGTTTCGGAACAGAGTTCAGAAAAAGAAATCAAAATTCCAATCAACTAACAGAGGATATTATCCAAATTGATTTTGCGAAAAGTGCAGAGGGATATGGTGTTAAAACCTATAAGGTAAAAACATTGGAACAACTCCATGAAGCTTTAGAAGATTCAAAAAAACAAGTAGGATCAACATTAATTGATATTAAAGTACTCCCTAAAACAATGACTGCTGGTTACGATTCATGGTGGCATTTAGGTGTTGCGGAAGTGTCCCAAAAGGAATCTATTATTCAAGCGTTTGAAGAAAAGGAAACACAACTAAAAAAAGCGCGTAAATATTAAAATGTGAAAGGAAGATTCACATGTTTAAGAAGGAATGTGTTAAATTAGGTATAGCTCCAATTGCTTGGACAAATGATGATATGCCAGAATTAGGTAGTGAAAATACGTTTGAACAATGTATCAGTGAGATGGCACTAGCTGGTTTTACCGGTACGGAGCTTGGAAACAAATACCCAAGAGATGTATCAAAATTAAAAAAGGCTCTTTCACTCCGGAATATGGAAGTTGCTAGCGCTTGGTTTAGTGCTTTTCTCACAACGATGCCGCTTGAAGAAACAGAACAGGAATTCATTAAGCATAGGGATTTTTTATATGAAATGGGAGCTAAAGTGATTGTTGTGTCTGAACAAGGTCATAGCATTCAAAAAGAAAATATTTCTGTTTTAGACCATAAGCCTGTTTTTAATAAAGAAGACTGGGAAAAACTCACAAAAGGTTTGAACAAACTAGGTGAATTAGCACAAGAAAAGGAAATGGATATTGTTTTTCACCATCATATGGGAACAGGGATACAGACAACAGATGATATCGATAAATTAATGAGTCAGACAGACCCAAGTTTAGTATATCTCTTGTTTGATACAGGGCATCTTTACTTTTCGGGTGAAGATCCACTTGCTGTATTAAAACGTTACCTGCCTCGTATAAAACACGTTCATCTAAAGGATGTTCGATTAGATATTGCTAGCAGGGTCAAACAAGCAGGCTTAAGCTTTCTTGATGCTGTTAAAGAAGGTGTATTTACAGTTCCAGGTGATGGGGATTTTGACTTTGAACCGGTTTTCAAGTGGTTAGCGGATTCTGACTATAGAGGGTGGCTACTAGTTGAAGCGGAGCAGGATCCTGCAAAAGCAAATCCATTAGAATATGCTCAAATTGCAAGAAAGTACATTAAGCATAAAGCCGGAATATAACCTTTAATACCTACTAGGAAGTGTGGAGTCCAAATGAAAGCAACGATATATGACGTAGCTAAAGAAGCTGAGGTATCGATTGCTACAGTTTCAAAAGTTATTAATCAAACTGGTAGAATTAGTCATTCAACTAGGGGTAAAGTGCTTCAAGTAATGAAAAAAATGAATTACCATCCCAGTTTTGTTGCTACCGCCCTAACAGGGAAAAGAACTGAAACATTGGGACTTTTAGTACCTGATATATCAAATCCTTTTTTTTCAGAAATAGCCAAAACAATAGAAAACCACGCACATGATAAAGGCAAAAGTGTCATTATCTGTAGTACCAACTATAAACAAGAGAAAGAAACAAAGTATATTGAACTTTTACAACGGAAACAAATCGATGGTTTAATAATTACTTCTGGTTTTCAAAATAAGGACCTTTTACAACAAATGATAACAAGTAAAATTCCAGTTATAATTCTTGCACATAATGATCCTTCTCTCAATATCTCTGTTGTATCAGTCGATGATTTTAAGGGTGGGTTCATGGCAACGTCCCACCTTCTTTCAAAAGGACACAGCAATATTGCAATTATTGCTGAAGAAGTTAAATCAAGTACAATACGGATATTAGGTTATGAAAAAGCATACGAGTCGAAAAATATTAAACCCGACAGGGGAAATATACTGAGAACAACTGCTTCAATAGAGAATGGTAAGAGAATTATATTGGATCTATTAAGTAGAAAAATTCCTCCTACAGCTGTGTTTGCTTGTAATGATTTAATTGCTATTGGAGTAATCCAAGGGGCAAGAGAAAAGGGACTCAACATTCCAGATGATCTTTCCGTTATTGGTTTTGATAATACTATACTAGCAACTACAACAGTCCCTGCCCTTACCACCATTGCCCAGCCAATTGAGGACATGGGTGAAAAAGTGGTTGATGTAATTATTGATGAAATAGAAAAAGGATCTGAAACTAGTAAAAAAAGAATACTATTTATACCTGAGCTAATTGTTCGTGGTACCACTTCTGATTTAAAGGATACTAAAGATTAATAGACCAAATATTTTTGTTCAAAGGTTATAATGTATAAAATTTCGCGCTTCGATGTCTAGCCCCAGCGCCTAGCCCGCCGGAGGTCTTAAGTCAAGCCTCTATGTTGCGCTTTTTCACGCAAAGAGGCTTGACTTAAGCTTGTTGGGGCTAACCAGGCGCTTGCGCTTTTCTTATGTATAATAAAAATTTTATGGACAAGTTATATTAGTTTTACTAAAAATTCTAGTTTGTTGATATTTTAAATGATATTTCAACTAGAAGTGATACATCTCAGATAGGGGGTAAAGAAGTGATAGAGCTTGAAAGAATTAATGACTTTATTGAATGGGTTATCCGAATAATATTTACAAATTTAATATGGTTCATCCATATTTTACTTGGTGGTATAATTCTTGGGGTATTTCCCGCGACAGTATCCCTTTTTGCTACGACACGTCAATGGCTTAAAAAAGAGAATAATTTCTCCACATGGAAATACTACCATCAATATTATAAAAAGAACTTCTGGAAAATAAATATATTAGGTTATACCTACGTATTAATAGGATTATTACTTGTCGGTGGGTTATTATTTACAGAAAGTATGTCTGGAATGCTATATACAAGTATCTATTACTTTTTATTAATTGTTTTTACGTTTTATTTTTTAAACTTATTTTATTTTTTTACAGTGTACGTACACTTTGATCTTGAGCATAAAGGCTTTTTGATACAACCCTTTATAATCATGCTTATCAGCTTCAAAGAAAATACATTTATTATAGCAGGGCTTATCTTGATTGGCTATCTAATTTATCAATTTCCAGTTGTGTTTCCTATTTTGTCGGGAACCATGCCGACATATTTTGTGGTGAAAATCTTATTAAAACGCTTTAATAATTTACAGAAAATGAAACAATAGAGCCAAGAGGATGATATTGTTCCATAATAATCTTAATATTATGTCAGACCAATGTATTAAATTTCAAATATAGTTAATTACTAACCCCTGATTGTTTTTAAAAAAGTGGATACCAACGTTTTTAACTATTATAATTTAGAAAAAATCTAATAGATAATATGAAGAAATAGAAATATTTTTTTATATTATCTATTGCTTTGTTAGAACTTTTAGAATATGATGAAAACACTTACATTTTATTAAACCGGTTAAATAAAAGGGGAAAAAGACAATGGTAACTATTGATGATATTGCAAAAAAGGCTGGAGTATCTAAAGGAACAGTTTCAAATGTATTTAGTAAGAAAAGACCTGCTAGTGCAGTTGTAACCGAAAAAATTATGAAAATCGCACAAGAGCTTAATTATTCACCTAATCAAATTGCTAGAAGTTTAGCAACTAAGAAAACAATGACAATTGCATTGAAAATGCCAATTTCCTCAGAGTTTGAATTAAGTGCTTTTGAAACGAAAGTAATTAACGGCGTAGTAAAAAAGTGCTCAGAGTTTGGATACAGAGTGTTGCTAGATCGATTCTCTGAAAATAGTAATTCACCACTCTATTCCAACGACCCAGTAGATGGAGTGATTTTATTGAACCCGTGTGATTCGGATACAAGAGTCCTCCAATACAAAAGATTTGAAATGCCGTTCGTTTTAATAGGAAGGCCAGAGAAAGAAGATGGCGGGACATATTTTGTAGATAACAATAACGTGGAAATTGTTAAAGAGGTTGGCGAATATTTAATCGGAAATGGACATAAAAGAATATTGTTTTTTAATGCTAGTCCACATATGACTGTTGCGGAAGATAGAAAAGAAGGATTGAAGCAAGCTTTTGAAAATTACAATTTAGAATTCATCGAAGAGAATGTTCTATATTATAATCAATCGGATTTTGAAAATTCATCTGATTACGGTTACCGGAGTTTATTAGAAAAATTCTCATCAGATAAATTCACTGCGGTAATAACAGATACAGACAGAGTAGCCTTAGGAGCTATGCGAGCATCAAGAGAACTTGGGATAAACGTCCCTGGTGACTTATCAATTGTAGCGTTAGGTAATAACGAAACACTAGCACTAGAAACAACACCAAAATTAACAAGTGTTGAATTGTTTCCAGATAAGCTAGGTCAAGAAGCAGCAGAAGTCCTATTAAATGTGTTGAATAAAACACCAGCGCCAAGAAAAAAAATGATAAGCGCGAAATTAGTAATACGCGATTCATAAAAAAACAACTACTTAGTAAAATTAAACCGGTTTATTCTTTTAGGGGGGGATGCCAAGAGGTGACATTTTTAAAATAATTTGTAAGCGCTTGCTAGGGGTCTAAAAGGACAGGTACTCGTTTTATTAACTCTTAATGCATTTAAAGAGTTTTTTGCAAGAAGTAAAGTTTTTTTAGTGTAAGCATTCAAAGGAGGCAAAGTAAATGAGAAAAGATACTAGATTCAAATACTTAATTATTGCAATACTTGTGGGTTTAATAATGATACTCGCTGCATGTAATGATGAAGGTACTGATAATGAAGGGGAAGCAACAGAAGGGGATAAGTCGTTACGTATCCTATCGAATGTTGTGGGTGGTAAAACACCTGAGGAAAATGAACTTTTCGTAGAAGAAATTGAAAGACTAACTGATATAAAAGTAGAATTAGTAAAACCACCAGCAGATTACGATCAGAAGCTCTTAACTGCTATGTCATCTGGTGAAAAATTCGACCTAGTCTTGTTAACTAAAAACTTAATGGATATTTTAGTAGACCAAGGTGTTCTTACAGAAATAAGTGATCAGATTGCAGAATCAGATATATTGTCAGATACTACGGTGATTCCTGAAAAAGAATGGGATCTTATCGAGTATGAAGATGGCAACTACTACGGAGTCTTCAATAAATTTGAAGGTGGAACAATGCCGATTGTTCGTCAAGATTGGATGGAAAAATTAAATCTTCAACAGCCTGAAACACTAGAGGATTTCTACAATGTCTTTAAAGCATTTAAAGAACAAGATCCGGATGGAAATGGCAAAGACGATACGTACGGTCTTTCTACAGCTGGACTTTATGATATTCAAGGTTTCTTAAGTGCAGAGGGAGTTAAATACAAATATGTATATAACGAAGAAGGGGAAAGAACTATTCCTATCGCTTCTGAAGCAGCTGTACCTGTACTAGAATGGTTTGCGAAGCTTTATGAAGAAGGATTGTTAGATCCTAACTTCGCTACAAATGAAACAAGTCAAATGAGAGAACTATTCTTAACAGACAGAGTTGGAATGGTAACGTACTGGGATGCTTGGGTTGGATTATTCAATAATATTCGTTTAGAAGATGATCCTAATACAGAGTTTAAAGCAAAAGGAATCCCTGGAGCTGTTGGCCCAGAAGGAGACATTATTCTTCGTAGAGGTGATCCAAGTTTGTGGGCTATACCTGTAAATGCTGAAAGTCCTGGTGTTGCAAAGGAATTTCTTGAATTCTGGCATTCGGAAAAAGGAAACGTACTAAGTACACTTGGAATAGAAGGTCATGATTATACACTTACAGATGGTAAATATGAACTTACAGAAATTGGTAAAGAACATAGTATGGACCATGGGGTTGTTGTTCCAAACAATACCAATTGGGAAAATCCTATTGGATCACTTCCAGGAGTTGAAGAGGCACAAGAAATTATTCTTGAGCATGCAACACTAGAAACCTCTACGGAAGATTGGCCAGAGGCTGAAAAAATAGTTCAAAACTATGCTTTCAAAGCTATGATGGGTGAAATCCCAGCAAAAGAAGCAGTTAATAAGATGCATGAAGAATTAATGGATGCTGGTTTAATAGACTATTAATTTGCTATAGAAGAGGGTGATTTACCCTCTTCTTCTTTACACTAACCTACATAAAGGGGTGATGATTTAATGAATATATTCAAAAAACATATGACGCTTTATTTGATGATAGCACCAGTAGCGATCTACTTTTTGTTATTTGCTTATTACCCGTTGGCTAGAGGATTAATGATCAGTTTCCAAGAATTTAGGATAATTGGAGATAATACATATATCGGTCTTCAAAATTATATTACTGTACTTAGTGATCCTGTTTTTTGGCGAGTGCTAGTTAATACTTTGTTAATAGGTGGAGGAATATTGCTCATTGGTTTTTCGTTCCCTATCCTAGTTGCAATTTCATTGAATGAGGTTTTAAAAGTTTCATTTAAAAAGTTCACACAAATGGTTATTTATCTTCCCCATTTGTTTTCATGGGTAATTATTGGAGGGATATGGATTTATTTACTATCACCTGATGGTGGATTAGTAAACGAAATCATTAAAGTATTTGGAGGAGAACCAATCCACTTTTTTACTCAAGAAAAATATGCTAAACCTCTGATGGTATTTACTGCTATTTGGAAGGATGTAGGATTTTTATGTATCCTTTATTTAGCTGCAATCGTGGGGATTAGCCCGACATTATATGAAGCAGCAAAAATAGATGGTGCCACTCGTTGGCAAGAAATCCGCCATATTCTAATACCTCAATTATATCCAACCATGAAAGTAGTATTTCTATTAAACTTGTTAGGTGTTCTAAAAATATTTGATCAAATATTTATCATGAGAAATCCTACTATTGCCAGAGAGGTAGACGTTTTAATGGTGTACACCTATGAAAAAGGTATTTTAGAGTTTGATATGGGAGTGGCAACAGCAGCTTCTTTCTTTGTTATCTTTGCTACTTTAATTTTGACTTTAATTGCAAGAAAGTTATTAAGATTTGATGAGGAGGCCTAAACATGCAGAAATGGAAGCAATGGAGTAAGAAATACAAAACCTTTTATGTTCTTAATATCGTCTTCTTAATTTTGTTAGTCGCTACCATGATTGTTCCATTATTAAATACACTTACAGTTTCTTTATCATCTAACATAGCGTCTATGCAATCTGGAATAAAGATAATTCCAACAGAAATAAGCTTTGAGGGGTACGTGACAATTTGGCAAAAAATGAATCTGTGGCTCCCATTTTATAACAACGTATTAGTAACAGTTATAGGGACATTTTTCCATGTTCTGCTGTCTGCATTAGCTGGTTATGTGCTAATTCAAAAGGGCTTGCCGGGAAAAAGGTTAATGATGAGTTTAATATTGTTAACGATGATGATCCCAGGGGAAGCAATAATGATTCCTTTATATATTGTAAATAAAGATCTTGGCTTGCTTAACACGTTAGCTTCATTAGTTATCCATGGTTTAGTTTCGGGATTCAGTGTTCTATTACTTAGAAACTTTTTTATGAACATTTCATATGAATTGGCAGAGTCGGCGAGAATGGATGGAGCAAATGATTTCAAAATTCTTTTCAATATATATTTGCCTCTAGCTAAGCCGGGCCTTGCAACAGTAACATTGTTTGAATTTGTTAGTAGATGGAATCAATTTACACCTGCATTACTTTATATCAACGATAGTACAAAATATACGTTGCAAATAGCACTTCGCTCCATGATATTGTCTAATGATGCAACGTCAAGTAGTGATTTTATCACCCCGAATGTTCGAATGGCAGGAATAATGATTGCAATACTACCCCTAATAGTTATTTATCCATTTGCTCAAAAGTATTTTGTTAAAGGGATTATGCTAGGGTCAACGAAAGAATAGATTATAATTTAAAGTTGTATGAGGAGGAACGAAATATGGGGAAAAATCAGGACGGACTTAATGTAGAAATACTTACAAGAGTAATTACCCCTGATGAACAAGGTCAATATTTGGAAATTGAATTCAATGTTCCTAAAGGAACTGAACAAATAAAGGTAACAATGGATGCGCAATCAGAAAAGGACTCAGTGAACGTAATTGATTTAGGTGTAAAAGACCCTTATCGAACCAGAGGTTGGAGTGGTGGTGCAAGAACAGAATTCTTTGTATCTAAATCTAAAGCAACTCCAGGATATCTTCACGGGGAGCTTCATGAAGGTAAATGGGCTGTTATGCTTGGAACTTACAAAGTTGCTCCTAGTAGTTGTGAGGTAATACTAACGGTTGAATTTACACCCCATCAGTACAGATGGTTAAGAGGAGATTTACATGTTCATAGTGTCCATAGTGACGGGAAATATACATTAAGAGAAAATGCTGAATTTGCTAAAACGAAAAAATTAGACTTTATGGGTTTAACAGACCATAACACCTCTAGTCAAAATTATTCATATCCGCGAGAAACAGAAGTTCTTTTTATTCCAGGGATGGAACTAACGACTAATAAAGGCCATTTAAATCTGTATGGTGTAAAAGACCCTCTCTTGGATTTTAGAGTTAATACGATGGAAGAACTCCATAGTAGATTAAAGGAAGCCCGTGATAAAGGTGCAACCATCTCATTAAACCATCCTCATTGTAGTAATACCGGTTGGGAATGGGAATGGGACTTTGATTATGATTGGGTAGAGGTATGGAATGGACCGTGGCGAGAGGATAATAAAAACGCTCTTGAATGGTGGCACAACCAACTAGTTTCTGGAAGAAGATTAGTAGCAGTTGGCGGAAGTGACACGCATCGCCCTGATCCTTATGTAAAACATGGAATGCCGACTACATGGGTTTATGGTGATTCCCTAACTACTTCAGGAATACTCCAGGCGATTGATACAGGACACGTTGTTCTGAGCTATGCACCAGACGGTCCATTTATTAATCTTACTAATGGCACTTGCATGGTGGGAGATGTAAGTAACCAATTAGATAAGAAAGTTAACTTAGTTGTTAGTCAGGTAGAAATTGGAGATGTCATTAAAGTCTACTCAAATAAAGGTGTAGAAATAGAAGAAAAGGTTTCTGAGGAACAGGACCACGTTGAAATGTCATTTGATGTTAATAGTAAAGCTTTCTACCGAGTGGAAGTTTGGCGTTATTTTCCACAAGCAAAACAAAACATGCTAGCTGCACTCAGTAATCCAATTTATTTTGAAAATCAGTGATAAGTGAATTTTATAGATAAAAACATAATGTATAGAATGATAGAAAATTAGAAAATAAGGATCGGATGGATGGCTGGGAAAGAGAACATTCAAATAAACACGCGGGCTTTAAAACCCATTTACTCGTTTCATTAGGAAGTTGTTTTTTTAATGCTACTTTCTATTTACGGATTTTTAGGTTGGAACGACCATCCAAATGTCAGATATGAACCCGGCTCGTTTAGCTGCTCAAGTCATAAATGGGATTGTTTTTTAACAGCTGGTGCAATTTTAGTTGGACCTAATTTATAGTTTCTGGACTTACTACCGCAGCATCTCTATGGGTATTGGCTTATCTGTTGGTTCCGGAAATTATGTTATGGGTATTTATTGTACAATTCTAGTTTTAATTGTGTTTATCATCTTACCTCGTTTTGAAGAAAGGATTATTAGGAAATCGAAATGGGATATATCGTTAACAATGCGAGATCAACCAGGTGTTTTAAGTAGGGTTACTTCATATCTTGAAGAGCATGAAGTTATTGTTATACACATTAATACGTTAAATAGTAATAAGGCAGAAGATGAGATTTGTCTAGAGCTTAAAATCAAATCGAACTTATATATAGAAAAAATTATACTAGGTTTAAGAGATTTAGAAGGTGTCCATACAGTTTTAAGTTATGGGAAATCTAACGATAATGCTATTAAAACGGAAGATAACTCACAAAATAAAATTTTTTAATAGGAAGTAGATGGTTAATATCGATTCTATATATCAGGGAAACCACTTATTTTATATTGGTGCCCACAGAGGAGCTTCTAAAGTTTTCCCGGAAAATACGATGTCGGCTTTTAAAAAGGCTGTTGAATTAAACGCTGATATGTTGGAATTAGATGTTCACCTTACACAGGACGAACAAGTGGTGGTGTACCACGACTTTTATCTTGAAAAGAACACAAATGGAAATGGATTTATTGGTGAACGGACAGTATCAGAAATTAACAAGCTAGATATAAAATCAAGTCTCCTAAAGGGAAATAAGGCTGAGAAAATACCTCTATTAGAAGAAGTTTTAGCATGGGCTAAAGATAAAGTATGGATCAATATAGAACTTAAACAAATGGAATTTTTAAATGAACCTCTCGCAAAAAAGGTTGTTGGATTAGTTGAGTATTATCAGATGGAAGACCAAGTCCAACTAATGTCCTTTAATCATAAATCGTTGTTGGATATAAGAAAATATAATAAGAAAATAATGACTAACGCGATATCGGCATCACTTATAGTTAATCCAATCGGCTATCTCGATTCTATAAATGCTCAAGTACTAAATACCCCTATTATTCACTTGTCACCGAGTATAATAGGAGAACTTCACAATGCAGGATTTCTAGTGCACGGAAGTATGAGTGACAGTACTGAGGTTTGTAGAAGATTGTTAGAGTGGAATGTGGATGCGATGGATACCAACGTGCCAGATATTATGATTGAAGAAAGAACGAAATTTTTACAAGAAATTAACTAAATAGTGAAGGGCTTAGAAAGGGGTATTTTCTTGAAGTATCAAATTCTAAATGGGTTTAATAGAAATCAACCAATTGAAAAAAAGTGTTCCCGTTTAATAATGGGTTCAGGTGGTTTTCATCAATTTAAAAATAAAAATGATATCTATGATATTCTGAACGAATTCATTAAATTAGGCGGTAATGTACTAGATACAGCTCATCAATATATTGACAGTGAAAGAATTTTGGGAGAATGGCTCAGCGGTCGAGAAGACCGAAGTGATATTTACATTCTTACAAAAGGCGCGCATCCAGATGATGGGGAACCAGGAAATCGCGTGAATCCCAAATCAATTACAAAAGATATTAATGAAAGCTTAGAGCGACTAGGAACAGATTACATTGACTTTTACGCTCTTCACCGAGATGACGAAAGTGTTCCGGTTGGTCCAATAATCGAATTGTTAAATGAACATATCGCATCAGGGAAGATTCACGCAATCGGTACATCAAATTGGTCATATCAAAGAATTCATGAAGCAAACCTTTATGCAGATAAAAATGGTTTAATAGGATTTATGTTTAATAGTCCCAATTTAAGTTTGGCTAAAAGCAATGAACCAAGATGGCCTGGATGTGTATCAGTAGATGATGAAATGCTGAATTGGCATAGTGGGAATCAGTTGCCACTTTTTGCCTGGTCATCACAAGCAGGTGGTTTTTTTAGTGGTAACTTTAGTCCTGAAATTAGGGAAAATGAAGAGATAGTTAGAGTATATTACAGTGAAGATAACTGGGAACGATACAGGCGTGCAGAGAAACTTGCTGAAGAAAAAGAGGTAAGTACGATCCAAATCGCTCTAGCATATGTGCTAAATCAAGACTTTCCGACTGCTGCAATTATTGGCCCTGAAAAAATAGCAGAGCTAGTTTCTTCTATAGAAGGTGCAGAAATTGGACTTACTAAACAGGAAGTGGATTGGTTAGATTTACAAGCCAATTCAATGATTGGGAGTGTAATAGATGAAGCATAAATTCGCTACGCAATTATATACACTTAGAAATGAAATCAGTAAAGACTTTCCATCAGTATTAAGAGAGTTGAAAAAAATGGGCTGGGAAGCTGTTCAAATTGATGGATTATTCGGTTACCCTAAGGAAGAAATAGCGGAGGTATTACAAGAAACTGGTCTAAAAACAGCTGGTATGCATGTGAGCCTAGAAAGAATGAACAAAGAGCTTGAGGCAGTACTTAAAGAAGCTGATTTATTTGGAACAACAGATTTCTTCTGTGCTTCGTTAGAAGAAGATATGCGAAATCTTGCTGGGTACAAAAAGGTTAGAAGGGACCTACTTGATATAACTAAAGAAGTTAAACCATTAGGTTACAGGGTAGGTTACCATAACCATGACTTCGAATTTAAAACCTTAGTTGATGGCAAGTTTGCTCTTGACTATATTTTAGGACCAGAGGAAAGTCATTTTATTCATCCTGAAATTGATACATATTGGGTTAAAAAAGCTGGAATTGATCCAATAAGCTATATTGAAAAATTCCCTAATCAAATACCTATTTTGCACCTCAAGGACATGACCAACGATGATAGAGAATATTATGCTGAAATAGGAACAGGTTCTATTGATTTTAAACCGATTTTAACTTGGGGAGAAAAAAATAATGTAGAATACTATGCAGTTGAACAAGATTTTTGTCCTGGTAGCCCTTTAGATAGTCTTGAACTTAGTCTATCAAATCTTATAAAAATATCAGAAGACATAACTAGCAAATAATCCATTCAGAAGGGGTGAAATCAACTTGCAAAACATTGAAGTAGTTCATGTCATATTTAAAACGCATTTAGATATTGGTTTTACTGATTTAGCCCAAAATGTTACCAATCAATATATAAATTCATATATCCCAAAAGCGATAGAATTATCTGAAAGTTTAGCGCGTGACGAGGACAAAGCAGGATTTGTGTGGACAACAGGTTCATGGTTAATTCATGAATATCTAACACAAGCAAATAAAGAAGAGCGAGAAATGATGGAGGATGCAATAAACAAAGGCTATATCTCTTGGCACGGTCTCCCATTTACGACGCATACAGAGTTAATGGATACCAATTTATTTAATTATGGTTTATCAATAGCAAAAAGATTAGATGAAAGCTTTTCAAAAAAGACCATTGCTTCAAAAATGACTGATGTTCCAGGACACACGAAGGCAATGATTCCATTGATGGCAAAGCAAGGGATAAAGTATTTACACTTAGGTGTTAATCCGGCTTCAAAAATCCCATCAGTGCCAAGTATATTCGTTTGGAAAGGAACAGATGGATCTGACATTATCGTTAATTATGCAGACAACTATGGTGATGTTTTGTTGATTGAGGAATTGAACGAGGTAATGGTATTTGCTCACACTGGTGATAACTGTGGACCTCCCTCTTTAGAAGATATAAAAAAAGAGTTTAAGAAATTAAAAGAACGATTTCCTAATGCTGAAATTAAGGCTTCAACAATGGATGCTTTTGCAGCAAAATTAGAACCGTTTAAAAATAAACTTCCAGTTGTCTACGAAGAAATTGGAGATACATGGATACATGGAGCAGGTACTGATCCATCCAAGGTTGCTCAGTACCGGGAATTACTAAGACTACGAAATAAATGGATAGAACAAAATAAATCATATGAAACAAGTGAAGAGTGTAGACTTTTTTCAGATTTCTTGTTGTTAATTCCTGAACATACATGGGGCTTAGATGAAAAAAAATTCTTGAATGATTACAAAAATTACTCAAAAGCAGCGTTTAATCATGCAAGAGAACAAGACGAGATTCAAGAAGACTCTGTTCCTGACAAGTATAATTATATCGGTTCATTTGCCATGAATGAATTTGATGAGATGTCAGAACAAATGTTTATGGCCTGGGAAGGTAACAGCTATAAGTTGTTTGAAAGCTCATGGAAAGAGCAAAGAGGTTTTATTAAAAAAGCGGTTAAGTGCTTATCAGATGAAAAAAGAAATGAAGTAAAAGAAGCATTTGCTTCCCTTAAACCCCAAAAGCACGAATATGAAAAATCAAGAAAGACCTCAGTCGCTACAAAATTCAAATTTTCAAACTATGAAGTGGAGTTTGATATCGATGGTTCAATATCTTACCTAGCTGACAACGCAGGGAAAGAATGGGTTAACGAATCCAACCGACTAGGTGTGTTCTGCTACGAATCATTTGGTGTAGAGAATTACAATACTTGGTTTGAACAGTATGTAGAAAATACAAGCCGAACGCACCACTGGTCTGACGCCGACCAAGGGAAGCCTGGGATGGAGTTAGTTACCCCGAAACCTGAATACAAGGAATATAAACCAAGGCTGGTTAACCTAACGGAGGTTGATACAGAGGATTCTACTATCATTAAAGCAAAACTTACGATGCCCGAAGCCAGTGTTGAGTTATTTGGAGCACCGAAGGAAGTAGTAATAGATTATAAGTTTTATAAGAATAATAAATCAATTGATATAGAGGTTAATTGGTTTAACAAACAAGCAAATCGCTTACCTGAAGCATTGTGGTTTTCATTTAATTTAAATGTTGATAATCCCAATATGTGGAAAATGGAGAAAATGGGTGATTTCATCTCACCTTTAGAAGTTGTAAAAGATGGAAATCGCAATCTACATGCCATTAACTCAGGACTTCACTATCATGGTGCTGACGGTAAGGCAATTATTGATACTAAGGATGCTCCACTTGTATCTCCTGGTGAAAAAAGATTTTTACAGTTTGACAACACGGCTCCACCATTAAAAAATGGATTCCACATTAATTTATATAATAATATATGGGGCACAAATTTCCCTATGTGGTATGAAGAAGATGCAAAATTTAGGTTTTCTTTGAAATTAGATTCATATAAATAGAATGGCAAAATCTAAAGTTGGGATCGCATCGACAATGCGTTCCCCTTTTATGTGTGCCCGGCATGTGTGCAATCTATAGGGTTTAAGTCTCGAACGGTGAAGGTCATTGTAACCGTTAGCTGAAGGCAAGGGTGTCCAGGGCGACCTGGAATCTGAAGGAAGCCGGAGGCAAATCTCCGACCCAAGGAACACGAATCTCATAGAAGGCTGTCATTCTGGGATGAGGTGGCATAACACACTAAAGTCCTAATGACCAAAGGGGTTGGCAGTAAATGAGGCGGGTGCATGGAGAGGAAGAGTGTGCATTTACCTGGGGAGGTCTGTCGGATACACGAAGTACACTTTGCAACCTGTCCAGCGATGGACAGCTGAGCCGGCAGAAGTCAGCCGAGGCCATAGTACCTTCTTAACTCGAGATAAGAGGGGAAGGGCCGAATCTTTAAGGAAGAGCGATCCTTTCGGATGCATCCTTCTGTAAGGACACAGCCAACTCCGCAGGAGTCTACTCAAAGGAGGAAGTGGTGAAGTCCACGGGGGACTTTGAGAGAGTGGAACAGAAGATGAAACGAAGAAAGAACATCGCTCGCGTAGGAGAGATATCTAATGATGGAACGCATCCTATCACGGGAAAATCTCATACAAGCGTTGAAACGCGTGGAACGTAATAAAGGGAGTCACGGTGTCGATAACATGCCCGTACAAAACCTGCGAAGTCATGTAACCGAACACTGGTCTACCCTGCGTTCAGAGCTCGAGAAGGGAACCTACCAACCTTCTCCAGTACGTCGAGTCGAAATCCCGAAACCAGACGGTGGAGTACGGTTGTTAGGTATCCCTACCGTGGTAGACCGTTTCATCCAGCAAGCCTTAGCCCAAGAACTAACCAAGGTGTTCGACCCCACCTTCTCGGAACACAGTTATGGTTTTCGTCCCAAGCGAAATGCCCATCAGGCGGTACGCAAGGCGAAAGCGTACATTCGAGAAGGTAACCGATGGGTCGTAGATATGGATTTAGAAAAGTTCTTCGACAAAGTCAATCATGACAAGTTAATGGGACTTCTGGCGAAGTCCATTAAAGACAGCAGACTTCTCCGGATTATCAAACGATATGTAAAATCGGGGATACTCATGAATGGCGTGTGCGTTCAATCGAAGGAAGGAACCCCGCAAGGCGGTCCGTTAAGCCCGCTCTTGGCCAATATAGTTCTTCATGAATTAGACAAAGAACTCGAAAAGAGAGGGCATAACTTCGTTCGGTACGCCGATGACTTTCATATCTACGTTTCTTCCCGGAAGGCAGGTTATCGAGTGATGCACTCGACTACTGCATTCATCGAGAAGAAGCTCCATTTAAAAGTGAACCGGGAGAAATCAGCCGTCGACCGACCGTGGAGAAGAAAATTCCTGGGATTCAGTTTCACGCCTCACCGCGAACCGAAGGTACGCGTACACAGGAAAAGTATACGAAGACTGAAAGAAAAGATTTGGGAATTAACGTCGCGGTCGAAAGGGTGGAGCATGGAATTCCGTATTATGAAGCTGAATCAATATCTTACGGGATGGTGCGGGTATTTCGCGTTAGCAGATACGAAGAGCACCTTTGCCAGACTAGACAAATGGATTCGACGCCGGTTGCGGATGTGTCTTTGGAAAGAGTGGAAACTCCCAAGGACTCGCAAGAGGAAGCTTATTGGTTTAGGAGTCCCAAAATGGAAGGCCCATGAATGGGCGAATACCAGAAAGGGATACTGGCGGATTGCGGAGAGTCCTATTCTAAGCAAAACCCTAAACAACTCCTATTGGAATCGTTTAGGGCTTCGTAGTCTGTATGAAAGATATATTTTCTTACGTCAAGCTTAAGGAAAACGCCGTATACGGGTCCGTACGTACGGTGGTGTGAGAGGACGGAGGTTAGTCACCTCCTCCTACTCGATTTCTACGATAAGAGTACCTGCTCTTGGTTAAAATGTAAAAAGTTTAATGAAAATAATTAGGAGGTACGCTATGGGAAATTATAACAAATCGCCTGAAGTAATAGTGAAAGGAACACATAAAGCATGGATAGGTTATCAAGATATTGTTAACGAAATAAAAAAATGTATCGATGGTCGAAAAGAACAAATCATTTTAGGTATTGAATGCTACCCAGGGGTTAGGTACGACGAGATTATCGAGGGGTTAATCAAACCGCTCGATGCTGATCAAGTTATTCATTCTGATAATTTAGCGTATAATGTTGAAAAAATTACCCAAATGATAGAAAGAAATTTAACTAATGATCGTGTATTTGGTGTAATGTCCAATCATAAATTACATGAATTCTTTGATGAGAATAAATTAACGATAGCTAGAAATGAGTTATCAAACAAGAAGTTAACAATTATTTATGGTGTTGGTGCTTCGATTGTACAGCAACCAGATATTTTAATTTACGCCGATTTAGCTAGATGGGAGATTCAAGGACGCTATAGATCACAAGAACTTGCTAACTGGAGATCGGATAATTATTCAGAAGATATTTTACGAAAGTATAAACGTGGATATTTCTTTGAATGGAGAATTGCAGACAGGCAAAAAAAGCAACTGTTTGAACAAATTGACTACTTATTAGATACGAATCAAAAGGATAATCCAAAACTCGTAAGCGGAGAAAATTACCGATCTGCCTTGATACAGGTAGTGGAAACCCCCTTTCGTTTGGTTCCTTTTTTTGATGAAGGGATTTGGGGAGGCCAATGGATGAAAGAAAAGCTTTCACTAGATCCAAATGTTAAAAACTTCGCATGGGGTTTCGATGGTGTTCCTGAAGAGAATAGTATTTATTTAAATTTTTCAGGTACTAGGCTTGAGATTCCATCTATTAATGTTGTTTTTGCTCATCCTGTAGAATTACTAGGGGATAAAGTACATGCTCGCTTTGGGACAGAGTTTCCTATTCGTTTTGATTTTTTAGATACAATGAATGGCGGAAATCTGAGTCTACAGGTTCACCCTTTAACAGAATATATTCAAGATGAATTTGGTATGCATTATACCCAGGATGAAAGCTACTACATATTAGAGGGCTCAGATGATGCAAGTGTCTACTTGGGTGTAAAAGAAGGGATTAAGAAGGAAGATTTATTGAATGGTTTAGAAAGAGCGGAATTAGGAGAAATTGTCTTCCCAGATGAAAAATATATTAACAAACTTCCTGCAAAAAAACATGATCATTACCTGATTCCTGCTGGGACAATCCACTGCAGTGGAAGAAATACAGTTATCTTGGAAATTAGTGCAACTCCGTATATATTTACCTTTAAATTGTGGGATTGGGGTCGAGTAGGGCTAGATGGTTTACCACGCCCAGTACACCTTAACCATGGAAAGAACAATATATTGATTGAGCGAGATGAGGAATGGGTCAAGGAAAACCTTGTCAATCGCACCGAAACGATTGAAACAGGAAAAGGATGGACAGAAGAAAAAACAGGTCTCCATGAAAATCAGTTCATTCGGACGCATCGGCACTGGTTTTCGGAGAAGGTATATCATAGCACACATAATAGCGTGAATATGTTGAATTTAGTAGAAGGAAAGGAAGCTATTGTAGAAAGTCCAGCGGAAGCCTTTGATCCTTTTATCGTTCATTATGCAGAAACGTTTATCATTCCAGCTTCATTAAAAGAATATACCATCAGGCCTTACGGACAAAGTGATGGGGAAACCATTGCAACAATTAAAGCATTTGTAGAGTGAAATTTTAATAGGACTAAGCTTAAAAGTGGGCTATTTTTATCGAAAGCCAAACGTAAAATCAATCAAAGAGGTGGTTTTTTATCGCGAGTTATGTGATTACATTAGATGTAGGTGGAACTTCTATTCATGCGGCAGCTGTATCAAGTAACGGAGTTGTCCCAAAAGAAACTATAGCTACTTATCCTTCATTAGCTAATGAACCGAAAGATGTGATATTAAATCACATTAAAAATATAATTGTAGAACAAATCAAATTAATTATGGAATTAAAGAGTGATGTCAGTATAGTGGGTATTGGGATTGCCTTTCCCGGTCCTTGTGACTATCAAAGCGGAGTTTGTTATATAAAAGATTTAGCAAAATATGAATCTCTTTATGGAACAAATGTAAAAGAAGAACTGCAGAATCGGTTAGCTAAAAAATCATTCATAATTAGCCTTTCGCTAAATAATCTCAAGGTTCTTATCGAAAATGATGCGGTGTTATTTGCATTAGGTGAATACGTAGATAGATATAAAAAGCGAAATGTGGAAAGAATCGCTTCTTTTACCTTAGGAACAGGGATAGGTTCAGTATTTATGGACCAGGGAGATATAGTTAAAGGTCATTGGGGCGTACCAGAAAGTGGCAATATTTTTAATGTCCCATTTAAAAAAGGTATAATTGACGATTATATTTCTAAAAGAGGGATATTAAATTTGGCTCAAAGTAAAGGTTTTGATAGTAGAGAACTAGATGTAAGAGAATTAGCAGCATTGGCTATAAGGGGAGAAAAATGTGCAATGGAGGCGTTTAATGATTTTGGGGCAATAATGGGTGAAGCTGTTAATCCATTTATTGATTCTGTAAAACCTGAAGTAATTGTATTTGGAGGCCAGATAGCAAAAAGCTATCAGCTTTTCGAGTCACATTTTAAGGGGAATTTATCAGATTCTAGTGTGAAGGTAGATATCTCATATAGCCCACTTATTAGCACGTTTATTGGAGCGGCGTCTCTATTTAATAAATAATATGAGCCTCTCTACTAAATGTAAGCAGCTCCGTTTCGGTGGAGAAACATACGAAATAGAATATTAATAAAATCCGCCCGGTTTAAGGGCGAAGTGACTCTACGCTACTGAAGCGTGCAATTGATACTGGGAAAGAAAAAGATGAATTCTTGAAGAAGATGCAAAATATGCGCTAACAACCATGTATAAGATTGTTAATAAGTTTACGTTTTAATTATAGTAAATGGAGATTTTGGATTCTGGCTTAGCTAGGTGGAAGTTTATTAAGTGTTCTTTATTATTGAGTAGTTGAAGTAGATTTTGGACTTAAGTGTTAACAGTGATGTTTATTATTTCTGTAAATTTTAGTCTCAATTATAACATCCTTTCTATATATATTTGGTTAATTAAATTATATTAACTTTGTCTGGTTTATTAACAAAAATTAATCATAAAAGTTACCTTATGACTAGCTTATGGAGTATTGTTATGTAATATCGACAGTTAGCCAATCATGGTGGTAAGTTGGTGGCAATCGGGTGAAAAACTTAAACATGTTGCCACCAACACTATTTGATAAAAAATCAACCCTTTAAAGCCTAATCTATTATAATTAAAAGTACATTTCTATCGACAGAGTAGAGTTCACTTTAAGTTTTTTTACCTAATAAAATACTTGCAAGAACAAGAGTGAATTGAAACTTTATATTTTTTCAATAAAAATAAAATGTTCATGTTTTGATTATGTTCATATTTATAAGCAACTATAATTATGCGAAAGTAAATATCAAAAAATGTTGATTTAATGGTTTTTTTAACTTTTATTTTTATATGTTTCCTATGTTAATATACGGGCGGCATACTTTAAGCATGTATATTTTCAATTAAACTAATTTACAGACTATATATAAAACATGATTCGTTCTTTATTCTAATTCTAAGAAAAAATGCTAACATTTTGCTAACGCACGGAAGTGAAAATCGTAATTTCACATGAAAGTTGATACAGCAAGATAATTCAAAAACGTTGATATACCGCTATTTTGTAGCATGATGTTAAAGATGTTACAGCCTTTCATCTTATGGGCGGCATGATGTAATAAATGATTTATAATTATTAGATTGAATAATCATAAGTTACGCATACCTATTATTTCACTCTTATTGAAATAAAAAAACGGAAGTAAAAGCACTTCCGCCAATTGCCATAGAAATTTTAGTTCTTTTCATAAAAATTACGGATAATCCTTTAAGTTTGGAGGAATTTAACAATCAATGTCGAATCTTGTTAAAGAGACTACAAAATTAAGTGATTCAATAAATAAAAAGAGGGATAAATTTGATGCCTGTTCAAGCATGGAATTTTTCATAAATAAAACTGCTGAAGGCGATCTACTATTTTATATTGTTTTATATAGATAAGTTCTCATAACATGGATTATGTGAATAATTAATGTTGAGTCAAATATACCTAAATTAGGTTTATTTATAGGGGAGGTTCGTATGAAAAGACTTGCAGAATTTTAGCGTTCTATAAATAGTTTAGGAAATTCGCATCTAAAAAAACTAAAAGATAACAATTATTCTATTAGAAGCAAATACCTAACAATTTTTGGTCCAAAGAACGATAAATGGGAAAAAGTATTTTTAAAATCAACTAGGCTTAAGGTTTTAATAGATTTACCTAGTTTACAATTCACAGAAGAAAGTATTTATGAGAGACTCGGGTTGAAGAAAGTTCCAGCACAAAGTAATCAGACGGGTTTGCGTATTAACCATCAAAATGATAGAGATCAACTGTTTATAAATATTTATAAGCAAGATTACCAAAAATTTTCGTAGAATCTAAATATATGTCGTACAAACTGCGTAGAGCACGGACTGGAGTACGGAGAATATCACTACCATAACGGAAATAGCTCCGGCAGCAATATCGATTGGGAAAATATCAATTCTTATCTAGAAAAGAAGGAAGAAAAAGTTCCACATCCTTGGTATGTAAAGGTTTTTGATTTTATAGGAGACCTCCTTTATAGTCTTTTGCAAGGTCTCTTTTATGGTGTGGTCTTTGCGGGTATATTATGGCTTATCGCAAGTCCTGTATTCATATATAACAAGTTTTTCAATAAAAGGAACTAATAAGAAGGCATTCACATTCAAAAACTTTAATGGTATTAGAATAACTAGTACCATAAATAGTTCAAGACTTGACTTCGAGACACTATGGGTGTTATGTACCTTTCACTAACACTGATACTAATCTCTTTTTAACCATTGATGTAATCAAATTTTGAACTTTGGGATTTGAATCTCCATTTAATATGATTAATGATAATGATGAGAATTACAGCAATAAGTATAGGTTAATTACGCTAAGATCTTACCAATACTAAATTATCTATCTTGTAGTTTTTATTTTGGTTTGCATTAATTGTAAAAGATAGAATTTTATAGCGATTTATTTATGGGGGTAATTTAATGAGTGAAGAAGACTTCACACAAAATATATATCATATACGGGCTGGAGAGGATAACTTAAGGGGAAAGAGTTTCAGCCATCAAATTAAAGAGGTTTCTACTTTTATTAAACACCAATGTAGTAGTGAAAATTTGAACTTCTTAATAGGGTCTGGTGCTTCCCTTCCAGCGGTACCTTTAATGTCATGGATATTTTCCAACATTAAACAAAAAGAAGAGATAGAACCTTACTTGGGTAAATTTATAGATAGTGACGATATCGAAAATTATCTTAATTGGTTAAATAATGCAATTACGTTTCATGGAGAAGAATCTGGAGAAGCATATCCTTATCAAAAAGCCTTTAAAACTACCAAAGATGAATTATTAAAGACAATGCCTAAAAGATATTTTGAGTTGGATGATCCTTTTAACGAAAAGGTTGTTGAGACGCTTGAAAACTATAAAAATTTTTACGGAAACATTTTTAATCAAAGAGAGTTTAAGAATCATTCTCCTTTAAATGTTTTTACCACTAACTATGACTTATTTAATGAAGTAGCTATGGAGGACTTAGGCATTCACTATTCTAATGGATTTAAAGGTAGCGTGAAGAGAGTTTTCAACCCATATGAATATAGGTTAAGGTTAGTGGATGATCAAAATAGATATAAAGAAAAATGGAGTACTCTAAAGAGGTACATAAAGCTTCACAAATTACATGGTTCAATTGATTGGGAATATAGTGACGACCTTAATTCTATAATTCAGCAAAATCCTAAATACAATGATAATACAGAAAATGTGATGATTTACCCTACTATCCATAAGCATCTTGAGTCTCAACAATCACCCTATTCGGAATTAATAAGAGAATTCACAACGAATTTACAAAAGCCTGATTCTACATTAGTCGTAATTGGGTACGGATTTCCCGATGATCACATTAATCAGTTAATTTCTCAAGCTTTAAATAATGAAGATTTTACTCTCATTGTATTTGGAAATTCTGATGAGCCGAAAGCTAAAAGTTTTTTGAAAGAGAATATGGATAGAATGAACTTCCATTTTATTGGTGGAAGTTTCAAGAGCCAGGATGATGGCCACTATTTTGCTAACTTTATTGAGTATCTAGGATGTGATAAAGAAGATGAAGAATCAGAATAGCATAGGAGTTATAAGCAAGGCCTTTACAAACAAAATCTTAATTGAAATTTCTAATAAAGACAAAATTAATCACAATTATAAGGGGGACTTATATTTATTTGAAGGAATAAATACATTTATTACAATTTATAAGTCTCGTTACCAGAAATTTATTTATCAAGTAACTGGATTATTTGAACAAGAGAAACCTTTGATAAAAGAGGAAGAATCTAAATTCAGTGATTGTTTATACTTTGAGGCTACACCGTTAGGGGAAATAGAGAATAAAAAGTTTAATTTTGGTTTATCAAAATTTCCTATGATTGGGGATTATGTGTACCTGACACTAACGGAGGACATAAATACTATCTTACAGTTAAATAACCAAATTGACTTATCTTTAAGCATTGGTTCAATGGCTGCTTATGATGGCTATTACCCGAGATTCAATGTTGACGAGTTATTATCTCATCATATGAGTATTTTGGGTAATACCGGATCGGGTAAGTCTACAACTGTTAGAAAGTTAATAAATGAAGTTATAGAATCAGCAAAGGATAGCTTTGATATTGATAGTGCAAACTTTGTTATTTTTGATGTACACGATGAGTATAATTCAATACCTAGTGATAATGTTAACGAGGTTGATGTAGAAGATGATTTAGCAATACCATTATCTACTTTATGCAAAGAAGATTGGATAAACCTTGTCCAACCTTCTCCGGGGGTCCAACTACCAGTGTTATTAAATGGTCTACGCCTAGGCAACTTAATTAGCAAAGAAACTGACTTTAATAATTGGATCAACGCTTATTGTGCATTATTTATGTATGAAAATGTCCAAACAGAAGTAGTGGGTAAAAGAACTAAAATAGTAAATCTATTAAAAGACATAGATGACGAAAAGGTACAAGAAGCACTACGATCATATAGCTCTCAATTCGGAAGTATATCCAATGGCCGAGAAGAAACATTTATAGAAGCCTTGAAAATTTTTATTAAAAAAGAGTCCGGCTATCATTATGAAGATTGTAAAGAAGTAATTGCAAGTATGATGGAAGAAGCAGATTGTTCAGTAGATGATCTTTCTAAATTAGAAACAGGTATAAATATGGTCTTCTTATTTGAAGAAATAAAAGGTAACTCTCAAGTTCGTTCGCATTGTTCGACACTAATGACCCGAATTGACAACTTAATAGCAACATATTCAAATTCTTTATTCGATAAGACCAAAGAAAAAATAGAAGAATTCAATAAAATTATGTCTTTTCGAAAAGGGTTTACTATATTTAAAGTGTCCAGTATGGATGATAATGATTTATTGTTTTTTACTGGGTATGTCCTTCGTATTATTTATAATACTCAAAAGGATAAGCGAAGAAATCAGGGAAATATAGAAGAAATGTTTCACTTTATTTTTGATGAAGCCCATAAATATATTCAAGAGAGAAGTTATGAAGAACCACTACGTTCGCTGAAAGTCTTCGAACAAATTTCAAAAGAAGGTAGGAAATTCGGTATTTTTATGATACTTGTAAGTCAAAGGCCTGGAGAGCTTTCAAAAACTGTTATGTCGCAATGTAATAACTTTATTTTACATAGAATTCGAAACAATATAGATTTGGATCAAATGAGGAAAAGTATTCCTTATATTAATGAGTCACAGCTAACAAGAATATCTTACCTTAGAACTGGAAGTGCTTTACTAGTGGGTGAAGCCTTCTCAGTACCAATGGAAGTATTAGTGAACGGGTCTGAATATGGAGAATACTCTAAAACAATATTACCATCAAAGATTTGGAAGAGGGTAGCACAGGTACCATTCTTTACAGATTGAACCATTTGAATGCATTTTAAAGTAAAGAGGCTTAATTAATCAGTGATAGATTTTTAACAAATGAGCCATTACTTAGAAGCCTTTAATATTGATATTGGGCAGTGATTTAGAAAGTCTTCAGAATTTCTTCTCAAACATCTGTAAAATAGACTGAAAAAAATTTGTTAATTACATCTAATTAAATGCGGATTTTCTTATTCTGCTTTTGACTTGTAGGTTGCGGTTGCCGAGGTATCACAAGGTCAGTCCCTCAACCTCCTTGATAAGGATATTTTATTTAATTTTTAAAATAGTTTCAGCAATTTAAACATATAACGTTTAAATGTTAATGAATTATTTTATCCGGGTTGGAAAGGTATTTCGGAAACTCCGCTAGCTTATAAAGCTCGAGAAGATTTTTTTAAGTAATTTAATATTAAAATGAGTTATTTATTCAACATTAATATTATCGTGATTAGTAAGCTAACATATATATGATTAAAGTGTTACAAGTTTATGCTTTAAGTTATAGTGATTTTAATGATTTTCTTAAGAAGGTTTGTTGTTAGCTCCCGCAATTAACGATACAATATAAGAAGTAGATTTATAGTTAAGGAAGGAGCAATCATTTTGACTACATATCCAAACGTAAACGAAACGAAAGAACTTATTAAACAGCTGGTTTCTATCCCGAGTCCATCAGGTAACACTGAGAAAGTGATTCAATATGTGGAGGATTTTTTACAAAATCTGCAGGTGGAAACAAAGCGCAATCGTAAAGGCGGCTTAATAGCGACATTACCTGGAGCAAATGACAAGGAACACAGAATGTTAACCGCACATGTTGATACACTAGGTGCTATGGTTAAAGAAGTGAAAAGTAACGGCCGTCTGCGTCTTGATCTTATCGGCGGTTTCAAATATAACGCTATTGAGGGTGAGTACTGTGAAATCGAAACCACCAGCGGCAACGTTTACACAGGAACAATCCTAATGCATCAAACTTCCGTCCATGTCTATAAGGATGCAGGAAAAGCAGAGCGTAATCAGGAGAATATGGAAGTCCGTATTGATGCAAAGGTTGAAAATGCTGATGATATTCGTGCACTTGGAATTGAAGTAGGGGATTTTGTTTCCTTTGATCCTCGTGTTCAGATAACAGATAACGGTTTTATTAAATCACGTCATTTAGACGACAAGGCAAGTGTTGCCGGCCTTATGCAACTTATAAAAAGGGTTAAAGAAGAAAATGTCACATTACCTCATACGACACATTTTCTAATTTCAAACAATGAAGAAATTGGCTATGGTGGTAACTCCAATATAAATCCTGAAACGGTCGAATACCTGGCTGTCGATATGGGTGCAATGGGCGATGGCCAAACTACAGATGAATACACCGTTTCTATTTGTGTGAAGGATGCCAGCGGACCATATCATTATGGATTGCGTAAGCATCTAGTAGAGCTTGCAGAATCAAACAATATTGGGCATAAATTAGATATTTATCCGTACTACGGTTCCGATGCATCAGCTGCTATCAGGGCTGGGCATGATATTATTCATGGACTTATAGGACCGGGAATTGATTCATCCCATGCATATGAGCGAACACACGAGACGTCATTAAATTATACGGAACAACTTCTTTATCAATATGTACTTTCTGAAATTGTATCCTACTAAGGAAGCAATGGCCCGGCAGAAGCTGGGTCATTTTTTTAAGCAAAAATATTTTGTATACAAAATATATTTACACAAACAATATTTTCATATATACTAGTAAAATACGTTTGAAAGGGGAATTACTTTTGTCTATGTCAATGGATAAAGCAATTGGTTCTGCATCGGTTCGGCTAAGCAAAAAAATTACACGGATTATAAACTATTATTTAAAGTCTTTTAATATTACGACAGAGCAATGGAGTGTTCTCCGTACATTAGACGAATCTGGTCAGGTGACACAAAAGATATTGTCTGAACGGGCGGATAAAGATCAGGCAACATTAACCAAAATCCTTGATCTGTTGGAAAAGCATGAGTATGTGTATCGCGTTCGAAATCCGGAAGACAGACGTTCTTTTTTAATCAACATTACAGATAGAGGCTCACAACTGGTTGAAGAAGTTGGACCCTATCTAGAGGAAATTTATCTCAAAATAATCAATGATATTGATAAAGATCAACTAGCAATTTTTCAAGAAGTTTTGCATTCACTGGAGAGCAACATCGATTCACAACTAGACGAAGCAAACAAATAGAAAGAAGGAATTTATTTTTATGGGTAGAAATACATCAAGATTATGGACGTCCCAATTTATAGTCATTGTCGTGATGGCTTTTTTATTTTTTCTATGTTTACAATTACTGACTGCAGGTTTTCCTGCATATATTATGGAAATTAAAAAGAACCCGACACAGGCTGGTCTGATGACAACGGTCTTTATGGGGGCAGCGATTTTAACGCGTCCTCTGATCGGCTACTTGATTCATAAGGTTGATGTTAAAGTAATGAGTATTGTTACACTGATCCTATTGGTGTTAACGATCGGTCTGAGTTACGGGCAGACTTCCGTAAGTCTCCTGCTGTGTCTGCGGGCGTTGCATGGGGTTTCGTTTGGTATTATTACTACCATACTCTCCACTTTGGCGACAAACATTATTCCGGTTAAGCGGCTTGGGGAAGGTATCGGCTATTACGGATTAGCTACAAGTGTTGGAACAAGTGTGGCCCCAATGTTTGCCATTTCGATGCTGTAGCTATATTCATACAATCTTTTAATTATAATGTCCATTGTAATGACAATTGCTGCATTGGTGCTTGGATTTTTTGTGAAAACTCCTAAGTTTAGTGCCCATGCCGATACAGACAAGCAAATTTCATTTAAGGAGTATGCATTTGATAAGAAGGCATTACTTCCATGTATTTTAGCAATGTTTTTTACAACGACTTTAGGAGGAGTAATCAGTTTTTTGAGTGGTCTTGGCGCGGAAGCTGATATTGGAGCATCTGTTTCATTATTTTTCCTGGTGATGACAGTTATGATGGTTGTTGTTCGTCCATTCTCCGGGCGATTGTATGATAATCTGGGACACAAAATTATTATTTATCCTGCTGCAATTTCTGGCATTATCGGATTATTTCTTTTATCAATTACCGAGAATACGATAACATTGCTTATAGCTGGGGTACTGTACGGTTTTTCTTATGGCATTATGACACCAACTTTACAGGCAATTGCTGTTGGTTTCGTGGAAAAAGAAAAGCAGGGGACTGCCAACGCCATGTTCTTTTCATCGATGGATCTTGGGATTGCAGTTGGATCAACGGGGCTTGGTGTGCTTGCATCCCTTACAAGCTATCATTTCATTTATGGTTTTTCCATTATTAGTTTGCTAGTATTGCTGTTGCTATATACATTCGTGTTTGTCAGGGGTGAAAATGCGAAGGAAACGGCATTATAAAAAAAGGGAAGCCACCAACGCTGATTGGTGGCTTTTGCTTTAATTTACAGTACATATCTATATATACAAAAAAAGTGAAATAGACTTCCGAACAGGATGAATATATGAAAAATCTCGTGGAATCCCATATGTTTAAATGATAGAAACTTAGGCTTGAGCCAGTAGATAAATGCCCCCACCGTGTAAAAAAGACCTCCAAGGATTAGCAGAGTCATTCCGTTGATACCTATGATTGGCGCAAGTGCAGGGCTATAAAATACAACAATCCACCCCATCACAATGTATAATGCTGTCGACAGCCATCTGGGTGAGTGAAACCAAACTAATTTAAATGTTACTCCGGCTATTGCGATACTGCTGATCACTGCAAATAAAACCCAGCCGGTTACCCCCTGTAAACTTATTAAGCATAGTGGCGTATAGGTCCCAGCGATCAGTACAAATATCATGGAATGGTCAATGCGCCTTAAAAAGGCAATGACATGATCTTTTGCAACAACCATGTGATATGTTGCTGACGCTGCATATAGCAAAATCATGCTGACACCAAAAATTATCACGGCCATGATTGCTAGCATAGAATCTGTCGTTGCTGCTGCTTTTATGACCAAGGCAAGCAATCCCACAAACGATAAAATAGCGCCAAACAAATGTGTCAGACCATTAATTGGCTCACGTATATAAATCCCCATCTTTTGAAACACCTTCTTAACTAGTATGTAGTTTTAGAAACTATATGACGATGATATATGTATGTTAATATGTAGTCAATGATTATTGGTAGAGGCTCTTACAAGGATTTTTTTAAGAAACTAGATATTTTGAACTGAAAGAAGGTACTGCAAAATGAGGTTAAGTATTCTCGACCAGGCTCCGATATCAAATGGTAAAACAGCAAATGAAGCATTAGCAGCATCGATAAAACTGGCCCAGACTGGTGATGATTTAGGTTATACACGTTATTGGATTGCCGAACATCATGATTTGCCAGGATTAGCTTGCCCTGCACCAGACCTTATGCTTGGAATGATCGGAGCGCAGACCAGTCGTATCAGAATCGGTGCTGGTGCTGTACTGTTACCTCACTATAAGCCTTTTAATGTTGCAGAAAGATATAATATGCTTGCAACTCTATTTCCGAATCGTATCGACCTTGGGATCGGACGCGCTCCTGGTGGTTCAGCTGAGGCGAGCATTGCGTTATCAGGTGACTTTTTAAAACAGGTAAACCAGTTTTCTGATTCAATTGATGAAGTCCTGGGGTTTTTACATAATAGTTTTCCAAAGGATCACATGTATTCGAAAATAAAGCCGTCTCCAGTCCCAACGTATTCACCAGAGCCTTGGTTACTTGGCACAAGTGAAAAAAGTGCAATATTGGCTGCTGAGAAAGGTCTTCCATATGTGTATGGACACTTTATGAGTGATGCAGATGGTCCTTCAATCGTTAAGCAATATACAAATAAACATTCAGAAACGATTGTTACAGTGTCAGTCATATGTGCAGAAACAACAGATAAAGCTAATGAATTGGCATTAAGCAGTCAGCTTTGGAGCGTGCAGCGTGCAAAAGGTGAGAGCAGCGGACGTATTCCATCTGTTGAAGAAGCTAAGACGTACTCTTTTTCGGATAAAGAAAAAGAAACGATTAGGAAATTGGAACGCAAAATGATCATAGGTAATCCAAAAGAAGTGAAAGAGCAGCTTGAACAACTGCAGCTGCTTTATCAGGTAGATGAATTTATGCTTGTTACTATTACACACAGTTATGAGGCAAGACAGAAATCTTACGAGTTAATTGCAAAAGAAATGTTAGCCGATAACTAATATGGAGGGGAAACGATGATTGACTTACGAAGTGATACAGTGACTAAACCAACACCAGAAATGCGACAAGCGGCCTTCGATGCAGTAGTTGGCGACGATGTATACCAGGAGGATCCGACTATAATAGAATTGGAGGAATTATCTGCTCAAATGCTTGGCAAAGAGGCTGCAATGTTTGTCCCAAGTGGAACTCAGGGAAACCAGATTGCCGTATTGACACACTGTCAGCCAGGGCAGGAAATTATTTTAGAAGCAGATTCCCATATTTTTATATATGAGGGTGCATCCATTTCAGCACTTGCAGGTGTCCAGCCAAGAACCATAGCTGGAAAAAATGGTGCAATGGATCCCGGTGAAGTGCAAGCGGCTGTTCGTGGAGACGATATACATTTACCAGAGACAGGGCTGATTTGCCTAGAAAATACGCATAATCGTGCGGGCGGAGCAGTTGTTTCACTTGATAATATGCAAGCAATTTTTGAAATGGCCCAGCAACAAAATATACCTGTTCATCTTGATGGGGCACGTTTGTTTAACGCGGCAGTTGCTACAGGAATTGATGTAAAGGAATTTGCGGCGTATACTGATACGGTTCAATTTTGCCTGTCTAAAGGGTTAGGTGCACCCGTTGGCTCGATAATTGCAGGATCTACCGACTTTATCAAAAAAGCAAGAAAGTGGCGTAAACGCTTAGGAGGCGGATTAAGACAAGCTGGTATTATTGCTGCACCAGGTTTAGTCGCATTACGCACAATGGTTGACCGACTAGCAGAAGATCATGAAAATGCGCAACTATTGGCAGACGGATTGAAAGAAGTAAGTGGCTTAACAATCGAAAATAACGTCGATACAAATATAGTGCTTGTATATACTGAAGATGCTGGATTACGTGCAGAACAATTTTTAGAGATGCTCAAGGAATCTGGTATTCTAGCAGTACCATTTGGTCCATATACAGTCCGATTTGTAACGCATTTTGACGTTTCGAAAGAGGAGATTCGGAGTGTGATCGACCGAATTGGTGCTTTGGCAGGTGCGAATCGATAAAGTTCGACACGAAAACGATAAACATCGACATTGAATCGATAAAGGTTGAAGCGAAAACGATAAACATCGACAACAAAACGATAAAGAATCAGGGTGTGCTTTTCCTCTTCAGGGGTAGCACACCTATTTTTTATTGTTTTATACGCCTTGAGACCTAGTTCAAAATATGGCTGTGGATCATTACAAGGACGCTGTTTAATCGGTATGATTGATTTATGAAAGGAGGCGGGATACATGAAAAAATTTATGTTGTTCGTCGGAGGGTTGGTTGCATTTTTTATTTTGCTGGCTAATCTTGGTCCGATGGTTTTACTAGGAGTCAGTGTATGGCTGCTGTATATCATCTTTAAAAAGTTCATCAAAAGTGATTCTGCAGCGGGAAAAATTGGCTGGGTAATCGCTGGTTTATTTGTATTAGGTATTGGACTGTCAAACATCTATGCAGTAATCGGCATTGCAGCAGCATATGTCTTGTACTTAATTTACACAAGCTGGAAAGATGATGATCAATCAGTTGATCAAGTAGTGGAAAATAATGACCCATTCACAAACTTTGAACGCCAATGGGCAGAAATAAATAAGTAATCTAAAGGAGCGATTTATAATGACAAATATATTTACACGGATAAAAGATTCAGTTTCGTCAGATCTTCATAATATAATGGATCAAAAGGAACAGAAAAATCCAATTGCAGCATTAAATCAATATTTACGCCAAAGCGAGCAGGAAAAGGAAAAAGTACGCAAGCTTGTTGAGCGTCAATATAAACTGAAAGATGAGTTTACCAGAGAATATCATAAGGCACAGGATCTTGCGGATAAACGCCTGAAACAAGCAGGTATCGCAGAAAAAGCAGAAGAAGCACAAATGCATGAATTTGCTGTAAGAGAGCATGAAGAGTATCAAGTACGTGCAGATCGTATGAAAGCATCACGTGAAGAAGCAGTTGAGCAATTGGAAACATTAGAACAGAAATATGAAGAGATGAAGCACAAACTTAAAGATATGCATTTACGCAGAATGGAACTAATGGGTCGTGAAAATGTTGCACACGCGAACCATCAAATAAATAAGGTAGTGGAAGAAACATCAGAAAAACCTTTTTCACGCTTTGCTGAAATGGAGCAGTACATTGAAGGTCTGGAAAACAAAGTAAACACCTCCTATTACAGAAGCACATTTGACAGTAAAATTGACAAACTGGAAAAAGAAATGCAAGAAAAAGCAAATTAAAAGCATTATGTATCAACATATGAAAAAATGATATACTGAACAGGCGCAGTCCTTCTGCGTCTATTCTACATAAAGTATAAGAGGAGGGTCACTTCATGTTTCAACGTTTGTCGACAGATACCTTTAACTGGATATTGATAATTGGAGTGATTCTTTTTGTAATAGAAGTCGCCTTTTTTCATGGAGGGATGATTTTTTCAGCTTTATTTTCGGGCTTTTTTATCTATATCGGCTGGAAAAAATTCTATCGACTATGGGGAAAAGTCTTTTTCTGGCTCGGGGTAGTTGGTTTAGTATTTGCTGTCTTAAATATGCTGGCAGTCCGTTTCTTAATTCTGGCAGCTATCGTTTTATTCATCATAAACTATTCCAAGTCAAAGCAGGAATCGGAACAAATAAATCCAAGATTAACTGTAACCGAAGAGGTGGAAAGTGAAACTGTTACTCAATTGAAGCCATTGTTCAACCATAAAGTTTTCGGTGATCAACGTACGGAAGATACAGCATATCAATGGCGGGATATTAATATTCATGCAGCTTTTGGAGATAGGATAATTGATTTAAGTAATACCGTTCTTCCTAATGATACTGTAGTGATTTCGCTACGTCATATCATTGGAAACGTTGAAATACATGTTCCTTACGAAGTAGAAGTGAGCATACATCATAGTGCCATTTTTGGGCGTGCTCATATTCTAGGAAAGCATCATTGGAAGTTGATGAATCAATCGCTTCTCTATCAAACAGAAGACTATGATACAACATTTCCACGTGTGAAAATTGTAACGTCAGTACTCTCCGGAGATATTGAGGTGAAGCGGATATGAGTCCTATTTTACGTCACGTCTTCACCGCGATTTTATTTACCTTGCTAATCACGCTAATAATGATTGGGATTACAATGGCAGCTTTTCCACTTGATAACTGGTCGTTAATAATTGAGCGAACGATTTATGATGTGCCATTTCTAGTATTTGTGTTTGGAATACCAATCGTTGCAGGTGCAATTATTGGTGTAACTACGGGATGGTACTGGCGACAGCGGCTGCTGCGTGTTTCGAAGCACTTGGATGAAATTGCTAAAGGTCAAAAGATATCTACCGATGATGAAGCCTATAAAGAGCTTGATAAAATTCAGCAATTCATGGAACAAATCCAGGAAAAAATACGAATCCAAACGGAAAATGCACAACGATTGGTTACTGAAAGAGCGAATGAACGTGAAAAGAGTTTACAGGAAGTTGTCGTCCAGGAAAGGAATCGTTTGGCAAGAGAACTACATGATTCGGTTAGTCAGCAGCTGTTCGCAGCGTCCATGATGATGTCAGCCATTAATGAATCGAATCCACCCGATGATGTATCGATTAAACAACAGCTGCAAATGGTGGAAAAAATGATTCATCAGTCACAGCTTGAAATGCGTGCATTATTACTTCATTTGCGTCCTGTTGCACTTAAAGGGAAATCTCTTCAGGAAGGTGTAGAAGAGTTATTGGTTGAACTTACACAAAAAGTACCAATGGAGATTGACTGGAAAGTAGAAGCACTTACTATTGATAAGGGTGTAGAAGACCAATTATTTCGAATTCTGCAGGAATCTGTTTCAAACACCCTTCGTCATGCCAAGGCATCTTCCTTCCATGTCATGTTAATCGAACGTGATGAAACTGTAATTATGCGTGTAGTTGATGATGGAATTGGATTTGATATGGGACAGGTTAAAACTAGTTCATACGGACTTCAAAATATGCGTGAACGTGCTTTTGAAGTGGGAGGAACGTTTAAAATTATCAGTTTGCCCGACGAAGGAACAAGGCTGGAAGTAAAAGTCCCAAGCTTTAGAAAAGAAGGTGAAAGTAATGATTAACGTACTATTTGCTGATGACCATGAGATGGTTAGAATAGGTGTCGCAGCCTACCTGTCAGCCCAACAAGATATTGATGTTATCGCTGAGGCTGGTGATGGTGGAGAGGCAGTTGAATTAGCCCTGGATCTGAGGCCTGATATCATCTTAATGGATCTGGTAATGGAAGAAATGGACGGAATAGAAGCAACAACGAAAATTATCGAGCAATGGCCAGAGGCAAAGATTATTATCGTGACAAGCTTTCTTGACGATGAAAAGGTGTATCCGGCACTTGAAGCAGGTGCAACAAGCTATATGCTGAAGACCTCAAAGGCAAACGAAATCGCGAAAGCAATCCGGGCAACTTATCAAGGTCAATCTATTTTGGAGCCTGAAGTAACAGGTAAGATAATGAATCGGATGCGCGAAAAGCCTGTCGATAGTCCACATGATCAATTAACTGATCGTGAGATGGAGATATTAATGCTTGTTGCACAGGGTAAAACAAATCAGGAAATTGCAGATCAATTATTTATTGCCTTGAAAACAGTAAAGGTTCACGTTAGTAATGTTTTAGGAAAGTTAGAGGTGCAGGATCGAACACAAGCAGTTATTTACGCCTTTAAAAATGATTTAGTATAACATAACCACGTTTTCTAACGTTAAAAAACCACAATAACATTATTAACTTGTGAGGCATAACAGTAATTCACAAGTTAAATCTCACCTAAATGGATTGGATATTTCTCCAAGCCATTTTTTCTTTTTGAGTTTACTGTATTTATTGACTGGTGTTCACGGATTTGGCGGATCCTCATTCCGTTATTTCCTTAAAAACGCCTATTTTGATCGTGTTATGTAATCCTCATTCCGCTGATATGAACAAAACTGTCAAGTCCCAAGCTGTTTTTCCCTTTTTTGGGTATACTTAATACAAGAAGCCATTTTAACTTCTTTTTATGG
>NZ_JAGGKK010000002.1 GCF_017873675.1 Virgibacillus litoralis | reverse complement strand
TGGGCTCACCACGAGCCTCCTCGCTCGCAAAGAACGCTCCCTGTGGGGTCTCTTAGGCTCGCTGTCCCACAGGAGTCTCGCATATTCCAACTGCTAGTTTAGTGGTATAAAATCTTGTTTTTTTAAGTTCTAGTAAGCAAAGCCCAGCGGAGGAAATACACGTAGACTCCTGTGGGAGCTGTGGCCTAGATGAGACTACGCAGCGACGTAGGAGCAAGGAGGCTCATCAGCCGCCCACGGAAAGCGAAGTGTATTTCCGTAGCGGTTTTACTGCACACAACTAGTTCGCAGCTTTGCCCTCTCGTTTCTGCTACTACGTCTATAATACTTTATCTTAATAGCGTTAATCTTTCTTGCTTAAGCTGTGAGAGTCCCACACCAAAATCTTCGTGCGAACCGATTAGATTTCAAAATAAGTATTAACTTCTTCTTTAGGTATATAATTTCCAATATAAAATGTTCCGAAAATAGCATACTTGGCACTGACTTCATCAAATCGTGTATCATATATAAGCTTTTTGAACTTCAGTGGATCATCACAAAATAGGGAGACTCCCCATTCGTAGTCATCAAAACCAATTGACCCCGTTATAATACGTTTAATATCTTCTGTATATGGCTTACTAGTTGCTATATGTTCAAACATCATACGACCACGTTCTTCTTTTGGCAACGTAAACCAATTGTTTATTTCTCCTCTTAGCTTACTCATTGGGTAAAAGCAAATATATTGTGTTTTGGGAATGGTTGGATAAAGTTTTGCCAGCATTGCTGGATCCTTATATGGATCTGTCTCACGTTTTGTATAAGAGCTTTTCTCGATAATTGACACATATGAATATACAGGTAGTGTATAGTGAGCTAGTGCTGTCTTATTAAATTGACTCTCAAGCTTGTTTAAGTCCTTCATGGTTGGACGGAGAACTATAAACATTAGATCAGCCTTTTGACCAACAATCGAGTATAATGCATGGCTGCCTTCGTGATTATCTTCTACAATTTGCCACTCGCTCATCAAATTATGAAACTCGATTAGAGCCTCATTTCTTTCACTTTCTGTGGCTCGCTGCCATTTTTCCCAATTGATTGTTCTAAAATCATGTAGTGTGTACCATCCATCAAATGTCGTTACAGATTCGACCATTTAAATCACTCCTAAGTTAGCTGTTTGTAATATAAATGGTACATCTCTATAAGCTGTTTTATTGTGATTAATATCACGTTTAAATAAGTAATTGTGAAGAATTTGTGATTTTGTGAATTAAAAAGCGCTCCATTTATGGAGCGCTTTCCGGTGTGTTTAACCCATTCCATTCTGGCTAAACTGTTGCTGATTTCCGCCACTGTTCATTTGTGAAACGAAAGGCATCATTTTTTGCATTGTTTGACCAAAGTTTTGATTGTTTTTGGTCATTGTATAGTAAGTTGCTGCACCAACACCTACTGAAGCGAGTAAAGGTATCCACATGTCATTCCTTTGCATTATAATCCAACCCTTCCTTAGATTATCCCCATACATTAGTAGCATGGCACAAATGTTTTAAAACATGTTAGGTATCAAATACCAGTATAATTACCAGTTTCGAGTGCAGCATTGATACCAGCCAATCTGCCTGTAACTAATGCAGATGTGATATTATAGCCGCCAGTGTAACCATGTATATCCAATATCTCGCCGCAAAAGTAAAGTCCATGCATTATTTTAGATTGCATTGTATTAGGAACAACTTCCTTAATGGAAACTCCACCCCCAGTTACAAATGCTTTATCAAGAGATAATGAACCATTGACATAAAAGGAGAAATGCTTGATATCAAAAACGATTGTCCGAATGGTTTCTTTAGAAATAGTTGCTGCTTTTTGCTCTTCGCTAACCTGATGTGTATTCAGAATGTAAGTAAGAAGCCGCTCCGGGATCAATCCTTTCAAAATATTTTTTATGGATTTTTTAGGGTTTTCTTCCATGGAAGTCAAAATGGCTTGTATTAATTTCTCCTCCTGTTCATCAGGTAGTACATCAAGAATCATTTGAACCTTGTTTTGCCCCTTCATAAGTTCTTTAACAACAAATTGGGAACATCGTAATACCGCTGGACCTGATATACCAAAGTGGGTAAATATCATGTCCATTTGGTGTGTGATGATGGGTTTGCTCTTTTTATTTAATACAGTTAAAGCTACATCACGTAATGATAAACCTTGTAGGCTTTTATTTTTAATAAATGGCTCATTGGAAGTAAGTGCAACTTCAGTTGGATACAATTCAGTAACAGTATGCCCGGCTTTTTTAGCCCATTCGTATCCGTCACCAGTAGACCCAGTATGAGGAACAGCCTTACCGCCAACTGCTATAACAAGTGATTTTGTATGTATTTTCGAGTCATCATTCAAAATAATAACATGTTCATTTTCATCATAATGAACAGCTCTAACGGCAGTGCTCATTCTTACTTCAACATTCAGTTCATCTAATTTATTGATTAAAGCATTCACCACGGTTTTTGCAGAATTTGATTCAGGAAACATACGTCCATGGTCTTCTTCTTTTAGACCAACACCCATCCCTTCAAAAAAGTCGATAATATCGTAATTGTTAAATACAGAAAATGGGCTGTATAGAAATTTGCCGTTTCCTGGTATATGTTTAATTACTTCATCTTCTGGAAGCCGGTTAGTAACATTGCAACGACCTCCACCAGAAATAGCTAGTTTCGTACCTAGCTTCCTACCTTTCTCAATCAACATTGTTTTAGCTCCACTTTCAGCTGCAGCGATGGAAGCCATTAGTCCTGATGGACCGCCTCCAATTATTGTTACGTCGTAGGACAAAATTCTTCATTCCTTTCGTTACTATCATATCCTTTTTAGAAAAAACAAGAATTTTCATGTTAATAAGCACTCATTTAATATTAATTTTTATTAATAAAAAGTGCAAAAATAATATTATTTTTCGAATGCCTTTGACAATTCATAACGTACATATGAATTATCTGTGATAAAATATCTTTAAACGTAATTTTTAAATAGATGCAGGTGAAATAATGTCGAATATTGTTAGAGGCACTATGTTACTTACAGGTGCGTCATTTTTATCTAAGTTTCTGGGGATGATTTATGTTATTCCTTTTCATTGGCTTGTTGGCGAAACAGGCGGGACGCTCTATTCTTATGCCTATACGCCATATAGTATTTTAATTAGTATATCCACAATTGGTGTACCATTAGCCGTTTCGAAATTCGTATCTAAATATAATTCACTTGGTGATTATGAAACGGGAATGCGCATGTTTAAGGCAGGTATAGCCCTTATGGCTGTTACAGGTTTTCTTGGTTTCCTTGTTTTGTTCTTCGGTGCTGAACAAATGGCTAAATTAATCATATCAAATGAGGATATTGGTGAAATTAAAATTGCAGATGTCTCAATGGTCATTAGAGCAGTTAGTTTTGCCTTATTGATTATACCAGCAATGAGTATTGTTCGAGGGTTCTTCCAAGGATATGAATCAATGGCGCCAACCGCCGTTTCACAAGTGATTGAACAAATCGCTCGTATTATTTTTTTGTTGAGTGCAACGTTTGTCGTTATTACTTTATTTAACGGAACAATAGCTACTGCAGTTGGTTTTGCGACATTTGCAGCTGTTATAGGTGCATTAGCATCATGTGTCGTCTTATTCATATATTGGCGTAAAAGGAAACCAGATATACAAAAGCAGGTACAGCAACAACGTGTCAAACATGATATTCCTAAAAAAGATCTTATCAAGGAACTATTTAGTTATGCAGGACCGTTTATTTTAGTAGGGATAGCAATTCCCTTATATCAGTCAGTTGATTTGTTTACCTTTGAACGGGCAATGATTGCTACTGGAAATGGAGAGGTCTCTGAAACAGCTTATTCGGCTATTAATTTGTATGGTCATAAGCTTGTAATTATCCCTGTAACGATTGCAACTGGACTATCACTAGCAATTATACCAGCTCTAACAAAGTCATTTACGAAAGATAATAATCAGCTGCTGAATCAGCAAATTAATCAATCATTACAAATAGTACTAATTCTTGTTGTTCCGGCAGTTGTTGGCTTGTCGATGCTGTCAGATGTAGCGTATGGTTCTCTATATGGAATGGGGAACATTAATATCACAGGAACATTACTAGGCTGGTATGCTCCAGTTGCATTATTATTTGCGTTATTCACGGTAACGTCAGCTATACTGCAGGGAGTTAATCAGCAGCGTTTTGCTGTAATCAGTTTATCCGGAGGCTTGTTGGTAAAGATACTGCTTAATATCCAGCTAATTCATATCTTTGGGGCAAAAGGGGCTATTTTTGGGACAGCTTTTGCTGCGGGAACGGCAGTAATTCTAAATATTTGGCGTATAAAATTGTCAACCCGATTTTCATTCAAACAAACATTTAAACGCTTCTTATTAATTTGTATATTTACTATAATTATGTGTATTGCTATATGGATTGTGAAAGCAGTATTCGGAACATTTTTAGCATATGAAGATTCACGTTTGGCAGCTACTGTTATGTTAATGACGGGTGTACTTGCTGGTGGAGGAGTCTATCTATGGTTTGCCTATGAATCAACACTTCTTGAACGTTTATTAGGCAATCGTGTACGGGTTTTAGACAAAATTTTTCACAGGTAAGGAGTTTTGAATGTGCGGCTTGATAAATTATTATCCAACATGGGTTTTGGCAGTCGGAAAGATTTAAAGGCAATACTGAAAAAAAAGCATATTACGGTCAATGAAAAGATAGTGAAAGATGGAAGTATGCATGTGGATACAGAAGTGGACATAATAAAAGTACAAGGAGAAATAGTTACGTATCAAAAATATATTTATTTGATGATGAACAAACCTCCTGGCTATGTATCCGCAACAGTGGATGATCGGTATAAAACGGTGATTGATATGTTGCCGTCATCCTATCAGCTTTTTAATCCATTCCCCGTGGGCAGGCTTGATAAGGATACAGAAGGATTACTGCTAATAACGAATGATGGGGAGCTAGCGCATCAGCTCATTTCTCCAAAAAAAGATGTAGAAAAGACTTATTATGCTAAAATAAAAGGACATGTTACAGAGGATGATATTACTAAATTTAATAATGGGATTATTCTTGATGATGGATATCAAGCCAAGCCCGCTAGTTTAAAAATTTTGCATGCTGACATTCAATCCGAAATTGAAATAACAGTTACAGAAGGTAAATATCATCAAGTAAAACGTATGTTTGATGCGGTGAATAAGAAAGTTGTATTTCTAAAGCGAATTAAAATGGGTGAGTTAGAGCTTGATTGTAATCTTTCAACAGGTGATATTCGAGAATTGACTAAGGATGAAATGAAGTATTGTCTTTCAAAAAAAAGAGCTGACAAAGACTAACTGTCAGCGAATATCTACATATTCTTAGGATATTTTTACAGGTTTACTTGTCGTTTTCCATCTGCCGCGATTAGGACTACTTACCAAACCATTATATTCCAAAACGTTCAAATCACGCTGAACAGTACGGTCAGTAGTTCCGAATTCTTCAGCTAGTTCCGTAGTCGAAACTGTCCCATTGTCTCTAATATAAAGATAGACAGCTTTAACTCTGGTTAGCATTCGGGATGTTGTTTGATTCAAAGAACCACTCCTTAAAAAGTCATTCTCTTGTGGTGCAAGAATCTATATTGTTATTCTTATTTTACACTAAAAATGTTAATTTTTTAAATACTTTGTTTATGAGTTAAATTATTTTTTCAAATAAGTGTTAAAAACGAAAATGAGGAATGGTTATGACAAATGAACCGCACTATTTTATTGCTATCCCACTGCAAGAAAGACATAAAGAATACTATTCTAAATGGCAATTTAATTTGAAAGAAGAATTGCCTTATAAACAGTGGGTGAATAAAGAAGATTTGCATATCACGTTAAAGTTTTTGGGGTCCGTGGAATCTAATAAACTTAAACAACTTTTGAATTACTTAAATGTTTTGAAGAAAACTAATAAATTTAAAATCGCTACCGGATCAGTAGGGTTCTTTGGTAATCCAAAAAAGCCACGCGTTTTATGGGCGGGTGTTGAAAAAACAAGTGCTTTGGCAGCATTAAACCATGATGTGGAAGACGTTTCGGTGAGTGCTGGTTTCGAAAAGGATAGGCGTTCTTTTTCTCCACACATAACGCTTGCAAAAAAATGGAATGGTGAAGAAGTGAGTATGTCCGGGTTAAAGGAGCAATATGATGAAAGATTGGAGTTGACTGTTAATCAAGTTGTCGTATACCGGATTTTTCCTGCTAGGACACCAAAGTATGAAGTTGTAGCTGCATATGAACTAAAAGGGGAGGTTGATTAAGTGGCTCAATTAATTAAGATGCAGGATTATATATCCAGGTATGAGTGGAACGCATACCGTTATCCTAGTCAATATATGCGTCTGAAACAAGATAATTGGAAAAAGCTTCAATATATGTCAATGAACGAAGGTGCTGAAAAGACTGGAGAAGAGGAACACGGGGAACAGAGCTCCACATTTTCGAAATGGAAATCATTCATAAAAACAGGAAATTGGCATAATGAAGAGGAAGGTTCAGCGGATGAGGATAATGTTCTACCCAAGACAGAAAATGACTTAAAGCAGTATTTTCTAAATAAATTATTTCCATTGCAATTAAAGTGGGCTACATCAACTGTAACTGATGTATCATTTATGGATAAGAGTTATTACCAGGATGAAACGCTAAAATATTTTTTGCAAAGGTTTCCTGATACGTATTTATTAATGTATTATCCAATTTTTAATATAAAAAAGGCTCCAATTGATGGCGAAATCATCCTGCTTAGCCCGATTGGTATAGAAATCATTTATTTAATTGAAAAGAATCATAATGCAAAAATAATAGCGGATGATGAGCGCACATGGATAGTAAAAGATAGAGAAGAACAGTCCAAAATCCTAAGTCCTATGATTGCTTTAAAACGTACTGAACAACTTGTTAAAAGTATTTTGAGTATAGAAGATATTGAATTTCCTATTAACAAAGTTGTATTATCACGAGTGAATAATATTGAATATATTTCAGAACCATTTAATACAAAAATAATTGGGAAATATAATTATAAGAAGTGGTTTAAAGAAAAACGAAGCCTTGTATCCCCACTGAAAAGCAGCCAGCTAAAGATTGCAGATTTATTATTAAAAAATTGCCAATCAACATCCGTTAAGCGACCGGAGTGGGAGGAAGATAATAATACATTTTCCGTTGGTGCAGAGGATGATTAAATGTATATTTTTATTGTAAATCCGATTGCAGGAAATGGGGGCGCCAAGAAGGCATATTCAAACATTGCAAAAACTGATGCCTTTAAACAAATAGACAGTAAGTGCTTTTTCACGGAATATTTCGGACATGCGGAACGAATCGCCAAACACCTGACTACTGATTTTCCAGAAATCGTTACCTGTGTTGTTGTTATTGGTGGTGATGGGACATTACATGAGGTATTAAATGGTCTTTGTAAACCAGTTGTACCAGTTTCATTTATTCCTGCCGGTTCTGGAAATGATTTTGCAAGGGGTTGTGATATTAAAGGGAAACCAGTTGAAATTTTTCAACGAATTATCCATCAAAACAGCAAACCTTATTGGCTAGGATGTTATCAGGAAAAGGGAAAGAGCCCACGTAATATAGTTAATAGTATCGGATTTGGCTTTGACGCAGAAATAGCAAAAGCTGTCAATGAATCAAAGTATAAAAAACTATTAAGTACTATCCGCTTAGGTAAAATTAGTTATGTAATTGGACTTATAAAAGTATTATTCAGATTTAGACCAATGAATCTAGAAATGATAGTAGATGGTAAAAAATACAAGCTTTCTAATTGCTGGATGGTAACAATTGCACATCATCCTTTTTACGGTGGGGGTATGAAAATCATACCTGATGCAACGATACAAGCTGGGGTTTTCCCAGTACTTATCATTCACTCCATATCAAAATGGAAGGTGTTAGGGGTGTTTATGACAGTATTTAGCGGGAAGCATGTCAACTTTAAAGAGGTAGAGCTTATGGAAGCAAATCATCTCGAAATTTCCTCTAAGAAAAAAATTCCTTATCAGGTAGACGGGCAGACTGATGTTTGCTTCTCTTGTGTTATTACCAAGCAACAAGACGCTATTAAGGTTGTTGGCGCATAATTTTTGCTTGAAATTAATGTAGAATTCCTATACTCTATTCTCATGTCTCTTTTTTAAGATTAAATTATAATAAGATGCAAAAATATAGATGATGATTTGAGGTATGTACGGTGAATTGGCTTAAACAAGCACTAGGAAAAGAATGGAATGTTACCTCGGCTGGTGGATTGACTGGTGATGCTTTTATAGCAGAAAATCACAACCGGCGGCTATTTCTAAAACGAAACTCCTCCCCATTCCTGGCAGTGCTATCTGCAGAGGGAATTGTCCCTAAGCTTGTTTGGACGAAACGGATGAAAAATGGTGATGTCGTTACTGCTCAGGAGTGGCTTGATGGAAGAGAACTTAACCCATTGGAAATGCAACATCACCAGGTAGCTTCTTTAATCCGTAAAATACACAACTCTTCTGAACTGTTGCATATGCTCATGCGAATGGGAAAAAAAGCCGTCACACCAGATGATCGCTTTGCTGAAATAGCTGAACAAGTAAAATCGAATAATTTGATGGAACAACATAAAGAAGTTCGTAATGCCATTCATTATCTACACCGATTACTTCCTGTAACACGGGGACAACAACAGGTTGTGTGTCATTGTGATTTGAATCATAATAATATTTTGCTAACAAATAAGGGCCAGCTCTATTTGGTTGATTGGGATAATGCAATGATAGCTGACCCTGCAATGGATTTTGGATTTGTATTAAAGTGGTATATACCGCAGGAAGACTGGAATGAATGGCTTCAACATTACGGTATAACGAAAAATGAGCAGTTAATTGAACGCATATATTGGTACTTGATAATAGATGCACTTTCCTATTTATGCTGGCATAATGAACGTAATGAAATGAATAAAGCTTATAGTAGATTAAAGGATCTAAGCGATTTAAATTTTCATGTAGAGTCTGTTATTCTGAACTAGTCTGCTGGATAGCACTTACCCAAGTCTCTATGTTTTCCTGATTTGTAGTTATGTGCTCCTCATCATTTTGTGCAATTTCACCTTGCCGGCCATAATTATATATTTCTGGCAATAATTGAAGTAGCTGTTCATCAGAGATGCTGTTGTTTGCCATCATGGCTTGAACTAGTCTTTTTATCTGCTGATATTCTGAAATCTCACCACAGCAATCCTCTGTTTGTTCGCTTAAAATATCTTGCAGTAACCTTAATTGATTATGAACGGTTAATGTCAATCGAAATCACCTCAATTTATAGTGTTAACCAATAAATTTTATTCTATGCTAAAATATTTAGAAAGCGTGGTGCTAATGGTGCGACAGCGTAATAAGCCATGGGCAGATGATTTCCTGAAAGAAAACAGGCACTTTGTAATTCCTAATCCATCTGAAAAAAAGAATAAGTGGCGTGAAATTTTCGGTAATAACAATCCAATTCATTTGGAGATAGGTACTGGTAAAGGCCAGTTTTTAGCAGGGATGGCTAAGCAATTCCCAGAAGTCAATTTTATAGGAATTGAGGTTGCAAAAAGTATCGCTGTAACTGCAGCTCAGAAATTAATGCAATCAGACCAGGATAATATTGTACTGATAAATGAAAATGCAGAAAAATTAAGGGATATTTTTGCAGAAAATGAAATTTCTGACATATATTTAAATTTTTCTGATCCTTGGCCAAAGAATCGCCATGAGAAAAGACGTTTAACTTTCCGTACGTTCTTAGAGCAATACAAGGACGTCATGCAGCCGAGTGGTGAACTTATATTAAAAACCGATAATCGAGGGTTATTTGAATACTCACTTGTTAGTTTCTCCGAGTTTGGTATGGGCTTGACAGAAGTTAATTTGGACCTTCATAAAGCGGAGGATCCTGAAAACGTCATGACAGAATACGAAGCTAAATTTTCGGCAAAAGGACAAGTTATCTATCGATGCCGTGCCCAATTTTCTTAGAACTCATCAAAAGGGTTCTTTTTTTGCAGTTAGGAAAGTATAATTACTTTTTATTTCAGCAGTTAGTGGCTGGGGACAAAAGTATTTAGTCAAAGTAAAATCCGAACTATGATTCAAAATTCTTGAAATAGAATTCGAATTAGTTCGGATTTTTGCAGTTAAGAATGTATACTTTCTTACTGCATAAGTGCAACTATGTCATTCACCAAAAGGCTTGGTGAATGCCTAGTTTTCTAATATTGCAGATTAGATATAAACTGCGAAGTACTTTTTAAAAAGTTTGAGTGCTATGATGCCGCTCCGGAAATACACTTCGCTTTCCGTGGGCGGCTGATGAGCCTCCTTGCTCCTACGTCGCTGCGTAGTCTCATCTAGGCCTCAGCTCCCACAGGAGTCTACGTGTATTTCCTCCGCTGGGATTGTTTTTACTTAGTCTTCTTAGCCATAGCCATAGGGAACACTTCAATCTCTAATCAAGAAGCCTCTTCCAGTGGAGGCAGAATGCGCAGACTCCTATGGGAACAGCACGTTCCGAAGACCCCGGAAGAAGCGTTCTGTGCTTCTGAGGAGGCTGAGGTCGTGCCCATGGAAAGCGAAGTATTCTGCCGGAACGAATCGAAGCACTCAACCTTCATTCTTTAAGAGAAGGGAAAGAAGCTTAAATAAAAGTTTTTCACTACGTCGCATTTTATAGGAATTACGTATTAGATCCAACCATTGATAATGAACGTTCTAAAAAACCTATCCTGTTATTATTCGTCTTTAAAGTAGAGATTTTTAGTTATGTCCCAGCCTCTACTGCATAATTGAACTAAGGTTTTTGGCCATAAAGGGTTGGCGAAAAGCCTTAACTTTCTAAATTATTTGCACGAAATATATTCTTTAGCTAAACTAATAATTAGGAAGAAGGAGGCTGAATAATGGAAACACTTCAAATTGGACGAGCAAAGTTGACGTGGTTAAATGGTGGTGTGAATTTCCTGGATGGAGGTGCCATGTTTGGCGTTGTTCCAAAGGCATTGTGGAGTAAGAAATATCCACCAAATGAAAAAAACCAAATAGAATTGAGAACGGATCCGATACTGCTTCAAGTGGATGGAAAAAACTTTTTAATAGATTCCGGTATGGGAAATGGAAAATTAACGGATAAACAATTACGTAATTTTGGTGTTCTGGAACAATCCTCCATCGATCAATCACTGGCTGAATTGGGGTTAACAGTTAAGGATATTGATGCAATGTTAATGACTCACTTGCATTTTGATCATGCATGCGGTCTGACTAGAAAAGTGGAGGGTACGTATCAACCTGTATTTGAAAACGCGACTATTCATGTATCGGCAGCGGAATGGAATGAAATGCGAAACCCAAATATTCGATCTATAAATACATATTGGGAAGAAAATTGGAAACCAGTTCAGGATCATGTACAGCCGTTTGAAAATGAAATTTCGGTAGTTGAAGGGCTAAAGATGGTCCATACAGGTGGACATAGTGATGGACATTGCATTTTGGTTTTTGAAGATGGAGATGAAGTATTTATTCATATGGCTGATATAATGCCAACCCATGCCCATCAGAATAAATTATGGGCACTTGCATATGATGATTACCCGGTAACTTCAGTACATGAAAAAGAAAAATGGATGGAATTTGGTTATCAGAAAAATGCGTGGTATACGTTTTACCATGATGCTTATTTACGTGCAATTAAATTTGATGAATCAGGAAAGCCAATTGATGAAATTGAACGGACGCGATATGACTATAAATAAGGCTGTTTTCTAAAAGTTTATTATTTTTAACACAAAATCTATAAAATTTAAAAAGCCATCTGTCAGCAGATGGCTTTTTATTTCCGTATAGGAAACTATAAAATTTAAGTGCTGTAGATAACTGGACTCCCGAATCAGCCACCCAGCTTCGACGAACAGGACGTACAAGTGACGGTGACGCTACAGGACGTGGTGTTCTCACCGGCCAGCTTCTAACAGACGCTTGCACTCTTGTTATTATGCTGTTTGTACGGCACCAATTACAGCGCCTGTTTCTACATCTACATAAAACTCATATTGTTTATTTTCGCCATCGATGTTTCGGGTAACTCCGCCACGATAGGCATTATACAATAGTCCATTTTTCTCGACTTCTTCTGGTTTCATATAAATCCATGAGCCACTTATAGGACCCTGTTTTTTAAATGTTTCCTTTGCTTGTTTCAAAGCTTTTTCCGGGGTTATCTTCTGATATTGATCGATTTGTTGCTTTGCAAGATATCCTACTGCGACACCCAATCCTGCTGCAAGAGCTGCTCTTTTTACATTCATTTTATTTTCACCTCTTGAAATAAATTTCTTAATCCTAGTAATTAATGTCCAATTTAATAATTAGTATAACTGAAACATATTAAAATAGAAACTAAAACACAAATTTAGTTGATTGGTGGAAAGAAGGAGTCATTTTCCGTTATACTTATTATACTACATAAAAATAAATATAGTATAGATGGAGGGAATACAGATGAATCAGGAAACAACAGACTTATTCAGAACACTCACAGAAATGCAAGGGGCGCCAGGAAATGAGCATCTAGTTCGTAAGTTTATGAAAGAAGAACTCGGTAAGTACGCTGACGAGGTAATTCAGGATAATCTTGGTGGTGTTTTTGGTGTGAAAAACGGTGATGGACCTCGCGTTATGGTAGCAGGCCACATGGACGAGGTTGGTTTTATGGTCACACAAATTACCAAAAATGGTATGATTCGCTTTCAAACGTTGGGCGGCTGGTGGAGCCAGGTGCTACTAGCTCAGCGTGTTCAGGTTATGACAGAGAATGGTCCTGTGACTGGCGTAATTGGGTCAACTCCTCCACATAATTTAACGCCGGAACAACGGAAAAAACCAATGGAAATCAGTAACATGCTTATCGATATTGGTGCAGATGACCAAGAGAATGCTGAAAAAATCGGCATTAAGCCTGGACAGCCTATTGTACCAATTTGCCCATTCACACCAATGGCCAATGATAAAAAAATTCTTGCTAAGGCATGGGATAACCGTTATGGTTGTGGTCTTTCTGTTGAATTATTAAAAGAACTTAAAGATGAAAAACTTCCAAACCAATTGTTCTCAGGTGCAACAGTTCAGGAAGAAGTGGGTCTGCGTGGTGCGCAGGTCGCAGCAAATATGATTAAGCCTGATATCTTTTATGCACTTGACGCATCACCAGCTAATGATATGTCAGGTGATGAAAAAGAATTCGGTCAACTAGGCAAAGGTGCTTTACTTCGTATATTTGATCGCACAATGATAACACATCGTGGTATGCGAGAATTTATCTTGGATACGGCAGAATCTAATAATATCCCTTACCAGTATTTTGTTTCACAAGGTGGAACCGATGCAGGTCGGGTACATTTATCAAATGATGGAGTACCATCTGCGGTTGTTGGAATTTGCTCCCGCTATATTCATACATCCGCATCAATGATTCACGTAGATGATTATCAAGCTGCAAAAGAATTAATCGTCAAACTTGTAAAAGCTACTGACAAAAACACAATTGAAACAATTCAAAAAGCTAATTAATTATTTTTAGAGAGGGGCTGACCTAAAAGTATTTTTCAAAAAAATTTAAAGTCCCACTATAGATAGTGTGAAATTAGTGTTAAAAATAACCCCAAACCACTTTTATAGTGTACGGGGTTATTTTTGGGATGTTGTTAACTCTTATTGTCCCTTTGAGTTAGCCCCTGCAATTTGAAAGATTGTGAGGTGTTTTGTATGGAAGTAATTATTGGGTCAAAAAATCCTACAAAGGTACAGGCAGTTGAGGAAGTATTTGTAAAGCATGGTGTTTCTGGCCTTGATGCACTATCAAAAGTAAGTGCACAGCCACTCTCGGATTTTGAAACAAGAGAAGGGGCAATGAACCGTGCAATGCAGTGTATAGAAACTACTTCGGGTGATATTGGAATCGGTTTAGAAGGTGGCGTTATGCAAGTAGGTGATCAACTTTACTTATGTAATTGGGGGGCATTAGTTACAAGAGAAAAGGAAGTTTTTACAGCTAGCGGTGCTCGGATTTTGTTGCCTAAAGAATTTACTAATCAGCTTCAAGGTGGCGCTGAGCTAGGAGATATAATGGACACGTACGCGAAGCGAAAAGATGTACGAAAAAATGAAGGTGCCATTGGTATATTTACGAATGACCAGATCTCTAGAAAAGAAATGTTCGTTCATGTTGTTAAACTGTTACATGGTCAATGGGATTATAAAATAAAAAATGGCAGCGGAATATAACCGCTGCTATAATTACTCATAAATGTATTGCAGTACTTCTAAAGCTTGGTCGACTGTTTCGACAGTTACGTTGGCCTTGTTGGAAAGTTCTTTCAATGGATGCACTAGTGATTCTGGTCTGATGATTATTGTAGGTTTATTCATTGATATTGCCGCACTCGCATCCATCGCTGTATTCCATTGTTTATACTTCTCACCAAACAATGCGATAACCACATCAGATTTTTGCAACAAAACCTGTGTTCGAAAATTATTAATACTTGATGCTGCATCATCTGTATAAATTTTTGCTGGTTGCTTGCCAATTATGTCTTCCCCCACATTGTCTGAACGCTCATGATTTGTTTGTGGTCCAACAAATGTGAGTGGAAGATTATTTTCCTTAGCTTTTGATTTTACTGTTTCCCGCCAGTCATCGTGTATCTGACCTGCTAAGTATACAGTTAGATCCATAAATATCCCTCCAAATTTATATATAATCTCAATTCTATATTATCTGTTTTTTTTTAGACAACGCAAATAAAGTAGCTTGCTGGAAAATAATTACCTTGAAATTTATTAAATTCGTAGTATTATAAAAAGAGGTAAAAAGTACTAGATCCAGGGGGAAAAACATTGCGAAAATCAATATGGAATATTACAATAGTTTCTTTGCTCTTCCTAGTCACACTGACTGCGTGCAGTATGCAAACAGAAGAAGAGGCAATTAAGGATGCTAAGGAATCAGCCAAAAAAATATTCAATTCGGATGAAAAGATTGAAACGAACCATAAACTGGATTCATTTTCAATGTATTTACCAAATAGTTTAGAAGTGAAAGAAGAAGATGAAAATAATGTTATTCTAAAAGATGGAGACCAAACATTTATTGTTTTTTATAATAATCTTGAAGACCCACTAAGTAAGCTTAGTTATAATTCTGCAGCAGCAAAAAGTGATAAGGCTTTGCTGTTAGAGACATTTGAAGATAAGAATAAGTTTGGGTATATGCGTATAATCCCTCACAATCAGGAAGAAGATTATGAATTACAGATTGGTGTGGGTGGCGTCAAAATCACTACTTATACTTCAAGAAGAAATTTGAGTGATGATTCAGAAGAGCTTATGAAGATTGCACAATCCATAGCCTTGCAGCAAACAAGCACTGTCCAAAAATAAATATCTAATAATACTAAAAAGTCAGTCAATGAATTAGTTCATTGACTGATATTTTTTTGCAGATAATAAAGTATAAATCCTTTCTTACTGCATAAGTGCAACTAAGGCTTATCTATACTGAGGATTGGCGACAAGCCAAGTTTTCTAAGAAGAAAAGTTGGAATTTTATGTATATCACCATACGTTGATTCAGTCAAGTTTATTGAATCATAGTTAAAACAAAGATATGATAGCAATGGAGGCTGATAACTATGAAAACGTTAGAAACGGTTAATGAATTTAATGATCTGATAAATAAAGATAATATTATTGCTCTATTTTCTGCTGACTGGTGTCCGGACTGCCGAGTGATTGAACCGGTCCTACCAGAAATTGAACAGGATTTTCCGGAATATACATTTGTTCTGGTTGACCGAGACCAGTTTATTGAGATTTGCCAGCAATATGATGTTTTTGGAATTCCAAGCTTTATTGCATTTAAAGGTGGTAAAGAAGCTGGCAGATTTGTTAGCAAAGACCGTAAAACAAAGGACGAAATTATCGAATTTATCAAAGGGGTATAAGGTTAAAAGGAGAGTTGCACTACGATGAAAATGACTAGTTTGAAAATGAAAAAAATACTTGATGAAAGGTTTTCCAATCCCGAATTTAATACATCTTATAAGAGGGACGAAGATTCCTATCGGATAGAGTGGAAGGAATCCAAGCAAGGAATGACCATTACACTACCGAATGTTGTATCGAAATATAACAAGCGGGGCGAACCAGCTATAGATGAACTAGAGGAACATGTATTAGAAGCATTACGGATTATGAATGAAGAACACACTTTGACTGGGATGGAGAAAAATATTTATCCTGTCATTCGTGCAACATCATTCGCAACAGAAACAAATTCGGGTACTACACTGGTATCTAAAGAACATACTGCAGAGACTCGTGTTTACTATGCACTGGATTTAGGTAAATCCTATCGGTTAATTGATGAACCAATGCTCGAAAAAGAGGGATGGACTTACGATAGAATTGATGAAATTGCAACATTTAACATTAGATCTTTATCCAATGATTTCAAGAAAGATACGGTAGCTGAAAATGATTTTTATTTCGTTGCTAAACAGGATGGTTATGATGCAAGCAGAATTCTGAACGAAGCGTTTCTGGAAGAAATGCTCGCAAATAGTAAAGGACAGCTGGCTGTAGCTGTACCACATCAGGATGTATTAATTTTTGCTGACATACAAAATAAAACAGGTTATGATATATTAGCACAAATGACAATGAAGTTCTTTGCAGAGGGAAGTATTCCAATAACGTCGTTGCCATTTATATACGAAGATAAAACATTGGAACCAGTGTTTATCATGGCAAAAAATCGACCAGAACAGAAGTAGAAAGGAATGAGTTCAGATGGATGTGTTTTATAATCCAAAGGGTGTTGGGGATGTTTTAATTGTTCCACTAGAAGATGGGGACCGCTATGAGGTTAAGCATGATACTATTGGTGACATCACACGAATCATTGATAAAGATGAAAAAGTTATTGGTTATAATATCTTTCGGGCATCACAGCATTTGGAATTAGAAAGTACTGGGAAAATCACAATGACGGAAGAACTATTAAATCAGTTAAAAAAATTGTTTAATAAAAACAATCTGACTGATTCACTTGAGTTTGATTTGAGCCCTAAATTTGTTGTAGGCTATGTTAAAAATAAATCCCCTCATGAGAATGCTGATAAGTTGAGTGTTTGTCAAGTTGATACAGGGGACGAAATGCTGCAAATTGTATGTGGTGCACCAAATATTGATGCAAATCAAAAAGTTGTCGTAGCGAAAGTCGGAGCGACTATGCCGAGTGGGTTAAAGATAAAACCGACAGAATTACGAGGGGTCCCATCGAATGGTATGATATGCTCGCAGAAAGAATTAGGCTTGCCTGATGCACCCAAAGAGAAAGGAATTTATGTTCTCGATGATACTTATGAGGTAGGCGAACCATTTATATTCTAAAAAGAGAGCAACCTAAGTCAATTGACAAGGGTTGTTTTTTTCGCAGATAGGAAAGTTTATACTTTCCTGCCTTCATAATTTCATAAAGCACTTAGGCTTTTGACTGTTACGTTTTGGCAATAAGCAAATTTTTTTAATGCTACAATTTCACAAAAAAACTGATAGAATAAATTATAGTGTTAATTTTTATAGAAATGAGTGAAATTATATGTGGGATCGTTGGAAAAAGAAAATAACCAATTTTCTCTTTGTGGAAGTAGAGGAAGAAAACAATCAGTCACCAAAAAACCGAAACTATCGTAAACAGGATGTTCAAACAAAAATGATGTACCAATATCCTGATAAGAATTCATTTCGGTTTCCTGTTATCCCTGATCAACCCAAGGAAAAAGAAGTAGAGACACCGGCATTTGAACGAAAAAGAAACCGAACTAGAAATAACACTTCAAGTAAATCCGATCAACAAAGTCCGATGCTTGAACGGAAAAAGAAAGTGAACAAGCCTGAATCAGGAACACCGTTTGAACCAAGCGATGTCCCTTCACCTATCTATGGTTTTCAGCATCGAAAAAAGGAAAAGGAGATAGAGGACATCCCTGCGTATAAACGACAACAAACTGACGTGCCGGAGCAAACTATGCAGCAAGACGAAACAGATACATACACAAATGATACACGTCCATTGGAAAACTTGATTAATGAGGAGTCAACAGAGTCAACAAAGGTTCCCGAGCCTGAACCTAAGGAATTGAACCAGCCAAAAGAGGACAATGTACAACAACAGCATTCTGTTAAACAAACCAAACGAAGACACTCCAAACATAAAATAGAAAAACAAAATAAACCGAGCCCACCTCCTTTTAATGTTATGATGTCAGCAAATGATAAACGGAGGCAAATGGATAAGCACAATATCAAAAAAGAATCTGTCAGCGATAATACAGCTGTAAATGACAGTACAGTACCATATCATTTATTAAATGATCCTGTTCGTAAAAGTGATCAGAATCAATTTTGGATGAATAGCCAACAGGAACTATTGGAACAAACACTGAAACATTTTAATGTTCAGGCGAAAGTTGTTAAAGCAACGCAAGGGCCATCTGTTACAAGGTTTGAAGTGCAGCCAGAGCTGGGTGTTAAAGTTAGCAAAGTTAAAAATTTGAGTGATGATATAAAATTGAATATGGCTGCAAGAGATATTCGAATTGAAGCGCCTATACCTGGCAAGAACACAATTGGAATTGAAATTCCTAATCCAAAACCACAAATTGTCGGGTTGCAGGAAATCTTTGAGGCAGAAAACTTTCAAAAAGGCGAATCACCATTAACAATAGGATTGGGATTAAGTATTGAAGGAAGTCCCCTGATCACTAATATACAAAAAATGCCGCACGGATTAATAGCCGGGGCAACAGGGTCAGGAAAGAGTGTTTGTATTAATACGATTCTAATCAGTCTCCTCTATAAAGCGAATCATCAAGATGTAAAGTTCCTGTTGATAGATCCTAAAATGGTTGAGTTGGCACCGTATAACGGTATACCACATCTCATTTCACCAGTTATTACGGATGTAAAAGCTGCAACAGTTGCTCTCAAATGGGCTGTGAAGGAGATGGAGGAACGATATGATAGGTTTGTTCAAGAAGGAGTTCGAGATGTACAGCGTTTTAATCAAAAGATGATTAAACAGAATCGTGTGGAAGAAAAAATGCCATTTATTGTTATTGTAATTGACGAATTGGCTGATTTAATGATGGTATCACCACAGGATGTTGAGGATGCAATCTGTCGTATTGCCCAAAAGGCACGTGCATGTGGAATCCACTTGCTTCTTGCAACACAAAGACCTTCTGTGGATGTGATCACTGGGTTAATAAAGGCAAATATACCGACAAGAATTGCATTCAGTGTATCCTCTCAAGTAGATTCCAGAACAATTATGGATACAAGTGGAGCTGAGAAGCTTTTAGGAAAAGGTGATATGCTGTTTATCGAGAATGGTGCCGGTGAAAGTATTCGTTTGCAAGGTGCCTTTGTATCAGATGAAGAAATTGAGCGTGTAACTGATCATGTGCGTCAGATAGCTAAACCTAATTATGAATTTGAGCAGGAACAGTTATTGGAGCAGCTTGTAACTGATGATTCAGAAGATGAATTGCTTCATGATGCGATTGAGTTTGTTGTGAAGCAGAATAGTGCCAGTACGTCATTATTACAGCGTCACTTTAAAATAGGATATAATCGGGCAGCACGGCTAATGGACTCGATGGAAAGCAACAGAATAATCAGTGGTCAAAATGGAAGCAAACCGCGTGAAATACTAGTATCTGGCGTACAAGCTGAAAACTAAGCACTTGTTTAGTTGCAGTAGTTTTTATATGATAAGAAAGAATGCAATCACCAAACTTTATTATGAATACGAGGGGAAGCCGTTATGAAGGAAATATCACAGAAACTAAATGGGGATATTAAACGTTTAACTAACAAAACATTTAAGTTTGATGAACGGATTAAAGAGGGTTGGTTTTCAGCGGTATACTTTTTGAAAACGAAAGAAATGGCAGAGAAGAAACTTCCATATAATCGTGTCACAATGCAGTTTTTCCAAAAAAGCAGTAATGCAGTATTATGTGGAACAGATGAAGCAATTGCTTTGGTCCACACATTTGCAGATGAACCAGAAAAACTGGAAATTCATTCATTAAAAGATGGTGACAAGATCAGCCCCTACGAAACTGTTTTGACCATAACAGGGGCATATCAGCAGTTCGGTTTTCTTGAGGGTATTATTGATGGTATTTTGGCTAGAAGAACATCGGTAGCTACAAATGTATATAATGTCGTAAAAGCAGGTAGAACTTCTGGGAATCAAAAGCCCATTATTTTTATGGGGGATCGTGACGATCACTTCACCCAACAGGCTGGCGATGGCTATGCAGCATTCATTGGTGGTTCTACAGCACAAGCAACGCATGCGATGAATGAATGGTGGGGAAAAGAAGGTATGGGTACAATGCCGCATGCCATGATTCAAATGTTTCGTGGTGATGTTGTTGCAGCATCACGTGCATACATTGAAATGTTCCCAGAAGACGATCTTGTAGCTCTAGTTGATTATAATAATGATGTGATTACCGATTCGCTGAAAGTTGCTAAAGCCTTTGGTAACAATTTAAAAGGAGTTCGTCTTGATACGTCCAGAACACTTGTAGATAAATATTTTTTAAGGAATCATCATTTAATGGGCACTTTTGATCCAAGAGGTGTGAATCCTGAATTAATTTTTGCGCTTCGAAAAGCACTTAATGAAGAAGGGTTTTCTCACGTAAACATTATGGCCAGCGGTGGCTTTACGGAGACAAGAATAAGTCATTTCGAGACTCTAGGCGTTCCGGTAGATATGTATGGTGTTGGAGGAAGCCTATTAAAAATTAATATTGGTTTTACTGGTGATAATGTGTTGTTAAACGGTACTCAAGAAGCAAAAGAGGGGAGACGTTATCGACCGAATCCCCGACTTGAATTAGTGGAATATCATATGCAAAATAAAGAATAAGTAATATTTTATTTCACTCTTCGTAAACATTTGCTATAATGATTAAATAGCTGTTAAGATTCCTGCAAAATATAAATTTTAGATAGCTGTTTGTACACATATATCTGGAGGTTCTTTTTTATGACAACTTACCATTTTATTGGTATTAAGGGGACCGGAATGAGTGCACTTGCACATATCCTTCATGATTCTGGGGAAAAAGTGCAAGGATCTGATGTAGATAAGCGCTTTTTCACGCAAGAAGCATTAGAGAATAAAAACATTCCAATCTTCCCTTTTTCAGAAAGTAACATCAAAGAAGGCAACACCATAATAGCGGGCAATGCTTTTTCGGATGATCATGTAGAGATTAAAGAAGCAAAAAGGTTAGGACTCACTTTTTATAGATACCATGAATTTCTAGGAGAATGGCTGAAGCAATATACAAGTATCGCTGTAACTGGTGCTCACGGAAAAACGTCTACTACTGGTTTATTGGCTCATGTACTTGATGAGACGTATCCCATTTCATATTTAATAGGTGATGGGACAGGAAAAGGCCATGTAGACAGTGAATATTTTGTTTTTGAGGCGTGTGAATATCGTCGTCATTTTTTACGTTACGAACCTGATTATGCAATTATGACGAATATTGACTTCGATCATCCGGATTATTTCACGAGTATTGATGATGTATTTGATGCATTTCAATCGATGGCTGATCAAGTAAAAAAAGGAATTATTGCTTGTGGTGACGATGAACAACTACAACAAATCCAAGCGAAAGTTCCCGTCATGTATTATGGGTTTTCCAGTACGAACGATTTTCAGGCACAGAATGTAAAGGAAACAGAGAACGGTACTGAATTTGATGTATTTGTACGTAATACGTATTATGAAACTTTTGAGATTCCAATGTTCGGTGATCATAATATATTGAATGCTTTATCTGTAATTGCTATTTGTCATTACGAAGATATGAAAGCAAAAGATATTAAAACTATTGGCACTTTTCAGGGTGTTAAACGCAGATTTACCGAGAAAAAAGTAGGGAATCAAATTCTGATTGACGATTATGCACATCATCCGAAAGAAATTACAGCAACTATTGATTCAGCTCGTAAAAAATATCCAGATAAATCTATTGTAGCAGTATTTCAGCCGCATACATTTACTCGTACTAAAACATTCTTACAAGAATTTGCTGATAGTTTAAGCTTAGCTGATAACGTTTATTTATGTGATATTTTTGGATCAGCTAGAGAAGATAGTGGGAAGTTGACTATACACGATCTGCAAGAACTGGTGGATGATAGTTCTGTTTTAGATATATCACACACGGATGTTTTAAAGAATGATGCTGACAGCGTACTGATTTTCATGGGGGCAGGGGATATTCAGAAGTTCCAAGAATCCTATGAAGAACAGTTGGCAAATAAAAATAATTTAAAAAAAGTATAGATGATTCTGAGCCATAAATTTAGGCTCTTTTTTTTTTGCTGTTTTTTAATGATTATTACTTTTAACAAAGCCACATGAGCCAGTCTATATCAAACAGGGAAGATAGAGTAATAAGCCTTACGAAAAGAGACTTGTTTATATTTTATGAAAGCTTGGAGTCGAAGTAAACAAAATAAAGGATTTTTTCATTAGCTTTAATAACTCCAAGTTTTTCTATAAAAATAAAGGATTTTATGACTTATTTGTCGAAATAATAACTAGAAACCGTTATAGTGAATAGTAAGGTGATATCGCGTTGAGTCATTGAATACGCTAAGTAATCAGGATATGTTTAAGTGAGATTAATTAGGGTATTATTTTAAGAAGACACTTCTTTATGTTGTGCTACTTTTATACCATTATTTAGCTCTCCGAGTTACTATCATTGAAGTCTATAATTGAAGGAGTTGACCTACTATATGGAGAACTTATTGTACATTGCTGCAATCATTTTTGCAGTTGCCTTTGTAGTGCTTGTAATCTATCTAGCAATGACCTTAAAGGCCACACAGCGCACGTTAAATAATGTAACAGATACATTAGGAAGCCTGGAAGAACAAATGCAGGGGATTACAACAGAAACAACCGAACTGTTAAATAAAACGAATAAGCTTGCTGAAGACGTAAATCAGAAGTCATCAAAGCTAAATGGTTTATTTGATGGCATTAGAGGCGTTGGAGAGACAGTTAGGGATTTTAATGGGTCGTTGCGTAAATTATCTAACAGTATATCGGATACAGCTTCACAGAATCAGGAAAAAGCCTCAGAAGCAATAAAATGGGGGAACACAGTAATAGATTTTTGGAAAAAGAAGAGAAATAAATAAGATTAATTATTAAGAGGAGGAATATTCATGGGAGATAACAACAATAGCAATAATAACAACAACATCAACAGTAAAGACTTTATTATCGGAACACTTATTGGAGGAATTGTAGGGGCTTCAGCAGCTTTACTTTTTGCACCAAAATCCGGTAAAGAATTAAGAGGAAATATTAATGAAGGTGCAACTGAATTAAAAGGCCGTGCATATGACTGGAAAGATGTAGCTTATGAAAAAGGTTCAGAATGGAAAGATAAGGCGTCTGAAAAAAGTTCTGACTTGAGAACAAAAGCAGCTGATTCTAAATCAAAACTTTCACAGAAAACACAGGAATTAACAAAGAATGTTCAAGATAAATGGAAAGAAAAAACAAGTGGTGAAGAGGAAGCGGAAGAAGCAGCAGAGGAAGTTGCTGAAGCGATAGAGGAAGCGACTGAAGAAGCTGAGAAAAAATAAGAATTACAAAAAAGCTAGTGTAGCCACTAGCTTTTTTTCTTTCCCCAGACTATTTGTAACTTATCACCGTTTTGAATAGATTCATTGAAAGTTGTGGGCTGATTATTATTATACAGCTGGAAATGACCAGAAGCGCTAGTCATATCTACATCGACGTATCGGAACACGTCTTGGAATATAAACGTTTCCTGTTTACGATCCTTAATCTCCAGTTCATCATTTAAATTTAATTCTGTATCTGGACCCAGTTCAAGTTGATCCCGTAATACAGTAACTTGCTGTTGTTTAATTAAAACAGATTTTCCATTAAATGTAACAGTTATTGTGTTCCAGAATTCCTTGTCCAGATGTGGCAATACATCCTTCACCATAGGATGTTGAGCAGATATAATAGTAAGGCTATCATTTTGTTTTAATGGATGAGTACGATTTACTTTTTTGTTATTTAAGTAAATATGTGATTCACCCTTGTCAATCGTTACTTGTCTATCGTTTGCAAAAATTGAAAAAGGTTGTGTATACTGAAGCTTTTCGGTACTTTTGGATACCAGAAAATCATTTATCGTGTGCAGATTCCTAATAATAATTTCATCATTATCTTGTATAAGATAGCTTTTTGGTTTTGTCTGACCATTTACTGAAAAGGTGGTTTCCAGTTCATGGCGTTTATTATTAAAATTAATAACGAAAGTTGTGCCTTCACCGATAAGCTCCTCAATCGTAATATGCGGTTCTTTTCCATCACTCCCTTTTGAAATTATAATCTCATCACCATTATGAATAACATCATCAACTGTTGCTTCATAATGGTTTAGAATGATAACAGGGGGCTGACCATATTCGCCGGGCAAGGTTATTTCCTTTCCGTCAACAGTAACAATTGAAGCTATTCCGGGTTTTCCATATAGCTTTTTTATGTCCAACCCAGCCTGTACAAGGCAGTCCCCAATGGTTAATTGCTTCATCTCAAACATTCTAATTGTGTGTTCGTTTACTGTCACAGTAATATAGTGAACTGGGTTTTGTTTAGCAGCGATGGCAATTCCAATTGGTGTTACAAAGTCTGGACCTGGTGGTAACTTTTCTGTTTTTACAAGATGTTGTATTGCATTGATCCCTCTTGTCGCTACACGGTTTTTAGGGAGTTGCAGCTTATTTGCTAGAGCAGTAGTTATGTTAGGTGTTAGGCTTCCGCCTCCAACAAGCATAACTGCCTTAGGTGATTTTGAATTTAAATCAAGAATTTCTGTTGTTACCGAATCGGCAACTTTTTCAACACTATTTTTTATATCTTCAATAAGTGTTTCGTATGTAATGGTAGTTTCAAAACCCAATATGTCCTGAACAGTTGCTTGTCCATTACTTACAATGTTCTTTTTTGTTTGTTCGGCCATCGGAAAATCCAATAGATATTGATCACTGATTGCTTCAGTTATTTCATCTCCAGCCACGGGTACCATACCGTATGCCACAACTGCTCCCTTATCCGTAATGGCGATATCACTTGTCCCTGCTCCAATATCAACTAAAGCAACATTAAGTCTGCGCATGGATTCAGGAATTAACACATGAATGGCTGCAATTGGTTCTAATGTTAATGCTTCCATTTCTAAATCAGCTCGACCTAGGGCTGCCAATAGAGATTCAACCACTACTTTCGGCAAAAATGTAGCAATTATTTTAACAGTTGCTTGGTCTCCGCTTTGGTCAATAAGTGAACCGATCTGTTCGTCATCAAGCTTGTATTCCAATACAGAGTAACCCACACAATAATAGTTTGTATATTCATTGTTATTATCCATTGCTGCAAGCTTCAGTTGTGCAGCTTGAACAGCACTTAATTCCAGGTGTTTAATCGAATCACTATCTGTGATAGGGTGCTGGTCTAATTTTAACGTTGCTTCTGCCTGACATGTTTTAAGGGCACGACCTGCAGCAGCGACAGACACTTGATTTAACTGCCCATGTTCCGTCTCCAGTTTCTCTTTAACATCCCGAATAACTTCAGAAACGGCTATCACATTATGTATTTGTCCATCACGCATAGACCTTTCTTCATGTTCTTTCATATAGTAATCAATTACTGCAAAATTATTATCCTGTTTTTCTATTAAAATACCAGTCACTGATCGTGTACCAATATCAAGTGCAAAAATCCGTCCACCCATATTAATTAATCCTTTCATATTATAATACTGGATATGTATAGTTTGAAATTAAAAATTATTGATGACAAAGAACAAACTTTTAGTTATAATTGTCTCTAATTATTAAAATGTACCATACTTTCCAGGTATAATAAACTGTGTTCGGGAGGGGTTTATAAATGAGCCATAATGAGATGGATGAATTACGTCGTCAATTAGACAATGTAAACACGGAATTACTGGATTTAATCACAAGCCGTGCAAAAATTGTGCAGCAGATAGGTAAAATAAAACATAAACAAAGTATTAAACGATTTGATCCGGTAAGAGAACGAAAAATGCTGGATGAGCTAACAGGGAAAAATAATGGCCCATTTGAAAATTCTACAATTGAACACATTTTTAAAGAAATATTTAAAGCAAGTCTTGAGTTACAAGAAGATGACCACAGAAAAGCATTACTTGTGTCTAGAAAAAAGAAACCTGAAGATACCATCATTGATATTAAAGGAGAAAAAGTCGGCGATGGGAATACCCATTATGTGGTAGGTCCATGTTCGGTTGAAAGTTACGAACAAGTAGCTGAAGTAGCGAAGTCGGTGAAAAGCAAAGGACTTAAACTATTACGTGGTGGAGCATTTAAGCCTAGAACATCACCATATGATTTCCAGGGTCTTGGAGTGGAAGGCCTTCAAATCTTAAAAAAAGTTGCGGATGAGTATGATTTGGCAGTCGTCAGTGAGATTGTAAACCCAGCCCATATGGAAGAAGCAATGGATTATATTGATGTCATTCAAATTGGTGCACGTAACATGCAGAATTTTGAATTATTAAAAGCTGCAGGGGATGTTAAAAAACCAGTCCTACTAAAACGAGGTCTGTCAGCAACTATTTCCGAATTTATTAATGCGGCTGAATATATTATTTCAAGAGGGAATGGTAATATTATTTTATGTGAACGTGGTATTCGGACATATGAAAAAGCAACCAGAAATACGTTAGATATTTCAGCAGTTCCGATTCTGAAGCAAGAAACACATCTCCCAGTAATGGTTGATGTAACACATTCTACAGGTCGCAGGGATTTATTACTCCCGGCTGCAAAAGCTGCATTAGCAATAGGTGCAGATGGGATTATGGCTGAGGTACATCCAGATCCAGCAGTAGCACTATCGGATGCAGCACAACAAATGGATATTCCGATGTTCGATACTTTTATGAAAGAACTAGAAGCATTTTCAACACGTAAATAGTTCCATTTAAGGCTGGTCTTAAGTAGATCAGCCTTAAGTTTTTCTGTTGTTTTTTTTGTAATTTTTTTCATGGTGGGGTATCATATATGGAAAAGAGTTCGTAATGGGATTTATATTAGGAGGCATTAGAGTATGAATATAACAATATATGATGTAGCTAGAGAAGCAAATGTATCAATGGCAACCGTTTCACGAGTTGTAAATGGAAACCCGAATGTTAAACCTGTAACACGTAAAAAGGTTTTAGCAACCATTGAACAGTTGGGTTATCGTCCAAATGCTGTAGCACGTGGACTAGCAAGTAAAAAAACAACAACAGTAGGCACAATTATCCCGGATATTTCAAGCATCTTCTTTGCTGAGTTGGCGAGAGGAATAGAGGATATCGCTACGATGTACAAGTATAATATGATTTTAAGTAATTCCGATCAAAATAAGGACAAAGAACTTCAGTTAATTAATACGATGCTGGAGAAACAAGTAGATGGTATTCTATTTATGGGCGGAAATATAACAGACGAGCACGTGAAGCAGTTTGAAAGCTCTTCAATTCCGGTAGTATTAGCAGCAACTTATGATGAATCAAACAGAATTCCATCAGTAAATATTGATTATGAAGCGGCAGCATCTGAAGCAACCTCCTTTTTGCTTGGTAAAGGGAATGAAAAAATCGCATTTATATCAGGGCAAGATGACACACTTATAAATCAGCAAAAATACAATGGCTATCTACGTGCGTTTAAGGAAAAGTCAAAGACCATCGATGATCAATATATCTTAAGAGGAGATTATTCTTATGATTCTGGTCTGGAAGCCGTTGAACAATTGCTTTCGTTAAATGAAAGACCGACTGCTGTATTTGTTGCTTCCGATGAGATGGCTTTAGGAGTTATTCATGGAGCCCAAGACAAGGGGTATAAAGTACCAGAGGATCTGGAAGTATTTGGTTTTGATAATACCAGATTGGCAACAATGGTTCGTCCAACACTTTCCACAATTGTTCAGCCTATGTATGACATCGGTGCTGTTGCAATGCGTTTATTGACAAAATATATGAATAAAGAAGAAGTTGAGGAGAAGAAAGTAGTTTTACCACATCGAATTGTGGAAAGAACTTCAACAAAATAAAAATAATGCCGATATAAACAACAGGTTAAAGATTGTCTTGGGAACAAGCTTTTAGGGAGCGAGATTATGAGGAAAAGAGATATACTAACTCCAATCGGTATTACATTGGGATTTATTATGATTATGCTGGCAATTCTTGCAAAGGGTGGCACACAAGGAATGGGATCCTTCCTTGATGTTGCTTCTATCTTTATTGTGATTGGTGGTTTATTTGCGTCGTTATTTATTAATTTTAAATTGGATCAAATCAAGCTTACATCTAAAGTTATGAAGGAAGTATTTCACCAAAGTGACCAACGACTTCCAGAATTAATTGGATTATTTATACGTTTATCTGAGCGTGCACGCAGAGAAGGGATTTTAGCTCTTGAAAATGAGCTTGATGAAGTTGATGATGAATTTATTAAAAAAGGTATCCTGCTCGCAGTTGATGGGATTGAGCCTGAGGTTATAAATGATATTATGAATGCAGAACTGACTGCAATGGAAGATCGGCATTACAAAGGACGTGCTATTATCGAAAAGGCTGGTGAATATGCACCGGCGTGGGGGATGATTGGAACATTAGTAGGGCTTGTTCTAATGCTTAATAGTTTAACAGATCCTGCAACGTTAGGACCAAATATGGCGGTAGCACTGTTGACAACACTTTATGGTACTGTTCTTGCTAATCTTGTATTTATTCCGATGGCTAATAAATTAGAAACAAAAACGGAAGAAGAAATATTTATAAAACAGGTAATTATCGAAGGCGTTATTGGTGTTCAGTCGGGACAAAACCCACGTATTTTAGAAGAAAAACTAGGTGCTTTCCTCTCAAATGAAACGAAGAAAAAAGATGAAGTTGATGAAGAAACAGCTTACGCAGGAGAGAGCGTAAATGAAGCGTAGGAGTACGAAAAGAAACAGCAAGTCCGGAGCACCTAAATGGATGGTTACATATTCTGATATGGTAACGCTGATCTTAGTCTTTTTTATATTGCTATTTTCCATGTCACAAATAGATCTGGTAAAATTTGAAGCCATTTCTGAATCGTTTAAGAATCGTATGATATTTGATTTCTACCCATCACCAGTACCGATGGAAAACCCGACAGAGAATACAAGTAATCAAGAAAGTGGTAAGAATTCGAATGAATTTGAAAATCCTACTCAATTTGAGAATATAAATGACCGAGACGATACAACAGCGGATGAAACTGATGATTCTTTAGACAAATTGATGGGGGATGTTGGGCAATACTTGGATAACAATAGCTTAAATAATGTGGTATCAGCAAGTAGAACTGAACGTGGAGTTGTACTGGTTTTACAGGAAAGTGTATTGTTTGATTCAGGTGAGGCAATAATTGTTGATTCTGGTAAGCCTTTTTTAGATAAAATTGCGAAGCTCCTTTCTAATATACCTAATCATGTAAAGGTAGAAGGTCATACTGATAACCGACCCATCTCTAATTTTCGATATCCGTCAAACTGGGAATTATCTGGTGCACGTGCAAGTAGTGTAATTCGCTACTTAATAAAGGAAAATAATTTCGATGATTCGCGTTTTACTGCAGTGGGATATGGTGCTACAAGACCAATAGTGCCAAATACATCAGCAATAAATTGGAGTAAGAACAGACGTGTAGAGATGGTTATTTTGGAAAATAATAATCAAAATAAGGAATAAAAGGGAAGGGAGATGATTGTAAAAATCATCTCCTTTATTAAATGTTATTTTGTATATTTTTTGCGTATTTTAAAGCACTTTGAAGTGCCTTTTCATTCTTTTCGGTAATATCCGCCTTTCTTGGTATTGTTGGTACAATACTTTTGTTATCATGCCAGTGAGCAGGTAATGTAACAGGTGATTCCTTTTGCCATTTGGATTGCCAAACTGAAGGTAAGTTGCCTTTTTGAACATTATCTGTTTTCATTACGCTCCATATTTGAGCCCATGCTCTGGGTATGACCCTCCACATATCATATCCGCCGCCACCTAGCGCAATCCAGCGTCCATTACAGTATTGATGTGCTAATTCATGTGCTAATAGAGGAATTCTCTCAAAAATGTCCATCGTTGCACATAGATGTGTTAGTGGGTCATACATGTGTGCATCTGCACCATTCTGTGTCAAGATGACATCAGGCTTGAAATATTCAGCAATCTCCCTGAAAGCGGATTCATATAGATTTATAAATGATTCATCTTCTGTAAATGCATCGATTGGAATGTTAAAAGAATAGCCATGTCCTTCTTTTATTCCACGCTCGTTAACGTTACCTGTACCAGGAAAAAGGTATCTGCCAGTTTCATGAATGGAAAAAGTGCACACATTTGGATCATCATAAAATGCCCATTGGACACCATCCCCGTGATGTGCATCAGTATCTACGTATAAAACTTTCAAATCGTATTTTTCACGAATGTACTTAATAGCTACAGCGCCATCATTATAAATACAAAAGCCACTTGCTTTTCTTTGGAAGCCATGATGGAGACCACCGCCTAGATTTAAAGCATGATCTGACTTACCCTGCAATACGGAATCTATTGCAGTCAGGGTACCGCCTACCAAGTAGCTTGATGCTTCATGCATTCCATTAAAAATGGGTGTATCTTCTGTTCCAATCCCATATTCTAATCCTTCATCAGTTTGCATTTTGCCATTGCTTGCCTTTTGAACAGCCTGAATATAAGACAAGTCATGAAAAAGTGCAAGTTCCTCTTCGGTAGCAGTACGAGGTTTGATAATATCCGTATTCGTTAAAAGATTTATATCTTCTAATAATTCCTTTGCTAATAATACTCTTTTTTGATTAAATGGATGATCCGAATGAAATTGGTAGTCTAAGAATTTATTAGAGTAAACAAATGACGCTTTACAAGTCATACTTTTGGCTCCGCAATATTATTTGGCCACATTAGATCATAGCCAGCGTCCCGTAAGTCATGCACAACTGGCATAGGATTCATGGTCTGTATGCGGAAAACGAGAATTTTAAAATTCGGATCATTATTATAAGGATATATTAAAACGGATGTAATGTTTGCTTTACGAGCTCCAAAAATTGCTGCTACCTCAGGTAAAATTCCTGGTTTATGCGGGACTTTAATTTCAATTTGTGAGCTTTGAACATTTGTACCGGTAAGTTGAATAAACGTATGAAGCATATCTCTTTCAGTAATAATTCCTACTAATTTATTTTCCCTAACTACTGGTAGGCATGCGAATGCTTCATCATAAAATACTCGAGCAATTTCCTCCACAAAATCAAGAGGATGAACTGTGATGACATCTTGCGTCATAATCGATTGAATTTCATTTTCGAGAGTACTTTGGTCTGCATCCTTTTTTAAAATGGATGGTGATGCATCACGTACATCTCGGTCAGATACAATTCCTATCACACAACGGTTATCGTCAATGATCGGAATGTGTCTAATTCGATTCTCATGAAGTAATTGTAATGCTTCAGCAATTGAAGCGGTTTTAGGTAGTGTAATTATTTCCTTTTTCATAATTTCTTCTACGAGCATTTATAAACCCTCCCTCATATCACGGTATTGTTGTCGCTGTAAAAACCGGAGTTTATCAAACTGTTTGATTGATTCTTCTGGTACATTTTTTCCGATTCGCACCATTAAACAATTAGCTGGATGAGATATAATTTCCGGATCATCCGTTGGGGCAGGAAGGAGTCCGCCTGCAGCCATCATCTTTTCCATTACCTTACGATAATTCCAGATACTCAACCTCGTGCCTTCAAGGTCCCAATGCCAATAATATTCGGTTGATATTAGGATATAATTTTCCATATAATCATCCATTATGGATACTTTTAATATGCTTGAGGCAACTCCAGATCCACGATACTTTGGAATGATTTCAATTGCACCAAGTTCAATAAGGTCTTCCATATTAAATTCAGACCAGCGTTCGAGAGGATCAGGATGTAAATAAGTTACATAGCCAACAATGGTGTCATCAGTTCTAGCAACTATGATTCTCCCCTCAGGAAAGTCAGCAATACTTGAAATAGCCTCAAATTGTTTGGGAGCAGGTCGGAATGCAGTTAATTGTTCATGAAAATAATATTTCATTAATTCCGTGGAAGAAAGCGGTCCTTCGATGATGACTGGTCCATTTGGAGTGTCGCGTGTGACTGAATGATACGTTTTAACATGATTCATTTTTTCACCGCCTTATTTAAGAAGTATTCTTTATATCATTCTATTATACAGTATAACTACTGGCATTTTTAGTAAAAACTTAAAATAAAACAGGCGACACTTTCATAGCGCCGCCTGTCGGTTATTCGTTTGATTCCTCATTTTGTTTTTTATTAGCAGTGACAGTGAACGAGACAGACTTGCTCGGTTTTCCATCTACTATTGCAGTTACTGTTCCACTATATTTTTCACCATTTGGTGGGATATCTGCGAATGAATAACTCTTATTTTTAGTTGATTCCTTTTTATTATAACTTTTACCAGTTAACGTTATTTCGAATGTTGCCTTTTCACTGTGATTCCATGAGACTGTGATGTTTTTCTTCTCGTGTTTTGCTGTGACATGTGTAACAGGTTTAGCAGTCTCAGGTTTATTATCTTCAGGTTCCTCAGGTTCTTCAGGTTCTGAAAAGTCACCAACAATAATTTCTTTTGATGCAGTTGATTCTAATCCGAAGTAATCTACAGCTTTCACATGGTATACAGCCTTACCTTTGGAAATACCAAAGCTGGTCTCAGTTGTGTTACCAACGAGGCTAAAGCTATCTTCAGGACTCTTCGCACGATAGATGCGGTACCCTACAACATCTTTGCTGCTGGATTTTTTCCAAGTTAGCTTATTTCCGGATCCTGCAACTGAAGCAGGAGCAGAAGGTTTCTTTCCATCGTCTTCTATTGTACCATCATCAACTTCTGACTCTGGTAAACTGATTTTCTCCCACTTTTCACGATTAGTTCTTGGATAAAGTTGTGTTATATCATCAAGTTTGTCATAGCCTTTTCTTTTAAGAAATTCCGGGTTGAATGTTATTCCGTCTCCCTCAGTAAATTCCTTTGGTGTATTTTCACCAGCTATCACTGCTTTACCATCAACCATGACATATGTTCCTTTGACAAGACTGTCATCTTCTTTGGTCGGTACATATTTAGCGTTAAATAAGTCGGTTTTTACTAAACCAGCTTTTTCACATAAATCTGATGGGAGCATACCGGATATTGCACAATAGCTTCGTGACACAATTCCACCGGGACGTTCGAAATTCTTTTTAGGTGCAACTAATTCTGGATTAACATCAGAAGCTGCGTTAATCAATTTTGCCCAGAGTTTTACGTTTCTGCTACTGTATCCTAATGAGCAACTAGGGCATTCAAGTGATTTTCCAATTTCATATCCCATCCATGTTCCAAATGTGACATTTGGATTGGTTGCAACAAACCATGTGTCCTTTTTATCTTGTGATGTACCAGTTTTCCCAGCCCAATCAACTCCATTATACTTCAATTGTGAGTTTAAATATGCTGCAGTTCCACTGCTGATAACATCACGCATCATATCGAGAGTCAGATAGTTAGTTTGTGGTGAGTATATATCTACTGATTTACTTTTATGTTCATATATTACTTCACCATCTGCTGTAGTAATTTTTTCTATCATGTAAGAATCAGCAAATTTACCGTTGTTGCCAAATGTACTGTAAGCATTCGTATTTTCTTCAATCGAGATTCCATTGGTTGTACCACCAATTCCCAGAGAGAGGTTAGCATATTCATTTTTACCCAAAGTTGTAATTCCCATAGGATTCAAAAATTCACTAACCGGATCCTGCGATCTGATCTTGTCATAAATTCTGATTGCAGGTATATTATAGGAATTTGTAAGTGCCTTACGGGCAGATACTAGACCATGATAGCCTCCTCCATAGTTTCCAGGTGTATAGGAACCTACAGGTGTGGAATAAGTTGTTTTGACATCAGCTACTGGTGTTCCGGGTTGTATAAATCCCTTTTCCATTGCTGGAGCGTAGGTGAGTATTGGCTTCATAGTACTACCATTTGAACGAATTACATCTGTTGCATAATTTAATTGGTCTTTTTCAGTATACTCACGGCCACCAACAAAGCTAATAATTCTTCCTGTACTGTTTTCAATTAATATCCCGCCAGTTTCAATTGGCTGGGTTATAGTTTCAGTTTCACCAGTCTCTTTATTTATAACAACTTTACCTTTCCAATCAGGACCGTATGTTTCATACTTCTTAATTACTTTTTTAAACACGTCATGTGTTTTTTTATCGATTGTTGTATGGATTTTATAACCATTTTTACGCAATGCACGATCAGCTAATATTTTATATTCTTCCATTAACTGTTCATCATTGTTCAGGTCCTCCATTGAATATCCATCATCTTTGGCAATATATTTTAGAATTATTTTCTTTGCCCTTTTTTCAGCATCGAATGTCAGGTATGGATATTTTTCAATGGGTGATTGCGACTCTTTAGAGAAATCTGCAACAATATCGTAGTTCATAGCCTTTTCATATTGTTTTTTTGAAATACTACCTGACTCATACATTCTGTTTAAAACTGATTTCATTCGATTTAGTCCAGCCTGCATCCCTTCTTTGCTCTTTAACCCACCACTGTTCTTGAAAGGGGTGTACCTTGACGGACTTTGTGGAAGTCCTGCAAGGTATGCTGCTTGGGGTAAATTAACCTCAGAAGCATTAACACCAAATATTCCTTGAGCAGCAGTCTGAATCCCGGCAATATTTCCACCTGAAGCATCCCGTCCATACGGGACTATATTTAAATAAGCCTCAAGAATTTCGTCTTTATCAAAAAAGCGCTCCAAACGTAGTGCTAATAAAATTTCTTTTGCCTTACGTTCAAATGATACTTCATTTGTTAGAATTTGGTTTTTGATAAGTTGTTGGGTTAGCGTACTTCCTCCTGTTTTTACTGCGGCATTAGTTGCTTCCTGTACTAGTGCACGGACAATTGCTTTTGGAACAATTCCCTTATGATCATTAAAATATTCATCTTCGGTTGCAACTACAGCATCCTTCAGGATATCTGAGACATTTTTTAATTTAACTTCTTCTCTATGTATATCAGAACGGATATCACCGATGTATTTATTTCCGGAAAAGTATAACTTTGAGGTTTCCTCATAATTATATATATCTTTTTCCATGCTTGCATAGCTTCGAACAGGTTCATCTTTAACAAGTGAAGCAAAGTAACCTGCACCTACACCGCCTGCAAAAATGAGTCCAACCGCACCTATAATAACGAAAAACAAGACTACGTTCCAGAACACATCATATGTAATACGTGATGATTTTTGAACTTTTCCAGTTGCCCAAATTGACTTTGTTTTTTCTTTATATTTTTGAAATAATTGTTTATAATCCATATTAAGACCTCCTAAATTCCAACATTAATTATAGCATAATTGATGTACTAGGTATAGAAGGAAATATGTAAATATATTGCGTTTACTATGAGAATATGATATGAATAAATAATAGTATAATAAAATACGTTGAAGGATCGCAGTAGTTTTGCAATTCAATTTTTAAGAGAGCTAACGGTTGGTGAGAGTTAGTATATATTTGCAGGCGAATTACAATCTGGAGTTTCTTCCTATTTACAAAAGAAGACGGTGATATCATCGTTAACAATCCCAAGGTGGCATGTGCAACAAGGGTGGTACCGCGAGCGTAAACTCGTCCCTTATTTATATTAGGGATGGGTTTTTTTATTTGTAATTAAGATAGTATTAATAGTAAAAGATGGAGAGTGAAGAAAATGGATATTTTAAAGGATTTGGAAAAACGCAATTTGATTCATCAGACTACTGATACGGAGGGGTTAACCAAGCATTTGGAAGAGAATCAGGTAACATTATATTGTGGGTTTGATCCGACTGCTGATAGTTTACATATAGGACATTTGCTGCCTATCACAATGTTAAAAAGGTTTCAGAAGGCTGGACATCGACCAATAGCATTGATTGGTGGCGGAACAGGAATGATTGGTGATCCAAGCGGTCGTTCCACTGAACGATCACTGAACGAAGCGACCGTTGTAAAAGGTTACAGTGAAAAGATTAAACAGCAATTAGCAAAACTGCTTGATTTTGATAGTGGGTCAAATGCTGCTGTTGCCCGTAATAACCATGATTGGCTTGCAAGTATGACTGTTATTGACTTTTTGCGGGATGCGGGAAAGCATTTTGGTATCAACTACATGCTTGGCAAGGAATCTGTATCAGCTCGGATTGAACAAGGCATATCTTATACAGAGTTTAGTTACATGATCCTTCAATCTTTAGACTATCTTAAATTATATGAACAAGAAAATTGTACTATGCAAATTGGCGGCAGTGATCAATGGGGGAATATAACTGCTGGTATGGAACTGATTCGTCGTTCCAGAGAAGAAATGGACGAGGAAACAAAAGTGTTTGGTTTAACTGTACCACTGATTACAAAAGCTGATGGTTCCAAGTTTGGTAAAACAGCAGGTGGTTCTATCTGGTTAGATCCAGAAAAAACAACACCATATGAATTTTATCAATTTTGGTTTAATGCTGATGATCGTGATGTAATGAAATTCTTATATTACTTTACATTTCTCGATCAGGAAGAATTGGAACAGTTACAAAAAGAAGTAGAGAACAACCCTGAGAATCGTTTGGCACAAAAACGTTTAGCTGAAGAGATGACTCGCGAAGTTCATAGTCAGGAAGCCCTTGAACAAGCACAGAAAATATCAGCATCACTTTTCAGCGGAAATTTAAAAGAACTATCAGCCGGAGATATTAAGCAGGGTTTTAAAGGTGTTCCTGCTCACGATGCCCCTAAAGAAGAAATAGGCTTAATCGATCTTTTAGTTAACGCTTCTATTTCATCATCAAAGCGACAAGCAAGAGAAGATATTAAAAATGGAGCAATTTATATAAATGGTGAGCGTCAGCAAGAGTTGCAGTACGTTATTAGTGAAGAAGACCGTATTGATGATATGTTTACAATAATAAGACGCGGAAAGAAAAAGTATTTCCTTATAAGTTATAAATAGATCGTTAAAAAACATATGATGGGTACATTTCTAGAGTGCACGCACCCAATTAACATCCAATACACACGCTATTTCATATTTGAAAATGGCGTGTGTATTTTTTAGTAATTTATTTAAATAAAATCTCCTAATCTTGATGGCCGTCAATTTCTTTAGACAGGAAGAACCTTATAATTAAGGTATCAAGAAGATGAAGACTAAAGGGGGAGAATAAAAATGATTAAAGCAATAAATCAACATAAAAATCATATTACAGCAATTACAGCAATTCTCATTATATTTGGTTTTACAACCGGGTTTATGGGAAATGGAGGTGCCAAGGATATCACTTTGATCATTGCAACCGTTATCGCTGGTGTTCCTATATTTATCAAAGCCTTCCAGGCACTTCGGATGAAGGCTTTCAGTATTGAATTGCTGGTTACTATCGCCGTCATTGGTGCTTTAATTATCGGTGAATACGTTGAATCAGCTGTAGTTACTTTCTTATTTTTATTTGGGGCATATTTGGAAGCACGTACTTTAGTGAAAACACGTTCGTCTTTAAAAAACCTAGTCGATATGGCTCCACAAGAAGCTGTTGTTGTCCGTAATGGGAATCATGTCACAGTCCCGGTTGAAGAAGTAGCAGAAGGAGACCATGTTATTATTCGTTCTGGTGGAAGTGTTCCTGTTGATGGAAGTATTACGTCCGGTCAGGCATCGTTAAATGAATCAGCTGTTACAGGTGAATCAGTACCCGCACCCAAGAAGTTAGATGACAAGGTTTTTAGTGGGACTATTGTAGATAATGGCTATATTGAAATTGTTGCTGAAAAAGTTGGTGATGATACTACTTTTTCTAAAATTATCGAACTTGTGGAAGAAGCCCAGGAATCAAAATCGAAAACAGAGAAGTTTCTTAATAAGTTTGCCAATGTTTATACGCCAGCAGTTGTTATACTATCGATTGCGGTATATATATTGACAAGAGATCTTCATTTAGCTATCACATTCTTAGTTGTTGCTTGTCCTGGTGCATTGGTGATCGGAGCACCTGTTTCAAACGTCGCTGGTATCGGAAATGGTGCCAAAAATGGTGTCTTGGTTAAAGGTGGCGAAGTAATGGATAACTTCTCTAAGGTGGACACACTAGTATTTGATAAAACAGGCACATTAACAAAAGGAAAGCCTGAAGTTACCGATATACGATTATTTAATTATCAGGATTCAAATGAATTATTGCGTTTAGTTGCACAGGCGGAAACAATTTCGGAGCATCATTTAGGTCAAACTATTGTAAAAGAAGCAAGTAATAGAAAGATAGATTTCAGAGGAGAACCTAAAGAGGGAAAAGTCATAAAAGGAAATGGAATTTTTGCAAAAGTTAACGATCAATCGCTAACTATAGGAAATCGTCATTTAATGAATACCGAAAATATTGAGGTACCAGCAGAGGTTGCGGCATATGCTGTGAACCGTGAAATGGCAGGTAATACTGCAATATATGTCGCAGTTGATGGTAAAGTAGCAGGTGTTTTCTCCATTGCTGATCAAATTCGGGAAGATGCTCCAAAAGCTTTAGCTGAAATGAGGGAAAACGGCATTAAGAAAATCGTTATGCTTACAGGTGATAACAGACACACTGCTGAATTAGTTGCGAGTAAATTAGGATTAGATGAGTACCATGCGGAATTATTACCAGAAGACAAAGTTGACTTCGTGAAGAAATTGAGGAATGAAGGACATGTCGTCGCAATGGCGGGGGACGGTATTAATGATGCACCAGCAATTGCTACGGCTGATATCGGATTGGCAATGGGTGAAGGTGGTACAGATGTTTCTATGGAAACTGCCGATGTTGTCTTAATGGCAGATAGACTTATGCAATTCTCACATGCCTATTCACTATCTAAAGCAACCGTTAGCAATATGAAGCAAAATACATTCTTTTCAGTGGGGATTGTATTTGTTCTCTTAGCCGGTGTACTAGCAGGATCCGTACATCTTGCATCTGGTATGTTTATCCATGAAGCAAGTGTATTGCTTGTAATCTTAAATGCAATGCGGTTAATCCGCTTTAACCGTAAAAAAAGAAGGAAAGAAGTAAGTTTACAGATTTCACATGCATAAAGAAGTCACTAACTCAGATATACAGCTAGAAGGGGGTAATTACCTAAAAGAAAAGGATTAACAGGGGTATAGAGAATATAAAAATACAAAGGAAGCCTTGATAACACAATTTGGATGCCGTTAGCATATCTGGGAAATAATGCACTTGATGGTTAGGATGAAGACGAATAAATTGTATACAGAAAAAAACTCCAAATACCTTATTATATCAAGGGTTTTGGAGTTTCGTTTATTAACGAGAGTAGAATTCAACAATAAGTGGTTCGTTGATTTCAGCTGGAAGTTCAGAACGCTCTGGGTAACGAGTGTAGCTTCCTTCCATTTTATCTGCGTCAAAAGTAAGGTATTCTGGAACGAAGTTGTTTACTTCGATTGCTTCTTTAATAATATCCAAATTCTGCGACTTTTCACGTAGACCAATTACCTGACCTGGTTTTAGGCGATATGATGGAATATCAACACGCTTGCCGTCAACTGTTACATGACCATGGTTTACTAGCTGACGAGATTGTCTGCGTGTACGAGCTAGTCCAAGGCGGTAAACAAGGTTATCCAGGCGAGATTCAAGTAAAATCATGAAGTTTTCACCATGAATACCTTTCATATTACCAGCTTCTGTAAATAGATTACGGAACTGACGTTCATTTAATCCATACATGAAGCGAAGTTTTTGCTTTTCTTGTTGCTGTAAACCATATTCAGAAATTTTTCTGCGTGAATTTGGTCCATGTTGACCTGGAGCGTAAGGGCGTTTATCTAATTCCTTACCAGTTCCAGTTAATGAAATGCCGAGACGACGTGATTTTTTCCATACTGATCCAGTAAATCGTGCCATTAGACATTTCCTCCTTTATTAGTTTATTGGCATAAAATAAACAGTGTGTTCCAAATCCGTCATACATTTTATTTTCATGTACCATCGCTCCAGCAGCAGAGAGTTACACGATACACCTCATTTTTGAGGAATAAAATGACATAAACGTAGGTTCACGTAAGCTACCTTTTATTTTACACAAACAATAGTATATAAGCTATAAGAGTGAAAGTCAATAAAAACATGATTAATTCACTAATACGAGCTTTGTTCTTGGCTATTTTCTTAAAGTATTATTGCTATTAATATATACTTTAACTCAATGTTGAAAAATACTTTAAGTTCCATGACAACCACACCGGAAATAAACATAGCTCCAGAGGGGCAGTTTAAATCAACTACTTGTAAAAAAAAGCAACAATCTATTAGAAAACAGCTTTTTTCTTAAAACTGTATAGGAAATTGATAATTGTTTCGATATAATAAAGGAATAGTTAAATCTTAAGATCGATAAGATGGGTGATAATATAGATGATAACTCAACATAAATTAAAAGAGAGAATTAGAAGTACATACTTTGAATTGATCTCTGATATTGCACACTTTTCATATGACGAACTTTTATCAGTAGTCACGAACCGCTTAACAACTATTTTGAACACGACTCATTCAGTAATATATATATATAATAAATGGAATAAAAAGTATGAAATTAAAACAGGTTCTAAAGAGACAGATTTGTTCATGAAAAGTCTAGTAGACTTTAGTGATATTAATCAACAACTTATGGAATCTGATATTTCAGATGGAAAATCAATTCTTAAAGAGAAAAGTGAATTACTTAACTCTGTCATTATACCACTATTTCCAAAATTTGGTTCGTCAGGTTTTGTATTTCTTTCCTACCCGAAAGATGCAGATCCTCTATCTAATAATAGTGTTGGGATAGTTAAACAGGAAACAGAACAATTATTAAAGCTGGTTAATTATTATAAATTAAGTGAGAACAGTGTAAGTAAAAGTAAATTCTTATTTGATATGTCTACACGTTTATATTCTATGAATATTAAAGAGGATATTTTGAAAGATATTGTTCAATGTTTGTATAAACTCTACCCAACGTTTACGTATTATTTATTATTATCTCAGGATTATGAAGCGGAAAGCTCTCTGCCAATTAAAACAATTGAGTATAGTGATGCTGCGACGAAGCGAGTGAGCACGCAGGCTTTTCTTACAGGAGAAGTACAGCTGGAAGACCGTGTAAAAGATAAGAATACGAGTATTTATGCTCCTTTAAGAGGAAAGCAAGGAGTGTATGGGGTATTGCAAATTATTACTCCTCATGCTGTTGACTTCACCGAGGATGAAATTGATTTCATTACTCAATTTGCAAATACAGCAGGTGCGGCAATCGAAAATGTAACACTTTACCAGCATTCCAAACATCTCGTATCTGATTTGAAATTAATAAACGAAGCTACTCATAAACTGAATTCAAATTTAAAGCTTACCGAAATCATTTCAATTGTAAGAAAGCAAATAATTGAAGCGTGTCGCGCCACGCAGGCGGGCTTTATGTATGTTAATGATAACTCTGATGATGGATTCGATCTTTTGTCAGGCAGCACAAGCTATTTTGCAACAAAACAAGGTGAAATATTTGCTGAAGACATACTAAGACAGATGCAGGCGAATGCTGACCCAATGTTTAGTGGTGATTTCAAAAGGGATATCCCATATCGTTCTATTATGGCAATCCCGATGATACATTCTGGTAAGGTTCATGGGGCAGTTATAATTATGCATGAGGAAAGATACTTCTTTTCCTTTGAAAGCTACAAGTTAATGCAATCTCTTGTTCAGCATTCCACCCTAGCGCTGACGAATTCTATTTTAAAGGATAAATTGGAGGAATCAGTTATTACTGATTATCTTACAAAGTTATATTCACGGAATCATCTTGACGAATCTTTAAAAGCACATATGCAATCAGATGAAAAAGGAACGTTAATTCTATTTGATATTGATGACTTCAAAAAAATAAATGATACTTATGGGCACTACATTGGTGATGAGGTAATAGTTCAAGTTGCAAATATTATCAGAACACAAATGGGGCAAGAGGACATTCCGGCACGATGGGGTGGAGAGGAATTAGCCATTTATTTGCCTAATGCCAGTATTGATGATGGCGTGGAATTAGCTGGTCAAATTCGGACGCAAGTTGAAAGCTTTACCGAGCCAGGAATTACACTATCCTGTGGTGTATCATCCTGGATTGATAAGAAGCTGGATTCTGTTAGTGATGTTTTCATTCGTGCAGACAAAGCATTATATGAAGCGAAAGAGATTGGGAAAAACTGCGTTGTAAAGGAAAAGAAACTAAAAAAGCATTCTAATATATAAATTAAAGTGACTGAACCAATACAGCCACTTTAATTTTTACCTGATAATATCTTCTAGTATTTCCGCAAATTTTTCGATGTAGATTTGATCTGTTTCATCAAATCGGTTCTTAATTGGACTATCAATATCGAGAACACCATAAACTTCATTATTTACAATTAATGGTACGACTATTTCAGACTTGCTAGCACTGTCACAGGCGATGTGACCAGGAAAAGCCATAACATCTGCAACTCGTTGGGTTTTTTGTTCTTTTATAGCGGTACCACAGACACCCTTGCCGGAAGCAATTCGAATACAGGCGGGTAACCCTTGAAATGGTCCAAGTACTAATTCATCTTCTTTCCATAAATAAAATCCAACCCAGTTTACTTCATCAAGGAATTGGTTTAATAATGATGATGCATTCGATAAAATAGCAATATCATCTTGTTCACCTTCAGACAAAGCGGTTAGTTGTTTTAGTAATAATTCGTAATCTTTAGCTTTATTTCCAGAATAAGCAGTTGCTTGAAACATATTAATTTTCCTTTCGACTGTGTATATTTCGACAAATCACTTAAATTTTTGTCGAGAGAAAGTTGCAGGATAAATCCTCACTTTGTCGTAAAAGAGATGTAAGGAGTTGAAAACTGATGAAAAAAAATCCAACTAAACAAAAAGTTGTTGATGCAGCTTCTATACTATTTTTTCAAAATGGCTTTCATGGAACGTCTGTAAGAGACATTGCAGATAAAGCAACTGTCAATGTTTCGTTGATCAGCTACTATTTTAATAGTAAACAGGGTCTTCTAGAGCACGCTGTTACACAATATTATGAAGCCTATTTAAAAGCGATTGAGACAGCTATGTTGAATAATGAATCCATCTCTCCATTGGAACGCTTGAAAAAAATGATTGAAGCCATTATACATTACAAACAGAGTAACCATCAATTCTCATGTTTTATTCACCGTGAGTTATCACTGGATTCTGTATTTGTTCGTGAAATGACTGTTACGTATCTTGCAAAAGAAAATTATTTTATTAGTAACTCGTTTTATGCCATTTTCCCAAAACAGAAAAAGAATAATTTGGATAGTCAATTTTTATTAATGCAATTGAAAGGTATGTTGATTACTCCTTACATATTGCAGAATGAGTGGAAAAACCAGGTAGTCGGGACAGATTCTCATAATCAATTTGCTAAAAATTATATTCGAACAATTGAGAATTGGTTAGATTACGTTGTGGCACAAAATATCTAAAAGTAATCTTAAAAATATGCAAAAATGGCTTTTATTTAATGCCATTTTTTATTTTTGTTAATAAAATTTGTCAAATCCTTAATTTATTTGTAAATTTTTAGCCAAAAATGTTAATTACATGGTATCATAAGTATAATAATGAGATAATTATACACTTTTTTGTAGTTAAAGTTGCATAACTATTTTTAACTGCCAAAAGGGAAACTTAAGCTTTTGCCATAAGGCAGGGCTTGGCTCCAATACATAAGTGGCCCTAAGAAAACATGTTTAAAAATAAAATGAAATTATTAATACCTGTTCTTCAAGAGAATTCAACGAAAGACTATCCTCTTATTCAGGAATTTAGTTAGGAGGCATTTTATGGCATATATCATAGGAATTATTCTAGTAATTATTGCACTAATAATTGTGGGACTTATTTTACGAAAACGGGTATATGATGTTGTTGACCGATTGGAAGCATGGAAAATGGATATTATGAATCGGAATATTGCATCACAGCTTGGACGAATTAAAAGTTTAAATTTGTCTGGCGAAACACAGGAGAAATTTGAAGCGTGGAAAGAACGATGGGAGTACATCGTAACTAAGGAGCTGCCAGATATTGAAGAATATTTATTTGATGCCGAAGAAGCTGCAGATCGATATCGGTTTTCCACCGCTAAAAAAACACTGCGAAAAGTAGAGCAGACATTACAATCAATTGAAAAAGATATCAAAAATATGCTTGAGGAATTAGATGAACTGATGGAGTCTGAAGAATCAAGCCGAAAAGAAATCGAACAAATACAGCCTGATATTAAAGCATTGCGCAAAAAGCTTTCACAAAATCGTTACCAATATGGTAAAGCAGAAGTCCGTTTTGATGTGGAGATTGATGAACTTGATGAACAACTTAATCAATATAACGAACTAGTTGGATCTGGTGATTATTCTGAAGCACATCAGCTTGTTGAAGATCTCAAGCAAAAGTTGGAGGCACTTCAAATCCAAATTGATGCATTTCCAACAATATATAAAACATGCAAACATGACTTACCGGCCCAATTGGACGAATTATGTAAAGGGTTAAGAGATATGAAGGAAGACGGTTACCGTATTGAGCATCTTGGATTTGAGAAGGAAGTACATAACTATCAACGCCGTCTGCTGGATTGTGTAAGTGCCCTTGAAAAAGGAGATACTTATGAAGCTGGCATCGTAATAGAAGAAATAGAAGAGAGAATAGCGGAAATGTACCAGTTACTTGAAAAGGAAGCTATCGCTAAGAATTATGTTGAAGCCAAGGTGCCAAGCTATCAGGAAGCGTTAAATAGTTTAGAGGAGAATTTTCATACAACAAAAGAAGAAGTGGAAACGTTAAAGAAAACCTATTACTTTGAAGACAGTGATATGGAAAAGTATTTGTCACTGGAAAAGTCTATTTTAAAATTAAAAAATCAGCTTGAAGAGCTTTCAAATGACATTGAAACTGAAAACAGTACGCATTCCGATCTGCGTGTTAAGTTGGAGAATGGATTTCAGCAAGTTGATGATTTACAGCAGAAGCATGATGAATTTAAGAAGCATATACAAAATTTAAGGAAAGACGAATTGGAAGCAAAAGAAAAATTAACTGATATGAAAAATGAATTATATCATATTAATCGCAGGCTGAATAAAAGTAATATTCCAGGAGTTCCAGGATTTATTTGGAATATTATGGAGGAAGCATCTGAAAAGAATGCCCGAGTACTTAAATTATTAGATAAGCATCCATTGGATATTACAGCAGTACAACATGCATTAACAGATGCAAAAACTGCGGTTGATCATGTAACAGAACAAACAGAAATAATGTTAGACCAGGCCTTTTTGACAGAACAAGTTATCCAATACGCGAACAGATATCGAAGTCAATACCCAATTCTTGCTGCTAAGTTGTCAGAATCTGAGCGTTTATTTCGTTCCTATGAATATGATCTTGCCATTGAACAGGCAGCTAAAGCTGTAGAAGAGATTGAGCCTGGTGCATTAAAACGCATAGAAGAGTACCAAAAGGCAGCTAATTAATATGCATAAAGGCTATAAAGGGGTTTTACTGCTCCTGGGTACTAGTACAATATGTGTTTGGGGATTTGTCATATTTATGTTTTTCACGACACAGAATAGCCCGGTTATTGTAAAAGAACATGTAACATCGAGCAATGTTATAGTCGAGAAAAGTGAAATAGCGTTTAATCAATTGAAAGACAGTACTGAAAGAGTATACGCAGTGAAAAACAAAAAGGAGTATCCATCGCCGAAGCTCGGAAGTGTTAGGCTCTCTAATGACAGTGGTAAAGTATCAATCGATGCTTTATTAGAGATGTTGGATGTAAAATAATTGTAAAGAGTATTTATGGGAAAGATAAGTTTAATACTATCAGCAGAAGAAATATTTATGAGTATAAGTGAAACTTTGGTTTTCACTTCTAAAACTTGGTGAAAGCCAAGTTTTTCTAATGGCAAATATGAATGTATAAATAGTATAAGTGTAGCTTAGGAACTGGCCATTAAGGCTAGCACTCCAGGTATAGGGGTTAAAAGAAAGTGAAATACACTTTCATAATAATCCCTTTAACGATTGCCAAGTTTTCTAAAGCTTGCTTTCACTTATAAAATTTTAAGGAGAATTAAATATGATTTATCTAGATAACAGCGCAACGACGAAACCAGACCCGTCCGTTCTTAATAGTTTTTATCAGGCTACTGAGCGATTTTTTGCCAATCCATCCAGCATTCATCAACTTGGCGGTGAAGCTGAAAAATTATTAATAAAATCGAAAGAGCAAGCATCACAGTTGCTAAATGTTCAACAGGATGAAGTTATTTTTACTTCTGGAGGAACTGAGGGGAATAACCTGGCTATAAAGGGAATTGCATTTAAACACCAGGGGCGTGGTAAGCACATAATCACAACTGAAATTGAGCATCCTTCTGTTTATGAGGCATGCAACAGTCTGGAGAATCTAGGATTTACACTAACATATTTACCTGTTGATAAAAATGGTGTAATCTCTATAGAGGATTTAACGAATTCAATTAGGAATGATACGATTCTGGTAAGTATGATGCATGTTAATAATGAGCTCGGATCAATTCAGCCAATCAAAAAAATCGGAGAAATTCTTAAACAGTATCCAAAGGTTTTTTTTCATGTAGATAATGTTCAGGGCATGGGTAAGGTTCCTTTAGAACTCAAAAATAGCGGAATTGATTTATGCACCATTTCAGGACACAAACTTCACGGATTAAAAGGAACTGGTATTTTATATGTGAATAAAAAGACAACGATGTATCCGTTGCTTCACGGTGGAAGTCAAGAACGTTCTCTCCGTTCTGGGACTGAGAACCTTGCTGGTGCTGTTTCAATTGTAAAAGCATTAAGGTTAATAAAAGAACGAGAAAAGACAGAAGTTAAGGACATGTATCAGCTACAAAAGTTTCTCCGGAACAAACTGGCTGAAATGGAAGGTGTGGTAATTAATACGCCAAAAGAGGCAGCACCACACATTATGAACATTTCTGTACCGGGATTAAAGCCTGAAGTAATTATTCATATGCTTGGAGAAAAGCAAATATATATTTCAACTAAATCTGCCTGTTCTTCTAAACAGGCGGATGAGAGTAAAATATTAGCGGCTTGCGGGTATGACACAGATCGTTCCACATCTGCACTTCGCATCAGCATGTCCTATGATACAACTAAAAGTGAAATTGATACGTTTTTAAAGGCGTTAGAGGAAGCAGTAAATCAACTAAAAGCAGTAATGGAGTAGATAACTATGCAATATGATCATATTTTAATACGATACGGGGAAATGGCTCTTAAAGGTAAAAATAGAAAGAAGTTTATCGTACAACTGCAAAGTAATATTCGCAGAAAGTTAAAGGCCTTTCCTGAGGTAAAAGTAAAACGTACACAAGGTAGAATGTTTGTCCTATTAAATGGGCATGAACCTGACCCTGTTATGCAAAGGTGCAGTGAAGTTTTTGGAATTCAAAGCCTTAGTCTGGCAGTTAAGGTTCGTAACGATGAAGAGGAAATTAAACAAGCAGCATTATGGGCACTAAATAATAGTGAAAATGTTAATTCGTTTAAAGTTTCCGTAAAACGGATTGATAAGAATTTTCCTGTTCGTTCACAGGATATGAACCAGGTGCTGGGTGGGCATCTTTTATCAAGTACAACTGGCTATACGGTTAATGTTCACCAGCCAGATTTGGAGATCAAAGTTGAAATTAGAACAGAAGCAACTTATATTACATCCAGTGTAATTCCAGGGCTCGGCGGATTACCGGTGGGTACATCAGGAAAATCTTTGCTGCTTTTGTCAGGTGGAATTGACAGCCCTGTTTCGGGATACCTTGCTATGAAACGTGGTGTTCAATTAGAGGCTATTCATTTTCATTCACCACCATTTACGAGTGAACGTTCGAAACAGAAAGTAATGGACTTAGCAGAGAAACTGACGGAATATGGGCATTCGATCAAAGTTCACGTTGTTCCATTTACTAAATTGCAGCAGCATATTTTTCGTGAAATGCCTGACGGGTATGCAATGACAATTATGCGCCGCATGATGATGCGTATTAGTGAACAGGTATGCAGGAATGAGTCTATTTTATCGATGACCACTGGCGAAAGCCTTGGCCAGGTAGCAAGTCAAACAATGGAAAGTATGAATGCAATAAATGAAGTAACAAATTATCCAATCATCAGACCATTAGTTGCAATGGATAAGAATGATATTATTAATATTTCAAGAAAAATTGATACGTATGATATTTCAATTCGTCCTTATGAGGATTGCTGTACTATTTTTGTTCCAAAGTCACCAAAGACGAAACCTGCTAGAGAGAAAGTGAATATGTTTGAGTCACAGGAAGACTTTTCTGCATTAATAGAAGAGACAATAAGTGGGATTGAAGTTGTTAAACTAACTAATCAAACAGATGCGAAAAAGGAATTCGAAGATCTTTTATAAAGGCTTGGCAGAAGTTGCCATAGGACGTGGCGTTCTTAGTCTACCTTGCTCGTAAAGGCCGCCCACTGTGAGATTTTTTGTATTTTCCGAAACGCTGTCACAGCACACAGCTATTTATCCATGTTACTTTGCAGTTTATCAATTGCAACTATGCTTACGAAATACGGATTCAGTTAGAGAGGAATATGTAATAACATTAAAAGTCTCATAATAATTTAGCATACATTTCGGATCCGCTTCGACTGTTACGGATCCTCATTCCGCTATTTGTCATATTTGCCTCAAATTTGGCTGATTTTCTGCTTTTAACGGAACGAGGATCCGACTCACCCTTCAAAGAGAACCTTTTCTGCTATTTAGTGGAACGAGGATTCACTTCGATTATCTGTCGATTCCTCATTCCAAGTGGCAATACTTAATTCCCTTATTGTATAATCCTGCCAGTTTAAGTACACAAGCATACCATGACAATATTATTCGGGTATTAAAAACTAAGAAAATTGTTTTCTCCCCCTAAAACTGAACTCGTTAGCTTAGGAAAATAGCACTCATAAAATTTCTCTTAACTAACAACAACTACCAGTTTAAAAATCCTTCTTGCTACACAATATAGAAGTATCAAGGAGGTGATGAACATGGCTAGCAACAATAGTTCAAACCAATTAGTTATACCTGGTGCACAACAAGCATTAGACCAAATGAAAACTGAGATCGCTCAGGAATTTGGTGTTCAACTTGGTCCTGACTCAACTTCTCGCTCAAACGGATCTGTTGGTGGAGAAATCACAAAACGTCTTGTTCAGTCTGCTGAACAACAATTTGGCGGAATGTCACAATAACAACAATATAATAATAATGGCTAGGGCTATCCTTTAAGGGTAGCCCTTTTAAGTATACTAATGCTTTTACTATTAAGTCTCCTGATTTTCTTTCTTGATTTTTCTGCTTTAAGTAGGTAAAGTGCTCATAGAAGAGTAGAAATTTTGTTGATGGGAGTATTTTATATGGGAAGACTTTGGTTTGGTGGTTCAGTTTATACTATGGAAAACGAAGGTGATGCTGTTGAAGCGGTCTATACAGAGGATGGTATTATAAAAGCTGTTGGTACTTATGAAAGATTATATCATGATTTCTATGACAAAATTGACAATGAAGTTAATCTTAAAGGAAAAACGATGTTGCCTGGTTTTGTGGACAGTCATATGCACATAATAGGACACGGTGAAAAGTTACTGCATTTAGACTTGTCACAAATGAAGTCTCCGGAAGAAATAAAAGAAGCACTTCTTAACCGTACTGCTAATTTATCAGAAGGGGAGTGGCTTATTGGAGAAGGCTGGAATGAAAATCAATGGGATAACCCAGAAATTATTTCAAAAAAAGAGTTGGATGAAATCTGCCCAGATAACCCTATGATGTTGACACGTGTATGCCGACATGCACTCTTAGCTAATACAAAAGCAATGGATATATCTTACATAAATGATCAGACGCCAGATCCCCAAGGGGGAATTATCGTAAGAGACGACAATGGTGATACTACTGGTTTATTTCTAGATACTGCACAGGAATTAATTAAACAGGCAATGCCTGATGTATCACAGGAATTTTTACAGCAGCTTATAAAAATAGCTGTCGATGATTTGTTGGCAAAAGGTTTAGTAGGTGGACACAGTGAAGATCTCAATTATTATGGCGGTTTTCTAAAAACATACAACGCCTTTTTAAATGCAATTAATGGAAACGCCAAAAAATTCAAGGCACATCTACTTGTTCATCATGAGGTTATGGAAGACATGATTAATCAGAATTTAGGATACTTGGATGGAACAGAATACGTTGAACTTGGTGCTGTTAAGATATTCTCAGATGGAGCTCTTGGTGGTCGAACAGCATGGCTGACACAAGAATATACGGACGATCCTGAGAATTACGGGGTAGCGATTCATAACTCTGATTACTTGGAAGAAATTGTACGGTCTGCCAGGGCACATGGTCTTCCAATAGCTGTTCATGCTATTGGAGATCAAGCTGTTGATGAAATAACAAAATTAATTAAAAAATATCCACTTCAAAATGGAGCACGTGACAGGATTATCCACGGTCAAATTTTAAATGATTTTTCTTTAAAAATGCTTCAGGAATTACCAGTGGTCGTTGATATTCAGCCAGCGTTTGTTTCATCGGATTTTCCTTGGGCTCTCGATAGATTAGGTGAGGATAGAATTAAATTAGCATATGCCTGGAAAACAATGCTGGATAGTGGTGTACTTTGTGCTGGTAGCTCAGATGCACCGATTGAGGATGCTAATCCATTACAAGGAATTCAGGCAGCCATGCTTCGAAAATCATATTATGATGGCGAGGTATACCAGCCGAAAGAAAGGCTTTCATTATTTGAATCAGTTCGATTATATACGGTTGGTAGTGCAAGTGCAATTACACAGGAAAATAAACGTGGTCTGATTATTGATGGTTATTCCGCAGATTTTACAATTTTGGAAGAGGATATTTTCCAGGTTGATCCAGAGCATATTCATGAGATAGAAGTGGCAATGACTGTTATTGATGGGGACATCGTATATAATAATAATGCAGGTTAGATGTTTAGAACGTTCAATTTTAATTACTGGATCTATTATATCTAATCAGCAACAAATAAATCCGAACTAATTCGAATTCTATTTCAAGAATTTGAATCATAGTTCGGATTTTACTTTCACTAATCACTAAAGTCCAAGTCTCTTTCTTTATAAAAATGTTCGTTTCACACGATCCCAATAGGAGTTGTTTTTTAGTTTCACCGTTTTAATTACTTTATCACTTAAGGTCACCGTTAAATCCTTAATGTTTCGAATGGAATAGGCCTCATTATCCAATCCGATAACAGGATAATCGTTTCCATCTTGTATGATGTCTAATGTAAGCTTTCGATCCTTACTTAAGACAAAGGAGGATCCTAATGTACGATAGCGGTTGTTATTAAGGGAAGCGAGTTCTGATACTTGAAAACATGGGATTTTTGGATCAATTATGGCTCCCTGAGTTGATTTATTGTAGCCAGTACTGCCTGTAGGTGTAGCGACAATTAATCCGTCACCTCTAAATGTTTCAAAGTGCATGTCATCAATATGAACATCAATTACAATTGTTTTAATGATGGTAGAACGAATACTAACCTCATTTAAACAATTAAACGAAGTTTCTCCATTAACCTGTATGTTTATGACTGGAAAACGACGAACCTCCATCTCTTCATTAACCATTGAATGCAGCATTTCGTCAAAGTTATCCATATTAAAATCACAATATAGTCCAGACTCATTAGATTGTGTTATTCCTGTATACAGGCAATCCTGCCTGAATCCTGTCTTTCGAACAGCCTGTAAAAATGCACCATCACCGCCAATACTTATAATAACATTAGCTTGTTTGTGATCATCCACAATGGTGAAATCGTTTTTTTGTGCAAGCTCAATTAGTGGCTGCAATTTATTTTCAAGATTATTTTGTTGATGAAAGAAATAAATATTTTTTCGATTTGGCATCGTTATCAGTACCTCCAGATTGAGATTATTCTTATTCAAGAATATCATTTCTATTTCAATTTTCCTAACAGATTGAAAGTGTATGAGTAAATTATCGAATTTGTAGCAAAATAAATGATATGGGGTGGTATTTATGGTAATACTGTTGATTATTTTTGTGTTAGTCATTATTTTAATTTTATTTTCAAAAATCAAGGTTAATAGTACGGTGATACTAAATCAGGAAAAACAAACTGCTTTTATAGCTGTTTATTTTTATCGAATACGATTAATGAATAAATTAATCGACCTATCAGAGGAATCCTATGAGGATAAATCGATACGAGAAATACTAAAATTATTACATAGTTATAGTAATAATTTTCTTCAAAAGATAAAGGATTTAAATGATGTGGCTACCATCTTACTGAAACGAATATATTTTCAAAAGCTAAATTGGAATACTCATTTTGGAACAGGGGATGCAAGTTCAGCAGGTATGGTGTCTGGGGGGATTTGGGGGACCAAAGGATTGATATTAGGGTTAATTAATGCAAAGAGTAATATAAAATGTGATCCAGTTATTTCTGTTGTTCCGCTTTTTAATCAAAAATATATAGAGTCAAAATTCGATTGCATTGTATCAATAAGGATAGGGCAAGCTATATACGGAATTCTTAAAGTGATACGTAAATATCCAGTAAATAAAGAAGCGATTATTTAAGCAGATTAAAGGAGGAATTATCATGGCAGAGGAACATCCTATTCAAGGTTTAATGACAACAGCTATGGAAAATTTAAAAGATATGATAGAGGTTAATACGATTATAGGAGACCCGGTTGAGTCCCCAGATGGCAGTGTAATTATACCGGTCTCAAAAGTAGGATTTGGTTTTGCTGCAGGTGGAAGTGAATTCAGTTCAGGTGGTTCAGGACAAAGTAAAAGTGACTCAAGTAGTGGAAGCTCATTACCATTTGGCGGAGGTAGTGGCGGAGGCGTATCCATTACACCAGTTGCGTTTTTAATTGTAAGTCCAAAGGGAATTAAGATGGTTCACTTGGATGAGAACACGCATATTTATGAGAAGATGCTTGACTTTGCTCCAAAGGCAGTTGAAAAAATCCAGCAAATTTTAAAAGAGTCAGCTCAGTCCCCTAAAAATAAAGAAAAATCTGGACGAGGTCAGCAACAATCTGACCAGCAGAATTCAAATCGTCAGGGTAGTCAGCGGCAACAGGAACAGCAGCCATCAGAAGACCAAACAAGATATGATATATAATGACCCTGTATAATTATAATAGTGGACATTAAATGGCAAAAAATTCATAATGGGAGTGTGCAAGGATAAAATTTTTAGGAGGAATGATTCATATGACTAACGTTACATTTAATCAGGATCCTGTCACACTTCTAGGCAATGAGATTTCAGTAGGTGATCAAGCGCCAAACTTTACTGTATTATCCAATGATCTTAAAGAAGTTAAATTGGATGATTATAAAGATAAAGTAAAATTAATAAGTGTCGTACCTTCTATTGATACTGGAGTTTGTTCTGAACAGACTCAGAGGTTTAATAAGGAAGCAGAAGATATAGGTAATGTGCAAGTATTAACTATTAGTATGGACCTGCCGTTTGCTCAGGCGCGCTGGCGTGAAGTGAATAAAGTTAATGAACTTGAAATGTTATCCGACCATCGTGATGCAAACTTCGGTGAAAATTATGGCGTATTAATCAAGGAATTACGGTTATTATCAAGATCAATTTTCGTGGTTGATTCAACTAACACAGTTACATATTTGGAATATGTAAGCGAGGTAACGAATCATCCTGATTATGATAAAGCGCTAGAAGAAGCTAAAAAAGCAAAATAGTATTGAAATTAAACTCTCCTGTTACTCGATAGCAGGAGAGATTTTTGTACATATACATAGATGATTTGTTACACTAGAAATGCTTTAGATAGATGGATTGAACGGAGGACTTATTGATTATGGAAAAAATGAATGTAGAAGTTTTATTTGAAAAGATAGATAACGCTACTGATACAGTACAACAGCATGTGAACGAAACATACTTGGATAGTCTAGCTATGACATTGGAGGTATTTTTTCACGAGCATGTTGCCGAGGAAATAGATGATGTCTTAAAACATAAACTTCAAACGATAATAAAGGATATTGATATACACACATATCAAACCGAAGAAATTCGTAAAGCTGTACAATTGGCTATCTTAAAAGGTATGAAAGGGACAACGCAGCAACAGCATTTAATGACACCAGAAACAGTTGCGCTATTTGTTGGCTATTTAGCAGAGAAGGTTACTAATGGAAAAGAAAAACTACGTGTGTTTGATCCTGCCAGCGGAACTGGTAATTTGCTTACAACAGTATTAGGCCATTTGAAAAATACCGAAGAAACGTTTGCTAGTGAAGTTGATCCTACATTAATTAAACTTGCTGTATTGAACGCAAATTTACAAAAGAAAGAAGTGGAGTTTTTTCATCAGGATAGTTTAACACCATTCCTTTTGGACCCAGTTGACTTAATTGTAGCTGATTTACCTGTTGGCTATTATCCTGATGATGTACGTGCGAATGACTTTGAGCTAAAAGCGGATGAAGGTCATTCTTATTCCCATCATTTGTATATTGAACAAAGCATGAATTATACGAAAGATGGCGGGTATTCAATTTTCGTAATTCCTGACTTTCTGTTCGACAGCGATCAATCGGATAAACTGCATGCCTATATCCAGGAGCATGCGCATATTGTTGGCGTTTTGAGGCTTCCGGAAAGTATGTTTAAGTCAGAGAAAAATATAAAGAGTATACTTATTCTGCAGAAGAAAGGTAAGGGTACCACAGCTCCAAAACAGCCATTGTTAGTTAAGCTTCCTTCATTTAAAGATACAACAGCGATGAATGATATTTTAGGGCAAATGAATACATGGTTTTCGGCGAATATAAAAAATTAGCTATAATAGGGAGTTGAATACACAATGCAGAACATTTTAGCTATTAATGCTGGCAGTTCATCTTTGAAGTTTCAGTTAATACGGATGCCAGAAGAAACAGTCTTAGCAAAAGGGCTTGTTGAACGAATTGGCTTGGCTGATTCTGTATTTACAATTGAGATAGGCGACAGTAAAGAGAAAGTGTCAGCAGATATTCCAAATCATCAAATTGCCGTTGAGCATTTAATGGACAGCCTAAAAAGTTCGGGTGTTATCCAATCATTCAAGGAAATTAATGCTGTTGGTCATCGTGTAGTGCATGGCGGGGAGAAGTTTAGTGATTCAGTACTTATTACTGAAGAAGTAACTCGAATTATTGATGAAGTATCTGAATTAGCCCCACTGCATAACCCGGCAAATTTAACTGGAATTCGTGCATTTCAAAAAATACTGCCTGATGTTCCAATGGTCGCAGTATTTGATACGGCATTTCACCAATCAATGCCTGAGAAATCTTATTTATATAGCTTACCGTATGAGTATTATGAAAAGTATGGAATTCGTAAATATGGTTTTCATGGAACTTCCCATAAATATGTCTCACAGCGTGCTGGTGAAATGTTAGGTATACCAGTTGACCAATTACGACTAATCTCATGCCATTTAGGTAATGGTGCAAGTATTGCTGCTATTGATAAAGGCAGATCAATTGATACGTCAATGGGATTCACTCCATTAGCTGGCGTAACGATGGGTACCAGGTCCGGTAATATTGATCCCGCTCTAATCCCATATATTATGGAAAAAACAGGAAAATCTGCATTTGATGTGATTAATATTTTAAATAATAAGAGTGGAATGTTGGCCTTATCAGGTTTTTCCAGTGATCTACGGGACATTGAACAACAGGCAAATGAGAATGAGCGTGCAGAACTTGCTTTGGAAGTGTTTGCAGCCCGTATACATAAGTATTTAGGCTCGTATGCGGCTAGAATGTCAGGAGTAGACGCTATTATATTCACAGCAGGAGTAGGAGAAAATAGTGACACGGTTCGTGAAAAGGTTTTAACAGGATTAGAATTTATGGGTGTATATTGGGATCCTGCCTTAAATAAGATTCGTGGTAAGGAAGCATTTATAAACTATCCTCATTCTCCGGTGAAAGTTATCGTAATTCCTACTAACGAGGAAGTTATGATAGCACGAGATACTGTTCGTCTTTCTCAATAGGAGGTAATTTGGTTGTCAGTTCATGAACACAAACAAAATAAACAATTTGTTAAATGTATGGTAGTAACGATAAGTGATACAAGAACACCGAGGACCGACAAAAGTGGTAATCTAATGGTCAATTTATTGGAAGAGGCCGGGCACCATATCGAAATAAAAGAAATTATTTCTGATGAGAGTACAGCTATTAAAGAAATTATTGGTTCTGGCCTTGAGAATCCTAATATTGATATTATATTAATGAACGGAGGAACTGGTATTGCTTATCGTGATGTGACAATTGAAACCATTCAGCCCATGTTTGAAAAGGAAATAACCGGTTTTGGGGAACTTTTTAGAATGTTAAGTTTCCAGGAAGATATTGGGTCTGCGGCTATATTATCAAGAGCGATTGCGGGAGTGAGCAAGAATACAGCCGTCTTTGCTACGCCAGGATCATCAGGCGCAGTAAAGCTTGCCATGGAAAGATTGATTCTTCCTGAATTGTCACATATAGCACATGAGATTAAAAAAGATATCAATGACTTAGATAAATAACGCTCTCAAATGAATTGGAGTGTTATTTTAGCGTATAACTAGCACATCACAGCTGGCATATCTTGTGATACTTTCCGAGACACTGCCGATAAGGAAGCGTTCTACGGCACTCATACCTGTAGCACCACAAATTATTAAATCAGCATTAAAATCGATAGCGATATCTTTAGCGATTTTTACCTTTGGAGATCCGTATTCAACACATCTGACTAAATTTGTTATGCCTGCAGTTTTTGCGTTCTCTACATAACTATCTAGCAGTTCTCTTGCATATTCTTCTGCCCGTTCAGCCAAGGTTCTGTCATAAGCTTCAGCTGTAGCAAAGGTTCTTGAATCAACAACATGTGCCAGAATAAGTCGTGCATCATTCCGCTTTGCAATATCCAAGGATTTTTTAAACGCTTTTTCGGAAGCCTCAGAACCATCAACAGCAACTACAATATTTTTGTATTCGAAATCCATAATAATCTCTCCCCTTCTTCTTATTATGTATATACCCTCTCTACTACTACTATAACCCTTTTTAAAACAGTTGGAAATAAAAAACTCCAGTATGTGTCTCGAATGTGAACATACTAAAAATGGAGGTGATTTAATTGTCAAGAAAAGAAAAATTCTTTGAAGATAAAAAAGGTGTCTCAACTGTGAAAAATCAACTTATCGAAAGCTATCAAAGTGGTGTTATTGAAGACAAGGAAAAACTCTCTAACAACAGAGGAATTCACAAGTACAATAATCAAAAAAATTAGTGCAGCTTTCAATCCATCTCTTAAAAGGGATGGATTGCTTTAGTTCTTTCCATTAGTATATTATGATATAATTCTATTCATGATAAGTAGTTCAAGGAGGAACAAATGATGGGACATGCACTAATCACAGCAGGTACATCAGGATTAGGAAGAAAAGTGATCGAAGAATTTTTAAAAATGGGTCATTACGTTACGACAACTTATCACAGCGATTATAAGAAAGCACAAGAGGTTAGACAGGAACTTGAACAATATAATCACTTATTACATATTGAGCAAGCTGATGTAACCAGTAAAAATAATATGGAAATTCTTGTTGAAAAAGCTGTAACACGTCATGGTGGTATTGATTACCTTATTAACAATGCTGGTCCTTTTATTTTTGAGCGTAAAAAGTTACTTGATTATACTGATGATGAATGGCATAAGATGATAAAGGGAAATCTTGATGCTGTTTTTAATTTATTAAAATTAACGGTTCCATATATGCGTGAACAACGATTTGGCAGAATAGTTAATTATGGCTTTCAAGGGGCTAATAGTGCACCAGGATGGCCATATCGTTCTGCTTTCTCAGCAGCTAAAAGTGGGTTAGTATCTTTGACTAAAACAGTCGCCTTTGAAGAAGCAGAATATCAAATCACATCGAACATGGTCTGCCCAGGCAATATAGTTGGTGATATGAAAGAAGCTAGTATTGCAGAAAGCAGGCAGGTGCACGATGACGCAACTCCTGTTGGCAGATCAGGAACAGGTGAGGATATTGCACGTACAATCATGTATTTGTGTGATGAAAATTCGGACATGATTACGGGGGCTATTTTCGATGTTACTGGAGGACTTGATGTAATTCATCGATACCGCTAAAGTTGTAGTGCTTTTTTATATAGTATTTGTTACAATTGAAGTGTTTGCAATTACTATATTTATACATTTTTAAGCAATTTAATAAAGGAGGGTATATCATTGAAAATAGGAGTACCTAGAGAATTAAAAAATAGCGAAAACCGAGTGGCAATGACACCAGCTGGGGTTTTGACGCTGGAGAAAGCTGGACATATGGTTTATGTAGAAACAGGGGCAGGATTAGGTTCTGGCTTTACCGATGATCAATATGCTGAAGCTGGAGCGATTATTGTTCCCACTGCTAAAGAAGCCTGGGCACAGGAAATGGTCATGAAGGTGAAAGAACCCTTAGCTGAGGAATATGACTATTTTTATGAAGGTTTAATCTTGTTTACTTATTTACACTTAGCAGCCGAACCAGAATTAACAAAAGCATTAATTGATAATAAGGTTGTTGGAATTGCATACGAAACAGTACAATTGGAAAACAACTCATTGCCACTTCTAACACCGATGAGTGAAGTAGCTGGTCGAATGGCTTCACAAATTGGTGCGCAATTTTTAGAGAAATCAAAAGGTGGTAAAGGCATACTGCTAGCTGGTATTCCCGGTGTTAAACGTGGTAAAGTAACGGTAATTGGCGGTGGAGTAGTCGGAACAAATGCCGCAAAAATTGCGATGGGCTTAGGGGCTGACGTTACCATTATTGATTTAAGCCCAGAACGATTACGCCAATTGGATGATATTTTTGGATCATCTATAAATACGATGATGTCCAATCCATTAAATATCAGTGAGGCAATCGCAGAATCTGACCTTGTTATTGGTGCTGTATTAATTCCTGGTGCAAAAGCGCCAAAGTTAGTTACAGATGAAATGGTACAGGCTATGCCAGAAGGATCTGTTATCGTGGACGTTGCAATTGATCAAGGTGGAATATTTGAAACAAGTGACCGTATTACAACGCACGATAACCCAACATATACAAAGCACGGCGTATTGCACTATTCTGTTGCGAATATGCCCGGAGCAGTACCACGTACATCCACAATTGGATTAACAAACGTTACTGTTCCATATGCACTTCAATTAGCGAAAAAGGGATATCAAAAAGCTTGTTTAGATAACGAAGCATTATTAAAGGGAATTAATACGTTAGAAGGATATGTGACATATCAAGCTGTAGCTGAATCTCATGACCTGCATTATGATGACGTTTATACGTTACTGAATAAACAAAAATTATAAACGAATGGCTGGGACAATAGTGTTTTAGTCAAAGTGAAATCCGAACTATGATTCAAAATTCTTGAAATAGAATTCGAATTAGTTCGGATTTATTTTGCATTTAAGAAACCTTCATGGCTGCCTAATGCGCCGCCACCTTTTGCGGACACCAGAGCCAAGTATTCTAGCCGACAATCTGTAATTCTTTAGGATATTTCGTTAACGTTTCAGGTCCTTTCGGGGTCATGAATATCATGTCCTCTATTCTCACTCCGCCAGTGTTTGGTACATAGATTCCTGGCTCAATTGTATAAGACATTCCCTCTTGCAGTGGGAGCTTGTTGTTACTGTGCATGGAAGGATATTCATGTGTTTCTATTCCCAGGCCATGGCCAATTCTGTGTGTGAAATATTTGCCGTATCCAGCTTGTTCAATGTGGTTTCGAGCTACTAAATCAATTTCCCCAACAGGCGTCCCGATTTTTGAGGCTTCGATTGACCTTCTTTCAGCTTCTAAGACTGTGTTGTAGATTTTTTCTTGCTCTGGTGTAATTGATTTATATGCAACTGTTCTTGTAGTGTCAGAACAATAGCCTTCAAAAATAACGCCAAGATCAAATAGAACCATATCTCCTTTTTCAATTTTCTTCATGGAGGGCGTTCCATGTGGTGACGCTGTTTTAGCGCCTGATAAGGCCATTGTTGAAAACGACATATGCTGAATTCCCTGTTTTTTCAACTCAAATTCTATCTTTGCAATAACTTCGAGCTCACCAGCTCCTTCGTTAATTGCTTTTACTCCTGTCTCTACTCCAAAGTCAGCCAGGGAAGCCGCTTGTTTTAAGAGTGTATATTCTTTCTTGCTTTTGATAACTCTCAAGTTTGCTAATATTTCCTGTCCGTCTGAAACAACTGCTTCAGGAAGAACTTCCATTATTTGATGGTAACGATCCAAAGTAAGCTGATTATGCTCAAGACTAATTGAATGTGGAATACTATTATTTCGTTTTAGAAAATCATGAAATAGGCTCCAGGGATTTTCATGGTCCTGGTATCCAATTATTTCGTAACTCCAGCCAGCATTTTTTGCATCTTCTACTTCCATTGAGGGTACCATTAATAAGGGATCATGATATTGACTGACATAGACAGCAATAACACGTTCATGTGGTTCTGTATAATAGTTGCTTAAGTAGTAAAAGTTTGCCTTAGATGTGACAAGCATACTGTCAAGGTTGTTCTTTTTTAGTTCATTTAATAATGTGTCTAATCTGTTTGTCATATAAGCACCTCGTTTTTGTTAATACTTATATTATAACAAAAGTAAATACAGTTAAAACGTGTTACAATATAAATTGATGATTTTTTCATGAAACTATTTTAAAATTGAATCGTATAACATAAAGAATAACCACTTTGGTTGGTATGTGAGGTGAAGCTATGGGTCTATTTTCAAAGCTTTTTTCAAAAAAGGAAAAACAACGTTCTGCGCCTGAAGAGCGAACAACATTGTCCATTGCAGTCGGTGATATTGTGACTTACGACTTAAGGGACTATGAAGTAGTGGGGAAAATTACTTACCGGGATGGAAGCTACGAATGGTATGGATATCAGTTATTGGAAGGAAGAGATACTATTTGGCTTTCTGCGGAAATGGATGATGAATTGGAGCTTGGTATCTACAAAAAAATACAATATCCAATTTCTAAGCCTTATCCTAAGGAATTAACCTACGATAATAAAACGTATTATCTTGAGGAAAAAGGAACTGCAAGCGTACAAGGTGAAGGAAGAAGTTCTAATCTTAAAGATACCGAAACAAATTACGCTGATTATAGTGCAGATAATGGCGCACATTTCTTAAGCTTTGAGTCTTGGGGAACAGAAATTGAAGCTAGTTATGGTTACCCAATTGAATCATATGAATTAAAAATCTTAGCTGGAACAAAATAGAGGAGGATAAATATGTTTAAATTTTTTAAACGTGTATCAACTGTAGTTGGTTCGGAAATGAATGCAATGCTTGACAAAGCTGAAGATCCTGTGAAAATGCTGGATCAGTTTATGCGGGATATGGCTGAAGATATCCGAGAAGTCGAAACATCCGTATCCAAACAAATTGCTAATGAGAAAATGCTGAAACGTAAAGCTGATGATGCTCAGGCAATGGTAGATAAACGCCAAGAACAAGCAGAGCAAGCTATCGAATCAGGTAATGAAGACTTGGCTCGTCGTGCACTTCAGGATAAAGGTGACCATGAAGGGCAGGCAACAATGCTTAAAGAATCATGGGAACGTGCAAAAAGCGATTCTGATGCATTACGTGATAAATTAGATGAAATGAAAAAAGAATATCAGGAAATGAAATTGAAGAAAGATTCACTTAAAGCCCGTGCAGAGTCGGCTAAAACGAGAACCAAGATGAATCGGACAATGTCTTCAATTGGTAATGATGAATCTAAACAAGGATTTGAAAGAATGGAAGAGAAGGTCATGCAGTTTGAAGCGGAAGCTGACACAAGTGAGGATCTTTCACAGGAAAGTCGTACGTTGGATGATGAATTTGAGGATTTAGAAGATAAAAATAACGTTGATGACGAACTTGCAGCACTAAAAAAGAAAATGAATAAAGAATAACAAAGAGTGAGAAAATGGGACAGACTCTTTTTAGCAGTAAATATTTTTTACTGCGAAAGTGCAACTAAGGCTTTCGCCATTAAAGCTTGGCAATAAGCCAAGTTTCTAACAATTAGATCTGTCCCAAAGATTTGTGAGCAGTTAAGAAAGTATAACTACTTCCTTACTGCATAAGTGCAACTAAGCTTTCGCCATTAAGACTTGGCGATATGCTAAGTTTTCTAAGAAAGGGGTGAATACTTGTTGAAAAAGTGGCTCATATTTACAGGCCTAATACTAATCATGCTTATTATGACATCGTGTGCACAACTAGGACCTTTTTCAGATAGAGGAATGCAGGAAGAAGTTATTATCACGAAAGATGATGTTCCACAAGAGCCTGATAAAGAATCAATAATAAATGATTTGAATTCGAATAATGATAATGAAATTGATGATTTGATTGAAGCTAATTTTCCATTAATGGATGTCGTATCGAATGAATCAAATAAAGCAGAGATATATGCAACAAACCAATTTGATTTAACAGAGTTATCATCTGCCTTGACCTCAGCCAAGAAACCTGAAAATGAGAGTGAAGTTAAAGATAATCAGCAAATATTAATATATGATGATTCATTTGTAACATTAAAGGAAAGTGAAGATGATAAAGATGTACTGCTTCTTGAGGTTGCAAGCGATGAATTCGTTAGACGAAATTATTCACCAAGTTTTTTAAGTACATTTTTTGCTATGAGTCTTCTAAACAACACCTTTGGTTCAAATAATTGGGGGTGTAGATCAGGCAATTGTTACGGAGGATATACCGGAAAAGGGTACTACCCAAATGGTACACCAAACCGTGGAGGTTCAATATTTCGTGGTGGTGGACCAGGTGCAGGAAAATAAAAGGAGTGTGTTAGAATGGGACCATTTATAGCAACGTTTGTTTATTTTGCAATCTCTATTGTAATTATATTGATTGGCTTAGCTCTATTTGCAAATATAACAAGAAAATATAAGGATATGGATCAGGTCAAAGAAGGTAACCAAGCAGTAGCGTTATCCATTGCGGGAAAAATCATGGGTATTGGCGTCATACTTGCATTTGCGATCTATAATAGTGATGTTATTTACGAAACAATAATCTGGGGTGCGTACGGTGTAGTACTGCAAATGGTTGCTTATGTTTTATTTGAACTGTTCACCCGTAAATTTTCAGTTGAAGAACAGCTGTTAAAAGATAACCGAGCAGTCGGGATTATCTCCATGGCAGTCTCTATAGGGCTAGGATTTGTAATTGGTGCATCGATTACATAGAATTCACTAAGGCGACCAGCATGAAGCTAGGTCGCTTTATATTTTGGAGTGGTAATATGAATGAAAAATCCATTCGGCAAAGCAACTTTATTTACTGGGCGTCTGGAATTGTATCCATTTGTGGCATAATTTTTGAGGTATTGTTTGGTGCGTTAGGGTCTTACATATTGGGTGATGGTGTTAAACAATATACATTGACTATATCCTTATTCTTAACGGGTATGGGAATAGGTGCCAGTATTAGTGAAAGAGTAACGAAAAACCTAATCATATCATTTGTCTATATTGAGTTCGGTGTAGCAATTATCGGGGGATTCTCCAGCTTTACGATGTTTGGAATTACAGCATTTGCTCCTGCGGGTACGGATGCTTTTTACTTATATTTGATTACATTGTTAGTTGGTGCATTAACGGGTGTTGAATTACCAATACTTATACGGAAGGCTAATGAAATAGGCGTTACCCTAAATAAAAGTACTGCAAGAGTATTATTTTCAGACTATGCCGGTGGTCTTGTTGGTGGTCTGTTATTTGTATTTTTGCTCCGTCCTCAATTTGGAATGGTTAAATCAGCATTTTTAGTTGGTTGTATCAATTTGGCAGTAGCTTTAATTGTATTATGGTTATTCCGTAAAGAGATACGACGTTTTGCTGTACATGCTGTTATCGGAGTGTTAATCGGTTTGTTGCTTGTTATCGGGTTGTTTTTTGGAGAAGCAATGGCGTTTAGCTTCGAACAAAAATTATACAAGGATCCCATAATATACATGGAAGAAAGCAGCTATCAGAAAATAATACTCACACAGGATCAGGGTGATACACGTTTATATTTGGATGGTTCATTGCAATTTAGTTCAACTGATGAATATCGGTATCATGAAGTTCTGGTTCATCCTACTATGGAATATGCAAAAAATCCTGAAAATGTATTAATTTTAGGTGGAGGAGATGGAATAGCTGCAAAAGAAGTGCTCAAATACGAAAGTGTTGAGGATATTACACTCGTCGATCTTGATCCTGCAGTGACTAAGCTTGCTAATTCTAACCCGCAGATTCTTCGTTTAAATGATGGCTCATTACGCAACGAAAAAGTGAATATAGTTCATGATGATGCTTTTAAATTTTTAGAGAACAGTGAGGAATGGTATGACGCTGTTATAGTCGACTTGCCGGATCCCAATAACGAAAGTCTGAATAAGCTTTACACAAAAGAATTCTATTCACTTATTCGCAATCATTTGCTCCCTGGTGGTGCGGCAATGATTCAGGGTACAAGTCCTGTTTTTGCAACAAAAGTATATTGGACTATTTCAGAAACTGTAAAATCGACTGGAATGGATGTTGAAAATCTGCATGCTGATATACCAAGTTTTGGGAATTGGGGATTTGTAATGGCTAGCAGAGACCCAATTAATCTTGATGCGATTACCATCAATAAATCCACGAGGTTTCTGACAACTGATATGCTGACAAGTTTGGGTGAGTTTGGGAAAGACGAAGACAGTCGGATAGTTGACGAAGATGGGAAGACATTCGACTTGGAAATTAATACGTTAATTGACCCAAAGTTAATTCAATTATATGAAAATGCATGGAAAAATTATTAATCGGGTAAAGGAATATGAAAAGCTCTATCGAATGTATAGGGTGTAGACTAAATGTAAAAGGAGCGATATTAGTGAAAGTATCATATCATGGACATTCAGTCGTCCGAGTTGAAACAGAGGACCATACTATTTTAATTGATCCATTTATTACGGGAAATGAAGCTTGTGACTTGGACCCATCAACCGTAAAAACAGATATTATTCTGTTGACACATGGGCACAATGATCACGTAGGTGACACGTTTGATATTGCAAAGCGAAATGACGCACTGGTTGTCGCACCAAATGAACTTGCCGGATACCTCGGTTCAAAAGGCTTGAATACACACCCCATGCATATCGGTGGTGCTCATGTATTTGACTTTGGAAAAGTGAAATTCACACAAGCCTTTCATGGATCATCCTATACAGAAGAGGATGGAACAATTATTTACACTGGAATGCCAGGTGGTATTCTGTTAACAATTAATGGGAAAACAATTTATCATGTAGGTGACACAGGCTTATTTAGTGATTTAAAGCTAATTGGTGACATGAATGATATCGAAATTGCTTTTGTACCAATAGGTGATAATTTTACAATGGGACCTGAAGATGCGTTAATTGCAGCTGATTGGATTAACGCCAAAACAGTTGTCCCTGTACATTATAATACGTTCCCGGTGATTGAACAGAACCCGGAGGCTTTTGCTGAGAAAGTTAAGACAGGTAAAGGATTAGCAATGAAAATTGGAGATTCAGTAAATCTATAGAATAGAAAAAACGTGAGCCGTGCAGGCTCACGTTTTTGCGTATTAATTACATTTGAAAATTCGATTATAGTCATTTATTGTTTTATCCGTGTAGAAGAAGGATTCTCCTTTGACACATATACTTCCACTATTGCCATTTTGTATGATATCCCCATAGAAGTAGGCATCTCCATTGATAGTGATGACTGACTTATTTTTTAGTGTTAAATCACTTTTAAAAGTAGCATCTTTACCAATGTCCACCATAACACTATTAAACAAAGCTGATTCCTCATCCATATAGAGGTTTTTGGTTATTGTTAACGAAATATCTTGTTTTATGTCCACTCCATTTGGAAACCATGCACTGCCATTTACTATAATCGAAGTATATCCATTTTTTTTAATTGAATCTTGTTCAAATTTTGTGTTTCCATTAAATTCACCTTGTTCTTGAGTATTGCCATCTTGAAAATCTTCTTCATTAAAATCGTCTTCTAAAATTACTTTATATTCCTTCTTATTAGCCCATGTTGTTTTCAATGAAAACTGTTGTCCTTTATTCTCAGTAGCCAAGTAAATCTCTACAGATTTATCATTATTAATATCTACACAGCCATTTTTATTAATTGTCAAAATATCTTGACCGTTATGTATTGTTGTATCATTACTAATCGTAAAACTTTTCTTATCTTTGTTAAAGCAAAGTTTTGATTCACCACTATTATATTGATTCCTCAAGTCACTAATTAAAACATTTGTATCCTGTTTCAATGAAATATTCTCGCTTGTCTTTTCTTCACTATTAATCATTTGAATAATAACAGTGGAAGAAAGGGCGATAAGAACTGCAAATAAACTAAGTGCAGCTAATAGCTCCACTAAAGTCATGCCCTTTTGAGTTGAAAAATGTCGAAGTTTCATGTCTACACTTCCAATAAATGCTATAATAGGATAAAAGTCACGATTAAGGTGTGAATTCTATTGTATACTAGATTTAAAAAAATAAATAGTAGCGGATTTACCCTTGTTGAAATTATAGCATCAATTGCAATTTTAGGAATGGTTATTGCGGTTTTATTACCAATTTTTCCACAAATAATGAGCTGGACACAGAAAACAGATGAGGAATTAGTAGCTAGCAATCTATTAAGTGAAGTAGCTAACGAAACGGAAAAAGTAGATGTTGCCGGTTTATTTGGTGACAATATCATTGGATGTAAGAATGGTTCATCAGAAGATGTATTTTTAAAAGATTATCAATTAAATAGTGAAAATTACGAAGCAAGATTAAGTATTTGTAAAGAAAATGATGTGAGTTTATACCGTACTCATATTAAAATATATTCTAATGATGATAGATTGGTAAGCGAATCGTATACATATATTCAAGGGGACTCGAAATGATTAATTTTAAAAGTGAGAAAGGTGCGGCACTGGTACTTACATTGATGATTATTACATTATTTCTTGTTTTCATCTTGACTCAATCTTACCAAATTACAAATACAACAAGACAAGTAACGACTATGGAAAAGCAAATAGATGCACGACTCATTGCCGAAATGGGGGTCGATTACTATAGGAGTTTTGTACAAAACTATATTGAAGGCGAAGGAATTACAAAGCCAGATAATGTGTATATAACTGAAATTAATTTACCGCAAAATCCTGTGAAATTGGACTCTAAGGATCACAAGTTTTCTATTCAAGATTCACATATAGAAGAACAAACTGAAGAGAAAGTAATGATAAAATTTAGTAGCATTGGTACTGCATATAACAAAGAAAAGGAAATTGAGGATACCATAATCATTACATTTGAAAGTGAGTGATGAATTTGATAACACGAAAACGGCTTGGTGACCTCTTACAAGAGGCTGGTATTGTAACTGAGAATCATATAAACCAGGCACTGGAAAATAAAAAAGAAGACCAAAAGCTTGGTGATGCTTTACTTGAACGAGGAGTTATTACGGAACGCCAACTGATTGAAGTTTTGGAATTTCAATTAGGTATTCCACATGTTTCGTTATATCAATACCCAATTGATCATTATGTACTAGGCTATGTATCAAAGGAAATGGCGCAAAAAAATTATATTATGCCTTTGAAAGTCGAGGATAATGCTTTGACAATAGCAATGAAGGATCCAATGGATTATTACATTATTGATGATTTAGAAATGGCAACAGGATTTAGTATATCGCCAGTAATCGCAGCAAAAGACGATATTCTATTTGCCATTAATAAATATTATTTTAAGAATGACTCTAAGCTAGCAGTAGAGACTAATGCTGAATCTGATGATGAGGCACCTGTAATTAAGCTGCTTAACCAATTATTAAATACGGGAATCCAGCTTAAAGCAAGTGACATCCATATAGACCCGCAAGAGAAGAATGTAAACATCCGTTATCGAATAGATGGCAGACTGCAAACTGAAAAAATAATACCTCAACAAATGCAAAATGCTTTAATTGCTAGAATTAAAATATTGGCAAACTTAAATATAACGGAAATAAGACTGCCACAGGATGGAAGAATTAAAACGAATGTAGGGGATACACCAGCAGATTTACGGATATCTTGCCTTCCTACAGTTCATGGTGAAAAGATTGTGATTCGTATTCTGGACCTTAATAACGCGCTGATGCAGTTAAGTGAGCTGAATTTTTCCGAAGTTAATTATAAGAAATATAAGCAGTTAATTACCCAGCCATCAGGACTTGTTTTGTTAACAGGACCAACTGGGTCGGGAAAAACCTCAACATTATATGCGTCAATCAACCAACTGAATCAGGAGAATGTGAACATTATTACGGTTGAAGACCCTGTCGAGTTCCAGCTGGACGGTATTAATCAAGTACAAGTTAAAAGTTCTATTGGTCTTACCTTCGCAAACGGGTTGCGTTCAATATTAAGACAGGACCCGAATATTATCATGGTTGGTGAAATTCGCGATCAGGAAACAGCGGAGATTGCTATTAGGGCTTCCTTAACAGGTCATTTAGTATTCAGCACAGTCCATACTAATAGTGCAATTGACACGGTGCCACGATTGATCGATATGGGAATTGAACCGTATTTAGTTGTTTCCTCTTTATCGGGTATAGTTGCACAGCGATTAGTTCGTAAAATTTGCCGGGATTGCATCACGGAACGAGAGCTAACTGAAATGGAGAAAGAGATTTTTAATCAAAATGATATGGAAGCAGACGTTGTTTATTATGGGAAAGGATGCAGCAGCTGTCACCAACAGGGCTATCGCAGCAGAATAGCAGTACAAGAAGTGCTGGTAGTTGATGAAAGAATAAAAAGTATGTTGCTGAATAATGAATCTCTAGCAGAAATTCGCTCCTATGCAAAGCTGCAGGGCATGAATTTTCTGATTCAGGATGGCTTAGAAAAAATAAAAGAAGGATTGACTTCAATGGAAGAAATTATGCAAGTTTCAATTAATATTTAGGGGGTTATTCGCATGAGTGAAAAATTTGAAAAATGGTTAACAAAAGCTTTTTACAGACAAGCATCTGACGTCCATTTAACTATTGGAAAAGCCCCTATATTTCGAATAAATGGTAACCTGATTGAGCAAGATGAACCAGCGCTCAGTCCATCTGATACACAACAAATTGTAAAGGCAATTATCCCAAATAATCTTTTACAACGGCTGGAAGAGAAACGCGAGTTGGACTTCTCCTATGGAATAAGTGGGGTATCAAGGTTTCGGATTAATGCGTTTTATCAACGCAGTCAGTTGTCATTGGCAATTCGAATTGTTCCAACTAGCATCCCATCAATTGAGGAACTACGTCTCCCGCAGATTACCAAGGATATCATGCATAAGCCACAGGGACTAGTTCTTGTAACAGGTCCAACAGGAAGTGGAAAGAGTACGACGCTTGCTTCCATGATCCATCATATGAACCAAACAATGCAAAAACATATTATTACTTTAGAAGATCCGATTGAATATATGCATACACATAACAAGTCAGTTATTGACCAACGAGAGATTGGTTTTGACACCAATAGTTTTGTTAATGGACTAAGAGCAAGTCTGCGACAAGATCCTGATGTTATATTAGTTGGGGAAATGCGTGACTTGGAAACAATCTCAACGGCGATTACAGCTGCAGAAACGGGACATTTAGTTTTAGGTACCCTCCATACAACAGATGCTGTATCAACAATTGAACGAATAATTGATGTATTCCCATCTGAACAGCAAATGCAAATCCGCATCCAGTTATCATCAATCTTAAAAGCTGTTATCTCCCAGCGCTTACTAGTTACAAAGGACAATATGGGACGACGAGCAGCAACTGAAGTTCTAATTAATACACCTGCTGTTAAAAACTTAATCCGTAATGAAAAACTGCATCAAGTTCAAAATGTGCTGCAAACATCAAAAGAACAGGGAATGCACACGCTTGAAATGGATCTCAAACAGTTACTTAAAGAAGACCATATTGCATATGAAACGGCTGCTCCTTTTATGCAGGAAAGGGGTTTTTAATGGATGAATTATCAATATAGCGGAAAACGTGTATCAGGTCACAAAACAAAAGGACAAATTGATGCTGATTCAAAAAAAGACGCGCTATTACGGTTAGAGAAGGATAGTATAATCGTGATCGAAATAAAAGAGACAAAATCGTGGAATAAGGAATTATTTATTAATAAAAAAGTTAAAAATAAAGATTTTGTTATTTTTCTTAGGCAATATGCAACATTGATTCATGCCGGTATATCAATTTCTGAAGCTACGAAGACGATGTCGAGGCAAACGGACAGTTATGCATTAAGACACGCTCTGATAGCTATTGATAAACAACTTGACCAGGGACAGGCCCTTTCAAAAGCAGTTGAAAGTCACCCTAAAGTCTTTCCGTCTCTACTTGTCAACATGATCCGGGCGGGGGAGGCTAGTGGCAAACTTGATGACATATTACACCAGATGGCAGATTATTACGAGAAAGAATATCGTAATAAACAAAAAGTGGTTTCAGCTTTACTTTATCCTAGTGTTGTAGGAGTTATTACGCTTTTATTAAGTATGTTTTTGCTCGTATTTATTGTTCCTCGATTTGTAGATATGTTTAATTCTTTTGGTGAAGAGATCCCAGCATACACCCAGTTTATTTTGAGTCTGAGTGGTTGGGTTAGTTCTTTTTGGTGGGTACTTATTGCTGTAGTTTTGTTAGGTATTGCTATGTATAAATATATGTTGAAGAATGATGCGTTTGTTTACCGTGCCGATAGGATTAAAATGAAGTTTCCTTTTTTAGGTGTACTTGCACATAAAGGTGTCTTGGTTCGGATGACACAAACGTTGAGTACTTTAGTAAATAGTTCTGTACCAATCCTACAATCGGTCGAAATCACCGAAAAAGTGGTTGGAAATCGTGTGATTCAAGATGTATTAGAACAATCCAGGAAATCGATGGAAGTAGGAGAATCAATCACTAATCCTATGAAAGAACACTGGGCATTTCCAGCACTAGTTGTTCAAATGATCCATATTGGTGAGAAGACCGGGACTTTAGACAATATGCTTTCAAAAGCTGCAGCATTTTACGAAGAAGAAGTAGAACAATTGTCGAATCGGATCAAAACATTAATCGAGCCACTTATGATTATTGTACTGACGGTAATCGTAGGTAGCATCATTACAGCAGTTGTTATACCAATGTTTTCATTATTTGAAAATATCTAGTAAACAAGGTAGATTTTTGTCTGAAAATGTATTATAGTAAAAATAGGAATATAGTAGGATGCGATGATAAATTACCTTTATCTTGGGCGCTTTGGTAGTTTGGAGTAAGTAGTGCAACCGGCCGGCTAAGTTTAATAGACTTTATATCTTATATATTAAGAGAGGCGGGGATTTTTATGCTTGAACGTATGAAAAAGATGATAAAAAAGAATAAAGGCTTTACATTAGTAGAGTTATTGGCAGTGATTGCAATCTTAGCAATTATTGTTGCTATAGCAGTACCGACGATTGGGAATGTTATTGGTGATTCTGAGGAAAAGGCACATGAAGCAAATGTAGAATTGATTGAAAATGCTGCAAGGTTAGCAGATGTTAGTGGTGATTATGATACGGATGGAACTATAACGGTGTCACAACTAGTGGGAAAAGGGTATCTAGAGGAAACTCCTAAAGTTCCAGGAACAGAAACCGAATATTCTGGTTCTGTTACTAAAAATGAGAATGGGACATTCAATTATGATGGGGATGAAAGTGTTGATTGAAACCAACACGATATAAAATGAATTTAATTATAACCTACGCCTTGCACTTATAGTTGCAGGGCGTCTTCTTAATATATAATTATCTAGCTTACAATAAGGAGCCACATGAATGGACATTCTACTAATACTATTTTTCTTCCTCTTAGGCCTAATCTTTGGCTCATTTTTCAATGTAGTCGGATTGCGTTTGCCAGAAAATATCCCCTTCGCTAATGACCGGTCGATCTGCCCTCATTGTAAACGTCAATTGTCATGGTATGAGAATATACCGTTTATTTCATTTGTAATCCAAGGGGCTAAATGCCGCCATTGTAAAAAGATGATATCGTTTATGTACCCTGTAATTGAATTGTCCACAGGTATTTTATTTGCATTAAGCTACTCATTAATAGGATTAAACTTGGAAATTATTACGGCGTTACTTCTGGTTTCAATGCTTATGATTATACTGGTTTCCGATATAACCTATATGTTAATCCCAAATAGAGTCCTCCTCTTCTTTATGCCATTTTTCATTATCATCCGTATCATACAGCCACTGGATCCGTGGTGGTTATCCATTCTTGGTGGTATAATCGGAATTACGCTCATTGCATTGATTATAATAGTAAGCCGTGGCGGAATGGGTGCGGGAGATATGAAACTGTTCGGTATCTTAGGTATTGTTCTGGGAGTTGATAAGGTATTACTGGCGTTTTTCCTTTCCTGTATGATTGGCGCCATTATTGGAATGATGCTGCTTCTTTTCAGCGTAATTGAGCGAAAACAGCCAGTTCCATTTGGTCCATATATTGTTGCAGCTACGCTCATTACATACTTTTACGGAGAACTTCTATTAAACTGGTATTTCAATTTATTCTTGTAAGCAGGTGATAGTATGGGAATTATGAATAACGGAAGAGTAAATATTGTTATTACAAACCGTGTATTACGTTATACATATCATAAAAGTACATCCATTGACGGGCTTGTAGAACATGGAGAAGTAGAGTTGCCAAAAGGTACGATTAAGGATGGGAAAATTAATAACAAGCCTGTTCTTTTGGAAATTGTAAACCAACTTGTCCGTGAACACAATTGGAAACGGAAAAAGCTTAATTTTGCCGTTCCGGATGATACAGTTGTTATCCGCCAATTACAAATCCCACTCTCATTATCCAAACGAGAGGCAATAAAGTATGTAGAAACGCAAATTGGTAATAGTTTTTATTTACCATTTGCAAATCCTGCGATAGCAATTGAGTTCCTAGACGTTAATGAAGCAAATAGAAATATTCTGCTATTTGCTTATCCGAATGAAAAATTAACATCTTTTGAAGTGCTATTTGAAGAAGCGGGTCTAAAACCGACAGTTGCTGATCTTACTTCGCTGTCTGTTTACCGTTATTACTATTTATCGAATGATAAAGAGAAAAAGGATCATGTTTTACATGTGCACTGGAATCGGGATGCACTTGTTTTAACTGTTTTCCAAAATGACCAAGCAATCTTCACTAGGTATTTGAAACAAGATACTAATGAAGAAGTTAACGAGGATGTAGCAGTCCAGATTATCAATGAATACATCATAGAAGTTAATAGAATATTAGACTTTTATCATTATTCGATAACAAAAGGTGAGGCCCAGATAAATCAGATACTTTTATCTGGTGATTTTCCTTTTCTATCAAAAGCATACATTAGTCTTTCTGAAGCAGTAACGATACCAGTACTGAGTTTTGAAGGTGAAGAGTTGCCGGTTAAATATATCGATGTTCTAGGTTTAGCAATGAAACAAGATTCGTAAAGGGGAGTTATGATGAACACAGAAATAAACTTTCTTGAAAAACAACCTAAAAAACATATTGCTCCCCTTGTATTAGGTATTGTGTGTATTTTATTGATTGCTTGTGCAATTACTGTACTTCTGGTTCAAAAAAATACCTATGAGAATCAAATAGATATTAAAAAAAATAAGGCATCGCAGTTAGAAACACGATTACTTGAGCAACAAGGTGAATTTGCAGAAGAACAAAACATTCAAGAACTGCAGCAGGAAATAGTTGCTTTAAAAGCTGAGAAGATACCTAACATAACTTTATATAAAGAAATGCTTAACTTTCTGTCGTCATCTGAACAGTTACTTAGTTATGATTTCACAAACGAAAATCAGCTTATTATTGATGCGGAATTTGTGACCCTTAAAGATGTCTCAAACTATGTGAATAAATTATTAAAACAGGATTATGTCACGGATACAAAATTAACCAGTGTGAGCAAAATGGAGACATCCTATCAAGCAACCCTAACTATAAGTCTGGATAGTGAAATTTTAGTAAAGGAGCTTGGTGAAAATGATTAATCATTGGACAAAAAAACATTCATATACCCTGATTGGAGTTATAGTTGTTACTTTGATTTTCTATGGCATTTCTTATTTTAGTATAATCAAACCGATGCAGTCAGAATTAGATACAATGAATAAGAAAGTTTCCATGTATGAAAACCAAATTACAAAAACTGCAATTAGCGAAGACAAACCGAATGACAATGAATTTGCATCTTTTGCTTTACAAGTTCCAGCAAAAAAATCACCAGATGATGTATTAGTAAACTTGGAGAACATTGCAAGCACGGCGAATGTAACAATTAATTATATTGAATCGGGAATAAACAGACCGGAAAATCAGCAAGAGGATGAAGAAACGAAAAAACTTAGTGAAAACATGTATTCATTAGATGCTACAGCTGCAAATCTGGATGATATAAATGTTTTTCTCTTTGAGATGCTTGAAAGTGAGCGATTAATGATAATAGATACAATCAATATACAGCAGGATGAAGACCAGGTGTTTTTAACAATATCGTTTAAAACCTTTTACACTGAGGCTGGGATATAACTAAAAATCTCTACTCTAAAGACGAATAATAACAGGATAGGTTGTTTAGAACGTTCATTATCAATGGTTGAATCTAGTACGTAATTGAAATAAACTCCCTCAGATAGATTCATTTTACTCGTAAATGCTGCGAAGTACTATTTAAAAAATTGACTGCTATTATGCTGCTCCGGAAATACACTTCGCGCACCTAGGGCGGCTGATGAGCCTCCTTGCTCCTACGTCGCTGCGTAGTTTCATCTAGGCCTCAGCTCCCACAGGAGTCTACGTGTATTTCCTCCGCTGGATTTGCTCACTTATTCAAAAAAATAAATGCATGTTGTGATGATATAAACAAGATTTTAGACCATCTGCGTGGTTAGAGAACTACACTAAATACTACTAATTGGTTACCTTCAGTCTACGTCGCAGCTTATATCTAATCTGCAATATTAGAAAACTAGGCATTCACCAAGCCTTTTGGTGAATGCCATAGTTGCACTTATGCAGTAAGAACATTCTTAACTGCAAAAATCCGAACTATTCAAATTCTATTTCAAGAATTTTGAATCATAGTCCGGATTTTACTTTGACTAAATACTTTTGTCCCAGCCACATTTCTTTCTTATTGGATAAGCCTAAGGCTCCTGTCATTAAGGTATTTACTCCAAATTATAAGGGGGGGATACACCTTCTAATAGTTCTTTTAACGAATGCCAAGTTTTCTAACTTCCAGGACCTTATCGGACAAGGAGATTTGTTGCTGTTCTTAATAATCTCAAATTATCATAAGGTATTTTGAGGAGGGATATTAATGCGTCATTATGCGATATTACGATTGTTATTAGCTGGTTTTTTTCTTTACTTTGCATGGCCTGCTATTCCAAGCGCAGCAACACAGATTGAACTTGTTTTTTGGGGAGCGTGGTTGTTGTTTTTAGTTTTAGTGGTTGGAGCTAATTTTGCAACACTTTTACAAATAACTAAGCCACCAGTTATGGAACAGGAGAGATTAGGACACCGTCAAAACGCTTAATCATTGAGGTTTTAGTGTATCAACTGTATAATAATTAGTATAGATATTGACTAGTACAGTTGAAAGTCGGTGAACGGAAATGACAACAAAACACGAACAGATTTTACAACATATATTATCATTGGAAATTGGCCATAAAATCTCTGTCAGACAAATAGCCAAAACATTAAATCTAAGTGAAGGTACAGCATATAGAGCAATAAAAGATGCTGAGAACCAAGGGCTGGTTAGTACTATTGAACGTGTTGGCACAATTCGGATTGAACGTAAGAAGAAGGAAAATATTGAACGGTTAACATTTGCTGAAGTAATCAATATCGTGGACGGACAAGTCCTTGGTGGTCGGAAAGGTTTACACAAAACATTAAGTAAATTCGTTATCGGCGCAATGCAGCTTGATGCTATGATGCGTTATACTGAAGCGGGATCACTATTAATAGTAGGGAATCGCGTCAAAGCGCATGAATTAGCATTAAGTGAAGGAGCGGCTGTATTAATAACTGGTGGGTTTGATACGAATGACGATATTAAACAATTAGCTGATGAAAAAGAATTGCCTATCATGTCTACCAGCTATGATACATTCACTGTTGCGGCGATGATCAACAGAGCAATTTATGATCAATTAATTAAAAAAGAAATAGTTTTCGTAGGTGATATTTATACACCATCAAACCAATCCTATTATTTATATGCTAAAGATAAACTGAAGCGGTGGTATGAATTAAACGATAAGTCAACCCATACTAGATATCCAGTGGTGGATGAAAAAGAACGTGTAGTTGGAATGATAACCTCCAAAGATATAATCGGAAAGGATCAAAGTATCTTAATTGAGAAAGTTATGACTAAAAATCCGATTGTCGTCCAGGACAAAACATCGCTGGCTTATGTTGCCCATATGATGGTTTGGGAAGGAATAGAAGTTGTCCCAGTTGTCGATGCATCTCAAAAACTTAAAGGTGTGGTGTCTCGTCAGGATGTATTAAAGGCATTACAGCAAATTCAGCGACAGCCACAAGTTGGCGAAACTATCGATGATGTCGTCTCAAGGAATTTGCAGGCAATTGAAGGAGACGAGACAATTTTTCAGGCGCGCGTTACCCCACAGATGACAAATCAACTTGGAACACTTTCAAATGGTGTTTTCACCGCATTAATGACAGAAGCAAGCAGCAGAGTTCTGCGGCATATTAAAAAAGGTGATTTGGTTGTTGAGAATCTCACAGTATACTTCATTAAGCCTGTACAAATAGACAGTAATTTAATAATTAAACCTGAATTATTAGAAGCAGGAAGAATTTATGCTAAAATTGATATAGAAGTTTATAATGAAAAGAAACTGGTTGGAAAAGGCCTGTTAATGGCACAATTAATTGACCGTTAAAGAACAAAGGCGCAAGCGGGCGGCCCATATAACGACGTACGAAGGTGAAGGAAGAGGGCAAGTATGGACGTCGCTAGATAGCTTAGTTATCCGCACAGCGCTCAAATTGGATAGTTTCCTAGACAATGCAAAAGCTGACTAGGTCCTAGTCAGCTTCTCCGTTGTTATGCATTTATTCGTTTCCATTCTTTACGGTAATGTTTTGCTTCTTTAAAACCTAGATTAAGCTGCAATCCGCCTAGTACAAGAAATACAATTCCGATAAACAATGAGATTTGTGTTTGATAGAATATGTATTGGTTAACACCAAAGAAGAACAGAAAACTCCCAAGACTAATACGTGATTTTGCGTTAAAATATGCTTGGGTTAACTTATCGCTAGTCTTCATTATAGCGACTTTGTAGTATACATAAAAAACAAGTGAGAGCACGATAATAATTGGGAAAATAATCATATAATCTACTCCTAAATTTAATGTCTTTATTTATTGTAGCTTGTTTTTAAGAGTTAAGAAAGTATAAACTTTCATATATTATGTGATTAGAGAACTTGTAATGTTGCCAAGCCTTTAATATAGATAAACCTTAGTTGAATTTATGCAGTAAGAAAAAGTAGTTATACCTTCTTAGCTGCCAGGATAGGAGCCAAATAAATGAGTCTGGAAAAAATAATTGAATCTATTAAAGAATATGAAACCATCATAATTCATCGTCATGTACGCCCAGATCCAGATGCATATGGGTCACAAGCAGGTTTAAAGGAATTAATTTTACAGGCGTTTCCTGAGAAAGATGTTTTTATTGTTGGTGAAGAGGAGCCTTCATTAAACTTTTTGGTCAGAATGGATCGAATAAATGATGAGACATATAGTAATGCACTTGTGATTGTTTGTGATACTGCCAATGCTGCCCGTATATGTGATCAGCGGTATGAACTCGGTTCAATGTTAATTAAAATTGATCATCATCCAAATGTAGATGAGTATGGAGATATAATGTGGGTGGACACAACCTCAAGTTCTACTAGCGAAATGATTTATGATTTGTTTTTGTATGGCATAAATGAAGGACTTGAGCTAAATGATGAAGCAGCTCGTCTCTTATATGCTGGTATAGTTGGTGATACAGGAAGGTTTTTGTTTCCAAGTACGTCAAAAAAAACATTTCAGCATGCAGCAGAACTAGTTGCGTATAACTTTGATCGTTCAAGTCTATATGATGGTATTTATAGTATAAAAGACAATATTGCCAGACTGCGTGGATATATCCTGCAACATTTTCAGTTAACTTCTTCAGGTATGAGCACGATAAAACTGACAAGGGATATTCTCAATGAATTTCAAGTTGATCCCTCTGATACTGGACAATTGGTAGGTGTTCTTGGTGATATTGAAGGAATTAAAGCATGGGCATTTTTCATTGAAGAAACAGACCTTATTCGTGTTAGATTACGCTCAAAGGGTCCGGTAATAAATGAAATTGCTGGGAAATATAATGGTGGGGGGCATCCTATGGCCGCAGGTGCATCCGTAAACAATTGGGATGAAACGAAAAGTGTTATCGATGATTTAGATAAAGCCTGTTTAGCTTATACAAAATAAAAACAAAAGTGCTGAGAATAGCACTTTTGTTCTAACTGCTCTTACTTTCTGGCATTGGTATAAACCAGCACCCTATATTTGTTTTATCGTAATGTACATTAAGATTGTCTCTTTCAATAGAACGTTTCATTAGTCGAATAAGCTCATCAGATTCGGCATATGCAGTGCGTCCTTCTTTTAATTGGGCAATTTTTTCATCGCGAATGTGTCTGGGATTCATAATAAGCAATTTAATCCAGCTCCTTTCATTAAAAGTAAGTTATTATATGAAAGTGGATTTTAAAATGACTTTACTTCTACTTTAATTGTATTATGTTCCTGATGAAATTGCCACAAAATTTATGATATTTCATTAAATGTTCATAGTTAATTGGAAATTTTTGCCTCAACAGTTATTTTTACTGTCTGTGAAATAACTGTTTTCTGTACAACAAAATTATATGTGAAATCATCTACTTTAAAATTCTTGTTTTGTATTGTTGCTTCTAATAGCTCGGAACTTTCGGAAACTATGGTTACGTCCTGTCCAATAATATCTTCAATCTCTTTCTTCATTAATTCTTCTAGGTCATGTATTATCAGTCTGTCAAGACGAAGTTCTTCCTTGTTTGTTATATTGATTTCGATTGAATCAACCGTTAACGCTTCTTTTGATTTTTCGTCCAGATCCTGTTTATCCTTTAATAAAGCTTCATTTTGATTTTCTAATTCGTTCACCTTTGATTTAAGATCCCTGTTTTCGCCTAGTAGCTGTTCATACATATACCCATGCATATAGACAAAAATAAAATAAGCGACAATTGCTCCAATGAATGTACCGACGAGAAATCGCTGCCATCCTTTTCTTTTATGATATGGTGGGATATGCATTAGCCTACATCCTCCTGAATTAGCCATCCAATTAGAATCATAGCTGTTTTTACCCCGCCCATCGCAGATAAAATGAGTAAGACTTGTTTTACCATGTCTAGGGTGGATCCATCATAGATTCCTTTTTCAAAATTGGCGATTGCGTCGAATGTTCCGCCAATTGCAGCAACAACTGCCCAGATTCTTAAGCTTTTGGCAATACGGCTTATCGAGGTGAACGGAGCATCTCCTGTAGCAAACGAACCCATGCTACCAATAATTGCACCGCCGATAATTACGCCAAAGGCTATAAAAAAACAATGTATAAATTGAGCTATAAATCGTTCCTCCATTATTTACGCTCCTTATGAATTTACTCCTTTCATTGTATGATTGGTGTGGACAAGATATGTTATTATGCACGATGGGATACAATTGAAATTTGATGCAGATTCTGAATAGTTTAGCTATAATAATGGTAGAGAGGTGGGATAGTATGTCATTTACGCATTTACAGGTACGAAGTGGTTACAGCCTTATGAATAGTACCATAACAATTAGTAAGCTGGTTGATAAAGCACGAGAACTGCAATTTGATGCTCTAGCACTTACAGACGAGCATGTTCTATATGGCACTATCCCTTTTTATAAGACTTGTATAGCAAATGGAATTAAACCTATTATTGGGATGACGGTGGAAGTAGCTGCTGCCGAAGATGAGACGGAAACGTGCGTTCTTTTGGCTAAAAATAACCAAGGGTATAAGCACCTTACTAAAATTAGCACACATATACAGTTATCCAAGAAAGCGAGCATTGAAAAATCTGAACTTAAATTATACAGCAGTAATTTGATTTGCATTTTACCAACTGTAAATAACAAGATGGAATCACTTTTATTAACTGAAACCCACGATAAGGTCATGTCGTATTTAGAAGAAACATGGGATATGTTTCACTCGGGAAACTTCTATATTGGCATTCAAGACCATGGGTTGGAAAAAGAAAGAAAGCTTAACAATTCTCTTAAAGCTTTCCATGAAATCTACCATATTCCTGTTGTAGCCTGGAATGATGTCAGGTATTTGGATGAAAAAGATGATATTGCATATGATTGTTTACAAGCAATGAAAATGGATAGGGGATGGTCACTTCAAGTAACCGACCCCACTATTAAACAACGTCATTTACGATCAGTTACTGAAATGGAACAACTTTTTAAATCGTTCTGGCCTGAAGTACTTACTGCAACTGATTTAATTAAAGATAAGTGTAATGTTACGTTTGATTTTGAAAGAAGAATGTTACCATCTTATCCTGTTCCAGATCAACTGGATGCACATACATACCTTGAAAAGATGTGTTGGATTAATGCAGAACAAAAATATGGTTCTGTTACAGACAAGATTGCTGGACGTCTAAGATATGAATTAAATACGATTCAATCGATGCAGTTCAGTGATTATTTCTTAATTGTATGGGACTTTATTGCATATGCAAAAATGAATGGTATTTTAGTAGGGCCTGGACGCGGGTCAGCCGCAGGGTCTGTAGTTGCTTATGTACTTGGAATTACTGAAGTTGATCCAATTAAATATGACTTATTATTTGAACGTTTTTTAAATCCTGAACGTGTAACAATGCCTGATATTGATATCGACTTTTCTGATCATCGACGTGACGAAGTGATTGATTACGTGCGAAATAAATATGGTGAGGAACACGTAGCGCAGATTATAACATTTGGTACGTTTGCAGCCCGTTCCTTGTTACGCGAACTGATTAAGACTATAGGTATTGACCAGCAGGATGCCTACTTTGTGTTAAAAGAAATTCCTGTTCAGGCTAAAAACACCATAGTAGAGTATGTTAAAGGTTCAGCTGATTTGCAGCAATACATAAAGCAATCAACTAAACTGAAAGCACTATTTGCCGTAGCAACAAAGTTGGAGGGCCTGCCTAGACATATTTCTACACATGCTGCTGGTGTCGTAATAAGCGATGAAGCATTAGTTGAAGATGTACCGTTAACATTAGGAGCAAATGATACAGGTTTAACTCAATTTCCTATGAATGACTTAGAAGCAATTGGTCTATTAAAAATGGACTTTTTAGGGTTGCGTAATTTAACACTACTGGAACGAATCATTAAAACAATTAAATATACATCAAAGCAAACTATCCAGTTAACCGAAATACCTGATGAAGACCCTAGTACATATGCATTGCTGCAAAGAGGGAAAACGAATGGTGTCTTTCAGCTTGAGTCACAGGGGATGAAACAGGTTCTGACAAAACTCAGTCCAACATCATTTGAAGATATTGTAGCGGTAAATGCTTTATATCGACCGGGTCCAATGGAAAATATACCTGTTTACATTAATCGAAAACATGGACAGGAAAAAATTAATTATCCACACCCCGACCTTGCTCCTATTTTAGAAAAAACGTATGGCGTATTAATTTATCAAGAACAGATTATGCAAATCGCCCATCAGATTGCTGGGTTCTCATTAGGTCAGGCTGACATTTTACGTAGAGCTGTAAGTAAAAAACAACAAGAAATTATGGAACAGCAAAAAGAGGCTTTTATGCAGGGGTGTTTAAAGAATGGTTATAGAGAAAATGTCGCTGATGAAATATTTAAGTGGATTGTAAAATTTTCAAATTACGGTTTTAACCGGAGCCATGCTGTTGCATATAGCAGGATTTCTTATCAGCTCGCTTATTTAAAGGCGCATTACCCTGCGAGTTTCTTTGCAGAGTTGTTGAGTTCTGTAGCCAGTCAGCAGGATAAGTTACATCTATATATGAAGGAACTAAAAGAGATGGAGATAACATTAGGTCCACCTGCAATTAATAAAAGCTTTGGCAAATATGTAGTCGAGCAAGACAGTGTAAGGATGGGGCTACATTCTATCAAAGGTGTTGGAAACCAAGCTATTAAAGAAATTATTAGGGCTAGAAAAGAAGGACCGTTTAAAAGTCTATTTGATTTTTGTCTACGTGTTTCTCTAAAGTTAATCAACAGAAAAACACTAGAAACGCTTATCATGGCTGGTTCCTTTGATGAATTTCATTGGAATCGTGCAAGTCTCTTGGCATCGATAGATCAGGCTTTGGAGCAAGGGGACTTATTTAAGGAATTTACCGACCAATCAAACCTGTTTCAGGAAAAGCTTGACTTGGAAGCCGACTATGTCGATATAGAGGATTTCAGCTTAATGAAAAAATTGAGTGACGAAAAAGAGTTACTTGGTATTTATGTCTCTAGTCATCCTTTGAAAAAGTACCGCAGTATTCTGACAGCATATGACCATGTTTCTGTGACCAGGGCGCAAAAATTGGTTGGAAAGAAAAATCTAAAAAGTGTTGGTATTGTGCAGGCTATTAAAACTATCCGTACCAAACGTGGAGAATCGATGGCTTTTGTCACAATTGGTGATGAAACAGGAGATATGGAGGCGGTTATTTTTCCGGAATTATACCGTGATGTTCACCGTTGGCTTTCTGAAGAAGCAATCATTACTTTTACTGGAAAAATTGAAAAAAGAAATGATCAGATACAGTGTATTATATCCAAGATTGAAGCGTTTGACGAGGAAGAATGGGAATTAAACGAAAAACAAAGATTATTTATTAAACTAACTGAGCAAAATAATGAGAATGCATTGACAACAATTAAAAATATAGCAAATCAATACAAGGGTGGAACATCAATTATAGTCTATCATCAAATGAATAAATCAACGTATCAATTATCAAATGATTACTTGATTAACCCTAATGAACATTGTCTGGTATTATTACGTAAGTATTTTGGTGATGATAATGTAGTATTGGATAAACTTCAAGGAAGCGAAGGAAAGAATAGTTAACTGCTTTCTAATGGAAAGTATCACTTTTCTTTCTTCTTTACACAAATTTCCCATCTGTTATAATTAAATAGTTAAGTGGTCAGACCACCTTATGAATACACATACAACAATTTCTACTACATAAAGGAGTGATCCAAGTGTCTAACTTAAGAGACGAAGCACTACATATGCACAAAGTGAATAAAGGAAAAATATCCACGGAATCAAAGGTACCAGTTCGAAATGCACGAGATTTAAGTTTAGCATATTCACCTGGTGTTGCTGAGCCATGTAAAGAAATTTATGATCGTAAAGAAACCGTATACGATTATACTATGAAAGGAAATATGGTAGCTGTTGTAAGTGACGGTTCCGCTGTACTGGGGTTAGGTAACATAGGTCCAGAAGCAGCAATGCCAGTAATGGAAGGGAAGTCAGTACTTTTCAAAAGCTTTGCCGGTGTTGATTCTTTTCCAATATGTTTGGCATCAAATAATGTAGAAGAAATTGTCCAAACTGTTAAACTAATGGAACCGACTTTCGGAGGCGTTAACTTAGAGGATATTGCCGCACCAAATTGTTTTATTATTGAAGAAAGACTAAAAAAAGAAATGAATATACCAATATTTCATGATGATCAGCATGGCACAGCGATAGTGACTGTTGCCGGTTTAATTAATGCACTTAAATTAATAGGAAAATCATTCTCTGAAATTAAAGTTGTAGCGAATGGTGCTGGAGCAGCAGGTATTGCTATTATAAAATTATTATACAACTTCGGCGTTCGTGATATGATTATGTGTGATTCTAAAGGTGCTATTTTCGAAGGCAGATCGTATGGAATGAATGATGTAAAAGATCAAGTTGCTAAAATGACTAATAAAGATAATAAAGAAGGATCATTAGAAGAAATGTTAGAGGGAGCAGATGTCTTCATTGGTGTTTCTGTTGGTGGATTGTTATCGCAGGATATGATTAAAAAGATGAACGATGATCCGATTATTTTTGCAATGGCCAATCCTGATCCTGAAATCATGCCCGATGAAGCAAAAGAAGCAGGTGCGAAAGTAATTGGGACTGGACGTTCCGACTTTCCAAATCAGGTAAATAATGTGCTTGCATTCCCGGGAATATTTCGTGGGGCATTAGATGTCAGAGCAACCCGTATTAATGAGAAAATGAAGGTTGCAGCTGCAGAGGCGATAGCATCTTTAATAACTGAAGAAGAGTTAAATGCTGATTATGTTATTCCAGCTCCATTTGATTCGAGGGTGGCACCGCTTGTTGCATCCAGTGTGGCACGCGCTGCAATGGAGTCTGGTGTTGCTAGAATCCAGGTTGATCCAGAAAGCGTGGCCGAAAAGACAAGAAAGCTGACACATATTGATAAGAGATAATTCACATGTTTAAAGGAGTGGTTCATGGCTGTGTCCATGTCACCTAAACAAAAAGTATATCAAGGCGTATTACAGGAAATTCGTAAGTATATTGACAGCAACGATTTAGAGCCTGGGAATAAACTCCCATCTGAACGTGAACTAGCTGATAAATTGCAGGCAGGCAGGTCCTCCGTTCGAGAAGCGTTACGAGCAATGGAGCTATTAGGATTAATTGAAACAAGGCGTGGTGAAGGTACTTATTTAAGCACATATCGTCCATATCAAACAGTTGAATTGCTATCATCATTTATCTTAAAGGAGAACAACACAAAAAAAGATCTGCTGGTTGCAAAAAAAGTTATGGAAAAAGAAGTAGCCAAAATTGCATATCATTGTATTAATAACAACGATATACATCAGTTACATACTTTTATCCATGATAGCGAATTAGATCCTATTGAGAAGCATGTTGCATTTTTTAACTATTTATTTAAGAAAGCAGATAATCTGTTGCTTGCAAAGGTATGGCAATTAATGGATGAGTTTTCTTATACTATTGCTAAACAGTCATATGATATATTATTTTACCAGGAACTTATTCAACTTTATAAAACAAGAAATTATGAGATGATAGAAGAGTTATTTGATAAATTGTCAATTGAGTCAATTTCATAAATACTTGTAATCATCATTTGTCCTAACTCGCACTTGTACCGGTGAGTGAAAGTACCCGCTCGCAGAGGAAATCAGCAGGTATAGCACATATTACAAATAGTTTGGATTTACTGCTTTTTTATTGAATTATGAAATTGAGTCATTAGAAAAAAATTATTTTGTCGACGATTTTTGACACCTTTTTCAGGTGTGGTTCGTTATAGTATATGAAAACGACATGAAGGTTTTACTTCCTGCTTGTTGTCTGGGTTTGTTAGAAAAGGAGGAATCACCTTGCTTAAGGATTTTTTTGGCAAGAAGAAAAAAAAATATGCTTCTATCCCGAGTGAACAAGGTAAACTCGAGGTACCAGAAGGATTAATGAAGAAATGCAGTGGATGTCATAAAATATATTATCGAAAAGAAATGCAAAAAAACCTAAATGTCTGTCCTAATTGTGATTATCATCAATCATTAACAGCCTGGGAACGTATCGGAAGTCTATTTGATGAGGGTACGTTTGAAGAATGGGACAAACAATTGACAACAACTAACCCATTAGAATTTCCGGGATATGAGGAAAAAGTAGAAAAAGACCGTATTAAAACCGGTCTTAATGAAGGTGTGGTAACTGGTAAAGGCACAATTGATGGACAACCTACAGTTTTCGGCGTTATGGATGCTAGTTTTCGAATGGGGAGTATGGGCTCAGTAATGGGCGAAAAAATTGCTCGTGCAATTGAGAATGCTAAAGAAGAGTCATTGCCTTTTATAATTTTTACTGCTTCTGGTGGTGCCAGGATGCAGGAAGGTGTTCTAAGCCTTATGCAAATGACAAAAACTTCTATAGCGATTAAGCGATTTTCCGAAGCAGGAGGATTAATGATTTCGGTTATGACACACCCAACTACTGGTGGTGTCTCCGCGAGTTTTGCTTCATTGGGTGATTATAACTTCGCAGAACCTGGAGCTTTAATAGGGTTTGCCGGTCGACGAATCATTGAACAAACTATTCGTGAAAAACTTCCAGATGATTTTCAAACTGCAGAATTTTTATTAAAGCATGGCCAGCTTGATAAAGTTGTTCATCGCCATGAAGTGAAATCCCTCTTAACCACATTACTTAAAATGCATGGAAAGGGTGGAGAAACCTCATGAAACAAGTGCTTGATTTTGAAAAGCCAATCGTCAATCTTAAAGAAAAAATTGCTGAGTTAAAAGGGTTTACAGAAGATAGTGAAATAGATTTAACAGATGAAATAAGTACACTTGAGAAGCGGCTTGAAATATTGGAAAATGATATTTATGGTAATCTGCAGCCGTGGGACCGAGTACAAATGGCAAGGCATCAGGAAAGGCCGACAACGTTGGATTATATTGAGGAAATATTTACTGACTTCATAGAATTCCATGGCGATCGCTTATATGGTGATGATGCTGCCATTGTCTCTGGAATAGCACTTTATCAAGGCAATCCTGTGACTGTAATTGGTCACCAGCGTGGAAAAGGAACAAAAGAAAATATTCATCGGAATTTTGGAATGCCACATCCTGAAGGATACCGAAAAGCGTTAAGACATATGCGTCAGGCAGAGAAGTTTAACCGTCCGATTATTAGTTTTATCGATACAAAAGGAGCATATCCTGGTAAAGCAGCGGAAGAGCGTGGACAGAGTGAAGCAATTGCTCATAATTTAATGGAAATGGCTGGACTTACTGTTCCAATTGTTTGCATTGTCATTGGTGAAGGTGGAAGTGGCGGAGCGTTGGGATTGGGTGTTGGAGATCATATCCACATGCTTGAGAACTCAACATATTCGGTTATTTCACCTGAAGGGGCAGCCGCATTATTGTGGAAGGATTCAGGTCTTGCGAAGAAAGCAGCAGAAACAATGAAAATTACTTCCTATGATTTGAAGAAGCTGGGAGTTATTGATCAGATTATTGACGAGCCAAAGGGTGGCGCACATCGTGATGTAATGCTCCAGGCTGAAAATATCAATTTTGTGTTAGAGAAGTCCCTTAAGGAATTAAGTGTACTGCAGTCGGATGAATTACTTGAGAAGAGATGGGAAAAATATAAACAAATTGGTGAATATAAAGAGATATAGACGATTAATGAGGTTGACAATTGTCAACCTTTTAGTCATTGTTATGGCTTAAATAATTGATATTTTCTATATTTCAAATTATCTTTAGCAGATAAGAAAGTATAATACTTGCTTATCTGTATAAGTGCAAGGCTTATCATTATTAAGGCTTAGTTTTCTAAAATAAACAAGTAAGATATGGGGTGAAATAATGAAGAAAATTGGTGTATTAACAAGTGGTGGTGACGCACCCGGAATGAATGCTGCAATTCGTGCTGTTGTAAGAAAATCTATTTTTCATGATATGGAAATATATGGAGTTAAAAATGGCTTTCAAGGTCTTATAGACGGTAATATTGAAAAGATGGATGTTGGGTCTGTGGGTGATATAATCCAACGTGGAGGAACTGTATTACGTTCTGCACGTTGTGAGGAATTTAAAACTGATGAAGGTCAACAAAAAGGTATTGAACAGCTGAGGAAACATGGTATTGAAGGGTTGATCGTAATTGGTGGTGACGGCAGTTTTCGAGGTGCTCAAAAGTTAAGTGAGAAAGGATACCCTTGTATAGGTGTTCCAGGCACAATCGATAATGATATTTCTGGAACGGATTTTACGATTGGATTTGACACAGCATTAAATACAATTATTGAAGCAATTGATAAGATACGTGATACTGCAACGTCACATGAACGTACATATGTTATTGAAGTCATGGGCAGAGATGCAGGCGATTTGGCATTATGGGCCGGACTTGCTGATGGTGCCGAAAGTATTCTTATTCCTGAAAAATCAGATGACTTTCAAGATGTAATCTTACGTCTAAATCGTGGGCATGAACGAGGCAAAAAACACAGTATTATCATATTAGCTGAAGGTGTTGGCAGCGGCTTTGCATATGGTAAACGTATCCAGGAGGAAACGAATCTGGAAACAAGAGTAACTGTTTTAGGTCATATTCAGCGCGGCGGATCCCCAACAGCATCTGACCGAGTTTTGGCAAGCCGACTTGGTGCAATGGCAGTGGACTTATTACTGTCTGGTAAAGGTGGAAGAATGGTCGGGATCCAAAACAATCAGATTGTCGACCATGATATTTTAGGAGTGTTATCAGAAAAACATAAAATTAATCATGATATGTACCAATTATCGAAAGAATTATCGATATAACGACTGTAAAGGAGGAAACAAAATGCGAAAAACAAAGATTGTTTGTACGATTGGACCAGCTTCTGAGTCGACAGAAACACTAGAACAATTGATTGAATCAGGAATGAATGTTGCACGTCTGAATTTTTCCCATGGTGATTACGATGAACATGGGCATCGTATAAAAAATATTAAAGAGACATCGGAAAAGCTGGGGAAAACAACTGCTATTCTTTTAGATACAAAAGGTCCGGAGATTAGAACAGGTTCTTTTGAAAATGGAGAAGCAGAGTTAATTGAGGGTACAACTGTTTATGTATCAATGGATGAAATAATAGGTAATTCAGAACGTTTTTCAATTACTTACCAAGGTCTGATTGATGATGTGCATGTTGGGTCAAAAATACTTTTGGATGATGGATTAATTGAGTTGGAAGTACTAGAAATTGACTACTCAAATAAAGAAATTAAAACGAAGCCATTGAATTCAGGTACGATAAAAAATAAAAAAGGGGTAAACGTTCCAAACGTGAGCGTAAACTTACCTGGTATAACAGAAAAAGATGCACAGGATATTGAATTTGGAATTGAGCAGGGTGTAGATTTTATTGCGGCATCATTTGTTCGTCGTCCGTCAGATATTCTAGAAATAAGAGAGTTATTGGAAAAGCATAATGCTACACAGATTCATATAATCCCTAAAATAGAAAACCAAGAGGGTGTAGACAATATAGAATCTATACTTGAAGTAAGTGATGGCTTAATGGTCGCTCGTGGAGACTTGGGTGTGGAAATACCACCTGAGGATGTTCCTTTAGTACAAAAGGACTTAATTAAGAAATGTAACACAGCAGGTAAACCGGTAATAACTGCGACACAAATGCTTGATTCGATGGAGCGTAATCCTAGACCTACTCGTGCAGAGGCATCAGATGTCGCCAATGCAATTTTTGATGGGACTGACGCAATCATGTTGTCAGGGGAAACTGCTGCAGGAAATTATCCAGTAGAATCTGTTCAAACAATGAGTAACATTGCTTTGAAGGCTGAGTCTGGTCTGGATCATAAATTGATATTAACTAATCGTTCAAAATCCGTTGATATGACTATAACAGATGCAATTAGTCAGTCGGTCACACACACAGCTATGAATTTGTCTGTTGGTGCAATCATAACCCCAACAGAAAGTGGGCATACTGCTCGAATGATTTCAAAGTATCGTCCAAAATCACCTATAGTTGCAGTTACTTTTTCAGATTTAGTTAACCGTCAACTTGCCTTAGTTTGGGGTGTTCATTCAATCATGGGACAAAAAGCACACTCCACTGATGAAATGCTGGACATCGCAGTTGATAGAGGATTAAGTACTAACCTCTTTGAGCGTGGTAGCAGAGTTCTTATTACAGCAGGTGTTCCAGTTGGTGAAAGTGGCACAACTAACTTAATGAAAGTGCATGTGATAGGTGATGTTATGGCTAAAGGACAAGGAATTGGACGTGGTAACGCATATGGAAAAGCAATTGTTGCCAAGAATTCTAAAGAAGCCATAGAAAGACTGAGTGAAAATGACATTCTTGTAACGTATGGAACAGACCGTGACATGATGGAAGCAATTGAAAAAGCAAGTGGAATTGTGACGCAGGAAGGCGGTTTGACTTCTCATGCTGCTGTTGTCGGATTAAGTCTTGGAATTCCGGTTATTGTCGGTGTTAATGATGTATTCAATCTAATTGAAGATGGTGAAGATATTACAATTGACGGTGCAAAAGGCGATATATACAAAGGACATGCAAGTGTACTATAGACTCTAAAGCTAAAACACCGATTAAGCGATGTTTGGACTGTTACCGCGCATTGTTGACATTGCGGACGGTCTTAGCCAATCTTCTTTAAATCAAAAGGTATGCGAAGAGCGAAATCGAATCGGGTCATATCTATTATAGTTAAATGAAATAGAGTGTAGAAAAAGAAGGGATTATCCCTTCTTTTTCTACACATAGAATGTAAGAAAGGGTGAAATCTATGCGTTGGTTGTTACTGGCACTTCTAATTTTACCTGCGATGGAAATTGGAGTGTTTATTTGGATTGGCGGCATTATTGGTCCTTGGTGGGTTGTAGGCTTAATTTTACTTACCGGTGTTGTAGGGGTGACAATTGCTAAGAATCAAGGAATTGACACTTGGAATCGCGCACAGCAATCAATGAGCTATGGTCAGGTCCCGGCTCATGAAATTGTAGATGGCATTTGTATATTTGTCGGAGCAGTCTTTTTATTTTCACCTGGCTTCATAACAGATGCTGTTGGATTTACGCTGGTGCTTCCGTTTACGAGAGGACCTTTTAAGCTAATGCTTCAACGATTCTTCAAAGATAGGATAAACAAAGGAAAAATCATCTACCGAAAATGGTAGAAAAATCTATCTACTTAGTCAAGAGTACCCCATCTTCAAGGAACCTGAAGGGCAAAGACCAGAGACAGGAATGGGAAACGAAACAAACAGAACTTTGTAAGTATCCCAAACGCCATGCTGACTCCCATGATTACATATAAGGCGAAAAAACATGGAATTACAGTAGTAACTACAGAAGAGTACTACACATCCAAAGCAAGCTTTATAGATGGCGATGCCATACGTGTCAACCCCACTAACGTTATGCGTCTCTGCAAGACGTTACGTTAAAAACCCCCACTTCAGCGAAGCCGGAGGGCGAGTAAGTGGTGGGAGTATTCATGGACCTTTTATAAACTGCCCTATCTGATTAAAAACGCCAGCTTGGTAAAAAGCATTGCCAATAATTAATAGAATAGGTCCGATAAATAAACCTGAAAAACCCCAAATTTGTATGCCTGCAAATAAAGCTACAAGTGCTGCAAGTGGATTTAAATCTATATTACTGGATAATATTTTTGGTTCGAACAGTTGCCGTTGAACTACCACAATCATATATAAAATTGTTATTGAAATAGTTAGTGAGTAGTTTGCTGTTAAAAATAGATAGAGAATCCATGGAATAAATATGATTCCAGTACCAACGAGTGGGAGAATATCAGCAAGTGCAGCAATTAAAGTAATTGTTAATGCATATTCAACTTTGAAAATAACCAGTCCAATAAAAATGATGAAGGCTGTTATCGAGATGAGTAATAATTGTGCTTTCAAAAATCCAAACATAGCTTTTTGCAAATGATTCCATATGTTCATGCTAGTTTCATGCACAGTTTCGGGTATCATTTTTTTAAATAATTGAACAAGATTGTTCCAATCGTTTGTGATGATAAAAGTTGCAATTAAAGTAAATATAAATAAAGTAATTGATCCAGGCAATAAAGTTAATGTCAATGGAATCTGTAATAATATATTCTGCAGGAAATTTGTTCCCAACGAAGCAAGCTTATTAATAATCTGCTTTAGATTAGTACTAATGGTCTCCTGCTGAGTGGGATTTAATGTATGAAAAAATGAAGTAAGTTTATGATATAAAGGTAAGAGGTATTCATTTATTAGATCCTCCATAATAAAAATAAATGTGCGAAAGTGAGTTGGAATATTTTCTGCTAAGTATGTTGTTCCTTGGATTAATTCCGTAATAATAAATATTAAAAGTCCAATCAAAATCAAAAAGGCAACAGCCATTACCATAAGTGTAGCAATGACACGTGGTATCCTTATTCTTTCTTCCAAAAATGTTACGAACGGATTCATAATTAGTGATAGTACGATGGCGAGGAGAAATGGATAAAAAGATGGAACTGTTAATTGGAGGATAAAATATATAGCTGCAAAGGTAAAAATCACTATGAAGAACCTTAATAGCTGATAAAGTTTATGCTTGTACAATTCAAACCCTCCATATACATCAATTCATTCGTTTACTATGTTACATATGATAAAGAATGAAAAAATAGACATAGAACAGTTAATTAAAGTATTAAAGCAGAATAAGGGGCTGTTATATCGTTTGCTTAAAATAAAAATATTGGCGAATTTAACCGGTTTCAATTCACATTGAGTTCATAATACTTTATAATTGTTCATGGGGATGACAATGTTATATTGTAAGAATATTGTCAAATGTAATTAATAGTTAATTTATCCTAAATTAGTGAATATTTAATAGAAAAAGGAGAGGGTTTGTTATGACAACCACTAAAGGGCTTGAAGGAGTTGTCGCAACTCAGTCGTCGGTTAGTTCTATTATCGATGACCAACTAACATATGTTGGTTATAGAATTGACGATTTAGCAGAGAACTCAAGTTTTGAAGAGGTAGTTTATTTGTTATGGAATCTAAAGCTACCAACAAAGTCAGAGCTTGACACTTTTAAAGCTGAATTAGCATCTAATATGGAGCTGCCTGAAGCTGTTATCGATCATTTGCGTTCATATGATTTGTCAACAGTTCATCCAATGGCTGCACTGCGTACTGCGGTATCAATACTTGGCTTATATGATGAAGAGTCTGATGTGATGGAGGAAGCAGCAAATAAACGAAAAGCACTGCGTCTGCAAGCTAAAATCGCTACCATCGTTACTGCGTTTGCTCGTATCCGTCAAGGAAAAGAACCAGTTAAACCTAAAAAAGATTTAGGCTTTGCGGCTAACTTCTTGTACATGTTAAATGGTGAAGAAGCAAAAGATGTTGAAGTAGAAGCAATCAATAAAGCTTTAGTACTTCATGCTGATCATGAACTAAATGCTTCTACATTTACAGCAAGAGTATGTGTAGCAACATTATCAGATATTTATTCTGGTGTAACAGCTGCAATTGGCGCATTAAAAGGACCATTGCATGGTGGTGCCAATGAGCGAGTTATGAAAATGTTAACTGATATCGGCGAAGAGGAAAACGCAATTCCGCATATTAAAGAAAAAATAGCAAACAAAGAAAAAATAATGGGAATGGGACATCGGGTGTATAAGAATGGTGACCCAAGAGCGAAACACTTGAAACGTATGTCAAAAGAATTAACAAAAACAAGTGGACAGTCAAAATGGTATAATATGTCTGTAAAAATTGAAGACTTCATTAAAGAAGAAAAAGGTCTCCCGGCAAATGTTGATTTTTATTCAGCTTCTGTTTACCATAGCCTGGGTATTGACCATGATTTATTCACACCAATTTTTGCTACAAGCCGAGTTTCCGGATGGTTAGCTCATATTCTTGAACAGTATGATAACAACCGTTTAATCCGCCCGCGAGCTGAATATGTTGGTCCAAAAACACAAGATTACAAACCGATTGAAGATCGCTAGAACTTGATAGAGATAAGGGCTTGTATGTGAACGCCACATGTTAGTTCTGTATCATACAGATCGCAACTCAAATCGGCTATTACCATGACAAAGCTTATTTATGATAAAATAATCATGTATGAAGATGACTAGGAGGTATTTTTTTATGACACAAGGAGAAAAAATTACAGTTGAGAATGGAAAGATGAATGTTCCGAACCGCCCAATTGTTCCATTTATTGAGGGTGACGGTACTGGACCGGATATCTGGGCTGCAGCACGTAAAGTAATCGAAGCATCCGTTAAGAAAGCGTATAACGGTGAAAAAGAAATTGAGTGGACTGAAGTATATGCCGGTCAAAAAGCTTACGATAAAACTGGCGAATGGCTTCCACAGGACACACTTGACATGATTGATAAATATAAAATTGCAATTAAAGGACCACTTACAACACCAATCGGCGGCGGAATTCGTTCGTTAAACGTTGCTTTGCGTCAGGAATTGGATTTATTCACTTGTTTACGTCCCGTTCGCTATTTCGACGGTGTTCCATCACCAGTTAAACGTCCTGAAGATGTTGACATGGTCATTTTTCGTGAAAATACAGAGGACATTTATGCTGGCATTGAGTGGCAAAAAGGGTCTGCAGAAGCAAAAAAAGTAATTGACTTTTTGAAAAACGAGATGGATGTTAACAATATCCGCTTTCCAGAAACTTCAGGAATTGGTGTGAAACCAGTATCTGAAGAAGGAACAAAGCGTTTAGTACGTTCAAGCATTGAGTATGCTTTAAACGAGGGACGTAAAAGTGTGACTTTAGTACATAAAGGTAACATCATGAAATATACTGAAGGTGCATTTAAGGCTTGGGGTTATGAAGTTGCAGAACAAGAATATGGTGATAAAGTATTTACTTGGGCTGAATATGACCGTATTGTTGAAAAAGATGGTAAGGATGCAGCGAATAAAGCACAGGATGAAGCCGTAGCTGCAGGAAGATTGCTTGTAAAAGACGCTATTGCTGATATATTCCTTCAACAAATCCTAACTCGTCCTAAAGAATTTGATGTTGTTGCTACAATGAATCTTAATGGTGACTATATTTCTGATGCTTTAGCAGCACAGGTTGGCGGAATTGGAATTGCTCCAGGAGCAAACATCAACTATGATACTGGTCATGCAATTTTTGAAGCAACACATGGTACTGCACCGAAATATGCAGGAATGGATAAAGTTAATCCATCCTCGGTTATTCTTTCGGCTGTATTAATGCTTGAACATCTTGAATGGAGAGAAGCTGCAGATCTTATTACAAAAGCAATGGATAAAACCATTGGTTCAAAAGTTGTAACATATGATTTCGCCAGAATGATGGACGGTGCAAAAGAAGTTAAAACATCTGAATTCGGCGATGAACTAATTAAAAATATGGACTAATAACAATAGTGGAAGTACCCGGTCAGATATTTAGTGACCGGGTACGGCTATTGGATAGTTCGCAGTTTATAGATTTGGCAGTTGTGAGAGTAATACTACTTTTATGCTGGATAAGTGCAACTAAATTATAAATTTCTTATTGGAAGGGGTATAATGATGGCTATCAAACGTAAAAAGATTTCTGTTATCGGCTCTGGCTTTACTGGAGCTACTACCGCTTTAATGATGGCTCAAAAGGAACTTGGAGACGTAGTTTTGGTCGATATTCCGGATATGGAAGATCCAACAAAAGGTAAAGCGCTAGACATGCTTGAAGCAAGTCCTGTGCAAGGCTTTGATGCAAAGATTACTGGCACTGCAAATTATGAAGAAACAAAAGACTCAGATCTTGTAATCATTACAGCAGGTATCGCTCGAAAACCTGGTATGAGCCGTGATGATTTGGTAAATACAAATGCTAAAATTATGAAGACTGTCGCTAGTGATATTGCAAAATATGCTCCAGAATCCATTATTGTTGTACTATCAAACCCTGTCGATGCGATGACATATACAGCATTCAAGGAATCTGGTTTTCCTAAAGAACGCGTTATTGGTCAATCAGGTGTGCTTGATACTGGTCGTTTTCGCACTTTTGTTGCAGAAGAACTTAACCTTTCTGTAAAAGATATAACAGGCTTTGTTCTTGGTGGCCATGGAGATGACATGGTTCCATTAATCCGTTATTCCTATGCCGGTGGAATTCCATTAGAAAAATTAATTTCAAAAGAGCGTCTTGATGAAATAGTTGCACGTACTCGTAAAGGCGGCGGTGAGATAGTTGGCCTACTGGGTAATGGCAGTGCATATTATGCACCAGCTGCTTCTTTAACTGTAATGGCTGAAGCGATCCTGAAAGATCAACGTCGTGTACTCCCATCAATAGCATATTTAGAAGGTGAATATGGTTATAAAGATATTTATCTTGGCGTACCAACGATATTAGGTGGTAATGGAATTGAAGAAATCATTGAGTTAGACTTAACTGAAGAAGAAAAGTCTGCATTGGATAAATCAGCAGAATCAGTTAAAAGTGTACTTAATACATTAAAATAATCCTTGATAAAAGCTTCTTTTTACGTGTGTATAAGGTAAAAAGAAGTTTTTTTAGCAGTTAAGGAAAGTAATAGGTATGGTGTTAACTTCCTTTTTTTGATATAATAGAAAACGCTTACATTTATGGGGGGTGATGACGTGATTGGTAAAAAGAGAAAACTTGGCAAGAAAATTAAGGATTTACAAATTGGTGACTCCTACACAGCAACACAAATTATAGAAGATAGAGATCTGCTATTATATTTAGGATTAACAAACGATGCAAATCCATTATACATCCAACATGATTATGCATCACAAACAGCTTATCAACAGCCAATCGTACCATCAGTTATGTTATTTGGAGCGGTATCTTCCATTGTGTCAATGCATCTACCTGGGCCAGGGAGTCATATAACACAGCATGAAATGACATTTCCAAAACCTGTTTTTCATTACTCGGAGATTAAAATCTCTCTAGAAATTATTGCAATTGATAAGGAAAATCATCAAATAACATTATCTGTAGTAGGCTATGATACTGAAGGTGATAAAATTTTACATGGCAAGCTTCACGTATGTCCGGCATATGAGCCTGAATCCATAACAGGTGCTTCTCTTGAAAATTTCTTTTAACCAGGTAAATACTATCACTAATGAAGTGGTAGTATTTTTTTGCAGTTTAAAATATACAAATACTTTCTTACTGCATAAGTGCAGCTCAGGAACTAGACACATTTTAGGCTTGCACTTCAAAGTATAAAGGATTTTTCTAAATAACTAATGGCTAAACTTTATCGACAAGAAAAGGATATTTCACGCAAAAATATTTATAGGGATCCTATTCAGAAAATCAAATAGAATATCGAACTTGATGAAAATACAGCTCTTTGTAAATTATTCTTTACATGCTAAGTTATTCACATTGTTGTCAGTTCAATGTATGATTAAAGTATCATACGTTTTATAGAAATGGGGACTATTGATGAGGAAAAAAATTCTTATTGTCGATGACGAAGCATCAATCGTTACGCTATTAAAATTTAATGTGGAGCAAGCAGGCTTTGAAGTAGATGTAGCATATGATGGGCTGCAAGCTATTCAAAAAGCAAAGGAATTTAGTTATGATCTTATTCTGCTGGACTTAATGCTTCCGGAAATGGACGGAATAGACGTCTGCAGACACTTACGTAATAATAAAATTGATACACCCATTCTAATGCTAACGGCAAAGGATGACGAATTTGATAAGGTTTTAGGTTTGGAATTGGGTGCAGATGATTACCTTACAAAACCATTTAGTCCAAAAGAAGTTGTAGCTCGTATCAAGGCTATCTTAAGACGATCACAAAAATCCGCAGAGACTGATTTTGCTTCAATACGGATTGGAGAATTATTTATATATCCTGATCGTTATGAGGCAGAAATGAATGGTACTACGTTAACATTTACCAGGAAAGAATTTGAACTTTTGCATTATCTTGCTGCACATAAAGATAAAGTTTTATCAAGAGACCAGCTATTAAGTGCAGTGTGGAACTATGACTTTGTTGGGGATACACGGATTGTCGATGTTCATGTAAGTCATTTACGTGAAAAGATTGAACCAGACACAAAAAAACCAATTTATATTAAAACAGTTCGGGGTCTGGGATACAAATTGGAGGAACCGAAGTAATGAAAGTTATATTTTCAAGACCTTTATTTGCATACATTATGGGACTTCTAATACTTGTTTTTGTTTCGGGGGCTATTTTAAGTCAACTTACAAATGAATATATTATTCTTGGCTCTATCTTAACAGTAGAATATATTATCCTATTGTTAATAATGCTTCATGTTTATGACAAATATATGAAACCAATAAAAAAGGCATCCAATACCATTGATGAACTCGTAAAAGGGAATTACCGTGCACGTATTCATCATACTTCAAGTGGCAGTGTCGCAGAACTCAGTAATAAGATTAATATATTAGCAAGGAACCTAAGTGAATTTGCCATTCAGGAGCAAATGCAGGAAAAACAATTATCCACTGTCATCGATAATACACAGAGTGGACTGGTATTACTTGATGAAAAAGGGTATATTCACTTAGTTAACAGGAAATTCATCTCGATGTTCGGCGGAGTTCCCCATGATTATAATGGATTCCTGTATTATGAAGTACTGGATAACGAGAAAATTCATCAAACTGTACAGCAAACTTTTTTGTATGAAAAAAATGTAAAGGAATCGTTTACCCAAATAATTGAAGTAGATAAAAAATACATAGAAATTGTAGGTGCGCCAATATTTAACGAACGCAACATGTTAAAAGGTGCTGTTCTAGTGTTATATGATATAACACATTTGAAAAAGCTCGAATTAATGCGAAAAGATTTTGTTGCAAATGTATCGCATGAACTCAAAACACCGATCACCTCAATTAAGGGTTTTGCTGAAACATTACTGGATGGTGCGATGAATGATAGTGAAACTCTAAAGAATTTCTTAACTATCATTAACGACGAAAGTACGAGACTTCAGGGATTGATAGAAGACTTATTAACTTTATCAAGACTAGAAAAAGATGAATTTAAGTTAGTTCGATCAACCCTTAATATGAATGATTTAGTTGATGAGGTATTACCTATTATAAGACAATCTGCTGAACAAAAGGGTATTTCCTTAACAGCTGAAGTAGGTGAAAGTATCTCATTACAAGCTGACAAAGAAAGGGTTAAGCAAGTAGTAATTAACTTGCTTACAAATGCTATAAGCTACACGTCTGAAGATGGCGAAGTAAAGTTAACGGTTACTGATACGGAAGATGAAGTCCAGATTCAGGTGTCAGATACAGGTATTGGGATTGATCAGGAAGCTATTCCAAGGTTATTTGAGCGCTTTTATCGTGTTGACAAAGCACGTAGCAGAAATACAGGTGGAACTGGATTAGGGCTAGCTATCGTTAAGCATATTGTTGAAGTGCATGAGGGGAAAGTTTCAGTAGATAGTGAACCGAATAATGGTTCAACTTTTCGGGTATATTTGCCAAAGTAACATCAGCTGCCCCTTAAAATAGATGGGGCAACTTTTTACTATATAGGAAATTATAAAATTTAAGTGCTGTGGATAACTGGACTTCCCTCCCCGTGTCTACGATAAAAAATAAAGGATTTCGACTAAAACCACCACATCCTGTGGCAACGTCGAACTACCCCACGTCCTGTGGGGCAGCTTACGCTCTTCGTGTATCCTTTATCTCAGGGAAAAGGAAGATCGACTAAGACCGCCGCTTTGCGCGGCAACGTCGACCCACCCGCAGCGCTGAGCGCAGTCCATACGGCGCTGAACAGGCGCTTGCGCTTTTGTACCTATTAAATTGAAGCTATTCCGGGCCTTAAACAGGTTTTTTATTTGTTGTACTATTGTCATAAAGTGACTCGTGAAGGAGAATGTTAAATGGACATAAGTAATATTGGTGTTATCATTATAATAGTTATTGCATACTTGCCTGTTATATATAATATGCAGAAGCGAATTCGCAAATTGGAAGATGAAGTGAATGAAATGAGGAAACGGATGTAACTTTTTCATTTAGGCTCGTACCATGGTAAAATGTGTTTAGTGATTTCACGGTATGATTGGAGGATTACTATGTCAAATAAACTTGTCTTAATTGATGGAAATAGCATTATATATCGTGCCTTTTTTGCATTACCATTATTAAATAATGATAAAGGTGTCTATACAAATGCTGTTTATGGATTTACAACAATGTTGCTTAAAATTCTTGAGGATGAGAAGCCAACACATATGTTAGTTGCGTTTGATGCAGGAAAGACAACGTTTCGCCACGAGACGTATAAAGAATACAAAGGTGGCCGGCAAAAAACTCCACCTGAGTTATCAGAACAGTTTCCTGTATTAAAAGAAGTACTGGACGCTTTTCAGATTGCGCATTATCAGTTGGATCAATATGAAGCGGACGATATTATTGGAACACTTTCAAAACAGGGTAAGAACAATAAATGGGATGTAACGGTTATTTCTGGTGATAAGGATTTGTTACAGCTAGTATCAGATGAAGTTACTGTTAGCCTTACGAAAAAAGGGCTAAGTGACGTTGAATCTTATACACCATCGTTTATGAAAGAAAAGATGGAAATAAACCCAGATCAAATTATAGATCTTAAAGCATTAATGGGTGATAGTTCAGATAATATTCCAGGTGTTCCAGGTGTTGGTCAAAAGACAGCAACAAAACTAATCAAGCAATACCACACACTTGAAAATGTTTATGAACATGTGGATGAAGTAAGTGGAAAGAAGTTAAAAGAAAAACTAGTCGACCATAAATCTGAAGCATTTATGAGTAAAGAGCTTGTTACAATCAATTGTGATTCTCCGATAAAAATTTCAACCGATGACCTTACATACGAAGGATATCAGCAATCAGATGTAAGTGGCATTTTTAAAGATTTGGGTTTTCTTTCTCTGTTAACTAGACTTACTGGTGATTCTGCTGAAGAAAATGATAATTCCCAAGGGCTTAGTGAAATTAACTACACCATTCTTAACGAGGTAACGGAAGAAATTTTTACTGAGAAAAATGCGGCATTGGTAGTGGAAATGCTAAAGGAGAATTATCACCAAGCCCCAATTGAAGGATTCGGGTTAGTTAATGGTTCAAATGCCTATTTTATACCAACAGGTGTAGCGTTGAACTCAAAAGTGTTTAAAGAATGGGCCGAGGATATAACAAAATCTAAAATAGTCTTCGACGCTAAGAAAACATTGGTTGCTTTACTGAACGAGGGTATACATATTAAGGGAATTTCCTTTGATATGCTGCTGACATCATACTTGCTCAATCCATCCGAAAATAACCATGATATTCCTGCTATTGGTCATCGAACTGGTGAAACGGATGTCTCATTTGATGAAGAAGTATACGGAAAAGGTGCAAAAATGAAAGTGCCGGAACAGGATGTATTGGCAGAACATGTTGTCCGCAAAACAAATTTACTGTTTAATGTAAAAGATAAAATGGAAGAACAACTAAAAGCTAACGAGCAATTTGAGCTACTTAAAGAATTGGAGATGCCGTTAGCATTGATTTTAGGTGAGATGGAGCATACTGGTGTCCAGGTTGATATAGAAAGACTTGAGGCTATGGGAGTTTCGCTTAAAGAACGCTTGAAAAATATTGAGAAAGAGGTTCATGAACTTGCGGGTGAAGAATTTAATCTAAATTCGCCCAAACAATTAGGTCCTATTCTATTTGAAAAACTGGAACTGCCAGTAATCAAAAAGACTAAAACAGGTTATTCTACTGCGGCAGATGTCCTGGAACAATTGGAATCGGAACATGAAATTATTCCAAAACTTCTTTTATATAGACAGCTTGGTAAACTTCAATCTACCTATATTGAAGGACTATTAAAAGTGGTGGATCGTGATAGTAATAAAATTCATACCCGGTTCAATCAAGCATTAACACAAACAGGAAGATTGAGCTCAATTGATCCAAATCTGCAAAACATTCCGATCCGGTTGGAGGAAGGGCGTAAAATTCGCCAGGCATTTATACCTGCAAAAGAGGACTGGATAATGTTTGCAGCTGACTACTCGCAAATTGAGTTACGTGTGCTTGCACATATTGCAAAAGACGAAAAATTAGTTGCTGCGTTTAAAAACGATATTGATATCCATACTCAAACTGCGATGGATGTTTTTCATGTGGAAAAGGATGATGTGACATCAAATATGCGCAGACAAGCCAAGGCTGTAAACTTTGGTATTGTTTATGGAATAAGTGATTATGGACTTTCTCAGAGTTTGGGTATCACACGTAAGGAAGCGAAACAGTTTATTGAGCGTTATTTTGAAAGTTATCCAGGTGTAAGAAAATATATGGATGAAATTGTTCAGGAAGCAAAGCATCAGGGCTATGTTACAACATTCATGATGCGCAGAAGATATCTGCCAGAAATAACGAGCAGAAATTTTAATCTGCGTTCTTTCGCTGAACGGACGGCAATGAACACACCCATCCAGGGCAGTGCGGCAGATATTATTAAGAAAGCAATGATTGATTTATACCAAAAGCTAATGGACGATAAATTGGAAGCACGTATAATATTACAAGTACATGATGAATTAATTATAGAAGCACCAAAGAGCGAAATTGAAAAACTAAAAGAAATAGTCCCAGCTATAATGGAAAATACTATAGAATTGTCTGTCCCGCTGAAGGTGGATTATGAATATGGTGATAGCTGGTTTGATGCAAAATAAGGAGAATCAGGAACATGCCGGAATTACCAGAAGTCGAAACAATAAAAAAAACATTAAAACGATTTGTTATCAATAAAACCATTGCAGATGTCTCCGTGCTATGGCCAAATATTATAAAAAGGCCTGATGATACGGAGCAATTCAAGCATATAGTATCTGGGCAAACAATTCATGACATAAAACGTAAAGGAAAGTTTTTATTATTTCAGCTGGATGAATCTGTGCTTATCTCTCATTTAAGAATGGAAGGAAAGTACAGTGTCCACCCATATCAAGAACCAATGAAAAAGCATACACACGTTGTGTTTAGCTTTACGGATGGGGAAGAGCTTCGCTATAATGATGTGCGTAAATTTGGAACTTTGCATGTTTTTAATAAAGGTGACGAATTCAATCATAAACCATTGAATCAGTTAGGACCTGACCCTTTTGATGAAGAATTTACACTTGATTATTTTTATAAAAAACTTAAGAAAACTGAACGCGTTATTAAAGCGGTGTTATTGGACCAAAGTATTGTTGCTGGTTTAGGGAATATTTATGTTGATGAAACACTGTTCAGAGCAAATATTCACCCATTGAAAAAGGCAAGCAGGTTAACGAAAAGAGAAGTGAAAGTAATACAAGAACAAGCAATAATCACACTTAGAGATGCAGTTGGCCAGGGTGGAACAACAATTCGTTCCTATGTTAATGGACAAGGCGAAATGGGGATGTTTCAACAAGAACTATTTGTTTATGGGCAAGAAAATCAGCCATGTAAAAATTGCGGTAAGCCAATTGTAAAAATGAAAATCGGCGGACGTGGTACACACGTTTGTATATCCTGCCAAAAAATTAAGTGAGGTATAGCAATGGCACTAGTACTCGGTTTGACTGGAAGTATAGCAAGTGGAAAAAGCACGATATCATTAATGTTCGACGATTTTAATATTCCAGTAGTTGACGCAGATAAACTATCACGTGAAGTTGTAATGCCAGGAGAGAAAGCTTATGAGCAAATCGTAGAGACATTTGGACAGGAAATTTTGCGTGAAGATAAGGCGATAGATCGAAAAAAATTAGGAAATATTATCTTTAATGATGAATCAAAACGTAAACAATTAAATGGTATTGTACATCCTGCAGTCAGAGAGAAGATGTTGGTAAGAAGAGATGGCTATATAGAATCTGGGGCGGAATGTGTTGTACTTGATATTCCATTGCTGTTTGAAAGCAAATTAACTGATTTTGTCGATAAAACAGTTGTTGTTTACGTGGATGAGGAAGTTCAAGTGCAACGTCTAATGGATCGTGATGAATATTCAGAGGATGAGGCATATCAGCGGATTAATGCTCAGATTTCTGTTAAAGAGAAAGCAAACCTTGCCGATGCTGTTATTGACAACAATGGAACAAAGCAAGAGTCATATCGGCAGCTGGAAGACCTGCTAAAAAAATGGAATGTAAATGAAGCTAAAGAAGCCTAGGAATAATTTTTCCTGGGCTTTTATCAACTTTTGAGCACATTTTCATATAATTATGTTATACTATTTATGATAAAAAACTAAAAGAGTATAACATATATAGGAGGACTACAAATGAGTAAAACCCGAATTGCAATTAACGGATTTGGACGAATTGGACGTATGGTCTTTCGTCAAGCTATTAAAGATAATCAGATAGAGGTTGTCGCAGTAAATGCAAGTTATCCTCCAGAAACACTTGCACATTTGATAAAGTATGATAGTGTTCATGGTATTTTTGACAGAGAAGTGAAAGCGCTTCAAGGAAGTTTGGAAGTTGATGGGAAAGAAATTTCCTTAACAAGTGCACGTGAACCCGAGAAATTACCGTGGAAAGAATATGATATCGATGTAGTTGTAGAAGCAACAGGAAAATTTAAAACAAAAGAAGATGCTGGCTTACATTTACAGGCAGGAGCCAAGAAGGTTGTCATAACGGCACCTGGAAAACAAGTTGACAAAACAATTGTAATGGGTGTGAATGAGACCACATATAATCCAGAACAGGATAACGTGATCTCCAATGCCTCATGCACGACTAATTGTCTTGCACCAGTAGTGAAGCTATTAGATGATAACTTTTCAATTATAAACGGCTTAATGACAACTGTTCATGCGTTCACTAATGATCAACAGAATTTAGACAATCCGCACAAAGATTTAAGACGGGCTAGAGGTTGTACACAATCCATTATTCCAACCTCAACAGGCGCAGCTAAGGCTTTAGGTGAAGTAATACCTAATATGAATGGTAAGCTGCATGGTATGGCACTACGAGTACCAACACCAAATGTTTCATTAATCGACTTGGTTATTGATGTAGAAGAGTCAGTATCAATCGAAGAAGTTAATAACGTATTCAGGAAAGCTGCTAAGAATGAGCTTGCAGGAATTATAAAATATAGTGATGAACCACTTGTTTCAATTGATTACACATCATCGGAGTATTCTGCAATTATCGATGGCTTATCGACAATGGTAATGGAAGATAACAAGATTAAGGTCTTAGCTTGGTATGATAATGAATGGGGTTACTCAAAGCGAGTCATAGATCTCACCAAATATGTTGGGAATAATATCAATAAACTAGAAATGAAAATTTCTTAATATATTGCAAGTACATTAAAATAAGTTTATAATTTCTCATGACTTCTATATTAAATGATACCTGCTTAAAGGGTTATAATCTTATTGGACTAACTTCCCTCAGTAGCGGAATTATAGCTGCAGATAGAAGACACTCAACTTATATTAAGGTGGAATCTTTAAATGGATACAATGGGAAGACATGTTATTGCTGAATTATGGAAGTGTAATATAGATATTTTAAATAGTATAAGTCAAATCGAGCAAATCTTCGTTGATGCAGCTTTAAATGCTGGAGCAGAAATACGCGAAGTAGCTTTCCATAAGTTTGCACCACATGGGGTTAGCGGGGTAGTTATAATTGCAGAATCACATTTAACAATCCACAGCTTTCCTGAGCATGGCTATGCAAGTATTGATGTTTATACATGCAGTAATACAATTGATCCAAATGTAGCTGTTGAATATATTATAAATGCATTAGAGGCAAAAACATTTGAACAGGTTGAAGTTAAAAGGGGTAAGGGACCTGTTAAGGTACAACCATTTCAAAAGATATTATAAACAGAATGAGCAGAAGGGGTTGACCAGAATTATTGGTTAATCCTTTTTTCGCAGTTAAGAAATAAACATGGCTGCTGAATGTGCACCCCCATCGATCAAGAAAATGAATTCCGTAATCGAATTAGAATTAGAGAGGTATTTGTTAGATTCCATTAACCTTTTGTAATAGTTAAAGAATACCCCGTTCATCCGCCATTTATTATGAAATGAATTTGTAATCAATCCAGAGAGTTTTTTCATACAAAAGTATAAATCTTTTCTTACTGCATATCTGCAACCAAGGCTTTCACCATTTAGGCAAGGCGATAAGCCAAGTTTTCTATAATTAGTCGATTTACAAAAAACATGTTAAAATAAATAGATATATAGTGTACGATAAGAAGTTATACATATGTATTATTTTTCGGATGGGGTGTACGAATGTCGTTCAGACAAAAGACTGCGAAATACTTTAGTAATCATGCTGAAACCAGTGAGAATCATATTGATCAGACCCTCCAAACACATTACTATAAAACTACAAAAGACAAAGGGTTAAGCTTGTTGGAGAATTATTTTAATAATAACGAAAGCTATAATATTAACGCTATTTCCAAGGATCACGGTGAAGTTAGTGCCACTATTGTTAAAGGAAAAAAAGCATTTGTTGTTGCAACTGTGATTATGGTTAGACCTTACCAGACAGCTATTGATTTTTCAGTTACAACAGAGTCAGTATTTCCGTTTGATTTAGGTTATAGTACAAAAATTATCCAGCGACTATATCAACAAGTAAATAAAGAGCTACCTATAATTAATAATAGGCGATAGCAGAAAATGAATGGGGTTGAACCGCATGAGATGTTCAAATTGCCACTATAAAAGTACGAAGGTCTTGGATTCGCGGCCAATTGAAGAGGCTCGTTCGATCCGCAGACGCAGAGAATGTGAAAAGTGCGGGTTTCGTTTCACAACATTTGAACGGATTGAAGAGGTCCCATTAATTGTTGTGAAAAAAGATGGTACAAGACAGGAATATAGCCGAGAAAAATTAATACGAGGCTTAATAAAAGCATGTGAAAAACGTCCAGTTCCTCTTGAAAAAATTGAAGAACTTGCCATCGATGTTGAAAAGGAATTGCGTAATACTGGTGTATCAGAAATTGATAGTAAAGAAATAGGTGAAATGGTTATGGACCGACTTTCAGAAGTTGATGAAGTAGCTTATGTTCGATTTGCATCAGTTTATCGACAGTTTAAGGATTTAACTGTTTTTTTGGATGAATTAAAAGACTTAATTAAAACAGATAAGAATAACACTTGAAAAACCAATTCAGTATTATGTTTGGAACAAAGAAAGGGTTAGAATAATGAATCATATTGGAAAAATTTTGCCAATCGAAGGCTATCGTGTTTTGTTTAAAGGGAATTTGCCAGTTGATTATGCAAAATCGTTAACTCACTTGTACCAACCTTTAATTGGTATTCAAGCATATTCGTTATATCAAACCCTAATGAATGAACTTGAATTTCAACATGAATCAGTACAAACACATCATACAATAATGAACTATATGAATTTACCATTAGATGACATTTATCGGGCAAGGTTAAAACTTGAGGGAATTGGACTGCTTAAGACATATCAGAATCAAACAGATGAACAAAATTCATATATATATGAGTTACAAAGTCCGTTTTCACCAGCAAATTTTTTTACGGATGAAATGCTGGCCCAATTACTATATCATCATATTGGTGAAACTAAATTCGAATTACTGAAGGAACACTATACTCAACATGAAAAAAGAGAAGGGACTAACATAACTGCCTCCTTCAGTGAAGTATTCCAAACATTTCAACCTTATCTTGAAGGGATGGAAGTGGCTAAAGATCAGCATGAATCGATTACAGATTCTGCTGCAATTGATTTTACTTGGATGGAACAAATGCTAAAGCAGCGTATGATCCCAGCAAATAGAGTGTTGACTCCGGCTAACAAAAAATTAATCTCCCAAATGATGACTTTATATGATTTAGCAACATATGAAGTAGAAAAATCTGTGTTATGGGCGCTGACTGATGAAAATACACTTAATCGTAATGAGTTTAAAGAAGCTTGTCATGACTTATTTAAGAACAAACACAATCAAATAAATATTAAGCTTACTGAAAAAGAAGAACATCCAATAAATGAAAAACCGGTTAGTAATCCAACTACGAAAGAAGAGCAGCTTATTATCGAATTGGAAAAAATATCACCAAAACAGCTACTTGAGGATTTATCAAGTGGCGGGCAGGCATCCGCTCAGGATATGAAGGTGATTCGTGAAGTAATGACAACTCAAGGACTGCCTTCTCCAGTTATGAATGTACTTATCCACTACGTATTGCTGCAATCAAATATGAAACTCTCAAGAGCGTATTTAGAAAAGATAGCAAGCCATTGGTCACGTGCTAATCTGAAGACAGCAAAAGAAGCTATGGCATTCGCAAAGAGTGAGAAGGACCGATATCAAAAAGGGAAAGCAAATAAACCAAACTATAAAAAGCCCCAGTCTAATGAAGTTGTTCCTGATTGGTTTAAAGAACGGAAAAAGAAGAAGCAACAGACAAACTCAACTCAAGATAATACAGATTCACAACAAGAATGGGAAGAAACAGCAACACTATTGCGAAAGTACTCTAAAAAGAAGAATAATCATTTATAAGGATGATAAAAATGAAGCCGGTACAATCGGAATTAAAAAAATGGATGCAAGAAAATAAAAACTTTAAAGAAAACTATATACGTATCAAACAGGAAGTATTAAATGACCCTGAAATAAAAGAATTTTTGTCATATCATCCAACATTGCCGGAAAAAGAAGTTGAAAAAAATTTGATAAAGCTATATGAATATAAATCTCAATCTAAGCAGTGTGATAAGTGTAAATCCTTTGACCAATGTCAAAATATGCTACAAGGATATTCGCCTGTTTTACATGTTAAAGATAATGAGATTCATCTATCATATGAAAAGTGCCACCTTCGACTGGATCATGAAAAACAACAGCAACAGCAGCAGCTAATCGAAAGTTTGTATATGCCAAAAGAAATATTAAATGCAGCTATAGACGATATTGATCATGATGCTGAAAGAGGTAGTGGAATCAGACAATTACTCCTTTTTTTAGAACAAACGAAATCAGGGCTGCCTTCAAAAGGTATTTACTTTTACGGACCGTTTGGTGTTGGAAAAACATACCTGCTTGGTGCGCTGGCAAACGCATTAAAAGAATATAATATATCATCTATGTTAATTTATATGCCTGAATTTGTTCGGGAAATTAAAAGCTCAATAAAAGATGATTCGATAAATGAAAAGATAAATTACTTTAAAAAAGCGGATGTGCTAATGCTAGATGATATTGGTGCTGAAACACAATCAGCTTGGTTTCGGGACGAGATCTTAGGGTCTATTTTACAATATCGCATGATGGAAAAGCTGCCAGTGTTTTTTACATCCAATTACAGTCTGGAACATCTGGAAGAGCAACTAGGCAGATCCAATCGTGGCGGTGTTGAAACAGTAAAAGCAGGGAGAATTATTGAACGTATTAAACAAGTAAGTAAAGATATTCCGCTTTCAGGAGAAAATCGCCGGGATGTTTAGAATATAGATAAACTAGCATGAAAGATTAACTTCTTTTACGCTAGTTTTTTTTTAGCTGTTAAGAAAGTATAAATACTTTCTTACTGCATAAGTGCAACTAAGGCTTATCTATATTAAGGCTTGGCGATAAGCCAAGTTTTCTAAGCACATAATTAAAAATAAATCAGTAAATACAATACCCACTTCTTATAATTACTATCGAATCTCACAGACAATTAGTGGCATAAATATAAAAATTATTATTTAATGCCCCTTTTTATTGGGGGAATTCGATTATAATAGTGAAAGGAAAAGATAACTTCACAGGTACTTGCCTTCCATTGTTTACTAACTTTACTAGTTTCATGGGTTTATACATTTTTTCACATGTATGTCCATATAATGTAACAGTTTGGTTCTTGGATGAGGGTGATGTATTTGCTGGAAGTTTATTTTGAATCGGATAAAGAAGTGATTAGTTTTTGTGAGCATTTATTTCAGTATAATAAGCAGATTGAATTGCATTGGAAAACAAGTGAGGAATGGGGGAATCATTTAATACTTGATTATCAGGTACCTGGTAATGAGACAATGGAATCCATAGCAAAATCAATGGTTGAGGTATTTGTGACACATCGACTGACAAACATGATAAACGGAATAATTAAAGACTATTATTACTATACAAACATGGATGAAATAGAACGCATATTGGATATAACTAACTGGATATTCTCAGGTGACGATGCTGACAGTGCTAATGTCAGGAAAAACAAAGATCCAAGCCAATTATTGCAGTCGTTATTTATAGCCAATATTAAGAACACTGAAACAATTCATTTTGATTCAGTTGTTAAATTTCAATTTAAGGTATTTAAAGACCAGCTTATATACTTTGTTGGGTTGGCGATAGATGAATTTAAACGAGAGGAAGACCATCAGGCTTTTGTTGATATGCTGCGGGAATACATTGTTAAGAGGGAACCGTCCTACGATACTGTTCATATATTGCAGGGAAACCAGTTTTCTTTTTATAAAACGAGTGGAAAACTGTTTACAAAGCTCGAACTAAGAATGCTCATGCAAAAAGAGCCGCTCTATATTGTAGGATTGGATGCTGACGAGTTGAATTTAGCACCATTAATAGCGATGGCACCGAAGAAAATAAAAATTTATGGTGACCATCCTTCTGAACCAAAAACATTAACTGTAATTAATGTTTTTCAGGAAAGAGTTGAATTTCAGCCAGTTAGCAGCTTTCCATTTCCATATTATTTAAAAAAATAATTATTAAAGCTTGATTTTATTGTCAGTAGCAGCTATAATACGACTTATATATAATTTTAACGAATCTAAAAGTAACGATAAGGACAAGATCATTTAGTTCTTGGGTAGATAAGAGAAGGAAGTCACCGGCTGAAAACTTCCATAGCCATGCAAATGATTACCACCTTTAAACTCTGCTATTGAACATAAGTAAATAGTGGCGTAAAATCTGCGTTAAAGATTTATGAGCCGCAAATGACTGCGGGAAATAGGGTGGAACCACGATGTTACCAACGCTCGTCCCTTTGCTTAAATGCAGAGGGGTGGGCGTTTTTATTTTCGCTGCTTTCTAAAAGTCTGTTGTTGAAAATTAAGAAAATATATAGTGTGGATATCGAAATGTGCAGCTAATAGCAGGAAAACTTATTACAAGAAGCCTTATTTTTAGAGATATTTGAGTAGAAAACGCAGAAGGAGTGTTACTAATGGCTGAAATAACGATAACTTTCCCGGATGGAGCAAACAAGCAATTTCCCCAGGGGACAACTGGTGAAGAGATTGCGAGTTCTATTTCGTCAGGACTAAAAAAACAAGCACTTGCAATCAAACTGGATGGAGAATTATATGATCTGCGACGTGAACTCCAACAAGGCGGGGTAATTGAGATTGTTACATATACCAGTGACGATGGAATAGACATTATGCGCCACTCAACAGCACATTTACTGGCGCAAGCTGTTACAAGGTTATTCGATAATGTCAATTTTGGGGTAGGTCCTGTAATTGAAGAAGGATTTTATTATGATATGGATATGGAACATACGTTAACACCTGAGGATCTTCCGAAGATTGAAAAGGAAATGAAACGCATCATTGAGGAAAACCTAGAGATAAAAAGAGTCGAGGTTTCACGAAACGAAGCAAAACGAATGTTCAAGGAAATTGGCGATGACCTTAAACTTGAGTTGATTGATGCCATTCCAGAGGATGAACAAGTAACAATATACAAGCAGGGAGAGTTTTTTGATTTATGCCGCGGAATTCATGTACCTTCAACAAGTAAAATCAAAGCATTCAAACTGTTGAGCATCTCAGGAGCATATTGGCGTGGTGACAGCAATAATCAGCAGCTGCAGCGCATTTATGGAACAGCTTTCCAAAAGCAAGGACAGCTTGATGAACATTTACGTATTCTCGAAGAAAGAAAAGAACGTGACCATCGAAAACTTGGAAAAGAATTGGAAATCTTTACGGTCTCACAAAAGGTTGGACAAGGGCTACCGTTATGGCTGCCAAAAGGAGCAACAATCCGCCGTACCATTGAGCGCTATATTGTTGATTTAGAAGAGCGCTTGGGCTATGATCACGTGTATACTCCAGTACTTGGAAGTGTTGATTTATACAAAACAAGTGGACACTGGGATCACTATCAGGACGACATGTTTCCAACAATGGAAATGGACAACGAAGATTTAGTGCTTCGTCCAATGAACTGTCCACATCATATGATGGTCTATAAAAACCAGCTATACAGCTATCGTAATCTTCCAGTAAGAATTGCTGAACTGGGTACGATGCATCGTCATGAAATGTCTGGTGCTTTAGCGGGGCTACAGCGTGTTCGTGCAATGACACTCAATGATGCACATATCTTTGCACGACCAGACCAGTTGAAAGCTGAATTTATTCGTGTTGTAGAACTTGTGCAAAAAGTATATGAGGATTTTGGAATTAATGATTATTATTTCCGTCTTTCTTATCGTGACCCTGAAGATAAAGAGAAGTACATTGATAATGATGAAATGTGGGAGAAAGCACAGGCCATGCTTAAAGAAACCATGGAAGAAATGAAGGTTGATTATGTTGAAGCGGAGGGCGAAGCTGCATTCTATGGTCCGAAGCTTGATGTACAAGTGAAAACAGCTTTAGGAAAAGATGAAACGCTGTCCACTGTTCAGCTTGATTATCAATTACCTGAACGATTCGATTTGACGTATATAGGTGAAGATGGAAATGAACATCGACCAGTTGTTATTCACCGTGGTGTTGTATCAACAATGGAAAGATTTGTCGCTTTCCTCATAGAAGAATATAAAGGAGCGTTTCCAACTTGGCTGGCACCAGTACAAGTGAAAGTCATTCCAGTGTCACCCCAAGTCCACATGGATTATGCAAAAAAAGTGGAAGAAAAGTTAAGGTTCCAAGGTATCCGCGTTTCAGTGGATGAACGTGATGAAAAAATAGGCTACAAAATAAGAGAAGCACAAACACAGAAAATACCTTTTTCCTTAGTTCTTGGAGATAATGAAATTGAAGAATATACAGTTAATTTCCGTCGTTACGGCGAGAAAGAGTCTGAGACAATTGCTTATGATAAATTTGAAATGTTAATTAACGATGAAATAGCAAGCAAAGAACTGCGCAGAAAATAAGTTACTTTCTGGGTACAATTGAATTCACGGTGTATCTGGACTTTTTATTATAGTAAAAGTATGATAATTTATATTTAAGCATGTGATTTCTGTATTATCGATTTGACAGAGTAGGAAATACATGCTATTCTATTAAAGTTGAATAAAATTAAATGATCTGAGACAAGTAGAAGCACCCGCTTCTCACCTGTTTGACGCATTCGTGCAGTTGACTGGTTTTGAACTCTTTTAATAGACTAATGGAGACGTGTGGGTGCGAAATTGTGCCTGCACGTTTTTTAATTCACTTGTCAATAACGGATCTGCATCACTACAATAATTTGGAGGTGGCTGGCTATTAGCAAAGATATGAACGTTAATGAAAAAATTCGTGCTAGAGAAGTACGACTTATCGACTCAAACGGTGATCAGCTTGGAGTGAAATCACGTAATGAAGCATTAGATATCGCTCAAACAAGGAATCTTGATTTGGTTCTTGTTGCACCAAATGCAAAACCACCCGTTTGTCGAATCATGGATTTTGGTAAATATCGTTTTGAACAGCAAAAGAAAGAGAAAGAAGCACGTAAAAAGCAAAAAGTTATCAATGTAAAAGAAGTGCGCTTTACACCAGGGATTGGAGAGCATGATTTTAATACAAAATTAAAAAATGCTAGAAAATTCCTTGATAAAGGCGATAAAGTAAAAGCATCCGTTCGTTTCCGCGGACGTGCGATTACACACAAGGAGCTTGGTCGGGAAGTTCTTGACCGCTTTGCAGAAGAAGTGAAAGATATTGCGACAATCGAATCCAAACCAAAAATGGAAGGTCGTAGCATGTTCATGATGCTTGCTCCAATAACTGAAAAATAACAACTCAAGGAGGAACTCAATATGCCTAAAATGAAAACCCATAAAGGTTCTCAAAAACGTTTCAGCAAAACTGGTTCAGGAAAGCTAAAACGTTCACACGCTTATACAAGTCATATGTTCGCCCATAAATCTCAAAAGCAAAAACGTAAACTACGTAAATCTACAGTTGTTTCTGCTAGTGATTTCAGACGAATTAAAACAATGCTTCCGTACAAATAAGCATTGAGACATCGGATCGCAAAAAGACATTACACTATTTTTTATTTGTATTAGGAGGGAATTAATATGCCACGTGTAAAAGGTGGAACAGTTACGCGCAGACGTCGTAAACGCGTACTAAAATTAGCTAAAGGTTATTATGGTTCAAAGAGAGCTTTATTTAAAACAGCAAAACAACAAGTTATGAAATCAGGTCAATATGCTTATCGTGACCGCAGACAGAAGAAACGTGACTTCCGTAAACTATGGATCACTCGTATTAATGCTGCTGCACGCATGAATGATATTTCATATAGCAAATTAATGCACGGATTGAAATTAGCTGGAATTGATGTTAACCGTAAAATGCTGTCAGATATTGCAATTAATGACGAAAAAGGTTTTGCAGAATTAGCTGAAAAAGCTAAATCAGCTACAAAATAACAGTTTATAAACGCCAAATCTAGACGAACTGGATTTGGCGTTTTTACATATTAGAGGTGAAAAGATGAATGAATTAAATCTCATTATTCTATTTCTTATTAGTGTTAATGCGATTGCTTATATTTTGATGGGAATAGACAAGCAGAAGGCAATCAGACATAAATATCGGATACCTGAACGTACGTTTTGGGGTCTGGCGATTTTAGGTGGAGCAGTTGGAGCGTTATTAGGAATGAAGCGTTATCGGCATAAAACGAAGCATCGCTTATTTACCTTAGGAATGCCATCGTTGATTGTCATTCACATTATTCTAATAGTGTATTTAACATATTAGATGTCATAAAGGCTCGTCTCTTGTCATATACATGTACTAATATGATTACCAAGTGCATGCTCTAATGAAGGAGGTTGGGTATGGAGCTGTTTGGCAATTATTTACTAGCATTCATTGAAACGGGTGGATTGTTTGCCCCTTTTTTATTTATAAGTTGCCATTTATTAAGGCCATTATTTTTTCTTCCTGTTGTATTTATATGTATTTCAGGTGGCATTCTTTTTGGAGCTGTTGCAGGAACGCTTTATTCAGTAATTGGCATTACTTTGTCCAGTATCATTTTTTACGGAGTAATTCGCTGGATGCCAAACACATTTAACAAGCTAGTAAACCTGAAACGAAAAATAATTGGCAGTAACTCTAAGTTCACCACATCCCAAATTGCCATACTACGACTTGTGCCGTTCATCCACTTTCATTTGTTATCATTATGCTTAATAGAAATATCCGCAAACTTTAAGGATTACACCAAATCATCATTATTATCAAACATTCCATTAGCTTTCGTATATACATCTGTTGGCAAATGGATATCCAATTTATCCCCAATGTATATCCTCGTATTCTTAGTCGCATTACTGCCCCTAATTTACATTTTAAGACGAAAAGAAATTATTATTAAATGGAACGATTTTTTTCAGGTAAGTACACAATGAAAATTACGAAATCGTTCGAGGTGGACTGTCTCAGACAAATTGTGATCAAATTATATTAGAAATAGCTCACCATGTGCAGATTCTGCTACACTGGTGAGCTATTTTTCACTTAATTTAATATAGATTCCTTTTTTTTGTAAGTTATCAATGCATTCATTAAAATATTCTTCATTGTGTTCTGGGTATATTTTTTCTTTATCGGTTTGATCATCTGTACATGTTATAGATTCGAGGTTAGAATGTCTCTCAGCAGATTTCCCGCGATATGTAGGTTCTTCCCAAAGTGGCTGAACATTATAACCTCTGCGCTTCATTTCATGAATTACTTTTAAATGATATTGATAAAGCTTATATGGTGAATAATTAAATATGTAGTTAACTGTTGAGTGCGGTTTTCCCCAGCCATTCCCTCTTAGTGCACAACATTCACGATGCTGCCCGAGTAATTGTTGACTAGGGAGGAGCTGGATGAGTTTTTCATGCCATAATCGCATAAGAATATACACCTCCTATTCTATAATTGTTAAAAGCAATTTATTTATAGGATGCTTCCATTCGATTTTTGCATGTGGATATCGAATTAATAATTCTTTTTCAATGAAATAGAGGTCATCTCTTGTGATCCCGCCTAATTCACCGGGATCACGTGCAAATACGCTAATATTCACAACTTCAAATGAATCTTCTGTTGTGCCAAGATATTTTTCGCCTTCAAATAAACAGTTTTTATATACAAACTGAATATTTTTCTTACTGTTAGTTGGTTCATCTACTATATAGAAATCGTCCTTGGCTTTGGCTATTTGCATCTTTCGTTCCGGATTACGATAATATTGATATACCGTATAGACGAGGAGAGCGAGTGCTATGAGGATAAGTATTCGAAACAAAATAACAATCATATCAAACCGTCTCCCTATTAATTGATAGTATCTTGTACGTTTTGAGATATAATCAGGTTTCACTATTTATGATAATTTCATGTTACAATCGACAAAAAGAGAAAAGAGGAATTGAAATGGACTGGTCAGAATTATACACGATGCAAAAACAATTGGACAACTATATTGAATCACAGCATGATTTAACAGGCAAGGATATATTTGAAGAAAAAAACCTGGCTTTACTTGTTGAGTTAGGAGAACTTGCTAATGAAACACGCTGTTTTAAATTCTGGAGTAAAAAACCAAGAAATGAAGATGCTGTAATCTTGGAAGAATATGTTGATGGGATACATTTTATTTTATCACTAGGTTTAGAAAAAGGATATGAGTATACATCAACAAGAACTGGAAATTCATCTAGGAGTGAAACAGAACAATTTAATCATGTTTTTAATGCATGTGTTATTTTTAAACAACAGCCTACACAAGCAAACTATGAAGTTCTTTTTGAATATTACTTGCAGCTAGGGGAATTACTAGGCTTTGATGAAGAAGCAGTACAAGACGCATACTTAAAAAAGAATGAAATTAATTACGAAAGGCAGAACAAGGGTTATTAGGTTGGAATCATTTTGTTATTTCTGAAATTACAGTTATAATGAAATAGGATTATAATTAAGGAGGATTCTTACATATGGCGAAATTAGATGAAACTAATACGATGTTAAAAGATTTAACAGATGCAAGAGGAATTCCAGGTAATGAAAAAGAAGCAAGAGAAGTGATGGAGAAGTATATTACACCATATGCTGATAAAGTTTATACTGACAATCTAGGCAGCTTGATTGCGGAGAAAACTGGCGATTCAAATGGTCCTAAAATCATGGTAGCTGGTCATTTAGACGAAGTTGGATTTATGGTTACCCGTATCGATGATAATGGTTTTGTTTACTTTCAGACAGTTGGTGGCTGGTGGAGCCAGGTTATGCTGGCTCAGCGTGTAACACTTATGACAACAAAAGGTGATGTAACAGGAGTGATTGGTTCAAAACCACCGCATATTCTTTCGGCTGAAGCCCGTAAGAAGCCAATTGATATTAAAGATATGTTTATAGATATTGGTGCATCAAGTAAAGAAGAAGCGCAGAAATTTGGTGTACGACCTGGTGACTCAGTTGTACCATATTTCGAATTTACACAATTAAAAAATGATAAGATGCTGTTAGCAAAAGCATGGGACAATAGGATTGGCTGTGCAATTGCAATTGAGGTATTAAAACAATTAAAAGATGAAAAGCATCCTAATATTGTATATGGGGTAGGAACAATCCAGGAAGAAGTTGGTTTACGAGGTGCGCGTACATCAGCACATACTATAAAACCGGATATTGGTTTTGGTGTCGACGTTGGTATTGCCGGGGATACACCTGGTGTTTCTGACAAAGATGCGGACAGCAAGCTTGGAGAAGGACCCCAAATTCTTTTATATGATGCATCGATGATTTCTCATAAGGGTGTACGTGAATTTGTTGTTGATACAGCGGATGAAAACAACATACCATATCAATTTGCAACAATCGCTGGTGGGGGAACCGATTCTGGTTCTATACATTTAACAGCTAATGGAGTTCCATCCCTATCGATTACAGTGGCAACACGCTATATTCATTCACATGCTGCTATCCTGCATCGTGATGACTTTGAAAATGCAGTGAAATTGATTGTTGAAACGATTAAAAAATTGGACAGTAATAAAGTGAAGGAAATTGTTTTAGGTTAAGGCTGACAAAGCGAAAAACATATGAAAAGAGCATAGATTAAAGAAAAAGATGAGGAGCTATTGATGCCTCATCTTTTTTATGCGAAATAAGAATTCATTACTTTTTTAACATAGTTTTGCGTTTCATCAAACGGTGGAATACCCTGGTGTTTATTCACATTTCCCGGTCCTGCATTATAGGCCGCAAGTGCTAATTCGATATTTCCGTTATAACGATCAAGCATTTGGCTTAAATATTTCGTTCCACCTTCAATATTTTGCTTGGGGTCGTATGGGTTGGTAACGCCCAGCCCTCTTGCAGTAGCAGGCATTAACTGCATTAAACCTTGCGCACCTGCACCACTTTTGGCATTTGCATTATAATTTGACTCGGCTTTTATGACGGAGTGAATTAGATTCGGATCTATTCCGTACTTTTCGGCAGTACTGGAAATATACGAATCAAATATTACTGGTGAAGTAGCATTCTTTACCGTTAATGGGGAAGTGTTTTTAAGTTGCATAAATGGCTGAGTCTGCATATCCCCGCTCATTAGGTTATTGTTAGTAGTGTTTCCATTCTTTATTTGCTGCTGTAATAATTGTTTAAATGCCAGGTCAATCATAGGGGAGCTAGTTGAACTGTTGCGAGAAGACGTTAATACTGACATAGCCTGTTGTTGAATTAGTGATTGCAAACTTCGAATATCCATAATTATATTCCCCCCAAATTTACTACATTAAGTGTACATCTTTATTCAAATAACTACAATATCCTTTATAATATTATCGGTTCTTTACCATATTCCTGTAACAGTTTACGGTAGAAAGGGTCATTACCAATACAATAAACTCGTTCACAAAGGTTATTGATTTCATCCATGTCATGTGATGTATAGATTATCATTTTACCGTGATTTTTTGCTAGATCATGTAAATATGAACCAATTTCTTTGCGTGATTTAAGATCAATTCCAACTGTTGGCTCATCCAAAAGCAATAGCATAGGTTCGTGAATCAAGCTTATTGCTAAATTTAATTTCCGTTTCATTCCACCCGAAAGTGTTTTTACAGTTTCATCCCATTTTTCAAGCTTCATATCTCTGCAAAGCTGCCTAAGCTCTACTTCACTTTTCTTAATCCATGATAGTTTCTCGAAAAAAACCATATTTTCTTTCACCGTGAATTCTTCCCACAAGGCAATATCCTGTCCAACAAAGCCTACTTTTTTACGAATATGCTTTTTACTTTTTTTATAGGATTGATCATCTAACGAAATAGATCCTGAAGTTGGCTGGGATAACGTTGCTAAAATTTGCAGCATTGTTGATTTGCCTGCACCATTTTCTCCTACTAGTCCGATGATTTCTCCAGATTTAGCAGTGAGAGTGACGGAATTAAGTATTTGTTTTTTCCCATATTCCTTTGATAGGGATTGGATGTTAAGCATGGTATCTCTCCTTTCTAACAAGCCAAACAATTGTAAAGAGAATAACGATGAGCGACCATAGACTTAAATATTCTCCGCTTAGTAACGGAAGAACTGGGTTAAGTAAATCAAGCCAAAACCAATCTGTAACTCCTGGAGGCAGGACTGCACCACTGCTAATTGTGACAAACAGTGTTAACCCAAATGACACGGAGTAAAATAAATATGTCGTTTTAAAAAGGTGTGCAAGTAAGAAAGCAGCCAGACTTAGTAAAATACGAAACACAATCAAATTGAAAATGTTAATCCATTCTCCAAATATAGCATACAACGTGATAACAGTAAGAAGATCAATTATAAAAAATAGAACACTATAAAGTATTAAATTCTGCAGCAGATATGATTTTAAAGTCCAACGAGTGAATGCAAAACGTACTCTCGTGTTTGACTGTCTTTCTTTAATTACCCAGTCAAACAGTAACAAGGTTGAAAGCATGCTGCATATTGCCCATAATCCCCATATAGAAAACAATGGAGTATTTTTGCTTCCTTTAACAGGTGAACCGCTGAACGAAAAAGCGGTATTAAGAAGGTTCTCATCTTGTTCGATTTGATTACTTTTTATAACAATCTCCTCAAAAGTCCATCCTGTGTTTGTCTCATATTGCTGTTCTAGTTCTTTGACCGTAAACGCAGCTTTAGATTTACCGGTTTCCTGCTGAACATAGGATAAAATTATTTCCTTTACCGGTGAATAGGCAAACGATAGGTCGGATTGATAGCTAGTGATTAACTGACTACGATTATTTTCAAGAATTTTCTCCTCAAAACCTTCATGAATAACAAATACACTATCCAATTCATGTTTCCTTAATTGGTGTAATGCATCATCTTCAGGTATTTCTCTAATTCTGACAAAAGGCGTCGTTTTAATTTCCTCTACTAATTCTTTTGATTCCTCTGTTTCTTCCTCTAAGACGACACCAACTGGAACTTTTGTATCTTCCTGTAAAACTTCAGTAGCTGTAATAATACCTATCGTTGCAATAATTGGAAACAAAAGCCAGAAAATCAAGCTGGTTCGCTGTTTTTTCCAATGTATAAAGCGTGTTGCGAGGATACTTTTCATTGGTTAACACGCTCCTTCCACATCGATAAACCTATTAATAATAGAAAGCTGGCTATCGTTAAAAGTGAAAGAGGGAGATAATCAGCATAAAGTCTTCCATTTAAAACTACTTCCTGGAGCCAGCGAAAGCTCTCTCCGGCAAAACTATAAGGTAATAGTTTCTGTGCATATAGTGGAAAATATAAAGTGGGAATAATTGCTCCACTTACTAATAAAGTTGAAATTGCAAATAATGATTGTGAAAGCAAACGTATTTTTGGTCCACTGATTACCGTTTCCAGAATAGCTAACCCGAATAGAAAAGAAATGCTATAAAGGCTTATTATAACTGCAATTCGTAAATAATCTTCACCGAGTAAAATAACATCTATTAATTTAGTGAGTGCAAGTAATGTAATAATCGCGCAGATAGTTGTTAAAGCAAAGGCAGTTAGTATTTTTGCCATGACTTGTCTGATTTGAGTAACACCATACAAACGCATTCGATTCATTATGCGATATTCTTCATCCTTTGTAAAAAATGAATAAAATACCAATAGCCATGCTGTAATAATCGTAAACCAGCTTGAAAGCCCGTAATAATGAACAGGAGAATCGGTCGCGTTATTGGTGATTTTTTCCTCATCTATGATTTTATCTTTCCCTACTGTGTATACTAAAAAATTGGTGAATTGATTAAATAGCATGTCCTGACGCGTTTCATTATCAATGGATAACTGTTTTGCATAGTAGTTTATCGTTAGTATATTTGCCTGTGATGCACGAATGTGTCGTGTAATACTATCAAGCAATTCTTTCACAACATAACTCTCTGTTCGTTTATTTGGATTCCCTGTAATATTCAATGTAACTTGATTTCCATTATATAAGCTTTCTGTGAAGCCTTCTGGAAATGTGACATAGGCACTTAACTGACCATCAATTTGATGGATAGCCTGTTCTTTTGTTAGTTTTTTAATTTGTATGTAACTGCCTAATTGAGATGACTCCTCCATTAAATCCAAAACCAATTCAGTTTCATCTGATTTATCTAAATCGATTAATCCCACATAGATTGTTTCTTTTTCCTCGGGAGTGAAAACAGAAACTGCTATGATAGCAATAAATGATACTAGAATTATAGGAAACAGTAAAAGCAGAGGAAGTGTTAACCACTTCCTCTGCAATTGCTTAATATTATAATTGGTAAATAAAAATAGATGTTTTATGAAATGCATACATCCACTTCCAATTCATTAAAAGCCATTTAGATTCCCGCCAGTTCCCATTAATCCGAAGATCCATTGCTGAAATTGAGGCGTTACTTCCATTTCGAAGTATTGATTTAATTCATCCTTACTCATGTTCCCTATATTCTTAACTTCCTTATCGCTATCTAATTCAACAGTATTTATTAATTTTGCATTTTTCTCGATGTGAAGACCAATTAAATCTTGACCAATATCAGGTGCTTCGACAGAAAAATTGTGCTCAGATGTCATTTGATCATTATTATAGGAAGCATTCCCAGACCATATTAGACTACCACTTTCCTCTGCATCACTAAATGAAAATTTACGTTCAAATTTTCTGTTACCATCCTCTAATGTGCCCATGCCTTCATATGATAGTTCAGTTTCCTCAAATGAAAGTTTGATAGAGTCAGAGACTTCATTGGGAGTTGTTTTCAAATCACCTGTAAGCATCATGTTGTAATTACCATTTTGATTATCCGCTTCAAAATTATAATTGAAGGTTTGGTTTTCATCCTTTAGAAGTTGAGTTCCATTTACAGACAGTGTGCTAAGCTGCTCATTTGTTGGACCAAGTTTTACAGAAAAGTCACGTTTAACGATAAGCTCGTCTTTAACCCATATCGTCGATTGAACACCATCTGGAATTTTAAATTCTTTTAATTTTTCTTGAGCATCCTTTAATTCTGTTTCAAAGTCTCCGATAAACTGATCGATTTGATTTTGAACATCAGGTGTCATGCTTGAAGAAGTAATACCTGCGCCAAATTGTTGAACACCAATCTGCTCACTGATAATCTCTTTTAGTCTTTCGTCATTTTCCATTTTTTCTAGTACTGTTAAAAGAAGGTCTTTTGTTTGCTTCTCGGAAAGATGCATGGTTATTTTTTGAGAATCAATGGCATTTGAGTCAACGTTAACAGTTTCATCCGTTAATTCAAAAGCTTCATCAGGTAATTTATCATATACCATTTCCAAGTATTCTTCTTGAATATATTTTTGGTCTTCTTTACTAAGTACCCCAGTTGACCCTTCAAAAAAAGCATTGAAATCAAGTTTTTCGTCTCCGGTAAAGGTGTTTGGATCAACTTCTTTCAATAACTTACCCAAGTCTTCACCGTTTAACTGGACTAATTCTTCGAGAAATGGCAAACCAAGCATAACCTGATTTTCTGTCAGATAAAAATTAATATCCCCAACTTCAAGTGCTCCCATGTTTGCTTTTATGTCGGATGCCATATGCTTTTTACTTTTATCGATGGCAGTAGTTATGGTAAGAGTTGCATTATTGATAAATTGCGCTGGCCCCATACCCCCAAAACCATTCATAGCATTTGGATCATTATACTCACCAGAAAATTCCAGTTCTGTCTCAGTAGGATTTTCCTCGCTTTGTTCATACCAGGTTATTTCCGGTTGATAACGTGCTTCTGCTTTATCTGCAACAAATTCTACTGATTTCTTCTCGGCTAAAAAATATTGCTGTTTAGCAGATAAATCAAGTAGGACATATGCTGCTACACTACCGCCAATTAACAGAACAGCAACAATTGAAATAACTACAATTTTTTTCGAACTCATCTATAATCTCTCCCCCTAAGTACAAGCTTCTTTTAATATATGTATTATTTTCATATAAGTTTACCATAAAAACAGGTAAATGTAGTTATTAATCAACAAAAAAACGGATGCTTGTTTGCATCCGTTTTGATTTAACTTGTAGTAGCTTGTTTTACCCCTTGTTCCAGCGCATCAATCATTTCTTGTTTATCTTCATCATTCGATTGATTCCAAATCAATTCAAAAATAACTCCTAAACCTGGCAGCATTTTTTCTTCACCATCTTGAATTGCATCAACAATGGTTGCTTCTAATTGTTCCTGATTATTTGATGCAATATTGGATAATATTGCTTCTCTTAAATTCAAATCCATAAAAACACCTCTCACAATTATTTTAACTATAGATAGTTTGACCAGTATAGGATAAAATATGTATGATAATACAGAAATATATTGGAGTTGAATTAAAAATTTATGATTACTTCGGTACAAAATGAAAAAGTAAAACAATGGAATAAACTGCATAAACGTAAAGGCCGTACTGAATCAGGAACTTTTTTTATTGAAGGGTTTCACTTGGTTGAAGAAGCCCACAAGAGTGAATGGGAAATCGTCGAAATTATCGTTCAAGAAGATACGCAATATCCAAATTGGTTCGATGATTATATGGTTACCCTTGTAGGTGAAAAGGTCATCCAGCATATTGCTCGTACAAAGACACCTCAGGGAGTATCTGCGATTATAAAAATGAAAGAACCAGAAGCAATAATTGGAAATTCTCTATTATTAATTGATTCAATTCAAGATCCAGGTAATTTAGGTACGGTCATTAGAACAGCGGATGCAGCAGGGTTTGATGCGGTGTTTCTGGGTGATGATACTGTTGATATGTATAATGATAAGGTTATCCGTTCCACACAGGGATCATTATTCCATTTGCCAATTTCACAGGTAAATATTAAAGAAAAAATACCGCAGTTAAAGGCAGAGGGATTTAATGTATGGGCTTCTGCATTATCGGATGCAATCCCATTTGATAAACTTGAAGTGCCAGAGAAAACTGCCCTTATTATTGGAAATGAAGGTGCAGGAATTCAAAGTGAAATTGTTGACTTAGCTGATTCGGTTGTAAAAATTCCAATATACGGAGAAGCAGAATCACTAAATGTAAGTGTTGCAGCAGGTATATTAATGTATTATATTAGTAAGTAGAAGTTGCATATTATCTAGATGTTCATTATAATTAAATAAATTTAACATAAAAGCTAAGATAGAGTTCGTAATGGTTAGTTAGCGGTAAAAGGGAAGAAATGTCCTGGACTGAAAGCATTTCTACTGTGATAATTGTTACACTTCACTCTGGAGCTGGCACTCGGGACCTTGATTAATCAAGTAAAGGTGTACCGGATGAAAAATCCGTTATCAAGATTAAGTTGGATGCATTAATGTGTCAACAAGGGTGGTACCGCGAAACTATAGCCTCGTCCCTTTTTTGGGATGGGGCTTTTTTGTATTCAAAAAGTGTTGAAGGAGGAATAAAGTATGAAAGAGCAATTGGAGGCTATTCAGGCTGAAGCATTGGATAATGTTAAACAAGCAAATAATTTAAAAGAACTCCAGGATATTAAAGTAACTTATCTAGGGAAAAAAGGGTCTTTAACGTCTGTCCTGCGAGGTATGGGAAAACTTTCAAAAGAAGAACGACCGGTTGTTGGTGAAATTGCCAACCAAGTACGTGAAGCTATTACTAATGAAATTGAGCAAAAGAGTGAGATTCTGGAGGAAGCTGCATTAGATGAGAAACTTCAGCAAGAAGCACTTGATGTGACATTACCGGGACGTCCAGTTCAAGTCGGAGGACCCCATTTATTAACGCAAATTGTAGAAGAGATTGAGGATTTATTTATTGGAATGGGTTTTGAGGTAAGAGAAGGGCCGGAAGTTGAAACAGATTATTATAATTTCGAAGCGCTAAATCTTCCTAAAGGTCATCCAGCGCGTGATATGCAGGATACTTTTTATATCACGAATGAATTATTGCTTCGAACCCATACATCACCTGTTCAAGCACGAACAATGCGACAGTTCAATGGTGATCAAACTGTTAAAATGATTTGTCCCGGAAAAGTATATCGTCGTGATACGGATGACGCAACACACTCACACCAGTTCACCCAAATTGAAGGACTGTATGTGGATAAAAATGTCCGTATGAGTGATTTGAAGGGAATATTAGACAAATTTGCTAAGAAAATGTTCGGCGATGATCGGAAAACACGGCTGCGTCCAAGCTTCTTCCCGTTTACTGAACCATCTGTTGAAATGGATATTTCATGTAAAGTCTGTAACGGATCTGGCTGTTCGGTTTGTAAAAAGTCAGGCTGGATAGAAATTTTAGGTGGTGGCATGGTCCATCCAAGAGTGTTGGAAATGGCCGGATATGATTCTGAAGAATATACTGGCTTTGCATTTGGAATGGGGCCAGAAAGGATAGCTATGCTGAAATATGGCATTGATGATATCCGTAATTTCTATACAAATGATGTACGATTTCTAAAACAATATCACCATGCAAAAGGAGGTACCTTGTAATGCTAGTATCACTAAACTGGTTAAAGAATTATGTAGATATAGAAAACATCTCACCTGAAGAGCTTGCTGAAAAAATTACGAAAACTGGTATTGAAGTAGATGGTATTGAATATATTGCGGAAAAAAGTCAAGGTGTTGTAGTTGGTAATATTGAATCATGTGAAAAACATCCCAATGCTGATAAATTGAATCTTTGCCAGGTCGATGTAGGTGATGAGAAATTACAGATTATCTGTGGAGCACCAAATGTTGCGCAAGGTCAAAAAGTTGCAGTAGCTAAGCCTGGTGCGGTTCTGCCTGGGAACTTTAAAATTAAAAAGGTTAAACTGCGTGGAGTAGAATCAAATGGAATGATTTGTTCACTTCAGGAGCTTGGTATTGAAGAAAAATACGTACCAAAAGATATTGCGGAAGGTATTTTTGTTTTTCCAAATGATGTATCGATAGGTGAAAGTGTCGCGCCCCTTTTAAACATAGATGATGCCGTATTAGAATTTGATTTAACACCAAATCGTGCCGATTGCCTGAGTATGTTAGGGGTTGCGTATGAGGTTGCTGCAATACTCGATAAAGAGGTGACATTACCAAGTGAAGCAGTAAATACAAGTGAGGAAAAAGCGAAAGATTATGTTTCTGTTGAAGTGGCTGATCCGGAGTTAAATCCATATTACGGTGCATTTGTCGTTAAGGATGTAAAAATAAAACCATCTCCGTTGTGGATGCGTAATGCGTTAATGGCAGCAGGTATTCGTCCTATTAATAACGTAGTGGATATTACCAACTATGTATTACTTGAATATGGTCAGCCATTGCATGCATTTGATTACGATTTATTGAATTCCGGAAAAATTGTTGTAAGAAATGCGGAACAGAATGAAAAGCTAATTACACTGGATAAGGAAGAAAGAAACTTATCAGATGACCATTTAGTAATTACAGATGGAAAAGCTCCTGTTGCAATGGCTGGTGTTATGGGTGGAGCCAGCACAGAAATTAATAATGAAACCACAACTATCTTGCTTGAAGCAGCATATTTTTCACCTGCTTCAGTTCGAAAAGCAGTGAAAGATACAGGCCTACGCAGTGAATCAAGCACTCGTTTTGAAAAGGGAGTAGATCCTAATCGAGTAAAAGAAGCAGGTCTTCGTGCATGTCATTTACTGGAGAAATACGCTGGTGCAACGGTTCTGGATGATGTTGTTTCTTTTGATGAATTGGATCGTTCTAAGAAAGTAGTCGATGTTAGTACTGCAGAGGTTAACAAACGTCTTGGAACTCAAATTAGTACAAAAGAAATTGGTGTGATTTTAAATAAGCTGCAATTCCCATTTGAACAGGATAATGATCAATTGATTGTGACTATTCCGACTCGTCGTGGAGATATTAAGATTTTTGAAGATATGCTTGAGGAAGTTGCTCGTATTTACGAATATGATAACCTTCCATTTACGTTACCAGAAGGTTCATCACAGGCAGGTGGATTAACGAACAGACAGCAATTAAAGCGAGATGTTAAAGCTTACCTTCAAAGTGCAGGGTTGATGGAGACGATAACATATTCGTTAACAAGTGATGATCATGTGTATAAGCTATTAAGTCCGGTGCATCAAGAACAGAATCTTAATCCAGTTCAACTGGCTATGCCAATGAGTGAAGACCATAAATATTTAAGGTTAAGTATATTACCGGGGTTGCTTGAGACATTAGCGCACAATCATGCACGAGATCAAAAGAATTTAGCTTATTTTGAATTAGGAAATGTTTTTGTTTCAAATGAAGAAACACTTACAAAGCAACCAGACGAAAAGCTGCGTGTTGCGGGAGCAGTTACAGGGTTATGGCTGTCTCATCAATGGCAGCAAGAGAAGAAGCAAGTAGATTTCTATCTAGTTAAAGGAATTGTGGAGGGTCTGTTCGACTTTTTAAATATACAGGTTACCTTCGAACAGGCTAAACTCCAGGACATGCACCCAGGGCGGTGTGCAACAGTGAAGATTGATAACCATGTTGTTGGATTTATCGGCCAAGTGCATCCGAAGCTTGAGAAGTCAATGGACATTAAAGAGACTTATGTTTTTGATGTTGATATGGAAGCAGTATTAGCTGTTTATAAAAACACACCAGGATATAGTCAAATTCCAAAGTATCCATCTGTTTCCAGAGATATTGCATTTATTGTCGATGAGGACGTTCAAGCAGGTGATATTAAACAAACGATAGAAGAAACTGGCTTGCCAGTAGTTAAGAATGTTCAAGTGTTTGATGTTTACAAGGGTGAAAACTTACCAGAAGGCAAAAAATCAATCGCATATAGCTTACTTTATCAAGATAAGGAAAAGACATTGAAAGATGATGAGGTTGAACAGTCCTATCAGGAAATTGTCGGTACGGTTAATAATAAATTTAATGCCTATGTAAGGTCATAAGCGCGAGAGCAAGTATCATCCTAAGTGGTTCAGTTTTGGAGTGCAAAAACACGATTTGTACCCTTAGCTGAACTGCTTTTTTACTAAGGATTTTACCACCCTAACATGGGAGGTTATGATATTATGACGCAGTTTATAGATTTATTGGCAGCTATGAAAGTATCCCATATAATGCTGGTCTCTTCATCATACCCCGATTGGTCGATATCCGGTATTTCCGGTTGATATACCGAAATTGCGGTTGATATCCAGTGTTTCCAGCCGTATATTATATCCGTGGTCAGGGCGTGAAGTGAGCATCATCTAAATTGGCTTAGCGGCATTAGCGTTGTTAATGGTAAATTGTGAGACTCCTGGAGCGAGGGTTCGCCAAGTAATGAAAGTTAAGTACGGCAAGTCGTGTTAGATAACAGGGAGTAAGCGCTTCGATTAAAATCAACAATACAACCTTTTCCATCAATATAAAAAGAGCATCAAATTACTCTGCAATGCTCAATCGGTGCTGTATTTTCACTCAGCTGGTGCTAGAGATAATTTTTTGCTTTTTTTGTATTGGCAAAGTGTGTTTTTGCATATGCGTTCAAAGATTTTTCACCCTTGGATTTAATGATACTTGCGATGGTTTGATCAACTTTTTTGGAAGCTCCTTTTGGCAATGCAATTCCAGTTTTGGCTGATAGTTTATCCATTTCATTCAGAAAGCTGGTTCTAGCAATAATTGATCCTGCAGCAACTGCTATTGAATAACTCTCGGCTTTTGTCATGAAATACGTATTATCCGCAAGTTTCTGCTTCTCCGTTGCTATATGTTTTTTATAAACAGATGGTTCACAGAATTGATCAATCAGAATGCCATCTACTGATGCTGCACCTATCTTTTTGAGCAGATTATTAATGGCATGATGATGAAGCATGGCCTTCATTTTTCCCTGTGTCCATCCCTGATTTTGCAGTTTATTGTATTTTTCATTATGTAATATTAACAAAGAATAGGGTAAATCCAGATTCATAATATCTTTAGATACTTTTCGAATCGTTGAATCTGTCAAATTTTTAGAATCCTTCACACCTAATTCCTTGAGCAGTTCAACTTGCTCTTTTTTAACAAATGCTGCTGCTACAGTGATTGGCCCAAAATAATCACCTGTTCCTGCCTCATCCGAACCAATATGGTTGCTCGTGAATAGAGTATCTGGTGGAGAAAAAGCATTTGTTTTTTGAACTGCCTTCTTTGTTTGTTTTGTATTTTCGCTTATCCATTTTTTTGCTTCAGCAGCAGGAGCGTTTCCTTGGAACATCACTTTACCCGATTTATATGCAGTTATGACTGCATTTGAAGTCTTGGCACGAAAAATAGCTCCTTGTGGTGTTGATTGCAGTGCATTGGCATAAAAGCGTCTCATTTCTTCTATTGTATTCTGTGGTATAACGTATACATTTTGTGGCATAGGATCCTCCAATTATATTATCTATTAACTATAGCAAATGTTGGGTATAAATGAAAAGAATGATTTCGTATGGTCAACAGTTTCCTCAATGGCAAACTTTGTGTTAATATAAAGTGGACTATTTTTGAATTAGGGGGGTATTCGTGTGACCCAAGATGACAAAACACGTATAACAGTTGAAATACATAATAAATCTTATACAGTTGTTGGCAAAGAAAATGCCGACCACGTTCGTCTGGTTGCAAGTCTAGTAGATCAAAAAATGCGTGATATTCAAGGACTAAACCAACAACTCACTACTTCGGAACTTGCCGTTCTTACAGCTGTAAATACGATGAATGATTATATGAAATTAAAAGAAGACTATGCAACATTACTAGGGTCAAAAAACAAGGAAGAGGATAAATAGCGTATGGTTGATATTATTTTAATTGCACTATTAATATTTGGATTTTTTATTGGATTAAAGAGAGGTTTTATCTTACAAGCATTTCACTTAATAGGATTTATTGCAGCATTTATACTGGCAGCCTTATACTATGACCAGCTGGCACCGCGACTTGCATTATGGATACCATATCCCGAATTAGAAAATAATAGTGCATGGGCTGATTTTTTAGAGGCATTACCCATTGAAGGTGCTTTTTATAACGCTATAGCTTTTGCGATTATTTTTTTTGCTGCCAAGATAATTATGCAAATAATAGCATCAATGCTTGATTTTGTAGCAGACTTGCCAATATTAAATTCTGTAAACAAATTACTGGGTGCAGTATTGGGATTTGTTGAGATATATCTCTTAATTTTCGTGGTATTATATGTTCTGGCATTAACACCATTAACAGAAATACAATCCTGGATAAACAGTTCTTCTGTAGCATTATTTATTATTGAACACACACCAGTTTTATCAGAACAGATTAAGACATTATGGTTTGAACACGTTGATGATTTACTTAAATTTTAATTGAATAATCGAGACTGATTCAACGTATTAGGGTAGTCCTTGTATGTCATGTACAATAGATATAGCCTTTTTATGGATCAGTCTTTTTTCATAGTAAAAATAGTAGGTGATATATAATGACAATTAACAAAAAAGATGTAATCAAATTACTTGAAAAAGTTGCTATATATTTAGAACTTAAAGGAGAAAACCCTTTTAAAATCTCTGCTTATCGAAAAGCAGCACAGGCTCTTGAGCGTGATGACCGCTCTCTGACAGATATAGAAGACTTCAAGAAGATTAAGGGTATTGGAAAAGGGACAAGTGCAGTAATTGATGAATATATTGAAAATGAATCATCTGAAACGTTAAACCAGTTAGAAAAGGAAGTACCAAACGGTTTAATACCGTTACTGAACCTTCCAGGTCTTGGCGGGAAAAAGCTAGCCAAGTTTTACCAGGAGCTAGGTGTGACTGATGCGGATTCGCTTAAGGAAGCTTGTGAAAGTGGAAAAGTGGAAAGTCTTGAAGGTTTCGGAAAAAAATCAGCCGACAAAATACTTGCTGCTCTGGAGGATGCAAATACCCGCCCGGAACGTCTGCCAATAGCATTTATGCTGCCAATAGCAGAAAGAATTGAAACGTATCTAAAAGATATGCAAACTATACATGACTATTCTCGTGCTGGAAGTTTACGGAGAATGCGGGAAACCGTAAAAGATATCGATTTTATTATTGCATCGGAACATCCGGAAATTGTCCACGATGCATTACTTGAAATGGAGAATATAAAAGAAGTAATTGCTAAAGGCGAGACAAAAGTATCCGTTACATTGGAAGATGTATATGATGTAAATGTTGATTTTCGGATAGTAGCGCCAAATGAATTTGCCTCAACATTACACCATTTTACGGGGTCAAAGGACCATAATGTTGCAATGCGACAACTGGCTAAATCCAAGGGTGAGAAGATAAACGAGTATGGAGTTGATGTTGAGGAAACAGGGGAAACCTTAACATTCCAAGATGAAAAGCAATTTTTCGAGCATTTTGGATTACAGTTTATTCCACCTGAAGTACGTGAAAACACCGGTGAAGTGGAAGCCTTTCGAGAAAACGTACCATTAATCAATTTAGATGATATCCGTGGAGACTTACACATGCATACGACATGGAGCGACGGTGCACAATCTTTAGAAGAGATGGTTAACCGTGCTCGTGAAAAAAATTATGATTATATTACGATAACGGATCACTCTAAGTTTTTGCAGGTTGCTAATGGATTAAATGAAACAAGATTGCGCAAACAGAGAGAAGAAATAAATAGGTTAAACGAAAAATATGATGATATTCATATATTTGCTGGTGTTGAGATGGATATTTTACCTGATGGTTCATTAAATTTTGATGATACGTTTTTGCAGGAAATGGACTTCGTAATCGGAGCTATTCATTCAAGTTTTAATCAGTCGCAGGAGAAAATTATGGAAAGGTTATATGCTGCGCTTGATAACCCATATGTATCATTAATTGCGCATCCTACGGGAAGGCTTATTGGTCGTCGTACGGGGTATAACGTTGATGTTGATAAGTTAATTCAACGTGCAAAAGAAACTGGAACAGCACTGGAAATCAATGCTAATCCAAACCGTTTGGATCTCTCAGCTGAATGGGCCCGAAAAGTCCAAAGTGCTGGAGTCAAAATTGCTATTAGCACCGATGCGCATAACTATAATATGCTTGATCATATGACATATGGTGTACGCACAGCACGTAAAGGCTGGATTAGAAAGGAAAACGTATTAAATACCTGGTCAAAAGAGAAACTAATTGACTTCATGAATCGTACTAAATAAACGGGAAGAAAGTAAAAGGAGCAAGTCTTTATGAATGAGCGTATTCTACACGTACTTGAATTTAATAAAATTACCGATCAATTAAGTAAACAGGCGGCTACTTCGATAGGGAAGGACTTTTGTTCCAGCTTAAAACCCTCAATAAATATAGACGAAGTAAAAGAATTGCAGGCAGAAACAGATGAAGCCAGTCAAATTTTAAGGTTAAATGCAACAATTCCATTAGGTGGTATATTTGATATACGCGCTAGTATTAAACGAAGTGTCATTGGTGGTGTCTTGCCTCCTCTGGAGTGTCTGGAAGTTGCAAACACCCTTCATGCGGGTCGTCAGGTTAAAAGTTTTATGGAAAAAATAGAAGAAGACATGCCTATTCTTAAAAATCTTGGGACTCAAATTATTACGTTACGTGATCTGGAAACGCATATTAATAGCTGTATCGACGATAACGGACATATGATGGATAGTGCCTCGGTTAAATTACGTAGTGTCCGTTCTTCCATTAGGACGTATGAAAGCAGATTACGTGATAAACTGGATGGCTACACAAAATCGAAAAGTAATATGCTGTCAGATGCAATCATAACGATTCGAAATGACCGATATGTTTTACCAGTAAAACAGGAGTATCGAGGGTCTGTTGGTGGAATTGTCCACGATCAATCCGCTTCAGGCGCAACTTTATTTATGGAACCAAAAGCTGTAGTTGATCTTAATAACCAATTGCAGGAAGCAAAGGTTAAGGAAAAACAAGAGATCGACAGGATTTTGCGTGAATTAAGTGATCATATTGCAAATAATGAAGGTTCTTTATATGAAAATGTAACTGTCTTAGCAAAAATTGATTTTATGGTTGCCAGAGCAAAATTAGGAATGCAAATGAAAGCAGCAATGCCAAAAATGAACGATAATGGAATTATAAAAATGACACAAGCGCGCCATCCGCTTATCCCAATGGATGAAGTGGTTGCTAATGATGTGGAATTGGGAGAAGATTATACATCAATTGTTATCACGGGACCAAATACGGGCGGTAAAACGGTAATTTTGAAAATGATCGGATTATGCACATTAATGGCCCAGTCAGGACTCAGAATTCCTGCCTTTGATGGCTGTGAAATGGCTGTATTTGAGGATGTTTTTGCGGATATTGGTGATGAGCAATCAATTGAGCAAAGTCTAAGTACTTTTTCTTCACACATGACCAATATTGTCTCAATTCTGCAACATGTCAATCATAAGTCATTAGTGCTTTTTGATGAACTTGGTGCTGGTACAGACCCTCAGGAAGGTGCAGCATTGGCAATGTCTATTCTGGATGAAGTAATTTCGCGTGGTTCACGTATTGTGGCAACAACACATTACCCAGAGTTAAAAGCTTACGGGTACAATCGGGAGAATGTTGTTAATGCTTCCGTGGAATTTGATGTACAAACATTAAAACCAACTTATCGGTTGCTGATAGGTGTACCAGGACGCAGTAATGCCTTTGAAATTTCCAAGCGACTGGGTCTTAACGAAAAGGTTATTAATCATGCTAAGAGTCATATTGGTATTGATTCTAAAAGTGTGGAGAACATGATAGCGTCTCTTGAGAAATCACAGCGCCAAGCTGAAGCAGACTATCAGGAGGCACATGATACCTTACTTGCCAGTGAACAATTGCGAAAAGATATCGAGAAGGAATGGAAACATTTCGAGGAAAAGCGTGAATCGTTGTATAAAAAAGCGGAGGAAAAAGCTGAAAAGTCGTTACAGAATGCCAAAGAAGAAGCGGAAATGATTGTTGACGAATTACGAAATATGAAATCCGGTTCACAATTAAAAGAGCATGAATGGATTGAAGCCAAAAAAATGCTTGAAGAGGCTCAACCAAATCTTTCCAGCAAAAATCATAACGAGCCAGTTAAAGAATCGACGGCAGCCAAACAAGGTCTGCAGGCTGGTGATGAAATTAAGCTATTGTCGGTAAATCAGCAAGGAACCGTTCTGGAGAAAGTCACAGAAAATGAATATCTTGTTCAGGTTGGGATTATGAAGGTTAAAGTAAAACGAGATGAATTACAGCTCGTAAACAAGAAAAATTCGGTTGTTGAAAGACCTATGGCGACAGTAAAAGGATCGAGTTATCATGTAAAAACAGAGCTTGATTTACGCGGTCAGCGATTTGAAGATGCGCTAGTGAACTTGGAAAAATATATTGATGATGCAATACTTGCCGGCTATCCTAAAGTATCAATTATTCATGGAAAAGGCACCGGTGCTCTTCGAAAGGGAGTGAAAGAATTTACTCAAAGACACCCTAGTATAACTGCGGCTAGGCCAGGATCACAAGGTGAAGGCGGAAGCGGTGTAACAATTTTGGAGCTGAAGTAACAGAAGTAAGGGGGGAATTCAAGTGACTGACTTTTGGGAGATTATTTTTGTGGAAACTGCTGCAAGGTACAGCGTGGTTATTCTTTGTACAATTGTATTTTTAGCAGTGTTTGAACTTGTAACCTCATACCGTAACTGGGTGGAAGTTAAGCGCGGGAATTTTGCTGTAGCTATGGCAACGGGGGGGAAAATATTTGGAATAGCTACTATATTCCGCTATTCAATTGAACACAATGATACGCTTATAGAAAGTATTGGCTGGGGTATTTTTGGATTTATATTATTATTGATAGGTTATTTTATATTTGAATTTTTAACACCGACAATCAATATAGATGAAGAAATTGGAATAGGGAATAATGCAGTCGGATTTATTTCGATGATGATTTCTATCGGATTAGCATTTGTCATCGGCGCAAGTATTGGATAAGGGGAGAGTACATTGGAAACACTAGCCAAAATATTAGCTGTAATTTCAGTTATTTTTGTTGTTGTTGGAATCATATACTTAATTTAAGCATGAAATTTTTGCAAAATTAATAAATAAAATTTCAAAAAATACTAATTAATCGGTATAATGGAATTAATAGATAAAAAGGAGGAGTAAAAATATGGAGAATAAACGTTGGCATGTCCACTATCCAGAAGAGATTCCCACTACAATAGAATACGACCAGAAGCCACTACATTCATTCCTTGCCGCAACAGCTGAACTATACCCAGAAAAGAAAGCGCTTCATTTTATGGGGAAGGAAATAACATTTGCAGAAGTTTTTTCACAAGCTAAGAAAATGGCGAAATACATGCAGTCCCTTGGTCTGGAAAAAGGTGATCGAGTTGCAATCATGCTGCCAAATTGTCCACAGGCAGTAATAAGTTATTATGGAGCGTTAATGGCTGGAGCTGTTGTCGTTCAGACAAACCCTTTATACAAGGAAAGGGAACTCGAATATCAATTAAATGATTCTGGTGCAACATTTATCGTTTGTCTGGATATATTATTACCTCGCGTTACAAATGTACGGGGAAACACATCGCTTAAGCATACGATTGTTACGTGTATTAAGGATTATTTACCATTTCCAAAGAATTTGATTTATCCATTTATCCAGAAGAAGCAGTATAATATGGTCGTGAAAGTCGAACAATCAGAAGACACTCATGTTTGGCAATCCATTATTGAAGGTGGAGCTGAGGATTATAATCCCGTAGAAGTCAATCCAATAGAGGACCTTGCACTACTTCAATATACTGGTGGCACAACAGGACACCCCAAGGGAGTTATGCTCTCTCATTATAATTTAGTAGCCAATGTACAAATGAGCCAAGCATGGCTATATAAGGCTAAGCCAGGAAAGGAAACGGTCTTAGGTGTCTTACCATTTTTTCATGTATACGGGATGACCACTGTGATGAATATGGCTATTATGCTTGGTTCTAAAATGGTACTGCTGCCAAAATTTGATGCTGAAGAAGTACTTAAAACAATTCATAAACAAAAGCCAACTATGTTTCCGGGAGCACCAACCATTTATGTTGGATTATTAAATCATCCCAACCTAAAAAAGTATGATTTATCATCGATTGAAGCTTGTATTAGCGGATCTGCCCCATTGCCAACAGAGGTACAGGAACAATTTGAAAAGGTAACTGGCGGAAGGTTAGTAGAAGGATATGGATTAACTGAATCATCCCCTGTCACACATGCTAATTTTGTCTGGGATAACCGTGTTAACGGAAGTATAGGGGTGCCATGGCCAGATACAGATGCAAAGATATTTAAAGTAGAAACCATGGAAGAAGCAGTAGTTGGAGAAGTTGGAGAAGTTGCTGTTAAAGGGCCGCAGATTATGAAAGGATATTGGAACAATCAGGATGAAACAGACAATGTTTTAAAAGATGGCTGGTTGTTTACTGGTGATTTGGGCTATATGAATGAAGAAGGTTATTTCTATATTGTTGACCGCAAAAAAGATATGATAATTGCCGGCGGCTATAATATCTATCCTAGAGAAATAGAGGAAGTATTATACGAGCACGAAGCTGTCCAAGAAGCAGTTGTAGCTGGAATTCCTGATCCATATCGCGGAGAAACGGTTAAAGCATATGTCGTGCAAAAATCAGGTTATCAGATAGAGGAAGAAGAACTGAATGCACATTGCAGGAAACACTTAGCAGCCTTTAAAGTACCAAGAATTTATGAATTTCGTGATGAACTGCCAAAAACCGCAGTAGGTAAAATACTACGGAGGAAGTTAGTCGATGAAGAAAAAGAAAAGTTACAGGAAAAAAGTAATACAATTTGAGCATAATGCTCTCTTTTCGTATAATTATTGTACAAGCTTTATATTGACATTATAAATGAGACTTTGTACAATTAACATGAATGACCATTCATTCAGTTTGTGAGCAAGAGGTATATGCTAAGGAGATTATCATGAGAAAAAACAGACCGAAGTACAAACAAATTATCGAGGCAGCTGTTGAGACAATTGCGGATAATGGGTATCATGCTTCACAAGTATCAAAAATTGCCAAAAAAGCAGGAGTAGCTGACGGAACAATCTATCTTTATTTTAAAAATAAGGAAGATATTCTTGTATCTGTTTTTGAAGAAAAAATGGGACAGTTTATCGAACAGATTGCTTCCAGCATCAATGAGAAACAAAATGCAGATGAAAAACTGCGAACGCTAATTGAAATGCATTTTCTGCAGCTTGCAAATGATCATCACTTAGCTATTGTTACGCAATTGGAATTAAGACAGTCAAATACAGCATTACGGATGAAGATAAATGAAGTTTTAAAACCGTATTTAGTTGTAATTGATGATATAATTAAAGAAGGGACCGAAGAAAAGATATTTCGGGACGATTTAAATATTCCTCTTGTCCGGCAAATGATTTTTGGTACCCTGGATGAAATAGTTACAAACTGGGTTATGAAAGAACAAAGGTATGATTTAGTTAAACAGACTTCGGATGTCCATACATTAATTATAAATGGACTTTCCGTTAAAGAAGTAGTAAAGGAGGATTGAATTGGGGACACTAACGTATGAAACAAAGAAGAACGTTGCAATTTTAACTATTCAGAGCCCACCAGCCAACGCATTATCTAGCAATCTATTAAACGATTTGAGTGAAAAGCTGGACGAAATTGAAAACGATAACAATATAAAAGCAATAATTTTACATGGAGAAGGAAAATTCTTCTCAGCAGGTGCAGATATTAAGGAATTCACATCCTTGCAAAACGCTTCAGATTACCAAGCGTTGGCAGAAAAAGGTCAAGCGTTGTTTAATCGAATTGAGCACTACCCAATACCAGTCATTGCTGCTATACATGGTGCAGCATTAGGTGGAGGATTGGAACTTTCAATGGCCTGCCATATTCGAATAGTTTCAGAGAATGCAAAGCTGGGCTTACCTGAATTAACACTGGGTATTATCCCAGGATTTGCTGGTACTCAGCGCTTGCCGCATTATGTTGGAACAGCGAAAGCATATGAAATGATTTTGAGCGGCCAACCCATTAGCGGAACAGAAGCTAAAGCGTTTGGTCTAGCGAATCAGGCAGTAAAGGAAGAAGAAGTCTTTAATGCAGCGACTAAGCTTGCCGAAGCAATTGCAGCAAAAAGTAAACCAACAATCAATAATATAATGCATTTGATTCCTTACTCAAAAACAGAACAGTTTTCACAAGGTGTTCATGAGGAAGCACAAGCATTTGGTAAGATTTTTGGTTCTGAGGATGCAAAAGAAGGTGTGCAGGCTTTTATAGAGAAGCGCAAACCTAACTTCCAAGATAAATAGTTTAAAGGAGGATATCACAAATGAACATATATGTATTGTTAAAAAAGACATTTGATACAGAAGAAAAAATTGCTGTTTCAAATGGACGAATTGAAGATGATGGTGCTGAATACATTATTAATCCATATGATGAATATGCAGTAGAAGAAGCAATTAAACAGAAAGACGCTCATGGTGGCGAAGTGACGGTTGTTACGGTAGGCGATGAAGACTCCGAAAAACAATTACGCACTGCATTAGCTATGGGTGCAGATAAAGCTGTACTAATTAATACTGAAGATGATCTTGAAGATGGAGATCAGTTTACAACAGCTAAAATTTTACAAACTTACTTTGAAGATAAGGAAGCAGATTTAATTCTTGCAGGTAATGTTGCCATTGACGAAGCAAGCGGTCAAGTTGGACCAAGACTTGCAGAAAGTCTGGGAATTCCTTACATTACTACGATTACTGCATTGGAGATCGATGGCGACACAGTAAAAATCGATAAAGATGTAGAAGGTGACGTGGAAAAAATTGAGACAAGTCTTCCTGTTCTTGTAACATGTCAGCAAGGTCTAAATGACCCAAGATATCCTTCTCTTCCAGGGATTATGAAAGCGAAGAAGAAGCCATTAGAGGAATTGGAAATTGATGACCTTGACTTGGAAGAAGAAGACGTTGAAGCAAAAACAAATACAGTCGATATATTTCTGCCACCAGAAAAAGAAGCCGGCAGAGTTCTTGAGGGTGAGATAGACGATCAGGTTCAAGAACTAGTTTCTTTATTAAAAAATGATGCAAAAGTACTGTAAACCTTTACTACAGAAAGGAGAAAACACATGAGTGATAAATTACTAGTTATAGGCGAAGCAAGAGATGGAGTGTTACGTAATGTAACATTTGAAGCAATTGCAGCAGCAAAAAAAATAAATTCCGACGGAGAAATTGTTGGAGTACTGTGTGGTAATGATGACTTGGATACCCAAGCACAGGAAATGATTTATTATGGTGCAGATCGTGTTGTAACTGTCCAGCATGATGAATTAGAGGCGTATACATCGGAGGGGTATGGTCAGGCAATCCTGCCGGTTATTGATGATGAGTCACCAAATGGAATAATAATGGGCCATACAGCTATAGGAAAAGACCTAACACCTAAGTTAGCAAGTAAATTAGAAACTGGCCTAATTTCAGATGCGACGGAAATAGAGGTTGAAGGTGATAAAGCAGTATTTATTCGACCAATATATTCTGGTAAAGCATTTGAAAAGAAAACTATTTCAAGTGGTTTAACGTTTGCTACAATCCGTCCTAATAATATTCCTGCATTAGAGCGTGATGAATCTCGCTCTGGTGACGTTAATACAAAAGAAGTGGATATTGCTAATATTCGTACTGTAATAAAAGAGGTTATTCGCAAAGCTTCAGAAGGCGTAGATCTATCAGAAGCAAACGTTATTATTGCGGGTGGCCGTGGTGTAAAGAGTGAGGAAGGCTTTAAACCACTATATGAATTAGCGGATGTTTTAGGTGGAGCAGTTGGAGCTTCACGTGGTGCATGTGATGCGGAATATTGTGATTATGCACTTCAAATTGGTCAAACAGGGAAAGTTGTTACACCCGACTTATATATTGCTGTAGGTATTTCTGGTGCTATACAGCATTTGGCTGGTATGTCTAACTCAAAAGTAATCGTAGCTATTAACAAAGATCCAGAATCAAATATCTTTAATGTTGCTGATTACGGTATTGTTGGAGACTTATTTGATGTAGTTCCAAAGCTAATAGAAGAAGTTAAGAAATTGAAATAGATTGTTTGAAGACCTGATCAAAGCTTGATCAGGTCTTTTACTTCGCTTACGAAAGAAACTTATTAATGTATGACTGTTTTCTAAAAGATTGCTGCTTTTTCCAAACAATAAGTTTTAGACACAGTTGATATAAACTGCGAAATACTTTTTAAAAACTTGTGTGCTTATTATGCCGCTTCGGAAATACACTTCGCGCACCAAGGGCGACTTTTGAGCCTCCTTGCTCCTGCGTCGCTGCGTAGTCTCATCTATGCCCAAGCTTCCACAGGAGTCTACGTGTATTTCCTCCGCTGTTGACTCGAGTAGAAATCGCTATAGAATAAATGTATGACAGCACTGCACTAGTCCGGGTGAGCGGAGGGCGGTGACTCCTGCGGAAATAGCACGTGTCCGAAGATACCCCGCAGAGTGTTTTTCGCAACGGAGGCTGAGGCCGTGCCCTAAGGTGCGCATCCGCCCGTAACGACCCCGGACGGGGGACTAGAGTTTATAAAGATTATTCCAGCAGTTACCTCGCATTTTATATCAAAAACGAGGGTTAATAAACAGCAAATTGTACAAAAGAATATTGTGTATAAGCAAACTATTCGCAAGGAAATACTAACGATGATATACTCTATTTAAAGCTTGATTGAGGAGGAATGAAAATGGCAATTGTTCATGTTACAGATCAGAATTTTACTAAAGAGACATCAGAAGGCCTAGTTTTAGCTGACTTTTGGGCTCCATGGTGTGGACCTTGTAAAATGATTGCACCAGTATTAGAAGAAATTGATGGTGAAATGGAAGATAAAGTATCAATTGTAAAACTAGATGTGGACGAAAATCAAGAAACAGCTGGTAAATACGGTGTCATGAGTATCCCAACATTATTACTATTTAAAGATGGCAATGTAGTTGACCAGGTTGTTGGTTTTCAACCTAAGGAAGCACTAGTAGAACTAGTTAACAAACATGCATAAATAAATGTTAAATAGTATAATAAACAGTACTGTGAATCCCTTGTTGCTTTTTTGTAACAGGGGGTTTCTTTATAGTAAGAAATACATATATTTTACCTAGCTAATTTATAAATAAAAGCAGATGTTCAAAAACCATTTGAACACATTTTATAAGGGATGAATTTGATTATGAATCAACAGATAAACGAAAAGTTGGCTGTTCTTCCGTCGCAGCCTGGATGTTACTTAATGAAGGACAAGAACGATACGATAATATATGTTGGAAAATCTAAATTATTACGTAATAGAGTTAGGTCTTATTTTACTGGAGCAAATGATAAGAAGACGCAACGTTTAGTGCTTGAAATAGTGGATTTTGAGTACATTGTGACTACTTCTGAAATTGAAGCACTAATTTTAGAAATGAATTTAATAAAAAAGTATGACCCAAAATATAACGTATTATTGAAAGATGATAAATCATATCCATACTTAAAGATTACTGCTGAAAGGCATCCAAGGCTGCTAATTGTACGTAAGGTTAAGAAAGATAAAGGGAAGTATTTTGGACCATATCCAAACGTACTTGCTGCCCGAGAAACCAAGAAACTTCTCGATCGATTATACCCATTGCGCAAATGTAATAATCCCCCAGGTCGTGTTTGCTTGTATTATCATATGGGTCAGTGCCTTGCATGCAGCGAAAGCCCAGCATCAGAGGATACGTATAATAAAATAACACAGAGCGTAAGTACCTTTTTGCACGGGGGACATAAAGAAATAAAAAGAGATTTAAAAACCAAAATGCACGAAGCAAGCGAAAAGCAAAACTTTGAACGAGCAAAAGAGTTACGCGATCAGATTCAGCATATTGAGGTCGTGATGGAGCAGCAAAGAATGACATTAAATGATCAAGTTGATCGTGATATTTTTGGGTATAGTTATGATAAAGGCTGGATGTGTATCCAAGTATTTTTTGTGAGACAGGGAAAATTAATTGAACGTGATGTGTCGATATTCCCATTTTTTGATGATCCATCTGACACTTTTATTAGCTTTATAGGTAGGTTTTATTTGCACCAGCAGCATCTGAAGCCAAAACAATTACTAGTGCCTATTGGAACGGATACTACATTACTAAGCGAACTATTAGACATTGATGTGCACACACCGTTTCGAGGGAGAAAGAAAGAGCTTGTAGAATTAGCCATGAAAAACGCAACAATCGCGTTAGAGGAAAAATTCTCAATCATTGAACGGAATGAAGAAAGAACCATATTAGCAGTAGAAAAATTAGGTGAAGCTCTTCAAATTGAGATGCCCCACCGTATTGAAGCATTTGATAACTCCAATATACAAGGGACAGATCCTGTTTCGGCAATGGTTGTATTTATTGATGGTCGTCCAAACAAAAAAGAGTATCGTAAATATAAGATCAAAGATGTAAAAGGACCTGACGATTATGAAACAATGCGTGAAGTAATTCGTCGTCGCTACAAAAGGGTCCTAAAGGAAAACCTTCCATTACCAGACTTAATTATTGTAGATGGTGGCAAAGGTCAAATGAGTGCTGCACTTGATGTTTTGGAAAATGAACTAGGATTGGATATTCCTTTATGTGGTTTGGCAAAAGATGACAAACATAAGACAAGTGAATTACTGTATCGTTTCCCACCGGCAGTAATACCATTGTCCAGACAGTCTCAAGAGTTTTACCTTGTACAGCGCATACAGGATGAAGTACATCGATTTGCAATTTCTTTTCATAGACAGCTTCGTGGAAAGGGTTTATTTCAATCGGAACTTGATAAGATTCCAGGAGTGGGTGAAAAAAGAAGAAGGTTATTGTTGACGCATTTTAAATCAGTAACTGAAATAAGAAATGCTTCATTACCCGATTTAACAAAATTAGGTATACCAGCAAATATTGCTGAAATTATATTACATCATCTAAAGAGTGAAAACGAAAAATAAGAAGCGAAACAAATCTATTATTGTTTCGCTTCAATTCCTGTTCTAGGAAGCTATATATGATATAGTTACTGAATTGTCGAGTTAGTCGTGTCCAAATCTATCTTCTAAGGAAGATTTGATTTAAACTGCCACTTAGCGTAGTAACGCCATCTAACCCGTGATGCTTGGTCGTAAACCATACATCGCTAAACAGGAGCTTGCGATTTTTAAAAATCTGTATAAACCACTGAGAATTCTACTTGGTGGATTTTTTTATGTATTTCTTCTGTACATTCACTTGGCACCTGTTTGATATTTTGGATAGCTTCAGCTAAAAAACCAGCTTCCAAACGGAAATCCGTCTCGAATGGTGCATTTAATCTGTATACTACTGAGTCAGCCATTAAGTGAAAAATAAGTTCTTTCTTTTTTTCCTTAACAAGTTCCAATTTGCCCCAACCTAATTTATCAAACGCAAAAATGATATCGGTTATGGACTGTATTTCTAGTTTTCTAGCAATATTTTTACCCATGAAGTAGAGAAGTGTGCCTGATTCAGTCCCTAATAACTCAGGTAAACCTATATACCTGATTACGTCATACCCGGCACCAGATGTATGGAGTTCATCCAGAAGTGAAACAGACATGGCTTTGTGTTTTTTTGACATTGATGTCATCCTTTCCTATCAGTAACCAACTCACAAATACTCTGGTCACGATGTTCGAGATTATCTTGTAGTTTACTAGTTTTATTATCTATATAAATTGCTTATTGTGCAAGTATCCCAATAAAAATTCAAGGATGTTTTATAAGACTTAATTGCTATGAATATAAACTGCGTCATAAGTTGAAAAAATAATTTTAGTACTATGACACCGCTTTGGAACGAATCTAAGCACCCAACAATCTTTAGAACAAAAAATGGGATCACCATATAAAATTAAAATTGTGTCGCAGTCTAAATTTACTACCTGTAAAAGCCGTTGCCTGAAAAAAACAGCTGAATCTAAAGTATAATTATTCAAAAAAATTAGATATATCACATATTAAAATAAAGTGCCTCCTTTTCTTGACGCTTTATACAGTTAGAAGTACAATAAATATGTCATAAATTGTACATTTTTGGACAATAAAAAAATATTGTCATAAAATCTTGTGCATTACTAAGAATAATATAACATAATAACTGAGGGGGGTAACACATGGTAGAACATCGTGAGTTTTTTTATCGTAGACTCCATTCCCTGTTAGGGGTAATACCAATTGGAATTTTCTTGGTTCAACACTTGGTTGTAAATCATTTTGCTGTATATGGTGAAGAAAGTTTTAATAAAGCAGCAGGTTTTATGCATGACTTACCATTTAGGTTAGTATTGGAGATTTTTATTATATTCCTTCCAATTTTGTTCCATGCAATCTTAGGGGTTTATATTGTATTTGTTACAAAAAACAACACAAAACGATATGGTTATTTCCGTAACTGGATGTTTTATTTGCAACGTGTAACAGGTATAATTACATTTGTTTTTATTGCGTGGCATGTCTGGGAAACACGTGTACAAATTGGCATGGGCAACGCAGATTTGGACTACAGTCTAATGGAAAACATTCTTTCTAATCCTGTAATGTTCTGGTTTTACATCCTGGGTGTAATCTCTACTACATTCCATTTTGCTAATGGACTATGGAGCTTCCTAGTATCTTGGGGCATTACACAATCACCGAAGTCACAAAAGATTGTTACATATGCAACATTGCTCGTCTTTTTGGCTATCAGCTATATCGGTGTAAGAGCATTAATTCAATTTGCTTATGGAGTTTAATTTAAGAATAATGGGAGTGAGTAAAAAATATGAGTAATCGTAAAGTCGCGGTTGTAGGCGGCGGTTTAGCCGGTCTTATGGCAACAATCAAAGCAGCTGAAGATGGAGCTATAGTAGACCTGTTTTCTATTGTGCCTGTGAAACGTTCTCACTCTGTATGTGCCCAGGGCGGTATAAACGGTGCAGTAAACACAAAAGGTGAAGGAGATTCACCGTGGAAACACCTTGACGACACAGTATATGGTGGTGACTTTCTTGCAAACCAGCCACCTGTAAAAGCAATGTGTGACGCAGCACCGGGTATAATAAATTTACTGGATCGTATGGGAGTAATGTTCAATCGGACTCCTGAAGGTCTTCTTGATTTTAGGCGTTTTGGTGGTACAAGTGTACACCGTACAGCATATGCAGGAGCGACTACAGGTCAACAATTATTATATGCACTAGATGAACAGGTTCGACGTTATGAAGTTGAAGGATTAGTTAATAAGTATGAAAACTGGGAGTTCCTTGGAGCGATAATAGATGATGATGGCGTAGGGAAAGGAATTGTCGGACAAAACATTAAGACACATGAAATAAAGTCCTTCCCATCAGATGCAACAATTATGTCTACTGGGGGTCCTGGAATTATCTTTGGTAAATCTACAAACTCAATGATCAATACAGGATCTGCAGCAAGTACTTTATACCAGCAGGGTGCAAAGTATGCTAATGGAGAATTTATTCAGATTCATCCTACTGCAATTCCAGGGGATGATAAATTACGTTTAATGAGTGAGTCAGCACGTGGAGAAGGCGGTCGTATTTGGACATATAAAGACGGCGAGCCATGGTACTTCCTAGAGGAGAAATATCCTGCCTATGGAAACCTAGTTACCCGTGATATCGCAACACGTGAAATATTTGATGTTTGTGTAAACCAAAAGTTAGGCATTAACGGAGAAAATATGGTCTACCTTGACTTATCACATAAGGATCCGAAAGAATTGGATGTTAAACTTGGTGGTATCATTGAAATTTATGAAAAATTCGTCGGTGAGGATCCGCGCAAAGTTCCAATGAAAATATTCCCTGCAGTACATTACTCAATGGGAGGACTTTGGGTAGATTATGACCAAATGACGAGCATCCCAGGTATCTTTGCTGCCGGAGAATGTGATTATTCACAGCATGGAGGTAACCGTCTGGGTGCTAACTCATTACTATCTGCAATCTACGGTGGCTCTGTAGCTGGTCCAAATGCAATCAAATATATTGAGGAACTTGAAACACATGTTGAAGATATGTCTCCTGAGTTATTTGAGAATAGAGAAAAAGAGGAGCAGGAAAAGTTTGAAAAGCTTCTGAAAATGGAAGGTGATGAGAATGCTTATCAGCTTCATAAAGAGCTTGGTGAACTAATGACAGATAATGTTACAGTTGTTCGTCATAATGAAAAATTAAAGAACACGATTGAAAAAATCAAAGATCTCCAGAGACGATGGGAAAACATTAATATGGATGACACATCCCGGTGGAGTAACCAAGGTGTTATGTTTACTCGGCAATTAAAAAATATGCTCCACTTAGCACGTGTTATTGCACTTGGTGCTTATAATCGTAATGAAAGCCGCGGTGCACATTATAAACCGGAATTCCCTGAACGAAATGATGAAGAGTGGTTGAAAACAACGATTGCAACATTTGACGAGTCAGAAAATGCTCCGGTTATAACATATGAAGAAGTGGATACTTCTCTAATAGAACCGAGATTAAGGGACTATTCTAAAAAATAATTGAGGGGAGAAAGATATGCATGGCTGAACAAAGTACAGTTACATTTATCATAACTCGACAAGATAGCCCGGATTCACCTTCTTATCAGGAGACATTCAAAGTACCATATAAAAAAAATATGAATGTTATTTCAGGTTTGATGGAAATTCGCCAAAATCCTGTTAATGCAAATGGTGAGAAAACAGCACCTGTCTACTGGGATATGAGCTGTCTTGAAGAAGTTTGTGGAGCTTGTTCAATGGTGATAAACGGGACAGCACGTCAATCATGTGCTACGCTAGTAGATAAATTGGAACAGCCAATACATCTAGAACCAATGAGCACCTTCCCGGTTGTTCGTGATCTGATTGTAGATCGCGAGCAAATGTTTGATGCATTAAAACAGATCAAGGCGTGGGTACCTATTGATGGAACCTATGATCTTGGTCCTGGACCTCGTATGCCCGAGAAAAAACGACAATGGGCATACGAACTTTCAAAATGTATGTCTTGTGGTGTTTGTTTGGAAGCATGTCCAAACGTAAACGATAAATCTGATTTCATCGGACCTGCAGCACTTTCACAAGCAAGATTGTTTAATGCTCATCCAACTGGTGAAATGAATAAAAGTGAACGTTTAGATGGGTTAATGGAAGACGGAGGTATTTCGGGTTGTAGTAATGCACAGAACTGTGTTCAGGTGTGTCCTAAAGGTATTCCATTGACAACATCAATTGCTGCAATGAACCGTGATACAAACATTCAATCTTTCAAAAATTTCTTTGGTAGTGACAACGCGCATTAATTCTATCAAACTATGAAAATACCATGGCCCTTACCTAACATTGGTAAGGGTCATTTTTCAGCAGTTTATAAAGTACTACATAAATGCAACAAGGCATTAATTACTGAGGTGATAAGCCTAGTCAAGCAGGAAGGAGAAGTTTTATTTGAAAACCGTTCCATACATTGAAGATTTAACAAAATGGCAATCTGAATTTTCATTTTACATTCCAATTAAAATACGATTCTCGGAAACTGACATGTTTGGTCATGTCAACAATGTATCAGCATTTATATATTTTGAAGAAGCGCGTATTGAATTTTTAAAGTCAGTTGGTTTATTTCAAAATGTAGGAAGCAATAATGGAGGGGTACCTATTGTTGCGGATTTACAATGCGATTATCACAAACAAATGTATTTTAACGAACAAATGTGGCATTATGTAAAAGTAAATCATATCGGAAACACATCTCTTGATATTCATTACATGGCTTTAAATGATAAGGATGAGTTGTGTTTGACTGGTAGAGGAAGATTAGTGAACATACATCCTGAATCGGGAAAACCAATGTCGATTTCTACTTCTATAAAAGAAAAATTATTAACAAAAACCGACTTCCAATAATGAAAGTCGGTTTTTTTTAGAGCTTTAATTCCCCCATGCGAAGGAGCTCTACTACAGCCTGTGATCGCCCCTTGACTCCTAGCTTTTGCATAGCATTTGAAATGTGGTTTCGGACAGTTTTTTCTGATATAAACAATTCCTGGGCAATTTCCTTTGTTGTTTTATCTTGTACTAAGTGTTCGAATACCTCTTTTTCGCGTTTGGTTAATAATTGCTTCGGTTTGTACTCGTTGTCCTTCAAATGTTAACCCCTCCTTGCTGTCATAGAGCTGCAGGTTGAGAGGAAATTATTTAGTCACTATAGCTTATGAAAATAAGTGCAAACGGTGAGTACAATTATGTAGAATTTTAACTTAAGTCAATCGCTTCTCTTAGAATGTTTATCCGAGAAGGCGTAGTGTATTTTCAAAGTGTATTTTTCATCTCAGTTTATATCAACTGAGCGGAGGGGAAATCTACAAAATTTATCAATAATCAATATATACACCATTAATTTGTTATAATATTAATTATGTTATGTAATTCCCATAACTTTTCCTCATCAACTCTCATCCTTTCATAATTACACGGAGGTTTTCCATGTTAAATGAAATTTTAGAATCAAACCAATTCATATTACTAATGGCATTATTACTAATTATTAGTGTCCTTGTTACGAAATTCTCTACACGGTTAGGTGTACCTTCTCTCGTTCTTTTTATAGGTGTTGGTATGTTAGTGGGTAGTGATGGATTAAATATTATTTACTTTGATAATGCAACAATAGCGCAATTAATAGGTATAATTGCACTTGTTGTAATTTTATTTGAAGGTGGTTTACAGACACAATGGACTAAGATCAAACCAGTCTTGCCATCAGCATTAACTATGGCGACGTCAGGTGTACTAGTTACCACAGGTATTGTTGCAATTGCTTCTAAATACATGCTTGGAATTACCTGGCTGGAAGGATTATTATTAGGATCGATTGTTGGATCTACTGATGCTGCTGCTGTATTTGCTGTATTGAAGGATAAAAATATTAAGGGTAATATCAAATCAATGCTTGAGGCTGAATCAGGTTCAAACGATCCAATGGCAATGTTTTTAACGATTTCTTTTATTCAGTTAATTACACTTGATCAAGCGGGAATAGGTTCATTGATATGGTCATTTTTCTGGCAGATGGGAATTGGGTTATTATGCGGGCTGATAATTGGGAAAGTTGGCAGTTTATCAATTAACCGTATTAACTTAGATTCCAGTGGGCTGTATCCCTTATTTGGACTTGCATTCGCATTTTCTGCCTACAGTATAACCGCATTGATGGATGCTAGCGGATTACTTGCAGTCTACACAGCTGCATTAGTTATCGGCAATTCGGAATTAACGTATCGTCATTCAATTCTTAGATTTAATGAAGGATTTGCTTGGATGGCACAGATTGTTATGTTTGTTATTCTCGGTTTATTTGTTTTTCCAGCAGAACTGTTTCAATGGAACTATTTAATCAACGGGTTGTTAGTTTCGACTGTTTTAATTTTTATAGCACGGCCACTAGCAGTTTATTTGAACCTGGTAAAATCGCAATATAATAATAAGGAGAAATTATTCTTATCATGGGCTGGCTTACGTGGAGCTGTTCCAATCGTATTATCAATATTTCCTATGCTAGCTGGGGTAGAAGGTAGCCAAGTTATGTTTAATGTTGTCTTTTTCGTTGTGTTAACATCAACACTTGTTCAAGGATCAACCATTACATTTATGTCTTCCAAATTAGGATTAGAAGGTGAAGCCAAAGAAAGATCGATGCACTCCTTAGAACTGATTTCAATGGGAAAAACCAATGTGGAGATGGTTGAATATGATGTTACCAACAAAAATAAAATTATTGGTGAAACCCTTGAGCGTATTACATTGCCAGATAATGCATTAATTAATGCAATTATACGAAATAATGAGATCATCACACCAAATGGGCAAACAGTGATTGAAGAGCATGATACACTGTACATCTTGGTATCCCGAAAGAGTAAGCAAAAATTAATAAAACTATTAGAAAAAGATGCCGATACACCATAAGAAATTTGTAGTTTATATTATGAATAAATAAAAATCTGCTCGAATTATGTTAAAATACTCATAGAAAAAGGAAATATACTGGGGGGTTACCCATTTGGAAGATGATGTATCAATAGAAGCAATAGCTGATGTAGAGAAAAGACTTCGTTATATATCAGGTATTATCAAACAGAATGGTCGAAAGATATTAAATAATTACCCAATTACATCACCACAATTTATCGCATTACAATGGTTGATTGAGGAAGGTGATTTAACAATTGGGGAGCTATCCAATAAAAACGGGTTAGCATTTAGTACCACAACCGATTTAGTAGATCGCATGGAGAAAAATGAACTGGTCGAAAGAATAAGAGATATCAATGATCGTCGTGTTGTGAGAATTCACGTATTAAAAAAAGGAAATTCCATTATCCAAGAAGTAATTCAAAAACGTCAAGAATATTTAGGAGAGGTTTTAACAAACTTTTCAATAGAACAAACAGATACGTTGAACGATTTACTTTCGTTTTTATATGAACAGATGCGGTGTGTCAATGAAAAATAAACAGCATAGAAGAGGCGATTTTTTTGAATCAGGCAATTGGGGTTATTGATTCTGGAGTGGGCGGTTTAACAGTTGCAAATGAACTTATGAGGCAACTGCCAAGAGAAAATCTTATTTATTTAGGTGATACATTAAGATGCCCATATGGTCCCAGGTCAAAAGAAGAAATAAGAATGTTTACGTGGGAAATGGTTGATTTCCTGCTTCAAAAAGAGATTAAAATGCTTGTCATAGCATGTAATACTGCAACAGCTTTTACGCTTACTGAACTCCAGAATGAATTGGACATTCCAGTTATAGGTGTGATCCAGCCTGGTGCTAGAGCCGCAATTAAATTCACACATAATAGTCATGTAGGTGTAGTTGGTACAGAAGGGACGATTAGGAGTAATGCGTATACAGAGGCGTTGCAGAGCATAAAAGCAGATATCCATGTGAATGCTCTGGCATGTCCATTGTTTGTTCCAATGGTTGAACAAGGAATTATATCTGGTACACACGCAGAACAAGTGGTAGAGGAATCGTTATACCCAATGAAAATAAATAATCATATAGATACATTGATCTTGGGGTGTACGCATTATCCGTTAATTAAAGAAACGATTCAATCTATTATAGGTGATCACGTAACCATTATATCTTCCAGTGAGGAAACAGCTCGTGAAGCAAGTACGATCTTAGAATTTCATAATCAGTTAAATAAAGATAATCATATACCGGATCATAAATTTTATTCGACCGGTGAATTGGAGATGTTCACGAAAATAGCTGAAAGTATTTTTATGAAATCAATTGATAAATTCCACTCCGTTACGATACAAAAAGCATTTATATAAAAATCAGAATCCTATTTTTTATAGGTATTCTGATTTTTTTCTGCATAGGTTGGTCTAATTTTATAATGTGCTCGTATATATAATAGTACAAACCATCGTAGGAGGGAATAACATGCAGAAGCGCAGTACATTACTTTTAATTATAACGGTGTGTCTTTCTATTATATTGACTGGATGTTTCCAAGGAGAACAATCAATTGATAATGAAGAAATGGATCCACCTAAAGACGCTGAGGCTGTAAATGATTTGGATAATGTATCAGATGAATCGGAATCAGAGGGTGTTGATGAAGAGTCTGATGGCGAAGCGGCTCCAGGGACAGTTGGAAGACAATTATATTTAATTGATTCTGATGGAATGGTGGCCTCACAAACATTGCAATTACCACAGATTGAATCCAAGGAGGTAGCAACACAGGCACTCCAACACTTGGTAAAAGGAGGACCTGTAACATCCTTATTACCAAATGGATTTCAGGCAGTTTTACCAGCAGGAACACAAGTTAATAGCTTAAGTCTTGAGGAAAATGGTACGTTAATTGTAGATGTGTCTGAGGAGTTTAAAAATTATGAGGAACAAAATGAGTTAAAGGTGCTTCAAGCAATGACATATACATTAACACAATTTGAAAGTGTGGATAATATCAAATTGCGGATAAACGGAGAAGCACAAACTGAGATGCCCGTAAGTGGAACTCCTATTGGTGAGGGTTATTCGAGAGTGAACGGTATTAATCTAATTCATTCTGATAGTGTTGACCTCATGGCCAGCAAGCCTGTTACGTTGTACTATCCATCGGCACATGATGAAAATCAGTATTTTGTTCCGGTAACACAGTACATCAATGTTGAGAACCAGGATCTATATGGTTCAGTAATTGAAGCATTACTGGAAGGCCCTGGTGTTCAGGCTAATGTACAGCATGTTTTCAACAATCAGACAGAACTTACAAGTAACCCAAGTTTAAGAGATGGTGTGCTTGAATTGGTATTCAGTGAGGAAGTACTTCAGGACGGTGAAAAAGCCGTGATTTCTGATGAAGTAATGGAAACATTAGTACGCACCTTAACAGAAGATCCATCTGTGGAGGCTGTGCAAGTGAAAGTTGAAAATGTCGAAACGCTCTTTAATGAAAATGGAGAACCATACACGACTCCTGTTACAACACAAACATTTTCAAAAACTGAAAAATTATAATTAAAAGGCTGTGATAAGCAGCCTTTTTTGTTGTTTTAGGAAATTATAAAATTTAAGTATTGTGGATAATTGGACTTCCATCCCCGTGTCTACGATAAGAAATAAAGGATGTTCGACTAAAACCACCACATCCTGTGGCAACGTCGAACTACCCCACGTCCTGTGGGGCAGCTTACGCTCTTCGTGTATCCTTTTCGCTTTCCAAGCATAAGATTCATCTTTACTTTCGCCATCATTGGCGATAAGTAAAGTTCATCTAATCTCAGGGAAAAGTAAGATCTACTAAGACCGCCGCTTTGCGCGGCAACGTCGACCTACCCGCAGCGCTGAGCGCAGTCCATACGGCGCTGAACAGGCGCTTGTACTTTTGTTCTTTGGGTTTTTAACAAAGCCTACCCGATAAGAGGGTTATCTAAGTAATTTAATTAAAAACTCGATCTGCAGAAGCAGATGTCTGTTAGTATGTATTATCGTGTTTCTTTAGTAAAAAATATGTTAGGATAATCCTATCGTAAGTGTAGGAATAAGGAGGAATATGTTTAAGTGAGAAATGATCAAAGAGATAATAATGAATTACGCTCCATAACAATTGTACCAGATTTTGTTAAACATCCTGAAGGCTCTGTACTAATTCAAGCGGGAGGCACTAAGGTTATTTGTAATGCAAGCATAGAGGACAAGGTCCCCCCATTTATGCGAGGCCAGAAAAAAGGATGGATTACGGCTGAATATGCTATGCTCCCGCGAGCAACAAACCAACGAAACATCAGGGAGTCTTCTAAAGGTAAAGTAAGTGGGAGAACGATGGAAATACAGCGATTAATTGGTCGAGCACTACGTTCAGTAGTTGATTTGGACCAGATAGGCGAGCGTACAGTTTGGGTGGATTGTGATGTCATCCAGGCTGACGGTGGCACAAGAACTGCTTCTATTACGGGTGCATTTGTGGCTGTAGTCCTGGCTTTCGGCAGATTAATTGCAGATAATAAAATCGAAAAAATGCCTGTAACTGATTTTCTGGCAGCAATATCTGTAGGAGTTTTATCTGATGGTACGGAAGTGTTAGACCTGAACTATGGTGAAGACTCAGAAGCACATGTTGATATGAACGTGGTAATGACAGGTGCTGGAGAATTTGTCGAAATACAGGGTACTGGAGAAGAGGCAACATTCACAAACGGTCAATTACAGACGATGCTAGGACTGGCTAATGACGGAATGCTGAAAATCAATACGATACAAAAAGAAATACTAGGTGAATTAGCTGATAAGATAGGAGAAACTAAAATAAGTAGGGAAGATTTATAATGAAAGAAATAATTATAGCAACTAAAAATCCTGGAAAAGCAGAGGAGTTTAAAACGTTCTTTGCAAAATTTAATATTAAAGCAGTATCCTTACTGGACTTATCTCAGTCAATTCAAGATGTTGAAGAGACAGGGGTGACATTTGAAGAAAATGCTGCATTAAAAGCAGAACAGATAGCAAAGTTAGTAAATTCTCCCGTATTAGCTGATGATTCTGGTTTAACAATCGATGCATTGAATGGCAGACCTGGTATATTTTCTGCCAGATATGCAGGTGAACCTAAAGATGACAAGGCAAATATAGCAAAGGTATTAGCTGAATTAAAGGATACAAAAGAAACTGATCGTACAGCTCGTTTTGTATGTGTATTGGCAGTAGCCACACCAGACGCGAATACAATTTTTAAAAAAGGGTATTGTGAGGGGAGTATTTCCGTTACTTCAAAAGGTTCTAATGGTTTTGGTTATGATCCCATTTTTATACCAAAGAACTATACAAGAACAATGGCAGAGCTATCTTCTGATGAAAAAAATAGTATTAGTCACCGGAGTAATGCCATTAGGCAGCTGGAGGATTGGCTAGAAAATTTATAGGTGATAATGTGAGGTGTTATTATGCCGAGTGTTTTAATTGTAAGTGATAGTCATGGTTCTACAAATGAACTAAACGAAATTAAAGAACGACATGATTTAAAGTATATGATACATTGCGGAGATTCGGAATTAGACATGGACGCGCCAGAGATGACTGGCTTCATAAAAGTTGCTGGAAATTGTGATTTTGATTCAAGATATCCTTTAGAGCAAACAAGCTTAATCGAGGGTCTTCGCTTTTATATCGCACATGGTCACCATCATCATGTGAAATCCAATTTAATGACAATTTCGTATCGTGGAGAAGAAGAAGATGCTCAGGTAGTATGCTACGGTCATACACACATTGCTATGGCTGAAAAGGTTGGAAATCAACTAGTGATTAATCCAGGCAGTATTTTACTGCCCAGGGTAAGGGCTGAACGAACATATGCTATCTTAGAATGGGATAACTTAGATGAAGTCCAGGTGAATTTTTATACGGTTGAAGGTGATTTTATGGAAGACCTTTCGCTTAATATTACTTTTACGTAACATTCTTAGCTTTTCATTAAGGAGTATAAGTCAACTTAATGAAAAGCATTTATTTTATTATGCTATTGACAAATATTTTCAAAATGCATATAATAATTCTTGTTCGTTCAAAAAATGCATGTGATGTGTTGCAGTGTTGAAATTTAAGCTGCGAGTATGCTTCTACCGAATATACTGGGAAGTTACCTCGAGGTGATACAGTTCGAAATCAACTTGGAGATGAAATGGATTGTTATAATTAAATACATAATATGCGGGTGTAGTTTAGTGGTAAAACTTCAGCCTTCCAAGCTGATATCGTGGGTTCGATTCCCATCACCCGCTCCATGTGTCCCAGTAGCTCAGTAGGATAGAGCAACAGCCTTCTAAGCTGTGGGTCGCAGGTTCGAATCCTGCCTGGGACATCATCCGGAGAAACCTATCAACAAATTCATAGGTTTCTCTTTTATTATCTTAAAGGTTTATTTTTCAATTAACCGGGTATGTATATTTATTACGGGAAAAACAAAAATAAACATGAGAAGGGAGTGAATAAAAAAAGATGCAAAGCAATAAAGAAAACGTGATTCTTTTTCCAAAGTGGCGAACAGCTTTAGAAGAAGAAAGTTTAAAGGCTATTAAAGAAAAAAGATATGAGGAAGCATTAACAAAACTGGATCAGTTACTAAGCTACCATATCGATAATCATGAAATTGTAATAGGCAAGTTAATTTGTCTGATGGAAATGGATCGTTATGTAGAAGCGCAAGATTTATGTGAAGCGGTATTGAAATATAAAGATGAAAATTATTATCATTACTTACATATTTACTTAACAATATTGTTCCAGACTAGTCAATATGAATTATTGATGGAACAAGTAGAATTTGAATTTGAATCAGAGGTTGTTCCAGAAGTGATTCGCGAACAGTTTCAACAGCTTTACGACATGAGTAAGAATATGAAAAATGAAATTAGAAACGAAAAGTCTTCCGAATACATAGATGAATTGTTAAAGGCTGTTAAACAGGAGAACCATGTGCAACAATGGCGTTTAGTAGAACAAATGCGTAAAATAAATGCTAACCCAACAGATTCTATTAAGACCTTATTGATAGAAAATAATGTACATCCGGTTACCAAAACAGCAATTTTTAAATGGCTGCAAGAAAAAAGGATTTCAGATGAAGTTACCGTAAATAAACTTAATAAACAATTGACCATCCCCCCGGTAAATGTACCTGAAATTAGTTCACATAAAACAATGAAGCAGACACTTTTACTAATTAATGAACTGGAACAAAAGAATCCATCATTGTTTCAATTAGTTGAAAGGCTTTTATATCGATACGTATATGTAAGGTATCCAATCATGCCAAATGATAGAGATATCATTCATATAGCTGAAGCGTTATCGACGATTGGTGAAGAATATTTGGATTTACATACTGAAGATAGTAGGCATTTGGATGAGCCGGTTGAAAGATATGTAGATGAAATCAAAATGTGCGAGGCTTTATACTTAACAATCATTGAAGCATAGTCTATAGAGTAGCCGTAATGCTTGAAAGCACTAGTAATTATGTTATAATGAGATGGTTGTAAACTTGATCATTATATATATTTATTTATATTGATGAACGTGAAATTTAAAAGGAATATTAGATTTTGGAGGGAAATTTTATGTCAGCAAAATGGGAAAAACAGGAAGGTAATCAAGGAGTACTAACAATAGAAGTAAGTCCTGAGGAATTTGATCGTGGGTTGGACCAAGCATTCAAAAAAGTTGTAAAAGATGTTCAAATTCCAGGCTTCCGTAAAGGAAAAGTACCACGTAAAATATTTGAAAATCGCTTCGGCGTAGAATCATTATATCAGGATGCGGTTGATATCATTTTACCAGACGCTTATATGAAAGCTGTAGAAGAGACTGGTATTGAACCAATTGAACAACCTGAAGTTGATATCGAAGAAATTGAACAAGGAAAAGAACTTATCTTTACTGCAAAAGTTACAGTTAAGCCAGAAGCAACTTTAGGTGAATATAAAGGCCTGGAAGTTGAAGAACAGTCAGTTGATGTTACAGACGAAGATGTAGATCATGAAATCGAACATCAGCGTGAACATCAGGCAGAACTTATTATCAAAGAAGAAGGTACAGTAGAAGAAGGCGACACAGTAGTTATGGACTTTGAAGGTTTCTTAGATGGAGAAGCATTTGAAGGTGGAAAAGGTGAAGATCATTCATTAGAAATCGGATCTGGGCAGTTCATCCCTGGATTTGAAGAACAATTAGTCGGTAAAAAATCAGGTGAAGAGACAGAAATTGAAATAACTTTCCCTGAAGATTATCATGCAGAACAATTAGCTGGTCAAAAAGCTCTATTTAAAGTAAAAATTCATGACGTTAAAACAAAAGAATTGCCAGAACTTGATGATGAGTTTGCAAAAGATGTTGACGAAGAAGTGGAAACACTTGAAGAGTTGAAAACGAAGAAAAAAGAAGAGTTGGAAGCACAAAAGAAACAAGATGCTGACAATCAGATGCGTGAATCACTAATTGAACAGGCTTCAGAAAATACAGAAGTAGAGATTCCAGAATCAATGGTAAATACTGAACTTGACCGTATGCTCAAAGAATTTGAACAACGTTTGCAACAGCAAGGTATGACAATGGATATGTATTTCCAATTTTCCGGGCAGGATGAAGAAGCATTGAAAGAACAAATGAAGGAAGATGCTCAAAAACGTGTGAAAACGAATTTAACATTAGAAGCTATTTTCAATGCGGAAAACCTTGAAGTAACGGAAGACGATGTGGATGCTGAGCTTACGAATATGGCTTCCATGTATGGGGCTGAGGTTGAGCAATTGAAGCAAATGTTAGGTGGAAACGCTGACGCTATTAAAGAGGATCTGAAGTTTAAAAAAGCTCTTGATTTCTTAGTTGAAAATAGTAAAACTGTATAATCACTTTGCTTATAGACTTAAACTGAAGATGATTATTTAGTAGCTAAGAAATTAGTCTTACTGCATAAATACAAATAAGGCTGTCGCTATTTAAACTTGACGATCTGCCAAGTTTTCTAAACAAGGTGCGAACTATTCGCACCTTGTTTTAACTTTGTGATAAACACAATTTGTCTCAAAAGTATTACTAGGGAATTGGTATATTTTAGATTTACTTTTTGAAAGTCGATAAATTTTGTTATCTATCGTATTTGACTAACATACGATAATTAAGGACTGGATAATATAGTTATTATTAATTATCGATTTTAGCTAACAATGTAACATATAGAATAAGTAGTATCATTTGACTTTTTTATAAAATTCTCCATAATAAAATGATAAATAAAGAAGAGGTTATTGTTTTGTTTTCTTATTTTGATTTGATATGATGACAGTGCAAGTTAAATTATACAAAGATGAAGTTTGAGACGAAGATTTAAACTTTTAGGAGTGAAAATGCAATGTTTAAATTTAATGAAGAAAAAGGACAATTAAAATGTTCGTTTTGTGGGAAAGGTCAAGATCAAGTTCGCAAGCTCGTTGCCGGACCTGGTGTTTATATATGTGATGAATGCATAGAACTTTGTACAGAAATAGTTGAAGAAGAACTCGGTACGGAAGAAGAAACTGAGTTTAAGGAAGTACCTAAACCAAAGGAAATTTGTGAAATTCTTAATGATTATGTTATCGGACAGGAAAAGGCAAAGAAGAATTTATCTGTAGCGGTATATAACCATTATAAACGTATTAACACACCTAAAAATTCAGATGACGTAGAACTCGCAAAAAGTAACATCGCTATGCTTGGACCAACAGGTAGTGGTAAAACATTGCTTGCACAGACACTGGCAAGAATTTTAAATGTTCCATTTGCTATGGCTGATGCAACATCACTAACTGAAGCTGGTTATGTTGGTGAAGATGTTGAAAATATCTTATTAAAACTTATCCAATCAGCTGATTATGATGTTGAAAAAGCCGAGAAAGGTATTATTTACATCGATGAAATTGATAAGGTTGCACGTAAATCAGAGAACCCGTCAATTACTCGTGACGTGTCCGGTGAAGGTGTGCAACAGGCACTATTAAAGATTCTTGAAGGAACTGTTGCAAGCGTTCCACCACAAGGCGGACGGAAACATCCTCATCAGGAATTTATCCAAATCGACACAACTAATGTATTATTTATAGTTGGTGGAGCTTTTGATGGTATTGATCAAATAATTAAACGTCGACTTGGTAAGACAGTTATTGGATTTGGTTCAAACGAAGAACAACAAGATCTTGAAATGGGTGAACTTCTACAAAAAGTATTACCAGAAGACCTGCTACGTTATGGTCTTATTCCAGAGTTCATCGGAAGAATTCCGGTTGTAGGAAGTCTTGAACCGTTAGATGAAGAGGCGTTAGTTGAGATATTGACAAAACCTAAAAACGCACTTGTAAAACAATATGTTAAGCTATTCCAGATAGATGATGTCGAACTTGAGTTTGAAGAAGAAGCTCTAGTTGAAATAGCAAAAAGAGCGATTGAACGAAAAACTGGTGCAAGAGGTTTACGTTCCATCATTGAGAGTATTATGCTGGACGTTATGTTTGAACTTCCATCACGTGAGGACATTGAGAAGTGTATTATTACGAAGGATACGGTTCTCCAGGAAAATGGTCATCCAAAGCTAGTACTTGTTGATGGAACTGTAAAAGAAGGAAGTGTAAAGCTTCCTAAAGAAAGTGCATAAACCATTTGGGTAATTAAATAATATGAGACTGACTTGGCTTATGATCTTCTTCAATAATCATTTATTGAGGTTCCAAATTGTTAGCCCAATGTCAGTCTCTTTCTTGTTATATTTCGTGTTTAGTATGTCAACATCAGGTAATACTAATCACAGTTATCTTTCCGGGATTTTTTCGTTTACAAATGGGAAAGTTTTCTATAAACTTTAAGCAATAATAAACAATAGTACATATTTATTTCAGTACATATTACGGAGGTACAAACTATGACAAAAGATACAATTCAGCTTCCCCTCCTGCCATTACGCGGATTGCTTGTTTTTCCATCAATGGTATTACATTTAGATGTTGGACGTGATAAATCCGTTACAGCATTAGAAAAAGCAATGATGGGTGATCAAACCATCTTTTTGGCTGCTCAGAAAAAGGTGAGTTTGGACGATCCAGAGCCAAAAGACATATATAGAATTGGTACAATAGCAAAAGTAAATCAAATGTTGAAATTACCGAATGGAACAATGCGTGTGCTAGTAGAGGGGCTTCGTCGCGGAGAAATTATTCAATTTAACGAGGAAAATGAAGAATTTAATGTTGAAATCAAAGAGATTGAAGAACAACATGATGAAAAGAACGAAGAAGAAGCTCTTATGCGTTCGTTATTAGGGCAATTTGAACAATACATAAAAGTCTCACAAAAAATCACAAAAGAAACATTAGAAACAGTTTCAGATATTGATGAACCTAGCAGGTTCGCTGACATTATTACATCACATTTATCCTTAAAAATTAAAGATAAACAGGAATTATTAGAAACTGTAAATGTAAAAGAACGACTGCAGCAACTAATAAGGTTAATTACAAATGAAAAAAAGGTACTTGATTTAGAAAAGAAAATCGGACAGCGTGTTAAAACATCTATGGAAAAAACACAAAAGGAATATTATTTGCGTGAGCAAATGAAGGCGATACAGAAGGAACTTGGTGAAAAAGATGGCAAGTCTGGTGAAGTAGGAAAGTTAAGAGAAAAAGTTGAGGAATCAGACATGCCTGAACGCATCGTTGAGGTTGCTATGAAGGAACTGGATCGATTCGAAAAAGTACCACAAAGTTCTGCTGAAAGTTCAGTTATCCGAAATTATGTAGAATGGCTCATAGCCTTACCTTGGACGGAAAAAACCAAAGATACAATTGAGATTGATAATGCCCAGAAAATATTAGATAGAGATCATTATGGATTGGAAAAGGTAAAAGAACGAATTCTTGAATATTTAGCTGTACAAAAACTAACTCAGTCGATTAAAGGACCAATTCTTTGCCTTGTTGGTCCACCAGGGGTAGGGAAAACCTCATTAGCTAAATCCATTGCAAGATCGATAAATCGAAATTTTGTTCGTGCTTCATTAGGTGGCATTAGAGATGATGCTGAGATTCGTGGTCATCGACGTACCTATATTGGTGCTATGCCAGGAAGAATTATTCAGGGAATGAAAAAAGCTAAAACAGTCAATCCTGTATTTTTATTAGACGAAATTGATAAAATGTCTAATGATTTTCGTGGAGATCCATCTGCAGCAATGCTGGAAGTGTTGGACCCAGAACAAAATAGTAATTTCAGTGATCATTTTATTGAAGAAACATACGACTTATCGAATGTACTTTTTGTTGCGACTGCCAACTATGTTAATAATATCCCGGGGCCATTATTGGACCGTATGGAGCTTATTTCTATTTCTGGATATACTGAAGTTGAAAAGTTACATATTGCTAAAGAACACTTGTTATCAAAGCAACTTAAGGAAAACGGTCTGACTAAGAATAATTTGCAGATTCGGGATGATGCCTTGTTGAAACTAATCCGTACGTATACCCGAGAAGCAGGTGTACGAGGATTGGAACGTCAGCTGGCAACTCTATGTCGAAAAGCAGCAAAAATTATTATTTCTAAAGAGAAAAAACGAGTAGTTGTAACGGAGAAAAGCATTGAGGAGTTACTTGGAAAACCTATTTTCCGTTATGGTGTAATGGAACAGGAAAATCAAATTGGAGCTGCTACAGGGCTTGCATATACAGCAGCTGGTGGGGATACTCTGTCAATTGAGGTTTCCCATTATCCAGGTAAGGGAAAGCTTACACTTACAGGCAAACTTGGTGATGTTATGCAAGAATCAGCACAAGCTGCCTTCAGTTATATTCGGTCACGCGCAAAAGAGTTAAGTATCAATCCTGATTTTTATGAAACATATGATATTCATATTCATGTGCCTGAAGGTGCGACGCCAAAAGATGGTCCTTCTGCTGGTATTACAATGGCAACAGCCCTTGTTTCCGCATTGACAGGTCGTGCAGTTAGAAAAGAAGTTGGAATGACCGGAGAAATCACGCTGCGTGGTCGCGTTTTACCAATAGGTGGTTTAAAGGAAAAATCCTTAAGTGCGCATAGAGCAGGGATAACAACTATTATAATTCCTGAAGAGAACGAAAAGGATATAGAGGATATCCCAGAAAGTGTACGAAGTGGTCTTACATTTATTAAGGTGAACCACCTAGATCAAGTATTAAAACATGCACTTGTGGAGGAGAAAAATGAAAGTAACTAATGCAGAAATTGTAATTAGTGCAGTTAGTCAAAAACAATATCCAAACGACCAGCTTCCTGAAGTTGCACTTGCTGGTCGCTCAAATGTTGGAAAGTCATCATTTATCAATAAGCTTATCCATAGGAAAAATTTAGCCCGTACTTCATCTAAACCCGGAAAAACACAAACATTGAATTTCTACAAAATAAATGAGGCATTCTACTTTGTTGATGTGCCTGGATATGGATATGCTAAAGTCTCCAAAAAGGAAAGAAAAAAATGGGGAAGTATGATGGAAGAATATTTCGAAACAAGAGATACGCTAAAGGCTGTATTACTAATTACAGATATTCGTCACGAACCAACCAAGGACGACATACAGATGTATGCTTTTTTAAAGCACTTTGATTTACCAATTATTGTGATTGCAACCAAACTGGATAAAGTTCCTAAAGGAAAACATGCTAAACATTTGAAACGGACAAAGCAAACGTTACAAGTGGATCCCGAAGATGTTGTTATTCCTTTTTCAACGGAAACAGGTCAAGGAAAAGACGAATCATGGAGTGCTATAAGAAGCTATATTAACATTTGAACTATTAAACAGCAGTAATAAGAAAACTCTTTCCTTCAGTGAGTAGGAAAGAGTTTTTTTAGCTGTAAGAAAGTATTTTTACACTTGTGCCACTAATGCTAACGATTTTAAGGTTTCGTATTTTCAGAAAATTTCAAAGAATGAAAGAGGATATAAAAGGATTAAACCGTATACATAAGTATGAAAGAGATATAAACCCTATAGTAATTTAAATGTTAAAATGGTTGTCTATATGAAGCTTTTTGCCATTCGTTCATTTATCACAATGTTGATATAATTTATCTATCAGTATGCTGCTAATATTGATGCGGGTTGATTAGTGTGCATTAAAATAGAGATGGAAGGATGTTTAGTTTATGAAAAAACTGAAAATTACAGTATTTTTCGCCTTAATAATTATGCTTTTAGCTGCATGTGGCGGAGGGGATGATGGAGCTGATGGTGGTGATTCTTCTTCTGATGAAGGCAGTGGATATAACTTGATTGAAGAAGGAAAACTAAATTTCGCTTCATCAGGTGAATTTAAGCCTTTCAGTTATATGGAAGGTGGAGAGATGACTGGTTATGACGTTGCAGTTGCTAATGCAATTGCTGAAAAATTAGGGCTGGAAGCAGTACCGAACAAATCAAAATTTGCTGGTATTGTTACAGGTGTTAAACAAGGACGTCACGATATTGCAGTTGCAAGTCATACGATTACCGAAGACCGGTTGAAAGAGGTTGATTTTTCAGAAGCGTATTATTACTCTGGTCCAGTAATTTATACTAGACTTGACAGTGATATACAGTCAAGTGATGACCTTGATGGAAAGGAAATTTCCGTTTCCAGAGGTTCTACTTACGTTGAAATGGCTCAGGAATATACTGATAATATTCCGCAAGTTGACAGTGATGTTGTAGCCCTTCAGTCATTAGCTAAAGGACATCACGACGCAGTAATCACTGATGCGATTACAGGAAGTACAGCAATTGAAAATGGATTAGAAATAGAGGCAAAGGAACAATTAGGTGTAAGTGAACAAGCGGTAGGTGTTGCGAAAGATAATGATAAATTACTTGAAGATATCAATAAGGCATTAAAAGAATTGAAAGAGAGCGGAAAACTTGCAGAATTATCTAAAGAGTATATTGGAGCTGATATTACACAGGAACCAGATAGTTTAAGTGAATAATAGAATGCAGATGTGCGCATAATTTTGCGCACATTTGTGCCTTACAAAGGAGTTGAATTATTTGTCAGCAATTACGCATTTTTTTGAAGTTTTTACAGGTAGTTATGATTTATTTTTAAAGGGGCTTTGGCTTACATTTGAATTATCAGCAGCTTCATTACTGATTGCATTTGTAATTGGTTTATTTTTTGCAATACTTAAAATTTCAAATATAAAGGTTCTGCAATGGATAGCTGATGCGTATATTTGGGTTGTTCGGGGGACACCACTTATTGTACAAATCTTCGTTCTATATTATGGTCTGGCAGAAATCTTCCTGATCCCAATGTTTTGGGCTGGTGCAGCAGGACTTGCCTTTCATAGTGGCGCATATATTGCTGAAATTATCCGCGGTGCTATACAATCCATAGATAAAGGGCAAAGAGAAGCTGGACGAACTCTAGGAATGACTAGTGGACTGACAATGCGAAGAATAATATTACCTCAGGCTTTTCGTCGTGCTGTACCATCACTTGGTAATCAATTTATAATTGGTATAAAAGATTCCTCACTCGTCTCATTTATTGGTATGCAGGAATTATTTGGGGTTGCCAGTACGATGGGGTCGAATAACTTTGATTATCTTCCGTATTATCTAACTGTAGCAATATATTATTTATTCATTGTACTGATTCTAACATTGCTAGTGAATATGCTAGAGAAAAAACTGGCTCAAAGTGATTAAGCAGGAGGAATAATATGAGTGAAAAACAAGAAATGATTAGAGTTGAGAAGTTAAATAAATCTTTTGGGAAATTACATGTTCTAAGGGATATAGATTTAACTGTTAAAGAAAGTGATGTTGTAGTATTAATTGGCGCAAGTGGGTCAGGGAAAAGTACACTGTTACGCTGTCTAAACTTTTTAGAAATGAAAAATAGCGGAATAATAACAATTGAAGGAGAACAAATAGAAGAGAGTACACATAATTTGAATAAAGTGCGCGAACGAGTTGGTATGGTATTTCAGCATTTCAACCTTTTCCCTCATAAGACAGTAATTGGAAATGTTATTGAGGCACCAACTCAAGTGAAAGGAATGAAAAAGGAGCAAGCCATAAAGGAAGGAAAAGAAATGTTGGATAAAGTTGGGTTAGGGGACAAATATAATGTATACCCGTCAACACTATCAGGTGGCCAAAAACAGCGTGTTGCAATAGCACGAGCATTGGCAATGAAACCAGATGTTATGCTGTTTGATGAACCAACATCAGCACTCGATCCAGAATTAGTTGGTGAAGTGTTATCGACAATTAAGGAGCTAGCTGATGAAGGAATGACTATGGTCGTTGTTACACACGAAATGGGTTTTGCGCGTGAAGTTGGTGATTGGGTATTCTATATGCATGATGGTAAGATTGTAGAATATGGTCCGCCAAATGAGTTATTTGATAACCCAAAAGAAGAGAGGACACAAGCATTTCTGAGTTCGATTTTATAAGTAATGAAAAAATAATCTTCCACCAAGGAGATTATTTTTTCTTTTTCAACCAATAAATACCTATGGCAATTAATATTACTGGCCAGAACTTCTCAAGAAATGCTGTGACATCATATATCCAATTAAGTGTTGGGGGTAATTTCACCGAAAACATAAAGAGTATGGATATGCCGGTTATTATTAGACCGATTAGGAAGCCCTTTTTAGTTCTGAGGGATCGAACTATAAAAGCAATGCCAACAATCATTGGATATACAGCCCAATGATCTATCCAGAATGCGTAGTGTTCTATTCCGTGAAAGTGGATACCCAGCCCCAAGACAATTGTTCCACTGAATAAATGCTGATAATCTTTAGATGTGTAACTATGTATAAGTAATGCGAGTCCAATTATAATAAGAAATGTTGGCCATGAGTAGAAATCAGTTATGATGGGAATTCTAAGTTCTCTTAGCAGAAAGTAAACTCCAATTCCAATTAATATATAAGCTGCGAACGAATTTTGTCGTTTCATTATAGAACACCTCTTCCACGATTCGATTAAATAGGCGAAATTCTTGCTTCTAATGTACTCGTATGGTAGAGTACAGACGAGTTATGAGTTATATATCAATATACGATTATCCTAACATATAGTTTCAAATTCTGTTCACATTTATCAAAAATGTGAGGAATTGCCTATGTTATAATTGTAATAAATGAGAAATGTTTTAAGCTTTTGGGGGTAGTTATCGTGCACATACTTAAAGTTGGATTTAATTACAAATCAACCCCTGTCGAAACTAGGGAAAGATTAACCTTTTCTGAAGATAATATCGATCAGGCCATGCTTCTTTTAAAAGAGCAAAAAAGTATTTTGGAAAATGTAATTGTTTCCACTTGTAATCGTACAGAAATATATGCGGTTGTTGACCAGCTTCATACAGGACGCTACTATATCAAACAATTCCTTGCTGATTGGTTTCAGGTAGATAAGGAAGAATTTACTTCTTACTTGCGAATATCGGAAAGTGATGGTGCAATTGAACATCTATTACGTGTTTCTGCAGGTCTTGACTCCATGGTTTTAGGTGAAACACAAATACTTGGGCAGATTAAACAAGCCTTCTCAACTGCTCAAAATATGCATACTACTGGAACCGTATTTAATGAATTATTTAAACAGGTAATTACATTTGCTAAACGGGCCCACAAAGATACAGCAATTGGAGAGCATGCGGTGTCTGTTAGCTATGCAGCTGTTGAATTGGCCAAGAAAATATTTGGCGATTTAGAACAGAAGCATGTAGTTATATTAGGCGCTGGAAAAATGGGTGAACTAGCAGCAAAAAACCTTCATGGATCTGGTGCGACAAAGATTACTGTAGTAAACCGAACCTATGAAAAAGCTGAACTATTAGCTGAAAAGTTTCAGGCCAAGGCAGCTCATACAGACCGTTTAAATGACCTTATTAATGATGCTGATATCTTAATCAGTTCAACAGGCTCAGATTCTGTTGTATTGACAAAAGAAATTATTGAACCAATCCAAAAGAAACGTAAAGGCAGACCACTATTCTTAGTGGATATTGCCGTTCCAAGAGATTTGGATCCTGGGATTGGTGAATTAAATAGTGTGTTTTTATATGACATAGATGATTTACAGGGGATAGTTGATAAAAACTTAGCTGCTAGAGAAAAAGCCGCAGAGACTATAGAAATTATGCTTGAAGCTGAAATCATTTCTTTCAAAGAGTGGCTGCAAACACTTGGGGTTGTTCCAGTAATTTCTGCGCTTCGTCAAAAGGCGTTGTCCATTCAAGCAGAAACAATGAAAAGTATTGAACGGAAAATGCCCGATTTAACCGCAAGAGAGAAAAAGGTGCTTAACAAGCATACAAAAAGTATTATTAATCAGCTCCTAAAAGAACCTGTAACTCAGGCAAAAGAATTGGCAGCTGATAAAAATAGAGACGAGTCTTTGGAACTTTTTGTAAATATATTCGGAATTGAAGAGGAAGTTCAAAAGGAACTATCGAAACAAACAAAAAAAAATGAAAGTTCAACAAAAATAAAACAAAATGAAGAAGTATCCTTTCCTGTATTAGAAAGAACATCACCACAGTAAGATGAAAGGATTTCCAATATGTTCGAAATGAAATGGCTTTATGAAATCATCCTTATTATTTACGGACTTAGTTTGATTGGGTACTTTATTGATTTTATACAACATAACCGGAGGGCAAACAGAATAGCCTTCTGGTTACTTAGTATGGTTTGGATTATTCAAACCGCTTTTTTATTCAATCAAGTTTTTATCGAAAAAAGTTTTCCAGTGTTCACATTGTATGACGGATTATACTTTTATGCATGGGTTCTCGTTTCTTTTTCACTAATTATAAATAAACTTTTTCAAATTCATTTTATTTTATTCTTCACCAATTTATTAGGTTTTTTTATATTACTGTTATACATTTCAACAAGTGCGCAGGAACATTTGCAGGGTAGAGGAATTCAGCTCGTAAATGAAATACTGATTGCACATGTAACACTTGCTATAGTCTCATATGGGTTCTTTACCATCTCTTTTCTTCTTTCTATTATGTATATCACGCAGTATCGGTTTTTAAAAGAAAAGAAAGGATTGCGGTGGATGTGGAGATTTGGAGATTTGAATCGGCTGGATTCTTATTCCTTTAAAGCAGTAACACTAGGAGTTCCACTTTTAACAATTGCGATTATTCTTGGTGTTGTGTGGGCATATGTATCGAATGCCGAATTTTATTGGTTTGATTTGAAAACGATTGGTTCCATACTGGTTTTAGTTGTTTATGTTATTTATTTAGTGTTACGTCTCGTAAAAGGATATCAAGGAAAAACTATATCAATTTATAACACAGCTGCATTTCTAATCTTATTAATTAATTTCTTTTTGTTTAATATATTATCGAATTTTCATTTCTAATCGTTATATTTTAGGAGGGCGTTAAAATGCGAAAAATTGTTGTTGGATCTAGGAAAAGTAATCTAGCATTAACCCAGACTGAATGGGTGATAGACCAGTTAAAAAAAGCTGGGATTAAAAATGAATTTGAAGTAAAGAAGATTGTAACAAAAGGTGATCGAATACTTGATGTGACATTGTCAAAAGTCGGTGGAAAAGGTCTTTTTGTTAAAGAAATAGAGCAAGCTATGTATGATAAAGAAATCGATCTGGCTGTACATAGTATGAAAGACATGCCTTCACAGATGCCTGATGGACTTACGATTACTTCCGTGCCAGAAAGAGAAGACCATCGTGATGCCTATATAGCAAGAGACAATGTTGCATTAAAAGATTTACCCGAAGGTGCTATTGTAGGAACCAGCAGTTTACGCAGATCTGCACAAGTTCTTGCCGAACGACCTGACGTTGAAGTTAAATGGATACGAGGAAATATTGAAACACGAATCCGTAAATTGGATGAAGAAGATTATGATGCTATTATTCTTGCAGTTTCAGGACTAAAACGTGTTGGTTTAAGTGAAGAACTTATCACTGAATATTTAGAGCCTGAAGTGTGTGTGCCTGCAGTTGGACAAGGTGCTTTAGCAATTGAATGCCGTGAAGATGATGATGAACTAAGAGAATTATTAGATAAAATTAATGATGAATATACAACAAAAACGGTTACTGCTGAAAGAACATTTCTGCATCTACTGGAAGGTGGCTGTCAAATTCCAATCGGAGGTTATGCTTATTTACAAGGAGATGAAATGGTCTTAACTGCATTGGTTGGAACACCTGACGGCAAGACAATATTGAAAGAAGTTGTACGTGGAACTGATCCAGTAGCAGTTGGTAAAGAAGCAGCCGAAAAATTGATAAATCAAGGTGCAAAGGAAATTGTCGATCAAGTGAAAGAGGAGCTTGACGACTAATGTCAGTACCTTTACATGAAAAAAGAATTTTAATTACCCGTGAGGAAAATCAAGCTAAGGAATTTTCCGAAAAAGTTAAACAGCATGGCGGAAAACCAATTGAAATACCCCTTTTGAAAATTTCATGTAAGGATAAGCTTGAAAATAAGCAACTGCTAGAAAACATACATCATTATAAATGGATTTTTTTCACTAGTTCTAATGGTGTAGTCTGCTTTTTTCAATTTGCTAAACAATATAAATGGATGAGTAATGTATTGGACAAAATTAAATTTGCGACTGTTGGCCATAAGACCGCACAAACTTTGGAAGCATACGGATACAAGGCAGATTTTATTCCATCGATCTATAATGCTGATGCAATGGCAACTGAGTTTACTGAGAAATACACTGTAGTAGATGAGCCTCTGTTGATTGTACGAGGTAACAAATCCAGAGAAGTTCTGCCTGAGTGGCTTACTAAACATGAAATTTGCTTTGACGTTTTAGAGGTATATGAAACAATGTATAACTTTCGCGTAGAAGAAGAATTAAATCAATTGTTAAATCAGAATAAACTTGATTTCATAACATTTACTAGTCCCTCTGCAGTAGAGGCTTTTAGTGAAATGAGCAACGGTCAAATACGTAAGAACCAAGTATTTGTTTGCATAGGAACCACTACCAAGAAGCGTGCATTGGAATTAGGGATAACAAACACTTTAACACCTGAGCAATTCACGATAGATGGAATGCTCGAGCAAATTATTGATTATATAGCTAGGAAGGGATAGGTTTTGATGGTAAAAGATTTGAATTTTAAACGGCATCGTCGGTTACGTTCTTCACCTGCAATGCGGTCGTTGGTACGTGAGAATCATTTAAAAATGGATGATTTTATTTATCCGCTCTTTATTGTCGAAGGGGAAAAAATAAAAAACGAAGTATCATCTATGCCTGGTGTGTTCCAAATTTCTCTTGATTATGTAAAAGATGAGATGGAAGAATTGATTTCTCTTGGGATAAATGCAGTTATGATTTTTGGTGTTCCTAATGATAAAGACGAGCAAGGCACCGGAGCATTTATTGAAACTGGTATTGTACAGGAGGCAACTCGTCGTATAAAAAAGGAAGTTCCAGAAATGCTTGTAGTTGCTGATACATGCTTGTGTGAATACACATCTCACGGACATTGTGGTGTTATTCATAACCAGGATGTTGATAATGATGAATCACTAAAACTTTTAGCTAAAACAGCAGTATCACAGGCAGAAGCAGGTGCTGATATAATAGCCCCATCTAACATGATGGATGGCTTTGTGATCGCTATCCGTCAGGCACTTGATGAGGCTGGATACACAAATATTCCTATTATGTCTTATGCAGTTAAATATTCGTCTGCATTTTATGGTCCGTTCCGTGATGCTGCTGATAGTACTCCGCAATTTGGAGATCGCAAATCTTATCAGATGGATCCGGCAAATCGGCTTGAAGCATTACGTGAAGCAGAGTCAGATGTAGAAGAAGGTGCAGACTTCTTAATTGTTAAGCCAGCATTATCGTACCTGGACATTGTTCGAGATGTTAAAAATACTGTTAATACACCGGTTGTTGCCTATAATGTTAGTGGTGAGTATGCAATGGTTAAAGCAGCAGCTAGGAATGGCTGGGTTGATGAAAGAGAATTGGTGCTTGAAAAGATGACGGCAATGAAACGAGCAGGAGCAGATTTGATTATATCCTATTTCGCAAAAGACGTAGCAAAATGGTTAAATGAATAAAATTTAAAAATGAGGTGATTAATTGTGGGTAACTTTGATAATTCGGTAAATGCATATAAAGAAGCAGTGGACCTAATGCCAGGTGGAGTAAATTCACCTGTTCGGGCGTTCAAATCAGTTGGTATGTCACCGATATTTATGGAACAAGGAAAAGGTTCTAAAATAACGGATATCGATCAAAACGAGTATATTGATTATGTATTGAGCTGGGGTCCGCTAATTTTGGGACATGCTGATGAACGAGTGGTTTCCAAATTAAAAGAGACTACAGAAAAAGGCACAAGTTTTGGTGCACCAACTATAATAGAAAACAAACTAGCTCAATTGGTAATTGACCGTGTACCGTCAATCGAAATGGTACGAATGGTAAATTCAGGAACAGAAGCTACTATGAGTGCTTTGCGAATTGCCAGAGGATATACAGGAAGAGATAAAATCTTGAAATTCGAAGGAAATTACCATGGTCATGGTGATTCTCTTCTAATCAAAGCTGGATCAGGAGTTGCTACACTTGGATTGCCAGATAGTCCTGGTGTTCCCGAATCTATTGCTCAAAATACAATTACAGTACCCTATAATGATGTAGAAAGTGTGCGTTACGCTTTTGAAACGTACGGTGATGAAATTGCCGCTGTTATTGTTGAACCTGTTTCAGGTAATATGGGTGTTGTACCACCACAGGAAAACTTTTTACAGGATTTAAGGAGAGTTACCGAAGAAAATGGCTCTCTCCTAATCTTTGATGAGGTCATGACAGGATTCCGTGTCGGCTATAACTGTGCACAAGGATATTTTGGTGTGACACCTGATTTAACATGCTTAGGTAAAGTGATTGGCGGCGGATTGCCTGTCGGGGCATATGGAGGCAAGCGTGAAATCATGGAAAGTGTAGCGCCTGCAGGTTCGATTTATCAGGCCGGCACATTATCTGGTAACCCACTTGCTATGACAGCTGGCTATGAAACGCTGAGTGCTTTAGACCAATCATCCTATGACGAAATAAATAAAAAAGTGGACAAATTGATTGAAGGTTATAAACAAGCAGCAATTGATTATAAGATCCCACTTCAAATTAATCGCGCTGGATCAATGGTAGGCTTTTTCTTTACGTACGAGCCAGTATTTAATTTTGAAACAGCTCAAAACTCCAATCTCGACTATTTTGCACAGTATTATCGTTCAATGATTGACGAAGGCATCTTTTTGCCACCGTCACAGTTTGAAGGATTATTTCTATCAACTGCCCATACAGACGACGATATCAATAAGACATTAAAAGCGGTCCGTAATGCATTTTCAAAAATAGAAAAGTAAAAAGTTCAACAGCACAAGCTCCTGTCTTTCGATGCAGGTATTGCGCTGCACATCACTGGTGGGTCGACGTTTCCGTGCAAAGTGGCGGTATCGTCGATCTTCTTTTATATGAGATTACATTCACTTGAATCATCTTCCATGTTGGTTGGCGAAAGTCAGGTAAGTCTTATGATTGGAAAGCAAAAACGATACTTGTTTATATCATCACAACATGCATTTATTTATGAATAAGTGAGCAAACACAGCGGAGGAAATACACGTAGACACCTGTGGGAGCTGGTGCCTAGATGAGAACTACGCAGCGACGCAGGATCAAGGAGGCTCATCAGCCGTCCTAAGGTTTGCGAAGTGTATTTCCGGAGCGGCATAATAGCACTCAAACTTTTTAAAAAGTACTTCACAGTTTATATCTAATTAGAAAAAATAAGTCCGGACTAATTCGAATTCTATTTTAAGAATTTTTGAATCATAGTTCGGATTTTACTTTGACTTAAATACTTTTGTCTCGACCTCTTTCTTAGAACTTAATAAATACTTTCTTATTGCATAAGTAACATAGGATTGTACTCCAAAGTATATGGAGGCTATGAGAAAGTAAATTTCACTTTCTAAAAAGTATCATTTAACGATAAGCAAGTTTTCTAATAGGTATAAGCATATCCTCTGTTTATATTTCATATAGTTGAATAAGACATATAAGCATATGGAATATGTGTTGAAGGGAGGAAGTCATTTGTCAAATAATCGGGAAGTATTCAGCTTTGATTTAAATGAATCGCTTTATTTTGAAGAAGGACAGGAAGTTGCAGAAATGCTGGGAATTTCATTGGACCCGGAAATTTCTATCCAGCCATTTAACGATTTTATTTCGATTCGAGGAGTAATTGAACTTCAAGGTTCATATCAAAAGGAAGTTTTTTCAAACGTAGAGGATGAAGATACATTAGATTTTGATGATTACCATTCTAGACGGTATGTTGAAAAAGTGGTAGAACTGGATAACGGCCAGTCAGAGTTTACTCACCGTTTCCCAGTTGAAATTTCTGTGCCAACATATCGTGTTGCAGATCTAAACGATGTGACGGTGAACATTGAATCCTTTGATTATGAAATACCAAACCAGAGTCAACTTAAATTAAGCTCTAGAATTGAAATACATGGGATTAGCGATCAAACCGAGGGTGCACCTGAAAAAGTAACAGAAACAAATAATGAATTCTTACCACCTCGGGAAGAGGAAACGTTTGAGTTTGATATTAAAGCAGAAAATGAAGCTACTGAACCAGACAGCCAGTTTACACCGGAGAATGCGCCTACATTATCTCCGGAAGTAGAAGATAGTGTATCACCAGAAAAAGAACGCTGGAAAAGTAAGAAATCACAATCACTTGCGGAATTTTTCAAGAAGGAACCTGTGGAAAGTTCTCCTGAAGAAGAAAGTTCACATGAATCCTCAACATTAAACTACACCGAATCTGACTATATGGAAGAAAACTATGAAAGTCGATCAGGTGAAACCAAAGATGTTAGTTATTTAGCAGATATGTTCAGAAGTGATGATGATGATCGATATGCTAAGATGCGGTTGTGTATTGTCCAGAATACAGATACAGTAGAATCAATTGCTAAACGTTATCAGATACCAGCACTTCAATTAGTGAAACAAAATAATCTAAGTGATGATAGTCTTGAAGAAGGTCAATTATTGTACATTCCTTTTAAGAAAAATTAACAGCTAATACCCCTTGCTTCGTAAAGTAAGGGGTATATATTTGAAAGGGTGGTGAAATGTAGTGTGAATGAAGTAATTCATAAAATAGCTGAACAATACGGGATCCATCCATATAAAATTGAACAGGTATCGGAACGGCTATTTCGTATTAGTGATGGTAAGCATTTATATGCGTTAAAGCAAAGTAATCTAACTGAAAGTAATTTGGCGTTTTGGGAATATATTTATCACCAAGCATATTCACAAAACATCCAAAGTATATTGCCTGTCTATTTAACAAAGCAATCAAAATTATACGCAATAAATAATCAATCGTACTATTATCTAACACCTTGGTTATCATCTAATAAACTTGATCAGCAGCAAGTAATTAGAAATTTATATAATGCAATTGGTGAAATACATGTTAAGACAAAGCGAACACAGTTTGTTCAGACTGACACTTTAATCAGCACATTCACCGATTACCAGAAGAACTCTGCAGAATTATATAAAAAAGAGTTGTACTTTGTTGAGTTGTTTGAAAAAAATAGATTTATGTCTCCATTTGAATTACTAGTTTGTACGCAATTTCGAATTATGGACAACGTTCTCACGGTGCTAAATAATTGCATTGACCTATTTATAAGTCAAATACAAAATGATAAAGAGTGGAATTATAGCCTATGTCATGGAAATTTAAATTTAGAACATATACTTCATCACAATGATACGTACATACTAAATTGGGAAAAAGCAACTTATGATAATGCTATTATGGATTTGTCTATTTTACTAAAACAACTTGTGCGCAACTATGATCAATCATCGTCACAATTAACTGATTCATTTTCAGCTTATACCAACCATAATAAACTGAAAAAAAGCGAACTTTATTTACTCGCGATTTATTTATTGAACCCATACCCCTACATAAAGAAAATCCAAGATTATATTGACAATCCATCGAACGATACGATGATTAATCAAGTAAAGGACCTGCAGTTTACTTCCCGTCAGCTGTTGTTTGGTTTGAAGTGGTTCGAGTTTGTTGAAAAAGAAAAATCTGTTAAAGATAATAATAAAGAAAATTAAATCCATTCCAGATAAAATGCGATAAATATCCCAACTAATATGCCAAGTAGAAATACGTCAAATGAAGTTGGAAATAACATTGTCCGGATTAATTGAAATATTAGAATCGGTAAAGTTACTCGTTCAATAACAATAATACTATTTCTCGCCCATGGAGGAAGTTTGTATCGGTAATATCTCGCCACTCTTATCACCTCATATGTGTTTTTTTAATATAGTATGTATATATAGTGTTGTTTTGTGCAATTCATATAATAATAGTTGATTTTATTTTCAGTAACCGATAAAATTAATATTAATATGTAAATGTGATGATAGGGAAGAGTACGAGATAATTACCTAAAAGAGAGGGAATGTTTGGTGGAAAATTCCCAGGAATAATTATTTTGGAAGGTCACCCTTGATACAGCTCCTTTGAAATAATACAGTAGAAGAGAGCCGGTTATTAGCCGTTATCAATGAATCAAGTGCACAAGTATAACTGCTTGTGAACGAAGGTGGTACCACGGAATATATCCTTTTCGTCCTTTATTGGATGGAGAGGATTTTTTTGTTTTATTTCACTAAATTAGAAAACATGGCATTCGCCAAGCCTTTCGGCGAATTGCCTTAGTTGGACTTATGCAGTAAGAAAGTAGTTATACTTTCTTATCTGCCAAAAAAGGGAGGATTTAATGATGAGTGAAGAGAGTAAAACAACGATGTCATCGAAGTACAATCCACAGGAAATTGAAAAAGACCGGTATCGTTTTTGGGTGGATGGTAAGTTCTTTGAAGCAACTGGGGATGAAGACAAGGAACCATATACGATAGTTATTCCACCGCCTAACGTAACTGGTAAGCTACATTTAGGTCATGCATGGGATACGACAATGCAGGATACAATTTCAAGAATGAAGCGGATGCAGGGCTATGATGTACTATGGCTTCCAGGAATGGACCATGCAGGTATTGCAACACAGGCCAAGGTTGAGGCTAAATTGAAAGAACAGGGTAAGAATCGCTATGATTTAGGGCGTGAAAAGTTTCTTGACACTGTTTGGGATTGGAAAGAGGAATATGCTGATTTTATTCGTGCCCAATGGGAAAAATTAGGCTTGGGACTTGATTATTCACGCGAGCGTTTTACAATGGATGATGGCTTATCAGACGCAGTACGTGAAGTATTTGTATCGTTATATAAAAAAAATCTTATCTATCGTGGCGAATATATTATCAATTGGGATCCAAATACCAAAACAGCACTTTCTGATATTGAAGTTATCTATGAAGAAGTTCAAGGAAAATTTTATCATATGCGGTATCCAATTAAAGAGAGTGATGAAACGATTGAAATTGCAACAACTCGACCAGAAACAATGCTTGGGGATACAGCAATAGCCGTGCATCCAAGTGACGATCGATACAGTCATTTAATCGGTAGGACTGTTGTATTGCCAATAGTTGGCCGTGAAATAAAAATAGTAGCTGATGAATATGTTGACATGGAATTGGGCTCAGGAGCAGTTAAAATTACGCCTGCACATGATCCAAATGATTTTGAAATTGGAAATCGTCATAATTTGGAACGAGTGTTGGTTATGCATGAAGATGGATCGATGAATGAAAACGCTGCTAAATATGAAGGACTAGACCGTTTTGAGTGCCGGAAACAAATTGTTAAAGACTTGCAGGATCAGGGTGTTCTGTTCAATATCGAGGAACGTGTACACCAAGTAGGGCATTCAGAACGCAGTGGGGCCGTTGTTGAACCATATTTATCAACACAATGGTTTGTAAATATGCAGCCTTTGGCGGATGAAGCTATTGAACTTCAGCAACGAGATGAAAAAGTTAATTTCGTTCCAGACCGATTTGAACGCACCTATCTGCACTGGATGGAGAATATTCGTGATTGGTGTATTTCGAGACAATTATGGTGGGGGCACCGAATTCCTGCATGGTACCATAAGGAAACAAATGAACCTTATGTAGGAAAAGAGGCACCTACAGATATCGAAAATTGGGAGCAGGACAATGATGTTCTTGATACATGGTTCTCCTCAGCATTATGGCCGTTCTCAACAATGGGCTGGCCTGATTTGGATGCTGAAGATTTTAAACGTCACTTTCCGACAGATGTTTTAGTGACCGGTTACGATATTATCTTTTTCTGGGTTGCACGGATGATATTTCAATCGAAAGAATTTACAGATCAAAGACCATTTAAAGATGTGCTGATTCATGGTTTGATTCGTGATGCTGATGGGCGCAAAATGAGTAAATCACTTGGTAATGGCGTAGATCCAATGGATGTTATTGAAAGGTATGGAGCAGATTCACTGCGTTATTTTCTGTTGACAGGTTCAACACCTGGCCAGGATTTACGTTTCCACTGGGAAAAAGTTGAGGCTACATGGAATTTTGCAAACAAGGTATGGAATGCATCACGATTTTCGCTTATGAATATGGAAGGTTTCACTTATGAAGATATTGATTTAAGCGGTGAAAAGTCACTAGCAGACAAATGGATACTAACTCGACTGAATGAAACGATTGAACAAGTAACCAAAAATACAAATAAATACGAGTTTGGTGAAGCAGGGCGTCATTTATACAATTTCATTTGGGATGAGCTTTGTGATTGGTATATTGAAATGGCTAAACTGCCGCTGTATGGTGATGACGAGAGTGAAAAACGAATGACGCAATCTGTTCTTGCATATGTGCTAGATCAGACGATGCGCATGCTTCATCCGTATATGCCATTTATTACAGAGGAAATCTGGCAGCAGCTTCCACATCAGGGAGCGTCAATTACAGTTGCTGCATGGCCAGAAGCGATTCCGGAATTTCATAATGAAATAGCATCAAAAGAAATGAAAAGACTCGTTTCAATTATTAAGTCCGTTCGTAACATCCGGGCAGAAGTTGATACACCAATGTCCAAGCAAATTAAATTGTTAATCCAGACTGAGGATGAAGCAACTGTTTCAGAACTGGAAAATAACCGTAATTATTTGGAACGTTTTTGTAATCCAAGTGAATTAACAATCAGTACAAAGGTTGATGTTCCGGAAAAAGCAATGTCAGCAGTTGTAACAGGCGCAGAGCTGTTCCTTCCACTGGAAGGGTTGATTGACTTTGATAAAGAAATTAAACGATTGGAAAAGGAACTTGATAAGTGGACGAAAGAAGTAGAAAGGGTTCAGAAAAAACTTTCGAATGAAGGATTTGTGAATAAAGCTCCACAAGCTGTTGTAGATGAGGAAAAACAAAAAGAACAAGACTATTTGGAGAAACAAGCAAAAGTCAAAGCACGATTGAATGAGTTAAATTGATAAATAAGTGGAGCGGAAATCATGAATTTCCGCTCTCTTTAATATGGGTTATATAATTATTTAGTATGTTTATATCAGAGACAGAGCTGAGCGTTCTGGAGCCTACAACATCTTCAATTTCATTTAAAAGGAGTTTACCATTCATATCAATTAAGAAATCAATTCCAACCATTCCAAAATCAAAGGAATCAAGTATCTTATTTAGTAAAGTTATCTCATGCCAATTTAATGAATACCATGTAGCAGATCCACCTAATTTAAAATTTGACCTAAAATCACTGTCACTGTTACTTTCCCGCAGAACAGCTCCAACAATTTGTTTGCCGACAACAAACACCCGCACATCTTTACCTAGCTGGACATTTTTAGTTGATTGAATAATTAGTCCATGTGCAGAAATATCGTCAGCTATACACCTCTCCCATTGCTGCTCATCCTCGATCAGATGTACTTGGTTGCCACCTCTGCCATTTACCGCCTTAACAACAAATGGAAATGGTATGATTGGCAGTTGTAAGCAGTTTTTTCTCTCCATAAAAATTGTATCAACCATTGGGATATTTAATTTGGCCATATGGTAATGTGTTAATGCTTTATTATTACATATAGTCGAAATGCGGGAGGAGTTAAAAACATTGATTCCCATCGATTCGAGTACTTTGTTTAGTAATGGTTCAATTGTTCGAACTACTGCAAAATCCGGCAATTGGACTTTCTGATTATTACAAACGACTGTTTGTTTATTTTGGAATACACCAATTGTTAATTCCTCCCGCAGTATCAATTTAAGTGTTATTCCTTGCATTGCTGCCTCATCAATAAACCATTTAATATATTCTTTATTTTGTTTAGAATCTTGTTCACTATAGATTAGCCAGCCAGTTAGGTTCATTTTGAATCCTCAATCCTTAACGTGTTTATTATATAACCAATCATAAATTCAGCAACATTGATTCCAGTACAATCATACATATTACGTATATGGGCATTAGAGTTTATTTCACAAATAACAGGCTTATTATCAGGACCAAATAATAAGTCTACACCAGCAAAATCAGCACCGATAGCTCTTGTTGCAGCTACTGCAGTTTCCTTTTCTTCATGGGACGGTTGATATTTTTTCATTGTTCCTCCAGCGGTTATATTTGCCCGAAAGTCATTAGATGAATGCCTTGTCATTGCTGCAACTACTTCATCACCAACTACTTGCAGGCGTATATCTTTTCCGTGACTTGAAGAAATAAATTCCTGGAGCATAAACGGTATTCCGTGAAGCTCAAAAAGTTTTTCAAATGCCTCTTCCATTGAGTGAACTAAGTAAACTTGTTCACCAAATGAACCGAACGCCTCTTTAATAATCACTGGAAAACCCAAAGAGTTGATTGAATCTCGAAAGTCTTTAGGATTGAAGTATTCTGACTTCACAAAAGCTTTTGGCGCAACAATTGTTTTGGGTATGGGTAAATGTTTAGCAGCTAATGTTTGATATGTAGCAATTTTGTCGTCACTTTTCTCAATCGATTCAGCACTGTTGAATACCCGGACCCCCAATAATTCGAGTTGCTTTGCTAGATAGATGTCCTTATCTGTGAAGATCACGAAATTAGGAAGACTCTCTTTATTTTCTCTAATCAAATCGAGTGAATCAGTCGATAAAAATGTTAACAGTTCATTATTTTTATATATATCTGTATAAATATTCTGTTTGAATGCAGCATCTTGAAGCCATTCAGCGAAATCGAGAAATTTGTTGCCAGGTAAGTATCCGTTATAAATTATCCATCCGTGTAAGTTCAATTCATGATTTCCTTTCTCATGGGTTATTATTATTGATATACTAATTTTATTGATTAGGATAATAAAGAAAAGCGGTGTATACATAATGTTTGAACACTTTCAGCAGGTAGAAAAGTTTTTTCAAAGCAGAAACCAATATGGGATGAAACCTGGATTAGACCGAATACATAAACTGTTGGAGTTACTCGGCAACCCACAGGAAAAGGTCAAAGCAATTCATGTTGCTGGGACAAATGGAAAAGGCTCAACTGTACAGTATATTAACAATGCATTAATTTCTAATGGAATATACACTGGAGTCTTTACTTCACCAAGTCTTAATGGACTAACTGGTCATATTTTCAAAAGTAATGACAAGATTAGTGAAATGGTGTTCACAGAACTAATTAATGAGGTTTATCCATTTGTTCAACAGCTGGATGCTGAAAATAACCATCCAACAGAATTTGAAATTATGACAGCAGCAGCTTTTCTGTATTTTAAAAAAAATGTTGATATTGCATTAATTGAAACAGGAATGGGTGGGAGAGATGATACCACTAATTGTTTTGAACCCATTTTGTCCATTATAACAAATGTGGAACAAGATCATATTGCATTTTTAGGTGAATCGCTTGAATCAATTGCTTTTCACAAAGCAGGAATAGTTAAAGAAAATAGACCGGTAGTAATTGGGGAAATGTCAGATGATGCTGAGTCCGTTATACTGAAGGAGGCTTCATTGAAGCATGCCCCATTATATCAACTAACTAAAACATTTAATTACTCCATTCTCCATGAAGAGTCAACCCATCAAGCATTTCAATGGATTTTGAGACAAGGTCAACAGCAAAAACATAAAGTATCAATCCAGACAAAAGGTGAACACCAAGTGAAGAATGCGTCTTTGGCACTTATGGCACTAAAACTTTTGGAGTCTAACGGATTTTCTTTAAATGCAGAAAAAAGCCTTAATGGGCTCTATGAAACGCAAATACCAGGCAGGTTTGAGCTGCTCCAAACAAATCCAGTTGTTATATTGGATGGGGCTCACAACCCTGCAAGTGTGCGAGCTTTTACAAAGACGATGACGTCAATATACAAAAACAAAGAAAAGCATCTGATTTTTGCAGCCTTTAGAGATAAGGATCTTAAGTATATGCTTGATCATTTAAGTAATCATTTTTCGTCTATAACTATAACAACATTTCAACATCCTAGAGCTGCTTCTGTGGAAGAACTTCAAACAGAAATAAATCATCCAGATGTTCGGACTAATCACGACTGGAAGAAGGTAATAGAGGAGATTCAAGTTCAGGATAATGAGGTATGTTACTTTGTTACGGGTTCTCTGCACTTTATTGCTAATGTAAGAAATATTTTGAAATAAAATTAATAATATAGTAACATGTAATTATCAGAAAGTTTTTAATCTATGAGTCTTTAGTATGATTTTTTGTGGATTTAAAAATAGAGTAGAAGTATCATTTGTTAACATTTTAACAATGATAGGAGATGTAAATTAATGGTTTCTAAAGGTAAAATGAAGCTAACATGGATACTGTGGTTTATTTTATGGCCAACAATATTATGGCTTTCATATAATTACTATTATGTAAGAATAGAAGATCAATTAATCGATATTCTTCTATTTGCTTTGTTTATGTGTATTGTTGCCTGGTTTCCTTTAACGATAAATGACAATCCGGTTTTCTTTGTTAATGGGATAAGCATAGCAGTTTTTCTTACATTTGGTCTTTTTGTCGAGATAATATTAACACAAATAGCAATAGTTACAGTTCTAGCCAAAACTGGTGTCGGAAAGAAGGATAATTATCGTTATCCATTAAATATGTTAATGTTCTCGCTTGTATCTGTAATTGGAGCAGGTGTATATGGTCAACTAGGGGGTAATCATCAAACGATTTTAACCCAAAGCGAGGAGCAAGTATGGGCAATATTTGGATATGCAATTACTATTTTTATCGCAAATCAGTTTTTTAACAAATTAATTGATAAAGCATTTTATAAAAGAAAAGTTAAAATTTTTGATGAAGGTTTAAGGTGGGAATTTATCTCATCATTATTAATTATACCAGTGGGTTTTGTATTATTTGTGCTTTATAGTGAAATTGGGCGTGCAGGGATTTTCTATTTAGGAATACCATTTGTATTTATCTCAATTATATTAATGCTTTTATATTCCTACAAAGAAATAAATCGATACCTCGAAAAAACAGGAGAAATTGGTCACCAATTAACAAACCGAATGGAATTAAGTTCAGTATATAACGTTTTTATTAATGAAATTAGTGATTTACTGCCAATTGATTATGCCTATATTTATATAGTGGATGATAATAAATTAAAATTAGAACAATTCTATGACTTAGAGAACAATACAGAAGCATCTTTTAGCTCACTGAAAAGGAATGAAGCGTTTAGCGGTAAAGTTTGGGCAACAGGGAAGTCACTTTTGTATAAACGGGCTTCAGATTGGGCAACTGTAAAAAGCAGAAAAATACCTTCAGATACAGAGAGTGTGTTATCACTACCAGTTGAGTATGGTGAAGATATTATTGGTGTTGTAACAATTGAATCTAAACAGAAAAAAGCATTTGAGAAACTGCATTTTCAAATAATGGATATTTTAACTAATTATTTAGGTGTTGCAGTAGAAAATGCGAAAAACTATGAACTTACTAAATCACAAAGTGAACGAGATGGGCTAACTCAATTATATAATTTCAGGTATATGGAAAAATTGCTGGAAGATTACTGTGAAAACTTAATTGAAAACGATAGTGATGAAAGTTTTTCGTTACTATTGTTGGACATAGATCATTTTAAAAAAGTTAATGATATTTATGGTCATGAAGCTGGAAATGAAATATTGTGTCAGATTGCGGAATGTCTGAAGAGCTTTGTCGGTGATAAAGGGGTAATTGCACGTTATGGCGGTGAAGAGTTTGTTGTATTTCTTCCGTATAGTGGTTTAAGCGAATCCACCCGAATTGCTGAAAACATACGAACTTTAATTGCTGACACCCCTTTTATCGTTCATAAGCATATTGTTAATAATACGGCTCCATTAAAAGTAGCTATTACAACCAGTATTGGAATTTCTGTATTTCCAATTCATTGCGAAACACCAAGTGAATTAATTCGCCATGCAGACCGTGCTATGTATATAGGAGCAAAGAGGAAGGGTAGAAATCGGGTTGCCGTTTACGAAGACCTCAAAAGTTCTTGATCGTTTATTATGCTATAAACGTAATCAAGAGCTTGTTTTTTTGAAGAATTGTGCTTAAAACATTGCATCATTGCTGTACTTGATGCCCCGATTTCCGCGGGATTGCGCTGAATTTCCTCGCGGGCAATGGTATTTGTATTTGAGGAAGCTAAATATTGTCGCACATTGGTAACCGAAGCGAAAAAAAACATTGCTCCAGTGTCGCATTCTATATCGTTAGCAACACATTTTAGAAAACAGCCTAAAATCAAAAGGTCACCTTTTTTGTAGAAAGTAATCAGATTATGTTGAACGTTTTTTTGAAAGAGTGACAACAATCGTCTTACTTTTTACTAGTCATGTGCTAGAGTGAAACAAACTCGCACATGGAGGGGAAATGGTTGGGAAAAGATAATAAAATTACAGTATGGATGGGTGGAAAGAAGACAACGTTAAACCGAGATGATCATCCAGATGAAAAATACTCCATCAAGGAATTTAATAAAGACTATTCAGCTGCTACGCTGGAAGAAGCTAATGGTGATGAGGTACCTACATTTGTAAGAAGACATAGCGATGATAGTAATAATGAACATTACTTTGGTCGGAAATCCAGATTCAGCTCTTTTAAACCAATAATCCTTGCCTCGATTTCCGCTATCATAATTGGGTCTGTGTTAGGTTTCTTTATGTTAAACATGTTTGTTGATATTGATAAGGGTCTTAGCCAGCAGAATTACACTATACCTGCGACAGTAGATGATGAGGACGAGGATGAGACAAACAAGGAAACTGATGATCAGGAAACAGCTTCGGATGAAGTTATCTCAGCAGCTCAATTTCAATCAAAGAATGCTTTTGTATTACAGGCAGGGAAATTTGAAGGTGAAGCAAATGCTAATGAAATGAAAGATAAATTCAATCAAGCTGGTTTTTCTGCAATGATCTGGTTAAAAGAAAATTATTATTACGTTTTAGCAGGAATCGCGAACTCAAAGGATAAGGCAAATCAACTAGCTAATGAGCTCAATGAAGATAAATTAGAGGTCTTTGTGAAGAACTGGGGTACAGAATCAAGTGAAATTAAACTGAGTGATGATGAAATCAGCTGGCTCAAGGCTTATAATAAGCAATGGGCTGAATCATTGATTTCAGTGAACAAGAGTGAAAACTTATCAGAAGATGGATGGGCAAATATTGTGAATACAATACCCAAGAATTCAACAAACATTGGTGGATTTACCTCTTTTCTAAAAAAAGAGATTTCTAAACTTGTTCAAGCCAACAAATGGCAAGAACAGCGCATGTTACTAAATTTATGGTATCAATTTAATCTTTTGGTGAATTAACTATACAAGGGTTCAAAAAATAAGACAAATAGTCGGTTTTAGATTTTAGCATAATCTCTTATGTGTAAAGATAAATTTTATTGTAGGAGAAATTGAATAATAGGCGATGGAATGAGTCCAAAAATGGTTTTTTGTTAAGTTGTTCGAATTCGAATAAATAGATAATATGAATTTATCTTAACAAAGGAGGACTGTTGATGACTTCATCGACTATTATGATTAAGGATGTACCTAAGGAAGATCGTCCACGAGAACGAATGCTTAAATTAGGTTCAAGTCATTTGTCTAACCAGGAGCTACTCGCAATATTGCTTGGAAGTGGGACAAGAGACGAATCAGTAATGACATTATCCAATCGTGTCTTAATGCATTTTGAGGGGTTAAACCTGCTTAAAGACGCTACTATTGAGGAACTGACAGCAATTAAAGGTATTGGAGAAGCTAAAGGTGTATTGTTGCTTTCAGCAATGGAGTTAGGGAGACGAATGAACCAATATAAGCCGAATGAACGATATATTATTCGATCTCCGGAAGATGGAGCAGATTATGTCATGGAAGAAATGCGAAACTTGAACCAGGAACATTTTGTTGTATTATTTCTAAATACTAAAAACCAAATCATTCATCGTCAAACCATTTTTATTGGAAGTTTAAATGCTTCAATTGTACATCCGCGTGAAGTATATAGAGAAGCTGTCAAACGCTCTGCAGCTTCAATTATTTGTGCTCACAATCATCCCTCCGGAGATCCAGCCCCATCCCAAGAAGATATACATGTTACAAGACGTTTAGTTGAATCAGGAAAGATGATAGGTATAGAACTTCTCGACCATTTGGTTATTGGTGATCGTAAATTTGTCTCTTTAAAAGAAAAAGGATACTTATAACACTATCTATTTTTTAATTTTTTTCGTATAATTGTATAGAAGTAAAAGTTGGCGCCAGTTTCCGGATTTTTATTGAAATTGGCGCTTATTATAATTATCTAAATGGATAAAGATGTTTACTTTAAGTTATAAAAATGTTTAAAATTATGAGTTGAAGTTATATTGCAACACTAAAGCTAAATAGATATAGTAAAGCTACATACAACTAACGAATTTGCTATTTGGAAAGGGAGATTTTTTTGGGAGGATTTAGTTTTTCACAGGACTTAGGTATAGATTTAGGTACTGCAAATACACTTGTATTTGTAAAAGGAAAGGGTGTTGTTGTTCGCGAACCAACAGTAGTTGCGAAGAATATTCAAACAGGTGAAATCGAAGCTGTAGGAAGTTCAGCACGAAATATGATTGGGCGGACTCCTGGAAACATTTCAGTTGTGCGACCAATGAAAGACGGTGTAATCGCAGACTACGACACTACTGCAGTAATGATGAAGTATTATATAAAAAAAGCCATGCGAAATCGATCCATGTTTGCTAGGAAGCCAAACGTAATGATCTGTGTGCCATCTGGTATTACAATGGTTGAAGAACGCGCAGTTATTGATGCGACAAAACAAGCTGGTGCAAAGGATGCTTATCCTATTGCTGAACCATTTGCAGCAGCTATAGGTGCAGGATTACCTGTCTGGGAACCAACAGGCAGTATGATTGTTGATATTGGCGGAGGTACTACTGAAGTTGCTGTTATTTCGCTTGGTGGTATTGTGACGAGTCGATCGATTCGGACGGCAGGTGATGACATGGATGAGTCGATAACCAATTATATTCGTAAACATTATAATTTGATGATAGGTGAGCGGTCTGCAGAATCCATTAAAATGGACATTGGAACTGCAGGAGAAATTACCGAAGATATCGAAATGGATATAAGAGGTCGTGATTTATTAACTGGTCTACCGAAGACGATTTCGATAACCGCAAAAGAAATAGCTGTTTCACTAAATGATACAGTTCAAGCCATTATTGATGCAGTCAAAAACACATTGGAGAAAACACCTCCTGAACTGGCTGCAGACATAATGGATCGCGGCATTGTTTTATCTGGCGGAGGATCTCTTTTAAGAAACTTAGACAAAATAATTAGTGATGAGACAAAAATGCCTGTTTTTGTTACAGAAGACCCTCTGGATAGTGTGGCAATTGGGACAGGCAAATCATTGGAATACATTCAACACTTTCGCTCCCATCCGAATGTATCATCTCGTCCTACTATTGAGTAAGTAGGTGTTTTTATGCCAATTTTTCGCAAAAAAAGATTGTTCATTCTATTAATTGGAATTATTATTCTTGTTGCAATGATAGGTTTTTCCTTAAGGGATAGAGATAATCTTTCGACACCAGAGCAGTTTTTAAAAGATACAGTAGGATGGGCGCAAAATATAATACACACTCCAGTAAACTATGTAACGACTATTTTTACAAATATTGATGACATTAAAAATACGTATAATGAGAATCAGCTATTACGAGAAAAGTTAGCTCAATATAAAAGTTTGGTTTATGAAGTTCAAGAAATAAAGGAAGACAATGACGAACTACGTGAAACACTAAAAAAAACAAAATCTATTCAAGATTACAATCCGATTCAGGCAACTGTAATGTCCAGATCACCTGAACAGTGGATTGAACAAGTAACGATTAACAAAGGAATACAAGATGGCGTAAAAGAAAATATGGCAGTTATTACAGCAGAAGGTATGGTTGGTAAAATACAGACTGTTTCTCAGTTTACATCAACTGTTAAACTGCTGTCGGGTTTTGATCAATTTAACCGGATATCAGCAACGATTTCTCAAGAAGAAAGCAATGATATTTTTGGGTTAATTGAAGAGTATGATGATGAATCGAATAATTTGTTATTTAAAATTATCGAGGAGTCTAATAAGGATATAGAAAAAGGAGAATTAGTTGTATCTTCTGGTATGGGCGGTGTATTTCCGGCTGGATTGCCAATAGGAACAGTTAAAGAGGTTAAGCCTGACCAGTATGGATTAACACGAACTGCGCTTATCGAACCAGCAGCAGACATGTATGAAATAAATAATGTGATTGTTGTTGACCGTGCTCTCGCTGAAGACAAAACATCCAAAGATACCGAGGAGGATAATGAGTAATGAAGCGAATAATTATTCCCCTTGTCCTCTTTTCATTTCTTGTATTAGAAGGTGTTGCACTGGAATTATTGCCTATTTCGCTAGCGAAGAGTGACCTGGTTATAGTTCCCCATTGGGTCTTTGTATTTCTGTTATTTTTAGCTATTTTCTATGATAGAGAAAACACATATTTTTCCGTTTTGTATGGATTATTATTTGGTTTGTTAATTGATATTGTCTACACAGGAGTATTAGGTGTCTACATGTTCTCCTACGCCTTGGTAATATATATTATTCACGGACTTACGAAAATGCTTCATGCTAATTTCTTTGTAAGCCTGCTACTTGGAATGATAGGGTTGATATTGTGTGAGGTTATTATTAATGCCATCTATACTGTAGTTGGAATATCAGATATGATATGGAAAGATTATCTAATTTATCGAATGGCACCAACAGTAATTGCCAATATCCTGTTTTTAGCCGCATTATATCCGATAATGTTTAAAAAACTTAGCAGCTGGAGAAATGAACAATTATCTACAAATACTACATTTTAATGTCTAGGTAAATTATTGAGGTGAGCTTATTGTGATTGACAAGAAACAAATGATAATCATTAAGGGTACAAAGGACGGACTAACATTATTCATTGAGGATCAAGGGTCGTTCGAAGAGGTTATGGATGAACTTAGTGATAAACTTGCAGAGAATAATCCAAGCCACGATGAACCAGTAGTTCCTGTAACAGTGAAGTTAGGGAATAGATATCTTAATGATCAGCAAAAAAAACAGCTAAGTGATTTGATAGGTAATAAAAACCGTTTCTCTATACAATCCTTTGATTCCGAAGTCATTCGCAGGGATGAGGCATTAACGTGGAAAGAGGATAGTGAGATAAAATCAATTAATAGAATAGTAAGGTCGGGCCAGGTTTTAGAAGTGGTTGGAGACCTGCTGCTGATTGGTGATGTGAATCCTGGTGGTAAAGTTGTTACAACAGGCAATATTTTCATTATGGGCAGTCTTAGAGGAATCGCGCATGCTGGTCTAAATGGTGATCGTGATGCAGTAATAGCTGCATCATATATGAAACCTAGTCAGCTTCGTATAGCAGATTATATTAGCCGAGCTCCAGATTATGAATCTGAGGGAGTTTATATGGAATGTGGTCTGATTGACGAAAAACAAGATAAGATTGTTATTGACCGACTACAAGTTCTTTCACATAAACGAAAAGATATAAGCGGGTTTGAAAGGAGAATGCAGAATGGGTGAATCAATAGTAATAACTTCGGGTAAAGGAGGAGTTGGTAAAACAACCACAACTGCAAATATCGGTACTGCTCTGGCTTTAATGGAGAACAAGGTTTGTCTGATTGATACAGATATTGGCTTGAGAAACCTTGACGTTGTAATGGGACTTGAAAATCGCATAATCTTTGATATTGTTGACGTTATTGAGGAACGGTGTAAACTTAAACAAGCATTAATAAAGGATAAGCGATTCGATCACTTAACACTTTTACCTGCAGCACAAACTAGTGATAAGACAGCAGTAACAACTGAAGGTATGCAAAAAATTGTTGAAGAACTAAAACAGGAATACGATTATATTATTATTGATTGCCCGGCTGGAATAGAGCAAGGATTCCAAAATGCAATTGCCGGAGCAGATAAAGCGATTGTTGTAACTACCCCTGAAAAATCAAGTGTTAGAGATGCAGACAGGATTGTAGGATTATTGGAAAAAGAGGATATAGAATCTCCTAAACTCGTAATTAACCGTATACGTAATCATATGATGAAAAGCGGAGATATGTTGGATATAGATGATATTATTCAAATTCTATCTATCGACCTCATAGGTATTGTGATTGATGATGATGAAGTTATTAAAGCATCAAATCACGGAGAACCTGTTGCTTTTCAGCCAAATTCAAAGGCATCAATTGCATATAGAAATATTGCCCGGCGAATATTAGGTGAGACTGTACCACTTCAGTCACTTGAAGATGAAAAAGGCGTGTTTCAAAAGGTTAAAAGTTTCTTCGGGATGCGCTCATAATAATTAAATTTCACATGTGAAAAACCATACATAGGTTTTTTGCATGTTTTTTTATCCATTTAAATGAATAGTTTTCCTATCATGATTATCACATTCTAACCTCGTCGAAGAATTCTATTATTATTCTTAACATATCCTTACCCTTTTGCACATAGACTTGTACAAAAGCATGATGAGGGTTGTGAGGATAATGAATAAAGGGATAAAAAAAGTAAGGAAATCAATTAATCAACGGAAAAAAATGCGAGGATTGAATCCAAAAGACAAACATTCAAAGCAATTTTTGCCATCTTTTCCACAGGAAGAAGAAAAACATGGTTATTTCCCTATTTTCACTGACAACACTGGTACGTCAAAAAATACTAGTCAGCGTGTTTCTGGATTTGCTGTCAAGGGAATTCTTTCAGTAATGCTTTTCTTTGGTACAGCCCTGTTGTTCCAAACTGATGCAGAATTATTAACAGGACCTAAAAAGTGGACAGGCAATGCATTAACTGAAGAATTTCCATTTGCTAGCGTTAATCAGTGGTATCAGGAAACATTTGGTGCACCAATGGCATTGACACCAAATCAGAATCAAAATACAGATGAAGGGCAATCACTTGCTTTACCTGTTTCTGGAAGTGTTTCAGAATCATTTCAAGCGAATGGGACTGGAATTCTGATAGCACCAGAAAAAGCATCGAATGTATCATCTTTGCGTGGAGGCGTAGTGATTTTTGCAGGGAATGATAGGGAGACTAAAAAAACAGTAATTGTCCAGCATGCTGACAGTAGTAAAACGGTATATGGCTATTTAAGTTCGATTGATGTTCACTTGTACCAGTTTGTAGATAAAAATCAAATGTTAGGAAAAATTGAGCCATCTACTGAGAATGAAATGGTTTATTTCGCTATTGAAAAAGCAAATGAATTTGTGGATCCTGTACAGGTGATTAAAGTTGATGACTCTCCGTAATTTTTTTCCTGTAATCCACATTCATCCAATTTTATTAATATTTATTATTGTTTCATTTTTGACAGGTACATTCATAGAGCTGATGGTTATATTAGGAATCGTACTCTTCCATGAACTTGGTCATTTCACTATGGCTAAAATTTTTAAGTGGCGTATTAGAGGTATTATGCTGTGGGTTTTTGGTGGTGTAATGGATACCGACGAGAATGGAACAAAACCCCTGTTCGAGGAAATTCTAGTTACCATTGCAGGACCTTTTCAGCATTTATTTATCTACATGCTGTTATTATTTTTGTCTGTAAATAGTACAGTACCATCCTCGATTATTGAGTTGGCATTTTTTTATAATAGTGCAATTTTATTATTTAACTTATTACCAATCTGGCCATTGGATGGTGGTAAGCTAATATTCCAGATTCTCTCAACATTATTACCGTATCGTAAGGCATATGATTATGTTATTATTTTTTCAATATGTACTTGTATTGTATTTTTAATCGTACAGTTAATCTTCATGCCGTTTACATTGAGTGCCTTTATTCTATTTTTATTTTTGCTTATGGAGAACAGATCAGACTGGAAGCAGCGTTATTATGTGTTTATTCGTTTTTTACTTAGGCGTTATCATGGTGAGACATATATAAAAGGGGTTCGCCCCATGGAAGTATCGCATGATAGTTTTTTAATGGATATATTCAGTAATTTTCATCGGGAAAAGAGACATCCTATTTATGTTACATTTCCTGGAGATATTCGAGAATCTATTGATGAAATGGATTGCTTGCACAGCTATTTTCACGAGAGAAATTACAGTAAGCCAATTGGTGAAATCACAAGTAATCTGTAAGGGTGAATTTCTATGTGGCAGCTTGACAAATGTTTCTCAAACATGGTAACATCAATACGTTAAACATCGTAGCACCAGTGCTACAACCGCGCAAAGCAGGTTATAAACTCTATCGGGTACCTGTGATGGCGAGTCTTAGTTGATTAGGAGGTGCAAGATATGTACGCAATTATTGAAACAGGCGGCAAGCAAGTGAAAGTTGAAGAAGGACAAGAAATCTACGTTGAAAAAGTTGAAGCAGATGCAAATGATGCTGTTACTTTTGAAAATGTTCTTTTCGTAGGTGGAGATGATGTTAAGGTAGGTGCACCATATGTAAGTGGTGCAACAGTAACGGCAAAAGTTGAGAAACAAGGTCGTCAAAAAAAGATCACTGTTTTCAAATATAAGCCAAAGAAAAACTATCATCGTAAACAAGGTCATCGTCAGCCATACACAAAATTAGTTATTGATAAAATTAATGCATAAAGGTTTTGGCTTATGATTAATGTAACTGTATATCGAAATAATAATCAAATTACTATGTTTGAATTATCCGGACATGCAGATAGTGGGCCGTATGGCTATGATTTAGTCTGTGCAGGTGTTTCGGCTGTATCATTTGGTACAGTAAATGCAGTTATGAAACTTTCTGAAGCAGAGCTTGAGATCGAACAGGGAGATGAAGGTGGTTATCTTTGTGTAACTGTTCCTGGTCAGTTGGATAAGGCTGTTTCGGATAAAGTTCAACTCTTGTTCGAAGGTATGCTTATTTCATTAGAAACTATAGAACGTGAGTATAGCAAGTTTGTTACAATTCAAAGTAAATAAGGAGGTGCAACAACATGCTACGTCTAGATTTACAGTTTTTCTCTCAGAAAAAAGGTGCTGGTAGTACTAAGAACGGTCGTGATTCAGAATCAAAACGTCTTGGTGCAAAACGTGCGGATGGCCAGGTTGTTACTGGTGGATCTATTTTATTCCGTCAACGCGGGACAAAAATTTATCCTGGTGTTAACGTAGGCCGCGGCGGAGATGACACTTTATTTGCAAAAATCGATGGTATTGTTAAATTTGAACGCTATGGTCGTGACCGCAAAAAAGTAAGTGTATATCCAGTTGCCAAGGAAGCTTAATAAGTATTTTAAAACTCCAGCCAATTCTATGGTTGGAGTTTTTTTAGGCAGATAAGAAACCAACATGGGCCGAGTGAACAGCCATCATTATTATGAAAATGCTGTAAGAGGTGTTTTCATACAGGTTTTATGGACATCAGAGACCTTACCTTATTTGGCACAAATCGCCTCTATTAACCATGATATATGTGGAATAGGGTCTTCAGTGTCCAGATAACTTCGAAAAGGTGACTTTTTTATTTAAATAGAGTCTCCTGTTCGTTAAACCTCAGTGGCTCTTCAATGCGCAGCAGCCATGAAAATAAATTTGTAGTAGAGCTATAGAGGTGTTTTCATATAAACTCCTTGCTTACCAGCCTAACTGTAACTTTAGCCATTTGGCGACAAACTAAGCTCTTAAATGGTATACTTTCTTTAGTACTGGGGGAGAGAAAGATGGAAGAAAAAGATGTTATAAAGGTTTTGCGCCATTATCGCCATGACTTATTGAATCATCTGCAGATTATCCAAGGCTATTTAAGTATGGGTAAGACAGATAAAGTGGAGTCGAAGGTAAAGGAATATTTGCAGCTTCTGGATGAGGAACGGAAACTTGTTAATTTAAATGCTCCGTTGTTTGCATTATCTTTAATTCAATTCGATTCCCTACATAGCAATTTTCGTTTGACATATCATATACATACAAATAAAAAGGACTTACAGTATTTAGATGAAGTGATGGAAAGCAGCTTGAATCAACTGATGAGCCAGATTAAAAATACGTCTGATGAAACAGAGTTATATGAAATGCATTTACAAATGTATGAAGTATCTTCTTCATCTATGATAGAATTAAAACTTACTGTTAATGGTAATTTGCCTAGTATTGAAAAATTAATGAAAAATATAGAAAGTATGGGACAGGGTATAGAAGTACATCAGGAGCCGGATGGTTTCGTGTGTACTATAGAAATCCCATGCTAATGAGGTGAGCAATAATGTTTGTAGATCAGGTTAGTGTATATGTTAAAGCAGGTGATGGCGGAAATGGCCTTGTTGCATATCGGAGAGAAAAATATGTACCTTTAGGTGGACCTGCCGGTGGTGATGGTGGTAATGGCGGCGATGTTGTTTTCAAAGTTGATGAAGGACTTAACACGTTAATGGATTTCCGGTATAACCGCCATTTTAAAGCTAAACGCGGAGAGAATGGGATGAATCAAAATCAGCATGGTAAAAATGCAAATCCATTAGTAATAGCTGTTCCGCCAGGCACAACGGTGGTTGATGAGGATACACAAGAGGTGATTGCTGACTTAACCACACATGGTCAAGAGACTGTAATAGCTAAAAGTGGCCGTGGCGGGCGTGGTAACTCCCGTTTTGCTACTCCAAGAAATCCTGCTCCAGAGATTGCTGAAAATGGCGAGCCTGGGCAGGAACGTAATATTAAAGTAGAATTAAAATTACTTGCAGATGTAGGGTTAGTCGGTTTTCCAAGCGTTGGAAAGTCTACATTATTATCCGTAGTTAGTGCTGCGAAACCAAAGATAGCTGACTATCACTTTACAACGTTAGCACCAAATCTTGGAGTCGTTGATACAGCAGACAATCGAAGTTTTGTGATGGCTGATTTACCTGGTTTAATAGAAGGTGCCCATGAGGGGATTGGGTTAGGTCATCAGTTCTTACGTCATGTTGAGCGTACGCGAGTAATTTTACATGTGGTTGATATGTCTAGTTTTGAAGACAGAGATCCATATGATGATTTCGTGAAAATTAATCAGGAATTAGAAGAATATGATAATCAGTTGATGAACAGACCACAAATTATTGCGGCTAATAAGATGGACATGCCTGGGGCTGAGGAAAACTTACAGGAATTTAAAGCGAAATTAACAGATGAATACCCCGTCCATTCTATCTCTGCGTTAACGAAAGATGGATTGAGAGATATATTGTTTGAAATTGCAGATACATTAGATAAGATACCGAAGCATTCGAACGTGATAGAGGATGTTGATGAAAAGGTTGTCTATCGATATAAAAAAGAAGAAACTCCATTTACGATTACGCGAGATTCTGATGGTGCATATGTCTTGTCAGGTAGTAAAATAGAAAAATTATTTAAGATGACTGATTTCGCAAAAGATGAAGCAGTGCAGCGTTTTTCTAGGCAAATACGCGGAATGGGTGTTGACGACGCTCTGCGAAAACGTGGAGCTAAAGACGGTGACACTATTCGAATTATGGATTTTGAGTTCGAATTTATTGAGTAGACATAGTAGATATTTGTGATAAGGGGGACTAGGATATGGTGAAAATAGGTTATTTAGGACCGCGTGGCACATTTACAAAATTAGCTGTAGATACTGCATTTAACGGAGAAGATAAACACAGCTTTGATACGATTCCAGAATGCATCGATGCTGTTGAAGAAAATCGGATTGATATTGGTGTAGTTCCACTTGAAAATGCAATTGAGGGAACAGTACAGTTAACAGTTGATTATCTTGTACATCAAGTGAGGTTACCAATCATTGCTGAAATCGTTGTACCAATACAACAGCATTTACTTGTAGACCCTAATTTCTCAGGTGATTTATCAAACTTGGAAGAAATTCATTCGCATAGTCATGCAATTGCACAGTGTCATCAATTTATTCATAAATATATGCCTGATGCAGCAATAAATTTCACGTCTTCTACTGGTAAAGCAGCTGAGGTAGTTAGTGACAGTGACAGGAATATTGCTGCTATTGGTAATAAGCTGGCAGCCAAAGAATACGGATTAAGAATTTATCAAGAAAATATCCATGATTACCCAAACAACCATACAAGGTTTGCAGTGCTGGCAAAGAATGAAGATATTGTTAAGATTAGACACGATAAACAAGCTGAAAAGACCAGCCTATTAATAACGTTGCCAAGTGATTATGCTGGTGCACTTCATCAGGTGCTTTCTGCGTTTGCTTGGCGCAAAATGAATCTGTCAAAAATTGAGTCAAGACCCATGAAAACTGGTTTAGGAAATTATTTTTTTATAGTAGATGTTAATCAGCCATATGATGGTGTCCTTTTCCCGAGTGTTCAGGCTGAATTGGAGGCACTGGGGTGCAAGGTAACAGTTTTGGGTACTTATCCCGTTTACCAAATGAATATCTAATATTAGCCGTTTACTCCTTTAAATAGGGTAAACGGTTTTTAATTTTTGGCTAGTTCGTAAGTTTTTTTGCTTTTTAATCGTCACAGTTGATATAAACTGCGAACCAACTTAAAAAATTGCTGAGTGCTATGACACCGCTTCGGAAATACACTTCGCGCACCTAGGGCGGCTGTCGAGCCTCCTCGTGCTGCGCACTGTGGGGTCTCTTCGATGCCTTTCCTCCCGGAGGAGTCTGCGTGTATTTCCTCCGCTGTATTTGCTCACTTATTCAATAAAATAAAACGTCTAATTCAGCAGATGGAATATGCGAGACTCCTGTGGGACAGCGATCCTAAGAGACCCCACAGGGAGCGTTCTTTGCGAGCGAGGAGGCTCGTGGTGAGCCCACGGAAAGCGAGTATATTCCAACTGCGTGGTTAGAGAACTACACTATAAATACGAATTGGTTACCTTCAGTCTACTTCGCAGTTTATATCAACTACGTATTGATTTTATTTATTTACAAGGCAATAATTTGTCTTCAATTTTTGGAGATAGGAAATTGAAATTTTTGGTAACCAATATAAGTGCAGCTAAGGCTTTTGTCATTAAACCCTGGCAATAGCAAAAGATTTTAGAAAAATTTATTTCAACTTTTACAATTTCTTTGCATATGTTGTTAATGAGTGATTTGCCCAGTTTTAAATTGAAACGAAAGGAGTATGGTTTGATTTGAAAATTCACATTGTACAAAAGGGCGATACATTATGGGAGATATCTAAAAATTATGGAGTAGATTTTGAACAAGTAAAACAGTTAAACCCTCAATTATCTAGCCCGGATATGATAATGCCTGGCATGAAAATTAAAATACCCAGTACATCAAAGCCGGTTAAGAAGGAAACAATGCAGATGAAAGAAACTCAAAAGCCTACCACACAGCAACCGTATAAAGACACCTCTCCAAAGCCTATACCAGTTGTTAAAGAAGATGATGAGAAAAAGCCTAAGAGCGTACAACCGAAAATGCCAATGCAGCCGAAAATGCAACCAAAATTGCCTATGCAACCTATGTTTCAAATGCCAATGATGGAACAAGAAATGAATAACTATACCACCATAAACTTGCCAGAGATGCCTCAATATCCAATTCAAGAGGAAGAGCCAGAAAAGATGCAACAAATGCCTATGCAACAGCCAATGATTCCAATCTATTGTTTCTGCCCTCCACCTCCGATGCACCACGCTGTTCCAAATGCAATGGGGAAGAAAGATTGTGGATGTGGCGGTCCACAACCAATGGTAAGTCCAATGCAAAGTAATCAAATGCCAAATCAGTACCCGAACCAGTACGCAGGTCAGAGTCAAATGCCAAATCAGTACCCGAACCAGTACGCAGGTCAGAGTCAAATGCCAAATCAGTACCCGAACCAGTACGCAGGTCAGAGTCAAATGCCAAATCAGTACCCGAACCAGTACGCAGGTAAGAGTCAAATGCCAAATCAGTACCCGAATCAGTACGCAGGCGAGAGTCAAATGCCAAATCAGTACCCAAACCAGTACGCAGGTCAGAGTCAAATGCCAAATCAGTACCCGAACCAGTATGCAGGTCAGAGTCAAATGCCAATGAATAATAATCCATACCATTATGGAAACATGATGGAATCAATTGAGCCTTCGCCTAGTATGGAGATGCCCGTGAAACCAACACAGAGCCCTCAGTTGAATGATTACAGTCCTTTTAATGCACAGGTTCCTCCACAGACAATGGGCGCACAGCAAGGGTTTCATTCACCAAATATGCCGCCACAATCATACCCACATTTTGCAAATGCCGCTAATAATAATATGCCATATCCATCACCACCAGGTTTTGCTGAGAATTCAATGTTGGATTTCCGCGAAGATGAAGAAGAGGACGATTCGAAAGGTGAGTAGCTTTATTCAAGGAGACGAGATGAATTATGATCGTCTCTCTTCTTTTTTATATAAACATGGAATGCTTGATACAAGAAACATGACTAATATCAATCGTAATGTATTTTATTTGAAAGCTTTTAATGATAAATCTTTTATTTTAAAAAAGCATCGTAATAAGATACGAATGGAACAACAATGGAGTTTTTTTGAACAGATAAAATCTCCTGATATAATTTCGTTTGAACACTTTCCGAATCAGAAGAAGTTTATCTATGATGAATCATACTATTGGACAATATCGCCATTTATTCGTGGAAAAAAATTAAATTATTTAGTTGATAGAGATAGAATAGAAAGCCTGGAAACGTTAAAGAAATTTCACGGGCAAGCTACAGGAATTAATGTGTTAAATCGTTTAAAAAAAGATATATTTTACCTTCGTTGGTATAAAAGATTACAAACATTTAAAAAGACAGATTATATTTTTGACAATTATCATTTTAAATCATTGTTTGAGGATATAGTAAAAACGACAGAAATACAGCTGCAGATTGTATCTAAAATTCCCTGGAATAGGTTAGAGCAACAAGCTAAAATAAATGGTGATTGGGTACATGGGGATGTCGCTTCACATAATTTTATTCGTAACCAAAAAGGGATATATATCATCGACTTTGATCTTCTATTATGTGCACCGCAATTATACGATTACATTCAGCTGGGACAGCGCTTTTTACCATATATAAACTGGGACCTAAATAGGTTGCTTTCTTACAATATGGTTGAGGAAAGACATTTAAAGGCATGGTTATTAGCTATATTGATACCAAGTGACGTGCTCAGGGAATGGATACACTTTTTGTATAACACCTCAAATAGATCAATTCACATTTATTTATCCAAAATGGAAGCGGACTGGTTGAAAAGGCAATCTTTTTTAAATAGTGTTAAATTAATGCTAAAATCAATGTAGAAATCTTTACTTTAGTTAAGGGAGCGGAAAATATTATGGAAAAAGTAGTAGATGAGATTGTGCAATGGTTGCAGGAGCGCGTGAAAGAAGCTGGTGTAAACGGGTTGATGGTAGGTGTAAGTGGAGGTCTTGATTCTGCAGTTGTAGCACACTTAATTCAGCGCGCATTTCCTGAAAATTCCCTAGGTGTAATGATGCCTTTGGATAGCAATCCAAACGATATGGTTCATGCCAAAAAAGTAATTGAAAGCTCTGGAATAAGTGAACTTACTGTAGATCTTACAGAAACACATCATGTGATGTATGAAAATATTAAGAATCAATTAAAACAAAAAAATGAATTCAAAGAAAAAAATGATCAGCTGGCAGGAGCTAATCTTAGAGCAAGATTACGCATGAGTTCGTTATACACTGTTGCAGCTAATTATAATTACCTAGTTGTTGGAACAGACAATGCAGCAGAGTGGTACACAGGATATTTCACAAAATATGGCGATGGTGGAGTAGATATCTTACCAATTGTAGAATTTACAAAACAAGAAGTAAGAGAAATGGCTAGTTATTTAGGTGTTCCGGATGAAATTGTTCATAAGGATCCAAGTGCAGGACTTTGGGAAGGACAAACAGATGAAGCTGAGATGGGTACAACTTATGATAAGATTGATGCCTATTTAAAAGGTGAAGAAATTCCAGGAAAAGATAAAGAGGTTATTGAAAGAATGCATAGACGTACAGCACATAAGCGAAATCCTGTAAAGCAATTTAATTTACCGAAATGACAATTCCCTTAATTTAACTGTTTAAAAAAATCTCTCTTATACAATCTAATGGTAAGGGAGGTTTTTTTATGTCGATAAAAATTCTAACATTAATTTCTGTCATTATTTTTGCTTTGGTTGGATGTGGAACAGAAGAAGGAAAGCAAGATAACCCTGAAAATATGACTTCACAGCCTATTAATTATGAAACAAAAGAAGAGCAAAAAGAACGAACTGGTAATAAAGAACAAAGTCTTGGCGAAAAAGGTGGATATCCTCAAAGTGATCAGACTCAGATGAACGAAGGTGACGCTAGTGGACAAAGTGATTTATATACCAATCAAACATCCATTTCAATAACTAAGAAATTAAAAGAGCGAAAGGAAGTTATTCAAGCCCAAGTTGCTGTAACTGATGATAAAGCAATTGTTGGAGTGATCATTAGCCCAAATTCTCCTCCTAATATGAGGAAAATCATAAAACAAGAGGTTCATGAAATGGTACCAAACCGAGAAGTTGAAGTATATACAGATGACGTCTACTGGGATCGTATGCGAAATAAGGATGCAAAGCTGGACCAGCTGAATGGTGATATGAACGAGTTTCTAAATGAATTTTTTAATACCACTAGAGATTAAAGCGGAAGCGCTGTTTAGCCTGTATGGATTATTTCCTCATACCGCGGGTGGGTCGACGTTTCGCAACAAACTGCGGTTTTAGTCTATCTTCCATTTCCCTTGAGAATACATGAACTTAAATTATCGCCAATGAATAGATGAAGTTAAAGTGAATCCTATACTTGTAAAGCGAAAAGGACACACAAAGAGCGGAAGTGTGTAAGGTATATTGAATAAAAACGCCATATTCTGTGGCAACATCGAACTACTTAACACGTGAAGGGCATTATTGTAGACGCAGGAGGGAAGTCTACTAACCATCAGGCGCTGGGTTAGCTGGTTCTTGTTCAGCTATCTACAGTTCTTCCACTACATAATTTTTAAGTGAGAAATTAAAGAAATTAAAGTCTTTGCCATGCAAGGGCTTTTTTTATACTACTTTTTACTACTATCGTTTCTCATCCTGTTTTGGTGGCATTGTTTTAGAAAATATTTTTTAGTTTTAGATGACACTTTTTTAATCTGGATTTCGATTGTAGTAGTAGAACCATCACTTTAATGATTCAGCTATTTTTGGTATAGTTAAAAAGGGAAATATACAGAGAGGAGAATGTCCTATGGCTGGTCATTCTAAATGGAAGAACATTCAAAAGAGAAAGAATGCACAAGATGCTAAAAAAGGGAAAGTATTTATGCACCATGCTAAAGAAATCTATACGGCAGCCAAACTAGGTGGAGGAGACCCAGAAATGAATGCCTCCTTAAGATTGGCAGTTGACAAGGCTAAAGCTGATAACATGCCGAACGAAAATATTGATCGAGCAATTAAGAAAGCAACAGGAGCATTAGATGGTGCAAGCTTTGAGGAAATAACGTACGAAGGCTATGGTCCAGGTGGTGTTGCTGTTATTGTTAATATTTTAACAGATAATAAAAATAGAACTGCTGCTGAAATAAGGCATGCCTTTAAGAAGAATAATGGGAACTTAGGTGAAAATGGAAGTGTATCTTTTATGTTTGACCGAAAAGGATATATTGTTATTACAAATGAGGACGGAACAATTGACGAAGAAGAAATCACATTGGAGGCCATTGAAGCAGGTGCAGATGATATAGTCACAGAAGAGGGCGCATATGAAATAATTACAGCACCAGAGAATTTTAATGCAGTGTGTGAACATTTACGTGAAAGTGGCTATTTATTAGAGAGTTCAGAGATTACATTCATTCCGCAAACATATAGTTCTCCCTCGGAAGATGATGAGAAGAATATGCTAAACCTGATTGAAATGCTTGAAAATAATGAAGATGTTCAGGACATTCACCACAATTTAGAGGAATCAGAATAAGTGAAAAAACTTCTATTCTTGGGATTCGAGAATAGAAGTTTTTTCTTCCTTATGTGTATAGTTATGTTAAAATAGGAGCAGAAATGTAAAGGAGAAGGTCGGATGATTGCATACATAAAGGGGACATTATCAACTATTCAGGAAGATGCAGTAATTGTGGATGTACAAGGTGTTGGGTATGAAATTGTTTGTGCTAACCCTTTTTTATTTCAATCTGAATTAAATAATGAGTTAACGATAAATACGTACCATTATGTGCGGGAAGATACACAAGTACTATATGGCTTTAAAAATGAAGATGAAAAATATCTATTCACAAAGCTTATTTCCGTTTCAGGAATTGGACCAAAAGGTGCGTTAGCAGTTTTAGGAAGTGTTGACGTAACAGGCTTTGTTGAAGCTATTGAGCGAGAAGATGATAAATTTTTGACAAGTTTTCCTGGAGTAGGTAAAAAAACTGCCAGACAAATTATTTTAGATTTAAAAGGTAAATTAATATCGATGGTTTCCGTTTCAGGTGAACAAGAAATGCCGGATACAAGTAGCCAGGAGACTAAAGATGGGTTAAAAGAAGCTCAAGAAGCATTAAAATCGTTAGGTTATACAGAACGTGAAATTAAAGCTGTCGTTCCACAGCTGCAATCAGAAAGTAATAGTAATACGGATGAAATTATTCGAAAAGCGCTAGCACTACTAATGAAAAATTAACAAGGGGGGGATAATATGGATGAGCGAATGGTCACAGGTGAATTACAAAATGAAGATTCTACTGTTGAGCTTAGTCTCCGCCCTGTAAATCTGAATCAGTATATCGGTCAACAAAAAGTTAAAGAGAACTTAAGTATCTTTATTCAGGCAGCAAGAATGCGTGAGGAACCACTTGATCATGTACTTTTATACGGACCACCAGGTCTTGGCAAAACAACACTGGCGGCAATTATAGCGAATGAAATGGGCGTACAGTTCCGATCCACTTCTGGTCCTGCGATTGAAAGAGCCGGGGATTTGGCAGCTATTCTGTCATCACTGGAACCAGGTGATGTACTTTTTATCGATGAAGTGCATAGACTTCCAAGAGCTGTCGAAGAAGTGCTGTACCCTGCAATGGAGGACTTTTTTCTTGATATTGTAATTGGTACAGGCCCCAGCGCACGATCAGTTAGAATCGATTTGCCTCCATTCACGCTAGTAGGTGCAACAACACGTGCCGGTCTACTGTCAGCCCCATTACGAGATAGATTTGGTGTACTAAGCCGGCTTGAATTTTATGAAGCTAAAGATCTATGTTCAATTGTTGAACGGACTGCAGATATATTTGAAACGACAATTACCAAAGAAGCAGCTGGTGAAATTGCGCGGAGATCAAGAGGAACCCCACGAATTGCCAACCGTTTACTAAAGCGAATTCGTGATATCTCTCAAGTGAAGGGTGAAAACGAAATCAGTTTAAAAACTACTGACCTTGCATTGGAAATGCTGCAGGTAGATGATGCTGGATTAGATCATATTGATCACAAGCTGTTAAAAGGTATTATAGATGGCTTTCAAGGCGGACCAGTTGGCTTGGATACGATTGCAGCAACAGTTGGAGAAGAGTCCCAAACGATTGAAGATGTATATGAGCCATATTTATTACAAATTGGATTTATTCAGCGTACACCAAGGGGTAGGTTAGTAACCCCAAAAGCTTATCGACATTTTGGAATAGCAGGGAACGATACATGATGAACGCAGGAAAATTATTTATTCTCCTAGGTATTATATTTGTAGTGATTGGGTTGATTTGGACTTTTATTGGCAGGCTTCCTGGTGATATTAGTTTTAAGAAAGGAAATTTTTCCTTTCATTTTCCAATCATGACTTCCATTGTTGTAAGTATTATTTTGACACTTGTGTTTTATATCCTGGGTAAATTTCGGTAAGTATAGTAAGGAGAGCATCATGAACATAGAAGATTTTGATTTTGAATTACCAGAAGAATTAATTGCTCAAACACCACTGAAGGAACGTGCTTCATCCCGTTTATTAGTATTGAATCGGGAGAAGAAGGAAGTTTCGCACAAGTATTTTAGGGATATTAAGCAATACCTTAAAAAGGGTGATTGTCTTGTATTAAACGATACGAGAGTTTTACCGGCAAGGCTGTATGGTATAAAAGAAGATACAGGTGCTAAAATAGAAGTACTGCTTCTTCATCAGCAAGATAAGGATGAATGGGAAGTACTGGCAAAACCAGCCAAAAAAGTTAAAGTAGGGACAACGCTCGTATTCGGTGAAGGTAAAATTCGTGCAACATGCACGGCGCTTAAGGATCACGGTGGCCGAATTTTTGATTTCTCATATCAAGGCATTTTTTACGAAGTTCTCGATGAGCTAGGTGAAATGCCATTGCCTCCATATATAAAGCAACAGCTATCTGAAAAAGAACGCTATCAAACTGTATATGCAAAAGAAGAAGGATCAGCAGCCGCCCCTACTGCAGGCTTACACTTTACAAATTCTCTGCTGGTCGAGTTGAGGGGGATGGGTGTAACTATTGCATTTATTACATTACATGTCGGGCTTGGCACATTTCGCCCGGTCAGTGTAGATAATATTGATGACCACACGATGCATGCAGAATTTTATCATATGACAAAAGAGACTGCTAATACATTATCACAAGTTAAACAAACAGGTGGAAGAATTATTTCGGTTGGTACAACTTCTACAAGAACACTTGAAACAATTGCCAGAGATAATAATGGACAATTTGCAGAATCAAGTGGCTGGACTGATATATTTATTTATCCTCCATATCAATTTCAAGCAATTGACGGGCTAATCACCAATTTTCATTTGCCTAAATCAACATTGATTATGTTAGTAAGTGCACTCGCTGATCGGGAGAGTATTTTAAATGCATATAATGAAGCTGTTAAAGAAAAGTATCGATTTTTCAGTTTTGGTGATGCGATGTTAATCTTATAAAAAGGAACGAATACAATGACAGCAATTACGTATGAACACATTAAAACCTGTAAACAGACAGGTGCAAGACTTGGAAAAGTACACACGCCTCATGGTTCATTTGATACACCTACATTTATGCCTGTTGGTACATTGGCTACAGTTAAAACCATGAGTCCAGAAGAACTCCAGCAAATGAATGCAAATATTATTCTGTCTAATACATATCATCTTTGGCTAAGACCTGGTGAGGACATCATTAGAGAAGCTGGTGGTCTTCATAAATTCATGAATTGGGATGGAGCAATATTAACTGATTCTGGCGGATTTCAGGTTTTTAGCTTAAGTAAAATGCGTGACATTAAAGAAGAAGGTGTGCATTTTCGGAATCATTTGAGTGGTGAGAAGCTTTTTCTGTCACCAGAAAAGGCAATGGAGATTCAGAATGCATTAGGGTCAGATATAATGATGGCGTTTGATGAATGTCCGCCATACCCTGCAACGCATGATTATATGAAAGCTTCTGTGGAACGAACGTCACGCTGGGCTGAACGCTGTTTGAATTCACACCAGCGCCCCTCTGACCAAGGTTTATTTGGAATTATTCAAGGCGGGGAATACGAAGCGTTGCGCAAACAAAGTGCAGCTGATTTAACATCTATGGATTTTCCTGGATATGCTATTGGCGGACTTTCTGTTGGTGAACCCAAGGATGTTATGAATCGTGTTCTGGAATTTACCACACCACTATTGCCAAGCAATAAGCCACGGTATTTAATGGGGGTAGGGTCACCCGACTCGTTAATAGATGGAGCTATTAGAGGAATTGATATGTTTGATTGTGTACTACCGACACGTATTGCCCGCAATGGTACATGCATGACATCCAATGGCAGACTTGTCGTCAGAAATGCGAAATACGCACGAGACTTTAGTCCAATTGATGAGAATTGCGATTGTCATGTATGCAAAAATTACTCCCGTGCTTATATCCGACACCTAGTCAAATGTAATGAAACATTTGGATTCAGACTTACTACTTACCATAATCTCTATTTTCTGTTAAAATTAATGGAGCAAGTACGAGCAGCTATTAGTGATGATCGACTTGGCGATTTTAAAGAAGCATTCTTTGAACAATATGGTCTTAACCAACCGAATGCAAAAAACTTTTAGGAAAGGGGGGAATTATGAATGGATATGCTAATATCTCTAGCACCGATTATTTTAATGTTTGTTATTTTTTACTTCTTGCTTATTCGTCCGCAACAGAAAAAACAAAAGCAGGTTAAACAAATGCAGTCTGACCTTCAAAAGGGAGATGCAGTTATAACAATCGGCGGCTTTCATGGTGTTGTTCATGCAATTGACGAGAGCACTGTTATTATTCAATCTGGTGATGGTGTTAAGCTTACGTATGATCGTACAGCCATCCGCGAAGTAAAAAGCAATCAATAATAAATAGCAGCACTAATACTTTATGATTATACATAAAGGAAACAAAAGAAGCTGGTACATTATGTACTAGCTTCTTTTTTAATTGCTTTAATTATTATTTTCTGATGCAACAAAATTAACTCCGATGACTCCACCTATAACTGCTGCTAAGATAAATCCAAAATGATGGAGTGACTGTTCGAGCGAGAAAGCCTGCTGATAACCAAGATACTGAACAAGGAATGTAAAAAGTGTGAAACCAATCCCTGTTATAGAGCCGATGATCCAACCCTTTTGCTTACTCTTGACCCCTGCAACAAGCCCCCCTATAAATAAGCAAATTAAACCTATTGCTAATGTTAGCCATGATAGAGTGGTTTCTTCCATTGTTGTGAAGCGAAGTAAGAAGGCCAGAATAATGCTAGTTAAAAGAATTAAACCGAGAATTATAATCCAGCCATACATCAGGGCAGTAAATTGCTGTCTTTGCATGATGCTAATCCCCCTTTCCATTGTTTGTCCATGTACTTTCATTCTATTCAGGTAAATAAAAAATAGACTGAAAATATTTTGCATATCTCAGCATATATTTGTAATAAGAGATTAACTTTATGATGAAAGAGGATGCTGCATGGAAGTAATATTAGCAACTGTTATTTTTATAATTAGTTACATTTTTATTATGACTGAGAAAATAAATCGCGCTGTTGTTGCACTTTCCGGCGGTGCATTATTGTTGTTAACAGGTGTTTATAGTGCCAATGAAATGTTCATACACTATATTGATTGGAATACCATTGCTTTATTATTCTCTATGATGCTACTTATATCGATAACGGAAAAGACAGGGCTATTTTCCTTTATTGCTATTCGTTTTGCACAAAGAGTACGTGGGTCACCTATTCCATTGTTTATTGGTGTAAGCATATTGACTGCTATAGGATCAGCATTACTTGACAATGTTACAACGGTCTTGATATTTGTCCCGATTATTCTTAAAGTCACAAAACAATTAAGTCTTCCCGCATTTCCATACCTGCTAATCATTATTTTTAGTTCTAATATTGGAGGTACTGCCACACTAATTGGTGACCCACCAAACATAATGATTGGACAAGCTGTTGACCATCTAACCTTTCTATCGTTCGTTAACCATCTGGCACCTCTAGCTATAATTATCTTTATAATTATGTTGGCAATAATGGTAATGCTGTTTAGAAGCACATTAAATGCTCAACAAATAAACATAGATGAATTATTAGCGATGGATGCATCGTCTTTTCTGGTGAAGTCGCCTATGTTATATCAATCTATTGTTGTATTAATTCTTACATTATCAGGTTTTGTGCTTCACTCATTCCTGCATATTGAATTGACAATTATAGCTTTAAGTGGTGCGATTCTGCTTTTGCTGTTAACGGAAAAAGAAGTTGAAACTGAGTATATTTTTGCAAAAGTTGAATGGGTTACATTGTTTTTTTTCATTGGGTTATTTACCTTAGTTGGTGGTTTAGAAGAGGTTGGGATTATTGATGAAATGGCCAGAGCGATTGTTCTTTCAACAGAAGGTGATTTTTCAAAAACTGCTATACTTATACTATGGATTTCAGGTCTATTTTCAGGAATCGTCGATAACATACCATTTGTTGCAGCAATGATTCCAGTAATAGAAGAATTTGAAAGTTATGGAATGGTTTATTTGGATCCCATATGGTGGTCACTAGCATTAGGGGCATGTTTAGGAGGGAATGCAACACTGGTTGGGGCCTCTGCAAATGTCGTGGTTGCAGGATTAGCTGAGGGTTCAAATCAAAAGATACCATTTATCAGATTTATGCTGTATGGAATACCATTTGTCCTGCTCTCACTTCTTATATCCACTGTATATGTGTACGTTCGTTATTTAATTCCCTATATGTCACAAGGATTATAAGCAACATAACGCTTAGTAAAAGTGTTATGTTGTTTTATTTGCAGTTAAGAAGTATAAAATACTTTCTTACTGGCATAAGTGCAACTAAGGCTTATCTATATTAAGGCTTGGCGAATGCCAAGTTTTCTAATTACTGAATAAATATTGGTATAAACTGCGACATAATGCAGGAAAATACTTGAGTGCTATTTTTAAACGCTCTGGAACTACACTACGCTTTCCGCGGAAAACGCTTCGGCTTCGTCGAAAACGCACTTGTTACCTGATCCTGAACAGTGAAAACGAGTATATTCCAGTTGCGTGTTCAGAGTGACACACGAAATTTCACGTATTAGTTACCCTAGGTCTGTGTCGCAGTGATTTGTTATGCTTCAGGCTTGGAAAGCAGCTTTTTAATGTACCCATTTTTGGAAGAAAGGTATCTGACGTAACTCTTCTTTTGTAATAAACCTTAAAATAAACAGAAGTGCAATATATATTATCGTTATGGTTAAAAGAATAAGTATAAAAAGGAAAAGATTTGATTCAAATCCGGAATATATACTCTTGAAGAAGTTTCCAACTACATATGTTAGTGCTAATAATAATCCCATTTTCGTTAAATCTTTAACAGGTATTGAAAACCCGATTTCCTTATACAGACTAGCCAAATGTAATATCGTTACTAAAACTACGCCAACTGACATCGCGATAGCAACACCCATGATTCCAAATTCAGCATTAGATGCTAACAGAAACAGTACAATAAACTTACATGCAGCCCCGAATAAACTATTCCACATTGCAGGTTTTGCTAAATCTAACGCTTGTAATGCTGCTTGTAATGGAGCTTGAATATAGAGTAAAATAAAAAAAGGTGCCATTAATACTAAAAATCTGCTAGCATTTCCTGTTCCGTACATATACGTTAGTATTGGCACGGCAAATAATGAAAGGACAATGGTTGCTATCGCACCTGATGCAAATGAAATCCTGATGGACTGATGAATTCGGTAATGAATCAGTTTTTTGTTCTTAGTTGCTTCAGCTTCTGAAATTGATGGAACTAAAGCGATTGACAGGGATTGTGTAATAAATGTTGGCAAAAATAGTAATGGTAATACATACCCGGTTAGCTCTCCATACTGTTTTGTTGCCATGGAACTTGATACTCCAGCAATGAGTAAGCTTTGCGCTACAATTATTGGTTCAAGGAAGTAAGAAAAAGATCCAATTAACCGACTGCCTGTGCTTGGTAATGCAATTGAAAATAGCTCTACTAATGTGTTTTTGCTCGATTTTACGTATTTGAAAAAGCGGTGCCGAATACTTACTATTTTCTTTCGTCTAAACAAGTGAATCATAAATAACAGTGATGCAAGCTCACCTAGAATTACACTGAACATTGCTCCAGCTGCAGCAAATTCGACTCCAAATGGAAGTAATAATTTAATAAAGAATGCCACACACGTAATCCGGACGATTTGTTCGATTACTAATGCATAACTTTGTGGCTTCATATTTTGCCTACCTTGGAAGTACCCTTTAAGCACTGAAGAAATGGCTACAATAGGTACGATTGGACTTATTGCTATTAGTGGGTACATTGTACGTTCATCAGTAAGTAAAGTTGTGGCAATAAATGGCGCAGCAGCGATCATGCCAATTGTAAAAATGACACTTGATATACCTGTAACGAGTAATGATATCACAAGAATTTTTTTTATTTTATGTGTATCATTTCTGGCTTCGGCTTCTGATACCCGTTTGGAAATTGCGACAGGAAGGCCGAGCTGTGTTAATGTAATCACAAGGAAAAGAGTTGGCAGAGCCATCATGTAAAGACCAACACCTTCTTCGCCCATAAATCTGGCTATTACCAGGCGGTTGATGAAGCCTAATAAACGTGTGATCATACCTGCTATTATTAAAATTAATGTACCTTGTAAAAATGTTTGTTTGGTCAATATTGACGACCTACCTTCTCAAAAAATAATTTTTCATATACAATGATATATATGCAAAGATGTGGGCCAAGCATGACAAGCATTATTATATAGATTGGATTGTCTACAGGGAGGGAAACATGTGGAAGTTATAAAAAATGTGAGTGAGTGGAAACCGGAAATATTGTTAGCTTTAGAAAGTAAAGTAAATGAGTTCCAATTAATGGGCTATGCGAAGGCAACAAATGAAAATATATGGAAATGTTTAACTGAAAAAGTATGGAAAGGGAACCCTCCTAAGCGTTTATATGAGGTAATTCAAGATATTCTCCATCTTTCATCAAACATTTACATGAGTTACTTAACGGTTAATGCATATCAAGATAATGATTTAATGGCTTCAATCAATGCACTAACCGGAGGAAATCTGGAAGAGGCTGAATAAATTTTACATAATGTATTACCCACGGGATATAAAGGGAGGCAATTGGAAGATGAAAAACAGAGGCAAGATCGTTGCCTTTTTTCTAATCGTATTAATATTTGCGGGAACGATTGGGTCAACGATAACAGGAATCGCGAAAGACGTTAATCTAGGATTGGACCTTCAAGGCGGGTTTGAGGTTTTATATAAAATTGAACCTGTTGATGAAGGAGAAGAAACAGATAGAGAATTACTTGAATCCACAGTACGTATACTTAATGAACGTGTAAATCGTTTAGGAATTAGCGAAGCAAATATTAATATTGAAGGCGAAGATAGAATTCGGGTACAACTTGCCGGTGTGGAAAATCAAGGTGAAGCAAGAGAGCTGCTATCCACATCAGCAAGACTTACTTTAAGGAACGTTGAGGATGAAGTGCTTCTTGATGGGGCAGACATACAAGAAGGTAGTGCGAAACAAGATTTTAACCAGAAAACGAACCAGCCTATTGTCACCTTACAATTAAAAGATGCATCAAAATTTGGGGAAATAACAAGTAATCTTGCTGCCAAAGCAGACCCGACGGTTCCATATCCTCAAAAAAAGAACTTGCTCGTGATCTGGATGGACTATCAAGAAGGAGATTCATTTGCTGAGGAAGTGAAGAAGGAAGATCCGAAATATGTGTCAGCCCCTAAAGTTGATGAAACATTAAACACAACAAATGTTATGATTAATGGTGACTTCACAGTGGAATCTGCTCAACGACTGGCTGATATCATCAATGCAGGCTCACTTCCTGTGAATATGACAGAATTGTATTCAAATACGGTGGGTGCACAGTTTGGTGAAGAGGCGCTTAATAAGACCGTATTTGCAGGAGTTATTGGTATAAGCCTAATCTTCATATTTATGATTGCATTTTATCGCTTTCCAGGATTAATAGCTGTAATCAATTTAAGTATTTATATATATTTAATTCTATTAGTTTTTGAACTGATGAACGGGGTGCTTACGCTGCCAGGAATAGCCGCGCTAATACTTGGTGTTGGTATGGCTGTTGATGCGAATGTCATTACATTTGAACGAATTAAAGAGGAAATTCGCGAAGGTAAATCATTACTTGCATCGTTTAAAGCAGGAACGGCAAATTCATTACGGGCTATTGTTGATGCAAATATTACAACGATGCTTGCTGCTGCTGTTTTATTCATATTTGGTACAAGCTCGATTAAAGGGTTTGCAACGATGTTAATTGTTAGCATCTTAGTAAGCTTCATAACAGCTGTTTATGGTTCAAGGCTATTATTACGGTTATGGATTAAAGCAAAGTTTCTTAAAAATCGACCAGCATGGTTTGGTGTTAAGAAGAAGGACATTAAGGATATCGCCGATGCAAGTGAAGTAGAACCTAAAATCTTTAATCGGAAGGTTAATGTTGTTCAACATAGAAAAAAATTCTTTATTGCATCAGCGTCAATGGTTATTCTTGGTGGTATTTCACTAGGTATTTTTCAGTTAAACCCTGGAATTGATTTTACCAGTGGGTCAAGAATTCAACTTGCTGCAGAAGATACATTAGACACAGAGGCAATCAAAAACAGTCTTGAAGAGCTGGATTTAGAGGCCAAATCTGTTGTTCCTGCCGGTGATAATGGCGAGAATGTAATTCTTCGTTATGAAGAGGTAATTGATGAAGATAGAATATCAGAAGTACAGACGTATTTTCAGGAGAATTACAATGCAAATTCCAGTGTGAGTGTCGTTTCACCAGTTGTTGGTGAAGAACTAGTTAAAAACGCCCTTTATGCACTGGCCATTGCATCAATTGGTATGGTTATATATGTCACACTTCGATTTGAACTATTCTTTGGTTTAACAGCAATAATTGCTTTAATCCATGATGTTTTCTTCGTTTTAGCAATATTTAGCCTTACCAGAATTGAATTTGATGTTACAATAGTTGCTGCGATTCTAACCGTCATAGGTTATTCAATAAATGATACGATAGTTACCTTTGACCGGATTAGGGAAAATCTACGCAAAAAGAAACGCGTCAAATCATTTAAGGAACTTGCTGGCATTGTCAACAAGAGTTTGGTACAAACCTTTACACGCAGTATAAATACAACACTTACTACAATGATTGCTGTATTGGCGTTCTTATTCCTTGGAGCACAGCCAATTACTGGTTTTGCGATTGCACTGGCTCTAGGGTTGTTAATAGGTACGTATTCATCCTTGTTCCTTGCTTCACAACTATGGCTAGTATGGCGCGGGAAAAATATTAAGGATAAACCTGTTGTATTTGCTAAGAAGAAAAAAACAGAAGGACCACAAGTGTAATAGAAATAAGACCCCTGTTGTTGTAACTGAACTACAGGGGTCTTGTATATGGTTAATAATTTAGAAGAAAGGGTACTTTAGTAGAAGCATTGTTTTTAAAAGGAGGAATTGGAATTGAGAGGACAATCATATGTTATTCTAGCAATTATATTTGTTATTATTGTTGCAGTGTTTGCAGTAATAAATGTTGACCCGGTTGAAGTTAATTATTTATTTGGAAGTGGTGAGGCGCCATTAATACTAGTAATTCTGTTTTCAGTATTAATGGGTGGAATTATTACAGCTTCTGTTGGTTTAATTAAAATGATTCACTTGCAGCGTGAGCGGAAATATCTTCTGGCTGAGAATAATCAGTTAAAAGAATCAGTAGAGGAGGACCACACAACAGAAGTTGAAAACAAAGAAAATCCAGATGCGGAACAGAACAATCTATAAACGTTAATTGCGACCCTTGGCTCAGTCTAGTATAATGGATTAGTCAGGGGTGAATTTATGTTACAGAGTAAGACGAAATGGAAATTTCCAAGTGCGGACAATGAATTACTAGATTGGGATTCAAATCAAATATCTCCACTTATTAAAGAACTTTTAATACAGCGCGGAATTGCTTCGGAAAGAGATGCAAAAGAATTTTTGTCACCTGATTTAGAAAAATTATATAATCCACATGGCTTTTCAGATATATTAAAAGCAACGGAACGTTTACATAAAGCAATATCCAATAAAGAAAAAATTCTTATATTTGGTGATTATGATGCGGATGGCGTCAGTTCAACAACTGTTCTATTAACAACGTTGCAGGAACTTGGCGCGGACTGTGATTATTATATACCAAACCGATTCACAGAAGGTTATGGTCCAAATGAACAAGCTTTTAGAACTGCTTTTGACAATGGTTTTAGCTTAATCATAACAGTTGATACGGGAATAGCATCAACTCACGAGGCAACTGTTGCGAAACAACTTGGAATTGATTTAGTGATAACGGATCACCATGAACCACAAGAAAAATTACCCGAGGCGTTTGCGATTATTCACCCGAAGTGCTCACCTGATTATATGTTTAAAGAATTGGCTGGTGTAGGTGTGGCTTTTAAATTTGCTGAAAGCTTACTCGGTTATTTCCCAAAACATTTACTTGATTTAGTTGCTATAGGTACGATTGCTGATCTTGTCCCCTTATTAAGTGAAAATCGGATTTTGGCATCCTATGGTTTAAAAACGTTATCAGCGACTAATAGACCAGGGTTGATAGCTTTGAAAAAGGTATGCAATATCAACGGGGATGTCAGTGAAGAGGATGTTGGTTTCATGATTGGCCCAAGGCTTAATGCGGTCGGCAGATTACAAGATGCGAATCTTGCTGTACAGCTCCTTATGTCTGATGATCAGGATGAAGCAGAACACATAGCAGAAATGGTACAATCCATTAATCAGGAACGTCAAAAAATAGTTAGTGATATTGTAAAAGAAGCAGATCAAATGGTAGGCTCGCTTGAGGAACAAGGAGTGATTGTTGTAGCAAAAGAAGGCTGGAATCAAGGTGTGCTGGGGATTGTCGCCTCAAATCTTGTCCGAAAATATGACAGACCAGCAATCGTGCTGACAATTCTGCCAGAAAAAGAACAAGTAAAAGGTTCTGCCAGAAGTATCCCTGCATTTGATTTATTTTCCAACTGTATGAACATCAGAGACACGTTCACTCACTTCGGTGGGCATTCACAGGCAGCAGGTATGACCTTACCATTAGAGAATCTTCAGTTACTGCAAACAGAACTAAACAAAATCATTAATCAGCAGCTTTCCAAAGAAGACTTTTCTCAGGAAATTGAGGTAAGTAAAACAATTGCCATTCCAGAAATAAATGAAGAGCTGGTGAATGAAATTACCCGACTGGCGCCATTTGGTATGGCTAATCCAAAACCGATATTTCATTTGAATGATATCCCATCTGATATACGGCAGATTGGGAATTTGAAAAAACACTTAAAAATGCAATTTAAGCGTGAAAATCAGCTGCTTGATGGAATAGGGTTTAGCTTAGGTGGTTTATATCACCATATTTCTCCACAAACACCATTATCAGTTGTAGGCGAGTTGGGTATTAATGAGTGGAATGGTAATAAAAAGGTTCAAATAGTTATTCGGGATATGAAAATTGAAGAGAGACAAGTCTTTGATCATCGAGGAAAAAAACGTTTTGATATCACGCCTTATGTTAATAATAATACTAGTCATTTAGCAGTACATAATACGCTCCTGAATGAAAGTGGCATTGTTCCTGATGAGGTGACTTGTATTAAGTATGATGCAGACATTAGCCTGCTAGATGAAGTCAATACACTTTACCTTTTTGAAATGCCGACAAATCTGAATTCTCTTCAGGACTTGGTATGTAAAACAAATCCGTCAAATATTCATGTATGTTTTCAATTGGAAGATAGTGTGTTTATGAAGGCATTTCCTTCACGCGAGGATTTTAAATGGCTATATGCTTTTGTAGCTAAACGAAAACAAGTCAATTTGCAAAAAGAACTGCCGATGATCATGGATGCAAAAGCATGGACGAAGGATAGAATCTTATTTATGTCCAACGTGTTTTTTGAATTAGAATTTGTTAAAATAGAGAATGGTATCATTCAATTAAATGCAAATCCTATGAAGAAGGATTTATCAGATTCACCATCATATCAAGAACGGCTGAATCAGGCTGAGGTTGAAAAGATTCTATACTATTCAACCTATGAAGATTTAAGAATGTGGTTTTCAAATTGCATAAAAGATGGGGAAATGCCCAAGGAGGAAGTAACACATGGACTATAAAAAATACATTAAAATCGTTCAGGATTGGCCGAAAGAAGGGGTCCAGTTTAAGGATATTACACCACTTATGGATGATGGAAAAGCATTTAAATCAGCTGTAGATGAGATAGTTGAATTTGCTAGACAAAAAAATATTGACCTTGTGGTGGGACCAGAAGCACGTGGTTTTATAATTGGATGCCCAGTGTCTTATGCATTGGAAACCGGTTTTGCTCCAGTTAGAAAAGAAGGGAAATTGCCAAGAGAAGTTATAAAGGTTGATTATGGACTGGAATATGGCAAAAATGTTTTGACCATTCATAAAGATGCAATCAAGCCAGGTCAGCGCGTATTAATTACGGATGATTTACTTGCAACAGGTGGTACAATAGAAGCAACAATCAAATTAGTAGAAGATTTAGGCGGAATTGTAGTAGGCTGTGCATTTCTAATTGAACTTTCCTACCTTAATGGACTGGAGAAACTTAAAGGCTATGATGTATTAACATTAATGAACTATTAATATTCTTTCAAAATGTTTTAGGTCTGATTGAACTTAAGTACTGTTCGTCAGACCTGTTATTATCTTTTATTTTAAGAAATAACAATTATTCCAATGATATTAACGGTTTTTCCTTTACATTTACACAAAATTTTTCGATACTATTAGAAAGTATTCTCTAACGCGAATTTAGGTGATTATATGGCAAAAGAAGAAATATTGACAATTGAAGATGTAATCAATGAGGCTCGCCGGTATCTTACTGAAGAGGATGCTCTGTTCCTTCGTCGTGCATATGAATTTGCAGAAGATGCACACAAGGAGCAATATCGAAAATCTGGTGAGCCTTACATTATACACCCAGTTCAGGTGGCTGGAATTTTAGTTGAACTAGAAATGGATCCAGAGACAATTGCTGGTGGTTTTTTACATGATGTATTAGAGGATACAGACATTACACTTGAAGAAATGAAAAAACACTTTAGTACTGAAGTTGTAATGCTTGTTGATGGTGTTACCAAACTTGGTAAAATTAAATATAAATCAAAAGAAGCTCTGCAAGCAGAAAACCATCGAAAAATGTTTGTGGCGATGGCCAAGGACATTCGTGTAATTCTAATTAAACTTGCTGATCGATTGCATAACATGCGGACACTTAAACATTTACCTCCTGAAAAACAACGGAGAATTTCAAATGAAACATTGGAGATATTTGCACCTTTAGCGCATCGTTTAGGTATTTCTACCATCAAATGGGAGTTGGAAGATACAGCCTTACGTTATTTAAATCCACAGCAATACTATCGAATTGTTCAGTTGATGAAACAAAAACGTGATCAGCGCGAAACATATATAGATGATGTTATGAATGAGGTTACAAGCCAACTGAAAGATGTAAATATTGAGGCAGATATATCAGGAAGACCAAAGCATTTATATAGTATATATACCAAAATGGTTAAACAAAACAAGCAATTTAACGAAATATATGATTTATTAGCAGTACGTATAATTGTTGATAGTATTAAAGATTGTTATGCAGTCTTAGGAATTATTCATACATGCTGGAAACCAATGCCTGGAAGATTCAAGGATTATATTGCAATGCCAAAGCCAAATTTATATCAGTCATTGCATACAACCGTAATTGGACCAAAAGGCGATCCGCTTGAGGTACAAATTCGTACGAAAGAGATGCATGAAATAGCTGAATTTGGTATTGCTGCTCACTGGGCATATAAAGAAGGACGTCAATTGGCACGTGATAAGAAGTCATTTGAAGAAAAGCTGACTTGGTTTAGGGAAATACTTGAATGGCAAAATGAAACGCATGATGCAGAAGAATTTATGGAATCTCTTAAGGTCGATTTATTCTCTGACATGGTTTATGTATTCACTCCAAAAGGAGACGTCATAGAGCTGCCATCAGGCTCCGTACCACTTGACTTCGCATATAAAGTTCATACCGAAATAGGCAATCAGACGATTGGTTCTAAAATAAACGGAAAAATGGAACCACTCGACTATGAACTTAAAAATGGGGATATTATCGAGGTAATGACTTCCAAGCACTCTTATGGACCATCACAAGATTGGTTAAATATTACACAGACATCTCAAGCGAAAAACAAGATTAAGCAGTTCTTTAAGAAACAGCGACGAGATGAAAATATAAGTAAGGGTAAAGAGGCTGTTGATAAGGAAATACGTGCACTGGGAATAGATCCAAAAGAAGCACTAACTCAAGAAAATTTAAAACGTGTTTATGAACGATTTAATTTTATAAATGAAGATGAAATGTATGCTGCTGTAGGTTACCAGGGAATCACAGCTGCACTAATAGCTACTCGTCTAACAGAAAAGATTAGACGGACAAAATTAAAAGAACAAAACTTAGAAGAGACGCTTGAAGAAGTAAAGAATGAAGCACCAAATAAAAAAGTGCAAAAGCGTGATTCAGGTGTTCAGGTGGAAGGTGTCGATAATTTACTAGTACGGTTATCGAAATGCTGTAACCCGGTTCCTGGTGATAATATTATTGGATATATTACAAAGGGGAGAGGGGTATCTGTTCATCGTTCAGATTGTCCTAATGTCCAAACAGAAGAGGCAAAGCAGCGTTATCTCCACGTTGAATGGGAAGGATCACAAACAGATAAAAAACAGTATCATGTGGACCTGGAAATATCAGGATATGATCGTCGAGGATTGTTGAATGAAGTATTACAAGCGGTAAATGAAACGAAAACGAATATAACACAAGTAAATGGTCGATCCGATCGAAATAAAATGGCTGTAATTCATATAACAATTCTAATTCATAATACAAATCATCTAAGAAGAATTGTGGAACGGATAAAGCAAATAAAAGATGTTTATACAGTAACAAGAACAATACAATAGTTTTTTCGTTAAGATCCCCGTAGTTTACAAAAGCTTCGTGATAAGAAAAAGGAGTATGAATTTATGAAAGCAGTCATCCAACGTGCAAATAACGCCAGTGTTTCCGTAGCAGAAGATGTAATCGGGGAAATTGATAATGGGTTTGTTGTTCTACTTGGTGTAACACATGAGGATACGGAAGAGGATGCTGTCTATCTAGTGAACAAACTTGTAAATCTTCGTGTTTTTGAGGATGAAAATGAAAAGATGAATCTTTCATTAAAAGATGTATCTGGTCAGGTACTGTCTATTTCACAATTCACATTATTTGCTGACACCCGAAAAGGCAGGCGGCCAAATTTTCTTCATGCAGCAAAACCGGATCACGCGAATAAATTATATCAGCATTTCAACCAACTAGTTCAGCAACAGGGAGTTCGTGTTGAGACAGGTGAGTTTGGTGAAATGATGAACATAAAACTAACGAATCAAGGCCCGGTCACAGTTATTTTGGATAGCAAGGACAAATAGTTAGAATGAATTGCATTAAGGTAAAGCAGTTCAATTTTGGGATGCAAAAACGCAATTTGCATCTTTTAATTGAACTGCTTTTTATTGTCTAGGAAACACGACAGCCCATATTTGGCAGAAATGTCCCTAGTTTACTTTGGTCTATGTAAACAAGGGGCCTCATGTTTCCGCAAGATACTATTAAGCGTACGGGTTTCCTAATTGTTTTTAAAATATTTGTTCAATCCGTTTACAATCCCTGTGACCAACTTTTTTTGGTATGCATTAGTTTGAAGAAGTTGTTCTTTTTCCGGGTTGGAAATGAATCCTAATTCAACAAGTATAGAGGGTTTGAAATTTTGCCTGATAACGTGAAAGTCCCCGAATGTGGCGCCACGGTTTCTTGCACCGGTTTCTTTTGCTATTCCCTGAAGAACATCCTTCGCTATCTTTTGATTTTGATCATGATAATAATATGCTCCGATCCCTGTTACATTAGGCATTTCAGGAAAACTGTTGTAATGAATACTTATAAAAGCATCTGTATCGAGAATGTTGGGAAGGCTTGTCCTGCTGCCTAATGAAATGAATTCATCATTTTTTCTTGTTAAGACTACGTTCGCCCCAAGCGCAGTAAGTTCCTGTTTAAGTTCCTGTGTTGTTTTAAATGCAAAATCTTTTTCATGTGTTCCGTTCGCGCCAATTGCCCCTACATCTCTTCCACCATGACCTGCGTCGATAACAATCGTTTTGTTTTTCATGCCGCTAAAAGATGTTGTATCTTCTTTTTCGACCAGTTGTTTTAAAACATAGCCTGTGTAATTATCGTTTGTAACTTCGTACCATTCATCATTCTGGGAAAGTACCTTTAATTTAGTACCTTTATTGGCAAACTCGGTGATTTCAAAACTAGTTGAAGGGCCATCACGTAACTGGGTATTATCATGCTGAATTGTAATTATTTTCTCAGTGGTTGATTCCATATTGCTTTCACTGGTATCATCAGAATCCGTATTGCCTGGCATGCTTATATACTCGTTAGTAACCCAGCCAGTACCTTGAGTCAGCTGAATTTCTACCCACCCATCTTGTTGCTGTAAGATTGGATAAACTTCATCAGTATGTACTTGACCGATCTTCTCGAAGTTGGTGCCAGGTCCTGTTCTGACGTTTAGATTATCTGTATTAATTACTGCTTCGTTGGCACTTACTAATGTCGCGAAGGCCAGAAACAATATGCTAAAGAATAACAATGTTGTTTTCTTTATATGCAATGAAGTTCCTCCTTAAAATAATATCTTAACTCTATTTTAATAAAAAGTTTGTATTTAGGCAAAACTAGAGTTAAATAGGGAGGGATTTTAGTTATGCGATTTCAAGAAAAACATTGGAATTCAAACATGAGCAAGGACATTTATGGAGCCAATTTCCATCGGTTCATAGAAGTTGAAGATCAATATAATCATATGGAAATAGCAGAGGAGTTAGGTATCACTCTTGGTGAAGTTAAAAAGTTAAAGAAAAAAATAACTCGTACTTGACAATGTGTTAGGGAAACATTAATATAATAGTCATTCATAATTAATTAATTTAATGATAGATGTATAAATAGCCAGTGATGGAAAAAGTAATGAGAAGTATGTGAAAAGAGAGAAAATGTCATAGGCTGAGAACATTTTCACATGATGCTCTGATGAAAGACATTCCTTAGGCTCTATATCGAATACATAGTAAGTAGATATAGACGTTTTGCAGGCGTTAACTGTGAAGAGCGGGTGCTTTAAAGAGCATCAACTAGGGTGGCAACGCGGGTTAACTCTCGTCCCTTATTTTTATAAGGGTCGGGAGTTTTTTATATTTTTTTAAAGTAACGCTCTTTTCACCTGCGCAGTTGATATATACTGCGAACCAACTAAGGAAGTCCTATTGAAAGCATTTTGTGAGGCTTCCTAACGACGCAGCTGGAATATACTCGCGCACCTAGGGCTCACCACGAGCCTTCGACGCATAGGAGGTGCTAGTGCAGATGTTGCCACAGGACGTGGCGTACTTAGTCTGCCTCGCTCGCAAAAAACGCTCCCTGTGGGGTCTCTTAGGCTCGCTGTCCCACAGGAGTCTCGCATATTCCAACTGCTAGTTAAGTGGTATAAAATCTTGTTTTTTTAAGTTCTAGTGAGCAATACCCAGCGTAGGAAATACACGGAGACTCCTGTGGGGGCTGAGGCCTAGATGAGACTACGCAGCGACGTAGGAGCAAGGAGGCTCATCAGCCGCCCACGGAAAGCGAAGTGTATTTCCGTAGCGATTTTATTGCACCCAACTAGTTCGTAGTTTATATCAACTACGATATGATTTCATTACTTTAATAAAGCAACAATCTTTTAGAAATCAGCCAAAAATAATGAGGGGGTATTACAGATGAATATGAAAGCTCCACGAGGTACAGTAGATATTTTACCGCAAGAGGCAAAGAAATGGCAGTTGGTTGAAGATAAATTAAAAGATGTGTGTGGCAGGTTTCATTTTGATGAAATACGTACACCACTTTTTGAGCATACAGAATTATTCCAGCGAGGTGTAGGTGATTCAACCGATATTGTTCAAAAAGAAATGTATACATTTGAGGATCGTGGAGGTAGAAGTCTGACACTACGTCCAGAAGGTACTGCTTCGGTTGCCCGGTCATTTGTTGAGAATAAAATGTTTGGTAACCCAAGCCAGCCAGTTAAACTTTATTATTTTGCTCAAATGTTTCGTTATGAACGACCACAGAAGGGAAGAATGCGTCAATTAAACCAATTTGGTGTGGAAGTATTGGGAAGCGCTGATCCAGCAGTAGATGCTGAAGTTATTGATTTGGCAATGACGTGTTATAAGGAGTTAGGATTAACATCATTGAAATTAGTTATTAACTCATTAGGTGATAATGAAAGCCGGACTAATCACCGCCAGGCTTTGGTGGATCACTTTTCACCACATAAGGATGAGCTTTGCCATGATTGTCAAATTCGATTAGACCAAAACCCATTACGAATTCTGGATTGTAAAACGGATCGTGATCATCCAGCAATGCAGAATGCACCATCGATATTAGATTATTTAAATGAAGAATCAAGAAGTTACTTCAATCAGGTTCAGAACTATTTAACAAGGATGGGAATTGAGTACGAGGTCGATAAAAACTTAGTACGTGGACTTGATTATTATAACCATACAGCTTTTGAGATTATGAGCGAAGCTGATGGATTCGGTGCTATTGCAACGTTGGCAGGTGGCGGAAGATATAATGGTCTAATTGAAGAGTTAGGAGGACCAAGTACACCGGGAATTGGTTTTGGTATGGGAATGGAGCGACTATTAATGGCTCTTGATGCTGAAAGTAAAGAGATGTCAATTGATGATCAGTTGGATTGTTTCGTGGTTGCTGTAGGAGACGAAGCTGAAAAAGAAGCGGTTCATCTATTACATGAATTACGTAAGGATGGTATCCAGGCTGACAAAGACTATCAAGGTCGAAAAATGAAAGCCCAATTTAAAGCAGCAGATCGTTTTAAAGCAAAATATGTGTTGATACTCGGAGAAGATGAAATACAAAGAGAAATAGTCAACGTTAAAGAATTGGAAACAGGCGAACAGTTGGAAGTACCTTTATCACAACTAGTTAAAAAGATGCATGAAAAGCTTCTGGGAGGAATAGAAAATGAGTGAACGAATATTAGCTGGAACACTACGTGAAAAGGATATTGATCAACTAGTATTATTAAAAGGTTGGGTACAAAAACGCCGGGATTTAGGTGGATTAATTTTTATTGATTTACGCGATAAATCTGGTGTTGTACAAGTAGTTTTTAATCCGGCTAATTCCAGGGAAGCTTTGGGTATTGCCGAGACAGTTAGAAGTGAATATGTCATTCAAGTTGAAGGAAAAGTGGTTATTCGCGATGAAGGTACAGTCAACCCAGTGATGGGTACAGGGAAGATTGAAGTGATGGCAACAAATATTAACATTTTGAATAAAGCAAAGACCCCACCATTTCTTATCGAAAATGAGTCTGATGTATCGGAAGACCTTCGTTTAAAATATCGCTATTTGGACTTACGCAGAAGTGCTTTACAGGATACTTTTAAATTACGTCATCAAACAACACAGGTTGTCCGTAATTTTTTAAATGATGACGGATTTCTTGAAATGGAAACACCAATCTTAACCAAGAGTACCCCGGAAGGCGCGAGGGACTATTTAGTGCCTAGTCGTGTGCATAATGGTGAGTTTTATGCATTGCCACAGTCACCTCAGCTTTTCAAACAATTGATAATGATTGGTGGATTCGAGAAATATTATCAAATTGCTCGTTGTTTTCGTGATGAAGACTTACGGGCTGACCGTCAACCAGAATTCACACAAATTGATATTGAAACATCTTTTATGACTAGTGATGAAATAATGGCAATGACTGAGAAAATGATGAAAAACGTGATGAAGGATGTTAAAAATATCGACATCTCGTTGCCATTGCAACGGTTGCCGTATGATGAAGCGATGGAACGTTATGGATCAGATAAACCAGATACGAGGTTTGACATGGAGTTAATCCATGTAACAGATATTCTTGCTGATTCTAGTTTTAAAGTGTTTCAAAGTGCAATTGAATCAGGTGGGAAAGTTTGCTTGTTAAATGTAAAAGGACAGGCAGCTAATTACTCACGAAAAGATATTGATAAGCTAACTGATTTTGTGAAAGTTTATGGTGCCAAAGGTTTGGCATGGCTTAAGGTAGAAGGTGATGAATTAAAAGGGCCAATTGCTAAATTTCTAACCGATGAAGAAAAGACAGGCCTAGTTAATCAAGCAAGCGCTGATGATGGTGATTTATTATTGTTTGGTTCAGATAAAACTTCGGTAGTCTATGACAGTTTGGGAGCTTTAAGACTGAAACTCGGAAAAGAATTGCAGCTTATTGATAAGAGTAAGTTTAATTTCCTTTGGGTAACTGATTGGCCGTTATTGGAATATGATGAAGGTCTGGAGCGTTATTGTGCTGCTCATCATCCATTTACAATGCCTGTCGAGGAGGATCTTGATAAACTAGTTACAGATCCTGGAAGTACTCGGGCAAATGCATATGATCTTGTATTAAACGGGTATGAATTAGGTGGAGGATCTTTGCGCATCCATAAGAAGGAACAACAAGATAAGATGTTTGAAGTATTAGGATTCACGAAAGAAGAAGCATCTGAACAGTTTGGGTTTTTACTTGAAGCATTAGAATATGGTGCACCACCTCACGGGGGTATTGCGTTAGGGCTGGACAGGATTGTTATGCTATTAGCTGGAAGGTCAAACCTCAGGGATACAATATTATTTCCTAAGACTGCTTCAGCATCGGATTTACTAACTGATGCACCAGATGAAGTAAGTGAAGGACAACTAGATGAACTGTCTATTCAAGTTAAAAAGAAATTATGACTTAATTTGAAAATTGTAGTAAAGATGTAACAAGTGTAATAAATTCTTCATATTAATGAATATTGAAAATAGTATTTCTGTATGGTAAAATAATTTTACAATCAACAAATTAAACAATTCATAAATTAAATATCAATCCTGATGTGTACGTCTTGTATAAATGTTTTGACCGAACATCTATATAATTGGGAGCTTGTATCGTTTCCATGTTGCATGCATGCCTCTCTTCCGAGGACGCATAAAAGATATGGAACAGAGCACCCACCTGCTGAAAGCGGGATCAAAACTAGAAAAAGACGGCACGATTGGGATTGATAGAATACATATTAGAAAACATGACAATATCGTTAAAGGGGTTCTATGAAAGCCGAAAAGCTTTCGCAGAACCCCTATTACTTTGGAGTGCAAGCTCTAACTGCGAACAAAAAAGTCGCATGGAATTCTTACTAGAATTCTTTGCGACTTTTTTAGCAGTTAAAAAAGTATAAATCCTTTCTTACTGCATAAGTGCAACTAAGGCACTCGACATTAAGGCTTGGCGTATGCCAAGTTTTCTAATTATTGGTTTGATCCATTTGCAACCTGTTGAAGGTTACCATTCTTGTCCATTCTGAATGCAGGTGATTGTATAGACCCTTGGTCATCCAAAACAGTCATTTTTCTAGCCCGATCCATAATTTGCATAAAAACTTGATAGTCTTCCTGTACTGTTGCAAATTGTTTCTCAGTACTTTCCAATTTCTTTTCTAGATTACTTACATGCTCTTTTAACATAGTGTTCTCTTTTTGCATTTGTTCTAATGATAGTTTTGATTGATTGGAAGCATAGTAATCTCTTTTGACTTGTTTTAAGTAACGAATCACTGTATCCATTGTGATTGATGGCTCTTCCATTGTTGGTGATGGTAATTCTTCGTCGGTATTTTGGATAATAGGTTCTACCGACTGACTTACCTTGGTAGTTTTTACTGCATTTGCACGCTTTTTTTCCTTTCGTTGCCGCTTTGCAAGATCAATAGCATTATCATATTTTTCTCTTACTTCGGCATTCCAGCGAAATCCGCAAGCAGCGGATGTACGATTTAATTTATCGCCTACCTCTTCAAACGCATTTAGCTGAGTACTTCCTTCTCTGATATGACGCAAAACTGTTTCTGCCAACAAAAGGTCATCCTCATGTGACCAGGCATCTTGTCTAACTTTAACCAATTTGTTCAACTCCTTTTTCAATAACAGCCGTTATAAATTACATAGATTATTATCTTTATTGTCTATTGTGACCGATTGAAAAAGGAATTATACTTCTATTATCCATATTATCTAGTATTATTTTTGGCAGTAAAGAAAAGTATAAATACTTTCTTGCTGGATAAGCACAACAAAAGCTTATCGACTGTTGATATGTCAGGTTTTCTAATCAGATTGAATTTTTTCATATACTTGCATTAAAGCCTGTTCAAACTTACCGGTATCTTTAGGCTGATAGTAATCTTTGTTTTTTATAGAATCAGGTAAATATTGTTGCTTGACCCAGCCCTTTTCATAATTGTGCGGATATTTATAATCCATCCCTCGTCCCATCTTCTTAGCGCCTTGATAATGTGAGTCTTTTAAATGTGCAGGGATATCACCACTTTTACCACTTCGTATATCTGCAAGAGCCTTGTCAAGCGCTACATATGCAGTGTTTGATTTAGGAGACAAAGCAAGCTCTACTATTGCAACTGATAATGGTATCCGAGCCTCTGGAAATCCTAATCTTTCAGCTGCCTGTACTGCTGCAATCGCACGTGGACCTGCCTGTGGATTTGCTAGTCCGATATCTTCATACGCACATACAATCATACGCCGTGCAATACTTTCAAGATCACCCGCTTCAATCAATCTCCCCAAATAGTGAAGTGCTGCATTCGCATCACTGCCGCGTATTGATTTTTGGAATGCAGATAATACATCATAATGCGCATCACCATCCTTGTCGTGAGAGAAGCTTTTCTTTTGCATACACTCTTCAGCAATATTAAGTGTAATAGAAATCTGCCCCTCATTATTTTCGGGAGTAGATGACACAGCTAACTCTAGTCCATTTAATGCAGAGCGCATATCACCATTTGCAGCAAAAGAAAAATGCTCCAATGCTTCATCCGTTACGATAATTGATTGAGAACCTAATCCATTTGTCTCATCTTTAACAGCTCTTTGGATTGCTATTTTCATATCCTCTACTGTTAAAGGATGTAATTCAAATAAATGACATCTGCTTCTAATAGCAGGATTAATAGAATGATAAGGGTTGCTAGTTGTGCAGCCGATTAGTGTTACAATATTGCTTTCGATGTGTGGAAGCAGAAAGTCCTGTTTTGCTTTATCGAGCCTATGTACTTCATCAAGTACTAATACGACGTGCCCAGTCATTTTAGCCTCTTCAACAACGATTTCCATATCTTTTTTCTTGTCAACAACTGCATTTAGCATCTTAACAGGCAAATTCAGGCTTTTTGCGAGTGCTACTGCCATCGATGTCTTTCCTGTTCCAGGCGGCCCGAATAAGATCATGGATGCTAACTGATCAGCCTGAATCATTCTGTTTAATATTTTTCCATCGCCAACAAGATGTTCCTGTCCAATAATTTCATGTATATGAGTAGGTCTCATTCGATAAGCAAGTGGTTTATGTTTCATTTTAATCGTCCTTTTTATAGAATAATTGGTCGTGTATAAAAGCGTAATTCCAATTGTGTTAAAATGCAAGAATCATACTATTCATGCTATAATATCATGTATTACAAATTATAATTAATCAATAATATAAATTAATAGCTTTTTCGGCAGATAAGAAAGTAGTTAGACTTGGCGAAAAGCCAAGTTTTCTAAGCAGTTAAGAAAGTATAAATCCTTTCTTACTGCATAAGTGCAACTAAGGCACTTGCCATTAAGGCTTGGCGTATGCCAAGTTTTCTAAGAAAGAATTTGAGGTGTTAAAATGAAAATTTCAACAAAAGGACGTTATGGTCTGACAATTATGATTGAGCTTGCACGTAAGCACGGGGAAGGTCCGACTTCACTAAAAGCAATTGCACGTGAAAAGGAATTATCTGAACATTATTTGGAACAATTGGCATCACCGCTTAGAAATGCTGGTTTAATCAAGAGTATCCGCGGAGCATATGGTGGATATATTTTGGCAAAGGAACCTAGTGAAATAAATGCTGGTGACATTATTCGTGTTCTGGAAGGTCCAATATCACCGGTAGAAGGAATAGAAGATGAAGAACCAGCAAAGCAGGCGCTATGGATACGGATCAGGGATGCAGTTAAAGATGTACTGGACACAACGACATTAGAAGACTTAAAACATCATCAGGATGATCATCAACAAGATGCTTATATGTTTTATATTTAAAGGCGCAGTTAGTTTAAAGATAGGAAGGGTTTGTAAAATATGAAAGATATTTACATGGATCATGCTGCAACAACACCAATGGACAAACAAGTTGTCAGTGCGATGAATCCTGTATTTGAAGATATTTTTGGTAATCCATCAAGTGTCCATTCGTTTGGCAGAAAAGCAAGAAAGTACCTTGATGAAGCAAGACGTACAATGGCCAAAAGTATTCATGCAAATGAAAAAGAAATTATTATAACTAGCGGAGGAACTGAAGCAGATAACCTAGCGCTGATTGGTACCGCTATTGCTAATAAAGATAGAGGACGTCATATCATAACAACTGTTCAGGAACATCATGCAACACTTCATACCGCAGAACACCTTGAAAAACAAGGGTTTCAGGTAACATATTTACCGGTCGATGAAAATGGGTTAATATCTGTTGATGACTTAAAAAATGCTTTAACAGACGAAACAATTTTAGTTTCTATTATGTATGTAAATAATGAAACAGGAATGATTCAGCCTATTCAGGAAATCGGTAATTTATTAAAAGACTACCAGAAGACTTATTTTCATACAGATGCAGTACAGGCTTATGGGTTATTGGATATTGATGTTAGAGAAAATGGTATTGATATGCTGACAGTTTCATCCCATAAAATAAATGGTCCTAAAGGTATTGGCTTTTTATATGCCGCAAATGATGTGAAAATAGATGCCCTTCAATTTGGAGGGGAACAAGAACGAAAACGCCGGCCCGGAACAGAGAATGTTGCTGGTGCAGTTGGTTTTCAAAAAGCAGTAGAGCTTGTGATCAATAATAAAACGGAAAGAAATATATCCTATCAGGGTTTTAAGGATCAATTTATTTCACATTTATCTAACAATGGGATCAACTTTACGATAAATGGTGACGAGAAAAAAGCTATTGCATCGATTGTAAATGTTAGTTTCCCTGGTACAAATGTGGAGTCGCTCCTAACAAATTTTGATTTAGATGGTATTGCTGCTTCAAGCGGGAGTGCATGTACGGCTGGTTCTATTGAGCCATCCCATGTCCTATCGGCGATGTATGGCGAGAATGATGAACGGACTACCAATTCAATCCGCTTTAGTTTTGGTATTTTTAATACAACCGAGAATATAGAGGAAGCTGCAAAGAGAGTAGTTAAAATTGTTAAACGATTATCAGCGTAGAAGGTGGTGAAAGTAATGAGTAGCAATAAAGATATAAGAGTAGTTGTTGGAATGAGTGGAGGTGTTGATTCTTCCGTAGCCGCATTACTGCTGAAGGAGCAAGGATATGATGTTGTTGGTATCTTCATGAAAAATTGGGATGATACTGATGAAAATGGTGTTTGTACTGCAACAGACGACTATGATGATGTAGTTAGGGTTTGTAATCAACTGGATATTCCTTACTTTGCTGTGAATTTTGAAAAGCAATATTGGGATAAAGTATTTACTTACTTTTTGGATGAATATAAAGCAGGAAGAACCCCAAATCCTGACGTAATGTGCAATAAAGAAATTAAGTTTAAAGCATTCCTTGAGCATGCTACATCTTTAGGTGCAGACTATCTGGCAACAGGTCATTATGCACAAGTAAGAAATACAGATGGTGAATACGAGATGTTGCGTGGAGTTGATGATAATAAGGATCAGACATACTTCTTGAATCAATTGACAGAGGACGTATTAGCTAAAGTTATGTTTCCTTTGGGGCATATGAATAAGAAAGAGGTACGTGAGATTGCCATGGAGCATGATCTTGTTACGGCAACCAAGAAAGACAGTACTGGTATTTGCTTCATTGGCGAGCGAAACTTCAAAGAGTTCTTAAGTGAGTATTTACCTGCACAACCTGGTCTGATGAAGACGTTAACGGGTGTTGAAAAGGGAAAGCATGATGGTCTTATGTATTACACAATCGGCCAGCGGCAAGGTCTAGGTATAGGTGGTTCAGGTGACCCGTGGTTCGTTGTCGGGAAAAACCTGGAAAAAAATGTTTTATATGTGGAACAAGGCTTTGATAATGAAAAATTATATTCAGATGGATTGATAGCGTCTGATGTAAACTGGATCAAAAACCTTAGAGAGAATTCAATCACATGTACAGCTAAGTTCCGATATCGCCAAAAAGATAGTGCGGTTACAGTTCACAAATTGGATGATAATCAAGTACATGTTGAATTTCATGAAAAGCAACGAGCCATTACACCCGGGCAGGCAGTTGTATTTTATGATGGAGAGGTATGTTTAGGTGGAGGTACGATTGATGAAGTTATAAAAGATGAAACGTATTTGGACTATGTAGGGTAATTTAGAGGGATCATGTAGATGGTCCCATCTATTTTAGCAGTTAAGAAAGTATAAATTCCTTCTTACTGCATAAGTGCAACTAAGGCACTCGCCATTAAGGCTTGGCGAATGCCAAGTTTTCTAATTTTTTTGTTACTGAAAAAGCACAACTAAGGCTTATCTATATTAAAGCCTGACGATGAGCCAAGTTTTTAATTATTGGAGGTTAAAAAAAGATGGATCGAAATCAGGAAGCAATTAATCTAATGAAGGAACAGAAATACGAAGAAGCTGCAGAAATCTTCAATAAAGTCATCGATGAAAACCCAAAAGACCCCCTTGGCTATATTAATTTTGGAAACTTACTTCTTCATGTAAATGACCTTGAACGCGCACAGCGCTTCTTTGAGAAGGCAATAGAACTTGATGAGCATGCAGCTACAGCGTATTATGGGCTGGGCAATGTTTATTACGAAGAGTCCGTTTATCCGAAAGCACAAGAAAACTTTCAGAAAGCTATAGATATCGGCCTTGTTGAAGCAGATGTTTATTTCATGCTAGGAATGACCTTTTATCATGAGGAGCATTTCAAACTTGCATTACCATATTTATTAAGGGCAACCGAGCTTGATCCGGATGATGAGGAAGTATTATTCCAGTACGGCCTGACGCTGGCGCAAAGTGACCATATTAAAGATGCCAAGACAGTTTTTGAAAATGTTTTGAAACTGGAGGATCAGCATAGTGACGCACATTATAATTTGGGAGTAATTGCAATATATGATGAGAATCTGTCAGATGCATTGGTCCATTTTGAGAAAGCACTGGAAATCCAGCCGGAACACACACTTGCTGCAAATGGAAAAAGTCAAATTGAAGAGTTACTGAATAACACGGACATGTAGGATTGTGAGGTTGTTTAAATGATACTGGATGAGCAATCTAATACAAAACACGGCTTTATAAAAGGTGAACTTTTGTATATGATTTTTCAAAATGAAAGTGAGCACTTTTCGATAGCCAAAATAAAGGTTCATGATACAAATGAAAATTATAAAGACAAAGAAATTGTTGTGAAAGGTTATTTTTCTAATCTGCAGGATGCAACTGTTTATTGTTTTTATGGTGATTTTGAAAAGCATGCTAAGTTTGGGATGCAATATCAAGTGAAATCGTATGAGACGTATATTCCAGATACAAAAGACGGATTGATTGCTTATTTATCCAGTGATTTATTTTTTGGTATAGGTGAAAAGACTGCTACCAAGGTAGTGGATGTGTTAGGAGAAAATGCAATCTCTAAAATCTTAAATAATAATGAAGTATTAAATGAAATCCCTGGGTTAAAAAATGAAAAAGCTGAATTACTAAGCAAAACTCTGCAGGAAAACCAGGGTTTTGAACATATTGTTGTGTATTTATCCAAATATGGTATTGGTTTAAAAATGGCGCAAAAGATATACCAGGAATATAAAGATGAGGCAATTGTTGTGCTGCAAAATGATCCATATCAATACGTATTTGATATTGAAGGATTTGGCTTTCGTACAGCTGATCAGATCGCCCAGCAAAATGGTTTATCGTTAACCCATCCAAATAGAATTGGTGCTGGGTGTATTTATGTTTTACAAAAGAATATACAAGACGGGCATGTTTATTTACCTATCGATAATTGTATTAAACAGGTGCTGGAATTGCTATTAAACCCTGAACAGTCGTTGACTATGGATATGGTTTCCAACCGTCTGGAAGATTTAAATAAGGAAAAAGCAGTTATCATGAAGGATGGAAACGTTTATCTGCCTTCACTTTATTACGCAGAAGATGGGTTTGCTTCTAATATCAAACGTCTGATGAAAAAACCTATTGAACAGGATACAACAATGGCCGATTTGATGAAAATTATTGGAGATATTGAGGAATCAGAGGTTTTAAGTTATGGTAAAGAGCAATTTAATGCGATAAACCATTCATTAAAGTCAAAATTAATGATTGTTACTGGGGGGCCAGGAACAGGTAAGACTACTGTTATTAAAGGAATCTTAAAAGCATACGCAGCAATACATAATATTTCGACTGATCCAACTGATTATGATTCAGAGTCAGATTATCCATTTATATTAACGGCACCTACTGGGAGAGCATCTAAGCGCTTAACTGAATCTACTGGGCTTCCTGCATTGACTATTCATCGGTTGTTAGGCTGGGATGGCAGAGATGGTTTTGAAAAAAATGAAAATGAGCAGTTGACTGGAAAGTTTTTAATCATAGATGAATTTTCTATGGTTGATATATGGCTGGCCAATAGTCTTTTTAAGGCAATTCCTGATGATATGCAAGTGTTGCTTGTTGGTGACGAGGATCAACTTCCATCGGTTGGACCCGGCCAAGTATTAGCTGATTTGTTAGGAAGTGAGTTAATTCCTATCGTAAGTCTTAATGAGGTGTACAGGCAAAAAGAAGGTTCAAAAATAATTCAATTGGCACATTTGATCAAACATGATACATGTACGGAGGACTCCCTGATTAATGATAAGGATTTCAGTTTTATCCCCTGTATGGAGCATCAAATGATTGATGTCATTACAAAAGTGTTCCATAAAGCAAGAGATAAAGGTGTTGAATTAAGAGATATTCAAGTTTTGGCACCGATGTACCGGTCACAAGCTGGAATAACAATCATTAATCAACAGTTACAAACACTTGTTAACCCTAAATCTTCAACGAAGCGTGAAGTTAAAGCGAATGATGTTGTATACCGAACAGGTGATAAAGTACTCCAGCTTGTTAATAAACCAGAAAATGGTGTTTTTAACGGTGATATTGGAGAAATTGTAGCTATATTTGAAGAAGATGAAAACGTAGATCATGTCGAACAGTTGGTGATTGACTTTGAGGGCAAGGAGGTAGTCTATGAACGGAAAGATTATGTGAATATCATGCATGCTTATTGTATTTCAATTCATAAATCCCAAGGGAGCGAATTTCCAATTGTGATTATGCCGGTAGTATCTTCGTATAATCGAATGCTGCGTAAAAATCTACTCTATACGGCTATAACTAGAAGTAAAAAGTCATTAATTATTTGCGGACAGCAGAATGCATTTTTACGTGGCATAAGTACACTGGATACAAATAGGCGTTATACCACATTGCCAGAACAATTGAATGATAGGTTGCAGGATATTCCAATAGATATGTATGAGGATGAGGAAGAAAAAGAAATCTCACCATATGATTTCATGTAATTTAGTAGTATATTCTTTAAGATTTGGGCAAACATAAGAAAAAGTTTAGAAATCTTGGCTTATCGCCAAGCTTTTAATGGCGAAAGCCTTAGTTTACTTATGCAGTAAAAAAGTGATTATACTTTTTATCTGCCTAAAAAGGAGCTTTGATTATGTTCGTGTGCCCAAATTGCAATGGTAAAGATATAGGGAAAATAGGTTCTCAGCAATATTATTGCTGGACTTGTTTTATCGAGCTGTCAGTGTTTGGAAATGAATTAACTATCCATCAGGTAGAAGCAGACGGATCTTTAAGTTCACTTGATGATTTGTTTTCTGAAGATGAACGGAAAATTCAATGGTAACCCTCAGTAGTAAATGAAAGCTATATCACTACTAGGGAGTGTAAAATATGTTCAAAGGTAAAAAACCGTTAGATTTGATGTATTGGGCAATTACCGGAATAGTTGTCTTTCTATTTATATTTCTATTTGTAAAACTTTCCCCGATTTTTGGAGATTTCTTTTCATTTCTTTGGTACTTGCTTTCTCCCTTTCTAATTGCTATTCTTATTGCCTATCTCGTCTATCCTGTCATTAAAAAGATGCATCATTATAATATCCCTAAGAGTATTGCTATTTTAATAATCTATCTCATATTTTTTGGTGGGACTGCTTATATAATTTACCGCGTTTATCCTGCTATCATTCATCAACTAAGTGATTTAAATAAGCAACTACCACACTTCATTGACATGTACCGCAATTTTGTGTACAGCTTATACGAGTACACTGCCTTTTTGCCGGAAACAGTCCATGATAAGATGGATGAGCTGATTTATGATATAGAATCATTTATTGAAAATCTTCTAGCCAACCTTGTAAGAGGATTTACAAAAGTATTCGATTTAATCGTGTTCCTCACTGTAATACCTGTATTAGTTTTTTATTTTCTGAAGGATTTTGTCAAGATAAAAAACTATTTTAGAAACTGGATTCCATCGAAGTATCAAACTCAAATGGGTGATTTAGTTCATGCAGTAGATAAAAGCTTAGGGAAGTATATACGTGGGCAGTTACTTGTTTGTCTATTTGTAGCTTTTACGACATTTGTAGCTTTTTATATCCTTGGCGTTAAATATGCATTGTTGTTAGCAATAATAATCGGGTTAACAAATATCATACCATATTTCGGACCAATTATCGGTGCGGTTCCTGCAGTAGCTATAACTGCTGCGACTTCTGGTAAATTGGTGCTAATGGTATTATTAATCATTTTTATTATACAATTAATTGAGGGTAACTTATTATCTCCTTATATCGTTGGGAAAAGTATCAACATACATCCAATTGCCATCATTTTTGCCTTACTGTTAGGTGGACAATTAAGTGGCGTGCTCGGAATGATATTGGCAGTACCAGTGTTAACAATATTGAATGTAGTCACAACACACTTAGTTGCGATTAAACGATATAATTGACATTTCTGCATTTGTTTTCTATAATATCGCATAACTAGTAAATTAATATCAAAATGCGTTGAAAGTTCTAAGTACATGATACTCTGATTTAAGAGAGGGATTTCCTTTGGCTGTAAGAAATCCTATTTAAGAGACATGGAATGCTAAACTGGAGCACGGTTAATACCCGTCGGTCTCATACCGTTACAATGACAAAGTGATGGACGAACTTTTCGTTCATAATTAGGGTGGTACCGCGAATATCTCGTCCCTGCAAAACTGCAGAGAGGGGATTTTTTTAATTGTTATAAAAGTGTATGAAAATAATCTTAAATAGTGGAGGCGGAATTATGAAGCAGTTAACTTCAGCACAGGTACGACAAATGTTTTTAGATTTTTTTAAAGAAAAAGGACACCGTGTTGAACCAAGTGAATCTTTGGTACCAAAAGAGGATCCAACATTGTTATGGATTAATAGTGGTGTCGCCACGTTAAAAAAGTATTTTGATGGACGCGTAATCCCGGATAATCCGCGATTGGTTAATGCGCAAAAATCAATTCGGACAAATGATATTGAAAACGTAGGATTTACAGCACGACATCATACGTTTTTTGAAATGCTTGGCAATTTTTCTATAGGTGATTATTTTAAAAAAGAAGCAATTGAATGGGGATGGGAGTTTTTAACCAGTGATAAGTGGATTGGTTTTGACCCTGATTTATTAGCTGTAACTGTCCACCCTGAAGATGATGAAGCATATGATATTTGGCTACATGACGTTAAAATCCCGGAAGAACGTATTATTCGTCTTGAAGAGAACTTTTGGGACATAGGTGAGGGGCCAAGTGGACCAAATACCGAGATATTCTATGACCGTGGTGAACAATATGGAAACGATCCAAATGATCCTGAACTATATCCTGGCGGTGAAAATGAGCGTTACCTGGAAATATGGAACTTAGTATTTTCTCAATTTAATCATAATCCGGACGATACCTATTCACCATTACCTAAGAAAAATATCGATACTGGCATGGGACTGGAACGGATGGTGTCGGTTATTCAAGATGTTCCAACTAATTTTGAGACAGATCTGTTCATGCCAATAATCAGGAAAACGGAAGAATTGTCCGGGAAAGAGTATGGCAAAAATACTGCAGATGATACAGCATTCAAAGTTATTGCGGATCATGTCAGAACAGTAACATTTGCAATAGGTGATAATGCGCTCCCATCAAATGAAGGCAGAGGATATGTGTTAAGAAGGCTGTTGAGACGTGCAGTTCGATTTGCAAAGCAAATAGGTATCGATAAGCCATTTATGTATCAATTGGTCCCTGTTGTTGGAGAAATTATGAAAGACTTTTACCCTGAAGTAGTCAAACAACAAACGAATATTGAAAGTATTGTTAAAATTGAAGAGCAACGCTTCCATGAAACATTAAATGATGGCTTGGATATTCTGACATCGATCATGTCAAAAGAAAAAAGTAAGGGAAGCGATGTTTTTCCTGGCAGTGAAGTGTTTAGACTATATGATACGTACGGGTTTCCTAAAGAACTAACAGAAGAATATGTGGCGGAACAAGGATTCACTATTGATGAAGAAGGTTTTAAAGAAGAAATGGAAAAACAGCGTGAGCGAGCTAGAAATGCACGTCAAAAAGTTGACTCTATGCAAGTACAAGATGGTATATTAAGTGAGATAGAAGCAGATAGTACGTTTATTGGCTATAATCAATTAGAAACTGATACAGCGATTACAGCAATCGTAAGTGGAAGTGAAGTAGCTGAAACTGCCAAAGCTGGAGAGGAAGTAATGCTATTTTTACAAGAAACACCTTTCTATGCTGAGAGTGGTGGTCAGATTGCAGACAATGGCTGGATCTACACGGATACTGCCTCTGCATATGTTGAAGATGTACAAAAGGCTCCAAAAGGTCAGCATATTCACCGGGTGCGTGTGAAAGATGGTGAACTGCATACTGGTAACAGTGTAAAAGCAATAGTTGATAAAGGATTCCGAACAGCTATTATCAAGAATCATACAGCAACACATTTATTACATCAGGCTTTAAAAGATGTGCTTGGTGACCATGTAAATCAAGCCGGTTCAATGGTGACTCCAGATCGATTACGATTTGATTTTTCACATTTCGGTTCTGTGAAACAGGAAGAGTTACAGCATATTGAAAAAATCGTTAATGAGAAAATATGGGCTTCGTTGCCATTAGTAATTGATATTAAGAAAATAGACGAAGCTAAAGAAATGGGAGCAATGGCTTTATTTGGCGAAAAGTACGGGGATATTGTTCGTGTTGTTCAAATAGGAGATTATAGTATTGAATTATGCGGGGGATGTCATGTTCAAAATACAGCTGAAATTGGGTTGTTTAAACTTGTGTCTGAAACTGGTATAGGTGCTGGAACAAGAAGAATTGAAGCAATTTCGAGTAAACAGGCATATGAGTATGTAAATAAGAAGCTTGACGTGTTACAATCAACAGCACAGCTTCTAAAAACAAATGAAGAAAAGACTCCAGAGAGAGTTGAGGTATTGTTCCAGGAAATAAAATCACTTCAAAAAACCAATGAATCGTTGAGTGCAAAGCTATCAAATGCAGAAGCATCATCTGTAATGGAACAAGTAGAAACGATAAAGGGTGTTAACGTACTAACACAACAAGTGAATATTAAGGACATGAATCAGCTGCGAAATATGGTTGATGATCTAAAACAAAAATTAGGATCAGGCGTAATACTGCTGGCAGCAGAGAATAACCAAAAAGTACAGTTGGCATCCGGAGTATCCAAAGATTTAATTGAAAAAGGGTTACATGCCGGTAACTTAATAAAAGAAGCTGCTGAACTTTGCGGTGGCGGCGGTGGTGGTCGTCCTGATATGGCTCAGGCCGGCGGTAAAGATTCCAGTAAAATTAACGAAGCATTAAAGCTTGCCAAGGAATATGTAGAAGATAAAATACACTAAAAAAAAGCTTGTATTCTATCTAACAAAAAAAGATATAATAATAAGAGTAAACATGTTAGAATGTGAATAAGGCAAAACATGGAATGAGGTGTCACTATGAGCTCTATTGATAAAACAATGAAATTTAATTTTTCGGAGGAACCTTTTGATCAGGACATAAAGGAAATTCTGTTTACTGTCCATGGTGCGCTTAAGGAAAAAGGTTATAATCCGATCAATCAAATTGTGGGTTATTTATTATCTGGTGACCCTGCATATATACCAAGGTATAATGATGCACGGAATTTAATTCGTAAAATTGAGCGTGACGAGGTAATTGAGGAATTGGTTAAATTTTATTTAGAAGAACAGCAAAAGGATAGATAAATGAAAATAATTGGATTAGATGTTGGCTCCAAAACAATTGGTATTGCGGTAAGCGACGCGTTTGGCTGGACCGCACAAGGTTTGACCACGATAAAGTGGGATGAACAGGAATTACATTCTGCCGATGAACAGCTAGAAAAAATTATAAAAGAGCATGAAATTGAAAAAGCTGTAATAGGATTGCCCAAAAATATGAACAATACTATAGGTGAACGCGGAAAAGCATCACAAAGATATGCAAAACATGTTGAAGACACACACAGTATCCCTGCAATTCTATGGGACGAAAGACTTACTACTATTGCTGCCGAACGTGTTCTTCTGCAAGCAGATGTTAGTAGAAAGAAAAGAAAGAAAGTAATAGACAAGATGGCAGCTGTAATGATTTTACAAGGATATCTTGATCAACAGAATTAAAGGAGTGTAGTAATGGCGCTAGAAGAGAAGGAACGTATAATTATACCAGATGAAAATGGTGAGGAACATTTATTTGAAGTGTTATTTACCTTCGATGTAGATCAAACGGAACAATCTTACATTGCAGTTGTACCAGTTGAACAAAAAGACGACGAAGAAGTTGAAGTTTATGCATTTCGTTATGAAGAAAAGGAAAAAGATGACAATGATCTTTCTCTCTTCCCGATTGAATCAGAACAGGAATGGGAAATTGTTGAGGAAATGCTGAATACTCTAGCTAATGAAGAAGAGAACGAATAAGTACTAAAGGCAACAAATAATAGATTATTTAGCTGATGTCAAATAATGATATCAGCTTTTCTTTTATCATAGCTAAATTTTATTTTTTTTAGTATAATGTACCGGGTGAGGGGGATAAACGTATGTTTAAGAAGAAAAAGTCAGGTGGTTATAAGGACAACTTAATAAAGCGCAGCGAGGATGCTAGGACAGTTAGAAAAATTGTTGCCATTATTATTATCTCATTAATCCTTATACTTGTCGTAGGTGGAATATCTGGATACACATATATCAAATCCGCCTTACAGCCTGTTAATCCTGATAGTGAGAAAGAAGTAAAGGTTGAAATACCAATGGGTTCTTCAACATCTAGCATCGCAAATGCACTCGAGAAAAATGGGATTATTAAAGACAGCCGTGTTTTCAGGTTTTACATAAAATTTAAAAATGAGTCTAATTTTCAAGCAGGGGAATATACATTTACACCATCGATGAAAATAGATGAAATAATTACGGCTTTAAAAAATGGTAAGGTTTTGGAAGAACCGGTATATACAATTACTATCCCCGAAGGAAAGACCATTGATGAGATAGCTGGAATATACGCTGGAAAACTTCCTTTTAGTAAAGATGATTTCCTGGATACAGTAAATGATCCAGAGTATATTGAAATACTTATAAATACGTATCCGGATATATTAACGAACAATATATTGAATCCTGATATTCGGACACCGTTAGAAGGGTATTTATTTGCAGCAACATACAATTTTTATGAAGAAGAACCAAGTGTAGAATTCGTAGTTGAACGAATGCTGGACAAGACAGTGGAGGTTGTTACCCCTTATCTGGATGAAATTTCTGCACGCGATTTCACTGTACATGAAGCTTTAACAATGGCATCGCTGGTTGAAAAAGAATCAAGCTCCCAAGACCAACGAGAGAATATCGCAAGTGTATTTTATAATCGACTCGATGAAGGAATGCCGCTGCAAACAGACCCAACTGTTTTATACGCACTTGGCAAGCATAAAGAAAAAGTATTATCAAAGGACTTAGAAATAAAATCGCCATATAATACGTATCAAGTCAATTCTTTACCCGTTGGTCCGATATCAAATTTCGCTAAAACTTCTCTGGAAGCAACCCTAAACCCAGCGGAATCTGAATATAAATATTTCTTACATGATGGTGAAGGTAATGTGTATTTTTCAGAAACGCATGATCAGCATTTGGAATATAAAGCACAGTATATAGATTAAAGTGAAAAGGGAGTGTGGATTAGAAATTCACATTTCCTATTTTTGGGCAAATAGGAAGTTATAAATACTTTCTCACTGCATTCGTGCAGCTTAGACTTATCTGCATTATGGCTTGCACACCAATATAAAGAAAGTAACATACGCTTCTCTAAGAATTCCAAATGTCAAGTTTTCTAAAAAAAGAGGTTATTGTAGTGGATGAAAAGTTAAGAAGTTATTTAACGCGGTCTTTACCTTCTGCAGACGATTGGGTAAGGGAGCTTGAGCGAATAGCAGAAGATGAAAATGTACCAATTATGGATCCAATAGGCATAAACTTTGTAATGCAATTAATACGCTTAAAGAAGCCTAATAGAATATTAGAGGTAGGTTCTGCTATTGGATATTCAGCACTAAGAATGCTGGAGGCAAATCCGAATGCTACTATTGTGACAGTCGAACGGGATGAGCAAAGGTATAATCAAGCAGTTCAAAACGTCTGGAAATTAGGTGTTCAGGATAATATACAAGTTATTTTCGGAGATGCTATAGAAATACTAAGAGAATTTAAGGAGGATAACAAATTTGATTTAGTATTTATTGATGCAGCTAAAGGACAGTATAAACGTTTTTTTGAGCTTTCCAGTCCACTTTTATCCGAAAATGGATTTATCCTTTCTGATAATGTTTTATTCAAAGGTTTTGTAGCTGATCCAGAGAAAGAACATCCCAGATTTCAGAAATTAGCTAGGAAAATAAGAGAGTACAATGAGTGGCTAATTCAACACCCCGATTATGTAACAACAATTGTTCCAATTGGAGATGGAGTAGCTATAAGTAATAAAAAGTAGAAGAAGGGAGAACCTATTCTCATGCCTGAAAAACCAGTTGTTATAGGTGTTGCTGGAGGAAGCGGGAGCGGTAAAACGACTGTAACCCGTTCAATCTGTCAACGTTTCCAAGATAAAACAATTCTTGTAATAGAACAAGATTATTATTATAAAGATCAGAGTCATTTACCATTTGAAGAAAGACTGGATACTAATTACGATCATCCATTAGCATTTGATAATGATTTATTGATAGAACATTTGCATGATCTTATGTATGGCAAAACAATCGAGAAGCCGGTCTATGATTACAAGGTTCATACACGTTCTAAAGAAGTGATTCCAGTTGAACCGAAAGAGGTTATAATTCTGGAGGGTATTCTAATTTTGGAGGATCCTCGTTTGGTTGATTTAATGGATATAAAGGTGTTTGTTGATACAGACTCGGATGTACGAATTATTCGCAGACTGTTAAGAGATATTAAGGAGCGCGGAAGAACATTGGATTCTGTTATTGATCAATATACTAATAATGTTCGACCGATGCACCTGCAATTTGTGGAACCGACTAAAAGGTATGCTGATATCATAATTCCAGAAGGTGGTCAAAATCATGTGGCGATTGATATTATGGCCACTAAAATTGAGAAAATATTATCTAAAAATCGACAAAACAATTAATGTAAAAGTATTGAAAATTTAAATTAAATCTGCCATAGTAGTGTTTAGTATAGCTTTTCACAGGATATTAAAGACATAAATGCAGTAATATCATATTGTTTTATGATTTTATTCGAACTGTTAGATAAAAGGAGTGTATTTTAAATGGCAATAGAGAAAAGTTTTTATATGACCCAAGAGGGGAAAGAGAAGTTAGAAAATGAACTGCATTACTTGAAAACGGAGAGAAGACAAGAGGTAGTTGAACGAATAAAAGAAGCACGAGGTTTCGGCGATTTATCTGAGAACTCTGAGTACGATGCAGCTAAAGATGAACAGGCATTTGTTGAATCACGTATTAGCCATGTCGAAACAATGATTCGCAACGCAGTGATAATAGAAAATGATAATGAAAATCCAGACATAGTATCATTAGGAAAAACTGTGACGTTCAAAGAGTTCCCTGATGGAGAGGAAGAATCCTATACTATTGTGGGTAGTGCTGAGGCTGATCCATTTGAGGGTAAGATTTCCAATGATTCTCCTATGGCTAAAAGTTTACTTGGTCATGAAATCGGCACTGAAGTATCGGTGGCCACTCCTGGTGGAGATATCCAGGTACAAATCATAAAAATTGATTAATTGCTAGAACATAAGCGCAAGCGCATCTTCATTAAATTTTATAGTTTCCTAAACATGAAAAAAGCGGAATGAATAGTCATTTCGCTTTTTTTAATGGCTGTTTGTTTTACATACATTAGAGAGAATTACCCGTCAAGTTTAGAGTTACAGGACACACGAGTCCCACGTAGGCATCCCATTATTGTTTCAAAGGCTGTTTTTTCCATCGATATAAGTGCCTGCGAACAGACCAGAGGATTCGTTTTGTAGTACTTAGTGTGGATCTCCAATCACACAGCTGGAATAAACTCGGTTACACCGCCGGCACTCTGCTGAAGCTGAATTGTTGCTCTAAGGTGCGCACGTAGTGTATATCAAGAGTGTGTCATAAAACTTAAATTACATAAACAATACGTTGCAGATATTAATATCATTTATTGGAAAAAAGCAGTAATCTTCAAAAAACAAACTTTCATGATAATATAGTCATAATTATCTATTCTAAACATGACATATATCTTCTCTAACAAAATATGATATTATAGTAGTGTATAGTATGGGAGGGTAAAGGCAATGTCTGATTTCAACGATTATTCACGTGTGGATAAATTTGAAAAGCGAAGAAAAAATACTAAATCATTATCGGTTTTTCTAGTATTGGGTAGTTTACTTTTTATTGTATTACTAGGAGTAATTATTTTTGGAGGTGATAATGAGGCTGATCAATCTGCTGAAAATCAATCAAATGCAGCACCAGAAGAGTCAGAACAACCTGAAAGTCCAGATGAGTCAACTCCTAAAGAGGACGAGCAATCGGCTACAGAAGAAAATGAATCAGAGAATAGCAACAGTACGTCAGATAGTTCCAATGATACCGGTACAGAAGAAGAAAATAATAATGATGCAGAAACAGAGCAGGCTGAACCCTCGGGTGACAACGTTGCAGACGCATATACTGGAAATTGGGAGCCTGTTGGGACAGAACAGACGGGCCAGCATACAATAAACTATACTGAGAATTCCCAGGATAGAAATGAAATGCGTAAAGCTGTTGCGTTAGCGACTGATTTAAATGAAGACAATTTTACTATGTGGTGGATTGAACGTAACGGAAATCAAAAGGTCAAAACGACAACATCAAATCCGGATGAATCAAAAATTTACCGTGTATATCTAACTTGGGTTGATGGCCAGGGATGGAAACCAACTAAAGTAGAGAAACTAAAAGAAAACGACCAAAAATATCGATTTGAATAAATAGGCATATTTCATAATGGAGGCACTGCTATGACGATTGGAATAATAGGAGCAATGGACGAAGAAATAGCTCTGTTAATGGAACAGATGACAAACAAAAAAGAAGCTACTATTGCAAATTGCTTGTATGTGCAGGGCGAATTACTTGGTCAGGATGTAGTCTTACTTAAATCAGGTATTGGAAAAGTAAATGCTGCAATGGCAACGACGATTATGCATGAAAGGTATGCACCATCTAAGGTGATTAACACAGGATCCGCTGGTGGTTTTTCAAATGATTTAGAGGTTGGAGACATTGTTATTTCAACACAGGTTGTCCATCATGATGTAGATGTTACTGCTTTTGATTATGCATATGGTCAGGTTCCTGATATGCCGGCAATGTATGCTGCGGATACAGAATTAATTGCAAAAACGACACAAGCAATAAAAGACTTGGATATCAACTTTAACGAAGGTATTATTGCAACAGGCGATTCTTTTATGGATGATCCGGAAAGAGTAGCTTTTGTACACAAAAAGTTTCCTACGATGCTTGCAGCGGAAATGGAAGCAGCAGCAGTTGCACAAGTTTGCTATCAATACAATAAACCATTTGTTATTATTCGAGCATTATCTGATATAGCTGGTAAACAGTCGTCTAGTTCATTTGATGCTTTCCTTGAAGATGCAGCTAAGAATGCAGCTAACTTAATAATGAAAATGATTAAAACAATCTAATGCATCCAAGAATTACCTTCCTATAGTAATAGTTTCATATGTTATGATTCATATATAGGAAGGGGAGATACTATGAAGTTGAATATAGAGCAATTAGAATTAAAATTAAAGGACTATCGCCGTTTTACAGCAACATTGTTGATATTGGCTTCATATCTATATATGGGTGCAATTATTAATACGTATATTCGTCAATCCCCAGATGGGAGTTCATTAACACTACTCGCTTTTGCAACAACATTCGTTGCAGGATGGCTAATCTTTCAATCTCATCGTCTAAAAATAAAAATACAAGAAAATGAGCGCGTATGATTTTTAGTCATCGCGCTTTTTTGTAGTATAGGATATTATAAAATTTAAGTGCTGTGGATAACTGGACTTCCGAATCAGCGACGTCCAGCTCCGACGTACAGGACGTACTAGTGCCGGTGACGCCACAGGACGTGGCGTTCTCACCGGCCAGCGCCTAGCGCCTAGTGGACTTCCCTCCCCGTGTCTATGATAAGAAATAAAGGATGTTCGACTAAAACCACCACATCCTGTGGCAACGTCGAACTACCCCACGTCCTGTGGGGCAGCTTACGCTCTTCGTGTATCCTTTATCTCAGGGAAAAGGAAGATCGACTAAGACCGCCGCTTTGCGCGGCAACTTCGACCCACCCACAGCGCTGAGCGCAGTCCATACGGCGCTGAACAGGCGCTTGCGCTTTTGTTCTTTACATTTTACTAGCATAAGTAAAAGGCTTCTTTATATTAAGGCCTGAACTCAAAAGTATAAAGGTTTCTTAGAAAACTTGGCATTCGCCAAGCCTTAATATAGATAAGCCTTAGTTGCACTAATGCAGTAAGAAAGGATTTATACTTTCTTACTGCTAAGAAAGCGAAGTACGATTTCATAAGAATCCATTAACGAATGTCAAATTTTATTAAGCTCTTTTTTCTTTCCGATAGTATTCATGAAAAACTTTCATCAACGCTCTTTTCTCGATACGGGATACATAACTTCTGGAAATATTTAATTTCTCAGCAATTTCCCGCTGGGTCATCTCTTTTTGCTTTCCTAATCCATAACGGTAAATGATAACTTCTCTTTCCCTATTATCAAGAATAGATAGATAGTGTTTCAACTTATCGATTTCCATGTTTAGCTGAATATATTCAATAATGTTTTCATTTTCAGCTTCTAAGATATCAATCAGACTGATTTCATTTCCTTCTTTATCTTGCCCGATGGGATCGTGAAGGGAAACGTCTTTCTTCACCTTCTTTAATGCACGTAAATGCATCAGTATTTCATTTTCTATACACCGAGCGGCATATGTGGCTAGTTTAGTACCTTTGTCTGTAGAGTAGCTCTCAATTCCTTTAATTAGCCCAATCGTCCCAATAGAAATTAAGTCCTCCATATCCTCTCCAGTATTTTCAAACTTCTTAACGATGTGCGCAACCAGCCGTAAGTTGTGTTCAATTAATTTATTTCGAGCGGAATCATCACCATTTTGCATTGCCTGAATGTACCTTGCTTCATCTTCTGGTGGTAATGGTTGTGGGAACGCGTGGTTTTTTACGTAGGAGACAAAAAAGAGCGCTTCTTTAATCAGTAATGCAAGAACACTTAATATTCCAGACAAACACAAGCACCTCCTTCAATTACTGGCTGGGCTATTGCCTATATAACATCTTTATGAAGGAAGGGATGGTTCTGTGTCTGTCCGGAAAAATTTTAGCCTGGTTTATTTAACTATTTTTATTCAGGGTGGGTTTAGACTTTTTAAATTTTCTATATGATACTTCTTTAATAATTCTAGTATCGCTATATGGCTGTTTTGTATTCTCAATAATTTGGTAATTTTCTTGTCCTTTACCAGCAATTATTAATATATCGCCTGGTTCAGAAATTTCTATTGCATATGTAATTGCTTCTTTGCGATCTGCAATTAAGACATAATTATTATGCTGCATGCCTTTTTCCATATTTCTGAGTATGTTCTCAGTATTTTCATATCTGGGATCATTAATAGTTAAAATAACAAAATCTGCTGTTGATGCCTTTTCCGCCATCAGTGGCCTCTTCTCATCATCTCTATCTCCTCCAGTACCAGCCAGATAAATAAGTCTATTTGTTTTGAAAGGTAAGACAGCTTGTATCGAACTTTCTATTGCATTTGGTGTATGGGCATAGTCAAGATATAAGGTTACTGGAGCATTTATATCTAATTTTTCTAATCTGCCACTGATTGGTGATATTGATTGCAAAATAGTTACGAGTCTTTCAACAGATGATCCACTTGCATATAAGGAAGCAATTGCGGCCATTGCGTTATATATATTAAAGGTTCCTAACAAACGCATTTTTGCACAATATGAACCCTCGGGTGTATGCAAGGTGAATTCAGTAAAATCTTCGTGGAAAATAATCTTGTTAGCGTAAAAGTCTGACTGCTCCTGCAGACCATATGAAATGACCTCATGGGCAGATATGTTTTTATACGTTTCAAACCATGGATCATCGTAATTTAACACGATATATTTATTCTTGGTTAGATCATTTCCCAATTGGGCAAAAAGAATGCCTTTTGTGTACCCATATTGCTCCATTGTACCGTGAAAATCCAAATGATCATGTGAAAGGTTTGTGAACGTAACAATATCAAAATCAATACCGTTTAGTCTTCCTTGTGCAATACCATGTGAGGACACTTCCATTATCATATGGCTAATGCCATTATTTAGAGCACTCTTTAACATTCGCTGATTTGTAATCGTGTCACAAGTCGTATTTTCTGTTGATTTTAATTCATCGTTTATTGTTATTCCGTTTGTTCCCGATAATCCAGCCTGAATTTTCTCTTCTCGCAGCATAGAATAAATTAGATTGGTTACAGTAGTTTTACCATTCGTTCCGGTCACTCCGAATGTAGTCATCTTTGTAGAAGGGTAGTTAAAAAACCTATTTGCGAGGATTGCCATTGCTTTTTTTGTATCGCTAACAATGACTAAGGCGGACTTTTCAAAGTCCATATCTAGGTTTCTCTCTGAAACAATTATAGATGCTCCATTTTCCAATGCCTCTTTATAAAAGTCGTGCCCATCAAAGGTGAATCCTGTTGTACATATAAATAAACATCCAGATACTGCCTGGCGTGAATCTTGTTCAATAGCAATTACTTCTTTAGGTACTGTTCCATATATTTGTTTTACTTTTAAAGCGGATAATAAAAATTGTGTATTCATTTTAGAACCTCTCATCTATAAAATCTCTTCTTACTTTGTCCAAATTCATATTAAATATATTATTTTTATAATATGTTTAATACCCAATCATTTAAAGTTTTAATCTAATTCAAAATTCCCAAATTACTTTATTAAGGTACAAAAAAAAGTAACTTTTATATAAAAAGTTACTTTTTAAGCAGTTAAGAAAGTATAAAACCTTTCTCACTTCATAAGTGCTACTAAGGCTTATCTAAATTAAGGCTTGGCGTATGCCAAGTTTTCTAATGTTGGGTATGTTTTTGAATAGCTTCTTCATATTCGTCAGTTCTATTTTTAGTAACGGGTTTTACTCCGTTCCGATGAGCTGCCCTTGATATCATATGACCAGAGACAGGGGCGGTCAACAGTGTAAATACAATAGCTAAAAGCAACTTTCCGCTAACTATACCGTCTGATACATATAAAAATAGAAATGCACCAATTAATATACCTGCAATACCTAGTGTAGAAGCTTTGGTAGCTGCATGTAATCTTGTATAAACATCAGGAAAACGAACAATTCCAATAGAACTTGATAGAATGAAGAATGTTCCTGATAGTAAAAAGAAGGCGATTACTAAATCTAAAATGATATCAATCCAAATTTCTATCAATTATAACACCCTTTTCCAAGTATTTTGCAATTGCTATCGTCCCGATGAATAATAGGATTCCAATAAGTAAGATAACATCATTCAACATGGTTGTTGAAATAATAATTGCAACCAATGCTGCGAGACCCATTAGATTGATACCTATTGCATCAAGTGCCACAGCTCGATCGGCATTGGTTGGTCCATCAATGATTCGGTATAATAGAAGCAGTAGCGATATGGAAATGCCTACTACACATACTTTAGTAACAATTTCAAGAATGGTTTCAGTTATTGATTGTAATTCTGTCATCGTGTCACCTCAGAAATAGCTTTTTCAAATGTGTTTTTGATAGAGTGAATTTCATCTTCAATATCATCAATATGCATGGCATGGATATAAATATGGGTATTGTCACTGGAAATGGCCACGGATAAGGTACCAGGTGTTAAAGAAATTAAGTTTGCAAGTAAAGTGATTTCCCAATTGCTTTTTAATTCGGTAGGCATTGCAAAAATTCCTGGTTCAAACTCAAGCTTAGGTTTATAAACAAGTTTCACGATATCAAAGTTTGATGATATCAATTCTTTTATAAATAAAAACATTAAATAAATAATTTTATATACGCGTCTTAAATAAAAGGCATCCGGAATAAAACGATTAAATACAAGCAACAAAAGTATTCCCAGTATATATCCGGCAATAAAGCTTGCTCCGGAATAGCTTTCACTTAAAAACATCCACATAATTGCAATTATTAAGTTAATAACTACCTGAAAGGTCATAATACACTACTCCTTTAAAACAGATTCAATATATACTTCCGGATTTAACAAATATGCAGAAATAGATTCGATAGATGGATAAACAAATTCAGCTCCTATTCCCAGCACAACAGATAATGATAATAGAAATACGATTGGAGCAATTAGTCCTTTAGTGGATTTATGCTCAAGCGATTCATCCTTTTCTCCCCAGAATCCTTTAATAAATATTTTCATAATGGAATAAAGAATTAGTAAGCTTGACAGTAAACCTATAATAACAATAGCTATCTCACCACTTGATAAGGCTCCTTTTAGTAATAGTAATTTACCAATAAATCCACTGAATGGGGGGATTCCGGCTAAAACAAATGCAGCAACAAACAGCAGCCAGCCTAATAAAGGATAATAGTGAATCAGTCCACTAAATTTTCGTAAATCTGATGTGCCAGCAACGTAGGTTATCGTTCCTACGATTAAGAATAGTGTTGTCTTGATAAGCATGTCATGAATTAAATAATAAACAGATCCACTCATGGAATCTTCGTTAAAAATACCAAGCCCCATAAGAATAAAACCAATTGCAGGTATAATGTTGTACGCAACAATTAATTTGATATTATTGGTTGATAGAGCTCCGATTATTCCAAAGATCATGGACAATCCAGCAATCCATATAAACATTTCATGCGTTAAGTCAATCTTATATACAAAAATTAACGAAAATACACGAATTATAGAGTAGATGCCGACTTTAGTAAGTAATGCCCCAAATAGAGCTGAAATAACAGGATTCGGTACAAAATATGACTTAGGCATCCAGTAATACAAAGGAAATAATGCAGCCTTTGTTGCGAACACAAAGAATAAAAGTATTCCAATAGTTGTTAGGATGCCTTGCTGTTCAATATCTTGTACACGTTGGGCAATCTGTGCCATGTTAACAGTTCCTACAACAGAATATAAAAATGCAATAGCAGTTACAAACAGGATGGATGAAAATAGATTTATTAATACATATTTAATCGATTCCTGAAGCTGTACTTTTTCGCCACCCAAAACGATCAGTGCATAGGAGGCCATTAATAATACTTCAAAGAAAACGAATAAGTTGAATAAATCACCTGTAAGAAAGGCACCTGAAACCCCAGATATTAAGAAGAAAAAGAACGAATAGAAATAATATTGTTCTTTTCGATCAGTTAATGAATATGGAGCGTAAAAAGCACAAGCTACTGCGAGAATGTTTGTTGTAAAAACAAGAATTATTGCCAGTGAGTCAGCAACCAGAACAATTCCAAATGGAGCGTCCCATCCACCTGTTTCCATTATGATGGATCCACTAGTAAAGACTTTCCAGGTTATATAGCTAACAGTAACTAGATTTATAATAGAAAAAACTTTTGTTAAAAATCTGATTAAAACTAATTTTTTTGGAAAAAAAGCTAGGATTATTCCAGCAATTAACGGAATAATGATTGGTAAAACTGCTAAGTTACTCATGTTCGTTACCCCTTAACTGTTCCATATTATCTGTATTATTTTCGTTTACTGTACGATAGGCAAGCACTAGCAGTAAGCTGGTGATACCAAAACTAATAACAATAGAAGTTAGTATCAGCGCCTGTGGTAATGGGTCTGTATATTCGTTAACACCTTCTATTAGAATTGGAGGGGCACCTGTTTTTAATTTCCCCATTGTTAATATAAATAAGTGTGCACCATGTGAAAGTAGTACTGTGCCAATAATAATCCGCAACAATTGCTTTTGTAATAGATTATAAATTCCCGTGGCAAATAGTGTACCTGCTAGGATTGAGATAATAATTTCCATTATTTCTCCTCCTTATTGTTTCTTAAGTTAATCATGCTATAAATGGCGAGTGCTGCAATACCTAGAACGGCAATTTCAAATAATGTATCCAATCCGCGCATATCTACTAAAATAACGTTAACCACATTATCACCGCCACCCAGTGAATGGGAGGTTTCAATAAAGTAATCTGAAATTTTATTGAAACTGTTGGTGCTATGGGAAGCTATTGCAATCAATGTTAACAATGTACCAAAGCCAATCGAAATAATTATATTTATAGTTTTGGTACTTAAAGATTCATTACTTTTTTCAAGTTTTGGCAAGTGATAGAAACAAAGTAAAAATAGTGCTACAGAAACCGTTTCTATTACTAATTGTGTTAATGCCAAATCCGGGGCACGATAAATAACAAACAGGATTGCCACTCCATAACCAACAACTCCCACAGTTAAAATAGCGGCTACATTATGTTTGGTAAAGATTGTGCCAATTGCAGCTGCAATCATAAGCAGAACAACTGCTATTTCTACAATTGTTACCTCAGCCAACTCATTAAATTGAATCGTAAAACCATTGGTCATAAACATGATTGTGAATGTAACTACTAATGTTGTAGCAAGAATTGCAGCGAAGTAGAACCTAATGGATCCCGTCATATAAGAACGTGTGATTCGATTTGAATACACATCCAACATGCTGATTAACCAATCATATGCTTTGTTAAAACTCAATTTTCCTGGGAGTAACTTATAAACTCCATTCCATTTTTTCCGTGTTGAAACAAGAACTGTACCAATACCTACTACAACAAGTGACATTTGGAATGCAGTCGAATCAATGCCGTGCCAGAATTTAAGTTTTTTAACAACCTCACTTCCATACACTGACTCTGCAGCATGGGCGATAAATGTTCCATTAACTAAATTAGGGAACAGTCCAATTAAGATAACACCTAGGACAAGCACGATTGGAGATATCAACATACCAAATGGTGCTTCATGTGGTTTTTTAGGTAACTGGTTTAGTTGTTTTTTCCCTCTAAACACACCGAAGAAGAAATACAGCGAGTAGACAAAGGTGAAAATACTGCCTAATACTGCCAGGTAAGGAATCACTTGTACCAGAAAACCTGCTAAATCGCTTACTCCCTCTGTTAAATGAATTGCTGAATCAAAAAACAGTTCTTTACTGTAAAACCCATTTAGAAATGGTAATGGAACACCTGCCATAGAAAACGTACCAAATAAAGCTAGCGTGGCTGTCATTGGCATAAAGGTTAATAAACCTCCAAGTTTTCGAATGTCGCGTGTGCCTGTTTCATGGTCTACAATACCTGCGACCATAAATAAACTTCCTTTAAACGTAGCATGGTTTAAGATGTGGAATACTGCAGCAAAGACAGCAATTTTTGTCCCAAATCCAAGCATTGCCATAATCATACCCAACTGACTGATTGTTGAGAACGCAAGAATTGCCTTTAAATCAGTTTGGCGCACGGCCATATAAGACCCCCAGCATAACGTAACAATTCCAGCTATACTTACGATAATAAAAAACCACTCATAACCAGAAAAGATAGGAGAAAAACGTGCAACCAGGAAGAGTCCTGCCTTAACCATTGTCGCAGAATGGAGGTAGGCACTTACAGGAGTAGGTGCTTCCATTGCATCCGGCAGCCAGATATGGAAAGGGAATTGTGCTGATTTAGTAAATGCCCCTAGAAGTATGAATCCTAAGATGAGTGGCAGGTATTTGCTTTCTAAAATAATATCAGTTTGCGCAATCATCGCTTGAATACTGGTAGTTCCAGTAATGACAGATAATAATATAAAGCCACCAAACATACTTAAACCACCGAAGATAGTAATTAACATTGACTTCATTGCACCGTATCTAGACCGTTCGTTGAAATGCCAATATCCAATTAGTAAAAACGATGAAATTGATGTTAATTCCCAAAATGTGTAAAGAACAAAGATGTTATCTGATAATACTACACCAAGCATTGCGGCCATGAACATGATTAAGTAAACATAAAAGTGACCTAAACGCTCTGAATTATCAAGGTAATAAATAGAATAAAGAACAACAAGTGCGCCGATTCCACTTATCAGTAATGCAAACAGGAGACTGAGACCATCTAAATAAAAATTGAAATTAATATCGAGAGATGGGATCCATTTATATGTTTGATGGATTGGTGTGAATTCGTTCCCGATGAAACGAATAAAGTATAGAAATATCGTAAAGGGAATAATGAATACAAAAATACCGGTATGTATCTTGTCTTTAAACTTACTTATAAATGGAATAAAACAAGCAAGCAAAAGCGGGATTAATACTATGTAAATCATTTGTTTGTAGTCCTCCTTATTGAATACGGGTAGGTATGTATGAACGAAACGGGGAATCCATTTAGTTAATTTACGTGACTAGCTTTATTATTTATTATTATACCAAAATAGCTTATCATAATCTGATACTAGATAAAATAAAAAACCCCTATCATTTAATTGATAGGGATGAGTATAGTCACGATTATTCTATTGGCAAACCGATTCAACTTGAACATTTGATTTTGTGTGTTAATGATCTTTTCCTGATTTCTTTTTCAATAAGATATACAAAGTCGGGGCTCAAATTTAACTCATTTGCTTTATGGTAGGATTCTAATAACAGTTCGTCTGACAAATATTCCATAAATTTAGCCCTCCCCTAACTTTTTTTGCAGTTAAGAAAGAATAAATCTTTTCTTACTGCATAAGTGTAACTTATGCTTTCGCCATTGGCGAGAAGCAAAATCTAGTATGTCTTGTTCTTATATAATAATTTACCACGAATTGATAGGCAGAACAAGGTTGTAGTTATCTACAATCGCTTGTAGATAACTTGTGTATAAAAGGTAAAAATCCGTCGAAAATGTTGATTTTTCACTGTGGATTTTGTTGACAGAGTTATCCACAACTCGAAATTTGAAAGAAATTGTCGAACGGTTTTTGGCATAAATGACATGATTATAAATAAAAATAACACTTTGGGATTGGATTATTTCTTTATTAATGTAGAAAGTTATTATAGGATTAAGTTATAATATTTATTTGCACCTGTATCTACGGAAATAATATCCTGGGCAGAAAAATTACATAGAAAACAATACATTTGCAGCATAAATGAAGAGGTGTAACAATTGTTTAAAAAATTTTTACCAAATGAACATGTGAAAACCATTTTTGATATACATCCAGCCTTGCTGAAAAAAAAAGGAATTAATGGAATTATTACTGATTTGGATAATACACTTGTGGCTTGGGACGTAAAGGATGCTACTCCAGAAGTCATTCAGTGGTTTGAACAGATGAAAAAACAAGACATTAAAGTGACAATTATTTCGAATAATAAACAGGAGCGCGTTAAACTATTTTCGGAACCACTTGATACACCATTTGTGTTTAGTGCAAGGAAGCCATTAAGTCAAGCTTTTAAAAGTGCGGCTAAAGAAATGAAGCTGAAAAAGGAAGAAGTTGTAGTAATTGGAGATCAGCTTTTAACGGACGTGCTTGGTGGTAATTTCGCAGGATTTCACACGATACTTGTTGTACCTATAGTTCAAACTGATGGAAAAATTACTCGTATCAATCGAAAAATTGAACGACGAATATTAAGCTACATGAATAAAAAAGGTAAGATAAGCTGGGAGGAATGAGAATGGAGAAAATATACTGTCAAGGTTGTGGAGCCCTAATACAATCAACTAATCCTGATGAAGTCGGATACACACCAAAATCGACCCTTGATAAAGAATCTGTTCTATGTAAACGATGTTTCCGCTTGAAACATTATAACGAAATACAGGATGTTTCCATGACGGATGATGACTTTTTAACAATGGTAAGCCAGATTAGGGATACTGAAGGGCTTGTTGTTCATGTAATAGATATTTTTGATGTAAATGGAAGTATGATAAAAAGTCTTCCCCGCATTATAGGCGATAAATCAGTTCTATTGGTTGGCAATAAGATTGATTTGTTACCTAAATCAACAAACAAGCGTAAACTAACACAATGGCTTCAAGCCACTGCTAATGAGGCTGGTATAAAAGTGGAAGGTATATACCTTATTTCATCAGTAAAAGGATATGGTTTAGCAGAATTGACTGAGGCTATTGAAAAGTATCGAAACAAAAATGATGTTTATATTGTTGGTACAACAAATGTTGGGAAATCCACTTTTATAAATCGGTTGATACAGCAGTCAAATGGCGTAAATGATGTGATAACTACTTCCTATTTTCCTGGTACAACTTTAGGGTTTATCGAGATACCTCTGGATAGCGATACATCAATAATTGATACACCTGGTATCGTAAATAAACAGCAAATAGCACATTATATATCAGATAATGATCTCAAGCTAATAACACCAAACAAAGAAATCAAGCCTAGGGTATACCAATTGAATGATCAACAAACCCTCTATTTTGGAGGTTTAGCACGTTTGGACTTTGTCAAAGGTGAGAGGCAGTCGTTTGTTTGTTATTTTTCTAATGACTTAACGATCCATCGGACAAAGTTAGAAAAGGCTGATCAGCTATTAAGTGAACATAAAGGCGGTCTTTTATCTCCGCCGGATGATAAATCAATTGAAACATTACCTAGGTTAATTGAAAGCACGTATCGAATTACAGATAAACAAACAGACATTGTTTTCCCTGGACTAGGGTGGGTAACTATTCCAACTGGTAACGTTACAGTTGCTGCGCACAGTCCTAAGGATGTTAATGTTTCAATCCGAAGATCGTTTTTATAGGAGGACTAGTATAGTATGCATATGAAGCTGGGACTTATTGGTTTCCCCATAAAACACTCTCTATCTCCCTGGATCCATAATCAATTTCTGGAAAAATCCGGAATGAAAGGCACATATTCAATTATGGAAATTAGTCCAGATAATACGTTTGAGCAGGAATTAGAGCGAATAAAAGAAAGTGGATTAGATGGATTTAATGTTACCGTTCCGTACAAAAAGCAAATAATAAATTATCTGGATGACTTAGATAAGAATGCTGAAATAATTGGGGCGGTTAACACAGTAGTTTGTAAAAATGGTAAATGGATAGGCTATAATACCGATGGAATCGGGTATGTTATCGCCCTCAGAAAAAATTTTCCGGAAATCTTTCACGATAAAAAAAATAGAATTCTGATTTTCGGTGCCGGCGGTGCTGCTTATGGAATTTATTATGGGTTGAAATCAGAAGGATTTACGCAGATTGATATAGCAAACCGTACACATTCAAGTGCGAAAGCAATAGCAATACTTGGAGATAATAATGTTGAGACATCAATATTGTCGCTGGATGAAGCACAAGAATCCATTAATAGCTATAATTTAATTATTCAAACGACATCAGTTGGGATGAAACCAAATACTGAAGATACGATAATACCAATCAAATCACTTAATCAAAAGAGTGTTGTAAGTGATATTATTTACCAGCCGTTAAACACTAGATTTTTGATGGATGCGAAGAAAACAGGGGCGTCTATTCATTATGGCCATACGATGTTGTTGTATCAAGCACAATATGCATTTGAACTTTGGACAAATAAGAAAATACCTATTGATAATATGGATCAGCAACTAAAAACTATTTTGGAAGGAAGATAATGTATGCTAACAGGAAAACAAAAACGATTTTTGCGTTCAAAAGCAAACCAATTAAAGCCTATATTTCAAGTAGGTAAAACAGGTGTTAATGACAATATGATTGAACAAATTAGTGAAGCTCTTGAAAAGAGAGAATTAATTAAAGTTAGTATTTTACAGAACTGTATGGAAGACAAAAATACAGTTGCTGAAAAGTTATCGGCTGGGGCGGAAGCGGAAGTAGCTCAGATTATTGGCAATAATATTGTACTTTACAAAGAGTCTCAGGAGAATAAACATATTCAGTTACCTTAAAGGAGTTTGGAATGAAATATATAGGTATATTGGGCGGTACATTCGATCCGCCACATCTCGGTCATTTGATAATAGCTGAAGAAGTGCGAGTTGCATTGAAGCTTGATGAAGTCTGGTTTATTCCTTCACAAGAGCCGCCACACAAAGAGAAGGCTTTCATTGGGGCAATGCATCGGGTTGAAATGGTGAAAAGAGCAATCGATAGTAACCCGAATTTTAAATTAAACACGATTGAAGTAGATCGTTTAGGCAAGTCTTTTACGTTTGATACAATGAAATTATTGACTAAAGATAACCCTAACGTTGTATTTCATTTTATTATTGGTGCGGATATGGTAGAGTATTTACCAAATTGGAGAAATATAGATGATTTATTAACCATGGTTAAATTTGTTGGTGTCAAACGCCAAGGATATAAATTAAACAGTGAATATCCAATTATAGAAGTGGATATCCCTCTCATTGAGATATCTTCAACTAATATAAAAGAGCGATTAACCAATAATGTATCAGTTAGATATAGGCTGCCGGATTCGGTTGAAACCTATATAAAGGAGAAGCAATTGTATGAAAAAAGAGGAAGCGATTAGTCTTGTGAAACCTTATCTGAAAACGGAGAGGTTTGAACACACGTTACGTGTAGCTGAAACTGCGGTAAAATTAGCGAAGTTGTACAGCGAACCTGTCGATAAAGTGGAGCTGGCTGCCATTTTTCACGACTATGCCAAATATTTTTCATTGGAGTATATGAAACAGGTGATTAAAGAAGGTGAGTTGCCACAGGATTTACTCGAACACCATCATGAATTATGGCATGGACCAGTAGCTTCAATAATAATAGCTCGTGAATTTGGTATATCTGATACTGGTATCCATAGTGCAATTCACTATCATACAACAGGTAAGGCAGATATGAGTAAGATGGATATGATCATCTTTACAGCTGATTATATTGAGCCTGGACGGTCATTTCCAGGTGTAGAAGAGGTTCGGGAAATGGCTGAAGTAGATTTGTATCGTGCTACTTGGATGGCGTTACGGAATACAATTCAATTCCTGGTTAGTAAACATGTTTGTGTTTATCCTGACACCTTTTATGCATATAATGATTTAACAAGACGATTAAACGGAGGTAATTAAATTAATGGATAACAAAGAAATTATTCAACTAATTGCAAATGCATGTGATGATAAACGAGCGGAAGATATTGTTGCTTTGGATATGCAGGATGTATCGTTAATGACGGACTACTTTCTAATTTGTCATGGAAGTAATGAACGTCAGGTTCAAGCGATTGCGAGGTCGATAAAAGATTCTATGGAAGAAGAAGATATTATAATTAACCGTCTGGAAGGCTATGAACAGGCTCGCTGGATTTTAGTCGATTTAGGTGATATTGTATGTCACGTTTTCCATAAGGAAGAGCGCTCATATTATAATTTAGAACGATTATGGGGCGACGCATCAAAAGTTGAATTAAGTGTTGGACAATAATGGATAATCCTATGAGTTATCAACAAATGTCAACCATATACGACCGGTTAATGAATGACGCTCCATATGACCAGTGGCAATCATTTACAATTAATATTATCAGTCAATTAGGGAAATCAGTCGAAAAAATAGTTGACTTAGGCTGTGGCACAGGCCAGATTACTACGAGGTTGGCTCGTGAAGGATATCGTATGACAGGTGTTGATTACTCTAGTGATATGCTGAGCTATGCTGAACAGCGCGCAAGCACCGAAAGGCTTAATATACAGTGGATTCACCAGAATTTAATTAATTTAAATGGAGTTATAAATCAGGATGTAGCAGTAAGTTACTGTGATGTAATTAATTATATAACGCAAGAGGACGAGCTGCAAACTGTTTTTCAAAACGCAGCAGATTCATTGAAGATAGGTGGACTGTTTATTTTTGATGTTCACTCCCTTTTTCACGTTGAGCATAACATGGTAAATCAGACTTTTGGCGAAGTAAATGATGATGTTTCATATATCTGGTTTTGTTCGGAGGGAGAAGAACAAGGAGAAATGTATCACGACTTAACATTCTTTGTAGCTGATCAAAAGAAGTATTCCCGATTTGATGAATATCACCATCAACGTACATATTCAGTTGATTTTTATTCCCATTTATTAAAAAAGACCGGCTTTAAAATAAAGCATTTATCTGGTGACTTTTCGTTAATAAATGAAAATATTAATGCAGAATCCGAGAGAATCTTTATAGTAGCTGAAAAACGGTCGGAGAAATAATTTCCGATCGTTTAATTTTGAAAGAGGATTATTAAAAAGAATGTCGAATAGATAATTATAGACCCTTCAAATACCCTCTATTAAACCTCAAAGGAAGTGACTTCAAATTGCTTGAACTCCTCAGAAAAAATATTTTCTTGATTGTCATTGTTATAGCCATTAGTGGTTTTTTATTATTAAATAATGATGAAATTGATGAAAAAGCAACCCAATTAAATTCTGCATCTACCTCAACCAATATATTGAAAGAAGAAATTCCTGACCAGCCTCCAACAGTTATTATTGATGTAAAAGGTGAAGTTCTACAGCCGGGAGTTTATGAAATGGATTCAAAATCTCGTGTTGATGACGTAATTAAAATAGCCGGTGGCTTTACCAAAAGTGCAGATCAGACAATGGTTAATCTTGCTCAAAAAGTTCAAGATGAAATGATTATCGTTATTCCCAAAATAGGGGAAACCTCGGCAGGGAACGAACCGAATGTGAGTGGAAACGACAAGGTAAGGATAAATTATGCTACCAAAGCAGAAATCGAGGGTTTAAATGGAATAGGGCCATCGAAGGCACAGGCCATTTTGCAGTACCGCGAAGAAAATGGATTTTTTAAAAAAATTGATGACCTGCTACTGGTTTCAGGGATTGGCGAGAAAACACTTGAAAATCTGAAGGATGATGTACAAATTCCATAGGTTTGTTGACCAAAATAATAGAGAAATTGTAAACTATAAAATAATATGACATAAAGGTGGTTTAACAATGGAAAGGATAACTTGGGATCAATATTATATGGCACAAAGTCACTTATTGGCACTTAGAAGTACATGTACTAGGCTTATGGTTGGTGCAACAATTGTACGCGAAAAGCGAATTATAGCAGGTGGTTACAATGGAAGTGTTTCCGGAAGTGTTCATTGTATTGATGAAGGTTGTTATGTAATAGATGGTCATTGTGTACGTACAGTACATGCGGAAGCTAATGCGTTATTACAATGTGCCAAATTTGGAGTTCCAACAGAAGGTGCTGAGATGTACGTAACACACTTTCCATGCTTGCAGTGCTGCAAACAGATTATCCAAAGTGGGATTAAAACCGTATATTATGCTGAAGATTATAAAAACCATCCATATGCTATTGAGCTTTTTGAGGATGCTGGGGTGCAAACCAATAAGGTAGAATTGACATATTTAGCTGTGGATACGCAATATCAGGAAAAAGAAGCATACATAAATAATCTGCTTCAAGAACTTAAATCACAAACGAACAACAAGCAAAAGTATGATGCGTTAAAAATAGAAGCTGATAATTTATTTGATTTATAGGGACCAGACATGAAAGGATATTGGTATGTTCCGGCATTAGGAATTGTCAGCAGTGCGTTATCCATCATCTACCATAGCAATTGGTTTATACTGGTATTTTTTATATGGCTGCTTGTTTTGTACTATGATAGACGGCTAGGGAAGTTAATTACTTTTACTTCTATAGCCCTTTCCATCTTTTTCTACTTTTATATCCCCAATCTAGAAACAATCCTCCATACAGAAGAAACCAATACAGCACATGAAACTGACTTAGCAGGTCGGATAGTAAGCCCCATTAATGAATCATCTTCAAAAATTGATTTCGAATTAAAAGAGTATACTTCAAACAAAAAATTACTTATTGTTTACTATAAAAATAAGCAGGAGATAAAACATAGTTTAAAATTTGGTGCCACCTGTAATATTGAGGGTACTCCAGAATTGCCAAGTCAAAGCAGGAATCCAGGTCAATTTGATTATCAGCATTATTTGCTGTCAAAAGGGATTACACATGAAGTGGTAATTAACTCATTGGAAAGTCTTGACTGCAGTGGTTCATCAACTTTAAATAAAATCCACACAATCCGCACAAGTTTAATAAATTATACATTAGATAAGCTTAGTCCACAGACAGCTGTATGGTTAAATGCTCTCGTATTAGGAGATGATTCCCAGATGCCTGAAGATACTGTAGACTTGTTTCAGCGGTGGAATCTTTCGCATTTGTTAGCCATATCCGGGCTTCACGTTGGATTGATTGTTGGATTACTATATTTCCTGCTTATCAGGCTTAATATCCTGACAAGGGAAAAAGCACAGTGGGTGGTAATATTCTTCTTACCATTGTACGCTTTAATCGCTGGTGGAGAGCCGTCAGTATGGCGCGCAAGTTCAATGGTATTACTATTTCTGTTCATAAATAAAGTGCAGTATAAATTCAGTGTAACTGATGTACTCAGTATGGTATTTATCATGCTGATTTTTCTGGATAAATATATTATCTATAGTATTGGATTTCAATTATCTTTCAGCGTCACGATGGGGCTTCTTCTGTCAAAAAGGTGGTTAGCGCAAACAAATGTATCTTTCTTTTCGATTCTTAAAATAAGTTTTCTTTCCCAGATGGTAATTTTACCACTTCAATTATTATATTTTTCCACTTTTCAGCCACTTTCCATTTTATTAAATGTCATAGTTGTTCCTTATTTTTCGTTCTTTGTAATTCCGCTTATGTTCCTGCTGCTACCACTCTCTCTATTTGCGGGAACCCTCATACCATACATTGAAACACTTTTTAACTGGATACATGAACATTTCATATCGTTTATTTATTTTATTGATCAAATTTCATACTATCCATGGGTTATAGGATCGTTCTCACTTGGTAGTACAATAGTGTATTACTCGATTTTGCTTATATTTCTGAAAAAACTGGAACTTGCAAAGTTAAAACAATCTTTTATATATGGGTGTTTCCTGACTATGGTAATCATGGCTATTGCTCTAAGACCGTACTTTTCTCCGGTTGGATCTGTAACGATGCTTGATATAGGCCAGGGAGATGCGATGGTTGTTGAACTTCCCTACCGAAAAGGTGTAATTTTAATCGATGCAGGAGCAAGAATGTCTTTTGAAGATGGTCGGTATACTCCAGGTGTTTATAAGCAAATTATAAAACCATACTTACTCTCCAGAGGTATTCGGGAATTAGATGCACTATTTATTTCACATGAAGATAGTGACCATATGGGTAGCTTACCGTTTATGTTAGATAATGTTGAGGTGAATAAGGTAATTGTTAGTGAGTACTATGAATTTGATGAACAATTATCCCGTCTATTAGTTAAAGCAGAAACTCGAGTTGAACGATTTGAAACAGATAAAGAAATAATGGTTGGGGGACAGTCTTTTTATGTGCTTTCACCAAATCAGGATAAACAGAATTCGAACGAAAATTCACTTGTATTATATACAATTCTTGGAGGAAAGTCATGGCTTTTCACAGGTGACATTGGAAAGGAAACAGAAAAAGAAATCATATCTTTATATCCTAACTTAAAAGTTGACGTATTAAAGGTTGCGCATCATGGCAGTAATTCCTCAACCGGTAAAGATTTTCTTAAACAAATTATACCTGCATATGCACTAATATCTGTTGGTTTGAATAACAGTTATGGACATCCGCACAATGAAGTAATCACAACACTTGAAGAGCAAAACGTGGTATTACTCAGAACCGATAAGCACGGTGCAATACAATATTATTTTAAAGACGATGATGGAACGTTTTTCACCTATTTTCCATAGGCTGTAATTGTACACAAAAAGAGACTGCATGATGTCAGTCTCTTTTTAACAGGTAAGAAAGTAAAAGTACCTTCTAATTGCATAAGTGCAACTAAGGCACTCGACATTAATGCTTGGCGAATACCAAGTTTCTAATAATTAATTACGATTTTAAGAGCCAGCTACACTAATTACTGCACCTATGGTAAAAATTAGGACAAAGAAAAGAAATGAGAATCCAAAACCTTTAATTGAATCTACAACATCATTATTTTTTGACTGTACGTCCTTTTCAAATTCGTTCACATCTACCCCTCCTATACAAACTCAAGTATAAAATAAATACATAAAAAAATCTACTTATGAACTAAAAATTTCACACAAAATTAAAAGTCACCATATTTAGTAAGAGTTAACATCTATACTTTTGATTTTACAGGTAATTCTATAACTAAACAAACATCGTTTAAAATACAGTTTCTAGAGCTGGATTTTAAGCGTTTATATAGATGCGGAGGGGAATTATTAATTTAATCCCCCTCTTTCCTTTTTATCCTTGATTTTTCGGTAAGGTTTGTTGCTATTTACTCTTCGCTATTATAAAATGCGTTACTGCAGAAATGCGCACTTTTGAGCGGTATATTAGTTGTTGTTAGATTTTTGGAATATACCACAGAGACCTGGCGAATAACAATTTTTCTAATAAACAACGACAATTATATAGAAAATAGCCTTCTTAAAAAAACCCCTTGCTATTCTATGGGATACGTTTTACGATTGTTTATATCGTATTGGAGTGAATAGTATGGCATACTCAGAGGTATTACAGCAAGTAAAGAAGAAGCAAATAAAACCAGTATATTTATTATACGGAACAGAGTCTTATTTCATACAAAATATTACGAAGTACGTAACAAAAGCAGTGTTACCAGATGAGAGCAATGATAATTTATCTACATATGATTTGGAAGAGACACCTATTCAAGAGGTAATAGCTGACGCTGAAACTTATCCATTTTTTGGTGAAAAAAAGTTAATTATCGCCAGTAATGCTTCTTTTTTAAAGGCTAAACCAGATAAATTATCCTTTGAACATGATCTGGAAGTGTTAAGCCGTTACTTAGTACAACCTGTTGATTATTCGGTGATTATACTAATAGCGCCATATGAAAAAATTGACGAACGAAAAAAAGTGAGCAAGGCACTTAAAAAAAATGGCGTGGTCGTAGCTTGCAACCGAATAAAGGATTATGAACTGAGGGGCTGGATCACGAATCTTGCGGGAAGTTTGAAAATAACCATTGAAGAAGATGCCTATGAAATGCTTGAGACAGAGCTCTCTACTGACCTGCATCTGTTGCGAAATGAACTAACCAAACTCGCATTGTATGTTGGTGAAGGTGGAATTGTTACGAAAGAAATTGCTGAAAATCTAATATCACATACCGCAAGTAATTCTTCTTTGCGTCTGGTAGATGCCGTTATTGAACGCAACTTATTTAAAGCAATTTCCATTTACAAAGATTTAGAAAAGATGAAAGAAGAACCAATTGGGTTGATTGCTTTATTGGCTTTTCAATTTCGGACCATATTGAGAGTTAAACTATTAAAGCAAAAAGGATATAGTCAGGCACAAATGCAAAAACAGCTTTCAACTCATCCATATGTAATAAAAATCGCGATGAGCAGGGAAGGTAGGTTCTCTATCGGAAGATTACAGGATATCATTGTAAAATTAACTGAAGCTGATGCAAATATAAAGCAAGGGAAGATGGACAAAGAACTTGTCTTTGAGCTACTATTACATGATTTAGTAACCCCATAAAGACAAGGTAATATAAACTAAAACAAACAAAAAACGATCCTTTAACAGGGATCGTTTTATTTGTTTATTATGCGCTTAGTTCATTAACCTTTTTACTTAAGCGAGATTTTTGGCGATCACCGTTGTTTTGATGAATTACACCTTTTTGTACAGCTTTATCAATTTTCTTGATTGTAGTTTCTAATGCAGATTTTGCATTTTCAACATCTTTATTCTCAACCAATTTTTCAACACGTTTAATTTGTGAACGCATATCTGATTTATATTGCAGGTTTTGTTCATGTTTTGTTTTATTTGTTTCAACACGTTTGACAGCAGATTTAATATTAGCCATTGTTTCACCTCCTAATTAAACACCATATCGTTACATTATTAGAAAACTTGGCATACGCCAAGCCTTAATGGCGAGTGCCTTAGTTGCACTTATGCAGTAAGAAGGAATTTATACTTTCTTAACTGCTAACAAATGACATTCTACCAAACGAACCCAACCTTTTCAATAGCTTTATTTCGCTCTCGTATGTTTTTTATTGAAATAGTTAAGCCTATATATAAGGAAAAATCCTAAAAAAGTAAAAAGGGGTTTCGGTAATGAAAAATAACGAAGAGGAATACCAAGTAAGAACAGATCTCGCTGTAGAAGCAAAGGATATGTATGTGGATAAAGAGGATGAACAAAAACAGTTAAAAGGAGTTACAGTAAAAGAACGACAAGAAGATAATATAACTATATCCTATGTCGAAGTAGATGCTGAAGGCGAAAAAATGATTGGCAAAAAACCAGGATCATATATCACAATCTATGCTGATGGCGTTAAGAAGCAGGATACGAAGCGGCAGGAGTCAGCTGCAAAGATATTTGCGGGAGAGTTAGAACAATTGCTCGAGAAAAATGAAGTTCCGCTAGATGGCAATGGTCTAATAGTGGGACTGGGCAATTGGAACGTAACTCCAGATGCACTTGGGCCAATGACCGTTGATAAAATTATGGTAACAAGCCATTTGTTTCAATTGGAACATGAATCAGTATCGGAAGGCTATCGATCTGTTGCGGCAGTCACTCCTGGTGTAATGGGAGTAACTGGAATGGAAACAAGTGATATTATATTTGGTATAGTAGAAAAATTTAACCCTGACTTTGTTATTGCAGTTGATGCATTAGCATCAAGGTCGATTGAACGTGTGAATGAAACAATCCAGCTTTCGGATACAGGAATACACCCAGGATCTGGTGTAGGAAATAAACGGAAAGAGCTTAGTCAGGAAACATTGGGAATACCCGTTTTTGCAGTAGGAGTTCCAACAGTTGTTGATGCGGTGACGATTACGAGTGATACTATCGATTTTATATTAAAGCACTTTGGAAGGGAATGGAAAGAAAAAGATAACCCTTCCAAATCATTAGCACCTGCTGCATTATCTTTTGGAAACAAAGAATTTACAGAAGAAGACTTACCAGATGAAGAAAAACGTGAGACCTTTCTTGGAATAGTAGGTAATTTAACAGAAGAAGAAAAAAAATCTTTAATTAAAGAAGTACTGACACCAATAGGTCATAACTTAATGGTAACTCCTAAGGAAGTAGATGGCTTTATGAAGGATATGGCAACTTTAATAGCAACTGGCTTAAATGCAGCTCTCCATGAAAAAATAACTGTAGAAAACTTCGCTTCATATACGAGATAATCACTCTTGTAAATCTCTATCATTTTTATAAATTTAAAAGAATTTGTTCTATCTTCTGAAGTTATTTCATAGATTTTACCATTGAGGATTACTTCAGAAGGGGTGGAACCATGTATCTCGGGAATAGACAAAATAATGGGAAGAAAAACGTGTTAAATCATTTCTATAAGAAAAGTGGTGCTTACTTTATATGTTTGATTATTTTATTTGTTGTAATAGGGTTTTTAACTACAGTAGCACCAGCCTATCGATTCTCTTCCCATACGATAACAACTTGGACTAGTGACCTTGATAGTTCCACCTTTCTCTATCTTATGGGAATGGAAAATAGAGCATTTAAGGGAGCATACCCAGAAGATAAAGCATTACCAAACTTGTCAAGCGTTGCATTTCAAATGGCAACAAGTATCAAACCGAATGATACACGAAGCTTACTCGGGAAGGAGTTACCTGGATTTTCTACCTTTGAAAACGAAATAATTATTGCTGGTGAAGGGACCAACTATACCAACTTACCAGTTGAATCTGCACCACCTCTTGATGAAATTTTAAAAGATAGAGAAGCAGTTGTTGATGATTCAACTGAATCTGAAAACCCAACAAAAGAACCAGATAAAGATAAAGACGAAGAGCAGTTAGACACCGGTGATAAGGATGTAGTTTTTATTTACAACACACATAACAGAGAATCTTTTTTACCGCATTTGCCTGATGTCACTGACCCTGATTTGGCGCAGCATGGTGAAGTAAACATTACGAAAGTCAGTGATAGGCTCTCTAAATCATTAGAATCAAATGGCATTGGGTCAAGTGTTGACAATACAGATATCATGAAAATATTAAACAATAACGGATGGGGATATGGTCAATCGTATACGGCTTCGAGGAAAGTCGTGAAAGAAGCCTTTGCATCCAATGAAGAAATTCAATATGTCTTTGACTTACACCGTGATTCTCAAAGACGGGATAAAACAACAAAATCCATAAATGGAAAAGCATATGCGAAAATTGCTTTTGTTGTAGGGGCAGAATATGCTTCTCATGAAAAAAATCTAGCTTTAGCAACAAAACTTCATAATATGATTGAAAAAAAATATCCCGGATTAAGCAGAGGGGTAATTAAGAAAAAAGGTCCTAGAAGTAATGGTATCTATAACCAGGATCTATCTCAAAATTCGCTTGTAGTAGAATTCGGTGGGGTCGACAATAATTTAGATGAATTATATCGTACAGCAGATGCTGTTGCAGATGTATTTAGTGAACTGTATTGGGATGCTGAAAAGGTAAATAAAAATCAGTAGGAGGAAATTATATGCGTTCTCTAGTTGTTCTTTTGTTACTTGCACTATTCTTTCTGGTTGGTATCGTAGTGGGATTAGATCGAGGAGAAAATGCAACTGACAAAATCCAAAGTACTGACAATACTATAATCCAAGAAAAAGTGGATGAAAAACAGGTTATGGCAGTAGAAAAAACAACTAGTGAAGATATAATGACAGCAGAAGCGCCAGTACATTTCACGCAAAAAATGGCTACATTCTTAGAAGCAAGTGTGCAAGGATTTTATGAAATAGTCGTAGAAGTTATATATCAGATCGTTCAAGTCTTTTTTTAACGGGAATTCTATTACTCACTCCTTTAGTCCTTGATTGTATGTGATGCAGTTGCTATAATCAATGCTAGTTATTGACGTCTTAAATTTGCACTTTTATTGGTGAAACGGTAAAAGACAAGTAGGAGTGAGCATCACTTATGGTGAAGAAACAAAGTAATGTACGTAATTTTTCGATCATAGCGCATATTGATCATGGAAAATCAACCTTGGCTGATCGAATTCTTGAAAATACAAAAGCACTGACACAGCGGGAAATGAAAGAACAGTTTCTTGATGCGATGGACTTAGAACGGGAACGTGGGATAACAATAAAATTAAATGCTGTGCAGCTTCATTATGAAAATAAAGCTGGAGAAGATTACACGTTCCATTTAATAGATACACCTGGACATGTCGATTTTACATATGAAGTATCAAGAAGTCTCGCGGCATGTGAAGGTGCAATACTGGTAGTTGATGCAGCCCAAGGGATCGAAGCCCAGACATTAGCGAATGTTTACCTTGCGTTGGATAATGAATTGGAAATTATCCCCGTTATTAACAAAATAGATCTTCCAAATGCTGATCCGGAACGGGTAGCACAGGAGCTTGAAGATGTTATTGGTATTGATAAAGACGATGTTATTTTAGCTTCTGCGAAAGATAATATTGGAGTAGATGAAATCCTGGATCGGATTGTTACAGATATACCTGCTCCTTCTGGTGATCCAGACTCCCCTTTAAAGGCACTTATTTTTGATTCATTGTATGATCCCTATCGCGGTGTTATAGCTTATGTCTGTATTAAAGATGGTTCCGTAAAGGTTGGAGACAAAATTAAGATGATGGCAACTGAAAAGGAATTTGAGGTTAATGAAATTGGTGTCTTTACACCAAAACCAGTAGCAAAAGATGAATTAACTGTTGGTGATGTCGGATTTCTTACTGCATCGATTAAAAACGTTGGTGATACCCAGGTTGGTGATACTGTTACACATACCAATAACCAGGCAGAAACACCACTACCTGGTTATCGCAGGTTAAATCCTATGGTATTTTGCGGATTATTCCCAATTGATTCTAATAAATATAATGATTTACGTGAAGCCTTAGAACGACTGGAATTAAACGACTCATCATTACAATATGAAGCAGAAACATCACAGGCACTGGGATTTGGATTTCGTTGTGGATTTCTTGGTTTGTTACATATGGAAATCATTCAGGAGAGGATCGAACGTGAGTTTAATATCGATCTAATTACAACAGCGCCAAGTGTAATATACGAGGTAGAGCAGACTGATGACACTACAATTGTAGTGGATAACCCATCCGTTATGCCAGATCCTCAAATTGTTAAAGAAATTTATGAACCATTCGTAAAGGCGACAATCATGGTTCCAAATGATTATGTTGGGCCTGTAATGGAAATCGCCCAAAAGAAGCGTGGACAATTTATCGACATGGAATATTTGGATGATGTACGTGTGAACGTCGTTTATCAAATTCCTCTTTCTGAAATAGTGTACGACTTCTTTGATCAGTTAAAATCTCATACAAAAGGTTATGCCTCTTTTGATTATGATTTAATCGGCTACCGTCCATCAAACTTAGTAAAGATGGATATATGGTTAAATGGCGAAACGATTGATGCTTTATCATTTATCGTTCATCGTGATTTTGCCTATGAACGAGGAAAACTGATTGTCGATAAATTGAAAGATCTTATTCCAAGACAGCAATTTGAAGTTCCGGTCCAGGCGGCAATCGGAAATAAAATTGTCGCACGTTCCACTATTAAAGCAATGCGCAAAAATGTATTGTCCAAGTGTTATGGTGGAGACATAACACGCAAACGTAAATTATTGGAAAAACAAAAAGAAGGAAAAAAACGTATGAAAATGGTAGGATCGGTTGAAGTTCCACAAGAAGCGTTTATGGCCGTTTTACAAATGGATGATGATTAATTTTTTAAGGGAGAACTTAAGGCATTCCTGCTTAAAGTTCATCCCTTTCTTAGAAATTTTAGAAAGTAAGTATACTATGGCTTTTGCCATTAAAACTTGCACTACATAGAATGAGGGGTTCTAAGAAAGCAAAATATGCTTTCGAAGGAATCCCTTTTATGAGAAGCCAAGTTTTCTAAGCATTGGAGAGGATAATTGTGGTTAATTCCGTTTATATTCATATACCATTTTGCCAGCAGATTTGTCATTATTGTGATTTTACAAAGTTTTTCTACAATGAGAAATTAGCTACAGAGTATGTAGAGGCACTTTCAAATGAAATAAACACAAATATAAATGGTACGAAGAACAAGGTAGATACTATATTTATTGGTGGAGGTACCCCTACTTCATTAAACATGGAACAATTGCGTTCTTTAATGAAAATAATCGATAACAAGTTTGACGTTGAAAGCTGTAAAGAATTTACGATTGAATCAAATCCTGGTGATTTTGACGGAGAGAAAATTAAACTGCTAAGTAGCTATGGTGTTAACAGGATATCATTAGGTGTGCAAGTATTTGACGATGCGATGCTAGAAGAATTAGGGCGACTGCATACAGTGAAAGACGTATATACTACCATTAATCAATTGCAGCAACACGGTTTATATAATATTAGTATTGATCTTATATATGCATTGCCGAACCAGACAGTCGAACAATTTAAAAACTCTTTAGATGAGGCAGTATCGTTCGGGCTGCCTCATTACTCAACATATGCATTACAAATTGAACCAAAAACTGTCTTTTATCAACGGCATAAAAAGGGTAAACTGCATCGTCCTCCAGAAGAGTCGGAAGTTCAAATGTATGAGATTTTGAAAAATACAATGCGCCAAAAAGGTGTGAATCATTATGAAATTAGTAACTTTGCGAAAACCGGTTACGAAAGTCAACACAATCTGACCTATTGGAATAATGAATATTATTACGGGTTTGGAGCTGGAGCTCATGGATATCTCCCTGGCAAACGGACAGGAAATATCAGACCTTTACCCGCTTATGTAAAAGAAGCTATGAAAACAGGGAAGCCGATATTAAATACGGAAGAAATTAGTATCAAAGAAATGGTTGAAGAAGAAATGTTTCTTGGATTACGTAAAACGAAAGGCATTAATAAGAATCATTTTCATGAGAAATTTGGCTTTTCATATGAGACAATCTATAAACATGCAGTATCTTCCTTAATCCAAAAAGGATGGCTTGCCGAGAATACCAACAACCTTTATCTTACTGACCAAGGTATGTTATTTGGTAATGAGGTATTCGAACAATTTTTATTAGAAGAAAAAGATTTAATGCATGTACGTTGACAAAAAAATAAGGATTTGATAATTTATTATTAGCATTAGCACTCGAAAGGACGGAGTGCTAACAGAGGTGATCATCATGTTAACAGAAAGACAATTACTGATATTACAAGTCATAATTGATGATTTCATTGAGTCAGCACAACCAATAGGTTCACGTGCTATATCAAAAAAAGGTGATATAGCTTTTAGTTCCGCCACCATTCGGAATGTAATGGCTGATTTGGAAGAGATGGGGTTTCTGGAAAAGACGCATTCATCCTCTGGCCGAATTCCTTCTGAGAAGGGATATCGCTACTATGTCGATCACCTAGTCTCACCACAAGTAACAGAAGGTGATAAAAAGCTAATTAATAACGTTATACAAGATGGTTTTTTCGAATTTGAACAGATTGTTCAAAAGTCTGCTCAAATACTATCTGATATTACTAACTACACATCAATAATTTTAGGACCAGAAGTGTTTGAGACAAAATTAAAACAATTGCAGATTGTCACATTATCATCGCAAACTGCTGTTGCAATATTAGTTACTAATACGGGACATGTTGAACATCGCTCATTTTCTATTCCGGAAGAAATAAGTACATCAGATTTGGAAAAAATGGTTAATATCCTAAACGATCGGTTGTATGGAGTGCCAATTGTAAGGTTACCTGAAAAGTTAAATACTGAAATTGTACACCTTATGAATAAGTACATTACAGATTTTGAAAAATCGTATGATTATTTGAAAGCTGCCTTCTTTAATGAGAACCCTGTTAAATTATATTTTGGTGGTAAAACAAATATTTTAATGCAGCCCGAATTCAAAGATATTGATAAAATTCGATCATTTTATTCCATGATGGAAAAGGAAGACGAAATAGCCAATCTCTTAAAAGATACTACGAATGGTATTAAAGTGAGAATAGGCCATGAGAACAAAGTGGATGCTATCAAAGATTTAAGCCTGATTACTGCTACGTATCAATTAAATGAAGATCAAATGGGTACAATAGCACTGTTAGGTCCTACTCGTATGGAATATAAGCGGGTCGTTAATTTACTGAACACTTTATCACATGAAATGTCTGATGCATTGTACATGTGGTACAAAAATAATGAGTGAAGTAAGTCACTTCAAATTAATGGAGACAATTCCCGTTTCTTAATGTATATTTGTTTATTTATAAAGCTATTCGTGATATATTCTAACGTGGCAATTTTATAATAGGAGGTGGCAGTAAGTGGAAGAACAAAATAAGGGTAAAACTCAAGCAACTGAAAAAAATGAAGAAACTATTACTGATGTAATTGATAATGATGAACAAGATGGAATGCAGCAAATGGGCTCATCAGATGAAAGTAAAATGGAAAGCCTAAAAGCGGAAGTAGACCAACTTAAGCAGGAAAAAGATGAACTTCAGGAGCGAATGCTTCGAACAAAAGCGGAATTTGATAATTTCAAAAAACGTTCTCAAAAAGAGAAAGAAGCGGAACGTAAATATAAAGCAGAAGACTTTGTAAATGAGTTACTACCCGCAATTGACAATTTTGACCGGGCATTACAAGTCGAAGTAAATGATGCGGGTGAAGGCTTTGTTGATGGTATATCTATGGTATACCGACAATTAAAAGACGCATTAAAAGCACAAGGTGTTGAAGAAATAGAATGCGTAGGAAAAACATTTGACCCTAATATTCACCATGCTGTTATGCAAGTAGAAGAAGAGGAAATGGAATCTAATACAGTTGTGGAAGAATTACAAAAAGGTTATATGCTAAAAGATAAAGTAATTCGGCCAGCAATGGTCAAAGTGAATAAGTAATCGGATAAGTAGTGAAGGAGGAAATTAATTATGAGTAAAATAATTGGAATTGATTTAGGTACAACAAACTCATGTGTGTCAGTAATGGAAGGTGGAGAGGCAGTAGTTATCCCAAATCCAGAGGGTAACCGTACAACTCCATCTGTAGTAGCATTCAAAAATGGTGAACGTCAAGTTGGGGAAGTAGCAAAACGACAAGCAATTACAAACCCTAACACAATTCAATCAATTAAACGTCATATGGGTACAGACTATAAAGTGAAAATTGAAGATAAAGAGTATACACCACAGGAAGTGTCAGCAATTATCTTGCAGCACATCAAATCCTACGCAGAAGATTACTTAGGTGAAGAAGTAGAAAAAGCTGTTATTACTGTTCCTGCATACTTTAATGATGCAGAACGCCAAGCAACAAAAGATGCTGGTAAAATCGCTGGTTTGGAAGTTGAGCGTATTATCAACGAACCGACAGCTGCAGCATTAGCATATGGAATTGATAAAGAAGACCAGGATCAAACAATTCTTGTATATGACTTAGGTGGAGGAACATTTGACGTGTCCATCCTGGATATTGGTGATGGTACATTTGAAGTTGTTTCAACAGCTGGCGATAATCGTTTAGGTGGGGATGACTTTGATGAAGTTATCATGGACCACATGGTTAAAGAATTCAAAAAAGAGAATGGTATTGATCTTTCCCAGGATAAAATGGCTAAACAACGCTTGAAAGATGCAGCAGAAAAGGCTAAAAAAGACTTATCTGGCGTATCACAAACTCAAATTTCACTTCCATTTATCACTGCAGGTGACGCTGGTCCATTGCATATGGAAATGAATTTGACTCGTGCTAAATTCGATGAACTGTCATCCGATTTGGTTGAGCGTACTATGAAACCAACACGTAAAGCACTTAAAGATGCTGATTTATCAGCTAATAAAATTAATAAAGTAATTCTTGTTGGTGGATCTACACGTATTCCAGCAGTTCAAGATGCAATTAAACGTGAAATTGGCAGTGAACCTTCTAAAGGCGTAAACCCTGATGAAGTAGTTGCACTAGGTGCTGCAATTCAAGGTGGCGTACTTCAGGGTGATGTAAAAGATGTTGTATTATTAGACGTTACACCTCTTTCACTTGGTATTGAAACAATGGGCTCAGTAACTACTAAGCTAATTGAGCGTAATACAACAATTCCAACAAGTGAATCACAAGTATTCTCAACTGCTGCAGACAATCAAACAGCTGTAGATATTCATGTACTTCAAGGTGAACGTGAGATGGCAGCAGACAACAAAACATTAGGGCGTTTCCAATTAACAGATATTCCACCAGCGCCAAGAGGAGTGCCACAAATCGAAGTGTCATTCGATATTGATGCTAACGGAATTGTAAATGTTCGTGCGAAAGACAAAGGAACAAACAAAGAGCAGTCCATTACGATTAAATCATCTTCAGGTTTATCAGATGAAGAGGTTGAACAAATGGTTAAAGATGCAGAAGAGAATGCAGAGGAAGATAAGAAACGTCGTGAAGAAATAGAATTGCGTAATGAGGCTGAACAGCTTATCTTTACCACTGATAAAACAATTAAGGACCTTGGTGAAAAAGTTTCTGACGAAGAAAAACAAAATGCAGAAAATGCTAAGGAAGAACTGCAAAAAGCAATTGATGCAGATGATATTGAACAAATAAAAGAAAAGAAAGAAACTTTACAAGAACAAGTTCAACAGCTTTCTGTTAAGCTATATGAACAAATGCAGCAAGATGCAGAAGCAGAACAGGGTCAGGAAGAAGGACAAGGTTCTGAAGATGTAGAAGATGCTGATTATAAAGAAGTTGACGACGAAGAAAAGAATAAATAATTAAGCTGAATCAATTGATTAAAGTCAAAGTCAGGAGTCTCTTGGCTTTGACTTTTCACTCTTTTAAAAGTTTATTTGCTATAAAGGAGTAATTGATGATAAGATAAAATTTATGCAATAGTGTCCGGGAGAGTGATTTACAAGTGAGTAAGCGCGATTATTATGAAGTACTTGGAGTCGAAAAAGGTGCTTCAAAAGATGAAATAAAAAAAGCATATCGTAAAATGGCAAGACAGTACCACCCAGATGTGAATAGCGAAGAAGATTCAGCAGAGAAGTTTAAAGAAGCAAAAGAAGCATATGAAGTATTAAGTAACGACCAAAAACGTCAGCAATATGATCAATTTGGTCATGCAGGTGCACAAGGTCAAGGCTTTGGCGGCTTTGGAGGCGGAGCACAGGACTTCGGCGGTTTTGGTGATATTTTTGATATGTTCTTTGGCGGTGGGGGTCGCAGACGTGATCCAAACGCCCCGCAGCAAGGTGCTGATCTACAGTATTCTATGATTTTAGAATTTGAAGAAGCTATCTTTGGAAAAGAAACAGATGTAAGTATACCAAAGGAAGAAGAGTGTGAAACATGTGACGGTTCAGGTGCTAAGCCTGGTACAAAGACAAAAACATGTTCACATTGTGAGGGGTCAGGACAATTAAATACGGAACAAAACACTCCGTTTGGCCGTGTTGTAAACCGTCGTGTGTGTCATCATTGTAATGGTACAGGGAAGATTATTCCTGAAAAATGTAATACTTGTGGCGGAACAGGGAAGGAAAGAAAGCAAAGTAAAATCCATATCTCCATTCCAGCAGGTATTGATGAAGGACAACAAATTCGTGTCTCTGGCAAAGGTGAAGCAGGCGTTAATGGTGGACCACCAGGGGATTTGTATGTAGTGATTCAAGTGAAATCACACGACTTCTTTGAGCGTGAAGGTGATCATATATTCTGTGAGTTACCTGTAACTTTCGTTCAAGCAGCACTAGGTGATGAAATAGAAGTTCCAACTGTGCATGGTAATGTAATGTTAAAAATCTCAGCTGGAACGCAAACAGGCAAAGTCTTCCGCCTTAAGGGGAAAGGGGCTCCAAATGTTCGTGGAACTGGTCACGGAGATCAACATGTACAGGTACGAGTAATAACACCTAATAAGTTAACAGATCGTCAAAAAGAATTACTGCGTGAATTTAATGAAATAAGCGGAAATGAAGCAACAGATGAACAAGAAGGTTCCTTTTTCCAACGGTTTAAGAACGCATTTAAAAGCTAAATGATTGTTACACTTTTTCTATAAAATGCGAAGTAGACCGAAGGTAACCAATTCGTATTTTTAGTGTAGTTCTCTAACCACGCAGTTGGAATATACTCGCTTTCCGTGGGCTCCCCACGAGCCTCCTCGCTCGCAAAGAACGCTCCCTGTGGGGTCTCTTAGGATCGCTGTCCCACAGGAGTCTCGCATATTCCATCTGCTGAATTAGACGTTTTATTTTATTGAATAAGTGAGCAAATACAGCGGAGGAAATACACGCAGACTCCTGCGGGAGGAAAGGCATCGGCGAGACCCCACAGTGCGCAGCACGAGGAGGCTCGACAGCCGCCCTAGGTGCGCGAAGTGTATTTCCGAAGCGGTGTCATAGCACTCAGCAATTTTTTAAGTTAGTTCGCAGTTTATATCAACTGTGAAGATTTTATAGGAACAAAAGATACAAGAATTAAGAGCGGTGTTACAGCAACACCGCATACATAAACGATTTTATTTTTTAAAGAAATGAGTGGATTGATTTGAAGTGGTCAGAAATATGCATTCATACGACTAATGAGGCTATTGAACCAATTTCTAATATTCTACACGAAACCGGATCCACCGGTGTTGTTATTGAAGACCCACTTGATTTGACAGCTGAACGTGATGATTTCTTTGGTGAAATTTACGAATTAAATGCGGATGAATACCCAGAAGAGGGTGTTTATATAAAGGCGTACTTACCAGTGAATAGTTTTCTGGGAGAAACAGTTAATGAAATTAAGCAAGCTATTAACAATTTAATGCTTTACGATATTAATTTAGGCAGAAACCAGATAACATTAAGCGAAATACATGAAGAAGAATGGGCAACAGCATGGAAGAAATACTATAAACCAGTTAAAATTTCAAAAAAAATAACGATTATTCCAACCTGGGAAGACTATGAAGCTGTATCGAGTGATGAAGTAATTATCGAGCTTGATCCAGGTATGGCGTTTGGTACCGGAACACACCCAACAACAGTTTTAAGTATTCAAGGTATAGAACGGTATATAATGGAAAATGATAATGTAATAGATGTTGGCTGTGGTTCTGGAGTATTGAGCATTGCTTCAGGCTTATTAGGTGCCAATGAAGTTTATGCATTTGATTTGGATGAAATTGCAGTGAAGAGCACAAAATTAAATGCAAAACTGAATAAGGTAGATAAATCAATAATCACGAAACAGAATAACCTGCTTGATCGTGTTAATATGAAGGCAGATATGATCGTTTCCAATATTTTAGCTGAGATAATCGTCAGGTTTGTGGAGGATGCATGGAACAATCTCAAACCGAACGGTATATTTATTACATCAGGCATCATCCAAGCAAAGAAACAAATGGTGGTTGATAAGTTGAATCAACAGGGTTTTCGTATTCTGGAAATAAATGAAATGGAAGATTGGGTTTCCATAATAGCTAGAAAGAATCAATAGAAAAGTGGTGCTTAACTTGCAACGCTATTTTGTTCCTGAAACTAATTGGGGAAAAGATGAAGTTATTATTAAGGCAGATGATGCGCATCATATAAATCGAGTGATGAGATTACAGGCCGGAGACAATATTATATGTAATCACCCGAATGGTAAAGCAGCAATATGTGAAATTACATCGTCAGATAATGATAGTGTACAGTTGGTTATAACGGAATGGCTGGACGAGTCGTCTGAACTACCACTAGAGGTTACAATTGCTCAAGGATTACCAAAAAGTGATAAGTTTGAATTGGTGTTGCAAAAAGGTACAGAACTTGGTGCATCTGCATTCACACCAATACAAGCAGAACGATCTGTAGTCGTTTGGGATGCAAAAAAAGCCGAAAAGAAATTTAAACGATATTCTAAAATTGTTAAAGAAGCAAGTGAGCAAAGTCACCGAACCAAGATACCACAAATTAATGGCGTCACAACAATAGAAAAGTTAATTGAAGAAAGTTCTGTGTATGATATTAAATTGTTTGCGTATGAAGAAGAAGCTAAAACTTCGGAGTTCCAATCATTTGGAACGATTATAAGTGGAATGGAGCCTGGAAATCGAGTATTAGTTTGTATTGGCCCAGAAGGTGGTTTCTCAGAAAAAGAGGCAGATCAATTAAAGCAGCATGGTTTTACTTCCGTTCGGTTAGGACCACGAATATTACGAACTGAAACAGCTCCTTTATATGTGTTAGCAAGTATTTCTTACCAATTTGAAGAATTGAGGTGCAGATAATGCCGACAGTAGCATTTCATACTTTAGGATGCAAAGTGAATCATTATGAGACTGAAGGAATTTGGAACATGTTTAAAGATAATGGTTATGAACGTGTTGATTTTAATCATCAGTCTGATGTATATGTAATTAATACGTGTACAGTAACAAACACAGGAGATAAAAAAAGCAGACAAGTAATCAGAAGGGCTGTCCGTAAAAACCCTGAAGCAGTTATTTGTGTAACAGGCTGCTACGCCCAAACTTCTCCAGGTGAGATAATGGAGATACCGGGTGTTGACGTTATTGTCGGGACACAAAATAGAAAACAAATGATTAATTATATTGAAGAACACCAAAAAACACGTGAACCGATTAATGGTGTAACGAACATAATGAAAAACCGTGTCTTTGAGGAAATGGATGTACCTGAATTTACTGACCGAACACGCGCATCGCTAAAAATTCAAGAGGGATGTAACAATTTCTGTACATTCTGCATCATTCCATGGTCAAGAGGATTATTACGGTCCAGAGACCCCGAAAATGTAGTATCTCAAGCTCAGAATTTAGTTGACGCAGGGTATAAGGAAATCGTTTTAACCGGTATTCATACTGCAGGATATGGGGAAGATATGAGTGATTATAACTTTGCAAAACTACTTCATGAATTAGAAGCGAATGTTGATGGACTTAAACGGATTCGAATTTCATCTATTGAAGCAAGTCAAATTACAGATGAAGTAATCGATGTACTTAATAAATCAACTAAAATTGTCCGCCATTTGCACATTCCTCTGCAATCAGGTTCTGACTCAGTATTAAATCGTATGAGGAGAAAGTATTCCAGCGCATTTTATAAACAAAAGGTAGACAAAATCCGTAAAGCTCTACCCGGCTTGGCAATTACATCAGATGTAATTGTTGGCTTTCCAGGGGAAACGGATGAGGAGTTTATGGAAACCTACAACTTTATTAAAGATGTTGGCTATTCAGAACTACATGTCTTTCCATTTTCGAGAAGGACGGGTACACCTGCAGCACGCATGAAAGATCAAGTTGATGAGGACGTAAAAAATGACCGCGTACATCAAATGATTGAACTTTCAAAGCAATTAGCAAAAGAGTATGCTTCAGATTATGAAAATGAAGTTCTGGAAGTTATACCGGAAGAACGCGTGTCCGAAGAAGATACAGATTATTTGGTTGGCTATACAGATAACTATTTAAAAGTGCGTTTCAAAGGTACTCAAGATCTAATTGGAAAAATCGTTCGAATAAAGATAACAAAATCTGGCTATCCGTTTAATGAAGGTACATTTGTCCGTGTTATGGAAAGTGCCACAAACTCAAATATTAAAGCCACTTCTTAACTTCGAACACTCGTATTTTATAATTTAATATGCATGATAAATAGGATTAAATGTAGTTGGTATAACCATACATGAAAGGAAGATATACATGAATATGGATTTAGCAAAATATATTGATCATACCCAGTTAAAACCAGATACAAAAAAAGAGAAGATTGCCCAGATTGTAAAAGAAGCAAGTGAAAACGGATTTGCTTCAGTATGTGTTAATCCGTATTGGGTACCTTTTTGCTACGAAAATTTAAAGAATACTGAAGTTAAAGTGTGTACTGTTATTGGTTTCCCATTAGGAGCTACTTCTACAGAAACAAAAGTGTTTGAAACAAAGCAAGCAATTAAAGATGGGGCAACAGAAGTAGATATGGTTATTAATGTTGGGGAACTAAAGTCGAACAATGATGAAGCAGTCAAAAATGATATTAAAGCTGTAGTTAACGCTGCAGAAGGGAAAGCACTAACAAAGGTTATTATTGAGACTTCATTATTGTCCGATGATGAAAAAGTACGAGCCTGCCAACTGGCTAAACAGGCTGGAGCAGATTTTGTGAAAACTTCTACAGGATTTTCCGGTGGTGGTGCGTCTGTTCATGATATTAAGCTTATGCGTGAAACAGTTGGAAGTGAAATGGGCGTTAAGGCATCAGGTGGCGTTCGTGATCTTGAATCCACAAAAGCCATGATCGATGCTGGTGCCACTAGGATTGGTGCTAGTGCAGGTGTTGATATTATTGCAGGAAATAAAGGGACAGATAATTATTAGAAAACTTTGGAGTATGCTGTAAGAAAGCACTTTATACTTTTGATAAAAAGACATTTTAAGTAATAAAGTTTAAAAGTTAGTCAGTATAATTAATGTGATATCACTTATTCACGTTGATTTCCATTTTACCTATTTTCATAGATGGTGTTGGATGCAGATTCGGCATTCAGTCAGGTTTCTTAACTGCCTAATATAATGTTCTATGTATATAAGTACTATTTTTAAGTTGACCTGTAAGTAGGGTTATATTATAATTAGCAGAGACATGAGATATTATTCATGTCTGTACATTTTTGTTTTTTGCTTCGGAGGGAGGGAAATTAGCATGTCAAATACAACTCGCATTCGTAAAAACGAGAATCTTGAGGATGCTCTTCGTCGCTTTAAGCGTAGTGTGTCAAAAAGTGGTACACTACAAGAATATCGTAAGCGTGAACACTATGAAAAGCCTAGCGTTAAACGCAAGAAGAAGTCTGAAGCTGCTAGAAAGCGTAAATTCTAAAGAGGGTGCAAGAGCATGACAATATTAGAACAGCTGAACCAAGATATGAAGCATGCCATGAAAAACAAGGATAAAGATACCCTTGGTGTTGTTAGAATGGTGAAGGCTTCACTACAAAATGAATCGATAAAACTTGGTAACAAAGAACTTTCTGAAGACGAAGAATTAACTGTTCTATCTAAAGAGTTAAAACAAAGGAAAGATTCCCTCCAAGAGTTTAAATCAGCTGGACGTGATGATCTTGTTAAAAAACTTGAAATTGAAATCAATATTTTACAAGAATATATGCCAGAACAGATATCAGAAGATGAGTTAGAGGCATTAGTTCAGTCTACGATTCAGGAAGTAAATGCAACTTCCAAAAAAGATATGGGAAAAGTTATGAGTGCAATTATGCCTAAAGTTAAGGGTCAGGCTGATGGTGCACAAATTAACAGGCTTGTTCAAAAAAATTTAAATTAATTAGTAATATAAAAAGCCTTGTCAGATTTGACGAGGCTTTTTCATTTAACTTTTTACGAAATATACCATCTTTAGAACTAATTGTGATACTATTTAACTAATATGAACTAATATGGCTGAAATGAAACCATTTACATATATAAATCGTATGTAAAAATAAAGGTATTATAGAAAGGGGGGGATGCTGTGTGCCTGTTAATAGACTTAAACAATACATAATTTTAACGCTTGTATTTTTTTTATCGGCGTCACTGTTTAGCGCAATTTCAGTAATTAAAGCAGAAGACAGTGGTAGCGGAAAGGTCGTTTATGTTATTCCGATAGAAAATGAAGTGGAACGTGGACTGGAAGCCTTTCTTTCCCGAACAACAAAAGAGGCGGAAGCAAAGGGTGCAGATCATATAATATTTGAAATCGATACACCTGGGGGAAGAGTGGATTCTGCAAGACAGATTGCAGAACTGCTGCAGGACCTTGAGCTACCTACTACTTCTTTTGTTATTAATCAGGCATTGTCAGCAGGGTCTTATATTGCATTAAACACAGATAATATTTATATGAAACCACAAGCAAACATGGGAGCTAGTGGTGTTATTAATCAAGATGGAACTGCGGCGGATAAGAAGGCAGAATCCGCATGGTTAAGTGCAATGAAAAGTGCAGCTGAATCAAAAGGAAGGGATAAGTTATATGCGGCTGCAATGGCAGATCCGAGTATAGATCTCCCGGAATATGGTGCTGAGAAAGGTAAGTATCTTACTCTGGATCCTGAATCAGCTGTTAAGGTTGGTTATTCAAAAGCCACTGTTAAAGATCGGGCAGAAATGCTGAGCGATTTAGGGTTGAGCAACGCAACTATTATTGAGAAGGAACCCACATTATCTGAAAATATAGCAAGGTTCATAACTAACCCGGTTGTAGTCCCTATATTATTATCCATAGCAAGTCTCGGGTTGATTGTTGAGTTGTATTCACCTGGTTTTGGTATTCCAGGTATAATGGGATTGCTATCGTTAATTTTGTTCTTCTATGGACATGTAGTTGCGGGTCTGGCAGGAATGGAGGCTATTATTTTATTAATCTTAGGCTTAGTATTGATAATAGCAGAGTTCTTTGTTCCTGGAGGAATTGCAGGTTTGCTTGGTGTTGCGTCTGTGGTCGGTTCATTGATTATATCAGGACAGGATATCGGTCATATGTCGATGAGCATAGGTATTGCATTTATAGTGGCTATAATTGCTTCTATTATACTCTTTAAAACGATGGGGATGGAAAAAGGATTTTTTCGCCATATTATATTAAAGGACCAGACATCAACAGAACTTGGGTATGTTTCTACAGTAAACCGACTGGAATTAATAGGGTTGGAAGGTGTAACGGTAACTCAGTTGCGTCCATCAGGTACAGCTGTATTTGATGACGAACGTTTAGATGTTGTATCAGAAGGCGGGTTTATTCAGAGTAATAGGCCTGTGAAGGTGGTTAAGGTAGAAGGAGTTCGAGTGGTAGTCAGAGAAGTAAGAGAAGTAAGAGAAGTATAATATAAAAAGAATTATAGGAGGAATTAATATGGAATTACAAGAACTTATGCCGGTAATAATAATTGCGGTAATTTTAATTGTTGTTGCAGTATTATTTACATTTATTCCAGTAATGCTATGGATTAGCGCCCTAGCTGCAGGTGTTAAAGTGGGTATCTTTACACTTGTTGGGATGCGATTACGTCGGGTTGTGCCTTCAAGAGTAATTAATCCGTTAATTAAGGCACACAAAGCAGGATTAGAATTAACTACAAATCAGCTGGAAAGTCATTACTTAGCAGGTGGTAATGTAGATAGAGTAGTAAACGCGCTTATCGCTGCACATAGAGCGAATATTGAACTATCCTTCGAACGAGGAGCAGCGATTGATTTAGCAGGTCGTGATGTTTTAGAAGCTGTTCAAATGAGTGTTAATCCAAAGGTAATTGAAACGCCATTTATTGCAGGTATCGCTATGGATGGTATTGAAGTGAAAGCGAAAGCACGAATTACAGTACGTGCAAATATTGACCGCCTTGTCGGTGGTGCTGGGGAAGAAACAGTGATTGCCCGTGTAGGTGAAGGCGTTGTAAGTACAATTGGTAGTTCAGAAGCACATACAAAAGTGCTGGAAAATCCTGATTCAATCTCTCAAAATGTTTTAAGCAAAGGTTTAGATGCAGGAACAGCATTTGAAATTCTATCAATTGATATTGCTGATGTTGATATCGGTAAGAATATCGGTGCTATTCTGCAAACAGATCAAGCCGAAGCAGATAAAAATATTGCTCAGGCTAAAGCGGAAGAAAGAAGAGCGATGGCTGTTGCACAAGAGCAGGAAATGGTTGCTCGAGTTGAAGAGATGCGTGCAAAAGTTGTTGAAGCAGAAGCAGATGTTCCACTTGCACTTGCGGAAGCACTACGGTCCGGAAATCTTGGTGTAATGGATTATATGAACTATAAAAATATTGATGCTGATACAGATATGCGCGGTACAATTGGGAAATTGTCTGATAATGAAAAAGAAGACAATGACAATAAATAATGTATTAGATACAGGAGGGTTATTATGGATGTCATTCTTATAATCCTTGCAATTATTGGAGGACTTGCAGGTTTTTTAAAGGATAAGTCTGATACTAATTCCAATAAACAAAGACGAACAGCTAATCCACCTAAACCTTCACCGACTCCTTCCGGTGGGGTTGGTGAAACAGTCAGTAATAATCAGCCGCAAAGTACAGTAGCCAAAACGTCAATTGAAGAACAGCAACAAGAACAACGTGAACGCCTGGCTGACCGTATGAATACAGATACACAAAAAGCGCTGGATGAACGTAAACATGATGCAATTATTACTGACAATAGTGATAATAAGGAATCTGACAGAGAATTATCTGCTGAACAAAAAAGATTTAAAAGGCGGATAAAAAATAACTTGAATCAAAAAGGTTTAGTAAACGGGGTTATCATGGCAGAGGTTTTAGGTTCTCCTAGAGCAACCAAGCCATATCAAAGTGTTGTAAAGCAACGAAGAAAATAACTATCTTAATTAAAGAACCACTATCTAATGAGCTGTAGATGCTTATGCCGGTAGTGGTTCTTTTTTTTTGTTCTTATCCTGTCGTTAATTTCATAAATATGTATGTGAGAGGGGGCCACATCAGTGAAGAAATGGCAACAACGAATTGGTCCATGGTTAATGAACCATCTTGCACTTCCAACTGATGTCATGTTGGAGCTGCCACGGATAACAATGATTGGTCAAATACATGTTTATATTGAGAATCATAAAGGACTTGTTGTTTACTCAGATACCGAGTTGAAACTTAAAACCAATAAGGGGTATATAAAGATTTCGGGATCATCTTTTGTATTAAAAATGATGCTGCCTGAAGAAATATTACTGGAAGGATTGATAACTGAAGTCAAATTTATTCCAGATTAAGATATCAAAGGAGGAGGACATGAAACATATTCAAGGTTCATTTATAACTGGATATATGACTGTTTTAATTAAGGGGAAAAATCCTGAACTTTTCTTTCAATTTTGTATTGAACAAGGAATTACAGTTTGGAATATTAAAAAGGAATCCGAATATGCCTGTATAGGTAACGTCAAGTTAAGTGATATTGATATATTAAAGGATATTAAACGTCGGACAAGTTATAAACTAACCTTTATAAACAAAAGGGGTTTACCATTCTTATTTAAAAAATTTACTCGTAAAAGAGAAGTTATAATTGGCTTGTTGTTAAGTGTTATGCTAATTTTCTTTCTATCTAATATAATTTGGGAAGTTAAAATAATAGGTGTACCAAAAGATATCGAGGAAAAAATAAGTGAACAACTGACGGAATATGGTATTCATCAGGGTGCATGGACTTTTACCCTGGATCCACCTAGTGAAGTGCAACAGCAACTAGTAAATGATGTACCTGAATTACTGTGGGTTGGTGTCCACCAAAAAGGGACATCCTATGTTCTTGAAGGAGTAGAAAAAACGGTAGTAAAAGAAGACGAAGTACAGGGTCCACGAAATTTAGTGGCGACAAAAAAAGGCGTAATTCAAAAAATGTATGTATCTAAAGGGCTCCCGAAAGTTCAAGTCAATGACTATGTTGAACCTGGACAAGTACTTGTTTCAGGAAAGCTTAATTTTGACGATAGCAAAGAGGACAAGAAATATGATTTAGTAGCTGCTGAGGGAGAAATCATTGCGAAGACGTGGTACGAAACAGAAGTTACCATTCCGTTAAAAGCGAATCAAGAACTGTTGACAGGAAATCGTGAGAGTAAATTTCATTTAAGTATAAATAATTTCGAGCTCCCTGTATGGGGGTTCAGTTCACCTGATTTTAATGAAATTCATCGTGAAAGAAATGAAAAAGACCTTTATTTTTTAAAGTGGAAGCTTCCTGTTAAAATAATTGAAACTATTTTGAGTGAAAAGAGGTATAATAAAACAGAGAGAAGTAAAGATGAAGCAATTAAAATTGGAATTGATCAAGCAAAAAACGAGTTACAGTTACAGCTGGGACCTGATGCGAGAATTGTTTCTGAAAAAGTTTTGCATGAAACAATTGAGAATGGTAAAGTTAAACTAATCTTATATATGGCTGTGGAAGAAAATATTGTAAAAGAAGAATCAATAGATCAAGGAGATTGATTATGTCAGAAAACTTGAAGACAATTGAATTACAATTAACCAATCCGAATGAAGCATTAGCTTTGTTTGGTACAAATGATAAATATTTAAAGCAGATAGAACAACAATTAAATGTTTCCATTGTTACAAGAGGAGAGCAAGTAAGTGTTTCTGGCACTAATGAAGAGATTGAACTTGTTGAGGAGATTTTATCAACCCTTCTTACAATTGTACGAAAAGGATTGAATATAACAGAGCGAGATGTCGTATATTCAGTGGACCTCGCTAAAAAAGGTAAAATTAATCAATTTGAAACACTTTTTGAAGATGAGATAACTAAGAATGTTAAAGGGAAATCAATCAGAGTAAAAACATTAGGACAAAAGAGTTATGTATCAGCAATTAAAACGCATGACCTTGTTTTTGGTATTGGTCCCGCTGGTACTGGAAAAACGTATCTTGCTGTCGTAATGGCTGTCCATGCATTAAAAAATGGTGAAGTGAAAAGAATTGTCTTAACACGCCCAGCAGTTGAGGCTGGTGAAAGTCTCGGATTTTTGCCTGGTGATTTAAAGGAAAAGGTTGACCCGTATTTAAGGCCCTTATACGATGCATTACACGATGTTCTTGGAACTGAACATACAATGCGTTTAATCGAAAGGGATACCATAGAAATTGCCCCATTAGCCTATATGCGTGGACGAACACTTGATGATGCATTCGTTATACTTGATGAAGCGCAGAATACAACACCTGAACAAATGAAGATGTTTTTGACACGCTTAGGATTTGGCTCTAAAATGATAATAACTGGTGACATTACCCAGATTGACTTACCCAAAGGTGTAAAATCTGGATTACAGGTAGCAAATCAGTTATTGTCATCTGTAAATGGAATTTCAATTATTCATTTAAACCAAACTGATGTTGTAAGACATCCGTTAGTACAAAAAATTATTGATGCATATGAAAAAACGAACTAATCGATGAAATAGTGTAAGACCCCCAATAGTGGGTCTTATTTCTATATATATAGTTAATTGTAATACCTGCGTTTTTGATTTAATCAGTTACGAGGTGAAGATTATGGGAAAAATGCTGAAAAGTTCTGTAAAGGCACTATTTAAAATCCGAACAAAATGGCTAACAGTTATTTTGCCGGTGTCTATTTTAGGAGTCTTTTTTTTCCTTGTAACTGTTAACAACGTGTTTACAGAAACATATGATATTGAACGGTTTTCCAGTGCCAATGAGACTATTCGTTCCCCAATCACAATCGAAAATGAGCAGGAAACGAAACGAAAAACCCGGGAAACAGTTCAATCTGTTAAAGATAGATTTGATATATCAGCTGAAACTACTAAAGAGCAAGTAGCATATGTGGAAGAAATATTTGATGCTATTGAAAGAGTAGACGCGGAGGAATCAGAAAGTTCACCAGATTCACCTAATGAGAATAACGTAGGTGTAATGACAAACCAAGAAAAAGTTCGACGATTAAAGCAAATATTATCTCCAAATATAACAGAAGAGGTTAATGATGGTATTTTATATGAACTTGTTGAAGCACAGCCACAAATGCGTGCAGAGGGCAAGGAATTGTTAATTGTATCATTGGAAGAAGTTTTAGAAAATGGTGTCAGAGTTGAAAATATTCAAAGTGGTATAACCAAAATTGAACAAGATATAAAGTATTCCAATCTCTCAAACAATATAAAAGAACCACTAGTAAAGTTAAGTGAGTTCGCAGTGGTTGAAAACTCATTCTTTGATGTTGAAAAAACAATGGATGCAAGAAAAGATGCAGCAAGCAGCGTCGAACCTGTTGTAATTCGAGCAGGTGAAATAATTGTTAGAGAAGGCCAAGTTATTACAAATCAGCTTTATCAGGATTTAAAATTAGCTGGTTTATTGGATAAAGAAAGAAATATTTATCCAGTTATAGGTCTGGCTCTATTAATATTCTTAATAATCTTTGTTATTGGATATGAAATGAACCTTCTTTCAAAAGTTAATAGCCTAGATAAAGGTAAAATCTCTTCCATAATACTAATAAGTATTATAGTTGTAGCACTAATGAAAGTGGTAAGTATGATAACAGTTCCAGTGACCCAATTATTTTTCGTTGTCCCAGTTGCAATAGGATCCTTACTTGTAAAGCAATTACTCAATGAAAGGTTTGCAATTGTACTCTCTATATTGTATGCCATTTTGGGGAGCATAATTTTTAACGGGCAAATCCCGGGTGCATTAAATATTGAGGCTGGTATTTACTTCTTTTTTTCACAAATGGCAGGTATCATTTTTCTGACAAATGTCAAAGATCGCTTGGCTATTCTTAAGGCTGGTGTTGGTGTAACTGCTATTAACATTATTACAGTATTATTATTCCTTTTTCTTTCATTTGAAAAGTATTCAATAGGTGAGTTATTAATTCATTCTGGATTTGGAATAGCATCTGCATTTCTGTCAGCAGTGTTAGCAATTGGCTTATTGCCATTTTTCGAGACTGGTTTGGGTATACTATCAGACATTAAATTATTATCCTTAGCAAGTCCAAATCAGCCATTACTTCGAAAAATCCTAACTGAGTCACCGGGTACGTATCATCATTCAGTGATGGTGGCCAATCTCAGTGAAACGGCTTGTGAAGTGATTGGAGCAAATGGTCTTCTTGCAAGGGTTGGAGCTTATTATCATGATATTGGTAAGACAGTAAGGCCACATTATTTTATTGAAAATCAGTTATCGATTTCCAATCCTCATGATATAATTGAACCAAGACAAAGTGCAGAAATAATTATTAATCATCCATATGACGGAGCCGCATTGCTTAAAAAATACAAACTTCCAAAAGAGATTATTAATATTGCGATGCAGCACCATGGAACTACTTTATTAAAATATTTTTATTATAAGGAAAAAGAAAATAACCGATATGTAAAGGAAAATAACTTCAGATATCCAGGTCCAAAGCCGCAAACTAAAGAAGCTGCGATAATATGCATTTGTGACTCTGTAGAAGCAGCTGTAAGGTCACTAAATGAGCCAACAGAGAGTAAGATTGAAGAAATTGTGTCATCCATTGTAAATGATCGACTAATGGATGGACAATTAAATGAATGTCCACTTACATTGAAGGAGTTGGATAAAGTTCATCAAACAATCTGCGAATCATTAAAGGGAATTTTTCATTCAAGAATACAATATCCCATAAAGGAGGCAAAATAAAATGTATATTGATTTTCACGATCAAACAAATTCTGTCCCTACTGATTATATTGATATGCTCCAACGTTTACTTATCTTCACAGCAAAAAAAGAAGCTATTTCCCTGGAGGCTGAGGTATCGATAAACTTTGTCTCTAACAATGAAATTCAAGAAATTAATCGAAATTATCGACAGCTTAATAAGCCAACCGACGTATTATCTTTTGCAATGCAGGAACAAGCTGATGATGAACTGGATATTGTTGGTGAAGATATTCCGCTAGTTCTTGGGGATATTGTTATATCTGTTGAAAAAGCAGAAGAACAAGCTAAGGATTATGACCATTCGCTTGAAAGGGAATTGGGATTTCTAACGGTACATGGTTTCTTGCATCTACTTGGATATGACCATATGGATAAAGAAGGTGAACAGAAAATGTTTAAAAGGCAGGAAGAAATTTTGGGTGAATTTGGCATTGAACGATAATCAAAGGAAAAGATCGGTTGGTTTTTCTCATGCGTGGAGTGGCCTTAAGGAAGTAACTAAAACGGAACGGAATTTTAGGATACATTTAATAGCTGTAATAACAGTTATTATAGCAGGTATACTAATACAATTAACTTTCATTGAGTGGGCAATTATTATGCTCACAATTGGGTTAGTCTTAGTTGCTGAAGCTACTAATGCAGCCGTAGAAAAGCTAATTGATTATGTGAAGCCTGATACGCATCCGTTAGCTAAAACAATTAAGGATGTTGCTGCAGGGGCAGTTTTACTAGCTGCTTTAACTTCGCTAATCGTTGGTATGATTATTTTTTTGCCGAGAATATATGGATTATTTTAGCAAAACCTTCTATATACGAAGGTTTTTTTAGCAGTTAGAATGTATAAATACTTTCTATTGCATAAATGCAACCAAGAATTTTGCTTTTAGTGTCTGTATTCCAAAGCATCAGGGATTCCAAGAAAAGTAAAATATAATCATTATATGTCATTTTCTGAAGAATTATAGAAACCTTTTAAAGGTTTTGTCGGATACATGAAACTAGCTGGCTTTTGTAGTATGATGATAATATCAAATAGAAATAACTGCTTCGGAGGAATAACATGGACACTAAATTTAAATCAGGATTCCTAGCAATCATTGGTAGACCTAACGTAGGAAAGTCAACATTTATGAACAATGTAATAGGGCAAAAAATAGCGATAATGAGTGACAAGGCACAAACAACACGTAATAAAATTCAGGGCGTTTTAACGGAAGAAGATGCACAGCTGGTATTCATTGATACACCAGGGATCCATAAACCCAAGCATCGTTTAGGTGATTTTATGGTAAAAATAGCTGAGGATACATTGAATGAAGTGGATGCAATTCTTTTTATGATTAACGCTGATGAAGGTTATGGAAAAGGTGATCAATATATTATCGATCGGCTGCAGCAAGTAAAGCGCCCGGTTTTCCTGATCATCAACAAAGTGGACTTAATTCATCCAGATGAGTTGTTCCCTTTAATAGAGCGTTATAAAAATAAGTACAATTTTGAGGAGATTATTCCTATTTCAGCGCTTCATGGTAATAATGTTACACATTTACTTGATATATTAAAGAGACATCTGCCGGAAGGGCCTCAATATTACCCTGAGGATCAAATAACAGATCATCCTGAACGGTTCATCATTGGTGAGTTAATAAGGGAAAAAGCATTGCAATTAACCAGAGAAGAGGTACCGCATTCAATTGCAGTTGTTATAGAAAACATTGAAACAAGAGACTCAAATGCAGTTTTTATTCAGGCAGCAATTGTTACGGAACGGAAAACGCAAAAAGGAATTATTATCGGTAAACAAGGAAGTATGTTAAAAGATATCGGTAAAAAAGCCCGAAAAGATATTGAAGCTTTGTTAGGATCAAAAGTTTATTTAGAACTTTGGGTCAAAGTCCAAAAAGACTGGCGTAACAAGCAGTCACAACTGCGTGAATTTGGTTTCCGTAGTGATGAATATTAAACTTGGTAAAATTTAAAACTCATTGATTTAACATGTATGGTAATTCTAGTAGTAAGTACTTTTTCAACATGCTATAAAGGAAGGTGGGGTTTCTTGTGATCGACTTAACCTGGAGATTATTTAGTCAGACAGGAAACATTGAAACCTATTTATTATTGAAAGAGTTAGAAGAAAGAGCACGAGGTACGGGGAATTCGACCCAGCAGGAAGATGAGGAAGTATCATCGATTGACACAAAATTATAGTACATGGGGATTTTTCAATGGTTTGACCTAAGAAGGTGATACTATTTGCTTGAAAAAATGAAAGGTATTGTCATTAAAACGCAAGATTACAGTGAATCACATAAAATTGTTACGATTTATAGTAATAAACTAGGTAAAATCTCTGCAATTGCCAGAGGAGCCAAGAAACCAAAAAGCAGAATGGCTGCAGTTACGCAGCCATTCATTCTTGGTGAATTTTTTATCTATATCAATTCGGGATTAAGTACGATTCAACAAGGAGATGTAGTTGATTCGCTCCGGTTTATCCGGGAAGATATAATTAAGACAGCTTATGCCGCATATATCGTTGAGTTAACCGATAAACTAGTTGATTCACATTTACCGGATAATTATTTATTTGACCAACTATACCAGACGTTATCCTGGATTGCTGAACATGATGATACAGATGCAGATATTCCAATGATGATGTATGAGTTAAAATTATTTGCAAAAGGCGGATTTGCACCGACAGTAAGTAATTGTGTGAGTTGTGGCAGAAGAGATAGTCCTTTATATTTTTCAATATCTGAGGGTGGTTTACTTTGTTCGCGATGTAAACATATTGACTCAGAAGCAATTATGCTGCCAGATAATATAGCAAAATTGTTGCATATCTTTGTAAGTGTAGGGCTGGAAAGGGTTGGTAAAATATCAGTAAAACCAGCAAATAAAAATTTATTGCGACAGTTAATAGATGCCTATTACGACCAATATGGCGGCTATTATCTTAAATCCAAACGATTTTTAAATCAATTGGATAAATTAAAATAAACTACATTTGTTGACAAAGTCGGTGTTAATACAGTATTATTTGTACATATTTCGAATTAATACTTAATTGTGTTGAGGGAGAATAGTACTTATTGATTGCTATTTTGAGCGAGTCCAGAATAGTGGAAGCTGGATAATAGGACGATAAGGAATGGCGCTTCTGAGCAAACGGTATAAAGTGGCTCTTGTATAGAGCAAGTAGGGTGGAACCGCGGTATAAAAACCGTCCCTATGTCATTTTAAATGACATAGGGACGGTTTTTTTATTCAAGCAGTTAAGATACTGCATAAGTGTAACGTAGGCTTTCGCCATTAAAGCTTGGCGATAAGTCAATTTTTCTAATAAGGTAAATATGGAGGTTGTAAAAGATGACAATTCAAGAAATGATTTTAACCTTACAAAAATATTGGTCAGACCAAAATTGTATATTGATGCAAGCTTATGACGTTGAAAAGGGAGCTGGAACAATGTCTCCAATGACATTGTTAAGAAGTCTAGGTCCAGAACCGTGGAATGTAGCGTATGTTGAGCCATCAAGAAGACCAGCAGATGGCCGATATGGTCAAAATCCAAACCGACTTTATCAGCATCATCAATTCCAAGTAATTATGAAGCCGTCACCAGACAATATTCAAGAACTGTATTTAGATTCTTTAAAAGCACTTGGAATTAATCCGTTTGAGCATGACATTCGATTTGTAGAGGATAATTGGGAAAACCCAACTCTGGGTGCTGCAGGACTAGGATGGGAAGTATGGCTGGACGGAATGGAAATAACACAATTTACATACTTTCAGCAAATTGGCGGACTTGAAGCAAGTCCAGTAACCGTTGAACTAACGTATGGGATTGAACGTTTGGCATCGTATATTCAAGATAAAGAAAATGTATTTAATTTGGAGTGGACAGATGGTGTAACGGTTAAAGATATCTTTTTTCAGCCTGAATACGAACATTCTAAATATACATTTGAAGAGTCTAATACAGACATGCTATTTAAGTTATTTTCCATGTATGAAAATGAAGCTAAGGCTACAATGGAAAAAGGATTGGTATTTCCATCCTATGATTATGTATTAAAATGCTCGCATACATTTAATTTACTTGATGCTAAGGGTGTCATTTCAGTAACAGAACGAACAGGATATATTTCGAGAATACGAAACCTAGCTAGGAGTATTGCTAAAGCTTACGTGGCAGAACGTGAACGGTTAGGATTTCCTATGTTGACAAAGGAGGCAGAATAATGGCTAAAGATGTATTGTTTGAAATCGGCCTGGAAGAATTGCCAGCGCGTTTTATTGATAAAGCGGAAAGTCAACTTATTAGTAAAACAAAAGATTGGCTTGACGAGTTACGTATTTCGTATGATTCGATTACTTCATTTTCAACACCAAGAAGACTGGCCGTTTTAATTAAAGATGTTGCCGAAATGCAAACATCACTTGAAGAAGAAGTGAAAGGGCCAGCTGTTACGATAGCAAAAGATGATGAAGGAAGCTGGACGAAAGCAGCAATTGGATTCACAAAAGGTCAAGGGAAGACTGTAGAAGATATTTATACTAAGGATATTAAAGGGACAACATATATTTTTGTCAAAAAACAGATTATCGGTAAAGATACTTTCGACTTACTTCCTACATTCAAAGGAATTATAGAATCTCTTCAATTCCCAAAAAATATGCGCTGGGCCGAACAAAGCCTGCGATATGCACGTCCAATTCGCTGGATTGCTGCATTATATGAAGATCAAGTTATACCTTTTGAAATTGCTGATGTTAGAACAAGTAATTTTACATTCGGACATCGGTTTTTAGGAAGCAAAATCATTTTAAAATCACCATCAGACTATCAATTTGAACTGAAAGATAATTACGTTATATCAGATCCAAATGAACGTGAACATTTAATTACAGAGGGAATAAAACAAATAGAAAAAGAATATGGATTTCAAATACCAATTGATAATAGTTTGTTGAATGAGGTACGTAATCTCGTTGAGTACCCAACAGTATTTATTGGGTCATATGAAGAGTCCTTTTTAAAGTTACCATCAGATGTGTTAATCATTTCTATGAAAGAGCACCAGCGATATTTTCCTGTCAAGTCGAAGAGCGGAGAATTGCTGTCTTACTTTGTTGGCGTACGAAACGGTGATAGCAAAGCTTTAAAAACTGTAATTAAAGGTAACGAAAAGGTATTACATGCCAGATTATCTGATGCACAATTCTTCTTTGAAGAAGACCAAAAACATTCTATAAATTATTATTTGGAGAAGTTGGAGCGAGTTGTTTTTCAAGAAAAATTAGGAACAATAAGTGATAAAGTATCACGTGTTGTTAAAATTACAGAACAACTGGCAAAACAGCTTAATCTTGATGAAGAAACAAAAGAAAAAGCAGTCAGGGCTGCTGAAATCTGCAAGTTTGATTTGCCTACAAATATGGTGAATGAATTCACCGAGCTACAAGGAATTATCGGACAAACTTATGCACTAAATTTTGGTGAGGCAAAAGAAGTTGCTAAAGCAGTTGCTGATCATTATTTACCAGTTCATGCTGATGATCGTTTACCGGAGACTATTGAAGGTGCTATTGTAAGCATCGCTGATAAACTGGATACGATAGTAGGTTGTATTTCAGTAGGATTAATACCAACTGGTTCACAAGATCCTTATGGTCTTAGACGTCAATCGGTAGGTATCTTGAAAATATTAAAAGAAAATAAATGGAATGTTACGGTTGAATCATTACTGGATTTAACACAGAATCTTTTCTATAATCAGGCGATTGAACAAAATAATATCAATAAATTGAGAAATGAATTGGAACAGTTCTTTGGGCTGCGTGCCACGTATATACTTAAGGAAGTAAAGGCTGAGCAAGATATTATTCAATCTGTATTGCATCAAGAAATAGGTGTTATCGCTTATACGTTAGCAAAAGCAAATACTTTATCCCGCAAACGAAGCGATCATGATTTTAAATCTATTCAAGAAGCACTTGTCAGAGTAATTAACCTGTCCAAGAAAACGAATCAAACTACTATTAACCCGGACCTTTTTGAAACACCTTCCGAAAAGGAATTGTATCAGGTTTATTTGGAAGTAAAGGATTCTTATATTGATTCTAATAGTAACCAGCAAGCTGAGGATGCTCTGCTGCACCTAGGGAAATTGGCAGGGCCAATTCACAATTTCTTTGAGCATAACATGGTTATGGCGGACGATGAAAAAATACGTAATAATCGACTTTCACTCTTGAATCTAATAGCGACATTAACTTACGACTATGCTGATTTATCCTTAATTGAGTGGAAGCAGCAATTTTAATCATGCAAGTGTAAAAAGGCATTTATATAGAAATTCTCAGCTCAGTATTTTAAGATAACATTATTTCTTTTTCACTATATTTAGTCTATAATATTTAATAAATAGTATGTCACATTGAGTTGTTAGGTGGTGAAAAAGTGGAGTTATCAAATAGACAAGAGCAAATTATTGTAATTGTTAAGGAAAATGGGCCAATTACGGGTGAGAATATAGCCGAACGTCTAGGCTTAACAAGAGCAACATTACGACCAGATTTAGCTATATTGACCATGGCTGGTTTTCTTGATGCGAGACCACGGGTAGGGTATTTTTATACAGGTAAGACCGGAACTGAACTACTGACCGAAAAGATTAAGCAATTTAAAGTACAGGAATACCAGTCAGTCCCTATAGTTGTTAAAGAAGATGCTTCTGTTTATGATGCTATTTCAACAATGTTTTTAGAAGATGTTGGAACGCTTTTTGTGGTAGATAATAATGCGTGTCTAATAGGTGTTTTATCTAGAAAAGACTTATTGAGAGCGAGCATTGGAAATCAGGATTTAAACGCTGTACCGGTACATATTATTATGACGCGAATGCCTAATATTACTATATGTTATCGGGAAGATTTAATGATAGATGCTGCAAAGAAGCTGATTGATAAACAAATTGATGGGCTGCCTGTCATCAAAGATACTGAAAATGGCTTAGAAATTGTAGGACGTATTACGAAAACCACGATAACGAAAGCGTTTGTGGAGTTAATAATGGATGAGCATTTATAGAGAGGAGCCGAACCATGGGTGAGAAGCCACTAGTTTATGTTTTGTCCGATTCCGTTGGAGAAACTGCTGAATTAGTAATAAAAGCAGGTTTGAGTCAATTTAATAATGGGGAATATAATATACAGCGAGTGCAGTATGTAGAGGACAAAAAAACGATTGATGAAACCGTACAAATTGTACAAGAAAAGCAAGGTATTATCGGATTCACGCTCGTAGACCCAATTCTACGTAAATATTTAAATACAAAGGCAAAAGAAAAAGATATTCAAGCAATTGATATTATGGGTCCAATGATGGATGCAATGGAAAAATTCTTTGATCATAACCCGCGCCTTGAGCCTGGATTAGTCCATAAATTAGATGAAGACTATTTTAAACGTGTGGAAGCAATTGAATTTGCGGTTAAATACGACGATGGTAGGGATCCACGTGGTATTGCCAGAGCTGATATTATATTAATTGGTGTTTCACGCACATCAAAGACCCCTTTATCACAGTATTTAGCACATAAAAGGCTGAAGGTTGCCAATGTACCAATTGTTCCTGAAGTTGATCCACCTGAGGAGTTATACGAAGTAGATCCGAGAAAGTGTATTGGCTTGCAAATAAGCCCTGAAAAACTCAATGAAATAAGAAGAGAAAGATTAAAGGCATTGGGACTCGGTGACCAAGCAACATACGCGAATATGGAAAGAATACACCAGGAGCTAGAGTGTTTTGATGATTTAGTTAATAAGATTGGATGCAGAACTATAGATGTATCCAATAAAGCTGTGGAAGAGACAGCCAATATTATTTCTCATATGGTTAAAAAATAGCTTTAATTATCTTAAAAAACATTCTATGATTAAGTAGAATGTTTTTTAATGGTAATCATAACGTTTTTGTATTATAATTATTTTTTGTGTCAAAATAAAATAATAAACTATACAATGTTGATCATCTGACGTATTCAGAAAAATAAAACATTAAGATATAGGAAGGAATACTGCTCAATTATGTAGAAATACAGTGTATAGGCATTATAATAGTTTGTCATAGGGTTTATACAAGCCTGTCAAGAGGTACAATAATACAACAAGTTAAACAAATCCTTCTTAGTTTTATACTCCATAGAAGGAAATTTTTTCGACTTTCTAAAAAAACTTTGTCGAATCATGAAGGATTTTCTTAACAAGTATCGAACTATATTAAAGCATGGTGGTAAAAATGCCAAATCAAATACCGGAAGAGGTAATTGAAGAAGTACGTAAATCCAATGATATTGTTGATGTTATTGGAGAATATGTTCAATTAAAAAAACAGGGGAGAAACTTTTTCGGACTTTGTCCATTTCATGGGGAGAATACTCCATCCTTTTCGGTGACGCAAGAAAAGCAAATTTTTCATTGTTTTGGTTGTGGTAAAGGTGGAAATGTATTGACGTTTCTAATAGAGATGGAAGATTACTCTTTTTATGAGGCGCTAAAGTTTCTAGCCAATAGAAGTGGGGTAGACTTACCTGAAACAGGGATGAACAAAGAATCATCCATGTCGGAAGAAAATCAAAACATCCTATCTGCTTATGAATGGATTACTAAACTTTATCATCACTTATTACGATATACGAAAGATGGTAAAGAGGGCTATCAATACTTCAAAAACCGGGGTATTACTGATGAAACTATTGATGTTTTTCAACTAGGATTTGCACCAAATGTAAAAGACTTTACAGCTGAGTTTTTGCAGAAAAAAGGCTTTCATCAACAGATACTTGTTAAAGCTGGTTTACTTTCTCTAAATGAAGATAATAGTGTAACAGATCGGTTTCGAAGCAGGGTCATATTTCCAATTCGGAATCACTTAGGAAAGTCCATAGGTTTTGGTGGACGAACAATTGGAGATCAGGAGCCAAAATATTTAAATAGCTCCGAAAGTGAATTGTTTCAAAAGGGGCGTATCTTATACAATTTTGATTTAGCCAAAAAACACATTCGTAAACAAAACGAAGTGGTTTTATTCGAAGGGTATATGGATGTTATTTCTGCATATCAGGCAGAGGTGAAAAATGCTGTAGCAACTTTAGGAACTTCACTTACAGAATCACAAGCAAAATTATTAAGGCGTTATGTCGATACAGTGACCATCTGTTATGACGCTGATAATGCAGGCACTGAAGCAACATACAAAGCTGCTGTTTTGTTACAGAAAATTGGGTGTCATGTAAAAATAGCAAATCTAAGGGAAAACATGGATCCAGATAGTTTTATTCAGGAATTTGGTGCTACTGCATTTAAAGATGAGGTTATTAAAGCAAGTTATACGTTTACGAGCTTTTACATGCGATATTTAAAAAAAGATTTCAACCTTAGTCTTGAAAGTGACCGCATACAATATATTGAAAGTGTTCTTAAACAGCTTGCAATGATTGAGAGCTCTGTTGAACGGGAATATTACTTAAAAGAAATAAGTAATGAATATAATGTAACAATGGAATCATTAACACAAGAAATCCAGAACCATCAGCAAAAGATGAGCATTGGTAAGGATAAGAGAGAAAAGAACAGATATACTAATAGGGCACCACAATTTCAACAAACAAAAAAATTACTACCAGCTTTTCATAATGCAGAAAGACAGCTTATTGCATATATGTTGCAAGACACTTCTATTACTGATAAAGTGCAGGAGGAAATAGGTGCATCCTTTAATGTTGATGAGCATAAAATTATTGCTACACATTTGTATGCATTCTATGAAGAAGGTCATCAGGCCGATGTAAGTATGTTTATTGAAGCGTTGACTGATGAAAATTTAAGGCGTTTGGTTACAGAGGTTGCAATGATCCCTGTTCTTGAGAATATAAGTGATAAGGAAATCAGCGATTATATTCGAATAATTCGTGCTGAAAATAGCAGTAAAGATAGTATTCAAGCACTTAAAGAAGATCAAAAGTTAGCCGAACAACAAAATGACCCAATTAAGGCTGCAAAGATTGCAATGGAAATTATTGAATTGCAAAAGCAGTTAAAGAAGTTAAATTGAAATTGTAGTTGGAAGGAGGGGGACTCATGGCCGAAAATAAGCCTTCACAAACAAAAGAAAATGAAAATGAACTAACACTTGATCAAGCAAAAGATCAATTGCTTGAAATAGGGAAAAAGCGCGGAGCACTGGCTTATGAAGAAGTTGCTGATCGTTTATCTAATTTCGAGATAGAATCCGAGCAGATGGATGAATTTTATGGGTACCTGGCAGAGCAAGGTGTAGAGGTTATTGGTGATTCAGAGGAAGACCCTAAGATGCAGCAAATTGCAAAAGAAGAAGAATTTGATTTAAATGATTTAAGTGTACCACTCGGTATAAAGATAAATGACCCCGTTAGAATGTATTTAAAAGAAATAGGGAGAGTGGATTTACTTTCGGCTGCAGAAGAAATTGATCTAGCTCATCGAATTGAAAATAATGAAGATGAAGCAAAAAGACGTCTGGCTGAAGCTAACTTGCGTCTTGTAGTTAGTATTGCAAAGCGGTACGTTGGTCGAGGTATGCTTTTTCTTGATTTAATTCAGGAAGGTAATATGGGTCTTATCAAAGCTGTTGAAAAATTCGATTATCGTAAAGGTTTTAAGTTTAGTACGTACGCTACATGGTGGATTCGTCAAGCAATTACAAGAGCAATCGCGGACCAAGCGAGAACAATTCGGATACCAGTCCATATGGTTGAAACGATTAACAAACTTATTCGGGTACAGCGCCAATTGTTGCAAGACCTTGGAAGAGAACCAACACCAGAAGAAATCGGAAAAGAAATGGAACTTTCTCCTGATAAAGTTCGTGACATCCTAAAGATTGCTCAGGAGCCAGTCTCACTTGAAACACCAATAGGGGAAGAAGATGACTCCCATTTAGGTGATTTTATAGAAGATCAGGAAGCAGTTTCTCCGTCAGATCATGCTGCCTATGAACTTTTAAAAGAACAACTGGAAGACGTTCTAGATACACTTACTGACCGGGAAGAGAATGTATTACGTTTGCGTTTTGGTTTAGATGATGGACGAACAAGAACACTGGAGGAAGTCGGGAAAGTGTTTGGTGTTACAAGAGAACGAATTCGTCAAATTGAAGCAAAAGCTTTACGGAAGCTAAGACATCCTAGTCGCAGTAAACGATTAAAAGATTTTTTGGAATAAATCGTTTCAGTCATTAAGCACATTTGTTGGCAGTTAAGAAAGTATAGATACTTTCTTACTGCATAAGTGCAACTAAGTAGTTGTAGGTTATAACTGCACCGGGGTGATTCTTATGTCGGATAGGCGAATCGCAACAGTTGTTGAAGAAATCCATTACTGGAAAGAACATAATTTACTACCCGATGTGTATTGTGATTTTCTTTTGGCCATATATACAAATGGTGAGGGTGTTGAAGAAGAAATTGTTGGGAAAAAAATAAATATCGTAAAAGCTATTCAATTAACTTTGTTAAGTTTATTATTACCATTTGCTTTCCTAGTTATTTATTTTACCGAATTTCGTGCTTCACTACAAGTAAGTACCTTATTTTTATTTGTAATATATTCTTATTGGATGTCTAGAATATACAGTCAAAAGATTTCTATCTATTATCATCTTTCTATAGTAACTTTTCTGCTGCTGCTGCTTTTAATGTCGATATATATAAGTACCTTATTTACTGCTAATCAATGGTTTCTGCAATTTGTGATGATTATGAATGTGATTTCATGGTTTATTTTAAGTCGGCGATTCGATATAAAATACCTTAAAATTGTTAGCATATTTGGTATAGCATTTGTCATTTTATATATTGTTTTACAAAAATTTCACATCTTATCCCTTTAAACAAATTTGTTTTTCGAGTAAAATATATATAGCTTTTGAAACAAAATAGAGATTAAGGGGATTACATAAGGAGGAACTACGATGAAGAAGAACCCGGTCATCCCTTATGCAACTATTGCTGTAATAGGGATACTTTTGGTAGTTGTTATATCGTTTGTTGGTCTGGATCAGCGTCAAGCTATTGAAGATGAAGAACAAAACGGTGGCGAAAATACGGAAGAGAAGTCACAAGAGGGAGAAACTACTAGTGATCCTTCTAAAGTTTTTGAAAACACTTGTGCTAGCTGTCATGGTGCAGATTTATCCGGTGGTGCAGGTCCAGCACTAAATAAAGTTGGAAGCAAATATTCGCAAGAGGAAATTAGAGAAATTATCAAAACGGGATTTCCTGATTCCGGAATGCCTGGTAATTTATTACAAGGTGAAAAAGCCGATGCTGTTGCAAAATGGCTTTCTGAACAAAAGTAGTTATTTAGGATACTTATAGTTTATTATGCTAAAAGAGTAAGCTTACTGATATCATGCAGAAGGCTTGCTCTTTTATGCTATTAGATGTGTATAATTATGAAGGAGAAAATGATGAACAACACAATTAAACTCTCTAAGCGACTGAGCACTGTTGCAACGTTTATTACGAAAGGTGCCACTTTTGCTGATATAGGATCTGATCATGCGTATTTACCATGTTATGTCTGCTTATATGACAGCAAAGCACAGGCTATTGCAGGTGAAGTAAAAGAAGGTCCTTTTAAAAGTGCTCTTGAGACAATAAATAAATATGACTTATCAACTAGGGTAGAGATACGGTTAGGTGATGGGTTAGAAATTATACAGAATGGTGAAGTAAATCTGCTTGTTATTACGGGTATGGGAGGATCACTTATAAGATCCATTCTAGAAGATGGAAAAAGCAGACTAAGCTGTGTGCAACGAATCATCGTACAGCCAAATGTAAATGAACGAAATGTACGTGAATGGTTTTATAAAAACAATTACACCATTACTTGTGAAGAAATACTTGAGGAAAGTGGACATATTTATGAAATTATTGTAGCAGATCGCCAAGCTGACAAAAGTCCGTACAAAAAAGATTTATTGCAACAACAGCTATTATTCGGACCACTGTTATTAGAACATAAAACTGAAATATTTATTAAAAAATGGAATAATGAACTTTCAAAGCGGATTAGAGTTATCGATGAAATGAAGAAGGCAAAAGAACAAAATCAGGATAAAATTAGCGATTTTGAAAAAGAATTGTCTTGGGTACAGGAGGTCTTAAAAAATGGCAATGACAACTCGAAACAGTGATATTTTTCAATTGATGGAAACATGGGCACCAAAGCATCTGGCATACGATTGGGATAATGTTGGATTACAGGTTGGATCATTCAATAATCAAGTAACCAAGGTGATGGTAACATTGGATGTCCTGGAATCTGTAGTGGATGAAGCAATAGAAAAGAATGTTGACTTAATAATTGCACACCATCCGTTATTGTTTAAACCGGTGAAAAAAGTAAATGTAGATACATCTCACGGCCGAATTATTCAGAAATTAATACAGCATAATATTTCTGTCTATGCCTCCCATACAAATCTAGATATTGCTAATGGAGGCGTAAATGATATGCTTTGTGAATTGCTTAATATTAATCGAACAGAAGTATTACAACAGACCTATCAGGAGGAACTGGTAAAAATTGCTGTATTTGTACCAAAGACACATCTGAACGAAGTGCGAGATGCCATGAGTGAAAATGGAGCCGGACATATTGGCGACTATAGTCATTGTACATTTCAAACAGAAGGTCAAGGAACATTTATGCCACAGGAAGGGACAAACCCGTATATCGGTTCGGCTAATAATTTAGCATATGTGGATGAAGTTAAGGTTGAATCAATTATACAACAGCCTAAATTGGCTAGTGTGATTGAGGCAATGATAAATGCACATCCATATGAAGAAGCTGCCTATGATGTAATGCCTCTTCATAATTCAGGACAAACTTGTGGTATTGGACGTATTGGAACATTGGATAAAGGAGTAACCTTACAAGATTTTTCGGAACAAGTGAAACATGCACTTGAAGTTCCATCTCTGCGTGTGACCGGTGATTTAACTAAAAAAGTAAGAAGAGTAGCTGTTTTAGGTGGTAGTGGTGAAAAATATATTGATAAAGCTAAGAAAATGGGGGCAGATGTATACATTACAGGTGATATGACATTTCATGCAGCCCAGGATGCATGGCAAATGGGGTTATCGGTTATTGATCCGGGACATCATGTAGAAAAAGTTATGAAAGAAGGAACTAAGGATTATCTGGAAAATCACCTTAATAATAAGAGTATAGAAGTTATTCTGTCCAACTTAAACACTGAACCGTTTCAGTTTATATGATGCATGTATTATTAAACTACATTATAATAGAAAGAAGCTGGTATTTATTGGTAGTTAGGAAAACAAAATAGACTTTCATAAAAAAACCAGTAACAATAAGCTAAGTTCTCTAAGCTATTGGATGATTGATTATCATCAGAAGGAGTATTATCACATGGAAAATAATTTTAAACAGTTTTCGTTTCACCCAGTTTTGTCAGACATTATCGATCATTTAGGATTTAAACAACCGACTGAAATACAGCAAAAGGTGATACCAGCAATTCTTAAAGGTACTAGTGTTGTTGGGCAGTCACATACAGGGTCCGGAAAAACACATGCATATTTATTACCTTTATTTAACCAGATAGACGCTAGCAAACGCGAAGTGCAGTTTGTTATTACTGCTCCGACCCGAGAGCTGGCAATGCAAATACATGAAGAGGTTAAAAAGATTATTCATTATGCAGGAAAGAAAGAAATTTGGAATGCAAAGTTATTAGTTGGTGGAACTGATAAGCAAAAGATGATGGAAAAACTAAAGGAACCACCACATATTATTGTTGGTACGCCAGGCAGGATTTTGGATTTGGTTAAAGAGGATGCCCTTTCTCTATATTCTGCAAAATCGTTTGTAATTGATGAAGCTGACCTTATGCTTGATTTAGGGTTTATTAATGATGTTGATCAGTTACTGATTCGAGCAAGAAAAGACGTTCAATTACTTGTATTTTCTGCAACTATTCCTCAGCGATTAGAGCATTTTTTCAAAAAGTACCTGGAGAATCCTTTACATGTAAAGATTGATGATCAACTTTCGCCTGAAACAATGGAGCACCGATTAATTGCTTTAAAACACAGGGATGAATCTGATGTTATAATAGAAATCTCCAAAACAATACAACCCTATCTGGCAATTATTTTCACAAATGGCAAAGATATTGCTAATGCACTCGCAGCTTCTTTGCAGCAAAAAGGACTTGATGTCGGACTAATACATGGCGGATTAAAGCCCAGGGAACGTAAACGAGTACTAAAGGACATCCAAGGCCTTCGGTACCAATATATTGTAGCAACTGATTTAGCCTCACGTGGGATAGATATAAAAGGGGTAAGTCATGTCATAAACGCTCAATTACCTAAGGAAGAGGATTTTTATGTTCATCGTGTAGGACGAACTGCCCGTGCCGGGATGGAAGGTACAGCAATCAGTTTATATGCCGATCAGGACATAAACCTGTTACAAAAGCTGGAGCAAAAAGGTCTGACGTTCACATTTTTCGACATAAAGAATGGGGAATGGAAAGAAGCGAAATCCTGGAATGAGCGTGAACTACGCACCAAGACTAAAACAGATATTGATTCACAAGCCTGGAGACAGGTTAAAAAGACCAAAAAGGTCAAACCTGGATATAAGAAAAAGATGAAGAAAGAACAGGAAAATATTAAAAAACAAATGGTAAGAAAAAATTATAAAAAGAAAAAGTAAATTGAGGTGGAGTAATTGTTAAAAATTGGATCACACGTTTCGATGAGTGGGAAGAAAATGCTATTAGGCTCAAGTGAACAGGCAGCATCATATGGCTCTAATGCATTTATGATTTATACTGGTGCGCCGCAAAATACAAGAAGAAGGCCAATTGAAGAGCTTAATATTACAGCAGGAACAGAGCATATGAAAGAAAATGGGATTGAAGACGTTGTTGTTCATGCTCCTTATATTATCAATATAGGGAATACAGTAAAAAAAGAAACATTTGAACTAGGTGTAACGTTTTTACGAAATGAAATAGATCGTACTGCTGCAATTGGAGCCAAGCAAATCGTTCTTCACCCCGGTTCACATGTCGGTGAAGGGGCCGATAAAGGTATTAAAAGAATAATCGAAGGATTAAATGAAGTCTTAGAAAAAGATAAAGATGTTCAAATCGCATTGGAAACAATGGCTGGTAAAGGATCAGAGGTTGGACGTACCTTTGATGAATTAGCACGAATTTTTGATGGGGTTACACATAATGAAAAATTATCGGTCTGTATGGATACATGCCATATACATGACGCTGGATACAATGTTGTGAATGATTTTGATGGTGTTTTGGATGAATTTGATAAGATAATAGGTATTGATCGATTAAAGGTAATTCATGTTAATGACAGTAAGAATGAACTAGGTGCCCATAAGGACCGTCATGAAAACATTGGATTTGGTCATATAGGATTCGAGGCATTGCAACGTGTTATTCATCATCAACAATTAAAGCATTTACCTAAGATATTGGAAACGCCTTTTGTCGGTGAAGATAAAAAGAATAAGAAACCCCCATATAAATTTGAAATTGACATGATTAAAGAAGGCAATTTTATTCCTGATTTAAAAGAGAAAATAGTTAACCAGTAAACTCAAAGGGAATGACGTACTATACGTCATTCCCTTTTTGGCAGATAAGAAAGAATAAATCCTTTCTTACTGCATAAGTGCAACTAAAGCTTATCTATAAGGCCAGGCGATAAGCCAAGTTTTCTAAGTTTAGGAAACAGTAATTAGGGTATTAATTAAATAAGTGTTCCAGTCCATAAGCCTTGATAAGTTCGTGAAATAGTTTTTCTGATTTTTTAGCTGTTTCCCTATCGGTAATTCGTGATAGTTCTATGAGCATTTTATGCCTACCTTGATTGTCAAATGGATCCACGGAATGATTTTGTAAGTAGGATATAATCTGCTGAGCCTGTAAACGAGTAATAGTAACACCATTTTGCTTACTGTAATGGAGCAGTTCTTCCGGTGAAAGCTGCTTCATTTTTTTGATGGCCAAATCTTTAATAAATTTTGACATTATTATACTCCTTAAAAAGAATACTGATTTACTATATGCATAACCAATTAAAAAATTTACTTATTCAATAATCTAAAGGAGGTAATTAATTGGAACAACAACATTCACAATTATTTAAACAATTTATTGTATTTTTATGTATTAGTACTGTTTTTGCCGTTATATCTTATTCGTACATAAAAGAAAATAAACAATTAGCTTCTATAACTAATCACCTTGAAGCAGAGAATCAAAAATTAACATTAGAAAATGATTACTTAGACACAGAGCAGTTACTCGATGCCAAGAAAAATAGCTATCACTCATGGACATATGTAAATAAGCAAGCTAATAAATTGGTAAAGAATAGTAATGGCGAGTTTAAAAAGTCCTGGGCTATTTATTTAGTTCAGGAGGCCGAATCATTTGATATAAGCCCGTATATAGCTTACGAACTATTTAGAGTTGAAACAGGTAATACATTTGATCCTAATCTAGTGGGGCCCGAAACAAAATATGGTAAAGCGTATGGAATGGGGCAAATTATGAAGAATACAGCTCCTTGGATAGCTGAGATGTCTGGAATACCATATAAGGAGGAATTATTATTTAATCCATATTATTCCATTCACTTAACGTTTGTATATTTAGACTTTCTTTATAAACAATATGGCAATTGGGATAAAGCACTAACTGCATACCATCGTGGCATAGGAGGATTAAACAACTATCTTGATAAAAATGGACATGCCAAAAGCTGGTATGCGCTTGAAATCAAGAATAATGCTGAAGACTATAAACAATTTACAAATGCAAATTGAGGGTTACCATCAACTACCATCATTATTATTGTCAGGTTATCCATAAACTATGAACGCACCTCATTTAAAGGAAAGAGAGGTCTAGAATATGGATGAGTTTACCCGTCAAAACAATGTGGAAGATGATTTAAACAAGAAGGAACAACCAGAAACACGTGATATGGACATGGTTGGTACAAATCTAAGCGGCCAGGCACCGGTTGATTCAGAAGATGTACCAGAAACCCCAGCTGCAAGCAGTAGAAGGGATGATGAAGAGTTTGCTGCTGAAATGACAGCAGATGATATAGGTGACACAGTTAGAAATGAAGAAGATACCGAAGGCACCCAAGCAAACAGCGCTTTTGGATGGATGGCTTTAGCACTATCCATTATATCATTCTTTATCATGCCAATAATTCTTGGTGGAGCCGGGATAATAGTAGGCTTTATAGCAAGAAACCGTGATGCAGAAACACTTGGTAACACTGCAATAATTGCAGGTGCAGCTTCAATTCTTATTACACTTTTTGTTCTTCCATACGTTTAGAAAAGAGAGGCTGATTAGGTATCAGCCTCTCTTTCATATATTGGAAATGAATAAAATTCGTTTGGCTGTAATTGTTTAGGGTCTACTGTAGGGTTTAAAGCTTTAAAGTCAGATACAATTTTAGTAACATCTAAATTATTCGTTAGTTGCGGATTTATTTTTTCAACTATTGTAAGTAGTGTATCTCCTTGATTAACTTTCACTTCCATTGCTGATATATTTTTGGTATTTGTGACATATTCTTCTTGAGGTTGCTTATTTCTATTTATTGATGTAAGAGTTGTTCCAATACTTAAATCTTTATATATGCTTATAACAAATAATGCAATTAAAATATATATAATTGTTTTAAAAAAATTATTCATTTTTTTACTCCTCTTTTGAAACAATTTATATCATAAAAACGTACAATAATTGACGGGAAAAAGGAGGCTTGCACGTGGATATTTTTTCATTAAATTGGATAGGCTTCATTATCACCGGATTTGGGACTTTATTTCTCATCGGTGAAATGCTAGTCAATATGCGTGGTTTTTTCGGACTGTTAGGTTTAGGATTTATAACTGTTTATTTTGCGGTTTACCTGGAAACAGGCTCCTTTGTTATTATGCTTATTGTTTATTTACTTGGATTATTACTTATTATTATTGATGGAAAGGTAATTAATGATGGTACTCTTGCAACAATTGGGTTAGCTTGTATGCTAACAGCTGTAGCATTAACTGCACCAAATCTTTATGCAGGCATGTACGCAGTTATTGGCGTTCTTTTAGGTGGATTTTCATCGTTATTCTTCCTGAAAGTATTTAATCGGCGGGATATGTGGTCAAAACTAACGTTAGTAGACCAATTAACCAAAGAAGCTGGTTATAACTCGATGAGTGGGGAATACGAGCGGTTATTGAGCGAAGAAGGTAAAACAGTAAGCAATCTACGCCCGGTTGGTACAGTTCGAATTAAAAATAAAAACTACAGTGCTATTTCAAATGGTCAATGGATTCCTGAGAATACCTCTATTAAGGTTGTTGATGTTGATGGTACAAGAATTCTTGTAGAAAAAGTAAATAATGTTTAAAAGTAATACTTATTAATTGTTCATGGGTTCAGTTTTGGGAGAGGAAAATGCTAACATTAGAAATCACATCATAATTAGAGACATTTCTCCTCTATTGTTGATGAACCCATTTTTTAACGGAATGGGGATCTCGTTTACTGTTTTGGCGGATCCTCATTCCGTTATTTGCTTCAAAACCCTCGATTTAAGCTTGGATTCGGATCCTCATTCCGTTATTTGTCATTTTTGCCTCAAATTTGGCTGATTTTCTACTAATAGCTACTATGAACAAAACTGGCTCCTTAATCGTAAAGTCGTGGGTTAATTTGGTAGACTGTTTACTAAGAAAGAAAAACCCAAATCAGAGCCAC
>NZ_JAGGKK010000001.1 GCF_017873675.1 Virgibacillus litoralis | reverse complement strand
ACCTTCCTCTCCCAGCCGTAGAATCCAGTATCGACGGAGTAAACCATTTTCATTCTCTGTGGTGTAGCGCTGATTTTGCGCTACATGTATGACTAAAGGGTGCTTTCCTACAAGAAGGAATTGCATCCTTGTTCCACTAAAGAAGCAGGTTACTGCTATAAGGGACATAGTGAAACATTACAGTATTGAAGGCTTAGCCATTGCATATAAAAATGAACAGGTCTAAGACCTGCCCCAACTGAAACTATACTATAATTTTAATTTTACATATTCTTTTTAGCTAACTCATCCCTGTCTGATGCCATTGGAGGTTGTTCTAACCATTTATTTTTTATCATGATATTTGCTCCATCCTCAGAATATAACTGAATTTCTAAAGATAGTCTGTTATACATTACACCTATATCTACTCTGGGACTTTGAGCAATACTTGTACCATAAAAACCAACGCTTAGAGAAATCAAAGCAGTAGTATAAAACATCATGATTTTATCAGAAAATGTATGAGTTGTGCTGTTTGTAATTTCTGATGCCCATGAAGTAGAAATAGGGAGATTACTTTCTTCTAATTTCGTTCCAAATAGTTTACTATGCTTTTTTGCAATTTCTATACCTCTTATAAAGAATTGTTTAACATCCTTTTCCTGTGCAACCTGACTAAAACCAGTAAGGGTAGATGACCCTAAAGCATTCCTTTGAAGATTTGCATATAAATTAGCGATCTCCGCTGCTATTAAAGGTCTTTTGTCTGTAAGTATATCCCATAAGAAACCTTGCTTTTTTACAAAGTCAACTTGTTCTATGTTTGGTAGATAAGGAGACCTTATGTACAGACCTTTTGACAATAATAAATCCTTTGACATCTTATATAATTCCGTTGTCTCTGAAAGACATTCCGTGTAGTAGTCTGTTATATCTATTCTTACAGATGCTGATAAACTTGCGGCATACGTAGTAAGTCCCATCATAGCCATCTGATGAATATAATTTAATACATAGCTATCTGAATACAATCTAGGAGCAGTTAAATCAACATCTTCCTCTACCTTAAATCCATGAGGTACTTTGTTCTTTTCCTCAGTGAATATTGTGGTTAACTTTTGTATGTGAGCCTGTGATAGCTCTAAAGCATGAGCAATTACAGGTTTAATCTCAGCATCCTCAGCCTTTTCTAAAAAGTAAGTTAACATACAAATACTTGCACTATCATTCATGTATTGAGCCCATAGTTGAGCTATTTCTGTTGATGTAAGCCTAATTTGTTTTTCCTGTTCCAATATATTTAGACCCCCTATAAAACAATATATTCTTTATATTGTCCAATAGGTACCTGTCATATGTAGGATAGTATTTTATAAAAAACTATATCCCATTAAATGATTCTTTCAAGAAACTTAAATTGATTTAATAATGTTGTCACAGAATAAAGCACGAATTTTTAGTGAATGTGAAGGATTACACTTAAACAAACGGGTGCAATAGTTTAATAAGGGATAGTAGATTATGGCGATCCTATTCTTATTTGAAGAATTATTGGAATTTTATGTTAGAATAAGTACGTGAATTAATGTACTTAAAGTAATGCAGCAGGTTAGTTGAATAAGCCAATTTTGAATTTAAAGTTAGAAGGAGACGAATGTGATGAAAAAACGTTTTACTGTAACCATTGCGATTGTAGCTTTATTATTGTTCATCGTGGTTGTTAATTATTCAACTGAAGAGTCAGTGAAGCAGGAGAAACCTATGGAGAAAGTTCTATCCATTGATGAGATAAATGCCAAGTATGAAAAGCGAGAAGAAGAAAAACAACAACTAATAATAACTGCTATTAATAATATTGTATTAGAAGAATTTAAGAAAAAATATGAACTTAATCTGGACGATTATAAATTTAAAGGTATGGACACATTCTCGGAGAAGTTTCTTACTACTCTTTTTCCTAAGCATGGGTATCATCCAAGATATACCTTCGCATACATACAAGAAAAACGTGGTTATATTTTAGACAAAAACCCTAATAGTGGTGAAAATAGATTGCTTGTAATAAGCAAGAGAAATAATCAGTGGAAAATGACTAAACAGAAAAAGATAATTGGTGAACAATACGCACAGGGGTTTATAAGTTCCATTGTAAAAGACGTTAGAAAGAAATATAAAACAGATACTAATGACGAAGGTGAATTCTAGTTCTCTTATTCCAGTAACGGGTTCAAGAGTTTAACAAGGGATCGTCGATTACGGCGGTCCTATTTCTGTATTCGAAGAATCATTGGAATTTTATGTTAAAATAAGTATGTTACCAAATGTACTTAAATTAACGCAGCAGGATAGTTGAATAAGAAAAGAGGAAAAATGGGAATAAATTAGTTATGAAAGTGCAAGTGGCTATTATAAAGCCTTGTTATGGATTTATTAAGGTGGTGCAAACTTATATGGGTGAATTGTTTAATAATAAGCAGACTAAAAGAGATAAAATTCGTTCTTTCTTTCAAAACTTATTTGAAGGGTGTATCGGTGTTGGTTGTGTACTACCGTTATTTTTCTCATTTTTAATTGTAGGTTTTGTTTTTTTTGACTTTTTGATTATATAGTTATTTATTAAAATTTTTATCAACATAAGGGAGCGTTTCTATTATAAGAAAAAAGGGTTTGATAATTTTTGAAACGAACATTAGGAAGGTTTTTTATTTATTTTGTAGTATTTTTTATTCTGATAATGATTTTTGGAATAATATTCAAACCTCTGGAACTGGGGGTAACTGGAATAGTTCGAGCAATAGTTATCTCTTCTGCTTCTGCCTTTGGATGGGTTTTTGTAGAAACGAGATTAAAAAAATAATTTTATTCAAGTATGGGTGCGATTGTTCAATAAGAACAGTCGCTTCTTGTGCTAAAGGAGCAGTCAAGACTATGAGTAAAAAAAGGATAAATAGGTGGTTTTTGTGCAAATGTACTTTCAAATTTTGATTGTTGGTATCTTAATATTCCTTTTAGTATTCTTTAAAGACAAAGCAAACTAGAGGAAGCATCTTCTTAGGTTTATTTATTTTGTTGTTGGATTTTCCATTTTTTATTGGATTTATTGTTAGATAGCACTTTGATTTTTTACTAACTGGTGCGATGCTTCAGAAGAAACAGCGCCTTTATGATTGGTACCCTAAAACATATATAAAAAGGCAAAAAAGAAGAAATTATCGTAATAACTTCCTCTTTTTTGCTTCAATACTAATGTTGATTAATGATCAAAACAACATATTATTACTGACCACTTTTTCTTCGAACAGTTATTGATTCTCCAGCAACGCCCCAATTATCAGTATCAACTTCATCAATAACCACAACAGTTGTATTAGGATTTTTATCTAATACATCAACTAGTAATTGTGTTGCTCCTTTAATAAGTTCAGCTTTCTTTTCTGGTGAAACATTCTCATTTGTAATTTTAATATTTACGTAGGCATTATAATTCCCTCTTTCTATTTGAATTAATTTGCAGTTTCTATTTTTGGCATTCTATCAAATTGAATACCACTTACGAGTAACAATGCTCCTAGGAATACGACACTAGCTGCTCCAATCAAAGCCGAATTAAAACTTTGAGTATAAGATGACAAGATACCAGCGATTGTTGGTCCAATCATTTGACCAGCAGCATAAGTGGCAGTTAGATACCCAATAATTCGACTGCTATTTGATGGACTCATTTGGCGTGCTAATGTTGTAGCGAGTGTAGTAATCCCCATAAACGTAGCTCCAAATAATAAAGCACTTATAATAAAACTAGATTGGGTTAACCAGAAGACTGGAAGAGCAATACCAATTGATTGAAGAATCATCGAAAATACTAATGTTTTTACAAACCCCGATCTTTTTGCCAGGGTTGACCATATGATACATGATGGAATCGCACCTAGTCCCACAACTATCCAAACAAAAGTAGGGTCAATGCTAAAGGTTGGGCTTTTTTCAGCAATCGATACAATAAATGTGCCTGTAACAATGTAACCTAACCCTTCTAGTCCATAAGCGGTAATTAACCAAGGAAGCCATTTGAGTGGGGGGGCTTGTGTATTAATTTGTTGTTCATCCTTTTTTATCATTGTGTTTGGGGAATCTTTAAGCCAAAACCATACGAAGATAGTAAGGATTATGCTTACAATGGCTAGTCCTACCCATACACCTTCCCACTCAAATAAATTATTTAAACTTGGAATAAAGAGCGTTGAAAAAAAGATACCAAACCCTACCCCAGAATAAAATATGCCTGACCAACTAGTTTTACCTGTAACAGCCAGTTTATCTAGTACAATACTGGAAGCTAATACAAAAATGAACGCACTTACTACTCCTGAAACAAAGCGAACGATTAGCATGAGTAGGTAGAAGTGAGTAAGTCCCATCATCCAGGTAGTCAAAATACTTAATATGAGACCTAACCTTAAATAAAGGGTTTTATGCTTTTTCAAAGGAAGTACACCTGCCAAAATAGCCCCAACAAAATACCCTGCATAATTACTTGACGCAAGATAGCCCGCCTCTGCATTAGTAAAGGAAAGAGCATTTTGCATTAGTGGTAGAATCGGTGTATAAGCGAATCTTCCAATTCCCATCGCAATCATTAATGAAAAAATTCCCCCAATTAAAAATAGAACAGGATGTTTATTCAATTTTTCACCTCCTAGTAATCCTTTCCACTTTATCTTAACTGTTTTTTGCTATATGGTATAATACTAAAAAACGATATGTAGCTATCAATTATTTAGATAGCAAAAAAGTGAGAGGTGGATGTACGTGAGTATGGATATACAAGCATTAAAATTTTTTCGAGCAGTCGCAGAGTTAGGAAGTATCTCAAAAGCAGCCAAAGAACTAAATTATGCACAATCAAATCTTACGGCTAAGATTCAGCAATTGGAGACAGAGCTTCAAACAACACTTTTCTATCGCCATAATCGAGGAACCTCTTTAACGGACAAAGGGAAAGTATTACTATCATATACGGATGAAATATTTAACCTTTTTGATGAGGTGAGAAACGTTATGAATGACGAGCAAACACCAAAAGGTCCTTTAGTTATAGGTTCGATGGAAACGACTGCTGCCATTCGTTTGCCAGTATTGCTTTCAAAGTTCCACCGTGAATATCCTGCTGTTGACCTTTCTCTTAAAACAGGTCCAACTGAGCAAAATGTCCAAGGTGTTCTACAATATGAATTGGATGGAGCCTTTGTTGCTGGACCTATTGAACATCCTGATCTCACATATAAAACGTTTATAGAAGAAGAATTAGTACTTGTAACGGATGCTTTACATCAACCTTTGTCTACTATAAAAGAATTACAAAATCGAACGATATTAGTCTTTCGTAATGGGTGTTCATATCGAGCAAGATTTGAAGAATGGATACATCATGAAGGAGTAATGCCAGAAAAAATAATGGAGTTTGGAACACTGGATGGAATTATAGGATGTGTATCAGCAGGTTTAGGTATAAGTTTACTTCCTCGAAGTGTTGTAGAGAAACATGTAAAAGAGGGATTTCTGATCCAACACTCTATTCCAAATCAATTCGGAAAAGTCAAAACACTCTTCGTTTATCGTAATGATAAATATATGTCTTCATCACTAAGAGAGTTTATAGAAATGTTAAGTAAGGAAAGGGAATTAGTTATTAGCTAGGTGATTTGTTTTTGTAAACCTAGAAAGATTGTGAAGAATTACACTTAAACTAACGGGTGCTTTAACGCAATAAGACATAAGCACTTTTGTTCAAACTTTAGCAACAGTTTAGTACAGGAATAATGACTAACTGATGTTCTACAAATGGACCATTTTGCGGAATAACGAAATGAAAGTTGGATCCGAAGTGAGTGGAAAGGTAATTAGGATGAAGGGTATGTATAAATTGTTCCGCTAAAGGGCGTTTATACGTAATACGAGGAGGGATGGAGTGAAACTAATTTGCAAAATTCAAGAGAGATTTCGAAAGAGGAATAAGATATTTTTAGCTTTGGACATTTTCTTAACTCTGTTAACACTTTATTTTGCTATTCGAGTATTGTTTATTTCCAATCAGGCATTAGTAAGTGCAAAACATTCAACTGATTTTCCAAACGTATTAATTTTTGCCATGACCCTTTCCTTGGGATTGACTTATGTTGTTCGAGTGGTTGAAATGTTGGTTACAGGGAAAAGAAAATATTTTATTTTACATCTTATAGTCGCAATTATTGTTTTAGGCGTATCTGCAATAGAACTACGGTGGCTTTTTATTTGATAAATAATTTATGGTGGCGTTAGAGAGAATTTTCACTGAAGTTTAAGCAACGGTTGTTAATAATTAAACCATAATTTGAAATTGTGAAAGAACACACTTAAAGTAACGGGTGCAAGAGTTAAACAAGGAGTTTGTACGAAGGCATCTTGTTCTTATTGTATTAACGTGACAGGGAAAGGGTTGAATTTGGCGAAATTAGTATAGTATCTAATGTTTTAGGAGGCACATAATGGAGTTTTATAAATTCGATAAAGACAGTGGGAAAGCAATTTCGAAATTCAATTCAAATTTTATTATGTCTCGTATTATCCAAACTGAAAAGGTTACTCATATAGGATGTATGCACTTAGAAGAAAAAGGGGTTATAGGCTACCACCAAGCAGTGACACCTCAACTTCTCTTGATTATGAATGGTGAAGGATATGTTCGAGGTGAACCAGAAGAATATTTCATAATTCAGTCGGGAGACGCTGTATTTTGGAAGAAGGATGAATGGCATGAAACTAAAACATATAAAGGGTTAACTGCTATAGTGATTGAAAGTGAAGAATTAAATCCATCATCTTTCATGCCTATGAAGAAATAGACGTTGTTCAACTATTGGGTGCTTTACTTCAATAAGGAAAAGGCTTTTCTTGTTCAAGAAGAGATAAATATAATTGGGGGATTAAAATGAAATATTTCTTGAAGCTAAATGCTATTAGCATTCTATATGCTTTAATGATATTTATTCCAGTTCAACTTATAGTAAATGTTTATAGAATAAGTAGGTTAATAAGTTGGGAAATTGGCACGATAAATATTTTAACTGGTATTATTCTTCTAATTGAAGTAATAGCTGGCACAATAATACTTTATTTCTTAACAAAAAAATGGCTAAATGGGCGAAAAGCAAACCTTTGGACTATCATTTTATGGATACCTTATTTTGTGCTTTTCATTTATGTTTTCGTAACTTTATTCCCGGTAACTTACGGTGGTGACGACCCAAACCCTGCCTCTGGTCTTTTAATAATTGGAGGATTGATAGTGTATCCTTTTTATATTCTAATTCTTAATTTCTTTAGTATGACATCTGACGAAAAAACAATTAAGACTTCTTGATAAATTAAGGTTGGGAAGAATTGTACGTAAATTAACGAGTGCTTTCCTTGAATAAGGAATTGCACTCCTTGTTCAACCATAGCAGCAGTTTTGTTTAAGAAGAGAGAAGAGGCATTGAGGTTCTGAGGGTAATACTTATGTAAACCTTTCTCTTAGTAATAATTTATTATATTGGGGAGCTGAATAATTTGGAAATTTTTATTTTGTTGATAGCAATTGTTGTAGTAGTTAGCTTAATAATGGGTATCTATTCTACTAACAAACATTTTAAAGTAAAAGAGCGGGAAATTATGTTAGAACAAGAAAGATTAAATTTGGAACGAAAAAGATTAGAATTGGAAGAGAAAAAAGTTTAGAGAAAAATGATATTGTTCACCTAAATAGTGCTTTAGCTGAACAAGGAGTTGTCGATTTGGCAGCTTCTATTGCTAATTGAAGTAACGCAGCAGGTTAATGGAAGAAGGGTGAGGAGTTATAAAATGGGGTATCATTGGAAGTCGTGTCCTTCAAGCATAAGAGTTTTTATCTTTAATCTACAAAAAGAGATTACGGAAATCATAAATGGCGACTTTGTAGGTTTTTATTTGCACGGTTCTTTAGCAATGGGGGGATTTAACCCAAATAGCAGTGATATTGATGCTTTGGTTGTCACGAACAATTCTATGACAGTCGAGGTGAAGAGGAAGTTAGCAAAGTTCATTTTAAATTGTTCTAATTCCCCATTTCCAGTTGAAATAAGTTTCCTAAATAAAGAACAGTTAAAGAGCTGGCAACACCCTTATCCATTTGACTTTCATTATAGCGAGTTCTGGAGAAAACGGTATGAAGATGATTTGTTAAGGGGTACATATAAATTTATAAATGAAGATATTAACACTGATACAGATTTAGCAGCCCATATTACCGTAACTAATCACAGAGGTATATGTGTAGAAGGTGATCCAATTGATGAAGTTTTCCCTTCAGTTCCACGGTCAGATTATACCTCATCAATATTAGGTGATTTTCAGGATTGTTTAGAAAACATTGAAGCAGAACCAATTTATTGTTCGTTAAATTTGATTAGAGTGTTTTGGTATTTAAAGAAAGGAGTTATTTCATCAAAGCAGGAAGCTGGTAACTGGGGTTTAGAAACGTTACCACAAGAATTTAGAATTACTATTCGTAAAGTAGTCGATTGTTATTCGAATGAAAAAGGTTGTACTAATAAGTTTGAAAAAGATGAACTTTTATTGTTAAAAAACTACATATCAGATAATGTTCAAAAGTTATTGTGCTAACGGGTGCTATCCTTGAATGAGGAAATGGATCCTTGTTCCACTACTCAATTGATTCCAGAGTTAGGTACATTGAGAAAACTATTTTCACATATAGTTTGGGTAAGAGATGTATGAAGACCTCGGTACAAAGACAAGTAGACTTGTGCAGGAATTTGACAGAAATCGTTTAAGAGAGAAACGTTGGCAGCGAAGAAAAATAACTGAGATTGTCATCATCGGTGTTATAGGTGTGCTTTTTACAGCATTAATGTTTGTTGTGGATTTTGACAAAGTAAGATTGGACTTTCCTATCAATGCTACCCCATTTATCGGTGCTTGGGTAGGCTTTAATTTAGGAGAGATTATTAGAATGAACAATTTGTAATGGTAACCAAAAAATAAGTAGAAACATTCTTTAACTGGTGCAAGAGTTGAATAAGGAATAGCATTCCTGTTCAACTTTTGAAGCAGGGTTATTGAAGAACGTTTTAAATTCAATCTGTGTAAATTTGGGGTGATGAAATGAAAAGACCTTTAGGAGTATCCTTAATAAGTTACTTTTATATTTTTGGTGCATTTGTATTGATTGTAACAGCTTTGTTTTTCGATGCAGATGCATACGAATTTGGAATAGCAGATAGATTTGGTTTGCCAAGTTTTCCAGAACAATTATTTAGGCTTATAGTGGCAGTTGCTTCCCTTATCGTCATATATGGTTATATGCGATTAAAACGATGGGGATTTTGGTTGATGATTTTATACTCATTAGGATTTGGTTTAATAAGTTTTGTTTTACTGTTCTCCTATAACCAACAACCGTTTATAGGAAATCATATTTGGTCACTAATTGTATTAATCTATACATTTATGTTAGAAAGACCTTTTTTCCTACAGAAAAGACTGTATAACTTATTGGATATTTCAAACTCCTTTCGATTATTACGAGCTTTGTGAAGGGCTGTACTTATGTAATGGCTGCAAGAGTTGAATAAGACTTGCGCTTCCTTTGATTTAAAGAAACATTTTTGCAGAATAAAAATTGCTGTTCCAAACTGCCAGAGAAAGGAGTTAATATACTTGATCATCTTTGCAGAAGTTTTACGTGTGGTGGCTAGCGTATTACTGATTTTTAGTTCAGCTTTCTATTTGCGGCATTTAGGTAAAACAAAAAAGAAAAGAAAACTTTCCACATTAGAATTAACAATGTACATAATTATGCAGATTGCTTATGTTCTCTTTGCAATAAGTGTGTGGATGTCCGTATTTATTACTTAATTAATTATTGTGTTAGAAATATCACAAATAGATAAAATCGAGTAAAATTACCCTGATGAATTCTACAACTATTGAGTGCAATTATAAAATAAGAATAATTTATTTATTGTTAAAGACAGGGGTTTATTCAAGTAGTTGTAGGGGGGGTTAATTATGTTAATAATTTTACATATTATTTTTTCAGTAGTCGCCATTTCTTTTGCTGCATATGGATTGATTACGAATAACTTTGAGTTTCAGCATTATATGACATTTTTCTTAGGTTTATTGATGTTGGTCATGGGGATACAAGAATTTAAAAAAGAACGAAAAGTGTATGGTTGGCTATTAGTAGTTGTTTTCTTATTCCTGTTATTTGTATCAATTCAAGGTTTTTTATTGAGTTAACGGGTGCTTATTTGAAATAAGGAGCGCACTTAGTTAAAGCAGCAGTTTAATTTGGCTAGTTGTTACGGAGCTTTCTAAGTGACGAAAGGTAGTGGTAATATCTTAAAAAATAAAAAACTATTCTATCTCGCTCTATTCCTCTTTTTGGTATATATAATAATGAGTATTCCTTTTCTTTACGAAAGTTACCCTGAGGCTAATCTTTTTCTATGGGGTATTCCAATGACTTCTTGGAATGTAATAAATTATGTAGGCATTATCGCATTGACTTTATTAGTTGTTAGTCTTTATTTAATCTCAAAATCTTTAAATAAATATCAAGGACGAATACTGTTGATTGCGATATTATTATCAGCAATTTTCCCGCAATTTCTTGCTAATACATATCAAAAAACTATTGCATCAGGGGGTTATGCAATCTCATATGAACAAGAGTTAAGTGAGTGTGAAATTACAAAGACTAATAATAGAACATTACTAGGTGAATGTGAAATTATCTTAATGAATCACAGTAACGGTGAAGTGGAATTATCGATGGAGTTTATTGATAAATATAATAAGGATGAACATTCATTGATTGAAATTGTAAATAATGATGCTCCGTATGAATTAATATTACAAGGGAATGAAAGGAAACGTCTAGAAATTCGTACAAATGTTAACATTTCCAAGTTAGAAAACCCAGTCAACGGTGGTAGTATGACATCTATGAATATTATTATAAAATCGGATGGAGTAGAAAGGAAATTATAGAACTAATTACATTAAACTAGGATATAGAGAAGTTAGAAATGGAAGTAACAGGGTTAGTTAATGCGATAGTAAAATCAGACCACTTTGTTGATTTCCTCCCAATTGGTATAAGAGTTTTGACAAATTGAGCCAATTAGATGATGACAAGGTAAGTATTCAAGCATTTGATAGTAATGGTTCAGAATTATGGCATTATAACAGAGAAGACTAGTAAACTAAATAATTTATTTCAGTTATGGTATTTTTATTAACATGTGTAAGAGTTGAATAAGGGATCGCAGGGAGGGATTTATATGGTTTTTGAAACATTAACTGGGCAACTTTCGGTTGTGATTACACTTGCCTTTGGAGTTTTGTTAATTGTTCTATACCCCCTAATAAATAAGGAAAATAAATACTTTGCTAGGTTTAGTCTTGTTATGGGCGTAATAGTTTTATTGCTTTTATTATGGTTTACATTTGGTAATGAGGTAATTAGACATCAGATATTAAAATACGGACTCCATTAAAAAAATTAACAGGTGCGAGAGTGGAAAAAATTTATAAAAGGGGGGAGTTAATATGAAGTACAAATTCTTAATATTATTAATTGGCTCATACTTATTGGCGTTTTCAATAAATTTGATGCCATCAATTAAACATCCTGATTCAGATATCGACATTTTGAACTCACTTGTAACGATACTGTTTATGGTATTGTTACTAACGTATTCTAAAAAAGGAAGTAGAAAATTGAAGACTTTTTCAATGTTCGGGGTCATATCAGGTGTCATTGTATTTGTAATCACAACATTCGAGCACGATATGATTGGGAACGGTATTTTAGATGTAATAGCATCAATACAGTATCCTTTTTATCTAATCTTTATCACACCTTTATTTGGAGGCAATATCCTATTTGACCTAAGTTATGGGGCCTACTCATTGTTGATGTCGCTGTTTTATGGTGCTGTATTCGTTTTAACAACAGTTGACTCTAAAAAAATCTAATATCGAAGAGAGGTTAACGATCAAAAATACCCCACAATTGAGTGGGGTATTTATTAATATCTATAAGCACTTGCACATGTATTAGCTACTGGTTCATAATAACAATGTTCCTTATATTGTCCTGTAAGAGGTTGACCGAACCATGTAGGAGGACATTCACCAGATGGATTAAAATACCAAAGAGCATACTTTGCAGGTTGTTGTCTCCAAAACTTTAAAACCTGTCTGGCTAATTTTTTTTCCACACCTCTTGCTGGACTATAGAATAAACTACCCTTTTGTACTGCTTCAAAAGAATAATTTCCTCCTTGTACTTGAAAAACCACTTCCCGTATTGACCGTACATCTTCAAAATCTAAACAATCAGCTTTCGCTCGATTTACAATTACATTTCCAACCATCAGCATTCCTAATCGTCCTTCACCCACGGCCTCTGCCCTCATCATCCTCGCTATTAAATTAACGTCATTTTCAATATAGGCTACTCTTGGCACTATTCATCACCTCTTATAGAATTGTATGAAAAAATCGTTTTAAAGATGAGAGCTTTTCATATGTTTATCTGATTGGGCGTGTACCACTTTCAAAAGATTTCCTTGACATGCAACTATATGGTTGCATATACTTGATGTATGTGGAACAAAGACGCTATATTCAAAGCACTCAGCGACTCGACTCGGCGGCTAATATTAGACGAACTATCCGAAAGTAACGAACTGACATTATATGAACTTACAGCACGCCTCATAATGAAGCATGATCTATCCATTTCGAGGCAGGCAATAGCTAAACATCTTTCTGTATTGGATGATGCTGGGCTCGTAAAATCAAGACGAAAGGGAAAATATCGAGTACTTATGTTTAACAACGAACCACTTAAAGATTTGCTGAAAGGATGGGTAGAGTAGATTTATAAGTAATGATGAAATGTATAGTTCTTTAGCGGCATTGTTCGCAAAGAACCATACATCGCAACTATTAAAGGAGGAAAAAATTATGAAAATCATTGTCACCAGTATATTCGTTCAAGATCAAGACAAGGCATTAGAGTTCTATACAAAAACGCTTGGCTTTGTAAAAAAGCATGACGAGCCCGCGGGAGCTTATAGGTGGATCACACTTGTTTCCCCAGATGATCAAGACGGCACCGAGCTTTTGCTCGAACCGAATGACCATCCTGCAGCCAAAGAGTATCAAAAGAAGCTATTTGCTGATGGCATCCCCGTAACAATGTTTGGCGTTGCAGATGTTCACAAAGAGTACCAACGATTAATTAAACAGGGCGTGAAGTTTACAATGGAACCGTCGGACATGGGCAAAGTCACATTAGCTGTCTTCGAAGATACATGCGGAAACCTCATTCAGATAATTGAGCAGAAATAACTTTATAATAAAAGAAAAAATGAAAACGCTTTAAATTGCGTTACTGGACCATTTGTTGAATAAGGATCAGAAATAAATGAACAAATGAACTTCCCCTGACCGAGTTTATCAGGGAGAGATTGTATGATGGAACTAATCTATAAAAAGGAAAAAGAGGAGGATATTAAATGAAACACAATGCCTTACAGTTGTATGATTATCACATTTGGGCGAACTGTAGATTTTTCGAAAGGTTAAAAGAGCTACCGGATAACGTTTATACGAAGGAGATTCAAAGTGTGTTTCCCTCAATTGCGGAGACGCTTGTTCATATTTATACGACAGATTCAATATACCTTGGTGTATTGCAAGAGAATACTATGGATGAGATTCAAGCATCCATTAAACAGGCGCAAGAAAAGACAAAGAATAAGGGACTTGAAGAAATGGAAGTCTTGTATGCAGAGCTAGCCGAAATGTATAAAGTCTTTTTCAATAGTCAAGAAGATATGGATAAGCCCATTACTCCGGAACATCCGGCTTTCGGACTACTGGAAACCCACCTTTCAGAACTCGTGCAGCATATCGTAAATCACGGTACCTACCACCGTGGGAATCTCACTGCGATGATTCGCCAACTGGGATATCCAAGTGTACCAACGGATTATCTTATATATCTTTACGACAGGCAAGCGACGAACTAATTTGCTACTTTACGGGCGCGCTTCTAAGATTAAGAGCGCGTCCTTTTTTAAAGGGCAACTTAATGGGATAAAAAAGAAGGAATAGTATGGAATGAAATAGAAATCTCTATGCGGGCGGTGCTCCCAAACAATATGAGTCGGGGAATGTTTATGGATAAAAAAATATGAGATTGCAAAAAACAGGAAAATAGGAGGTATGAGATATGAAGGTTCATAGAATTGATCATGTGGGTGTAATCGTAAATGATCTTCCTGCCGCTAAAGCCTTTTTTATTGAACTTGGGCTTGAAGTGCTAGGGGAAACGGAAGTGGAGGGAGAGTGGGTGGAACGGATAATTGGGCTTAATGACGTTAGAGAGACGGTTGTAATGTTAGGGGTGACGGACGGCCAAGCAACTATGGAGCTGGTCAAATTCCACACGCCTTCAGATGAAGAAGGTATTCAAGAATCTTTTGCAAACACTTTAGGTATCCGGCATATTGCATTTGCTGTTGAAGATATTGAAGCCGTTGTTGCCAAATTGAAAAAGATAGGCGCGGAACTAATTGGTAATATACAAAACTACGAAAACGCTTATAAATTATGCTACATTCGTGGGCCAGAAGGGATTATTTTAGAGTTAGCAGAGAAAATCAACTAAATATTAAAGGCCTGACTATTACTTTTTAATATAGATTTTCGGTGTGTAAAAGCTTAGTATATGAATTAGTTGATCTCCCATGTAAGATGGGGATTGTTTAAAGTCATTGTCAATCCACTCAAGTATTAATCCAATAATGCCATGAATACGATAAGTGCTAAAAAGATTAATATCAATGTTTGGGTCAATCTCTGAAACTGAGAATTCGAAATCGCCTCTAAATAACTGATCTAATCTGTCTGTCATTTTTTCGCGGAAATTATAATTTGTATTCGAACTTAACATAAGTTTATACATATCCTTGTTCTTTAAAAAATGGTCAAATAAAACAATTGAATTAGGTGATATATTCTTAAAGTCGACTTCTGTTAAGCCTCGATACGGTTTTCGAAAAGACTCTTCCATCTCCTCGAACATATCTTCAATAATTGCTTCCAAAAGATCTGTCTTTTGTTCATAGTGGGCGTAAAAGGTTCCTCGGTTGTAATCTGCTACATTAACGATTTCAGTTATTGTAATGTCCTCAAAATTTTTAGTTTCCATTATTGATAACAAGGTTGTTTTAAAGTTCTCTATCGTTCTTCTTACACGTTTATCGGGATACTGAACAGACATATAAATGCTCCTTCTCACATTTTAATGGACAAAAACGATTAATATGTATGTTTTTATACATTTCCTATATTATTGCATATTGAGGCGTTTTCATAAAATACTTATACTTGAGTTGATCCACAAGATTTCAATATAAAGTTGAAAGGATGATTAAAATGACCTTTCCAGTATTAGAAGGAAAAGTTGCAATTGTAACAGGTGCAGCAATGGGAATGGGCGAAGCAACTGCAAAGCTTTTTGCTGAGGCAAAAGCAAAAGTAGTCGTAGCTGATATGAATGAAGAAAAAGGTAAAAAAGTAGTTTCAGAAATAGAGGATAGTGGAGGAACTGCATATTTTGTGAAAGTTGACATCTCAAAAGCAGAGCCGGTAAAAGATATGGTTAAGGCTACTGTTGAAAAATATGGGCGTCTTGATGTAGCTGTTAATAATGCTGCATTAACTCCGGATGATAAACCAGTAGCAGAATTTGATGAAGATTATTGGGACAAGTTAATGGCTATCGATCTAAAAGGGACTGCACTCTGCATGAAATACGAATTACAACAACTGATTGAACAAGGTGAAGGCGGCTCAATAGTAAATATCTCATCTGTAAGTGGATACCGCCCTCAACCAGATAACGTTGCATATGTTGCAGCGAAACATGGTGTAGTTGGAATGACAAAAGTTGCTGCACTAGAAAATGGTGATAAAAATATTCGTGTTAATTCAGTAGCACCAGGTGCAATTGATACACCAATGCTACGAGGAGCGTTAGAACAATTTGGCTATACTGCTGAAGAATACGCACCACAACTAAGTCTATTAAACCGATTCGGTAAAGCTGAAGAAATTGCTGAAGCAAGTCTTTGGTTAGCATCCGATCAGTCATCTTATATAACCGGAACAACAATTCACGCTGACGCTGGTTATACAAGTCGTTAAGAATTAGAATAGAGCTGGACTAAGACATACTTTTATCGGTATGTCTTTTTTTAGCAGATAAGAAAGTATAACTACTTTCTTACTGCATAAGTGCAACTAAGGCTTTCGCCATTAAGGCTTGGCGATAAGCCAAGTTTTCTAATATTTTCAAGGATTAACCATTTTCCTGGCTGGAGGTTGAGACCTCGGAAAGTTGAACAAAGTGAGAGTTAGGGCTTTGTCATATTGGTTTTTTTGCTCTTCTACAAACGTGGGTTTATAATTTAGGATGGGAGATAAAGTAGTAAAGCAACAACTTGATAGAAGTGTCCATTTTCTTCTCAAAAAGAGAAAATGAACCAACCAAAGGATGAAGGAGCGGTTTAAAAATGCTTTTAAAAAATGCAAAACTCTATGGCCAGGAAGGCAAATGGAATATTGAAATTCAATCAGACCATATAAAAACGATAACGCCGGATACGAAGAATTATACTGCAGATGATGCACATATCATTGATCTAAGTGGAAAAATTGTATTACCCCCATATGTTGAGCCACATATTCATCTGGACTATGCACTAACAGCTGGGACACCCAGATGGAATCAATCGGGATCGGTATTTGAAGGAATTGAGATTTGGTCTGAAAGAAAACAAGTTGTAAACGAAACAAAAGAGGATATAAAAAAACGTGCTTTCCAGGCGATAAAAATGCAGCTAAAACATGGCATTCAGCATGTGCGAACCCATGTGGACGTAAGTGATCCAACTTTAAAAGGATTGGAAGCACTACTGGAAGTGAAAGAGGAAATTAAGCCTTGGATGGACTTGCAAATCGTGGCACTTCCTCAAGAAGGGCTTTACACGAAACCCAATGGAGAAGAACTATTGGTTAAAGCGTTGGAAATGGGAGCCGATGTCGTTGGCGGAATTCCCCATTATGAACTAACACGTGAAGATGGTGTTCGGTCGGTGTTAAAGGCACTGGAACTCGCTGACAAATACGACAAATTAGTCGATATCCATTGCGATGAAATTGACGATGACCAATCAAGATATTTGGAAGTACTCGCAGGTGAATCACTAAAAATGGGCATAGGACACCGTGTAACCGCGAGTCATACGACAGCAATGGCTTCGTATAGTAACGCATATACTTACAAACTGTTCCAAACGCTGAAAAAAGCAAACATTAACTTTGTTGCCCTTCCGAAAGCAAATTTACATTTACAAGGAAGATTCGACAATCACCCAATACGTCGCGGGCTAACACGAGTGAAAGAACTTTCCGATTCTGGAATCAATGTTTGCTTTGGCTTGGACTCCATCATGGATCCCTGGTATCCGCTTGGTAATGGAAATCTAATGCCAGTCGTCGACGTTGGCTTACATGCCTGCCATATGACTGACTATGATCATATTGTAACTGCGCTCGATTTGATAACAACAAACGGGGCAAAAGCTTTGTCTATTGAAAAGGACTACGGTGTAAAAGAAGGGAACAAGGCGAATTTAATTGTCATCGATTCCGATTCGGAGTACGAAGCTATTCGCACGCAAGCCCCAGTTCTATATTCGATTCGGAATGGGGGATTTATTGTAGAAACAAAGCCTGCTGAAACAACAATGAATGTTAATATTTTCTCGTAATTGTTTTCTGCTATGACTATCACCCTCTTTGAATGTGTTTATTCGAAGGGGTTTTTTAGTGTGTGCTGGCAGGGGTTATAATTTGGTGGCGAAAGTCTAATAAAGCTTTAGTATGTGTGGCTTTATTTAAGTACGTCAATTAATAATGCAAATAATGTATAGTTTTGGAATATTTTGTCTGTTATAGTAGTATTAGAGTGAATTTTTCTTTGGATTGTGTGAATCTGAATGAGCGTGAAGTAAGAGAGGACACATGGCAAGAAACCATAAAGGTGGAACGAAAATTTCAGCTAATGAAAGTATCAGTTCTATAACATTCCAGAGAACCTATTGTTAAAAGAATTGCTCGGACTGCTGTATTCAACGCTATATAAAAATTCTTATATAAAGGGATTCGAAAAGGCAACGTGGTTCAAGAGTAGTTACGGATTGGAGGAAATTAGAAGTGTTCTCGAATTTCATGGATCACCGGGCGAATGATGCATAACTTATTATCGATGGATGACGTAAAAGTATCTTGGAAAGGGTTTTATAGAAATGAATTACTTAAATTTTTCCGAAGTGGCGGAAACTGATAATCTAAGATCTAAATATATATTTGAAAACGTTTTTAGAAGAGAAGTCATTGACACAAATAGATCAAATTCTTATAGTGCTATCCCTAAACAATTAATTCAATATTGGGATGATACAATAATCCCTGATGATGTAAAAAAGGTGATGGATACTTGGACAAAGAGTGGTATGCCAAAAATAGTTTACAATAGAGATAGTGCGAAAAAATTTATAAGTGATAATTTTAGTGATGAATTTGCCAAGGCTTATGAAAAATGTATTCACCCAGCAATGAGGTCAGATTACTTTAGGCTTTGCTATCTCTACAAAAAAGGTGGTTTATATGTAGATGTAGATGATAAATTTAATAATGTACGTTTGAACTCTCTATTTGAAAATAACAATTTGAAAGTTCATCCTTTATGTTACGATCTTTCAACTGATCAAATGGTAAGGATTAATGATTTTTATCACTTTTCGGGGGTTAATCCAAATTATATTTACTATGTAAATAATGACCCAATTTTGGCACCCGCAAAGCATCCATTAATAGAATTAGCGTTGAATAGAGCAACTTATAATCTTTTAGATGAGTGTACAGATTTGAAAGATATACAATCAATTGCTGGTCCAGGTAATTTTAGTGCGAGTGTGGTTCAATATTTTCTTAATAGAAAAAATACAGGTAGTCCATTAGACTTTGAAATAATAATGAACTGGGATGATATATCTAATCCTCAGTGGAATTTAAAGTATAGAAAGGATCAGAGAAATTGGAGAAAATGGTTAGGAGATATTATGTAGATAGGATGTATTTTCAAAATGAATATTAAAGACAGAAAGAAATTTATAAATCGATTCAGATTTAGATTGAGTTATTTATCACGACTATTGGAAATCCATCCAAAAACAAAGGCGTTTTCAGCCAATAAAAATGGTGCAATTGGGAGAATTTATGTAATAAACTTAGACAGGAAACCGCATAGATGGAAACAAATAAGTAAAGAGTTAAAGCGAATTTTTTTAAATAAATCGAATACTTTATTCAGTTTAACAAGAAGATTCTCAGCTATAGATGCTAGGTATCTTGAAAAAAAATTGATAGTAATTTTTTAATTACAAAATATTCTCTAGCTGATCAATTAGCTATTGAGCCAAACGACAAAGTCTCTGCCCAGCTAGATCCTCGTTCAGTACTAATTGATATGACTCCACAGGAAATAGCAATAGCGTTATCTCATATAGAAATTTGGAAATTAATTTCTAAATCTAATATAAACTATGCATTGATTTTGGAAGATGACGTCCATTTTAAATATGGATTTAGTAGAGAAATTGACAGCATATGGAAACAACTCACAAGAAATCAGAATGAAGAATTTGATATTTTGTTTCTATCATATGAGTATGTTAAGGAATGCAATGCTAATCAAAATCAAGTTATTAATGAAGAAGTGGTTAGTAAACCCTATAAAGGAATATGGAACGCATCGGGATATATACTGTCTAAAGAAGGTGCACAAAAAATTTTGAGTATGTTACCTGTGTATGGTCCAGTTGATCTTTGGTTAAATTTAGTATTTGATAAATTGAATGTCTATATTGCTAATGATTCAATTATTAGACAAAGACTGGATGTCCCATCAACTAATTCTTATTCAATCATGCCTATATTTTCTCAGTTGGGTATATATACTGGAAATGACCAAAGTACTTTTAAGGTCCCCAAACTTAAAGCCCCAGTCTTTGCTTTTGGAGAGCCTGATTCTGGACTCACTGCGATAGCAAATGCCCTAATGATATTAGGGTATACTTGTTGTTACAATTTGGATAAGCTCCCCGAATCTGAAGAAGAAAAATTTTGGGATAGAAAAGGTAAAAACTTTTTTAATGCTTATGTGAATATAAGTTCGTTAGCATCATTAAAAATTGATGAAATTAGAAAGCTTTATCCTGAAGCTAAATTTATTTACGCTAGGAAAGAAAAAAATATAGAGGAAAATGCTTCAAATAACGACATTCTTAATTTATCGAAAGACTGTTCAGATAAATGGGGAGAACTTTGTCGATTTTTATATCTAGAATATCCTGCTATACCTTTCCCAGAAAGTGAGGACTCTGATATGCTTGAACTTACACCTTATAAGAAAAGAACATTTAAAGCGCAGAAGATGAAATTTGATGACTTACCTTGGATAATTTCTAATCAGAAACATTTTGGGATACAAACAACAGATAGTGGCAATGAATGTAGCAGTATATTGTCTTTAAATAAAGAAACAAAATTTGGATTAAATAAATGGCGATTACGGGACGATACATTCCCAAGCAATTTAGCTATATTTAGTCCAAATAATATAAACAATATTGAGAACAATGTATTGGAATTAAATTTCAATTGTGAGAAAACCTCAGTACGTTCATTTACTTCTGCAGCCCTTGTAACTAAGGAAAAATATCTATTTGGCAAGTTTTCTGTTGAATTACGTCCTACAAATGTTTCAGGATTAATCACTGGAATTTTTCTATTTCGTAATAGTCCGCATCAAGAGATAGACATAGAATTTTTGGGTAAGGATACAACAAAGATGTTGATAAATGTCTTTTTTAATCCAGGAGTAGAGGGCAGTAAGATGGAATACGGCTATAGAGGTACTCCAGTTATAATTGATCTTGGATTTGATGCCCATGAAGATTTTCATTTGTACGAGATTCAGTGGCAAAATAATTTAATCAAATGGTATGTAGATGGGAACTTAGTTTATGAACGGGGTATTTGGGAACCCACTCCTATTCCATATTTACCTATGGAGTTTAACGTTAATTTGTGGCATTCTCAGTCAAAAGAACTTGCTGGTGCATTAAAAAAAGACGCTATTCCAGCTAAATCCCTTGTTAAAAGTATTAAAATTCGTTACTAATTGATCAGAAGATGCACTGTTATCTTCAAATTGTGTGTTGATGTACCTGTAAGATTTAAAGCCGATCTATTAAGTGAACACTAAGGAAGCCATTAATAGGGAGCTAGGGTCAAGTCCCTTTTCCCAGCTTATATAATACTAACTAGCGTTTGTTGATGATTATATAGATTACCATAATCTATTCCATGTTAGAACATTAGTAAATATTTTAATGTGAGGGTGGCTGATTAATATTGATAAATAAAAGTGACTTGGGCATTTTATTAAAATTTGTAGATAAGCAATATGTTGAATCGACTTTAGATGGTAATTTTTACTTTAGTTTGAGCGGAAAATTTATTGACTTAGAAAAGAAACAATTAGATAAAGGTATTGGTGATTCCAAAGAAGGGGCTTGGAGTCGAACCAGAAAGAAAATAGTATAATAATAATTGGAACTCCTGATGGTGAAAAACATCCCTTAAATGTAAGGTCAGCATCATTTTATCATACATATGAAGGTGTAAGGAGATTTCCTATTTTATGCTTTACGTATTTGAAATTAGAAAATGACTTTATAAAAGATGGAGACACGTACACATTAAAAGATGAAATTGTAGATAGTCTATTAGAACAGTTTCCTGAAAGAGATGCTATATTGTTTAAACTTCCTGATTTTTTCTCTCAGTTTGATAAAGGGTTACGAGAAAATGGTTATGAGTATAAGAGGGATTTAATAACCTATTATAATGAGAAGAAGCAAACTCATCCATTAGAATATGAAAAGTATGAAGGTAATCCATTCTTAGGTTTGTTTTATAAAAGAGGTTTCTTTAAATTGCAAAAAGAGTATAGAATTGCATTAGCAGACTTTTCAGACGAAGATGTAATAATAAACATAGGCAATATTAGGGGTTGTACTGAGGTGTGGTCTATTGAAACTATAAGGGGATTACGAGTACAGATGATAGAAATAGAAGAAGGTTAATCATTTAGTTACGACACTGCACTTTGTAGTGGTTTTTATCACTCTTTATAAAGGGAAATCTATTAAAATGAGCAGATATAGTATAACATGTCAGTTGATGCTGATAGGCTATCGATAAAAGTGAATGGCAACTTTAAGCAAGTGTTTTATAAAAATGTAATACTCCCGCGTATTAAAAAGATGAGAAGCAAGGAAGAACATGTGTGCCCAGAAACAAAAATAAAGGAGGATTTACGTAAGGTAGATTTTCACTATGCGTATAATTTTCCTTTCCGCTACTCCCCCAACAGCGATGGTAACAGATCAAGAAGGGAGATATTCGGAGGGACGTTTTCAGGCATATCAAGATCATGTGGAAAACGGAATCAAAAGTAACAGAGGTCATGATATTTTTGCTTGGTTTTCATTCAATTTTAACCTGGGTTTCAAATGTAGTAATGGATAGAAACGGAATTTTTATGAGACTAAATTTGCTTAGCGTATGATTTTTACTTTTTGTTGATGATACTTCAAATATGACTATGAGTATTATTATCCTAGCATCCATGCTTATATTGAGGCTGCGACCCCTAATTTAAATAAACAATATAACAGAAAAGTAGTAAATTCAACGTCCTTAGGTTCTTTATCAACACTAGTTATAACTAGTTCACTTATCTAGATACTTGGTTTTATAAATACGGTATAAATAATGTATTTTGCCTCAGCAAACTCAATTGTAGAATGAACTTTTAAAACTTACTAATCCCAGTATGCCTTTTCTATCATACACAAAAACATGACACCCTATACCAATCAACCGCAAACACATACTCTCCCGCCCCCATCTCTGTTATAATTAGTAACATAGAACTATACATATGGAGGAAATTAAAATGAGTAAATTAACTTTACCGCAACTGGAATCCCATTTATGGGAGTCAGCTAATATATTACGTGGGAGCATTGACTCCTCTGATTATAAAAATTACATATTTGGTTTATTATTTTTGAAACGCTTGAGTGATGATTTTGTTGAAACTGCTGAGACAATTGAACAAGAAGAGGGTGATGATTACGCATGGTATGACCGTGATGAGCACCAATTCTTTGTGCCTAATCGTGCTCGTTGGAAACATATTCAGAGTCAGACACAAGATATCGGTAACACGATTAACAAGGCGTTTGAGGCGCTAGAGGAAGAAAACACTTCACTTGAAGGTGTGCTTGCAAGTATTGACTTCAACGATAAAGAAAAACTTCCTGATAAATTATTGCTTCAGCTTGTTCAACATTTTTCTTCAATTGATCTTTCAACAGGTAACTTATCTGAACCCGACATGCTTGGCCGTGCATACGAATATTTAATCAAGCAATTTGCCGATGATGCAGGTAAAAAGGGCGGCGAATTTTACACGCCTAGCAAAGTCGTTGAGTTGATTGTTAATTTAATAAAACCTGAAGAAGGAATGCGTGTTTGTGATCCGACTGCTGGTTCTGGTGGTATGTTGATTCAATCAGTGGATTACATAAAAAGTGAGGGTGGCGACCCACGTAATCTATCGTTACATGGACAGGAACGTAACCTAAACACGTGGTCTATTTGTAAAATGAATCTGTTGCTGCATGGCTTAAGCGATCACCAAATCGAGCGTGGGGATACAATTCGTGATCCAAAGCTTATTGCTGAAGATGGGGAGTTGTCTCTTTATGATCGCGTAATTGCCAATCCACCGTTTTCTTTGAAAAATTGGGGTCGAGAAGAAGCGGAAAGTGATGAGTATGGCCGTTTCCGTTTTGGTATCCCTCCTAAAAACGCAGGTGATTACGCATTTATCCAGCACATGATCTCTACTTTGAATCATAAAGGTAAAGCAGGAGTTGTAATGCCTCATGGTGTATTGTTCCGTGGAGGAGCAGAAGGTAAAATCCGTGAAGGTTTGTTAGAAGAAGATTTGGTTGAAGCGGTTATTGGTCTTTCTTCCAATTTATTTTATGGTACTGGAATTCCAGCATGTATTTTAATTTTAAATCGGAATAAAGATACTGAAAATAAAGGCAAAGTATTTATTCTGGATGGCTCAAAGGACTACGAAGAAGGTAAGAATCAAAACGTCTTAAGAACTGAAGACATTGAAAAAATTGTTGAGGCCTATGATTCATGGGAAGACCAAGAAAAATACTGCCGAGTAGTTGATTTAGAAGAAATTAAGGAAAACGATTATAACCTAAATATTGCTCGCTATATTGATACTACTGAGGTGGAAGAACAAATAGATGTAGCTGAAGCATTAGTCGAGCTCCAAAAGTTAGAAAAAGAACAAGTGGAGATAGAAAGTAGGATGTATGGGTATTTAAAGGAGCTGGGGTATTGTGAGTGAATATCAATTAACTGAGTTAGGAGAAATACCAAAAGATTGGGATATTAGTGATATAGCAGACATTGGAAATGTTATTACTGGTTCTACTCCAAAAACTGCAGATAAAGAAAATTACGGTAATGAATATCTTTTTGTGTCACCTATTGATTTAGGCACATTTAAATATGTGAGTACAACTCAAAAGCAACTATCTAAAAAGGGGTTTAACAAAACACGTCATATTCCAAAAGGTTCTATATTGGTTACTTGTATTGGCTCAACAATTGGAAAGGTCGGTGTTGCTAAAAAGGAATTAAGTACCAATCAACAAATCAATTCAATAGCATGTTATAACATTTGTTATAATGAATTTATATACTATACTATTGAATATAATTTTAAAAACTATAGAAAATATATCTCTAATCAAGCTGTACCTATAATAAAAAAATCATTATTCTCGGAATTTCCTATCCAATTACCTCCTTTAATAGAACAACAAAAAATAGCAGCAATCCTGTCTTCTGTAGATGAGGCGATTGAGAAGACAGAGCAAATTATCAAGCAAACAGAAAAGGTAAAAAAAGGCATGATGCAACAGTTGTTAACAAAAGGATTTGGGCATACGAAATTTAAGGAAACACCTATAGGAGAGATACCTGAAGAGTGGGAAGTATTAAAACAAGGTGATGTAGCTACATTTTTTAATGGTCGTGCATATAAACAAAAAGAATTTGTGAAGGAAGGTACCCCCGTAGTTCGAATTCAAAATCTTACTGGGGGAGGAAACTATGTTTACTCAAATTTGGAGTTAAATAAAAATAAATATATAAGTACAGGCGATTTAGTTTATGCTTGGTCAGCAACATTTGGTCCATACATTTGGCAGGGCCCGGAAGCTATTTATCATTATCATATATGGAAAATTGAATGTGGAAATAAAATAGATAAGATGTTTTTTTATTATAGGTTACACTTTTTATCAAACGAAAGCAATAACCAAAAAAGTGGAGCAGTTTTTGCACATCTTACAAAGTCTTTTATGGAAAGTTATGAAATAGCTCTCCCACCAATAAATGAACAGGAGAAAATAGTAACCATTTTGGGAAGTATTGATAAAAAAATCACGAGTGAAGAACAAAAATGCGTGAAATTAAAATTCCTTAAACAAGGCCTTATGCAAGACCTCCTAACCGGAAAAGTCCGTGTCCCAATCGACAATGAAGAGGTGGTGGAAACATGAGTATTTCGCAAGACTGGAATGAGAAAGGATTAGTCGAAGATAGAGTGATTGATCATCTGAAAAGTCTTGGGTATACGTATGTCCACGGAGTCTCTTTAGACGAGGAACGGGATACACAGGCGGAAATTGTTTTGCGAAAGAGACTGATGGATGCTTTAATGCGGTTAAATCCATGGCTGTCCGAGAATAACCTGAACAAGGTTATTCGTTCGCTGACACATATGGAAGCAACAAACGTGATGGAGGCGAACCAGGATTTTCATGAGCTATTAATCAACATGATTTCCGTACAGCAGGATCTTGGCAAAGGGCGTAAAAGCCAGACGGTTAAACTCATTGATTTTGATAATATCCAAAACAATGAGTTTCTCGTGGTGGATCAATTTTCGATTACAAATGCCTTGGGAACGATTCGCCCGGATGTGATGATTTTTGTGAATGGGTTGCCTTTGGTTGTGATCGAATGCAAGAGTCCGACATTACCACCAGATGAGCAGGTTTCGCAAGGTGTGAAACAGCTTCTTCGTTACCAGCGTGAGAATGAACAGCTGTTTACGTATAATCAGTTTATGATTTCGACTAGTAATGATCGTGCTAGAGCCGGAACAATTGGTGCTAGATTGCAGCATTACAGTGAATGGAAGGATCCCTATCCTAGAACCGTTGCGGAAATCGGTGCCAGTCCATCATCTCAGGATATTTTACTAACTGGTATGCTGGTGAAGGAACGGTTATTTGATATCATTCAAAATTTTATTGTCTATGAACCGGATGAAGGTAAAGTTATTAAGAAGATGACACGTTACCAGCAGTATCGTGCAGTAAATAAAGCAATTGATCGTATTTTGCATGCTGATGATCCCAAGCATCGTGGTGGTGTGGTATGGGCAACACAAGGTTCAGGGAAAAGTCTTGCGATGGTTTTTTTAGCGACCAAGTTAAGACGTATCGCTAAAATGAAAAACCCTACCATTGTGATTGTCACAGATCGTCAGGATTTAGATCGGCAAATTACGAATACATTCCGCCTGTGTGGTTTTCCGAATCCGCAACAGGCTGAATCTGTTTCAGAACTAAAAACCCTACTACAAAAAGGTCCAGGATCGACAGTCATGACGCTTGTGCAGAAGTTTCAGGAAGCTGAAGATGAGAAAGAATATCCGCAGCTCACTAAGTCTGAGAATGTTATTGTTATGGTCGATGAAAGCCACCGTTCTCAATACAGTGAACTTGCTATGAATATGCGGTTGGCAATGCCAAATGCTACTTATATTGGTTTTACAGGTACGCCAATCGACAAATCGGATAAGAGTACATTTCGAACGTTTGGAACGTATATTGATAAATATTCGATTGAACAATCTGTGGAAGATGGGGCAACGGTACCGATTTTTTATGAAGCCCGAATGTTTGATTTACATGTTCATGGTGAATCGATTGATCAGTTATTTGACCGTTATTTCCGTGAGTATTCGGAGGAAGATCGGGAGCGGATTAGAAAGAAGTATGCAACAGAAGAAACCATTACCGCATCACCGAAGCGAATTCGTTCGGTTGTATTGGATATGATTGAGCACTATGAAACTCACATAGAGCCAAATGGTTTCAAGGCTCAAATTGTTGCTATATCTAGGCAAGCTGCTATTGTTTATAAACAAATGTTGGATGAACTCAGTGATTATGAATCCAAGGTGATTATCTCTAGTGGACATAATGATGAGGAAGAGATGAAGGAGCATCATTTAGCCAAACTAGAGGAAAAGCAGGTTATTCAACGTTTTAAAAAGCCGATGAGTGAAGACTCGTTAAGCTTTTTGATCGTTTGCGACAAGCTGTTAACTGGGTTTGACGCACCGATTGAACAGGTTATGTATTTGGATAAGCCGTTAAAAGAGCATAATCTGCTCCAGGCAATTGCCAGAACAAACCGGACATATGACAAAAAGACATATGGCTTAATTGTTGACTATTATGGGGTATCACGTTTCTTAGAGGAAGCATTAGGTGTTTTCCATGAGGAAGATATTAAAGGTGCATTGCGGGAAGTTGATGTGGAAATCCCGCGTTTGCAAACACGACATCGTAAGGCAATGCGTTTTTTTGACTATAAAAATAAAGACAATCTCGAAGCATGCTTGATGGTGCTGGCACCAGAAGACATCCGCAATGAATTCGATACAGCTTTTCAGAAGTTTTCCGAAAGCATGGATATGGTATTGCCAAATCCAAAAGCAAAGCCATATGTAGACGATTTGAAGTGGCTAGGGAAGATTCGTAAATTGGCTAAGTCAAGGTATCATGTCGAAACTGGAATGGATATTTCTGACTGTGGCGCGAAAGTAAGGGAATTGGTCGAGGAGCATGTATATGCAACGACTCCTCATGTATTAGTTGAGCCGATTGATATTTTATCGAACCGGTTTGATCAGAAGTTGGATGAGATAAAGTCACCCGAATCAAAAGCAGCTGAGATGGAGCATGCGATTAAGCATGAAATACGGGTTAAGCTGGATGAAAATCCAGTGCTCTATACGTCGCTGAAAGAACGATTAGAGGAATTGATTGAACAACGCAAGACACGACAACTTACCATTGAGGAATTGCTGGAAGAATACCGTGATGTCATAAATGTCATGCGCAATAATGCAGAAGAAAGTGTTGAGCATGGCTTCGAACCAAAGGAATACCCTTTCTACCAAATGCTTGAAAAGGAACTAGAAGAATTCGAACAAGAAGACGTGAAAGACCTGACGCATATCGTTACAGGAATAATCAGAGAGCACGCTGTTATCGATTGGACTGTAAAGGATGACGTTAAACGCGAAATGCGCAGGCAAATCAAAAAGAAATTGCGCAAATATAACTGTCCCGGTGCAAAAGTAGAAGCACTTGCCATACAACTGATGGATCTTGCTGAAGTGCATTATAAACATATTGCGTATTAGTGGAGCAGGAGTGTGAACAGCCATTCCGAGTTTCGTTACCTATCACAAACATTAAAATATAATGTAAAGTGATCATCAATTTGTATGTCAATTTGATGATCATTTTTTTGTTGGTGAATAGTGTTCCTGGTTTAATTATCATTAATATTGTAGTGTAATTTGCACCCTAAGTTGTTAGATAACAATAGCTAGTGTATGTCTACATTTCGACCTACAAATTCGTATGCAAATCGGCATACATAAATTTACCATTAAATTGGAAATCGATTAGCTTCTTCTTGATTTACAAGGTATTCTGAATATTTATGTTAAAATAAATACAGAGATTGTGAAGAAATGTACTTAACGGAGCAGGATAGTTAAGAGTGGTATTTACTTTTTGTCTAACATTCAGAGCAGATTGTGAAATAATGTTTATAACAAATAAACAATAAGCTACGGAGGGTTATAAAAATGGGAGTGAAAGGTAAGTTAGGTATATTAGTTTTAACGAGTGTAGTTATTGTGTCTGTATGTTTTTGGTATACACAAAATAAATTAAATCTGGATAGAGAGGTTGCGATCAGTACAGAAGTAAAGAAAGTTGTCGGTGAAGTTTCGGATAAATATCAAGTACATAACACTTCAATAGTTAATGGCGGTAAAAATCCCACAATTTCAATAAACGTATATGATAAAAATAATGTACCTAGAGTTAAAAGTTATTTAAAAACTAATTTATCCGAAGATGATTTAGAACACTATGAAGTTGATGTGTTCTCTAATCGTAATACTTAGAGATAATACTATCTTCCAGAATAGGTAGAGGGGAAAAAAGAGTAATGAAAAGGTTAGTAGTTATTACGGTTGGTAAGACCCATAGTGGGAAAAGCACATTTGCAAGAGATTTAGAAAGAGAACTAGAAGAGGGAGAAAGTATTTGCTTGAAGAAATATACGATAAAGATGAGTTTGTCCGTATCTTGGTTCATTTTGATATTCCAGATGAAATTATCTATGACCGAGTTATCCATAGTCACCGAAGTACAAATATATTCAGGGGACCTTATTCAAACTTTAAGGAAGTGCTCTTGAGACAACAATTTGAATCTCAATTAGAAGATGTTGTGGACCCAGAAGTAGGGGAAGCAGACCATTTATTTGTAATTAAAGATAATGAGGAAGTTGATTCTGTAATTAAAGAAATCGTTCGTATTTTTAAATGTTTATGATTGGTTTCCATCCTAGTATTAAACAAACGAGTGCTTTCCTTGAATAAGGGATTGAACTCCTTGTCAACTATAGCAGCAGTTTTGTTTAATAAGAAAGGAAGATTTTAATGGGGGATTGGGAAAGGAATTTACTTAAAACATCACGTGGGGTATTCGAAGTATTTGTAAAGGGTGAAGGAGAACCACTTTGTGTTACCCATCATTATTCAGAATTTAATCAGACAGGGGATTACTTTGCAGAGACATTTATAAAAACAAATAAAGTATTTTTGATAAATTTAAGAGAAGCAGGTAATTCAGAGAAAGCCATAGAACCTTATCAACTAAGTTTCTTAGAGACAATATTTGATATAGAAGCTATTCGAGAAGAATTAGGATTTGATAAATGGGGATTTGCTGGGCATTCAACTGGAGGTATGCTAGGTATAATCTACGGAATATACTTTTCAAATTCCCTTAAATATAATGTGATTGTCGGAGCTGCCGCAAGAGAATATATGACGTTCTCAAAGGATTGTATTTATAATCCTAAACACTCTAAATTTAACAGAATGCAAGAACTCAATGAAACCTTAAAACGTTCAGATTTATCAACAGAAAAAAGGAAACAACTAAAAGTAGAAAGAACTAAACTATCTTTATTCGACCCTGAAAAATATGATGAGCTTTTTTACCTAAACATTAGTAAAGGGATGTCTGCAATTCGTATGAACTTTTTCAGCCGAGAATTGCAGGTTTATGATGTAACGAAAAAGTTGGAGCTTATATCAACACCCACTTTATTAATTTGTGGTAGAAATGATGTACAATGTCCAGTAATATACTCTATCGAAATGGAGGAAGGAATACCTAATTCAAAATTAGTTATCTTTGAGAAAAGTAATCATTACCCTTTCTTAGAAGAAGTAGAACAATTTACTGAAGAGTATAATTTATTTATAAAGGAACACCAATCCTTTTAAGCTAAAGGTGCTTTCCTTAAATAAGGAAATGCACTCCTTGTTCAACTATAGAAGCAGGTTTATGTAGGTCAGGGTTCTGTAGTGAAATTATACAAGAATCTCACAGGGGAGTTATTAAATGATTAAAGAAATATATGAATATATAAGTGAAGCACAGTTAAAAAAGTATGCAGAACTTGCTGTAAGAGCTGGTGTAAATCTGCAAAAAAATCAATTATTGATTATTCATAGTGATATAAAAAATGCTACGTTTGCACGTCTAATCCAAACGGTAGCCTACGAGGCAGGAGCTTCAAAAGTATTTATAGATTGGACAGATGAACAGTCTACCAAAGAATTTTACTTAAATGCAGCAGATAGTGTCATCGATCATTTTCCTGATTGGCAGGCTGCCCGTTTTAAGGAGTGGGACGATGCAGGTGCTGCTTACATCCATATTATTTCTGAAAACTTAGATGTCTTTAAGGAGGTTTCTACAGAAAGGATAAGTCGTTTCCAAAAAGCTTCTCGTACCAAATTGAGAGATTATTATGCGAAAATTAGATCCCACGAGGTACGCTGGTGTCTTCTAGCTGTCCCGTACGTTGTATGGGCAACTAAAGTATTTCCCAATCTAAGTAAAGAAGAAGCTTTACAATCATTATGGAAATTAATTTTAAAAGGATCTCGGGCAGATGGGAAAAATCCTATAAAAGATTGGGAGAGTCACAATAGAGCCTTCGAATCTCGAAAAAAATTCCTAAACGAGAGCCGATTTGAAGCCCTGCATTTTACAAATAGCCGTGGAACTGATTTATTAATTGGTCTACCTAAAAATCATCTTTATATCGGTGGGGGTGTCATAGATAAAAATGGAATACCTTTCTTTCCGAACATTCCTACAGAAGAAATATTTACTGCTCCCCATAAAAATAAGGTGAATGGGAAATTGGTAGGTACTAAACCTCTTATCTATGGGGGAAGTGTCATCAAGGAATTTTATCTAATTTTTAAAGATGGACGGATTACCGACTATTATGCCGCAAAGGGACAAGAAGTGTTACAAAATCTCATCGAAACAGACGAAGGTTCACATTATCTGGGTGAAATTGCCTTGGTCTCTAATAAATCTCCTCTTGCTCAGGCAGATACTCTTTTTTACAATACCTTGTTTGATGAAAATACGTCCTGTCATATTGGAATCGGAAATGCATCTCCCTCCAATATTCAAAATGGCATTGACCAATCTGAGGAAGAGTTGAAGGCAGCGGGTCTGAATACTTCACTTTTGTTAGTCAATGTGACCTTTGGTACCGAAGATATGAAAGTAGTGGGCATTAAAGAAGGTGGAACTGAAGTCCTGCTAATGAAGGATGGGGATTTCCAATTCTAAATCGTCTACAACTTAAAAACAGAGAAAACTGATTTCTGGTGCATTATACTTAGTGCTAGTTATAGTAAAAACAAACTGGGCGCATTCCTGTAACGAATGAAGATTATGGGTTATCTTTGTGAAAGAATGTACTTAAACAATCGGGTACTTTTAGTTGAAGAAGCAATTGAAAATAAATAGAAGAAAAATCTCAGTTCAGTTAAAATGCACCCTAAAGAATAGGCGCTTAAAGAGTCTATCTTATAGGTTACTTTTGTTTGTTTAATAAGAGATCAGCTTATTGCACTTACGAACCTGTTTAGTGTGAAAAAAGATGTTGTAGTGTTAAGAAAGGCGGTGCTAAGTGAAAGTCGATATTAGAAAAGTAACGCTATTTATTGGAATAACATTTAGTTTAACTTTGATTTTTCATTTTATAATTTCTTTTACAATTAATCCGAATAAATTCTCAGGGTATGCCATGGCGATACCTTTACTTACTGTTGTTATAATACAAAAAGTAATTTACAGGAAAAAAATAATTCCGACACTCGGTTTATCGATCGGACAATTCAAGTGGTATATCATAGCAGTAATTATCCCTATATTTATGTCATTTAACTTCAACTGGACTATCGAACAGTTTTTTAAAATGCTGCTGATAGGTTTAACTATCTCAACATTATCGGCATTATTAGAAGAAGTCACATGGCGTGGTTTTTTATGGAACGAATTGATTCCTGTAAGCAGACTTAAAACTTACATTGTTACTGCACTCATTTGGTCAACTTGGCACATTCCAGTGGCTGTTTTATATAAGTATTCGGACGATATATTTCTTAACACAATATTATATTGTGGACAATTGTTTTTTCTCTCCTTTGTTATTAATTGGCTTCGAGAGAAATCAAATAGTGTAATTCCAGCAAGTTTATTCCATGGTATGCTTAATGTCTTTTATTTTTAAGTTACAAATTCGAAAGACTTTATCTTAAATGTTTAAAGGTTGCTTGCATTCCTTCAACTAATAGAAATCTTGGCGAATGCCAAGTTTTCTAATATAGGAAAGCTCCGGTTATATATGAAAAAATTCAAGGAAGGGAGTATGAATAAAATGAAAAAAAAGAAGAAACTTAAGGATTCTGAATGGGGACTGAGCATAATGGCTGTAGCGGCATTCATCGGGGTTAGTATTGGAAGTCAACTCATATTTCTGCCTGATGTGCCCCATCTACCTTCTATATACGGGGGCTTGACCGGCTCTGTATTATTGGTGGCTGGCAATGCGATTTACGTGTTGTATAAAAGAATGAAAAATAACGGGGCGGATAACAAAAATCAAAATCACAGGTAGTTTTACAAAACCTTAATTATCAAGGGTTTTATATGAAGAAACGGATTCTAATAAAATATAAGAGTAAAATAAAGAGAAAGTATGAACTAATTTACTAGAAAACCAATTTTATAACATTCAGAAATCTGGCCCTTTTCGGTTTGGCCGTTAATCCTTATTCCTGATTAGCCCCCGTTATTCGAAAGTACTTTAATTTTTATGATTTCATAGACATGGCAAGTCGCATCACCAGCCGTACAGGAGTTGCGGGGTTTTCCATTTGATTGACATCTCCAATAAAAAACAAATCCTTTTCGGGATAGTAAAATGCTAAGGAACCTGTTGAACCAGAATGACCAATTAACTCACCTTTTCCCATGAAAAGTGTAGCAAGACCATTCAGTGGAATTCTCATATATCCAGCACCGTAATGAATTGGTAGCATAGAAGCCTGCAACCTGTTATTTACTTTTAGTTCATGAAATATACTATTATTAAATAACTTTCCTCTAAAGAAAGCCTTGAGAAATACCATTAATTCACGAGCCGTAGAAACACAACCGCCACTCGCGCGACTGCTTTTAAGTAATTTTGGACGGTAGAGCGCAGTGTCCTTATAATAAACATGCGGGACAAAATCATCCTCATTTTGAGGGAGATAAGTATCTTTAAGCCCAAGAGGGTCGAAGATAAATTGTCTAAATACATCTTCCAACGGTGAATGAGTGACGATTTCAATTATTTTACCGAGGATTTCAAAGTTTATGTTTGTGTAATGAGCTCTTTTTCCCATCCCCGGTGCAAAGTGTGGCTGGATTTTCTTCGTATTTTTTATGGTTTCATTAAAATCAGTTAGCACATCCTCATAGATAGCACGTTTTTTCGACTCATTACTGCCTTCCTCAATGGCATCCCGCAATCCACTTGTTTGAAATAATAAGTCAGAGAGTGTGAGTTGCTCAGAATACTCTCGGCCTTTGTAGACATGAAGGTTACTTATTGTATCTTTTTTTAAGTATTTGGTTATTTCATCGTCAAGTGACAGTTTTCTCTGATCTCTCAAAATAAAAATACAAGTGGTTGTGAACAGCTTTGTAATACTTGCCATAAGGAATGGTGTATCTGCATCCCTGCCCCCATATCCAAGACTGTATGAAACATCTCCACTTGAGTTTTCTATGAGAAGAACAGATTCATGTATTTGCTTTTTCTTTGTAACGTCACCGAAAACTTTTTGGACTTTTTGTTTTGGAATTTCCATATATACCCTCTCCCATGTTAATTATTATAGTAACTAACATTAACGTATATGACGTAAATAGTTAATAACACTGGGACCGATTTCAACTACGACTTAAGACTGAATTATTATAAAATTTAAGAAAGGAAAATTAATTATGGTAACGTTAGTAAGCAAATACAGAAACCTCTCATGAAATTTTTCGGGGAATAGATCCGGATAAGGAATAATAATTTATATCGAAGCTAAGAGCATGACACCAATGAGGTATCATGCTCTATTTTTCATCCGACACAATGCAGGGACATGCCATTTACACGGAGCCATTCCTTTCGTTTTTCATAGTCTGGCATAACGGACTTAATTATTTTCCAGAATTCGGCTGAATGATCCTGAACTTTAAGATGTGCAAGTTCATGTACAACCACATAATCTAATACTTTTACTGGGGCCATAATCAACCGCCAGTTGATATAAATATCACCGTCCGGCGTACATGTTCCCCAACGTTTATGCTGCGTGCGGAAATTCACCGATTCTGGTGTGACATCCATCAGCATTTGGTAATGATGGACTCGTTCCTGCAGTTTTTTAGCACCATGTTGGCGGTACCATTGGATAAGTTGCTTTTCTAACGTTTCTTGAACCTGACTTTGCTGCCAGTTTTTTGGAACGGTTGCAATGAACCTGCCTTGGTACAAGGAAAGCTCAGCATTCGTAACAGGCTCGCGTTGGACTTTAAGGCGATAGTTACGTCCTAGGTACGGAAGCTTTTCCCCACTGACAAATTCCTTCGGCTGAATAGATGCCTCAACCTGATTCAGTTCTTTTATTTTATTAAGAATCCAGGGTGCTTTCTTTTTAAGTAAGTCATTAAGATCTTCATCATCAAGATTATCAGGTGAGTACACTTCGACCCCGTTTACAATAGTAACGGATATTTTCAGGTCTTTACGATTTTGGCTGTAGCGTATGTAGTTGATAGTTGTTGTTCCGTAGTTTAGTGTGGGCATTAGGATCACAGACCTTTTAGTTGTTTATAGGTTAATGATAGCACCGAAATATTATTAATAGAAGTATAAGATGTCAGTATCTAGAATAAGTTTAAATTTTAATTTTGATTCAAGAATTTCATCGGGAAACTCAAAACCTCCTACATGATTATAGTGTTTTTTTCGCTTTTAAGGTGGCTAAAATGAAATTTTCACCATTTCTATTACCTTAAGTAAATATGATATAATCAGTTACAAGAACAAGAGGGCGGTGATGACAATTAATCTGGATGAATTAGCAGGTATTGTACGTCAAGGGTTTAAAGAAATGCACGAGAGTTTTGCAGAAGTGAATAGTCGAATAGATATGGTAGAAAATAGATTAGATAGCGTGGAACAGCGCATGGATAGCATGGAGCAACGAATGGATGGTTTGGAACAGCGGATGGATGGTCTGGAACATCATATGACTGGTCTGGAGCAACGTATGGATGCTATCGAGCTACGAATGGATAGAATGGATAATCGGCTAGTTAATATAGAAAATGATGTTTCCTTTCTGTCACGGGGATTTGGGGAACATAGTGTACTTTTAAACAGATTGGTAAATTAATAATGCTGTACATTTGATGCAGGATGTCACCTCTTATTAAGAGAGGATTTTTTGTGAAATCAACCGTCATAATATTGCTAAACTTTTCGAAAATAACATATACTTTCACTTTTTCACATTTGATATAATTGAAGTAGGGAGAATCCTTCCTAATATGGTGAAGGGGAGTGCTTGTTATGAAAAGAAGAATTCTCGTAGCTTATGATGGTTCTGATCTGAGTAAAGAAGCGCTTCAGGAAGCAAAATTACAGGCTGCTGGAGTTCCTGAGACTGAGGTTCATGTTATTTCAGTGGTAACCCAAGCTGGCCCAAACACAAATGTCGCTATGGCACGTAATATTGAAATGGAAATAGCGGAGAGCTTTCGTCCAGAGATGGAGACTATTAAAGAAGAATTCGAAGCAGAAGACATAGTCGTGTATACGGATGTAATGGTAGATTATTACCAGAGGAATGCGGGAGATAAGGTTTGCGAATATGCTGAAGATCATGAGATTGATTTGATAATTGTTGGCAGTCGCGGTCTTGGTGGAGTGAAAAAACTTCTGCTGGGAAGTGTAAGTACAAATATTGTCCACCGTGCTAAGTGTCCAATTTTAATAATTAAATAAACTATTAACGTATCACCAGCTCATTAACTTGTGGGCTGGTTTTTTGTATTACATAAAAATCCCTTCATATGGAAAAAGTAATATTATTATTTATACTATTAGGAGGTGTAAGATATTAATAACGAGAATCAGGAATTGACCTCATCGGAAATTACACAGTTATGGGCAGCTTATATGAATGATAGTGCGCTGGAATGTAAATTACAATATTTTTTGGCGAAGGTTTCTGATGGTGAGGTACAACCTCTTGTACAACAGGCATTAGATTTAGCTCAATCCCATTTAATTAAATTAAGGGCAATATTTACGAATGACAATTATCCGATACCTTATGGTTTTAAACCAACTGAAGATGTTGACATCAATGCACCGAAATTGTATTCGGATGACTATATCTTACGTTACCTGCATCAAGGTGCACAAATTGCATTGGAGGCATATAGTATTAGCTTGTCAATGGCTGGCAGGGTGGATGTTTTTAATTACTTCTCAGAATGTGTTTATGAACAAACTGGATTTCTTAAAACGTTGATAACGGTTCTGCAGTCAAAAGGACTTTACATCCATATGCCATATTTACCAAAACCTGAAAGCTATGATTTTGTAAAAAGCCAAAACTTTTTAACAGGATACTTTGGAGAGAGAAGACCATTGACAGGATCAGAAATTGTTAATTTGTTTGGTAATTATCAGCGAAATGCCTTGGGATCAGCTACCATGATTGGATTTAGTCAAGTGGCGAAGAATACGGATGTACGGAAGTTTTTGATGAGAGGTAAGGAAATATCTCAGAAACATTGCGAAATTTTTGGATCCATTCTTCATGAGGATGATGTGCCTGCTCCTGCAAAGATGGATGATACTGTTACAGATTCTACAACATATACATTTTCGGATAAATTAATGATGTATTATAGTACTGGTCTTATAGCACTTAGTGTCGGTTATTATGGAGCGAGTATGTCAATGAGTCCGAGAAGGGATTTAGGTGCTACTTATAATAGGCTATTAAATGAAATTCTTAAGTACGCAGAAGATGGAGCAAACATTATGATCAAAAATCAGTGGCTTGAAGAACCCCCAAGGGCCCTCGATCGTGATGAATTGGCAAAGAAGAAGAAGTGATTTGTGTGAAACGAATAGGGTGATTTGAAACAAAAAGGAAATGTTTGTCACCTATTTGTTGTCTAATTCTCACCAATTTCTAATTTTCTTCAAAGCCTTTTCTTAAAATTCTTTATTATGATGGTAGTAGTCAAATAGAAGAGGAGATAAAACATATGAAATCACTATTTATGACTACAGCTGCAGGAGCGCTAATATTGTCTGCAGGAAGTATAACCGATGCCGGTGTATCACCAATAGATAAAACAAAAAAGTCAAAAGCGAATGTTGAAGTTTCCGAAAAAAGTCATCAGGTTGAAGTGCTGCCTGAATTCACTGTACTGGATGAACAGGTAGATTCAGATGATTACCAGGCTCAAGTCATCGAGGATAATAAACAGATGCGAGTTATTATTTTAAAAGATGAAGATGGGCACGCACAATATAAAAGTGTTTATGTAAAAAGTTCAAATGTACTCGAAGTTATTGACCTTGATCAAGGAATGGTTTTCAAGGGTGTCATAGCAGATTGAACTTTGAGGTACTGCAAATAAACATAATGTAAAAGACCATCGAACTAAAGGCTGATTTGGTGGTCTTTTTGTATTGTATAATAAGGTTCGATGAATTAGCTAGGTTATCAATGAGTTTTTCGTAAGTTTCTCTTACTTATGCTTGTAAGGTAGCAGAATTGTTAAACAAGAATTAAGCAGAATTTTTATAAAAGTATGATATAATTTAAAAGTCAAAAGTTCGTTTTAGAATTTATAGACAATATTGTTAAGGGAGGCGATTATTATGACAAACATAAGAACTTTTATCGTGAATGGTTTTAAGAGGATAACGCCTAATTAACAATATTGTTTAGCGTTTCCCAGAAATACGAAAGGGGAAAAGTTATGAGTACAGATAAGGTGAAATTAGTAGAATTGAATACAGAAAACTGGTATGAATGTTGTAAATTAGAATTAACAAGAGAACAATCAGAGTATATTGAATCAAACGCTATTTCCATTGCTCAATCAAAGTTCGAATCATCATTAATTCCTTTAGCAATCTATTTTGAAGAAAAAGTAGTTGGTTTTTTAATGTATAATACTGAGAAAGAAGAACTCGATGGCTATTGGGTATTCAGAATTATGATTGATAAAAATTTTCAAGGTAAGGGAATAGGAAAAGCAGCAACTAAGTTAATGATTTCAGATATGTCTAAATTACCAAATGCGAAAAAAATTGTGGTGGGTTATCATTCAGAAAATAAGGAAGCACATAATTTATATTCCAGCTTGGGGTTTATTGATAATGGTGATAGGTTTGGTAAAGAAATGGCTGTTATTAAATATGTGAATGATTAAAATGATTCAAGAAAAAGGACCAATTTTTTTGGTCCTTTTTTAGCAGATAAGAAAGTATAAATCCTCTTACTGCATAAGTGCAACTAAGGCAATTCGCCCAAAGGCTTGCACTCCAGAGTATAAGGGGTTCTAAGAAAGCAAAATACGCTTTCATAAGAATCCCTTTAACGAATGCCAAGTTTTCTAATGTATGGCTGAAAAAAATTTAGCTTGAACGAGCAACTGTAAGTAATTTGCTTGGAAGAATGGAGAGAGACGGATTTATTAAAAGATTAGCAGGAAAAGAAAGGAGGTCAATTGACAGTAATGATATAACTATTTATTATATCTTGTGATTAAAACTCAGTATTTTATTTATTAGCATAAATGTATTACATTGCATATACAGGTCGTTAAAAACTTATTAAAGGAGTCTGCTAAAACAATGGAAATTAAATCAGTAACTTTACATACGGAAAGTATAACGGAAATGAGAAAGTTCTATGTTGACAGCTTCGGGTTCCCTTTAATTAATGAAGATGAAAATAGTTTTCGAATTGTAATTGGTTCAAGTGAATTGGAATTTACATCAGAAGACGTAAAGGGTAAACCCTATTACCACTTTGCTTTTAATATTCCGTCTAATAAATTTGATGAAGCGAAATCATGGGTCAAAGAAAGAGTTAGTTTAAACATAGAAGATGGCGAAGATGAAGCAGATTTTTCACATTTTCCTGCACATGCACTATACTTCTATGATCCTGCTGGTAATATAGTTGAGTTCATATCAAGGTACTCTATATCTGGAGAAATGTTGGAACCTTTCTCAGTTGCTAAGGGCGTATTAAACATTAGTGAAATAGGTCTGACAGTAGATGATGCAATAGATGCAGGTGAAAGGCTAATTGATATTGGGATTCATGAAAGAGACAATGAACCTCTCAAATCGACATCACTTAATTTTATGGGAGATAACTCAAAAGGAATTTTTATTATACTTACCCAACCAAAAAGAAGATGGATTTTTTCAGATAAATTCGCTGCCGTATACCCCCTTGAAATTATAACAACTAATAACGATAGAATTGCAATTAACTCTAATAATGTGTTAGAAGTTAACGAGAATGACGACAAAAAATAGTATTATACTTAAACAAATATCCACAGTTGTTAGAAATAGCACTGAAACAGTCATTGCTGCTTGAAGTGGAAGAGAGAGTAATAAGCTTATTGGGCCAAACGGGTACAAGACTGGTATTTATTTTTGGGCAGTTGGAGAAGATCACATTCCTTTGAGGTATCGTAGGAACAATTGAATAGCTTAAAGTTGTGGAGCATTTCTTAGTAATAAGGAATGCTTTTTTAAGTTAATCGACTTAATACGATAATAATATATTAATAAATATTAATTATTTATTGATAATCAATAAATTATGTATTAAAATTGAATTACTAATATATTTAAATGAGGTGCTTTTTATGAAACGAGGATCAACACTCTTTTTAAAGATAGCTGTTTTTCTAATAGGAACTCCGGTTCTTGCCGTGTGCATATTTGGGTTGTCAAGGTTTGACCCAAATTCACTATATTGGCAGTCTCCTGAGCTGGCTAATTTGCAATATCCAGTATTAATCGGAATGTATGCTGCAATGATACCGTTTTTCATTGCTTTGTATCAGACTTTAAAACTTTTAAGCTATATCGACAGGAACAAAGCTTTCTCGGAATTATCTGTTAGGGCTTTAAAGACTATAAAATACTGTGCAATCATAATTATTATTTTGTATGTTGTAGAGATGCCATTCTTATATCTTCTTACAAAGGCTGACGACGCACCAGGGATAATAATCGGATTGGTCGTTATTTTTGCTTCAATGGTGATTGCAGTTTTTGCTGCTGTGCTCCAAAGACTTTTGCAAACAGCTATTAATCTAAAATCAGAAAATGATTTAACGGTCTGAGGTGAATAACATGGGAATTATAATCAATATTGATGTGATGCTGGCTAAAAGGAAAATGAGCGTAACAGAACTTTCGGAGAGGGTTGGAATAACAATGGCAAACCTTTCTATTTTGAAAAATGGAAAGGCAAAAGCAATCAGGCTTTCAACGTTAGAGGCAATATGTAAGGCTTTAGAATGTCAGCCTGGAGACATTTTGGAATATAAAAGTGAAGAAAATATTCAAGGATAACGCCCTAATAAGATAGCAATTCTGAAGAAATCAAATCATTAATAAATGTTATTATAAAAAAAGAATTAGATAATAAAATAAGGAGTTGACTGTTTATGACATTACGAGCTATCCCTCATTTGATGTTTGATGGAAATGCCAAGGAAGCAATCCAATTTTATGAAGAAGTATTGGATGCGAAAGTCCTTTCTATTCAAACATATGGAGAGATTCCTGAGTTTCCCGGAATGTCATTCCCAGAAAAAATCTTGGACCTTGTGGCACATGCAAGGTTAAAAGTTGGTGAAACAGATATTGCTATTTACGATTCTCCGGGGTTTTCTCGCCAAATAGGAAATCAAGCAGCTATCTATGTGACAACGAGTAAAGAGGAAAAAACCAAACAAATTTTTGAAGCCTTGCAACAGGACGGAAAAGTCATCGGACCTTTGGAGGAAACCTCCTTTACGCCCGCTCAAGGTTATTTAATGGACAAGTTTGGCGTAACATTCACTATTGTAACTGATGCTCAAAACTAAAAAGTAATGGAGTGTAGCAATAGATACTACACTCCATTATCATTAGAAATGGCGCAATTCTTTAAGTGGAAAGGAATGTTGAATTTGCCAATCACCTCCGAAAGACTGTTTTTTCGTCCATATACTGATGATGATTTTGAATTTCTTATGTCTTTATTGTCAGACCCAGAAGTAGTGAGGTTTATTGGCAATGGAGAAACAAAGGATATAAATAGTGGACAGGATTTTCTGAATTGGATATACAGTACATATGAATTTGGCGAAGATGTGGGTTTATTGGCTTTAGTTGATAAGGAAGATAGAACTTTAGTTGGACACGCGGGTTTAGTACCACAAACCATCGAAGGTAATGAGGAAATGGAAATTGGTTATTGGATATCTCGTAAGCATTTGGGAAAAGGGTACGCAACCGAATCGGCTAAGACACTCTTGGAATATGGAAGTAAACTACTTGATAGGAAAAGGTTTATTTCACTGATTCAGCCTGATAATGTGGCTTCTATAAAAATCGCGAATAAAATAGGGATGGAGTTAGATAAAAACATTGTATTACGCGGACAAGATGTACAAGTATATTCCACTGTATAATGTAGTTTTCATGCTAAGGAGCAGTTAACTAACTGATAAGATGAAGGGGAGATAAGTTGACTAATATTAAAAACATTGGACGCTTTTGCCCAACCGATGAGAATGGGTCTATTTTAAATGATGCAAGTTTTGAGAAGATTAAACCTGATTTTAAAGGGCTAATTGAGGAAGTAACAGAATATTACCAAGTTCATTTGGGGTCAGATTTACATAGTATATATATAAGAGGTTCCGTTCCTCGTGGGTTGGGGATAAATGGTGTCTCAGACTTAGATACAATAGCGATTACAAATAAAGTGACTAATGAAATTGACAATGGATGGATCGACAAAGTTGAAAAGGAATTAAACAATAAATTTAGCTGTGTAAATGGAGTTGAATTTAGTTTCTATCACATTGACGATATAGTAGAAACGACTACGTTTTCAATCATTCCTTTTATGGTTAAGACCCATAGTGTATGTGTATTTGGGGAAGATTTAAGCGCTCAGTTACCTAATTATAAAGCAGATAAAACACTTGGTAACGAACATCTTGTTAACCTAAAGAACCAAATTGAACAAGCAAAAGAAGATCTTGATGGTAATGACGATCTTGAAGATATTTTGGATTGTTGCAGCTGGATTATGAAAATTATAGTTAGGGCAGGGCTTGCACTTGTAATAGAGAAAGAAAATCAATACACAAGAGACTTATTCCCAGCGTACAAGATATTTTCTGCGTATTATCCAGAGAAGGAATTTGAAATGGAACAAGCACTACAATATGCAATTAACCCGGTAGGAAATGTATGTGAATTAATTGTTTTTTTAGATGATATGGGAAATTGGATGATAAGTGAGTCAGAAAAATGGCTGCAGGCTCATAACCCTAAAAAGGTGAGTAATATGGAATTAAACTTTTAGAAAAGCCTAAAAGGGAAAGAGGAAGAAGATGTTGAAAATACAAGGGGGTTAGATATGATAAGCTGGCTTAATGTTGGCAGCCTCGTGCTCGGGCTAATTGCTTGGATACTTCCAGCTATCAATCTCATGCGAAATAAAAAAGGTAACCATAGGAATTGGGTCGTTCTTTCTGTGATGAGCATAAGTGCTTGTGCTATTTCGTTAATTTTCCAGATTTTCTATACTAATCATCTGGTGAAAATTGAGGATTGGTCTGCTCTTATGGACACAACCGGTGCAGTGGCATTCGTCTCAGCAGTTCTTGTTATCGTTACTATCATTTTAAATGTAATTACCCTGTTCGTCTATCGTGATAGAACAGCAGAGTAGGCTGTCAAATTGCATCGATAGGCTTGACCTGTTTTTAAAGAAGATTCTGTATAATTGAAACCTTTTTGCTTATGCTTCGTAGGAATAAAGAGAAGGAGGGGGTATGTGTGAAGAAGGTTATTGGCTTTTCATTATTGTCTTCAATCGTTATCGGACTAATTATATGGGCTGCTAGTGTAATAATTTCTTTTTCATATAGTGAATGGAGTTTTTTAATTGGTCTTGGGATAACGATTATCATTTACTTTTTTAATAGTAGTGGAGGAGCGTTATCAAAAGCAGCAACTTTTGAAGCAAGTGAATCAAACTGGAAAATTCAAAAAAGCGAAGAAATGAAAATAGATGTGGGTGTCGTATTTTATGGTTCGCTTCTATATACTGTTTTTAGTTTAGTCCTGATGGTTATTACGTATTTTTAGCCGTTAGGAAAGCAAAATAGGCTTGCATAAGAATTATTTAACGAATGCCATGTTTTCTAATAGTCCAAAGGAGGAGAACGCTTTTGAAGCAAACTTTACTGGTAATTGATGCTCAACAGGATTTGATGGAAGGCAGTAGTGAGGAACGCGAAGTTTTTGATAAGGAGAAAGTCGTTAATAACATTAATACTGTTATTGAAAAGGCCTTAGAGGCGGGTGTTTCCGTTATTTTTATAAGAGATTTAGATGTTTCGAATGGAGAAGGTCCTGGATTTCAAATACATAAAAGCATTAAAGTTCCATCCACTGCTGATGTATTTGATAAAGCCGCTACAAATTCATTTCACGGTACTCCATTACTCAATCATTTAAATGAGAACAACGTAGAGCATCTTGTAATAATGGGATGTAAGACAGAACATTGTATCGATACGGCTGTCAGGACAGCGACGGTCAATCATTTTGATGTTACGTTAGTTGGAGATGGACATTCTACCTCTGACTCCGATAACCTAACTGCACAACAGATAATCCTTCATCACAATGAAACGCTTCATGGTCATGATAATGTAGAAAACTTCTCAATTGTTAGAAATACAGAAGAGGATTTATTTAACCCTACTCATGCTAAATACCGATAATTAAAAAAGGAGGGGTTAGGTTGTTGAAATATCTGGGTATTGGTGTAATCTTTTACAATTATTGCCCTGATGGTCGGCGTCATCACTGGTGACTGGAACTTATTTTTTAAACTTATAGCTGCAGCGGCAGTTATTCCCTTAGTATTATCAGGTTTGTTAACAGGTGCTTTTGTTGATGGTGACAGAAACAGAGCTAATTATCATACTGAGACCAAAAAAGATAGACAGGACAAAAATAAATGGGTTAAAAAATTACTAATAATTGGTGTCCCCAACTTTAGCTTATTAATTATTTTAATCATACTAAATATTTAGTCGCCCCAGCCATGTGGGTCTATTTTTTTTTTATGATCCTAGCAGTCTTTAATGCAGTTATTGACATAAAAGTATATCCAAACAAAACGGAATAATAAATAATAATCCGTACCAGGAGCAGGGAAACACAATGACATCAGCAAAAATGGAGAATGTTAGAAGTTCACTTTCTCATAAGATTATTTCGATCTAAAGTTTGCGGGGGTCTCTCTAACCATCCTTTTTCAATCATTAATTTTGTTCCTTCTAATGCGAATTTGGATAGATGAGATACAAACTTCACATAATTTATAGACAAATCGCTTCTAGCGCTCGCACCTAAAGACGTACCAACCAAGGAAATGGAAAATCCATTTAAAGTTGATATAATAAACATCATAAGTTTGTCTGAAAAAGGTGAGGTAGTAGAATTAGTAATCGAATCATCTGATGTCATGGGAGCGGCAATTTCAGCATGTTCCAGATATTCTTTTAGATCATCAATAAATTTATCCGTGTCATTTATGCTTTCTCGTAAGTGTTTTCTTACTTTATCACTTTCTGCAACTTGTGAAAAACCCATAATAAGGGCTTTATATATTTGACTCGACTCAATATTGTTTGCTATGTGTGCTACTTCAATTGCTAAGAGTGGCCGTTTAGTAAAGGAAAATGTGCCACCGACAAAACTTTCGTCCTGTACATACGTAACTTTCTGTGGATAGTGGATTACTGGAGTACGAACTAAAGCTCCTTTTTCTTTCAACAGATTGTTGGTTCGGTTATATAATTCTTCAGCTTCATTTATAATTGTTTGATAAATTGTCTTTATATCCTCACGATATGCGGTCCCTAAACACAAGCTATTTGCTATAAGCCCATTTCGCGACATACATTCCAGATAACGAAGATAAAAAACATCTGTGAAGAGTCGGGGCGCTTTGTAAATGTCTTTATCTGTAAATCCTTGAGGAGTGGCTATTTCTTCTTTTTTAAAAATTTCTTCAATTTTTGGTAAATGAGATGCCGATAATTCTTTAGCAAATTCTAACGTATTCTTAATTTCCTCATCATGTACATTTTCTAAAAAATGATCAAAGACGGAAATACACATACTGTCATGCATATAGGAAGTCCATAAATTTGCAACTTCACCAGCTGTTAATTTTGTATCGTGTTCCACTGTTAAGTCCTCCAGAATTTCATATTTAGTTATAGTATTGATTAAACGACGTTTTTATATTAATTACAAAAAATGTAAAATGCGTAAAAAGTGTCGTTATCTTATTGGCGGCGTCAATAGACAGAGGAGAGAATTCTATGAATGAGTACCGGATTGTTTCGCCTGTTTGTCCGAAGTGCAAATCAAAAGACACATATGACATTAGACAGGAATACAAGCAGATGGAACCTGCACCATTTCAGCCGGTCACTATTGGTAATGCTAAATATAAGTGCAAGGATTGCGGTCATGAATGGAAAAAGTACAGAGGACGACAAATTTATGAGCGAATTCGGATTATTGATGTACAGAGTGGTGGGTATATGGATTATGGTTCTGTTCAGAGAGTGTGGATTGATCTGAAGGATAGACGTGTTCGCAGTGCGCTTGTGTTTGGAGAATTTAACGAATTTGATCAAATAGCCACTATGAGTGAGGAAAGTAATGAATGGTTTCTAGCTGAATTATATAAATGTGATTTTGTTAACTGGGCAGAGGAGTACAACCATGATGGTGTTTTGGACGGTTCATATTGGCGGTTAACTATCGAATATGATACACACTGTGAAATTAAGATTGGCAGCAATCATTATCCAAAGAAGTGGGCGAAGTTTTGTAAAGCTGTTTCAAAGGTAAGTGGGGAGGATTTTTATTAAATAGGCTTGATAAAGAATGAGCGAGCAGCGCTGGAACTCGAGCGAGCAGCACTGGAACTCAAGCGAGCAGCATGGAAACTCGAGCGAGCAGCACTGAAACTCGAGCGAGCAGCATGGGAACTCGAGCGAGCAGCACTGGAACTCGAGCGAGCAGCACTGAAACTCGAGCGAGCAGCATGGAAACTCGAGCGAGCAGCATGGAAACTCGAGCGAGCAGCACTGAAACTCGAGCGAGCAGCATGGAAACTCGAGCGAGCAGCACTGGAACTCGAGCGAGCAGCATGGAAACTCGAGCGAGCAGCATGGAAACTCGAGCGAGCAGCATGGAAACTCGAGCGAGCAGCATGGAAACTCGAGCGAGCAGCACTGGAACTCGAGCGAGCAGCATGGAAACTCGAGCGAGCAGCACTGGAACTCGAGCGAGCAGCATGGAAACTCGAGCGAGCAGCATGGAAACAGTGTTAATTTTTATCCGACAACATGTGGATTCTTTACTTGGCAGTTAAGAAAGTATAACTCCTTTCTTACTGCATAAGTGCAACTAAGGCAATTCGCCCAAAGGCTTGGCGAATGCCAAGTTTTCTAATTGCGAAGCAGCCTGTAATGCCTGATCAAGATCTGCGATTAAATCATCCACATGTTCAAGTCCGACCGAAAATCGGAATAATCCATCGCTAATCCCTCGTTTTTCTCTTTCTTTCTTTGGCATTGCAGCATGAGACATAGTTGCCGGATACGAAAGAATGGTTTCTACTGCTCCAAGACTTACGGCGAATACTGGCAGGCGAATTTTTTCGACAAATGTTTTCGCTGCAACTGAATCTTCTATTTCGAATGACAGGACTGCTCCTGAACCTTTAGATTGGCTGTTGTGGAGGTCATGTCCTGGATGATTCGGTAATCCAGGATAAAATACGTTCTTAATTAATGGATGATTAGTTAAATAGGCAGCTATTTTTAGTGCTGATTCAGATGATTGCTTAAGACGGGAGCCTAACGTTTTGATGCCTTGAATTAACAAATAGGAATCCTGAGCGCCTAGTATGGAGCCGAAGGAATTTTGAATAAAGGCCAACCTTTCTCCAAGCTCTTCAGTGTTTGTGACAGCTAGACCTGCAATAATGTCACTGTGGCCAGACAAAAATTTAGTTGCACTATGGAGCACAATATCCACACCAAGGTTAATCGGTTTCTGGTAAAGTGGTGTCATGAAAGTATTGTCGAGAAAAGTCAGGCAGTCATTCGCCTTAGCAATTTTTACGATGCCCCTAATGTCAGTAATGTTTAAACATGGATTTGACGGTGTTTCGATATAGATGACTTTCGTATTCGGTTTAATTGCATCGTTAACCTCAGTCAGGTTTGTCATATCTGCAAAAGTGTGATCAATTTTAAATTTGGTAAGTACTTCGGTTACAAATCGGTAAGTACCGCCGTACACATCCGTTGAAACTAGAACATGGTCACCAGCGGAAAGCAGCATGAAAGCTGACGAGATGGCAGACATTCCAGAAGCAAATGCTAAGCCGCGGGCACCTTCCTCTAATTGGGCTATTTTTTCTTCCAGTGCTTGCCTTGTCGGATTTCCTGAACGGCTATAATCAAATGGTCCAAACCCATCAAAGGATCCCTGGTGATAGGTTGATGACAGATAAATGGGTACATTAACGGCACCTGTTCTCTGTTCAACGTCCGAATTTGATGGAGCATGAATTAGTTCTGTTTCTAATTGATTCTTGTTATTACTCATTCCTTTGCTTCCCCCTTTTTCAATGATGAAAGTACTTGTTTCAAATCTGAAATTAGATCCTCTGCTTGTTCAATGCCAACAGAAAACCGTAATAACCGGTTATCGATTCCGCGGAGTGTTCGTTCTTCTTCCGGTATCTCTGCGTGGGTCTGTGTTGCAGGATACGTAATAAAACTTTCAACCCCGCCAAGGCTTTCTGCAAAAGTAATCAATTCAAGGCGTTCTAAAAAGGGTTCAACCCAATCTGCTTTCTGAAGACGGAATGAAAGAATGCCGCCTTTACCTGAATACAATACGTCAGTAACCCCCGGTTCATTTGCTAAATAATTCGCTATTTTACGGGTGTTTTCATCGTGCTGCTTCATCCTTAGTGCAAGTGTTTTGAGGCCTCTAATAATAAGCCATGAATCAAAAGGAGACAAAACAGCACCTGAAGCATTATGGATTGTTGCAAGTTTTTCGCAGATTGCCTCTCCTTTTGCAACGACTAAGCCTGCGAGAACATCATTGTGTCCGCCAATGAATTTAGTGGCACTGTGAACAACAATATCAGCGCCAAGTTCAAGCGGCCGCTGGAAATAAGGAGTAAGAAATGTGTTGTCAACTATGAGTAACAGATCATGTCTATTAGCAAGTGCTGCATATTCCTTGATATCTATTTCCTGCATTAACGGGTTTGTTGGTGTTTCAATGAATAATGCTCTCGTTTTTGGTGTGATTAAATTCTCTGTCACGTCAACATCTTTAAACTCCGAATAGGTTGTCTTTATATCATAGACATCATCGTAATGCTGAAGTAAACGGTATGTACCACCATAAATGTCTTCAGGAACAATGATTTCATCACCGGAACGGAAAAGAGAAAGTACTAACTGAATGGCTGCCATTCCAGAACTGCAGGCATAGCCGCTATCACCGGCCTCCAGCTTTGCAATTCCTTCTTCCAAGATAGCTCGCGTCGGATTTTTTGTACGCGTGTAGTCGAATCCAGTGGATTTGCCAATTCCTTCATGTTGGAATGCTGTTGATAAATAGATTGGCGGGTTCACTGCACCTGTCGTTTTATCACTATTATTGCCTAGTTGTGCTAATTTGGTTTCGATACTTTTATCTGCCATGTTAATCATCCTTTTCATGAAAAAAATTAGGGACCCTCCAGATAAGAAGAAGGTCCCTAATAACGCAAACAATCTTCTCATCTTCAGGTAATTTGTTACCTTTTGGATTTAGCACCGGACCAGTTATGGCGGGTTGCTGAGACATCACAGGGCCAATCCCTCCGTCTCTCTAGATAAGAAATATATGATTTTATTTGAATACTTGATTTTTCTTACTTTAATACAAACGATTGGATAATGCAATAGATAATTGCAATTTATTTGGTTTATTCAGCTATTTCGGTTTTCTTTTAGAAAAATATCATCAAGTTATTTGATGGGAATTAATTTCGAAAATAGAGAAGGAATTCTTATAAGAAAATAGAATACTTAACACGGAGGTGTAGAAACAATGACTGACCAATATGCTGTAGAAATTGATGCAGTGATTGAGTACATCCGTGAAAATATCCAAGAGCCCCTGCCCCTTTCTCATCTGGCTAAGTATGTAGCTTATAGCCCGTATCATTTTTCCCGTATATTTAAGCAAAAAACAGGCCTTCCGCCACATTATTATGTTTCTTCCCTCCGTTTGCAAAGGGCAAAGGATTTATTGTTACGTACGAATTTAAGTGTGCGCGATATAGGAATGGAGATTGGACAACAAAGTTTAGGGACCTTTACAACCAGATTTACTGAACGTGTAGGCGTAACACCGGCTGAATTTCGGAATTCAGCGGTTCATGCAGACTATCGGTTAAGCAAGTTAAAGGGGCTAAATGATTGGACTGATAGTTTACTATTAACTTCAAATACACACGCAAAGGTCGAGGGTACTGTTCATGCAGATGCTTCTTTTGAAGGGGTCATCCTTATCGGCTTATTTGCAAAACCAATTCCTGAAGGGCTTCCTTTATATGGGACGCTGCTTTCTTCATTGGGGACTTTTTGTTTTACAGGTGTCAAACCTGGCACGTATTACTTGATGGCTACATCTGTATCCTGGGAAATGAAGGCAAGGGATATACTGCTCCCGTACTCAACATTACGCGCCAGATTAAAGGCACCGATAATTATTAAGAGACACACAATTGTTCCGCATCAACATGTGACACTTCGCGAACCACAACTTGATGATCCGCCGATCCTAGTGTCAATCCCTCTCTTAATGAATAATTTTCTCAATCGAGTATTAAAGAATTAGCAAGATTTACAGGATATATTGTTCTTGCATTTCACAAGGATGTTCTTTAATAAAAATTTAAGGAGGAGCGACATGAAAAAACAAATACTATTCATTCATAGTGCTGGACCACAGGGTGAAAACGAGGGAAGCTTTGATTTTATAGCGTATTTGCAAGATAAATTAAATGCAGAATATAAATTGATAATTCCTGAAATGCCTAATCCAGAAAACCCAGAATACACAAGATGGAAGGAGCTGCTTAGCAAAGAGTTTGCGGCCTTAGAAGGTGAAGTTATTTTGATTGGGCATTCTTTGGGTGGATCGGTATTATTAAAATATTTATCTGAAGAAGATTGCCATGTTAAGATATCCAGTTTACACAGTGTCGCAGCACCCTTCTGGGGTAAGAATGGTTTTTGGGAGAGTAAAGAATTTATGCTTTCCGAAAATTTTGTTGTAAAGCTTCCTCCTATACCAAGAGTATTTTTTTACCATAGTCGGGACGATGAAGTAGTTTCATTTGATCATTTTAAGGAGTATACGAAGAAACTCTCAACTGCTACTCCACGTGCAATTGAAAACAGGGGGCATTTATTTTATAATGGATTGCCTGAACTTGTGAAGGATATTAAAGGTCTGTAGATTGTAAACTAAGGATAAATATGGAGGGGAGATACTCTGAGGAGTTCTCCCTCTTATATTTTCATTTCTTGGCAGTTAAGAAAGTATAACTACTTTTTTACTGCACAAGGCAATTCGCCCAAAGGCTTGCACTCTAGAGTATAAGGGGTTCTAAGAAAGCAAAATACACTTTCATAAGAATCCCTTTAACGAATGCCAAGTTTTCTAAGATTTAGGGCAGGAATTTAGGCTTGGTTATTATTTAACCATTGGGCAATTTTATTTAGAGTCATTAATTTAATGGTTTTTTATGTTAAAGTTATGAATAGTTAATCAAAAGTCACTGATAAACTATTGCAGCGTATTTTTATACACTTTATCTGAACAGTGGGTATGTACTAGGTGATGACTATTTATGGATAAAAGGAGTTGATTTTTATGGAAAAATACAAACCAGCTGGATTCTGGATCAGATTCCTGGCAAATATAATTGATGGCATTTTGATATATATAATAGGAGCAATTATAGCCATTTTAATTAATGACGAACGGTTTTTCAGTTCACCAGGTAACGAGGCAAATACTTGGTATTCATCGCCATCCGAAGACATTTCAAATCTAATTTATGTCGTTGTTTTTATAATTATTTTCACTGCAAGCAAGTATAAAGGATCACCAGGGAAATTAGCATGCAGGATCCAAGTGCTTAATGTAGAGATGACCCAAATTAGCATGCTGAAATCAATTGGAAGATTTTTTGCGTATTTTCTCTCAGCACTTCCACTTGGTATTGGCTTTCTGATGGCAGGATGGAATGAAGAAAAGAAAGGATTGCATGATATCATTTGCAGTACGAGAGTTGTTTATCGAATTTAACGCCAGCGTAATGCAATTCGCAGCTTACAGCAATCCATGTCAGCAACTTGTGATTTGAATTCCAGTCGTAAGCCATCAGGATTGTAATTAATATCAACGTCTGATGTAATGCCTGTAGAGAGAATTAATTGCTCAACCTTTGCGGTATCTGAAACTTGAGCAGCTTTCATTAGTTCTGCATCATATTCTTGTGATTCTGCAAGTTTATTAAGAACAATGCTCGCGTCATCCATTAGTTTTTTCGTTTCATTTGCTGATTGATTTAACAGGTTGGCGTCAACAGGCGGATATTGCTGGCGACCTGGCCAATATGTGGCATTGGGATAATATGGTACATAATAATAACCTGGATAATTGACGTAATACATAAAAAAACCCTCCTTGTAAAATACATCCATTTAATTATATGCAGAAGAACTTGTTTGCGGGAATGAGCGGGGATTTATGGAAAGGATGCTGATTAAATGATCAAAGCACTCTTATTTGATCTTGACGATACCTTGCTTTGGGACAAAAAAAGTGTAAAAGAGGCTTTTAAAGCCACTTGTGAACTCGCAAAGCAAAAATATGATACTGATCCTGTTAAGCTAGAAGAGAAAGTTCGTGAAAATGCACGGGAGTTGTATGCATCTTATGATACATATGCTTTTACAAAGATGATTGGAATAAATCCGTTTGAAGGATTATGGGGTGATTTTCGGGATGAGGGGGAGTCTTTTCACAAATTGAAAGAAATTGTTCCAGAATATCGTAAAGAAGCCTGGACGAGAGGACTACATGATTTAGAAGTTGATGATCCGGATTTCGGTTATCAGCTGGCAGAAACTTTTCCTGCGATGCGAAAGAAAAATGCATTTGTATATGAGGATAGTTTTGAGGTGCTTGATCAGTTAAAAGAGGAGTACCAACTGCTGATGCTAACGAACGGATCCCCCGAATTACAACAGACAAAGCTTGATATCACACCAAAACTCATGACCTATTTTGAGCACATTGTCGTTTCTGGGGCTTTTGGAAAAGGAAAACCAGACCCGGCAATTTTTGAGCATGCACTTGAGCTTCTTGCTGTGCAGAAGGATGAAGTATTAATGGTTGGGGATAATTTAAGTACAGATATCCTTGGTGCTGAGCGTGCAGGAATAGACTCTGTCTGGGTTAACCGTCATGGAAAAGAACCTAATGATGTTATACCGACATACGAAATTGGAGCATTGAAAGAGCTGTTGCCATTGTTGAAACAGTGAATAAGGGTAATGAAGTACTAACTGGGGGAATAAGCGGTTATGTCGAATAAGTTCTTGGACCAGTTTTACACAATTGATTCGGATTCAGGTGACTATATAATTGAAATTAATTTAGAGAATTATGATGATATTTTTAATACATGGGATTCCTCTGTTTATAACATTAGGGATCTTGATTCGAGTTTGAAGTCTTTTTTAGAAGAATGCTCTCACGATATCAAATCACAAAAAAATATAAAACTGAGATTTAACATGCAAAAGCAGGAAAGAAATATTGATATGGAAAAGAACATTGAAAAAGGTATTCGTAATTATTTTAATTATGTCCTCTATACGACTAAAAGAGATTTTTCCAACATAAGAGGGAGAGTCTTTCTTTATATTATCATTTCTGTTTTGTTTACAACATTATCATTTTATCTGCAAATTTCCGATAACGAAAAGGTCATAAATGAGATTATTTCACTAAGCGTAACAGTAGGTGGATGGGTTTTTCTTTGGGAAGCATTCTCACTTATCTTTATTCAAAGCAGTGACTTATGGAAGAAAAGAAAGCAATATAAAAGAATTTTGTCAGCACCAATAGTGTATAGGTATCATTGACACGGCTTCAACTGCGACTCGGAATCAAGCATAAGTGGAAAAATTAGGTTTAAGGAAGTGGTTCTAATCATTTATGCAATAATGTTGTTTGTACTAGCAGGGTTGGCTGAAATTGGAGGCGGATATTTAATTTGGCTATGGTTACGAGAAGGTAAACCATATTATTGGGGTGTTGGTGGTGGGATTGCACTAGCTTTATATGGCGTAATTGCTACATTTCAAACCTTCCCATCGTTTGGCAGAGTTTATGCAGCATATGGAGGCGTTTTTATTGTCCTTTCCGTTTTATGGGGATGGGGTATTGATAAGAAAACGCCTGACTTATATGACTTGGTTGGTGCTGGAATCTGTATAGTTGGTGTTTCAGTGATGTTATTCGGACCTCGCCAGTAAAGGAAACTAGGCGTAATGAATAAAATTGAGATTACATTTATATATATGGTAAAAGCCCGTTATGAAAAGTCTAAGTCAATCCTTCAGGAAGTGAATAAATGAAAAAAGAGAAGCAAATTAAAAAATTCGATAAACAGGTAAAAATGTATGAAAATAAACGCGCTAATCAAAAGTTTGCTGCATTGAGAAATAAACTAATAAAAAACGCATACGGAAACGTCTTAGAGGTCGGTGTTGGAGCTGGAGCGAACTTTTCTTATTATGATCGGAATAACGTTGAGATAACAGGAGTTGACTTTAGTTCAAAGATGATTAAGAGTGCCAAAAGAGAAGCATCGAATTTTCAGATGAAAGCAGAATTTATACAAGAAGATATTGATGAGTTGATATTAGAGCCTAACTCTTTCGATACCATCGTATCAACGCTTTCACTTTGCAGTTATCCAGACCCAATTGCAACACTAAGTAAATTCAGCAGTTGGTGCCGTGGGGATGGGATAATATTGTTAATGGAACATGGTTTGAGCTCTAATCCATTACTTTCTTTTACCCAAAAAGTGATTGACCCACTACATACTAAGTTTTCTGGTTGTCATTGCAACAGAAATATAGATAAAATAATTGAGGAATCTTGTCTTCAGGTTGATCAAATCGAACGTTATTGGGCGGATATCATTTATTTAATACGGGCAAAACCTACTAAGTAACAGTTTGATTAAATGTAACTAAATTAAGATAGTTAAAAAAGTACCCTGAATATAAGTACATTATTTTAACAGATACATAGGATAATTTTATAAAATGTGAAGGGATTGAGAAAAATTTATTATCCATATATGTATCCGTATCAACATCCTTATTATGTTAATGTACCAATGTATAACTATGGAAGACAGCCTATTAACGGCACTTTACCTAATGGATTAGAACATGCTGACAGATCTGGGTCATTTAGCGCTTATAAAGGTGATGAAGGTGCCAGGCTGCAAGATTATGGTCCGAATCCGTTTGTCATTAATATTAATGAAGCAACAATACAAAACAATACGTTTCGTACTGCTTTATGGACAGGGACACATTTGCAGGTTACGTTAATGAGTATCAATGTCGGTGAGGATATCGGTTTGGAAATGCACCCTGACGTTGATCAATTTTTACGTGTAGAACAAGGTCAAGGAATTGTCAGGATGGGTAACAGTAGAGATAATTTAACCTTTGAACGAAATGTCTATGATGATTCTGCAATACTAATACCTGCCGGATCATGGCATAACCTGACCAATACTGGTAATGTTCCCCTAAAACTATACTCAATATATGCTCCCCCTAACCATCCGTTTGGCACAGTTCATGTTACCAAAGCAGAAGCTATGGCAGCTGAAGAAGAGCATGAGAATGGAAATACAGTAATTTCAGGAAAAACGCCAGATGAATGGGTGCAGCATACAGAATATCTGGTGGAGGAAGGATTAGAAGATGTACGAAGAGGAATAAATGCAACTCATATTCTCCAGGAATTCATTTTGATGGGAGTACTTGTAGGGAAAGGATATTCTCCTGAAGCAGCATATGAAACAGTAGAAGAATGGGAACGAACAGGAGAATCCAAACTTCTTCAGCAAAGTAAAAATATGTAGAAATATATTGATTTCAAAAAAAGGAAGGGGGTTGTGAGATTGGCAACCCCTTTTATTTGAATTGTATTAGAAAACCTGGCTTATCACCAACAAGTAAATGTAGCAAGTTAAGGCTGACCAATTGTAATCTAAACAGCTTGCGACTTAGTTTGGGATGGAAGCAATCTTAAAACAAGAAGATATTTTACTTACTAATTCAGACGAACAACTGTAATATTATGTTAACAATTACTAAGGTGAATTATACAAGCATATAGGAAATACAGAGATTGAATGCAGGTTATACAATTAAGTTTAGGAGGGATAAATTTGTCTTTAAAAGTAGGAGATATCATTACATTTGAACGATCTTTTTCGGATAGGGATGTTGAGTTATTTTCCGAAATTTCAGGTGATGAAGGTGTTCATCATAAAACGCCAGATGAACAGGGGAAGCTTGTTGTACAAGGGTTATTAACGGCGACTCTTCCAACAAAAGTAGGTGGAGATTATGATGTGATGGCTCGTAATATGAAATTTGAGTTCTTAAGACCTGTGTTTACAGGAGATACAATCATTTGCGGGGTTACAATTGAAAAATACGAAAGGCAAGAAAAGAACAGAATATCTATTAGATCATCCTTTTTATGCAAAAATCAGCATGAAAAAGAAGTATTAAAGGGTGAGTTTTCTGGCGTAATACTTTAAACTTTTACTAGCGGTTCACATAGATTTAGAAAAAGTAGTGCTGGAGCTGCTCTATAAAATGAGGGGGTGGATGGATGCCAGTTTGCCAGAATTGCGGTGAAAAGTGGACTTGGAAACAAACGATTAAAACAATGTTCAGATTGAAATGCCCGCACTGTGGTGAAAAACAATATGAGTCTGCATCATCAAGAATAAGAGGTGGGGTTTTCGTACTTATTCCATTAGTTTTCATACCTATTAATGCGTGGTTGGATTTTTCATTAGGTATAGGGCTGATTCTTGCTATTATCTTTGCTTTGATAGTAATCGGCTTATACCCCTTAATTTTGAAATTATCTAATAAAGAGGAACCATATTGGTAGAGGGGAGAGATGTTTAAGCAAACCGATCATGTTATTAATCAGCAAATGAATCCTCATTCCGCTAAATGGCCAAAAAGCTGCTTATCAGAGGCTTAGATGAATCCTCGTTCCGCTATTTGCTAAAAAACAGTTAATTATAACGTCGAAAAGGACAAATAGCGGAACGAGGATCCGGAACCAAGCTCAAACTAGGGAGTTTAGGGCGAATAGCGGAATGAGGATTCATATCAATCAGCAATCCGGGAAATTTGCAGATTATTCATTAGGAGGTATATGTACCATGCCAGCTTGAAACAGACTATCCAAAGTCAGGTGATTTTAATAAACAAAAAGCACCGTAAAATTACGGTGCAATTGAAGTAGGTAACGAACGCCATTACGTTTTTCCAAATTGTAATCCTATAAATCTATTGCTGTGACTTCATGAATTTCTTCCAGGGATTTTAACTCGTCTAATTCTTTTTGTTCCATATGTCGGTCAACTTTAAGCATCATAATTGCTTCTCCGCCGATATCCACTCGATCCACTTGCATTGTTGCAATATTGATATGATGCTGGGCTAGGATACTTCCCATTCTACCGATAACACCTGGTTGGTCCTGGTGATAAATGACAACAATATGATCCTCTGGTGTTACATCTACACTGTATTTATCCACCTTTACAATTCTTGGTCCTAAGCCATTTAATAGAGTTCCTGCCACACTTCTTGTTTCTGTCGCTGTCTTCACTTCTACTGTCAGCAGGTTTGTGAAGCCTCTGGTCCGGGATGTTTTATTTTCGTTGATGTTAATTCCTTTTCTTTTAGCAAGGTAGAGGGCATTCACATCGTTTACATGGTCGCCGAGATGTCGGGTCAGTAGCCCTTTTACTGTATTTCGCGTTAATGGTGCAACTTCCACTTCAGATAAATCTCCGGCATAATAGATGTTCACTTCTTCAACAACCTCGTCAGTTAAGTGAATGAGGAATGAGCCAAGTTTTTCTGCTAAGTTGAAGTAAGGCTCGATTTTGCTCATGATTTCATTTGGAACGGATGGCAGGTTAACTGGGTTTCTGACTAAATCTCCCATTAAAAAGCCGATAACGTCTTGGCAGACATCGATTGCAACATTTTCCTGTGCTTCGATTGTGCTAGCCCCAAGGTGTGGTGTAGCAAATACTTCCGGTAACTCTAGTAGCTTATTGTCATGGAATGGTTCTTCTTCAAACACGTCCAGTGCGGCACCGGCTACTTTTTTATCAACAATAGCGTTATATAAAGCTTCTTCATCAATAATTCCACCGCGGGCACAGTTAACAATTTGTACTCCAGGCTTCATTTGCTGGAACGCTTCAGCATTAATTAAATGCTTTGTCTCCTTTAATAAAGGTGTATGCACCGTGATAAAGTCTGCTTCTTTTAAAACATCTTCAATTGATCCGTAGCGAATTCCCATTTTATCTGCTTTCTCCTCAGTTAAGAATGGATCATATGCCATTACGTCCATCCGTTGGCCTTTGGCTCTGGAAGCAACTTCTGTACCAATCCTGCCAAGCCCGACGATCCCTAGTGTTTTATTCTTTAGCTCGACACCGACATATTTTTTCCGGTCCCATTGATGATTTTTAAGTGCATAATAGGCTTGGGGGATTTTTCTGGATAACGACATTATCATGGCCATCGTATGCTCGGCAGCAGAATTCGTATTCCCGTTTGGAGCGTTGACAACGATAATGCCATTTTCGGTTGCTGCATCAAGGTCAATATTATCAACGCCGACACCTGCACGTCCGATGATTTTCAGGTTCTTAGCCTTCTGGATGATGTTGCGTGTTACTTGTGTTTGACTTCTTACTAGTAAGGCATCGAATTCGCCAATTTTATTTTCTAATTCTTCTGGCGATAAATTCGTTTCGATTACAAGATTCATATTTTCCGCATCTTGTAGAGGCTTTAAACCTTCCTCACTCAGCGGATCTGCAATTAATATATTAAATGACATGTTAAAACCCCTAACCTAAGTATATTTCTTGCGCAGCTTGTGTTCCTTTACCTAGTTCAATGTCTTTACCTATTTTTCGTAAGCTAATTTCTACTATACTAATTGTTTGCAGTACATCTGCTGGAGAGCAGTAGCCCATATGGCCAATCCGAAAGATTTCACCTTTCATATGCTGCTGGCCACCTGCAACAGCTAAACCGAATTCTTCTTTAAGGACTCTTCGCAATGCCTCCGCTTCAAAATCAGCGGGTTTAATCGCTGTTACGGTAGGGGAGGCGGCGATATCACTTGTTAAAAGAGGAATATTCAGGGCACGAAATGCGGCTCTGGTCATTTCCATCATTAGCCGGTGCCGCTCGTGAATCTGTTGCAGCCCTTCTTCATTCATAAGTGTTAATACCTGTTCCAGTCCTAATAAAAGTGATAAGGCAGGGGTGAATGGTGTTGAATCTTTTTCCAGGTTATCACGGTACTTTTTTAGGTCTAAGTAGAAGCGTGGCTGCTCATTCTGCTCAATTGTTTTCCATGCACGATCACTTGCAGCTATAAATGTTAGACCAGCGGGAAGCATCATTGCTTTCTGAGAACCTGTTACCAATAGGTCGATACCCCATTCATCCATTTTGCATTCAACACCGCCAATGCAGGACACCCCATCGACAATAAATAAAGCATCTGAATGTGAATGTACTACTTGGGCAAGTTTCTGTACTGGATTGAGGACACCTGTGGATGTCTCGCAAAACGTGGCAAACACAGCTTTTATCGTTGGGTATTTTGTAAGGTATTCCTTAACGTCATCGGGTGTAACGGCTTCTCCCCATTCAACATCATAACGATGCGTTTTTATTTGATAGGCATCAGTTATTTTGACGAAACGTTCACCAAAAGCACCTGTTGCGATGACTAACACTTCATCCCCGGGTCTAACCGTATTGACAACTGCTGCTTCCAAACCCGCTGTTCCACTTCCAGTGATAATCGCAACATCTTGTTCGGTTCCGAAAATGGGTTTTAGTTTTGGTTTAATTTTTTTGAGTAATTGCTTTGTTTCCTGACCCCGATGTCCAATCATTGGCTGGCTCATGGCGCGCTGTACGCTTGGGGGAATTGGAGTTGGTCCGGGAATTCTTAGTAATTGCTGGTCTGATAACATCAATTTTCTCCTTTCTGTAGTTGGAAATTATATTGATTTTCTTTTGCAAACTTTCCTTTATCGTATGTACGTTCAACAAAGGTCACTTCATTATTATTGTCTACTAGCAAAACAGTGGAGGAGCGGGTGCCATATTCAGGTGTCTTGATGAATAACGGTGAGAGCTTTCGTTCAAGGTCTAATCCAACACCTGTTTCCGGTAAGTTTTCATCCTTAGCTTCTTCGGCATCAGAAATGATTTGAAATAACTTATCTGTTTGGACTTTTTCTTGGGTCATTGTATATTTATGTAAATTTGTCTTTCCTTTCGTAACTTTCGGCCATGGTGTATTTAAAAAATGATTGCTAAGTCCGTGTGTACCTGAATTGATTTCTGTAACTTTATCTTGTATGTTATTGTAATACAAAATTTGCTCTGTGTCTCCAATAATTATATTAAATCCTGCATATTTATGCTTGTTTACTTTTAATGATTCAAGAAAATTTTGTGGTGTTGCATCTTCTGCTAAATAGCTCCTGACTATATCACCACGTGATTGTTGACCAGTCGCTGGTTGCCCAGGGTCACGGTAATTTGTTAATGCTGCAAATCTTCCTTGTTTTGTGATGCCAAGCCAGGTCCCATGCTGGACTAAATCACGTCCAGCCAGAATGTTCGGTTCATCATCCCAAAAGCGAGCTTGCGCCGTTGGTCTCCCGTAAAACTCATCCCGATTTGCCGCAACTATTAATTTATAGTTTGGATGCTCGTGAAACTGAAAATTGATTAAGCACATTGTAGGAACGCTCCTTTTTTTATTCATTATACGTAAAAAAGGAGGTTTAGCAATAAAAAAAGTTTAAGCGAACAGCATCAGGTGCTGTTCGCTTAAGTATGTCAATTATTGCGATGGATAACCTCTTCCTCTAATGTGACAGTGTCACTGGTTGGGTCATTCCCCATTTTTAATTCATCATTAGCTATCACCAAAATCTCGCCGGATTCAATAGCATCCACATACATTGATGCTTGTTTGTCAGATACACCGAGTTGAACTAATTTTTCATGAATATTAAGGCCTGAATCTTGAGAATTAAGCATTACTTTTTTTATTTTATCTAGGAAAGAATCCTTTTCATCATCTTCTATTGCATTGTTTTCCACGTCAACATCCGTACGATCTTCCAACTCATCCGTATTTTCCTTATTAGTAAAGATGGTAATATTTTCTGCCTTAAGACCTTTCAGTTCCAATACCGACACCTTTTTGATAGCATCCTCCTTCGAGTAAAATGGTCCAAAAATTTCGTTAGCCATTACCAAAGCCTCCTATTAGGAAATATAATACTTTTTAGGCTATACGCATAAGATAAAACTTCAAAACTGGATGAATTTTAAAAAAATGATAGAATAGTAGGATGTTAACGTATAGAATAGTTGCATCAAGGGGGATTCAATTGCGTACTGCTTTAAAATTAATTGGCAAAATATTTAGTCATATAGTTAAAAAGAAACATAGCGATGAAGATAAATTTAAGTATAAGTAAATTGGAGTGTCACTATTTGAGGGGGATAATCATGGATTATGCGTTTGAATTTATGACGCAGGAGCAGGCAGAAGATATTGCATATAACTGGCACTATGATGGGATATATTCTTTTTATGATATAGAAGCTGATAAGGAGGATCTTGCTGTGTTTTTAGACTCCTACAAACGAAATTCTACATATGTTGTCACAAAAGACAGTGATGTAGTTGGCTTTTTTAGTTTTAATAAAACTGAAAACAACACAATAGATCTTGGGCTAGCGATGAGGCCAGATTTAACTGGTAGCGGAAATGGATCGGAATTCGTTAAGGCTGGGATGGAATTTGCTAAATCAAACTATTCACCTGATGAAATAACATTATCAGTAGCAACTTTTAATCAAAGAGCGATTAAAGTCTATCGGAAAATTGGGTTTAAAGATGTCGAAACATTTATGCAGGATACAAACGGCAGCAGTTTTGAATTTTTGAAAATGGTTTATTACTGCTGAATTTTTTTTGCGTGAAAAAGGGGATATATATGGAACTAAAATTAAGGAACGGTAAGTCAGTTAATGTTCGGGAATACTCGGAAAGTGATTTTATAAATATTCAAAGGTTAAATATAAAAGAAGGCTGGACAAATCTTGTAGAGAAAAAAGATGATACAAAGCAAGCATGGGACCATTCGAATATCGCATTTGTTGTAATGGATGAAGGGGAATTTGTCGGATATATTCGAGGAATTACAGATAAGTTTATTACTCTATTTATTGGTGAATTAGTGGTTAGTACCGACTATCGCGGGTTAGGAGTTGGACAGGGACTACTTAAATATGTGCATAGCCTATATCCCAAAACAAGAATAGAGATGCTTGCCACTAGTACATCCCGTACTTATTATGAAGAGCTAGGCTATCGGGCTTTTTACGGTTTTAGGAAGACGTTTGAAGAATAAAACGGAGGATTACATATGAAAAAGTGGAAGACTATAGATTCAGCCTATTTGTTTAAGACACCATTTGGAAATTTGAGAAAAGATAAATGTAAGTTGCCAAATGGAATTGTGATAGATGACTATTATGTTAATCAATACGCTGATTGGGTTAATGATATTGTAATAAGTAAATAAAACCAAGTGGTACTTGTCGGGCAATATCGACATGCCGGTGAGGATTTTAACAGGAGATAAAATTGCAACTGGTCTATCAAAATAACTTTTTCTAATGCATTTGGAGGGATATTAGACATGGACGAAACAAAGAAAACTTTAGAATCATTTGTTTATCAGCTTGGAGATGAGAATTTCAGAGGGGCCATCGAAACTCTAAAAGAGCTCGGAACGGGGGCGCGTAATACACCAAAATCACCTGTAAAAAATAAAGCAATAGAATACGTTATTTCTACTGTTCAAGATAAATCACGATTAAGGGACATGGCTATTAAACTTGCAGAGTTTGAAGACGCTACTGCAAAGGAAATTGCTGCTCATTTACTTACGTCTGTTTTTGATGAATATCCTCGTCAAGTTTCAAATGTTTTAAGGTTACTTGCTAATGATGAAAATTGGGAAGTCAGAGAGTGGGTTGCTGGTGCTTGCGGAGAAATACTTACGAATCATTTTGAATTATTCTATGAAGATATAAAAAGTTGGACTCGTGACAACTCAGAGAATGTCCGACGTGCTGCATCTATAGCTGCGATGTATGCAGGTAAAAAACGTAAAGAGGAATATGGAGAGCCACTGCTTGATATTGTGGAGTTATTGTTAACTGATAGTAGTACATATGTAAAGAAAAATTTAGGACAATTTGCAATCGGGGATGGTCTGCTAAGGTATTACCCATCAAAAGTTTTGAGAAGGTTAAATAAATGGATAGAGATAAGTGATGAAAATGCACGGTGGAATATAGCAAAAATTTTTTCATCAGCTGAGGGGATGAAATATATATGTGAATCAGAAAGTATAATAAAAATACTTTTACACGATGAGCGGTATAAAGTAAAGAAGGCCATTGATTCAACATTAAATAAAGCTATAAAGAAAAACCCTGATTTAGTTAATGGATTAACTATAAACGTAAAACAGTAACTATCTAATTTATTTTTGGATAACCACCTGAATGACATGACCCAATCCTGTGTGACGGCTTCCTTCGTTCCGTGTTGCTTCTCCATAATAAAAATGAATGCACTTATACGGCTTGATCCAGCTTAGAATATCTGAGGGATTATACAGATTATCTACAGTAGGAGGACCACCGGAATTATAGTTAATTTGATTTTCTGAGTAAACTTCAAACATAATCTGCCCCCAAGTTTTAACGGAATGAATTATATTTTCGATTAAAAATTGCTGACCTTGCTTTGGGACATGTCCAAATACCATAATAGCAGCATCATATTGGTTGGGGTCCACTCTCTCTTTTGTTAAATCCTTAGCAGCAGTTTCGATGGATACATGATGCTGTTCAGCCAGTTTCTTCGCTTTTTCAATGCCGGCTGTTGACTGATCGTACATTGTTACATGATGCCCAAGGCTTGCTAAATAAACAGCATTACGACCCTCTCCTTCTGCAAAGCAACCAACAATTGAGTGGGGTGGAATCTGCTCACTCATCTCTCGAATGAAGTCATTCTCAGTTGTGCCATATACATAACCTTCTTCTGAAAATCTGCTATCCCATTTGTCCTTTGACATTTTGTGAAACCTCCTTATAGATTTGGTTTATAAATAATGTACCATTTAAATCGTTGAATTCATAAGGATAAGTTTGTGTGGGGGAAGTCGCCTTACTTTTTTGAGAAAGTGTGGCTCATAAACTTTCTTACTGCATAAGTGCAACTAAGGATTGATGATAGGCCAAGTCGAAAGCGGGTTTTCGAACAAAAAGAATAGTTTTCTAAAATCTATTAATACAGTATAATTAAGAAGTCCTATAAAACTGACATATTATCCTCTATTTCCACGTATTATTCGCCTCGAGAGCTAGTCTTTAACGGAGTGCATATTCATCCCTGTCACGGAAAATCATCTTTTATCTACTCAAATAAAAATATAATACCAGAAAGGAAAGTGAACGATGCCAGGATTCGAACAAAAATATGAAGAATGGATTCAAGTACAAATTACCGAAGAGAAGAACCATAGGAGACGTGAACTTCTGAAAAAGGGGTTAGGTCACGGTACGGTTCAATTTCTTCGTTCTATTTGGTTTCCAACAGTTGGTAACTTTAATCATTTATACCCTGAATGGGAAGTGCGGGATTTCAACAATGGTTACCGTTACCTTGACCTCGCTTATAGACCAGGACATGATGCCAAGGGATGTATTGAAATTCAAGGGTATGGTCCACATGCGAGAGACCTCGATGTTAGACGATTTAAGGATTTATGCTGGCGGCACTCATTATTAGCCCTCGATGGATGGACCCTCTTACCAATCGCTTATCTATCTATTCAAGACGAACCTCAACGCTGTCAACAGCTTGTTCTTGCTTTTATCGGTAAATTTACCTCAACTGAAGTATCCACTGAATTATCTTGGCTCGAGGCGGAGGTTGTGCGATATGCAAGACGGTTGTTAAGGTATTTTACTCCAATTGAACTTGCTCACCATCTTCACATCAGCGATCGCCATGCTCGGAAAATTTTGCATAGACTAGTAGAACAGCAGATATTAATTGTTGCAAGTGGCAAAGAACGTGCACGAACCTATAAAATCAGGCGATAGTTATGTGATTAGTAGTTGTTGCAGTGACTTGGTTCTGAGCCGGTGCTGCCAGGCGGATCCTCATTCCGCTATTCACCTCAAATAATGACTTTTAGCATGTGGTCCGGATCCTCATTCCGCTATTTGCCCTTTTCGCCATCATTTACCCATCTTTTTGGACTAATAACGGAATGAGGATTCACTTCAGTAACATTTGAGCAGTTTTTGTAACATATAACGGAATGAGGATCCGCCACGATCACATACCAGAACTAGGCGGATCCTCATTCCGCTATCGCCAAAAATAGAGCATAGTAGCTGACCAAGCATAATTCCCACCACCCAATCCACTTAGTTACTAGCATAATGTCTGTTGAAGGTTTGGAAAAGCTGTTCGAACTGTTCCAGGATTGCTAGTGCAATAAGTCCGTTTCCTTCTGCTGATTTTGGATAACCTAGAGGTACTGTGCGTCTAACAAGCTGGGCATAAAGTTCTGTTTCGGATAAACGTCGATCAAATTGCTTTTCTGCAATGTTAATAACTAAGGCCAGCGCGCCAGATACATGTGGTGTAGCCATGGATGTGCCTGATAAACGAGCATACTTACTATCAATATAAGTAGATAAAATTTTCACTCCCGGAGCGACAAGGTCGATTTCATCATTGGTATTGCTGAAGGGTGCAATTTCTTTGTCAAAGTTAATGGCTCCAACTTGTGTTACTTCATTGTAGGCGCCGGGGTATGCGAATTCATCAGTCGCTGGACGGCCATCACCTTCATTACCGGCGGCGCATACTACTGGGATGCCAGAATCAACTGCTTGTTTTACAGATTTATAAAGTTCCGGTACATCTTCAGGTCCGCCGAGTGACATGGATATAACTCTTACTTTTTCGCCATTAGGTCCTTCCCAATTCACAGCATGATTTATCCCATCGATAATCCATTGATAATTACCGCTGCCATCTCCACTTAAAACTTTTATAATCAAAAGTTTGGCATTTGGAGCGACACCGGATATTCCTCCTTCCTGAGCAGATGAAGCGGCAATTGTTCCTGCCACATGGGTGCCATGACCGTTGTTGTCATCGTAATTATCTTTATCCCCGCTGTAATCAGAAGTGAAGTTCCTCCCATCAATTATTTGTTCTTTCAAATCTGGGTGGTCTATTTGGCAGCCGGTATCGATTATTGCGACAACATTTCCAAGGCCTTTCTCTGCTTCGTCCCAGGCGTCAGGCGCCTGAATCATGGAAACTCCTTCTGGGATGTCTGTCGCTGTATCCTGAATTTCTTCGATCTGATAAGGAATCAAGTGAATTTTGCCCATCGTCTATCCCCTCCTTGTCTTATTTAATATATATACCTCTTTTAAATAATCTAAAACGATTAAATAGACCTATATTGATTCGTACTAAAAATAGGAAAATAGGATAAGTATTGTTTTTTCCTTTTAGTCTTTCATTAGTTGTGTTAGTGTATAATGTTGTTCGTGTTAAATGGTAATTAACGATCTTAATATAAAAGAAAGAAGGAAGAAAGATAATGGCAGAAAGTCAGGGATCATCACAAACAGGAGAAAAAATAAATAAAGTACCACTCATGCTAGTGTTAATATCAGGGGCTTTTGCTGCCATTCTGAACCAAACTTTATTAGCCACAGCGTTACCGCATATAATGAGGGACTTGTCCTTAGATGAGAATACTGCACAGTGGCTGCAGTCTATTTTTATGCTAGTTAACGGAATCATGATACCAATAACAGCTTTTCTAATTCAGCGCTACACTACAAGAGGACTGTTTTTAACAGCGATGGGAATATTTGGTGTAGGTACAGTAATTTGTGCTATAGCACCGAACTTTGCAGTATTAATGGTTGGGCGAATTGCCCAGGCAGGTGGTGCTGGTATTATAATGCCACTCATGCAGACAATCCTATTTCTTATTTTTCCTGTTGCAAAACGAGGAACAGCGATGGGTATGTTCGGTTTAGTAATATCTTTTGCACCAGCAATAGGTCCGACACTATCGGGTTATTTAGTAGAGCATTTCCCATGGAGAAGCTTGTTTTATGTAATCTTACCAATCATTATTATCGATATTATTGTTGCTTATTTCATTCTTAAAAATGTGACAAAGCAGACGTTTCCAAAGGTTGATACGTTATCAATCATCCTTTCAACATTAGGATTTGGCGGATTGCTATTTGGATTTAGTACGGCTGGAAGTGGAGGCTGGACCAGTAACGAGGTAATTATCTCAATGGTTGTTGGTGCTATTGCACTTACGCTATTTATTCTTAGGCAGTTCAAACTGGAACAGCCAATCCTTGAATTCAGGATATTTAAGTACAAAATATTCACTTTAACTACTATACTTGGCATGATTGTATTCATGGCTATGATTGGCGCAGCGGTTGTGTTGCCATTACTGATGCAGAATATGCTAGGGTTTACCGCTTTTGAATCAGGATTAATGCTCCTGCCAGGGGCTCTGTTGATGGGAGCAATGAACCCAATTACCGGTCGTCTATTTGATAAATTTGGCGCGAGATGGCTGGCTATTATAGGATTATTCATCTTAACAGTTACGACCTTTATGTTTACCAATCTAACCACCGAGACAACATTTACGTATTTGGCAGTGGTAAATGCTGTCCGAATGCTTGGGGTTGCAATGGTGATGATGCCCGTCACAACAGCTGGGTTAAATCAAATTCCAACTGACGTAATACCACATGGTACGGCGATGAATAATACAATGCGACAAATAGCAGGTGCGGTTGGAACAGCCCTGCTTGTGTCGGTTATGACTAACAATGCTATTCCTGATGAAGGAATACCTGGACTTATTCATGGTGTTAATGTCTCCTTTATTGTCGCTGGAGTTATCTCTTTAGTTGGCTTAGGTTTATCATTCTTTGTTAAAAAACCGCAGCGTGAAGTTGGCGATGCTAGCTAAAGACCATTTATCACAAATTAATAATGTAAACAAATTGACCATCAAATAGTACGCTGATTTGATGGTCTTTTTAATGGTATTTCGTAAAAACTGATTTAGTGAATTCAGAATATTTGTGGTAAAATAACTCCATAGATTTTCAGTAAGAGTGAAGTCTTTGCATCACCAAAAAGAAGGTCAGCAGTATTGGAAGAACAAATTATCGATGTTATGTCTGAAAACAATTTAAACAAAAAAGAAATTATTGACTATGACATAAAAGGGGACTTCCTTTAGTGATTTTCAATAATATACAAAATAGAAGCAATCATAGTCCTGATTTAGTTATTATAAAAAAATAATGGTAGAAAATTAGAATGGGTAGCACGTCCAGATGATCGTAAAAAGACAATGAGTACTGAGGAAGCTGATGCTATAGTATTTGGAAGAGATGAATATCCTTCGGTTTCGATTCTCATGCCAAGTGAAAATGCAAGGGATACAAAAGTGAAAGAGATTAAAGTGTTAGGAAAGTCGGCAAAAGCGGTGACGTACGTAGAAAATTTTACGGGTAATTTTTCTAAGCAATATATGTATTGGACTGCATATACAAATGAAGAACCTGTGGTTGAGGATTTTAAGGTTATCATGGAATGAATATTTGTCTGTATTTCAAATTGCGCTAATGCAATAGAGTTGTCTGACAATAAAACTGACACTTGGGTGATTGGAGGATTTTTGTTGAGAATTCTTTTCGTGTTCACATTAATCCTTGGTTTAGTTGGATGTTCTAATTATTCTGAGGAAAATACAATATCTGGTGACATAACAAAGATAGAAGAAGATATGATTTATGTAGATAGTAGGCCACTAAAAGTAAAAGATACGTCTGATTTTGCAATAGGTCAAACCGTTAAAATAGCCTATATTGATAATACACCTGAAGAGGATTGGGACTCTAATGATTTTAAAGTGAAAGAGATAATAAACATCGATTCAGATGTAACGAAAACCTTTGAAGAACAAATTCAAGAACAAATGGTTCGAAATGGCTTTTTAGTTGAAGATATCATAGATTATGAGGTTAAAGACAATTATATTTTTGTAGTGGGTTTGAGTGCTGACAGGAGATTGAAAGAAGCAATTTTAAAAAACAGAAACGGACAGTTAGAGTGGATAAAGGGAAGGGGCCGAGCAACATATTTTTCTGCGAAAGGTTCTCCTGTTATGACTCTGAAAACATCAACGGATAGTAATATGGAAGGTGTTAAACAAGTGAAAGTGTTTGGTGAACCCGCAAAGCAAATCACCTACTATAAAGAAATCACTGGTGATTATCCTCTGCAAATTAAGTTTTGGATTGCTGTTACAGAGGAACCACCTACTGGGAAAAACGACATCAAATATATCAAAGATTAGGCAATGACATAGAACAGCTTAAGTTTATAATTTTATGTCTGTCTCGGTTACCAACGAAGAACAGAAAGGGTGATTTTAATGCCGTTTGAAAGTGAAATTCCAATCATTTTTTCTTATACTGTTTTTCCTCTGGGATTCGTTCTGTTAATTATTTCTTTAATTGGACTTAAGAAAGCGAAAAGAAAGGCTTTTCTAGTCGTAGGAACTATATTCTTTCTGATAAGCATGTACCTCTTGAAGTCATTACTTTTCCAAATACCTGATGTGGATGATGTTATGATCTCAGAGCATAACACTTTTGACTTTTATCTATTTCTGATTCCCTTCTGTTTGTCTATAATTTCCTATATTTTATATATATTGACAGACGTTATGTTGAGACATAGATAATCAATCTAAATAAGACATTCCATAGTTTACAAATTTATTAATTATAACAGCCATTTCTTTTGGGGACTGGTCCATATCATTTTCAATCCAATCCTTAATGACATTTATAGCTCCACTTACAACGAACGTGCTGAAATACCTTGATTCTACCTCATTTATATGATTGACTGCCATCCGATTTTTCATCATAAAACGTTGAGCGATATTCATCAGACGCTGCTCAAAAGTGGGGTCACCATTTTTCATTAATAATGTTTGGAACATAAATTTATTAATTGTAATGTATTCTAATAATTTTTGAGTCATCCTTTGTGACTCTTCTTCGATTGTAAAGCTATAACTGCTTAGATACTTAATCATATCCTCCGAAATTTCCGCTTCTATTTTATCCAGTAAATCGTAATGATCTGCATAATGTGTGTAAAAAGTAGAACGATTAATATCTGCCATTTCACAGATTTCCTTTACGGTTATGGCAGATATAGGTTTTTCGGCCAGTAATGTAATAATACTTTCCTTTAATATTTTGCGGGTGTATTTTTTACGCCGGTCTAACTTCTGACTCAATTTGAAAATCCTCCTTAAAAGTATAACTACTACTTTCATACAATCACTAAGTTTTTCTGATGGAAATCCAACACAATTTAATAATGTGTTGAATAGCTGACGGTATTTATAAAACTGTTTGTTGATTATCCAACACAGTGTCTATTACAATGATAAAGTGTATTAAGGTATTATTGCAAGAAAGGATGAAGTCTTATTGACCAACCAGCAAGAATTATCAAACATAAAAAACCCATTGTGATAACATTTATCATCATTGCGCTAATTAGTACAATTGCGCAATTTGCTGTTTCAGTCAATTACAATATGGTTGATTATCTGCCAGATGATGCACCATCAATAGTGGCTATGGATTTAATGGAAAAAGAATTCGATGAGCCGATTGCGAATGCGAGGGTGATGGTTCGGGATGTCTCGATTACCGAAGCCTCAGCATACAAAGATAAATTAGCAGCGATCGATGGTGTAACTTCAGTGACTTGGTTAGATGATGTTATGGATATAAAAACGCCAATCGAAATGGCTAATCAGGATACTGTCGAATCGTATTATCAGGATGAATCAGCCTTATTTTCCATAAATATTCGTGAAGGTGAAGAAGTCGAAGCTACTGAAAAAATTTATAATCTGATTGGTGAGGAAAATGCCATTTCAGGTGAGGCAGTAGACACGGCGACATCACAAAAAATGGCTGGTAAAGAGTCTTTAAATGCAGCCTTATTATTGGTTCCAATCATTATCATCATTTTAGTTCTATCCACTAGCTCCTGGATGGAACCGTTATTCTTTTTAACGGCTATAGGGGTTTCTGTAATCATTAATTTAGGTACAAATATTTTTATCGGCGAAATATCGTATGTAACACAATCGGTGGCACCGATCTTACAGCTTGCTGTATCGCTGGACTATGCGATCTTTTTACTTCATAGTTTCTCCGATTATCGAAAGCAAGTTTCAGATCCTAAAGAAGCGATGCAACTAGCTATAAAACGATCATTCCCAGCTATTGCAGCGAGTGCATCAACAACATTTTTCGGTTTTATGGCACTCACATTTATGGACTTTGGCATTGGAGCAGACCTAGGTCTTAACCTAGTGAAAGGAATTGTTCTGAGTTTTATTAGTGTCATCGTCTTCTTACCTGCTTTAACACTGATGTTTTACAAGTGGATTGATCGTACACAACACAGACCACTTGTTCCAAGTATTAAGAATATCGGGAAGCACGTTATGAAATTTAGGATTCCAAGTTTATTATTAGTTTTACTATTAATTGTGCCGGCATTCTTAGCACAAAGTGGAACATCCTTTATATATGGTACTGGGGAACAGCCGGAGACAACACGTGCTGGTGCAGATGCAGCAGCTATACAGGAAGAATTTGGGGAAAACACGCCAATGGCCTTACTTGTTCCTAATGGTGATATGGCTAAGGAAGAAGAGCTCGTTCAACAGTTAGAGAAACTACCTAATGTGTCGAGTGTTATTTCCTATGTGAATGTCGTCAGTTCGGCCATTCCTCCTGACTATTTAGAGGAATCAACGACGGAACAATTTTATTCAGAGAACTACACGCGAATCACACTGAACACTGAAACAGGTTCGGAAGGGGAAGCAGCGTTTTCGTTAATTGAGGATGTTCGAGATACAGCTGAAACCTATTATGATGACAACCACCTACTTGGTGAGAGTGTAACATTATATGATATGAAAAGAATCGTTGAAGAAGATAACACAGTCGTGAATTTGCTAACGGTAATTGCAATTGCGATCGTGCTTTTAATTACATTCCGATCAATCTCCATACCTGCTGTCTTATTATTGACGATTCAATCTGCAGTTTGGTTCAACTTATCGGTTCCATACTTTATGGATTCGTCGTTGGTGTATGTTGGTTATTTAATTATCAGTACGGTACAACTTGCCGCAACAGTCGATTACGGCATTTTATTTACGGAGACATACCAAAACCTTCGTAAAGAAATGCCAGCAATGGAGGCAATTAAAAAAACGATTGATGATAAGATTTTTGCGATATTTATTTCCGCTTCGATCTTATCGAGTGTTGGATTTATTTTATCATTAACTTCTTCAAATCCAATTGTGTCTTCAATCGGTTTATTACTAGGCAGAGGTGCGTTACTCGCATTTATTATGGTCGTATTTGTCCTGCCGGCTATGCTGGTTATATTCGATCGAGTAATTGAAAAAACAACACTAAGAGCAAACTTCTATAAAGGGAAAGGGAAATGATAATGAGATTTAAACGGATAACCGCGGTATTCATGATATGCCTTCTTGTAATGCCAACAACATTGGTAACAGCTGCGACAAATGAATCTTCCGCAGATGGAACGTATTCAGAGAAGAGTGAAGTCGTATATGCCACACTAAATGCCAATGGTGATCAGAAAGAGATGTACGTCGTCAACAGCTTTACGGTTGATAAGCCTGGAAAAATGGTTGACTTTGGACCATATACCGGTATTGAAAATTTAACTAATTTAACAGATATGAAGCTAAACGATAATCAAGTTTCGTTTACAGCAAAAGAAGATGAGTTTTATTATCAGGGAAATATTAAGAATAAACCGTTACCATGGGATATCAATGTTTCCTATAAATTGAACGGTGAAACAGTGTCACCTGATGAACTGTTAGGTAAAGATGGTCAGTTTGAAATTCATATTGATACAAAGGCAAACCAAAAGGCCAATTCCAATTTTTTTGAGAATTATATGTTACAGATATCACTCCCTTTAAATTCGGAAATCTATCAAAATATCGAAGCTGAAAATGGAACGATTGCCAATGCAGGAAAGAATAAACAGGTCACCTTTACTGTTATGCCGGAAAAAGAAGAAAGCTTTGTGGTAAAGGCAGATGTGAAAGATTTAGAGATGGAAAGTATTGAAATTTCGGCAGTAACATCCTCTATGTCGATTGACTCACCAGACTCTGAAGACATGACCGAAGATATGAAGTCTCTGTCAGATGCAACAGAAGAAATAAATGATGGTGTTGGTGAACTGAATGAAGGAATAGCCGAATTAAATAATGGCGCCGCAAGCTTACAGGAAGGTTCGCCATCGTATAAAAATGGAATTAATAAACTCGCTAATCGATCCTCTGAACTAATTAAAGGATCTAAGGAAATTGATAAAGCCCTCGAAGAAATGAGTCAGTCAGTAGGAAGTGGTTCTAATGAGACGAATGTGGGTGAATTAAAGAAATTACAAAAAGGGCTCACTGAAATTGCAAATGGCTTAGGGGAAACGAAGAAAGGTTTGTCTGATTTAAAGAACAAATATGCTAAAGCTTATAAGGCATTGGATAAATCGATGGCAGCGATTCCTGCGGGTGATATTTCTGACGATGAAATTAAGAAATTGAAAGCTAGCAATGCAGATCCTGAGGTTATTGAAAAACTGATTAAAACTCATAAAGCGGCGGGTGCAGCGAAAAGTACCTATTCCAGTGTCAAAAAAGCCTTTCAAGCTGTGAGCCCGACATTAGATGGCGTCATAGGGTCACTGCAAACAATGAAGACGAATGTTGAAACTATGGCTGATAATTTGGGCGAGAGCTTAGATAATATGAATGTCGACGAATCGATGAAAAAATTACAACAAGGCTTAAGCACGCTATCTTCCAATTATCAATCGTTCCATTCTGGGTTGGCTGATTATACTGGTGGCGTATCCGAAGTATCAAAGTCATATGGTGAATTGCATGGAGGCATCACAGACCTGACAGATGGAACTAGTGAATTGGAAAATGGCGTGAATGAACTTCATGAAGGTACAACTGAGTTAGCTGAATCAACAAATGATTTACCTGATCAAATGCAAACTGAAATCGACCAAATGATTAATGAATACGATAAATCCGATTTTAATCCCGTTTCATTTGTTTCACCGAAAAATAAAAAGGTCAATTCCGTACAATTTGTCATTAAAACGGAAAGTATAAAAAAAGATGATGACAAGCAAGAAACTAAAGAACAGGAAGAAGAGAAAAAAGGATTCTGGGACCGGTTATTCGATTTGTTTAGATAAGAGCATCTGGGGAAGTACCAGGTGAAAGTGAGAAGTAGAATTACGGGTTCCGTTTCCTATGTTGCAAATATTAATAATGTAATGAAGTGACCATCAATTTTGTATGCAAATTTGATGGTCATTTTTTATTAGTATAATAGGATTTAAAAACCCATTGATATTGTAGTGTAATTTGTGCGCCAGTTTAGTAGATGACAATAGCTAGTGTAAGTCTACATTGTGTCCTACAAATTCATATACATAAATTTACTAATAAGCTTGTGAGTTGTTTAGTTTTCGCTTGATTTTACAAGGTATTCTGAATATTTGTGTTAAAATAAATACAGATATTGTGAACGGTTATACGTACTTGCTAACTGGAGAGTAAATCAATGTAGAAAGATCAGTAATAAATAAGTGTATGATATACGCAGGGAAGTGAGTTTGTCGGATATTTTAATCATTTTTATTTTAGGGGTTGTTCTTATCGGTTGGTATTATTGATTTTTTTATTCGTTCTAAACTGTATTGGATAATTAGATTTATCATTAGATTTATTATCATATTTATCGGTATAGGATTTATTTTGTACGCTTTATTAAAGCTTTTTGGATAGGGAGGGATTTTTTATGGGAGCCACAAAACCAAATAATGGGTTTACAAAAATTCAACAAAAGGCAGTTAACTTGGTGCAAGAGGAGAATTTTACAAAAGCGGCTTTGCTTTTAGAAAAAGCTAAGGAGCAATTTCCAGAAAAACTAGATCGACTAGGGCATTGGAAAGCTGGTATTTGTATGTTGCAAGGAAACAACGATAAAGCAATATCAGAACTATCCGAAGTATTAGATCGAGGATTTTGGTGGAATCCAGAACTGCTAACGAATGACACTGAGTTACAACCACTCAAAGAAAAGGTAGAATTTCAAAAAGTTTTAGAACTGTGCAAAGCGAAATATGAAGCAGAAAAGAAGAATGCTAAAGCTTCATTGCAAGTGGTGGGTAATCTTAAAGCTATCACTTCTATTTTTGCATTACATTGGAAAGGTTCAAACGCTAAAGATTTCACTGAACAGTGGAGTGAATCAGCCATTTTATCAAAATATTTATTGGGATTTCCCCAATCTTCTCAGTTGTTTAGTCATGAGTGTTATTCCTGGGATAATCAAGATGTTGCAGAAAAAGATGTTACTGATACATTCAATCAATTTAAGAGAAAATACGACCTTGCAGCAAAAGAGAACATAATAGCAGGAGCATCGCAGGGAGGTAAGACAGCAATTGAGCTGAGTATTAAGAATAATTTAATAAAATTTAATGGATTTATAGCAATAGTTCCTTCATTTGAAAATACAGAAGAAATAGAAGAAATCCTGCGCTTAAATAGTGAAATAAATGTAAGAGGTTGTGTTATCACAGGAGATAAAGATCCGTTTTATGATAAGACTCTAAAAGCAGTGGATATCTTAAGAGAAAATGGGGTTCCTTGTAAGTTAATTGTTAAAAAAGGTATGGGACATAGTTTGCCTGATGACTTAACTAATCAACTTATTGAAGCAGTAGATTTTATTTCAGAAAAGCAATAAGCAATAAAACTATATTGGGTTGTGTGCCTAACCGATTTTCATCATCAATAATTGGAATATTATGCTAATATTGATTTATGTGAAATTAGTTGATATTTAAAATGGATGTGTTCAGAACAGATCAAGGAGAGATTACAATTGGAATTAGGTCAACCAATAGCAAAAGGGAATACAGCAACTATATACCTTTGGGAAAATAAGATTATCAAAATATTCAATGATTATTTACCGAAATCAGAATCTGTTTATGAAGCAAATAAGCAGAAATTTGCTTATTCGTGCGGACTATTTGTGCCTGAAATATTGGATGTCACAGAAATTGATGGGAAGCAAGCCATCATTATGGAATATATTAAGGGGAGAACAATGGGGGATATCCTATTTGAAAATAGGCAGAAAGCAGAGTATTACATGAAAATATCCATTGATATACAGCAAAGAATTCATATGATTACTGCTAATGATCCGCTTGAGCCGATGGCTGGTAAATTAAGACGGCAAATTGAACTCGCTCCTAAATTAGACGAAAAATATAAGTCTACTTTAATACATAAATTGGATTCAATGACATATGAGAAGAGGCTGTGTCATGGAGATTTCCATCTTTTCAATTTGATTATGTCAGATCATAAAGTAGCAATTATAGACTGGGTTGATTCCAGTGCAGGAGATATTCGTGCGGACATATACCGCACGTATCTTTTGTACTCACATTTTTCAATGGAGTTAGCAGATATGTATTTGCGATTGTATTGTGAGAAAAGCGATTTGTCAAAAGAAGAAATCTTCCAGTGGGCTCCAATTATTGCCGGAGCACGTTTATCTGAAAACGTGTCATCAGAAGAATCGGAACAGCTTATGGATATAATTAGTTATTACTGTCCTCTTCAATTACGAAACAGAACATGAAATGGGGGTAATTTGTGTATGGATGCAGTATTTGAAACCGACAAAGCAGTTTTTAATTATCGTGTAGCTGGAGTTTGGATCCAAGATGGTCATCTTCTTTTACACAAAAGCGTAAATGATAATCATTGGGCTCTTCCTGGTGGGAGAGTAGAAATAACAGAAGAATCCCAAAAAGGTCTGAATAGGGAATTCCAAGAGGAACTGGGGATTGATGTTAAAGTAGACAGGCTGCTTTGGTCAGTTGAGAATTTTTTTAACTTTAATGGAAATGACTTTCATGAAATAGGATTTTACTATCAGGTGTCATTTAAAGACGATTATAAATTTAGTACGGAAGAATTCTACGGAATAGAGGGTGATCATTTAATATATAAATGGTTTCCGATAGATGACCTTGATGAACTCTCTTTACAACCTGAATTCTTAAAGGCAGAAATAAAAGATATCCCAATGAACCCGAAACATATTGTGGTTAAAGGATGAGATCTTCAGGATGGCAAATTAAAGAGAATAATGAGGGGTGGTTCCATGAGTTTTTCAGCAATATTTGCAATGATATTAGGGATAGTTATTACATGGGGGTTACCAATTGCGGTCATCATTTCAATTATTATTCTATTTAAGAAAGTGAATCGTTTAGAGAAGAACAGATAAGAAAATTGAGGAGTGATGAACATCAGAAAAATGTCGGCAGTTTTGGGAGTGGCAGCCGGTATCTCCAGTATTGTCCTATGGTTTGTCCTAAACTTTTACAATCCTTATTCGAACCCGACTGATTTAACGCCTGTAGTAAACACATTCTTCATGTTGTTCCTTCCAGCTTGTTTAGCGATAGTTGCTTCTTTTATGTCAAAACAAATTCTATCGTTAATCGCATTTTTGTGGTCGTTACCAGTAAGTTTATACTTAGTCTTTTCACCTGGAATTTTTGCCTTATTTGGGATCACGAGCATTGCTTATTTGATTAGTTATCTATTGGTGCGATTAGCCAATCCGACCAGTTTATTTAAGAAATCTTACTAAATTAGCAGGTACAAGAAGAACTTTAAGTAGCTGTTACATGATTCTCTTATTTTAGAAGTAACAATATAGCTTAAATAGAAGTCAAAATGAATTGATAGATGTTGGGAGAATGAGTATGTTAGAAACCTTATCCATTATCAGTGACAGCATTGTGGAGTTAGTGGTTTACTTCTACTTAATTTTCATAATTTAATTAGTAAACCACTTAAGGTGATAGAAAAGGTAATAAATTTATTGAACTAACAGGTACTTGGTTAATCAAGACGCCTTTATTGCAGCAATTAATTGAAATAGTAATTGATAATTTTCCAGTTAATTTGAATTAATAGGATTAGCTGGGTAAAAGGGAGATTAAAAATGAAATCAACAGAAGACAAAAGATTTATCATTGATAAAAAATCAGGCTATAACTCAATAATAGGAAGATTATTATCCATGATGGATTACACACGTATGACTACGCTAGAAGCAGTAAATAATTTAACAGCTAAAGAGCTTGATTATCGTATAGATGTGAAAGGAAATTCAATAGGTTGTCTTTTATACCATATGGCATGTGTAGAAGAAGTTTATCAAATTATTACATTTGAGGAAAGGGATCCTACTGAAAAGGAATTACAAAAGCTTGAGGTAGGCTTGAATCTTGGTGAAAAGGCCCATCAAATAATCCATAATGAAGAAATTGAATTCTACAGAGAGCAGTTAAACCGCGTCCGGGAACACACGTTAGAAAAGTTCAGGGAAAAAGAGGACAGTTGGTTAGATGAAGTATCACCCTTCGGCCCTAATAATGTAGCTAATAACTATTTCCGCTGGTTTCATGTATTTGAGGATGAACTGAATCATCGCGGGCAAATCAGGCTAATTCGTCAGCATATGAAGAGAAAGCAGGAAGGTTAAAGTTTAGGCAGAAAGGGCTAATTCTTAGAAAGATTAGTCTTTTATTAATAATTAATATTAAATAGATGGGTGGAGTTATTTATTGCAATTTTTTATTGGAATTGTACCTTCAGATGAATACAAAATGAAATTAATAGATTTTCAGCATAAATGGAAAAATAACCGGCTGCCTGATGTTGTTGAACCACATATAACTCTGAAGGCACAAGGTGGATTAACCTCAGATGAAAAGTGGCTACAGAAGGTTAAAGAAGTATGTTATAACTTTCAACCTTTTGAAATAACAATTGATAAACCAATGTTTTTTGGTAATGAAATTCTTTACTTAAGTGCTACTTCCAGTGAATTATTTAAATTACATAACAGTATTGTTCGAGTAATTTCACCTTCCAGTGATTTAATAAAAAAATACTTTGAACTTAAGGACTTTGTACCGCACATGACCTTAGGTAAAACGAATCATGGATTATCACAAAAGGAACTTAAAAATATGAAAAGGACGGCAGAAACTGAACTTAGTCCATTTCCAACCTTTGAGGTTAGATTTGTAAGGGTTTATCAAGAAATTGAACCAAATAAATATATAAAGTATTTGGATATACCTTTAAATTGATTTCTGCTAAAAGAACGAAGATGTCTGGGTCTTCAATATTATAGATAATATAAAGGACAGGTTGGCCATGGTAGTTAATTAAAATAGAGGGAGAGGTACATATGAGTTTTTTGATAGTTGCAATCTTGTTAATATATTTATTTGATTTCACGAAACTAAGAAAGCAAAATCAGACGATAATTGAACAGAATGAAGAGGTTATTTCTCTTTTAAAAGATATTAAAAAATAACAGACACCTTTGGAATGGTGAACAATAGAAGGGTGATCATATTATGAAGATTATTACTAATGGAGATAGAAGTTTTGATATAGAAAAGTTACTCGCTAAGCCTCTATTTGCTCATTTAACCACGGTCGATAAGGATGCTCCGAGAGATACACCAGTTTGGTTTCACTGGGAGAAACAGCAGCTTTGGATAATTGGTACACCTTCAGATACCTTCCCAAAGCGGATAAAGAATAATCCGAAATGTGCAATAGGTATTGTGGACTTTAACCCTAAAACGGGACTGGTTTTACATGCTGGGTTTAGAGGAACTGCAGCAGTTCTGCCGTTTGATAATACAATTGCAAATCGGCTTCTGTCACGTTATTTGGGCCCGGATGAAAACAAATGGGATCCACGTTTTAAAAACCTAGATAAAAGTAATGTCTTGATTCGTTTTACTCCTGAAACAGTAGTTGTTCGGGATCAATCATATTTAGCAATTTGAAGATTTTTATTATAGGTGTCTAATGAATTGAATTTTAGGTGGGGGTAGTTCAATGAAGTATCTAGGATAACAAAGCTGAATGTTCCAGCTCGAGTTGATATTCTCGAAATCTTCCACGGTAATCAACATTTAAACTATATGGGGTGACAGAATGACAAAGCCAACTGTTAATCTTGTGAAATATAATCCTAACTGGAAGCTACAATTTGAATACGAGAAAAAGAGAATTAATACTATGATAGGAAATAAAGTTGTTGAAATTGAACATATTGGCAGTACTTCGATAAAGGGGCTGGATTCGAAGCCAATTATAGATATTATGGCAGGTGTACAGGATTTAGAAAAAGTAGCTACATTTGTACCTCCACTAAGTAAAATTGAATACGAATATGTTCCAAAGCCAGAATTAACATATAGGAAGTTTTTTAGGAAAGGGATGCAGGGACAAGGAACCTGTCATTTACATATTTGTGAATTTAACAGCAGCGAGTGGAATGAAAAATTATTATTTCGTGATTATCTTAGATTACACCCAAACATAGCTCAGGCATATGTTTCCTTAAAAAAAGAACTTGCTGCTAACTATAAATTCGATAGACCGACATATACCATGAAAAAAGAACCTTTTATTAAAACGATTATTGAAAAAGCAAAAAAAGGAGATTCATTGTAATTTGGAAAATAATGATAAAAGGGAGTTTTTAAAATGACCACAAAAAAAGGAAAGTTTCTAGAAGAATTCAATGAAGCATTCTTAAAAGCCGATATGGATTATGTTGTTGCGAATGTTACGGATGATATTAAATGGACTGTCGTAGGTGAGTCACCAATACAGGGGAAAAGTGATTTTGCGAAGGCATTTGAGATGATGGAACCAGGTGGAACACAGGAGTTAAAAATAAGCAATATCATTACTCATGGGATTACTGCTGCTGTGGACGGCACAGTAAGAGTTGTTGATGAATCCGGCGGTGTTAAGTTATATGCCTTTTGTGATATTTATCGGTTTAATAAGTTTAAAGAACCAAAAATTAAGGAGTTAACATCGTATGTAATGGAAGTAAAGGAATAGCAAAAAAATTTTTATAAAAAAGTCTCCCTTTTTATGACTTTTTCTGTTAGTATATGCTAAGTGGAATTTGACGCAATTAAAAGTGGGGGGACAGAGTGATGAAAAATACGTTAATTACAATTATTTGGATTACTGGAATTTATTGTTTTTGTCATATTTTGTTTGATTTAAATACGAACCAATCATTAGTATTGTTTGGTAGGGATATGCAGATTACGATTAGTCTATTAACTAGGGTAGTTGAATTACTATTTTTTGTTAGTCTGTTCATCTATACATTTAAGTACACGGAGAAAAGTCCAGCAAAAAATTGTCAGTAGATTAAAAGAAGCTTGCAGGGAATACGATTTCCCTGCAAGCTTCTTTGTTATTACTTGTTAGAAGTTCCCCAAACCTCTTCAGTCAGGTCAACAATATATTTCAGTTTATTCCATTGCTGCTCTTCCGTTAATTTATTTCCATGATGTGTTGAAGCAAACCCGCATTGTGGGCTTAAAGATAGTTGCTCGAGTGGTACATATTGTGTTGCTTCTTTAATTCGTGCTTTAATTGTTTCTTTGTCTTCAAGTTCTCCGTTCTTCGATGTTACTAGACCTAATACGACTTGCGCACCGCCGTTTGGTATATGTTCAAGTGGTTTGAAGTCACCTGAGCGATCGTCATCATATTCCAGGAAGAAGCCGTCTACTTTTTCTTTTGCCAATAATGTAGGAGCTATTAGGGCATAGCTTCCTTCAAATGCCCAGGTAGATTGGTAGTTTCCACGGCACAAGTGTGTTGTTACAATTAAGTCCTCAGGCTTATTCGCTAAAGCGCCATTAACTACTCGTAACGCTAGGTCAATTAATTCTTCTCTTGAATATTTTCCCTCATTAAATGGGATATCTGGAGCGGATAGTCCAGCGATGTATACATCATCTAATTGCAGGTATCGTACACCGGCATCGTAAAATGCTTTGATTGCATCCTGGTAGGCTTTAATAATATCACTTGCATAGTCTTCGATGTTTGGATAGATTTCTGTATTGTGAATGCCAGCGTTAAAGAGCTGGTTTGGGCTAGGAATTGTTTGCTTTGCGACTGCCCGGCCATCAACAATTTCGTTTAAATCAGTGAAATCTTTTAGGAATGGATGGTTAGGGTTAAATGAAATCTTTCCAGTATTCCGTACGTCATATTTTTCTGTTTCCACCCCCTCGAATTGGTATCCTTGCTCAGGTACATATCCTTCAATTCCGTTTAGGTGCTCCAGAAAGTCCAAGTGAAACCATGTACGGCGAAACTCCCCATCTGTGACAACTTCTAAGCCAAGTTCAATTTGCTTATCGACAACACGCTTGATTTCTTTTGTCTCGACCTCACGTAATTGTTCTGCAGTTAGCTGTCCTTCTTTGTACTCTAGTCTTGCTTTGTGTAGATTATCCGGGCGCAGTAAGCTTCCTACGTGCTCTGCTCTGAATGGTGGTGCTTTTGTTAATGATACTGACATGTAAATTCCTTCTTTCTGTTTTTAGTTTTGTAGAATTGTATTTTTTTAAGCTTTTAAACGGTAGCTCTGATTATGTTCTTGAAGCGTTTTGTCTGTCCCAAACAAGAAATGCTTCTCCATGTCTGGGGAATATTTTGAGTTTACAGTTTTAACTCCTACAGCTTCAGCTACTGAACGCAGCATTGCTGGTGAGGCACCGCAACAAAGGCCGATATAATTTATCCCGATGTCGTTTGCCTCTTTTGCCCAGGCTGCCAACTCGTAACGGTTATGGTAAAGCGGATCAAGCGCAGTCGGAAAAGTTGTTTCTAAAGGCAGATGGCAGCTGCATCCTCCATCCGGTAAATTAAAGAATGTCGGATTTTCCTCTGAAGTGCGGTATGGGATAGGGAGTCCACCCACATAGCCATCTACATTGTTACGTATGTCAACAAGGTAAGGCTGCATCGTTTCAGGACCCCGGAAACAATTCATGCCCACAACCAGTGCGCCATTTTCAGAAAGTATTTTACAGGATTCTTCTACAGTGTAGCCATCCCTCAATACATTCTCTCCCATTAGTCCGAACGTGATGACTGCTGGTAAATCCTGTTTCAAAATTTCTTCCAAGGCAATTTGTGCCTCTTCATGGTAATAGAACGTTTCCCCGTTAATGAAATCGACGCCCTCTTCCTTGCACCATTTTACCATTTCGGCAAAAATACCTCTGACCTTAGTCTTGGATTCAGGGTCTTCGGGATCGAAAATATTAGTGTTTGAGATATTTCCAGCCACCAACGCTTCTTCGCTGGGATGTTCTTTGGCAACCTCTTTTGCTAAGCGGACAGCATTTCGGTTTAATGGCTCTAGTAGATCTTCTTTGCCAATAATGCGCATTTTTTCCCTGTGTGCATTATACGTAAAGGCTAATACAACGTCTGAGCCTGCGTACATATAATCCCTGTATGCCTGTTTCAGTGCTTCGGGGTTATCAAGTGCAACCTCTGGAACAAATGATCCTGCTTGCAAATACCCTCTACGTTCTAATTCAAATAAATATCCTTCTCCAACAATAACAGTTCCATCTTTTAAACGTTCTTCTAAACTGCGCTTCAATCGTTTTCCTCCTTTTAAATAAAATAAAAAAACCCACTTCTGAAAATAGAAGAGGGTTTGTTACCGTTAAGTATCACTCTCCTTATCTTCAAGCTTTAAGCATTTCAGCTTCTGGAATTAGCACAGTATTTAAAATCTGTTGCTGAGGTTTCAATGGGCCAGTCCCTCCACCTCTCTGGATAAGAAAATTATTCAATTTTGTATTATTGAATACGATACAACTCTTGCAAATGAATGTCAAGAATATTTTTAGCATTTGAAACACTTTGATTTACTAAACTTGCTTGTGCCACGGATTTGCCGGATCCTCATTCCGTTATTTCCTTGAAAACGCCTATTTTAACCGTGTTATGTAATCCTCATTCCGCTATTCACCCTTTTCAACCATAATTTTCATTGATATTGGGTAAATAACGGAACGAGGATCCGATTCAAGCTTTACAGGAGGGCTTTTTACCCATTTAACGGAACCGCGATCCACTTCATTACTTTAAGATTGACATTCCGATTCCCTTGCCACTCATTTCTGCTGCTATCTCTTTAATATTCATCATGGATTAGCTAGATCGGAATCAGCAGAATTCGACCGGGAATCGGAAAAAATAAACAACATCAAAATTTAAATCCTTTTTCAGGGTTGTTTGAACGTGGGATATGTTAAAATTACGTTAGAGTATTGTTGTAGAGGAGGCCAATCCATGAATGTCGTATCCGTTGACTTTGAGACGGCGAATGAAAAGAGAAACAGTCCATGTGCGATTGGTGTTGTTGTCGCCAATGAAAATGGAATTGTTGATGAATTTTATAGTTTAATAAATCCAATGATGCATTTCAGCTCGTTTAATACGCGTATTCATGGGATACGAGAGGAAGATGTGGCAGATGCGCCGACGTTTGCAGAATTGTGGCCGACACTCAATGATTATTTATCTCATAACATAGTTATTGCGCATAACGCCAGTTTTGATATGAGTGTCATTCGAAATACATTGGACTACTTTAACCTTACATATCCTGAAATGGATTATCTTTGTACGGTGAATATTTCTAAAAGAATTTGGCCCGAGTTAGAGAATCATAAGTTAAATACAGTAGCTGGTTATCACGGTATTACCTTTGAGCATCACCATGCACTTGAGGATGCTAGAGTTGCTGCCAAAATTTTAATGAAGGCTTTTGAGACATACGAGACAGATGAAATGGATATATTTCTAAAGAGGTGCAGTATTTCAAAAGGGAGAATTTATGAACGGGGTTATTTTCCGCCGAAAGTGAAGCGGGTGAAACGGAGCAAAAAGCTTTATTTCTAAAAAATATCAAGGGGAGTTGGATTTCATATGAGGATACTTGTTGTAGGTGCAGCTGGGACAATTGGCAAAGAGATTGTAAGAGAATTAGGAGGGAATCACTCAATAATTCGCGCGGGACGAAATGGGGCAGATGTTTCTGTCGATATTACTTCCGAGGATAGCATCAGAGAAATGTATAAAAAGATTGGAAAAGTGGATGCTGTAGTCAATGCATCTGGTGGTGCGAATTTCACAGCTGTTTCTGAATTAACACCGGAGCTAAATGAAAAAGGAATTGAAAGTAAACTTAAAGGGCAAATAAATCTTGTTCTGCTGGGTATGGAATATGTGAATGACGGTGGCAGTTTTACGTTAACTACAGGTGTAATGATGGATGATCCGATTCCATTAGGTGCCTCTGCAGCAATGGCAAATGGTGGCGTCAAGGCATTCGTTAAAGCATCATCAATTGAAATGCCTAGAGGGATCCGCATAAATAGTGTAAGTCCTAATATTGTGCAGGAGTCATGGGAAAAGCTTGGTAAATTCTTTGCAGGATTTGATCCAGTTCCTGCAGGTCGTGTGGCTCGTGCATTTGTTAAAAGTGTTGATGGTATGCAAACCGGTAATAACTATGAAGTCTATTAGGAGGAATCAATGTGGCAGATCTGAAATATGAGGTGATCGAAACAGTAGCGGTTCTATCAGAGTCGCCAAAAGGATGGACAAAAGAGCTTAACTTAGTAAGCTGGAATGGACGTGATCCCAAATATGACCTTAGAGACTGGTCACCTAACAAAGAGAAAATGGGAAAAGGGGTTACATTGACGGAAGAGGAATTATACAAATTGAAAGCTGTATTATCTGAACTTGATTGATTTTACGTAGATATCGGCCTAGTCCAAAACAGATAAGAAAGTATAAATCCTTTCTTACTGCATCAGTGCAACTAAGGCTTATCTATATAAAGGCTTGACGATAAGCCAAGTTTTCTAATTTTGGGCTCGCTATTTTGCGTAACAAACGTACAAGTTTTCTGCATAATTGTTAACAATAATGTAAAATGGCGGTAATACATAAACTAGGAACGAATTGGAGGACATGAAATTGAATACAAAACGTTGGATTGCGCTTGGTGTGGCGGTTGTTTTATTTGTCGTTTCACTAGGTTTTCAGGCTGTAACGAGTGTCGTTACGGCTGATTTTGAAAAGATGTTCAACTTCCCGGATTCTTCGCAGAAATTTCAAGAAGAGGTTGTCGAGGAAGGAACAGGCAACAAGATTGCAGTACTTGAATTGGATGGAGTAATTCAAAATACATCTACAGCTTCCTTGCTTAATACAGGTGGATATAATCATGAGCGATTCTTGGAAATGCTTGAAGCAGCTGGGGAAGACTCAACTGTTGACGGCATTATTTTACGTGTAAATACACCGGGCGGGGGTGTTGTAGAAAGTGATGAGATACATGACAAAATTATTAAGATAAAAGAAGAGCATGACAAACCTGTTTATGTATCGATGGGAAATACAGCGGCATCAGGCGGTTATTATATTTCTGCTCCTGCAGATAAAATTGTTGCGCATTCTGCAACATTAACGGGTTCGATTGGTGTTATTATGGAGAGCTTTAATTTTGCAGAATTTGCGAATGAACATGGTATTAAATTTAATACGATTAAAAGTGGCGAGTTCAAAGACATTATGTCACAGTCACGTGAAATGACCGATGAAGAACGAAAAATTTTACAGACGATGATTGATAATTTATATGGTGATTTTGTGGAAGTGATTGTGAATGGCCGTGATATGTCGGAGTCGAAAGTCCGTGAACTTGGCGATGGCCGTGTGTATACCGGTGAACAAGCTGCAAATAACGGTCTTGTTGATGAGCTTGGGTCGCTTACTGATACGATTGCCATTATGAAAGAAGATAATGGCTGGGATCATGCCAAAGTGATTGAATATAAAAAGGGTCTTGAAATTAACGAATTTTTAGGTGGTACATTACAAGGAATGTTTAAAGGACAAACAGAATTATTCGGTATCAAGGAATTGTTGCGTGAATCCAATGGGCCACGCGCTATGTACCTATATTCTAAATAAGGGGGTGCCGTCATGAGTGAAAATGAAGTAGAAAATATGGAGAGTGTTGATTACAGATATGCTGGATTCTGGATGCGATTCTGGGCATATATAGCTGATTTGCTTATTGTATTTAGCATTAACGGCATCCTGCTTACTCCATTTAAATTTATTAATGATGGGGCTGGAATTGATATTGGTTTCTGGACAATGGCTGGTATCGTTAGTGTGATTGTCTTGTATTTGTACTTTCTGCTAATGACGAAATATTTTGGTCAGACGTTAGGAAAAATGATTTTTGGCTTGCGCGTTATTCGAGAAGATGCTCAGCCACTCGAGTGGAAGGATCTTCTTTTTAGAGAAGTAGTTGGGCGATTTATTCACCGTGTGTTTTTCTTTACTGGATTGTTATATTTGTTTGTTGCGTTTGGTGGAGAGAAACAAGGAATACATGACATGATTGGCAATACGCGGGTAGTGTTTGATAAATAATAATAAGTCCGGGCGCATCGGTGCCCGGGCATTTTGGCAGATTAGCCAAGTTTACTAAAAATGGAGGGATTAAATGAATAGTGATGAAGGTATGTTTCTTTTTCTTGCCGGATTTTTATTTCTGATTCTCTTTTTACTAGTGGTTGCAATTGTATTTCATATTTTAATGGCGATTGGATTATTTAAAATGGCTAAACGGGAAGGCAAAAGTGATCTGGCGTGGATGGCATGGATACCGATTGTTAATACCTTTTTAATTACACAACTCGTTGAGGATGATGTGCATGAATCGCTGCGTGGTAAATTTACGCTGGTTTATGGCGTAACGATGGCATGTGCATTTTTCCTATCCTGGTTTATACCGTTTGTTGGTCTTGCTTCTAATATTCTTTTAATTTATGGTTTTTATTTTATCATTAAAAGATACTCTAAAAATGAGACGCTTCATCTTGTATTGGTATTTGTTACCCTTATGGCTGTGATGCCAATTCAGTTCTTTATATTTAGAAATAGAGAACGAATTGATGATGAGGACGAGATAATTTTTAAAAGTGAATGATTGATTTTTCCATTTGAATGATGATACGATAGTCTCAAGAAAAAATAATTACGAATCACATGTTACTGACTTGATTAGGCATGGTGGTATTTTGAGGGGGCACAGGTCCTTCTCTAAACCGCCATGTCTTTTTTAGTTTCAGTAACTTCTGCACATACTTATACTTAAAAGGAGGAATGTTGTTATGTTTAAAAATCTGTTTAAAAAGGAAAGTTCAAACACGAAAATATATGCACCAATTAACGGCGAAATTGTATCGTTAGAGGAAGTTCCGGATCCGGTTTTTAGCCAGAAGATGATGGGAGACGGAATTGCGATTAAGCCAAATAAAGGACAGGTTTATTCTCCGGTTGAAGGTGAAGTTGTTCAAATACCTGATACAAAGCATGCAATTGGGCTGCGCACAGGAGACGGAATCGAAATCCTCATTCACATAGGACTTGAGACAGTCTCACTGGAAGGGAAGGGCTTCACCATCAATGTCAGCACTGGCGATAAAGTGTCAGTAGGCGATTCGCTGATGGAATTTGATCTGGAATATGTTCGGAATAATGCTTCAAGTGATATATCTCCAATTGTTATTACAAATGGAAAGGACACCGGTAAAACATTCAGTATGACTGAAGAAAGAGAAAGTATAGCTGGAGAAACGGTGATAATCACAACTTCTGAGCAGTGATCATTGAATGAAAAACGTGCTATGAAGGAAGTGGCTTCAGGTGAAAATAAAAAAAATATTAAATAACAATGCGGCAATTGTTATTGATGAACAGGAAGAAAAGATTGCTATTGGAGCTGGTGTGGCTTTTGGTAAGCAAAAAAATGACATTGTAACTTCTAACAAGTTAGAGAAGTTGTTTGTCCTGAAGGAAAATGAAAAACTGCAGCAGCTCTTACTCAGGATACCAGAAGAGCATTTCACCATATCAGAAGAAATAATTAACTATACGGAAAAGCGCTTAGGAACAGAATTAAGCGAGCATATACGTGTACAGCTGGCAGATCATATTTCCTTTGCAATTGAACGGGAACAGAGTGGTATCAAGTTAAAAAACAAACTGTTGCAGGAAATTAAAATTTTATACAGGGAAGAATTTGAAATTGGTTTATGGGCCATTGAGCACATTAAGGAGAAGTTTCACATTGAGATGCCTGCCGATGAAGCAGCGTTTATAGCGCTGTATATTCATACGATGAAACTTCAAGGGGGTGATATTCACGAAACGGTTAAGCAAACGACAATAATCCAGGATATGGTGCAGACTATTAAAAGGTATTTAAATATCGAGATTCATGAAGCCGACATATCCTATGAACGGTTAGTAACGCATTTGCAGTTCGCTTTAAGCAGAGCAAAATGGTACGAGAGTCATGTGATGGATGATGAGATGTTTGAAATGATTAAGAAGAAGTATACTTATTCATTTCAATGTGCACAAAAAGTATCTCAGGAATTATATGCTTCCTATCAAATTGAGCTTCCTGAGGAAGAGTTGGGATACATCACGCTTCATATCGAAAGGTTAAGAACACATTGAAAGTGCAGAAAGAATTTATGAGCTCATTCTTTGAAAACGAATTCACATTTTGAGCAAATGTATCAGAATTCATATTTTATGAAATATTAATCTATGTTAGGAGGAATTTATAATGATGAAGTATTTGCAGAATCTTGGCCGCTCATTAATGCTTCCGGTTGCGGTATTACCGGCTGCGGCAATTCTGATTGGTATTGGAAACTGGATTCTTAACTTTGCTGCCGACAGTACAATTGCAACATTTCTGACCAATGGCGGGTTAGCCATTATTGGAAATCTTGGTATATTATTTGCTGTTGGTGTTGCAATTGGAATGTCGAAAGAGCAAGATGGCGCTGCTGGATTAAGCGGACTTGTAGCCTTTTTGGTTGTAACAAATCTATTAAATGTAGGTGGAGTTGCTGGTTTGCAAGGGATTGAGGAAAGTTCTGTCAATCCAGCTTTTGAAAGTATTGAAAACGTGTTTATTGGTATTTTATCCGGAATTGTAGCCTCGATGATGTATAACCGGTTTAGTGAAGTCAGGCTGCCGGATGCTCTAGCTTTCTTCAGTGGTAAGCGGCTTGTACCAATTATGAGTGCTGCAGCTATGATGGTTGTATCAGCTGCTCTCTTCTTCGTTTGGCCGGTTGTCTATTCAGGACTGGTTTCATTTGGTACAGGTATAAGTGATTTAGGAGCATTTGGAGCTGGTTTGTATGGGTTCTTTAACAGATTGCTCATTCCAACAGGGTTGCATCATGCGTTGAATTCTGTTTTCTGGTTTAATGTTGCAGGGATAGATGATATTGCTAATTTCTGGGCGAGTGAAGGAGAAAAGGGAATTACTGGACGGTACTTAGCTGGGTACTTCCCGATTATGATGTTTGGTTTGCCTGCAGCAGCATTGGCAATGTATCATACAGCAAAAACGAAACGTAAAAAACAAACTGCATCATTGATGATGGCTGCCGGATTCGCATCATTCTTCACCGGTGTAACCGAACCACTCGAATTCTCATTCATGTTCTTGGCGCCATTACTATATGTTGTTCACGCGGCACTTACAGGACTTTCGATGGCTATTGCTGCAATGTTTGAATGGACCGCTGGATTTAGTTTCAGTGCTGGTTTAGTTGACTATACGCTAAGCTTGGGTGTACCAATTGCCAATCAGCCACTCATGCTTGTTGTACAAGGCCTTGTTTTTGGCGTAATATATTACTTCTTGTTCCGTTTCCTAATTGTCAAATTTGACTTGAAGACACCAGGTCGTGAAGACGATGCTGACGTGCAAGGAGAAGAAGTAGGCGAAGCGGAAAGCTTGGATGCCACCGATGGGGCTGAGAAAGATGAAACAGCTGAAATGGCTGAGAAAATTTATGAAGGTTTAGGCGGAGATGAGAACGTGACAACAGTTGATAACTGCGTATCTCGCTTAAGACTTGAAGTAAATGATATGGATAAGGTAGATCAGGAGAAGATTAAAGCAACAGGTGTGCCAGGCATAAATGTTGTTGGCAAGCATAATATACAGGTTGTTGTCGGGACACAAGTACAATTTGTTGCAGATGAAATAAGAAAGATTCGAAATAAGAAATAACATTATGGAAGCGGGCAGTGCTAAGTGCACTGCTCGTTTGTTTTAGCAGTCAAGGTGTTACTGCAAAAGTGTAACTAAGGCTATTATGGCTTGTGATTTATAAGGAATTAACAAGTTTTGTGGCTGTTGATGGGTTACGGTAAATTTTTATAATTCAACTATTGACACATTAATGAAAACGCTTTACCATAATGTGTAACGGGTTACATGAAGGACGTTGTTTTTTATTTTAGTATTTATGTAACGGGTTACATGTGAGGCGTGTCAACAGAAGCGGCGCTGGAATCAACAGAAGAGGCGCTGGAATCAACAGAAGAGGTGCCGGAATCAACAGAAGAAGCGCTGGAATCAACAGAAGAGGCACGAACATCGACAGAAGAGTCGGGACATCGACAGAAGAGGCGCGAACATCAACAGAAGAGCCGGAACATCGACAGAAGAGGCGCGAACATCAACAGAAGAGTCGGGACATCGACAGAAGAGGCCGGAATATCAACAGAAGTTTAAAAATACTAATTTATGAGAGTGGTTATTGTATATGACAACTATTAAGGATGTCGCTAAGCTTGCGAATGTGTCAACCGCTACAGTTTCACGTGTTCTGAATAGTAATGGATATGTGAATTCTGCGACAAAAGAGCGGGTTAAGCAGGCGATTGAGCAATTGAATTATTTGCCGAATGACGTGGCGCGAAGTCTTTTTAAGGGACGTTCGAAAATGATTGCGTTATTTGTGCCGGATATTATGAACCCTTATTTCCCAGAACTTGCGCGAGCTGTGGAAGATGTAACGAATCATCATGAATATACATTTGTGCTTTGTAATACTGATGATGACATTGAAAAAGAATTAACCTATTTGAGTGCTTTACAGCAAAAGTCGGTGGATGGTTTCATTATTGTTTCGAGTACAATTTCGGAAGAGCATATAAGTAAAATAAATGCCCCAATTGTAGCGTTAGACCGAATTTTGAGTTCTAATCTTTCATCGGTGACGGTGAATAATCGTGAAGGTGCAAGACAAGCTGTACAGTATTTAAAATCAATTGAGTGTAAGCGCATCGCTCATATTTGCGGACCTGAGCATGCAGGTAACACGAAAACACGACTGCAAGGTTATCTCGATGAGGTACAAGATGAAAATTGGTTCATATCCAGCTATATTTCACCTGGTGAATTTAATTTCGAAATTGCCAAGCAATCCGCGATGAAATTATTGAATGACCATCCTGAAATTGATGGAATTTTTGCTGGAAATGATCTGATGGGTGCTGGGGCATTGAGTGCAGCAGCTAATCTTGGAATTAATGTTCCAGCTGATTTGTCGATTATTGGGTTTGATGGAATTGCTCTTGGAGAGACAACGACGCCTTCACTTACGACGATGGCTCAGCCTATTTACGATATAGGATCTAAAGCGGCAGAAATGCTCGTTCAGCAAATCTCCGACAATCAAACAAGTATCAAGTCAGAAGAATTTAAAGTTGTTTTAACAGAACGACAATCAACAAGAGCAAGGAGGTAAGTAGATGGCTATAAAACCAAGTGTATGTGTTGTTGGAAGTATCAATATGGATCTAACCGTAACGACTAGGGCTATGCCAAAGCAAGGTGAGACCGTTCTTGGCGATAATTTTTTCACCTATCCTGGTGGAAAAGGGGCAAATCAAGCAGTTGCTGCAGCAAGGATTGGCTCGAATGTAAATTTCATAGGCGCTGTTGGGGATGATCCTTTCGGTAAAACTCTTTTAGATCACCTTGAAAGTGAGGGCATTAAGGTTGATGGTGTCGCAACCGTTTCAAATGCAGCAACTGGTATTGCAAATATTATCTTATCTGATAATGATAACCGGATTATTGTAGCTTCCGGAGCAAACTCGCTTGTTACACCAGAGTTAGTAGAACATAATCTTGATCAAATAAAGCATAGTGATGTGGTGTTGCTGCAATTGGAAGTCCCTATGGAAACCGTTCTCTATACGCTGGAAGCTGCAAGTGTGTATAACATTCCAGTAATTGTGAACCCTGCACCATACCAACCATTACCAGATGCACTGCTTGAGAAGGCATCCTATTTAACACCTAATGAATTAGAGGTTGAATCGATGAAAAACGATCCGTTATTTGAAGGTATTCATGAAAAAGTGATTGTTACCCAGGGTGATCAAGGCGTTCAATTTTTCGAAGATGGTGTAAAAAAGCATGTACCGAGTTACTCCGTTGATGTAGAGGATACAACAGGTGCGGGCGATACATTTAATGGTGTGTTTGCAACAGAACTTGCACGAGGCTCAGCTGTTGGTGAAGCAATTCGGTTGGCCAATGCCGCTTCAGCACTATCTGTGACAAAAGTTGGAGCACAAGGTGGTATGCCGACAAAAGAAAAGGTAGAGAAGTTTTTGCTAGAAAGGAAGAATTTTGAATGAAAAAGTCAGGCATTTTAAATCGAGATATCGCAACAGTACTTGCAAAATTAGGACACACCAATACAATCGTTATCGGTGATTGTGGGCTCCCAATTCCGAATGAAGTTCCGTGTATCGATTTATCGCTAGAGATTGGCACACCAAAATTTACATCAGTTCTTAAGGCCGTGTCAAAAGATATGGAGATCGAGGAAATGACGTTCGCAAATGAAATAAAAGACAATAATAAAGCTTTATATAATGAAATTTCGGAGGATTATAAAGACATCCCTAAAAACTATATAACACATGAGAATTTAAAAAAGGAAACTGGCAATTCACGGGTGATTATTCGTACAGGCGAAGCGACCCCTTTTGCAAACGTAATATTGAAGTCAGGCGTCATTTTTTAATCAAAGGAGGTGAAAATCATGGTGAAAACACCTTTTGTGGAAATGAATGGAATCGATAAATCCTTTTCTGGTAACCAAGTGTTGAATGGAGTCAACTTTAACGTCCAAAAGGGTGAGGTTCACGCATTAATGGGTGAGAATGGTGCTGGAAAATCTACGTTGATTAAAGTGCTAACGGGAATTCATAAACGAGATAATGGTGTAATTAAAGTGAATGGTAAAGAAGTAGATTTCTCAAACCCGAAACAGGCAGAGAAGGAAGGAATCCTTGTTATTCACCAGGAGCTTAACATTATTCCGCACCTGACTGTTACAGAAAACATGTTTCTTGGGAAAGACATCACTTATCCGAAAACCGGTATTTTAAATACAAAAGAAATGAAAAAACAAACCGAAGCAAGTTTACAAGCATTGGGTGTAACAAATATTCATCCGGACGATACAGCAGGTGATTTGTCAGTTGGTAAACAGCAGATGGTGGAAATCGCACGAGCGTTATCAACTAACGCCGAGTTAATTGTGATGGATGAGCCAACCGCTGCGTTGACAGAACGTGAGATTGATAATCTGTTTAGAGTTGTCGAATCGCTGCGAAATCGTGGTGTTGCAATTATTTATATTTCACACCGGATGGAGGAAATTTTTAAGATTTGTGACCGAGTTACTGTATTACGTGATGGTGCTTATATCGGAACGGAGAATATTTCGGATACCAGTTTTGAAGCAATTGTAAAAATGATGGTAGGACGCGAGCTTGGCGAGCGTTTTCCGGAACGGTCGAACGCAGTTGGTGATGTGATTTTTGAAGTAAAGAACCTTGAACGAAAAGGATTATTTAACGATATTAGCTTTCATGTGAATAAGGGTGAAATTCTCGGTGTATCAGGGCTAATGGGAGCAGGCAGGACCGAGATTATGGAAGCCATATTTGGCTATGAAAAGAAAAATAACGGGAGTGTCTTTCTGGATGGAAAGAAGTTGTCTATTAAACACCCGCGTGACGCTGTGAAAGCTGGGATTGGTTTTATATCAGAGGATCGTAAAGCAAAAGGGCTGGTGATTAATTCATCAATTCGCGAAAATATCTCCCTTCCCAATATGAAAACAGTATCAAAAAATGGAATTGTTTCAGCTAAAAAAGAACACGATCTTGTAACAGATTTAATTAAGCGGTTGCATGTAAAAACGACTGGTGGAGAACAGGAAGTTAAGTCATTAAGTGGTGGTAATCAGCAAAAAATTGTTATCGCGAAATGGCTAGGAATTAATCCGAAGCTGCTTATCTTGGATGAGCCAACACGCGGTGTTGATGTTGGAGCGAAAAAAGAAATCTATAACATTATGAATGAACTTACCAAAAATGGTGTTGCAATTATCATGATTTCGTCTGAACTGCCGGAGATTCTAGGTGTAAGCGACCGGATCATGGTTATTCACGAAGGTAAGATTACACAAACCATGGACAGGCATGAAGCTGATCAGGAAAAAATAATGACGGCAGCTACAGGAGGGGAGTCATGATGAAAAAATTATTGGTTACTAATTTTGCGAAGATTGGTCCATTGATAGGACTGATTCTAATAATGATAATACTAGGGTTTATGAGTGAGAATTTCTTCACATTAGATAACATTCTTAATCTGCTTCGCCAAATTTCCGTGAATGCGCTAATCGCGTTTGGGATGACATTTGTTATTTTGACTGCTGGTATTGACTTATCAGTAGGGTCGATGCTTGCCTTAGGCAGTGCGTTGACAGCTGGGATGTTAACGACCGGAATGGATCCACTGTTTGCTGTATTGGTTGGTTTATTGATCGGGCTGGCATTGGGTGCAATGAATGGGCTTATTATTACAAAAGGTAAAGTGGCCCCATTTATTGCAACACTTGCAACCATGACCATTTTCCGTGGTGCCACGCTCGTTTATACGGATGGTAAACCAGTTACAGGGCTTTCTGATAGTTTCACATTTGAAATGATTGGTCGAGGTTATGTATTTGGTATTCCATTTCCAGTTATTTTGATGCTTGGCGTATTCCTTATCCTATACTTTGTGCTTCGTAAAACAGTTTTTGGCCGACAAGTCTATGCTGTGGGCGGAAACGAAGAAGCATCTACATTATCAGGAATTAAAGCGGATCGTGTGAAGATCTGGGTTTACGCGTTAACAGGGATGTTATCTGTATTGGCTGGAATTATTTTGACAAGCCGATTAAATTCAGCGCAGCCAACAGCAGGGTCCATGTTTGAACTGGATGCAATCGCTGCAGTTGTTATCGGTGGTACAAGCCTTATGGGTGGACGCGGCCGTATTTTTGGAACATTGGTTGGTGCATTAATTATTGGTGTTATCGACAATGGCTTGAACTTATTGAATGTTTCATCATTCTATCAGCAAATTGTAAAGGGTGGTGTTATATTGCTAGCCGTATTACTTGATAGAAGATCTAAATAATTAATAAATTTTGGGAGGAATTAAAATGAGTAAATGGATTAAGAGATTAGGGCTATTAACATTATTGCTGGTTGTAATCAGTGCATGTTCTACTGAAAAGCCAGGATCATCAGATGAAAACGAAGGTAATTCTTCAGAAGGCAGTTCCGATGATTCCATTAAAATCGGACTATCTGTCTCAACATTGAACAACCCATTCTTCGTATCTTTACGTGATGGTGCTGAAGCTGCTGCAGAAGAAGCTGGGTATGAAATCGTAACAGCGGATGCGCAGAATGATGCATCAACACAGTTAAGTGATATTGAAGATTTATTGCAGCAGGATATTGATGTTCTTTTAGTAAACCCAACCGATTCAGAGGCAGTAGTTTCAGCTATTGAATCAGCAAATGATTCAGGTGTTCCAGTTATAACTGTTGACCGTAGTGCTGACGGCGGTGAAGTTGTAACACATATCGCTTCTGATAACGTAGCAGGTGGTGAAATGGCTGGTGAGTTTATTGCTGAGCAGTTAGGTGAAAGCGGCAAACTAGTAGAGCTTGAAGGTATCCCAGGTGCATCAGCTACACGCGAGCGTGGTGAAGGATTTCATAATATTGTTGATGGTATTGACAGCTTGGAAGTCGTTGCGAATCAGTCTGCTAACTTTGACCGTTCAGAAGGCTTAACAGTAATGGAAAACATTATTCAGAGTACGGACCAAATTGATGCTGTGTTCGCTCACAATGATGAAATGGCATTAGGTGCAGTACAAGCACTTGAATCAAACGGCATGCTGGAAGACGTTGTCGTTGTTGGCTTTGACGCAACCGATGATGCCCGTGCAGCAGTAGAAGAAGGCCGTATGGATGCAACAGTCGCTCAACAACCAGAATTAATTGGAGAAAAAGCTATTGATGCTGCAGGGAAAGTAGCTGCAGATGAGTCTGTTGAAGAATTTATTCCAGTAGAATTACAGCTAGTAACATCAGAATAAAGTATTGGAGAGATCAGGTCATCGCAGGATGGCCTGATTTTTTGGTGATAAGCCAAGCAATTTTAAGTTTAGTGAGGAACTTATGATTCGACGACATTATCTTAAATAATTAGGTTATCGAGCATTTTTGGCAAAAGAAGTCATTACGACTTGCTTGTCATTATCAGTTTTCTGAATTAAAATAAAACAAAGAATATTCAGCACATAAGTCATCGAAAAAATCATTTGAGGAGTGGAAATATGAACACAGAAACAAATGTACATGATGATCTTGATAAGATGTTGCAGCGCGCTCGACGAAATACACTGGGCGATTTGTTGGCGCGGACTCGTGATCGAATGCCTGAGAAGTTAGCACTTACGTATGAAGGACAACGGTTGAATTATGCAGAACTGGATAACTTGGTAAACCAAACAGCACATGCCTTTTTGGCCGATGGAATGAAAAAAGGTGATATGGTGACGGTAATGTCCAAAAATAGTTTGGATTTCGTCATAGCAAACTTTTCTTTAGCAAGAATTGGGGCAGTTATGATTCCGATTAACTACATGCTTTCCATTGAGGACGTAGCGTATATTTTGGAACATGCGGATGTTAGTGCATTTATTGCCTCAGAGGAATATGCACCAGTTTTGGATAAATCGGCTGGAAGACTGGAAATCAGACAGCGCTATTTGATGGATACCCTTGGAACATATGAAGGAGAACTCTCTTCGTGGGTATCGTTGTCTGATGCACGTGATGGTCGTTCAAATGACTTTGTGGATGCTGATATTGCTGATGATGATCTTGCACATGTGTTGTATACAAGTGGGACAGAATCACGGCCAAAAGGAGTTATGCTTTCCCATAAGAGCTTGATTAGTGAGTATGTAAGCTCCATTGTAGATGGAAAAATGGCAGCTGAAGATGTGGCGATTCACGCGTTACCGCTATATCATAGTGCACAGTTACATGTATTTTTAGGGCCAAGTATTTACGTTGGATCAAGTGGAATTATCCTTGGCGCAGCCAGTCCTGAGGTGATTTTACAAACAATAGAAGAGGAGGGTGCAACACAGCTATTTGCTCCACCAACTGTTTGGATAGCATTACTGCGGCATCCGGATTTTGATAAACGTAATTTATCGACGCTGGAAAAATGCTATTATGGAGCTGCAATTATGCCACGGGAAATTTTAAAAGAGCTTGCCGAGCGTTTACCGAATGCGAAGTTCTGGAACTTTTACGGACAAACAGAAGTAGCGCCGCTTGCAACAGCATTGCAGCCAGAAGATCAATTACGGAAATTGGGGTCAGCTGGTGTGGCAACCTTAAATGTACAGACGAAAATCGTTGATGATAACGATAAAGAAGTTGCTCGCGGTGAAACGGGTGAGATTGTTCACCGGACACCACATACGATGAAAGGTTACTTACATGATCCGGATAAAACAGCTGAAGCATTTCGCGGGGGCTGGTTTCACAGTGGGGATTTGGGTGTAATGGACGAAGAAGGCTACATTACAATTGTTGACCGCAAAAAAGATATGATTAATACAGGCGGTGTCAATGTCTCGAGCCGGGAAGTAGAGGAAACTATTTATCAAATGGACGGCGTTTCCGAAGTTGCTGTTGTAAGTATTCCTGACCCATATTGGATCGAAGCAGTAACTGCAGTCATTGTTCCGAAAGAAGGCGCTAGTCTTACGGAAGATGGAGTTGCTGAATTCTGCAGAGAGAGACTTTCAAAATTCAAAGTTCCAAAGCATGTAGATTTTGCTGACGAATTGCCAAAGAACCCAAGTGGAAAAGTACTGAAGCGGTCGTTACGTGATAAGTATGAAGAACTTGGGGAAAAATAGAGCCAGAGCCACAGTTGTAAAAGCAGCTCAAAACTGGCGAATAGATAAAGTTCGACACGGTATCGATAAAGTTATGGCCAAAATAGATAAAGTTCGACATTATACCGATAAACATCGGCAAAAAAACGATAAAGTTGTTAAAAGGTGTCCTGGCCACAGGGCACCTTTTTTAGGCATAAAATGGCTCATAGTTTGAAATAATACCAAGTGGAGGTGTACATGTTATGAGTGAAAAAGAGGATAACAGAAGCAAGCGCAGAGTGAATTCAAGTGTCAATCAACAGGGATTAAGCGAGGATGCTGCTGATCAGCGGCCAAAATCACAGCTCGAACAACGGACCAAGAAGAAGAACACGAAATAAAAGGGTGAGGATCATCGATAATACATTGAATTATTTGCGTGAATCATTAGCGAATTATAGTGAAAATGATATGTGCCAAAAGATTGGCAAGAAGCTTGAAACAGAAGGATACAAAAATGAAGTCGAGTTTGTCAGAAATTTAGATGAAGAAGAAATGGCTTATCTGGACTCTGTGTTGGAAAAAGAATTGGCCTATGCCAGGAATGTCGAAAATGATATTCGTGTTAAGGAATTAACGGAAGTATATGAGTTATTATTTTGAAACCGTTTTCAAAATAGGTTAAAATTCCCATTGAATTTGGGTGGGTTTACGTGTAATATGTATTTATAAGCTGCAATGTACGTATTAATTTTAGTTTAACCTCTAACATATGAATAGGGAGTTTTACATCGAAACTATAATGTCGTGCCTCGATAGTGTGGAAGACAGGAAGGTTTCTGCAAACACCCACTTTGCGAAGTGGTGGTTTAAACTTTTTATGAAAATACGGCAATTGTGGCTGATAAATTTTTAAATGACAGGCCAGTTTCCTAATGGGAAGCTGGTCATTTTGTATGGAAAAAATTAATTATATGATTTAAGATGTACGACTTTTGTATGATTAAGTTGGGTCTTTCCCAACAATAATCTATCATTTGTACGGTAGTAAACGAGATTTCTCTCATTCATAATGAATTTGAAAGAAAATTCTATCAAATGGGAGGATGAAGTTTATGAAAAAGGTTATTTATTTAACACTACTATCATTTTTTCTATTTTCGTTACTAATTTTTGGACAACCTAAAGCAAACGCTACAACGAATTCGGTTGCAATTGATTCTCTTCTGGAAGAGAAGATTGCAGAAGGTATAGGAAGTTTTCAAGTGATTGTTACCTTCGATGGTAATGAAGAACCAACCTTAGCCAATTTGAATCTACTAGAAAGAATAGGAATTACTGATGGGATTTCGCTTAAGTCCTTGCCAATGGTAGCCACGATTGCTACTGCAGACCAAATAGAAGATTTAAAAAATAAAGATGGTGTTCGTTCTGTTTATTTAAATCAAAAGCTAGAATATTCCAATGCTGACGCTACAGAATTAACTGGTGTTGATCAAGTTCGTTCTGATGAACAAATGACAGAACAAAATGATGGAATACCTGTTACTGGTGAAGGAGTAGGTGTTGTCGTGAATGATAGCGGGGTTGATGGAACACACCAGGATTTACTGTTTGGTGAGAATTTAGTGCAAAACGTCTTGGCAAGTTTAAATTTAAGCAATTTGGCACCAGGGTTATTGCCTGCTACTTATCTGGAAAATGTACCAAATACCGATAGTAACTCAGGCCATGGCACTCACGTAGCTGGAACTGTCGGCGGTACTGGGGAAATGTCTGATGGGAAGTATGAAGGTGTTGCGCCAGGTGCAGATTTGATTGGTTATGGATCAGGTGCAGCATTATCTATCTTAGACGCTCTTGGTGGATTCGATTATGCAATGGAACACCAGGAAGAATATGGAGTTCGTGTAATCACAAATTCCTGGGGAACAAGTGGAGATTTCGATCCTAATGATCCAATAAACATCGCTAGTAAGGAAGCTTATGATAATGGCATAACGGTATTATTTGCCGCGGGAAATGAAGGACCAGCTGAAGATACACATAATCCATATGCGAAGGCACCATGGGTCGTTTCTGTTGCAGCAGGTACAAAAGGTGGTGAATTGGCAGACTTTTCATCGCGTGGAACAACTGATGGTGGTGGTACTTTTGAGATTAATGGGGAAACATGGACATGGAAAGATCAACCATCTATTACCGCACCAGGAGTAGATATTATATCTTCAAGAGTTATTGCACCGATATCATCATTAGCATTGGATAAAGATCTTCAATACATTGAGACGGAATATCTCCCATATTATACAACAATGAGCGGAACATCGATGGCTACACCACACGTTGCAGGGGTCGTTGCTTTAATTCTTGATGCTAATCCAGAATTAACACCTGAAGAGGTAAAAAATATCATTCAACAAACAGCAACCCCAATGTCAGACTATGAAGCTTGGGAAGTTGGGGCAGGTTATGTGAATGCCTATGATGCAGTTGATTTGGCGTTTAATGAAAACTAATTAATTGAAAAATTTGTTAGACCAGTTTCTTATGAAGCTGGTCTTTCTTACTGCATAAATAAGATTGTATTCCAGAGTATAAGGCCCTTATAAATGTTCTATAAGTATAACTTTTCAAAAGTGATATGTAATTACTATTATTCATGCTGCGTAATAGCGGTTAATATAGAAGAGAAGGGAGAGTGAGCATATGTCATTTGACTATGAAAAGATTGATCATGTCCAATTAGCAGCTCCTATTAAAGGAGAAAATCAGGCTCGTGAATTTTATAAGGATAAATTAGGCTTTGAAGAGGTCGAAAAACCAGTGCTATTAAAGAAGAATGGTGGTGTTTGGTTTCAGGCTGGAAATATTCATATACATATTGGAATAGAAGAGCCATTTGTTCCAGCTAAAAAAGCCCATCCAGCTTTTCAGGTGAAAAATATAGAAGCGATGAAGCAGTATTTGATTGAGAAGGATGTTGCTTTTAAAACGGATGCCCGGCTTCCAGGAGCAAATCGTTTTTATGTGTCTGATCCATTTGGAAATAGGCTGGAGTTCCTGGAGTGGGAGGAATAGCTTAGACAAACTTAAGAAGGCTTTGAGGAAAATATCCCCAAAGCCTTTTGCTGAACGATCAATTATTATTTTTTAAGTCGATTTTTATTGGATCCATTTTAATGGGGTCATCATTTGCGCTTAGCGTGCCAAATGGAACCATTATTGAGTAGTCTCTGATATTGAATCGATCAGGGTTCTCTATTGTATAAGTTGATTTAAAATGTAATCTTTCTTCGTCTATTATTTCTGCTGTGTTACTTCTAATCCTGTTTTCGAGCATTTTTTCCATCTCCAAATTGCCATTTTCATCTCTATAGATATTGTCGGACTTAATTAACATAATAAAGTTGGCGAAGTTTTGAACAATATCCTTTCTAATGGTATCCGTGTCTACATTTTGTATATTGTAATCCAATATAAGTTTATCCCCGTTTTGCTCTAATTTATTAACTCTAATACTATAATCAAATCTCTCACTTTCCACCATAAATGGGGTAGTCTGATCGAGTGATGTCACGGTGTCTTCTTCGTGTTGGACAATTTCAGGTTGAATAGTTAGATATTCTGCTTTACCACTGATTTTGCTATTAAATAACTCTCGTATCTCTTTCTCAACTAAATCACCATTCTGTTCGGTTTCTAAGACTGCTGCGTGTCGTGGTGATAGTTCATTTCCCTCATTATCCACTACGGTTAATCTTATATCGTCATTTTTACCAGCTAACGGAAATGAGGTCTTATAATTCAACATTGATGTTGCTTTCCATACTTCAATTGACTCCATTTTAAGTGAATAGTCTTTAAGTGTACTTTCTGCTTGAGTATAAATTGTTTCTGAAGGAATTTGCTGAACCGGTATATTGAATGTCCAATTTCCCTTCACCCCTGCCATGGAGGTAAATGTTAATGGCAGATTATAATCTTGAGGTAAATTAGCATCAGGATTTTCAAACTCCATCGCAGCAACGTAACCATCTTCAGTTTCTTCTAGTTCAGTCATAGATGAGGTCCATTGTTCCCGTTCATCACCACCAAACAGGTGAAAGCCATATCCAGTTTCAGGTCCTTTATCTCCACCAATATTATCTAAAGATAACCGATCACCTTGAGTTTTAAATGTAATGCCAATAATATTTCCGTCATAGTAAGCACTCGTTATTGTAATATCTACATTATTACTTGTTGCATTTTGATTTAGTTCCGTCACTAAACCACTTTTCGATAATTGCGACCCAATCTGCATGCTGAAGTTCTCATATATAGAGCCTATTAAAGGTACAGATGCTAACACGTTTGTGATTGGTGCAAAAACCAAACCGGATGCTAAGAATGTACTGGCAGCGACCGATGCAATAGTCCCAAGAATTTTAGCCATTGATTTTCTTTTTGGCGGTTTTTCATTTCGTCCCTTTTCTATTCCTTTGTCAATTGCATCAAATATTTCACTCTTTTCAACATTTATTTCATTAATTTCTTTATTGAATTGCTCTTTGAACATTGCTATCCACTCCCCCAATTATCTTTTTTAATTCCATCTTTGCCCGGCGCAGATAAGTCTTAATTGTGTTTTCTGGTTTTGCCATTGTTTCCGAGATTTGATAAATAGTCAGATCATGATAATAAAATAAGATAATTACTGTTTGATAGTCCTTATTTAATCTGTTTACTGCGTTTAAAGTGTCCAGTTTGTCCTCAATATTTGTACTGGGTTTGTCCGGCATAATATCAATAATATTTTCATCTAGTACAACTTTTTTTCGCTTTCTTATAAAGTCGTATGCTGTACGGATTAATATTTTAGTTAGCCATGTGTGAAAATACTGGGGCTGTTTTACTTGTTTTATGGATACAAATGCTTTATAAATCGTCTCTTGCAGAACGTCTAATGCATCTTCTTTGTTTCGTACATAAAGAAAAGCCGTTTTGTACAATTTCTCACTTTCATTTTTTACTAGGGTTTCAAATGCTTGTCCGTCCCCATTTATTGCTTTGTCAACAAGGTCCAAATTTTCCAAGTTGTAACCTCCTTTCACACGTTAGAGCAATTACCATTTAAAAAAGTTTCAAAAAATATATTATCCCAAGTTACATAGACCCTCAATTATGGAATTTTTCTACAATATAATCTATAATTTGTGTATTAAGGAGGGTCGCTATGAAGACAGAGAGTCGATTTATGAATTTTATTGGAGGACGGGATCTTTTTTTCGGATTAATTCTGCTGATTCTGATAGGTATTGCAATATTAATTTATACAAAAGTTTCATTCATTTTTAATCCAATACTTATCGTTTTTTCAACTGTTTTACCGCCAGTGATACTAGCCTTTATAGCTTACTATTTGTTAAATCCAATTGTAAATATCCTGCATCGTTTACATATTAAGCGAATTTGGGGAATTGTCATCATTATCCTTGGTATTAGTGGATTGCTTACTGGTGTGATTTTACTTACGGCACCAGCTATTGAAACTCAGGTCAAAGATTTGGCTACTAATTTTCCAAAATACTTACAACAAATGGGAGAAGGCATTAAGTCATCGATACAAAGTTCATTTTTGGCACCTTACTATGATCAGGGATATAACTGGCTTGTATCAAATCTCAGCAATCTGACTAGCAGAATTGGTGAGTACATTGGTGGTGCTCTAGAAAGCGTCCAGAATGTTGCTAGTACGCTTACTAGTGTTATTGTTTCTATTATTACATTTCCTTTCATCCTATTCTTTTTGTTAAAAGATGGAGATCGATTTAAGGAATTTTGTATAAAACTCTTGCCACCTAGATACAGAGATGATGCGAATCAAATCCTTAAGAATATGGATGTTCAGGTCGGTTCGTATATCCAGGGACAAATTATTGTGGCTTCATGTATAGGTATTCTTTTATTTATTGGTTACTTGATTATTGGTTTGGACTATGCTATAACGCTGGCGATCATCGCTGCGGTAACAAGTGTTGTCCCTTATCTTGGACCAATGATTGCTATATCGCCGGCTATCATAATTGCGCTGGTTGCTTCACCATTTATGTTTTTTAAATTAGCGATTGTTTGGGTTGCTGTTCAATTTCTGGAAGGGAATTTCATATCACCAAATGTTATGGGGAAAACAATGAGTGTTCATCCGCTCACAATTATTATCGTGTTATTAGTTGCGGGAAATCTATTTGGAATCGTTGGTGTGGTCCTTGGTATTCCAGGTTATGCTATTTTAAAAGTCATAGTCCAGTATTTATATACTAAATTTAAGCAACGGTATAACCGGTATTATGGTGAAGAATATGGGACCTATGAGCATGAATAAATTATAGTGCAAGTGCCTGAATTGATGCGCCAAATCGGAAACTCGAGCGACAGCGGCCAGAACTCGAGCGACGGCAGCCAGAACTCGAGCGACGGCAGCTAGAACTCGAGCGACAACAGCCAAACTCGAGCGACAACAGCCGGAACTCGAGCGACAGCGGCCAGAACTCGAGCGACGGCAGCCAGAACTCGAGCGACAACAGCTAGAACTCGAGCGACAACGGCCGCAACTCGAGCGATGGCGGCCAGAACTCGAGCGACAACGGTCGCAACTCGAGCGACAACAGCCAGAACTCGAGCGACAACAGCCAGAACTCGAGCGACAACAGCCAGAACTCGAGCGACAACGGCCAGAACTCGAGCGACTGCAGCCAGAACTCGAGCGACAACAGCCAAACTCGAGCGACAACGGCCGCAACTCGAGCGACAACAGCCAGAACTCGAGCGACAGCGGTCTCAACTCGAGCGACAGCGGCCAAAACTCGAGCGACAACAGCCGCAACTCGAGCGACGGCAGCCAGAACTCGAGCGACGGCAGCTAGAACTCGAGCGACAACAGCCTCAACTCGAGCGACTGCAGCCAGAACTCGAGCGACAACGGCCAGAACTCGAGCGACAACAGCCAAACTCGAGCGACAACGGCCGCAACTCGAGCCACAACAGCCCCAACTTGAGCGACAGCGGCCTCAACTCGAGCGACAACAGCCAGAACTCGAGCGACAACGGTCGCAACTCGAGCGACAGCGGCCAGAACTCGAGCGACGGCAGCCGCAACTCGAGCGACAGCAGCCAGAACTCGAGCGAGAATCACTATACGTCCAACTTAATCTTATCCCATCTCCTCGACCAATTTTTCTCTACAACTCGATTTTTATAAATAGTAAATAGCTCATTAGACTTCGCGAAATATGGTGTCGGACGAACTAACATGTTGAGCAAATCATCTACGCCATGTGGTGCTATTAAAATCAGATCACCATCCATATTGAGTTTCACTCCCAGGGCGGTTGCTGTTTCTGGGAATTTTGCTATGGCGTCTTCTGTACTGCTATAAGGATCCATGTTATTTCGTACATGCATACGCGCTTCATTCTTAACGGACCAAGGTACCTCAGGCTTAATCTCGTGCAAAACTCTTTCCAGTCGTTTTTCCTCATCCTCATCAATAATGCCCTCATCAAAATACACGACATCAATATCAGGAAGAACAGTCCGTTCATCGAATCCATGCAGGACATCCCAAACTTTCGACCGTACAAATCCTGCGCAGATCCACCAATCCGGCAGCTGTAATTGTTGTGCTGCATTTAAGATATCCATCATCCATCTGTCATCTTGGATAGACTGGATGATATCCTCTATATTATTCATCAAAGTACTTCCTTTTTTTTAATTTTCATTATACATCATTATTGACCTTACCTGTTATTTTCCATATAATTCAATACGTGTACAAAAACAGCAGCTGAGAAGGAGATGTGTTGTATGGAAAACAATCAGAACGAAAATGTACAACAGTTAAATAAATTTCCGATTGTTGCTGTACTGCTATCAGGTGCTTTTTTGGCGATTTTAAATCAGACGTTATTGGCTACGGCTATTCCTCCGATTATGGCTGACTTTAATTTAACGGAAAGTACTGGACAGTGGTTAACGACTATTTTTATGCTGGTGAATGGGATTATGATACCTATCACAGCTTTTTTAATAGAGACATTTACGGCTAGAAAATTATTACTGACGGCAATGTCTACCTTTGCGGTGGGAACACTCATTTGTGGTATAGCACCAAATTTCTTTATTTTGATGATCGGAAGAGTTGTTCAGGCATCTGGCGCAGGGATAATGCTGCCGTTAATGATGACTATATTTCTACTGATTTTTCCAATTGAAAAACGTGGTTCTGCTATGGGGACTGTTGGATTGGTTATATCGTTTGCCCCGGCAATCGGGCCAACGCTTTCCGGATGGGTAGTAGAGAACTACGCGTGGCGTGTAATGTTTTTCATTATTTTACCGCTCGCGATTATTGATATTATTGTTGCTTATTTTGTTATGAAAAATGTGACCACACAAACTTATCCTAAGGTTGATATTCTCTCCATCATTTTATCAACGCTCGGTTTTGGTGGATTGTTGTATGGCTTCAGCAGTGCCGGAAATTACGGCTGGTCTGATCAAGTAGTACTTGCATCTCTTGCTATAGGGGCTGTTACGCTTACTGCATTTATTCTGCGACAGTTTAAACTTGCTCAACCTATATTGGAATTTCGTGTATTAAAATATCCAACATTCACAATTGCTACGGCGATAGGTATGATTGTGTTTATGGCTCTGATTGGTGCAGAAACAATTCTGCCGATTTATATGCAAAACATGGCTGGGTTTACGGCGCTTCAATCCGGAATGATGATTATGCCTGGTGCATTACTGATGGGTTTTATGTCACCAATTACGGGCCGTATTTTTGACAGAGTAGGGGCTAGATGGCTTGTGATTATTGGACTTTCTATACTAACAATCACGACGTTTATGTTTACAAATTTATCTACAGAGACGTCACTGACTTATCTCACAGTAGTGTTTGCGATACGTATGTTTGGCATTTCCATGGTGATGATGCCCGTAACTACTGCTGGTCTTAACCAATTACCGACCCGGTTAATACCACATGGTACGGCAATGAATAATACGATGCGCCAGGTTGCGGCATCGATTGGAACAGCTATCTTAGTTACAGTAATGTCGGCTGCTGCAGTGGATATGAGTGCGTCTGCTGACCCAAGTGAAATGATTCATGGTGTTAATGTTGCCTTCTATGTTGCGACAGGATTGACATTAGCAGGGCTGGGACTTGCGTTCTTTATTAAACGGTCGACACCAGCTGAAGATAGGGCAGCAATGGAACTGGCCGAAAAAAATAATGATTAAAAACTGCTATGCCGTGTTGGTGTAGCGTTTTTTTAGCAGTTATAGTAATAAATTATTACTTACTGCATAAGTGCAACTATGGCACTCACCGTTAGGCTTGGCGGATGCCAAGTTTTCTAATTTTACGATTCCCTAATGCTGAAATGACACTATGCAGAATAATTCCGACAATAACAAGTGCCATACCAACAAATGATAAAAAGCTTGGTAATGGCGCGCTTAACAGGAACAGTTCACCAAATAAGGCGAAGACAACTTCACCTGATTGTGTTGCTTCGACTGCAGCTAATTTATGGTTATCGTGGTTGACCAATTCGGTTGCATAGAAAAATAATACAGTAGCAATTATCCCAGATGAAACAGCGACAATGAAGGTCTGCAGCACTTGGCTTGTGTTTGGTGTGCCATGCGCGATAATTCCATAAATGGATAAAAAAATCCAAAATGGCATCGATGCAATTGTCATTCCGAGAATTCGTTGGAATGTATTTAAATTCCCATTTACAAGCTGCATCATTTTTCGATTTCCAAGTGGGTACGCAAATGCAGATATAATTAAGGGGATGACACATAGCAATACACTGGTTAACAAGACGGATGACGCATGTTCGAGTTGCATCACAAACACACCAGAAAGGATAATAAGCGAAATAAATATGCTCTGAATAGGAATCCTCTGTTTTACTTTTTTATTTAAGAAGGGAACTAAAAGTGAACCCGCAATAATTGTTATCTGAAATGTTGCTGCGACAAGCCACCCAGGTCCATATATAGTAGCAAATGTAATAGGTGCATAGAATAAACCAAATCCAATAGTGCTCCAAGTCATCCATCGGAGTGGTTGCTCTCTTAAATGCTGAATAACTGGTCTGACGTTCTTTTTGTATCCGACAATGACTAACAGCATCGGAAGCATAAACATAAATCGGAGTGATGCACTCCAAACCCAGCTTCCACCCTCCAGCTCCATTGAACGATTTAAAATAAATGTTACCGAAAAAAATACTGCAGATAGAACTCCAATTAATATAGCTTTCATTATGTCACCTCATAATCAAGTATCTTTAGATTATCATATCAGAAAACGTAAGAGTATTAAGACTCTTATTATGATTTTAAATTTTAATCATGAATATTATGATACGATACATATATTAATATCGACTGTTATATTTGGAGAGGGGTTAAGTAATGGGAGATGAACTGATAAAATCATTTGTGTCTGTTATCCAGGTTTATTTCCTATTGCGTTAAAAATGGTTTGGAGAGACGTTTCCTTATAGGGAGACGTTTTTGGTTTTACAATTAAGAAAGCATTCCTTACTGCATAAGTGTTACCACTGCAAATCTTTATTAGGACTCGGGCTCTAGACTATAAGGGGTTCTGAGAGAGCAAAGGACGCTTTCATAAATAAATGCCAAGTTTTCTAAATAGAAATATAGTATAATCTATAAAACTTAAGGGGGAGTGGTTAAATGGATATACGTATATTGGAGCCAGAGGATGCTGAAGCTTATCGGAAATTGAGACTAGAAGCGTTGCTTAATAGTCCAGAAGCTTTTATTTCGAGCTACGACGAAGTGAAAAATAATTCGGTGGATGTGTATAAGGTTAGGTTTCAATCAGAGAATGCATATAATTTTGGCGCGTTCGAGGATAATGAACTAATTGGAGTTGTAACATTGGTCAGGGAAACTAAGGTGAAAGTAGACCATCTGACAAATGTATATGCCGTATATGTTACGCCATATAAACGAGGTAGAGGTGTGAGCAAACAGTTATTACAAAAAGCAATTGATCATGCAAGCTCGCTTGATGGGGTAGAGCAGGTTTGCATATCTGTCGTAACTAAGAATGACACTGCCAAAAGCCTTTATTATGCATTGGGATTTGTCCCGTATGGCACTCACAAACGTGCAGTGAGACTTGGAGAGACTTACTATGATGAAGAACATATGGTGTTGTTTTTCCAGTAGAAGGTATAGAATTGTAGTGTAGAGTTTATTTTTTGGAGGGGTAGGATCTTGGATATTCAGGTAAGACATTCATTAATTCACACAGATACAATTTTACAAATTATCGATGAACATGATATAGAAGCTCTCCAATGCGATTTTTTAGCACGTGGGCTGAATGACACATATCTCATTACGACTGAAGAAGAGACCTATATATACAGGCTTTATCGCGCTGGCTGGCGGAATAAGGAATCTATATTATTTGAGTTGGATGCGATTAATCATTTGCTAGGTAATAGAGTTTCTTTTCCGATTAAAAAGAAGGATGGCAACTATTTGACTGAGGTAAAAGCCCCCGAGGGAGTTCGTTATGGGGTGTTATTTTCCTATTCAAAAGGAGAGCGTCCGCAGATTAACGTTGAAAATTCAAAAGTTATTGGAGAAACACTTGGTAAGCTACATAAAAAATCGGACAAGCTTACTACTCAATATGAACGGGGGTTTGAGCTGGACACTGAACATTTGCTGGATGAACAGGTAGCTGTCATCTCACCGGTTTTGAAAAAATACCTTGGAAATGAGGCAGAGGAAACGCTGCGTAGAGTTGTTGAAAATATTAAGGCAGATTTGACTGAGCTTAATCTAGAGACAGGGTTTTGCCATGGTGATTTTCATAATCACAACATGCATATCCATGATGGTACAATTGAGGTTTTTGATTTCGATTGTTGTGCCTTTGGATACCGTGCATATGATGTTGCCGTTTCATGGTGGAACCTGAAAAATAATTATAAAAACCTAGAAACTGAGTGCTGGGATGCATTTTTACAGGGCTATTTAAAAGAAAGAAAGTTAACTGACGATGATTTGAAAAGCCTGCCACTGTTTATTACTGTAAGAAGAATATGGCTGTTAGGTACGATGGTTCGAAACGATGATGTATGGGGTACGAGCTGGATTAACTCCAGATCGCTAGAGCTTTTTATCTGGCAGTTGAAGACAGATAGACTTGAGGATGAAGTTCTATGATAGAGTTTAAAAAATCAGAAACAAAAATATATTGTGACAGGTGTACAAGACCAATTGAAATTAGAGATGATGTTATTACTGCTAAAATTTTCTTAGATGTAAAAGCATATCACGAGGAATGCTATGCCAAGGATTTAAAATGGATGAAGTCATTTTTCCTGGATAATACGCCAATCAATGGAATTGCCGGTAATATCACCACAGTTCTAACTGCTATAATTGGGATTATATGGTTATTTGTAACAGCTGGATCGATGAAGTTCATAGCATTGGTAGCTCTATTTCCAGTAGGTTACCGTCTGTATTCCTATCTTGCTATTGAGCGTTACTTAGCGAAGTAAGTCCACTCGTGATAATTATGAAGTTTTGCTTTCTTAGGACCCTCTATACTTTAGTCTTTAAATATGCAATAAGAGAACAAAGCGCTGGAACTGGACGTGGCTGATTCGGAAGTCCAGTTATCAACTATACATTAATTTTATAGTTTCCTAAATAATGAAAGAAACCTGTGAAATATCACAGGTTCCTTACAAACACTACTTAATTTTAATTACAATTTTTCCTTTTGCATGGTGTGTTTCACTTAGTTTATGTGCTTCACGCATCTCTTCTTCGGAAAATTGGAACGTTTGACCAATATGTGCCTTCATTTCTCCTTTTTCCATCAACTCTCCAAGCTTGGCCAGCTGCTTGCCATCAGGCTCTAGCCAATGAAAGCTTGCTTTAACGCCTTTTGACTCAGCGAGCTTTTCGTCTGGAGGTTCTGCAATTGATACTAGTTTTCCACCATCTTTTAAGACGTCATAGCTTTTCTCTTGAATGCCTCCACCCATCGTATCGAGTACAATGTCATAATCACTTAGTTCTTCTTCAAAATTCTCCATCTGATAATTAATGAATTGGTCCACTCCTAATTCTTTGAGGAATCCTTCATTTTTGCCACTGGCAGTTGAGGCTACATGTGCGCCGAAGCTTTTGGCAATCTGGATGGCAAAACTCCCGACACCTCCTGAGCCTGCGTGGATTAAGACTTTGTCCTCTGATTTAATTTCACAAATATCGACTAGACATTGCCATGCAGTAAGTCCGGTGAGTGGAACTGCAGCAGCCTCCTCAAATGAGATATCTTCTGGTATTTTTGCTAACAGATCTTTATCAACAGCGGTATATTCAGCATACGTTCCATTTTTTGTTGTAGCTGGTCGTGCAAAAACTCGATCGCCAACTGAAAAGTTCGATACACTATGGCCAACTTCGCTAACAATTCCCGCGGCATCCCAACCTAAGATAATAGGGAAATTAAATGGGAATTTCTCTTTTAAATAACCTTCACGCAGCTTCCAATCGATTGGATTTATTGATGTTGCATAAAGTTCCACTAATACTTGGTCATCAGTTATAATAGGTTTTGGGGTATTTTCCTCAACTAGTTGATTAGCGGACCCATATTCATTTATAACAATTGCTTTCATTTAGATACCTTCTTTCTAAAAATATCTTCACAGGTTAATTCTTCCCCGATCAGTTTAATATAAATCATAAAATGATTAGAGATGACTAAAAAAGGAAATATAAACTATAAAGGAGAGACCGAATAGTGGCTGAAAAATTAACTTCATTCGCACCAGTACTGCCAGAAAACCCTAAGGTTCTTATCCTCGGTTCCATGCCAGGCGGGATTTCATTGGAAAAAGCAGAGTATTACGGAAATCCACGTAACCATTTTTGGGATATACTTTTTGAACTTTTTGAGCAAAAGCCAATATCTGATTACAACGAAAAAATCGCATTTGTAAGGCGTAAGCAGCTTGCTTTATGGGATACAATAGGTCTCTGTTATCGGGAAGGGAGTCTTGACGCAAATATTGTAGAAGAGGAGCCGAATGATATTGTCGGGTTGCTGAATGAATATCCTGGCATTCGCTTGATAGCTTGTAATGGAGGGAGATCATATGAAACCTTCAGGAAAAATTTTAATATAAGTGGAGTGGATGTTATAAAATTACCTTCGACCAGTCCAATTCCAGGACGTTATACGAAGACCTTTAAGGGGAAGGTAGAAGAGTGGAAGAAAATATTGGAATATTTGTAATGACCAACAAAATATAATGTGATACTATTTAATTAAGACGAAAGTATGATTTTTTTCTTTCTTAGCAGTTAAGAAAGTACAAATACTTTCATACTGTTTAGGTGCAACTAAGGAACTCGCGATTAAGGCCAAGTTATTTAGTGTTTTAAAAAAAGTGAATAAATTTGATTGGAATGCAATATTATTAAATTGGTTGTTTTCTCGGGGGAGTTAGTGGTATTTAGTGAGCCGCAAGCTGCAACTTGCGGCTCTGACAGTTATCCGCAAGGCACGGCGACTCCGTTTAGGGATGAAAAAAGTAATTTTCCCAAGTTCACGTAGACGACAGGGTGATTACTTTTTTCCGTGGCTACTATTGACGATCAGTAATACGAGTGTGGCAAACATTAACATTAGCTCAAGAGCACTGTCAACTGGTATCACTCGCTCAACCCCTTTCTTAGGGGATTTGAAGTCGCCAAGTAATAAGATGAAACTCTTCCACTACTTCAGAATTTGAAGCCACCCTGCATAGACCTGTCCCAAATATTATACTATAAATGGAATCAGAAATGTGGTAATTTTTAGGAAATGGTACAATATTCTCATAACTCTGTTAATTAAAAAATTAGGTAATTTGTATGTGTTTGCTCCGGTCATGCTTGTATTTTCGATAAAAATTAATCATTGGTTCGACAGTGTCTTTTAAGTCGGGACATATAATCCCTGCACCTTTTAAATCTGCTACTGCAGTTGAACAGTCGAAAGATGCATTTATAGAGAAGTAATCTAGTGCTTCTAACTCGACTTGAAGCCATTTCCGGACTGGAGCAGATGATAACGAGCTTCTTACCCAAGCTAACGGAATTTTACCTTTTGGTGTTTTTCCTAAGTAAGCCTCGGCGAGTATTTTCTGTAATTCATGCATTTTGTAAGGGTTTGGATCAGTCAGATGATATGTTTTTCCTTTGCCGACAGGTGCAATTGCCAGATAGCTTGTCGCACGTAATACATAATCAGATGGCACAAAGTTTCCCTCTGGTTTACCATCTCCCATATATGGTGTGATTGGAAGAAAACTTATATGATCAAGTAAATTTAACATAAAATATAAACCGTCAAACTTGATGGTCTCCCCAGTCTTTGAGTTACCTTTAACAATACCTGGTCTAATAATAGTTGTCGGAACTGACTGCTTGAGGTCCTCCACTAAAACCTCTGCATGATATTTCGTTTCCTCATAATGATTCTTAAATGTCTGTCCTGCTGCTAATTCATTTTCAAATATCTTTCCTTCACGCATCCCCGCTACGAACGCTGTGCTAAAATAAGTATAACGTTCGAGATTACCTAACGTTTTCACCCAATTGTTCATATTCTTCGTTCCATCGACATTAACCTTAAATGCAATATTCTTGGGCACTGCCAGGTCGTAAATGGCTGCAAGGTGAAAGACGTGGGTAACTGATTCCTGTATTTCGCGGTTTATATCATGGTCAAGTGCCAGAGTTGGTTCTGTGATGTCACCGGTTACAATGGAAAATATGCCTGGATCATGTCCAGTTTTTTTTGCTAGGCTGTTAATCTCTTGAGTTGCTTTATCTTGGAGGGATGGTAACACTAGTAAGTAGATTCGCTTGATGTCTTTTTGGTGGTCATGGAGAAGTTGCTTAATTAAGCTTGATGCAAGGAAACCAGGGTAGCCTGTGAGAAAATATGTATGCTTCATATAATCGCTCCTTTTATTTGAAGTTTATCTATATTAAGGCTTGGCGAATACCAAGTTTTCTAATAATTACTCTTATTATAGTATAAGATACACTATTTAAGAAGATATTTCCATATTAATATAATAATGCTAGTCTTTTCTTAAGGCAGGTGATAATCGAGTGAGCGTTTTTTGGGTACGGTTCTGTATATTTTGTGGGCTTTGGACCTTGCTTATCTTCTGGCACAGTGAACACCAATCTGTAAGTCTATTGTTTGCGGCATTTTCATTAGGGTTATTTTTCTTTGTATCTATTCGAAAAGAATTGCTTTTTCTTTTCATTAGTCTGTCAGTAATCATTTTTATTCATGGGGTTATGTTGACAGGTGAAGGTACATTCTCGATTTTATTATTATTTTATCTAGCAATTATTGCCGTGTATCGCCATCAGGAGATGCATTTAAAAATCTATTTAATTTTTAATTTGGTATTATCGATGATGGTGGTTGTTTATTTTAATAATAATGTAGTTGAAATGATTGTTCTATCCAGTTTCTTCTATTTCATGGTAATTGCGCTTAATCAGTTGAATTTGGAAAAAAATGAGCAACGTAAAATGTATGAGCAAATGTCAGGTGAGTATCGTAAATTAAAAAGGATGAACCTAGCAGCTGAAAGAGATGCACGTCTTGAAGAGCGTACAAAAATTGCCCGGGATATCCATGATTCGGTAGGACATCGATTAACAGCTTTGATTATGAAGCTGGAGATGCTGTCTATTCAAAATAATTCAGCGGAATATAGTGAATTAAAAGTAATGGCACAGGGTAGTCTTGATCAGACAAGACATGCTGTAAAAGCTTTGCAACGTGAGGAACATGAAGGTCTGGCCACGGTTGTCCACCTGATTCGTAAACTTGAAGCCGAAAGTCATATCCAAGTTCAGTTCACCATCAAGCAAGGTGTGCTGTCAGTTCCGCTTTCCAATGAAAAAAGTGTTGTTTTATATCGGGTCATTCAGGAAGCATTAACCAATGCAATGCGCCATGCACAGTCAAAGGAAGTACATATTAATTTGGGCAGGTCTGCCACAGGAGCAATTTCTTTTGAAGTTTTGAATCGGATTTATGACGCAACACCGTTCGAATTTGGATTCGGACTATCGAATATGAAAGACCGAGTAGAAGAAGTTAATGGAACACTATACGTATATCAAACAGAGGGGAAATTTGTTGTGTTGGGGACAATTCCTGTGAATGAGGAGGAAGCGTAATGATTCGTGTGCTGCTAGTTGAAGATCAAGCGATTGTCAGGCAGGGGCTGAAGGTTATTTTAGAACAGGACGAAAATATTACAGTGACCCATGAAGCGGATAATGGTCAGCATGCTTTGGATATTCTGGAAAAATATATGGTCGATTTTATCATGATGGATGTGCGTATGCCTGTGGTAAACGGGATTGAAGCGACAAGAAAGATAAAGAAGCAATGGCCAGAGGTTAAGATTTTGATGTTGACAACCTTTAATGACGACGAATATGCTCTTCAGGCATTAAAGGAAGGTGCAAATGGATTTCTATTAAAAACATCGGAATCGACTAAATTAATTGATGCTGTTTACAGTTGTATGAGTGGAGGTTTAACAATTCATGAAGAAGTAGCGGCAAAAGTGATGCCGCGTTTATTGGAACGTTCATCGAATAATGCTGCAGTTAATGTTGATCTGACATCAAGGGAATTAACAATAACACGTTTGGTTGGCGAGGGAAAAACGAACAAGGAAATCTCAGAAGAGCTATACTTATCAATCGGCACCGTAAAAAACAATATCACACAAATCTTGCAAAAAACAGGGCTGCGTGACCGCACACAGCTGGCTATCTTTGCTGTTAAGCATGAAATAGGTGACTAGTAGTAGACTTCCCGCGAGAGTGGGGAGTTTTTTTATTGCAGATAAGAAAGAGGGTGGAACATCAACAGAAGAGGTTGGAACATCAACAGAAGAGGCGGAACATCAACAGAAGATGCGGAACATCAACAGAAGATGCGGAACATCAACAGAAGATGCGGAACATCAACAGAAGAGGCGGAACATCAACAGAAGAGGCGGAACATCAACAGAAGAGGCGGAACATCAACAGAAGAGGTGGAACATCAACAGAAGAGGTGGAACATCAACAGAAGAAGCGGAACATCGACAGAAGAGGCTGGAACATCGACAGAAGATACTATAAAAGTGACTCAGGTCATCCTCCTTTCATAATTATTCGTGACTTGAGACAGTATGCGATGGTGACCAGACACTATACAATAATATAAGAGGAGGAAGATACGATGCTTGAGTTAGTTGATTTATCTAAGAAATTTAAACAATATTATGCTGTGAAAAATTTGAATATGTATATTGAAAAAGGTGAAATTGTAGGTTTACTGGGACCAAATGGTGCTGGGAAATCAACGGCAATTTCCATACTGTCATCTTTAATTGAACCGACAACAGGAGATGTGCGGTTTAAGAATTCCAGTATTATTAAGACCCCCGGTCCGATTCGGGATGTGATTGGCATGGTACCACAAGAGATTGCATTATATGATGATTTGACTGCAGAAGAGAATTTACAGTTCTTTGGCAGGATTTATCGGCTGTCAGGTATGGAACTGAAGCAGAAAATTGATGAGGTGCTGGAACTGATTGGTTTAACAGATCGGCGCAAAGATGTTGTTAAGAAGTTTTCGGGTGGCATGAAGCGTCGTTTGAATATCGGTGTTGCGCTACTGCACAACCCAGAGTTGATCATCATGGATGAGCCAACAGTTGGGATTGATCCGCAGTCGAGGAACTACATCCTAGAGACGGTGAAACGGCTTAATCGTGAGAAAGAGATGACTGTATTGTATACGAGTCACTATATGGAAGAAGTGGAATTTCTTTGTGACCGCATTTATATTATGGACAAAGGAAACCTTATTGCATCCGGAACGAATGAGGAAATTAAACGAATTCTTTCAGCAGAAAAAACGATTGAAATCAAGTCTGATAGGATAAATGAAATTTTTGTTCAATCACTTCGGAATGATGCAACGATAAATAGTGTCACGGAAGATGAGAAATCTGTGACAATAATCGTACCAAGGGAAACAAAAGTGTTTGGTACAATTTTGAAATATGCAGAGGAAGCTGAAATTGAATTGAATTCAGTTGATGTTCAGGAGGCAACATTGGAAGATGTGTTTCTGCATCTTACTGGAAGAGCATTACGGGACTAGGGAGGAGAGGGTTTTATGATTTGGCAAATTGTGAAAAAAATAGGATTAACATTGGTGCGTAATCCTCAGCAGTTGCTTCTGCTGCTTGGCCTCCCAATTATTCTGATTGCAATTTTAGGTGCAGCGCTTGGGAATGTAATGAATGGTGAAGAAGTTACGATAGATGCCAAGGTTGCTATTATTGAGCATGGAGATGAAACGGAGCAGGTGGACCGATTTATAAATGATTTCGAAAACAGTGGAGCGCCTTCGGAAAGAGTGGAAGCGGTTCGAGCGGCAACTGGAGAATTAGCTCCTATTAAACTATTAAAAGAATCCGTTTTTGGAAGTGAGGGATTAAAGGAATTAGTACAACTGGAAAGCGTTAAACCATCTGAACGGGAAAAAATTCTAAATGATGATTCCTATACAGCAGTTATTGAGATTCCAGAAAATTTCACATATAAAACACTTCAAAATTTCTTTGGCATGGAGAATGCCGGGACTTCATTAAATGTATCCCGTAACGAAGGGAAACAACTAGGGTCTACTATTATTTTGGAGGTATTACAGCAGTTTCAGGAACAATTAACGCTAACAAGTTTTGTTGGTGAAAAAGGCATTTCGATGGAAGCAATTCAGGTTGATACAGAAGCGATTTCTGGTGAAATAACGACGATTGATCAGACGCAGCCTGTGACAGCTAAGAATTATTATGCAATTGGAATGGCTGTCATGAATGTTCTTTTTCTTGCATCCACAATAGGTTCCTATGCCTTTCTTGAAAAAAGACTCCACGTTTTTGACCGTATTATTTTGGCCAACGTATCAAGATGGGTTTATTTTTCAGGTGTGTTAATTGCTGGTACTGTATTTGGTTTTCTTCATTTATTAATTGTGTTTGGTGTGTCATGGATTCTCTTTGGGGTAGCGTGGCCAAGTATTCTAGCGTTCTTAATTGTTACATTTGGTCTGGCAATAGCAGTTGGGGGCTTGTCCGTTTTGCTTACTGCTATTAGTTATCGGATTAATTCGGAATTGGTAACGAACTTTTTTCAATCGATTGTCATTACGATTATTGCCTTTTTAGGAGGAAGCTTCTTTCCAATTGGTGATACTTCTAAAACGATTCAATTTATTGGTAACTTAACGCCTAATGGTGCCGGGATGACAGCTTATCTTAGTGTCCTTAGAGGCGATCCTATTTCGTCGATTTGGGAGCATGTTTTTTTCCTTTGTATTTTTGCAGTTACGATTGTTGTGATTGCGGCACTTAATTTTCCGAAAAGGGGGCAAACGGCATGAAGGGTATTTTCTTAGCAAAAATAAAAATGTTTATGCGAAATCCATGGACGTTTCTAATTATGATTGTCATGTCGGTTGGGTTTGCCCTTATTTTAGGAGGGTCCGGAAACTATACAACAATCAGTGTTCCGCTTTATGCAGCTGATGATTCGGTTCGTGAATCAATGGTAGGTGAAATGGTAGACGAATCTGATGCATATTCTTTTACATGGCTTTCTGAAGAAGAAATGATGCAGCAGATTTCAAGTGGAAAAGCTGAGGTTGGTGTTGAACTCAAGGAAAATGATTTTAATGTGATCGTTGGAGTTTCTTCGCAAAACACCAAGATGGTTCAGCAAACAATAAAGGAAGTGTACACGAAAAAAGCCCAATATAACCAAATTTTTGCGGAGGCAGATGCAACAACATCAAGTGAAAAAGAACAGGTTCAGGATGACTTGGAAGCAGCTTTAGATGAACCGGTATTTGCTATTCAGTCAAACAATTTTCGGGGGGCAAATGCGGTTATTATTGATAACACATTCCATACGTTATTCGGATTTACACTGTTTTTTGTAATCTATACGATTGCTTATAATGTTTTTTATATTTTGACAGAAAAGAAGGATGGCATTTGGGATAGGGTTATATTGTCACCAGTTCGAAAGTGGGAAATGTATACAGCAAATTTCGTTTATACGTTTATCACAGGATACTTGCAGGTGGCAATTGTATTTCTGGTTTTTCGTTATTGGATTGGTGTTGATTTTCATGGAAGGTTTATTGAATCCCTGCTGGTAATTATTCCATATGTTTTTGCGATTGTTGCCCTTTCCATTTTGATAACAGGCTTGGTTAAAACAGTGCAGCAATTTAATGCGGTGATTCCAATTGTGGCCGTGAGTATGGCAATGATTGGTGGGGCTTACTGGCCAATTGAAATTGTTCAATCCCAGTTTATGTTATTTTTATCAAAAATCGTTCCAATTACGTACGGAATGGAAGTGTTAAATGGTGTAGCCGTTTATGGTTATCCGGTGGAAGATTTATTATTTCCAATCAGTATATTATTGCTAATGGGTGTCATGATGACTGGAGTTGGCATTCATTTAATGGAAAAAAGGCATGTGTGACCGGCTGTTTTTTTCTTAAATGATAGAATAAAAGTATGTGAGGAGTGATGGGACTGGAAATCAATAATCAGGCACGTGAAGAACTTTTAATAGAAGTAAACGGCATCTCAGATGAGAATCTAAATAGAAAACCATCAGAAAACAGATGGTCAATAAAACAGGTACTCGAGCACTTGTATCTAATGGAGGGAGCAATCACAAAAAACATCGGAAGCCAGCTGGCTCATGGTGAATTCGTTGATACTGCTGATAAACCAATCGAATTGTCTGTTGATCGAAGCAGGAAAGTGGATGCACCAGGATTTTCCCAACCCAGCGAATCGTTTGTTACGCTTGCAGAATTGAAACAGAAACTTGAAGCGACACATAGCGGATTGTCGGAATTGGCTGATACATCGGATGAAAAACTTTTGGCGGAGAGAGGATTTGAGCATTCGGTATTCGGCCAAATGAGTTTAAAACAGTGGATACCATTCGTTGGCTACCATGAAAAGCGGCACACAGAACAGATAAAAGAAGTGAAAGAAGATTTAGGGCTTTGATGGATGAGGCGAGCGACATAATGTTGCTTGCTTTTCCATTGTAAAGAAGTACCAGACTATATAGGGCGAAATTGTTTTTAATTTTTAGTATAATAGAGTTAGAGTATTGTAGAAAGGAGAGCTGTTGTGAAAAAGAAGAAATGGCTAAAAATTTCTGTAGGAATCTTAAGTATTCTACTTATTATAGATATTATTGCAAGTTTTTATTTTTATAATTTAGCAATCGACCGTAATGAAAAGGATTTTTTACAAGGAAATGAAGACTTGGAAGTGTCCGCTGAAGCAATGGATGTTTTCCTTGAAGGCGACTGGCGTAAATGGGTTGGTGATCAGGACTTTGATGAATGGACAATGACTTCCTATGACGGGTTGAAGCTGCAAGGCTATTTTTTAGAGGCGAAACAACCAACGAATAAAATTGTTGTTATGGCACATGGGTATCTTGGCAATGCAATGGACATGGGATTGTATGGTCAATATTATTACGAAAAGCTTGGCTATAACATTTTCATGGCAGACGCCAGAGGTCATGGCTCAAGTGAAGGCGAGTACATTGGATTTGGTTGGCACGATCGAAATGACTATATTGATTGGATCAATCGAATTGTAAAAAAATATGGTCAAAATACTGAAATTGTCCTGCACGGTGTTTCGATGGGGGCTGCAACAATGTTAATGGCAAGTGGCGAAGAGCTTCCTGCTAACGTCAAGGCAATTGTGGCTGATAGTCCCTATACAAGTGTAGAGGATATGTTTTCCTATCAGATGAATCGAATGTATAACATTCCGGCATTCCCTGTGTTGCCAAGCACAAGTCTAGTATCTAAAGCGAAAGCGGGCTATTCCTTTACCGAAGCCTCTTCTTTAGAACAAGTGAAGAAAGCTAACGTACCAATCTTGTATATCCATGGTAATGCCGACACGTTTGTCCCAACTAAAATGGCATATAAATTATATGAAAATACGAAAAGTGAAGCTGAGATTATGACGGTAGATGGGGCAGGTCATGGAGAAGCTTTTGCTACAAAAAAAGAGAAATATATTAATAAATTGAATTCGTTTCTGAAACAGTATATGGGAGAATAATAATAGAAAGGTTTTCCACCTGGTCGGCGGAAAACCTTTCTATTTGGCATTTGTATCAACTTATAATACGATATATCAACCGGTAATGTGGGATATCAACCCGAAACACGGTATATCGACCTGGAATGTGGTATATCAACCCGAAACACGATATATCAACCGGTAATGCGGGATATCAACCCGAAACACGGTATATCGACCTGGAATGTGGTATATCAACCCGAAACATGGTATATCGACCACCGATACGATCAACTTGCAACATTAGCGCATTACAAATATTTTTCAAACCAACCTGCTATGTGGTTTAACCTGGCAATTCGCATTTTTGGTTTTCCGCTTCTGCTTAATTCATGATTGGCTCCTGGAAAACGGACAAATTCAACTTCTTTACGTAAATGCTTCAATGTGGTGTACATTTGTTCACTTTGCTCGATTGGGCAACGCAAATCCTGCTCGCCATGAACAATAAGCAGTGGTGTTTCCACATTTTCAGCATACTTCAATGGTGAGAAATTCCATAGTTTAGTAGGATCATCCATTAGATTTTTGCCGAGTTCCCACTTTGTAAAGAAATAGCCAATATCGCTTACTCCGTAAAAACTTAGCCAATTACTAATGCAGCGCTGGGTAACGGCAGCTTTAAATCGATTTGTGTGACCAACGATCCAGTTTGTCATAAAGCCGCCATAGCTGCCGCCAGTTACGCCAAGCCGGTTTTCATCGATAAAGTCAAATTCTTTTAAGGCATAGTCAACAGCACTCATCAGATCGGTGTAGTCTTTGCCACCATAATCTTCACGGCAGGCATCAACGAACGACTGCCCATATCCATGACTGCCACGTGGATTCGTATACAAAACGACATAGCCTCTTGCTGCCAGTAATTGTAGTTCATGAAAATATGTCTGGCCATACATTGCGTGTGGACCGCCATGAATTTCCAGTACGAATGGGTATTTTTTGCCTTCCTCAAAGTCATATGGCCGCAATAGCCATCCTTGTATTTCCCAGCCATCTTCGGCGCTAAAAGTTAGTGTTTCTGGTTCGCTTAATGATACATCACTTAGAAATTCCTGATTCGCGTTGGTTAATCGTGTTAGCTTCCCATCGTTATTCAATTGATAGAAATTACATGGGTTTGTTGGAGTGCTAATACCAAGGATTAATGTACCAGCCTTGTATGTAAAGCCAAAAACATGGTTATCGTCTTTATATAGAACTTTAAGGTCGCCATCCAAATTCACTTGGTACAGCCCAGTTGCACCAAAATCAGTTCCAATGAAAAATAATTGTTTTTCATCCTCGTCCCATATTGGTCCTGTTGTTGATTGACCAATTCTGGTATCACCAATCATCGCATCACCCAATTGAATATCCCATTCTTTGCTAAGGCATGTGATATCGCCTGTTTCTGTATCAATTACATATAGATCATTCAGTGTGGCACCCTGGTATGCATATTCATGACCAAAACATGCGATTTTTGCTCCACTTGGCGAAAATTGTGCACTGCCGTAAGCACCATGTCCGTTTGTTAATTTTTTTGTTTCTTTTGTTGAAAGATTAAAAAGGTAGAGGTCGTTTGTCAGTTCATAATCTGCATCATCATTCAAGTTGGCAGTGAACAAAATCTCTTTCCCATCAGGTGATATATCCTCAAAATTATGATTCGTATCTGCTGTTGTTAATTGCTCGAATGTTTCTTTTTCGATGTCGAATAAAACAAGCTGTGTTCGTTTATCATCATAAAATCCTTTCGCGTCTGATTTGTAATCCAAGCGGTTGATTACGATTGGTTTCTTGTGTTTTTCTTCCTCTAACTTTTGACGTTCGTCTTTGGATTGCTCACTTTGGACAGTAACGTCATCATCTTTTTCTAGTGGTGCACTGAAAACAATATACTTGCCATCCTTAGACCAGGAAGGGTTAGTCGCACCGTTCTTAAATGTTGTAATCTGCCTTGCTTCACCTCCATCTGTATGTATCATCCATAATTGTGGAAGACCACTTCTAGTTGATTGAAAAATAATTTTCTTTCCATCAGGTGAGAAGGAAGGGTTGTTATTTTTAGCTTTATCAAATGTCCACTGGATAGGCTTCATCTCACTTAACCTTTGAAAAAACAACTGTGATGTATATTCATTGTCGTCGTTGACTATTGTAGATACATATGTATACGCGTATCCATTTGGTGTTAACTGAGGATCACTATACACATCAATATGAAGTAGATCTTCTGCTGTCAATGGACGTTTCGTTGTATCCATTAATTGACCTCCTTGTAATTAGCTGCTATTAAAAAGAAAAGCCTTTTGATTAACAAAAGACTAGACTTTATGTTTGATTAGATTGGCATCCAGTTCGTATGCTTCCTGAAGTCTTTTTGTAATCTTTCCCGGACGGCCATTGCTTATCGTATCGTTATCTACTTTAACAATCGGCAAGACTTCTGAAGTACTGCTTGATAAGAATAATTCATCAGCTGTGGCGATATCGCTGATAGAAAAAGGCTCTTCTATTAGTGGTATATCAAAATCGCGAGCAAACTTCTCAATACGCATGCGTACACAGCCATGTAGAATGTTATTAGTGGTTGGGTGAGTATAAACCTTTCCATCTTTAACTAAATAAACATTGGAGGAACTGCATTCAGTAACGACTCCATCCTTATGAAGGATAGCTTCATAGCTGCCATTCTCTTTAGCCTCTTGTTTTGCGATAACATTAGGCAATAGATTTAAACTCTTTATATAACAATTTTCCCAGCGAACATCACGCCGCGTAATGGTAGAAACCCCATCGGATAAATTTTTAAGATTACGAGGAAAATCCTCCATATAAGCATAAACATTTGCTGGAACGTCGGTCGGAAAAGTGTGTTCACGTGGAGCGGTACCACGTGAAGCCTGCATGTATAACTTTCCATCCGTTGACATAGAATTTTTTTCTAATAATTCCTGCAGCAAAGTTGTTATTTCGTCTTTGCTGAAAGGTAACTCAATTTTAATTGCTTCCGCAGATCGAAATAACCTATTTATATGTTCCTCAAGTAAATAATACTTACCATTGTAGATGCGAATTACTTCATATACACCATCACCAAACTGTAATCCACGTTCTTCATATGGATATGTAAGGTTGTCGCGGTGTACAAAATTTGTTTGAGACATGATCACTGGATAGACAGACATACTATTCCCCTCCTTGAAACTTATGACTATTTTATATCTTCTTTTACTTTATGTAAATGCTTAGTTATATAGTGATAAATATCACAGAATTTGGTTAAACACACTTGTATAATGGGAAGAGGAAGTAAGTAGAAGGAGGCGTGACTATAATTGGAACCAGTGTTGGAACGACTTAATAAACATGAGTACAATATTCTTATGGTGAAATCAAAACAAATGAACGTAAAAAAAGGCGAGTTAATTTTTCTAGAGGGAAGTCCAGCTAATCATTTGTTTTTTATACAAGAGGGTGATATTAGAGTCTTCAAAAGCCTTGGTTCAAACAAAGATATTACTATTTTTACACGTGGTAAAAATGATGGATTCGGTGAGATTGGTATTTTTAGTGGTGATAAATATTCCAATTCAGCACAAGCAGTCAAAGATAGTAAGCTGTATTCTATAACACGTAATGAAATTGAAGAGATCTTAGCAGATAATGGAAGAATAGGTCTTCACTTTACGCGCTGGGTAGCTGAAAATTTGGAAGCTAGTAAAGCAAAAATACGTGATTACATCGCATTTGGATCTGAAGGTGCTGTTGCGTCTGTGTTTGTCCGGTATTCCAACATATGTGGTGTCGTAACTCCGGAAGGGATACAGCTAACTGATCCAATTATGATTCAGGATATTAGTAAACATATTGCTGTATCAAGAGAAACAGTGAGCCGTATTGTGAATAAATGGAAAGAACAAGGGATTATAGACAATCATAATAAACACTTTATACTTAAAGATATGAACTATTTTAGGAGATTACTTGTTTGTGACCAATGCGGTGTACAGAATTGTGCAATATAATTTAAACTGCTATTTCTTATAATAACAATCGAACGTGGATGAAGAAAAGTGGCATCATTTCTAAAAATATTCATTCATGTTCGATTATCGATAAGGCAAGTTAAAAAAATAAAAAAACTATTGATTTGATTTGATAGAGTTGGTATAATATATAGTGTTCTCTAAAAAAAGAGTATATATCGTACATACACGGATGAAATGCGGGTGTAGTTTAGTGGTAAAACTTCAGCCACGAGCAAAGCTTCCACCGAGTAGGCTACGAGTTGCCTCGAAGATGATACAGCCTTGAATAAGCTTGCAGATGCAGAGGCATGACTTGTGTGATTATCACTAAGTAAGTAATTAAATATATATGCGGGTGTAGTTTAGTGGTAAAACTTCAGCCTTCCAAGCTGATATCGTGGGTTCGATTCCCATCACCCGCTCCATACATAAGTCATAACGCAGTGTTTCGTAACATATCCTACGAAGCATTGCGTTTTTTCATTATTTATATAGAACTTGAACTTATATCAATTTACGTTGTATTCTTAAGAAAACTACGATAATTTGAGGGATTTATATATGAAAAAATTAATGCAAAACTTGAAACAGATTGATGGTAAGGGCTATAAAGCATATAAAAGTGTTCAGGGTCACTACACATTTGATGATTTTGATTTATATATAGATTATGTGCAGGGTGATCCATTCGCTACACCGTCTAAAATACGTGTTGTCGTTCCAGCTCAAAAACGGCAGGTCAAAAGTGAGTGGCTCGAATCTCAGGCACGCAAAATTGCAGCAGAGGATGTGTTTGCTCGCAAAGTTGGTACAGCCGTCGCAAAGGGTGGACAATTTATCAAGGGATCTGGAAAGAGTGGACAGATTCTTTTTGATAAGCCTGGACAGGAAGTTCTAGAGCGGAGCGCTGTTCAAATTGATTCAGCATCAATAACGGCTTGTATTTCTGTGGGCTTGCCGGCGAATGGGCGAAAAATTAATGGGAAAGAGGCAGAGAAATTATTTTCAAATGCCATCCCGACGATAATTAAAAATTCCATTCTCACCATAACTGATGAAGAAATTAGTAAGGTTATCGAGCTTGCCGATCAGCAGGAAGCTATTCGCAATGAGATGTTTAATAATAATTGGGTTTCATTTATTGCAAATGGCTCGATTTTGCCAAGGGAAAGCGGTATTAGTAACCGGCCACTAAAAGATGCGGTTCCTTTTAAAAGTCCTGCTGCAGATGAAGTAGAAATTCAGTTGCCGCACCAATCCCAACCAATTAAAGGAATGGCTATCAAAAAAGGTATCTCACTCATTGTTGGTGGGGGCTATCATGGTAAAAGTACGATTTTACAGGCGATAGAGCGAGGTGTATATTCACATACGAAAGGTGATGGACGTGAGTACGTACTTACTGATTCTGATGCTGTGAAAATTCGTGCAGAAGATGGGCGACAAGTTACTGGTGTTAACATTTCACCATTTATCAATAATTTACCACACAAACAGGATACACAATTCTTCTCGACTGAAAATGCCAGCGGAAGTACCTCGCAGGCAGCGAATGTAATGGAAGCATTAGAAGCAGGAGCTACTACATTGCTAATCGATGAGGATACCAGTGCAACGAACTTTATGATCCGTGATCATCGAATGCAGCAGCTTGTGAAAAAGGATAAAGAGCCAATTACACCATTTATTGATAAAATAAAACAAATGCGAGATCAGCTTGATGTATCAACAATTCTCGTTATGGGAGGCTCCGGTGATTATTTTGCTGTAGCGGATTCGATTATTATGATGGAAGCATATGTCCCTTATAATGTAACGAATGACGCAAAGGAGATAATGGAAAAATACCCATTAGACCGTGATACCTTATCGGACGAAGCTTTTGGTGATGTTGCTGAGCGTTATTTTCAGCAGAATTCACTGCAGACTAAAAAAGGCAGTCGTCCGAAAACACAGGCAAAAGGGTTAACGAAGATTGTTATGGGTCGAACAGATATTTCATTTGATGATACTGAGCAATTAGTGGATTCCTCACAAACACGCATGATTGCAGAGATTATTCAGTATTTGGATCGAACCAATGGGCTTGGTGCTAAATCGTTAAATAAACTACTGGATGATTTGGAAGAACAGATGGACAAAAGTGGGTTAGCATCATTTACAACGTTTAAAAATCAGCATCCAGGTGATATCGCGCGGCCACGCCGGTATGAAATCGCTGCTGTATTAAATCGAATTCGTACAGCAAAAGTTACGCAACAATAGAAGGAGGGTTACCGTTGAATACAGACCAATTGAAGCAAGAGATTATTGATTACAGCAAAGATATTGGCATCGATAAGATAGGATTTGCATCTGCTGATGTGTTTGGTGAACTGAAGGAACGCTTACGGCGTCAGCAGTCGCTTGGCTATCAATCAGGCTTCGAAAAAGGGTCTGTAGACGAGAGGACGGAACCAGAGCGGTTATTACCAGAGGCGAAGTCGATCCTTTCGATCGCAATCGCCTACCCTTCACGAATTAAGGATGCACCAAAAAGCACGAAAGATGAACGCCGCGGGATATTTTGCCGTGCTTCATGGGGTGTTGACTACCATGTTGTTTTACGAGAAAAGCTGGAGAAGCTTTCTGCCTTCATTGAGGAAAAATTTCCTGATGCAGTGGATAAGGTGATGGTCGACACGGGTGAATTATCAGACCGTGCGGTGGCAGAACGTGCTGGTATTGGATTCAGTGGGAAAAACACTTCTATTATTACACCTGAATTCGGATCATACGTTTATCTAGGTGAACTGATCACGAATATCCCTTTTGTCCCTGATTCACAGCTTGCGGATGGATGCGGTTCCTGTACAAAATGCCTGGATGCTTGCCCAACCGGAGCTCTCGTTCAAGGTGGGCAGTTAAACGCGCAGCGCTGTCTTGCGTTTCTGACTCAGACAAAAGATTTTATGCCAGATGAATTCCGTTCACAAATCGGTAATTTCATTTATGGGTTTGATACATGTCAGGTTGTTTGTCCATATAACCAGAAGGTAGACTTTCATAATCACCCAGAGCTTGAACCGGAACCAGATGTTGCAAAACCAAAATTAAAACCAATGCTCCGGATATCCAACCGGGAATTTAAGGAAACGTTTGGTCATATAGCGGGTTCTTGGCGAGGGAAGAAACCATTACAGCGAAATGCTCTCATTGCACTTGGCCACTATAAGGACGTGACCGCTGTTGAGGAAATGATTGAAGTAATGAAAAATGATGTTCGTCCGGTGATACGCGGTACAGCTGCATGGTCACTTGGTAAAATTGGCACCAAGGAAGCGTTTGAAGCAATTACTGAAGCAATGAAAAAAGAAACAGATGAACAGGTTTTGTTTGAAATGGAAAAAGGATTGAATTTTCAACAGGAGCTTTCCACCACCTAATACGCTTTGCTGTCATTAAAAAAGCTGATGCTTTTTCGAGGAATGAATGATCCAGCAGGAACTTGAAGCGTTGCGAAGTGTATTTCCGAAGCGGTGTCATAGCACTCAAGTATTTTTCCGCATAGTGTCACAGATCAATAGCGACAAGCTTTTAAAAAACATCCTAAATTATATACGGAAAGAGGATTTGGTTATGGAACTATACTATGATGAGATGGAATCACCAGTTGGTCCGTTGACAATTATTAGTGAAGCTGAACATATTGTTCGAATAGAATATGGATTGTTTAATCAAATGGAAGCGAAAATGCGAAAGTGGAGCGAACGTTATTTTGACAATCCGATATTTATCCATAAACCAGGGAAAGTTGATCATGTCAAAATGGAACTTCAAGACTACTTTAACGGAAAACGCAGTGTTTTTTCATTTGAACTTTCTTTCCATGGCACGACTTTTCAGCATAAAGTCTGGCAAGCTTTGTACGACACTATTTCGTATGGAGAAACGAAAACATATAAAGATATTGCGGCTGCAATCGGCAAACCTAAAGCGGTTCGTGCGGTTGGTGGTGCAGTAAACAAGAATCCATTTTCTATTGTTGTCCCATGCCATCGTGTAATTGGTGCAAGTGGTAAAATGGTTGGCTATAATGGTGGGCTTGATAAAAAAGAATATTTACTTGCCCATGAAGCTAAATAAATGCTCTTATCATTGCATTTAATCCTATCCCCGCTCCATATACTAAAATGGAGGGGATTTTTTATGGAGAAAATTAAGAACATATGGCTGAATTTTTTTCAAGGAAAAGAAGTTAATGAGGGTTGGTGGGAACGAAAAAAAATGCTATGTAATGATAGGAATGTGGAGATTATTCGAATTAGCGGGAAGGGTGAATTTTTTGAAGAACTTCGCTACTCCAATAAAGTAAGCTATCAATATTTATTGCATTTATCTTTTTTGATGAAACAGAAAAATCAGTTCATCAGGGAAGAACAGGTTATTCCGTTTCAGTTTCAGATAGAAGAAGGGAAAATTAAAGATCATAAAGTAGCAGAACCAAAAGTTATAACGATCGAGAGACCAACAATGGAAACAGGTGAGATTCGTAATCTGGCTGATGAACGCTTCACCTATGATCGACGTGCTGCAGTACAATATGCCGAACACTGGTGGAATAGTTATAATCCTGTCTATCGTAAGTTCGATGTAGATTGCACGAATTATATATCACAATGTTTACGTGCTGGTGGTGCCCCAATGCGCGGCATCCCTAATCGAGGGAGCGGCTGGTGGTATCAAGCGGATAATTGGAGTTTCAGCTGGGCGGTAGCGCACTCCATGCGTTGGTATTTAAGTGGGTCAACAGCAGGGTTGAAAGGAAAAGAAATGGAATCAGCACGGGATCTTATACTTGGTGATGTGATTTGCTATGATTTTCAAGGAAATGGTAAGTGGGATCATAATACAATTGTTGTGGCAAAAGACGCAAACGGGATGCCGCTGGTAAACGCACATACTGATAATAGCCGTAACCGCTATTGGTCGTATGAGGATTCTACAGCATGGACTTCGGATATTCAGTATAAGTTTTTTCGAATTGGTGAGTAGTGTATAATGGTATAGGTATTAATCGAATAAGGAGAATGAACAGTGAGTATAAATATTGTATTATATCAGCCAGAAATTCCTGCAAATACTGGGAATATTGCAAGAACGTGTCTAGCAACAAACGCAACATTGCATTTGATCCATCCACTTGGATTTTCTACCGATGATAAAATGGTAAAGCGAGCTGGGCTTGATTATTGGGAAAACGTTGATATTCGCGAATACGATTCAATTCAAGACTTATATGCTACATATCCAGAAGGAACGTTTTATTATATTGAAAACTTTGGTACAAAGTATTACACAGAATATGATTACAGTAATAGTGATGAAGACCTGTACTTTGTATTTGGCCGCGAGACCGACGGAATTCCGAAAAGCCTTTTAGAGGGTAAAGAAGACAGGTGCTTGCGAATTCATATGAGTGATAAAGTACGATCGTTAAATTTGTCCAACACATCAGCAATTATTATCTATGAAGCATTAAGGCAGCGGGATTTTTCAGGGCTGGAATAGATTGTGACTTAGGAAATTTTGCACTTAAATACTAAAAAAGCCGTCATGTGTGTGAACATGGCGGCTCTTATTATTACTGATCTTTTTTAGGAACTCCTGGTTTTGCATCGTAACCTGAAGTGAAGCAAGATACTATAAATGTTACAATAACGCCCATTAATAGTGCTAATTTCATGACGTTTTCCTCCTTCTATTCTATATGTAAAGTCGAATTAACATATTTATGCCCTTATTATACCGAATAATTAACCCTATGTGAACCAGGAGATATGTCATGTTCATGAAAATATTTGAAATGACTGGATTGGATGTTGTTTCTATTTGTAAAATAGGGTATATTAGTTGATGAAATCATAGTAGAGTTCTATAATGAAACTTGAGTGTAAAAGACCGTTTTGCAACGGGGTAAAGTTAACTTCTAATGGGGGTATAAGACGTGGCACAGAATGAAGAATCTAACGAAAGATTCTGGGGTACTTTTCATGGTCCAAATATGGGGTATATTGAAGAGCAATATGATTTATACAAAGAAAATCATGAAGCTGTAGACCCATCACTAAGAGAAATCTTTGATGAACATGGGGCTCCTGAATGGTTGAACCAATCAAAAGGTACCATACAAGCAACAACTCAAAAAACGTCACCTATAGATGATGTTAAAAAGCTAACCTCAGCAATGAAACTTGTTGAGGCTATTCGTCGTTTTGGGCATTTGGAAGCGGACATCTATCCAGTAGGACGTAAAGAGCGTGATACAGAATTAGTTAATCCGGAAACTTATGGATTATCAGAACAAGATTTAAGAAATATGCCTGCATCTTGGTTGTGGGAGCAATCTCCTAGTGGTGTAGAAGATGGATTCGACGTCATACAAAAATTAAAAAAACTCTATTCTGGAACTATTACATTTGAATATGATCATGTCAATAATGATGATGAACGAACATGGCTTTTGGAACGTATTGAGTCCGGAGAGTTTCATTTAAAACTTTCCAATGAGGAACAAAGGCAATTGCTTGAACGTCTTGCTCATGTGGAAGGGTTTGAAAGTTTCTTGCAGAAAACTTTTGTTGGACAGAAGCGCTTCTCGATTGAAGGTCTGGAAGCAATGGTCCCAATGCTTGATCGTATTGTTAAGTACGCGACAGAAGACAAAGTTGAACATATAATGATGGGAATGGCCCATCGTGGACGTTTAAGCGTGTTAGCGCATGTATTAGGAAAACCTTATGATAGAATATTTTCTGAATTTCACCATTCACCAGACAAAGAGTTAATCCCTTCAGAAGGATCTACGGGTATTAATTATGGATGGACTGGAGATGTAAAGTATCACTTTGGTGCAACAAAAGAAGTGAAAGATGGCGATGAAATCGAAACACGAATCACGCTTGCACATAATCCATCACATCTAGAATTTGTAAACCCGGTTGTTGAAGGGTTTGCCCGTGCTGCTCAAGATAATCGATCAGAAAGTGGCTATCCAGAACAGGATATTAATAAAGCTGTAGGTGTATTAATTCATGGAGACGCAGCGTTCATTGGTGAAGGTGTTGTTGCAGAAACATTAAATTTAAGTGGATTGCCTGGCTACAAGACAGGTGGAACACTTCATATTATCGCAAATAACCTAGTTGGTTACACAACAAATCAAGAAGATGGAAGATCAACTCGTTATGCTAGTGATTTGGCAAAAGGGTTTGAAATACCGATTATTCATGTCAATGCGGATGACCCAATTGCATGCGTCTCTGCCATTAAAATTGCCTATGAATATCGTCAAAAATTCCATAAAGACTTTCTAATTGACCTGGTAGGCTATCGTCGCTATGGACATAATGAAATGGACGAACCACGTACAACGCAGCCCTATTTATATCAGGATATTGATGAGCATTCAACAGCGGCAAAAGTTTTTGCTGATAGGCTGAAGGTTGAAGGTGTTGTCGATAATGATGAATTTGAAAAAATTAAAGATCAAGTAGAATCTAGCCTGCGTGGTATTTATGACGGTATGAAAGAAAATAACACAGGCGAAGCCGAAGCTAAAAATATGCCAAAAGCATTAGCAAATGGCTTGGATCGCTTTGAAACAGCAGTTCCGCTTGAGGATTTAAAAGCCTTAAATGCTGGTATATTGAAACGTCCTGAAGGATTTACCGGATTTAAAAAACTCGAAAAAATCCTGAAGCGTCGTGAGAATGTTTTAGAAGAAGGAAACAAAGCAGACTGGGGAGCAGGCGAAGCTTTAACATACGCATCTATATTAAATGATGGCATTCCAATCAGACTAACAGGTCAGGATACGGAACGTGGAACATTTGCACATAGACATATGGTGTTACACGATGTTAAAACTGCTGAAACCTATTGTCCAATGCATGGATTAGATCAAGCTAAAGCATCCTTTGATATTCGAAATAGTCCGCTTTCTGAAGCAGGTGTATTAGGATTTGAATACGGGTACAGTGTACAATCCAAAAACACTCTAGTGATTTGGGAAGCTCAATTTGGCGATTTCGCAAATGCTGGCCAAGTTATCTTTGATCAGTTCATCGCAGCTAGCCGCGCGAAATGGGGCGAAAAGTCCAACATGGTAATGCTGTTGCCACACGGCTATGAAGGTCAGGGTCCGGAGCATTCCAGTGCACGTTTGGAACGCTTTTTACAGATGGCTGCAGAGAAAAACTGGATAGTGGCAAATGTGACATCAGCAGCACAATTTTTCCATTTAATTCGTCGTCAGGCAGCACTGCGTGATAAAGAGGAAGCACGACCATTAGTGTTAATGACTCCGAAGAGCTTATTGCGTAATCAGCGCGTTGCATCCACTGCAAAAGAGTTTGTAGAAGGAAAATTTGAACCCTTGAGACAACAACCTAACTTGAAGGTGAGTAAGAAAAATGCAAAACGTTTATTAATCGGTAGTGGTAAAGTAATGGTGGATGTTGAAGATGCCATTGATAATTCAGAAGAGAATTTTGATTGGCTTCGCGCATTAAGATTGGAACAAATTTATCCGTTCCCGAAAAAAGAGCTAGAAAAGGCATTAAAAGAGCTTCCAAACCTGGAGGAGATTGTCTGGGTACAGGAAGAGCCGAAAAACATGGGCAGCTGGGATTTCGTGGATGATTACTTAAGGGATTTATTAAGCGAAGGTCAATCGCTACGATATATAGGCCGTCCAGACCGTTCCTCACCGGCAGTTGGTGAGCCGAACATTCACAAAACAGAGCAAAACCAAATAGTACGAGAAGCGATTAATCCGTCAAAAGGAGGAGATTCCAGTGAACGAAATTAAAATTCCAGAGCTTGCAGAGTCCATTACAGAAGGTACAATTGCCGAGTGGCTTGTCAAAAAAGGCGACAAGATTGAAAAAGGTGATCCGGTTGTTGAATTGGAAACAGATAAAGTAAATGTTGAAGTAAACTCTGACTTTGCCGGCGTAATTACTGAAATTGTTAGTGGTGAAGGTGAAGACGTTGAAGTTGGAGACGTAATTGCTAAAATAGATGAAAATGGTGAAGCTGGCGGGGACGCTTCAGCTGAAGAAACAAAAGAAAAAGCTAGTGAAGAGCCAAAAGAAGAATCACCTAAAAAAGAAGAACCAAAGGAACCGGCGAAAGAAGATACTTCTGATAATAAGCAAGATGTAATTGCATCGCCTGCTGCTCGTAAACGTGCTCGTGAACTAGGCATTGACCTAAGCAGTGTTCAAGCTCGTGATCCATTAGGTCGTATCCGTCCTGAAGATGTTGATTCTGCAGCAAAAGGTGGCAGTGATAAAAAAGAATCCAAGCCAGCTAAAAAAGAAGAACCAAAGAAATCCGAGAAAACAGAGTTCGATAAACCTGTTGAGCGCGTGAAAATGAGCCGTCGCCGTCAAACGATTGCCAACCGTCTTGTTGAAGTTCAACAGGAAGCAGCGATGCTTACAACGTTTAATGAAGTCGACATGACAAATGTGATGAAACTTCGCAGTGAACGGAAAGAAAACTTTATTAAAAAACACGATGTTAAATTAGGCTTTATGTCATTCTTTACCAAAGCAGTAATTGGTGCTTTAAAAGAGTTCCCGCTGTTGAATGCAGAAATACAGGGCAACGAGATTGTAATGAAAAAATTCTATGATATCGGTATTGCCGTATCAACTGAGGAAGGCCTTGTAGTACCAGTTGTTCGCGATGCAGATCGTCTTGACTTTGCTGGAGTTGAACGTGAAATTGGCAACTTAGGCAAGAAAGCTATTAATAAAGAATTAGGATTGAATGATTTACAAGGTGGAACATTCACAATTACTAATGGCGGTACCTTTGGATCTATGATGTCAACACCTATTTTAAACGCACCGCAAGTAGGTATTCTTGGTATGCACAACATCCAAAAACGTCCAATGGTAATGCCAGACGATTCCATTGAAGTACGTCCAATGATGTATCTTGCAGTATCATATGATCACCGTATTGTTGACGGGAAAGATGCGGTGCAGTTCTTAGTTAGAATCAAAGAATTGCTAGAAGACCCATATGACCTATTGTTAGAAGGTTAATTAAATAGAAAGAAGCTATATGTGAACCTCGCTTTGATAATACATCGAAGCGGGGTTTTTTGTATGTTGCGATTTATTTGAAAAGGTGGTGAATCAGCAGAGGATGGATGTGAATGAAGGGAAGATGGGTGCTGAATCGCCAGAAGAGGCAGTTGAATCAACAGAAGAGGATGCTGAATCAACAGAAGGAGGTGCGGAATCGCCAGAAGGAAGAGCTGAATCCCCAGAAGAGGGAGCTGAATCCCCAGAAGAGGGACCTGAATCTCCAGAAGAAGGAGCAGAATCACCAGAAGAAGGTGCATAATCAACAGAACGGATATCTGGATAAGGAGCACATCATGTTAATACCCCGAATGAGGATTAAGCTCAAAAATTTTGATAGAAATCCTTTATAGGCATTGCATTCTGTTCTAAAAACGAATATTATATTACTTGTGATTATAATTATTCGGAAGTAAGGTGAACTCATTGGAAAATATATTTAAACTAAAACAAAACAATACAACAATTCAAACAGAGTTTGTTGCAGGAATAACTACTTTCTTAACGATGGTCTATATTGTTGTGGTAAACCCGGCAATCCTTTCCTCGGCAGGGGTACCATTTGATCAAGTATTTATGGCTACGGTCATTGCTGCAGTTGTTGGAACGGTATTCATGGCATTGGGTGCCAATTATCCAATTGCGATTGCGCCAGGTATGGGATTGAATGCTTATTTTGCCAGTGTTGTTGCATCACAGGGGTTATCCTATCAGGTGGTATTTGGAACGGTGTTTTTGGCAGGTATTCTATTTGTTTTATTGAGTTTCACAAAGTTACGTGAAACGTTAATATGGGCGATACCACCTTCACTAAAGTTTGGGATTACTTCAGGGATAGGCCTTTTCATAGCATTCTTAGGTCTGAAGATGTCTGGTATTGTCGTACCAAATGAGGCAAATATGGTTGGTTTTGGTGACCTGCATCAACCCATGACGCTATTAACGTTAGCTGGATTATTTATTACACTAATTCTAATGGCTCGAAATATTAAAGGGGCTTTATTTCTAGGTATGCTGACTACGGGTATTATTGCTTATTTTACCGGTCAGCTGGAATTCTCGGAAGGATTTACATCAATGCCACCAATGCCAGTGTTCTTTGATATCGATATTGGCGGAGTTTTTACCAACGGACTATACACGGTTGTTTTTGCTTTTTTATTGGTCACAATTTTTGATACAACTGGCACCATGATTGGTGTGGCAGAACAAGCAGGATTTATCAAAGATGGAAAAATGCCACGGGCAAAATCAGCACTATTAGCCGATGCTACAGCAACGACAGTAGGTTCAATGTTTGGGACAAGTCCTTCTTCAGCATATATCGAATCTTCTTCTGGTGTTGCAGCAGGTGGGCGTACAGGTTTAACGGCATTGGTTATTGCTGGATTATTTACAATTTCTATTTTCTTCACACCGGTTGTAGGTGCGATAGCTGGCTTACCCGCAATTACAGCTCCTGTATTAATTATTGTAGGATGTTTCATGATGGAAGGGCTGGCACGGATTGACTGGAAAACATTCGATGAAGCATTTCCAGCGTTTGCAATTATTTTAACAATGCCACTGACCTCAAGCATTGCAACAGGAATATCAATCGGATTCATAACATATCCATTATTAAAATTGGTTACCGGTAAGGGAAAAGATGTCCACTGGATTTTATATTTCTTTGGAATCGTGTTCGTCCTGCAAATGATCTTTTTCCCTGCACATTAATATATTAAATTTACGTGGGACTCTAGCAAATTATTGCTAGGGTCCTTTTGCTTTTGCTGGTAATCGCTTTTAACAGAAGAGAGTGAGGAATCGCCAGAAGAAGGTGCTGAATCCCCAGAAGAGGATGCTAAATCAACAGAAGAGTGCACAGAACCCCCAGAAGAGCCGGACGCTAATCCCCTGCTTATATTTTTTTATGTGTGTTTCGTGAGCATGCAAATAAAGTTGTTAAAAAGTTTCAATATAGGGTACTACTAAAACAGTGCCCCAATTGGAAAAAATTTAACTTGCATGACGTCTGACAACCTGCTAGAATCATTTATGGAAAATGTTATTGTAAGCAGTTACAATAACATTCAATCAACTATAAGGGAGGCTGCATCCGTGGATATACTTCTCGGGTTTCTAGCAATCATCATCGTCCTCGGACTGGCATTTTTGATGTCCAATGATAAGAAAAATATTAATTATAAAGGCATCATCGTTATGTTAGGATCGCAATTTTTGATAACGTGGTTTATGTTCGCTACAGAAATTGGACAGACAATTATAAATGGTATTTCGGCTGGATTTAATAAATTAATTGAATTTGGCATGGAAGGTATTAATTTTATACTTGGTGGGGTTGCACGTACAGAAGGTGGAAGCATTTTCTTCTTTGATGTCCTACTTCTAATTATCTTTTTCTCAACCATTCTGTCAGTGCTAACATATTTAAGAATCTTGCCACCGATTATTAAATATTTTGGCGGGTTCTTATCAAAAATCACCGGGTTGCCAAAGGTGGAATCGTTTAATGCGGTGAACAGTATTTTCTTTGGTCAATCTGAAGCATTACTAGCGATTAAATCTCAGTTTCATCACTTGGACAAGAATCGTTTATATATTGTAAGTGCGTCGGCAATGGGTTCAGTTTCAGCATCGATTGTTGGAGCATATATTCAGATTCTTCCTCCAGAATATGTACTCGTTGCATTACCGCTTAACATGTTTAGTGCGTTGATGATTTCGTCCGTTATTTCACCTGTAAATGTGGCAGCGGAAGATGATCATGTTGACGTGAAAGATGTATCAAATGATAAAAGTATTTTTGAAGCGATGGGTAATGGTGCACTTGATGGTGGTAAAATTGCCTTAATCGTTGCAGCAATGCTTGTTGCATTTATCGCTTCACTGGAATTAGTAAATTGGATCATTCAATCAGTATTTGCAGGAGTTACCTTACAGCAAATTCTAGGCTATATCATTGCTCCAATAGGTATATTAATGGGTATTGCTCCTGGTGAGGTAATTGAAGCTGGTGGAATAATGGGTACAAAGATTGTTACCAACGAATTTGTGGCTATGTTGGAATTCGAAAAAATGCTAGGTAGCATGTCCGAGAAAACAATCGGAATCGTATCGGTATTTCTTACAAGCTTTGCCAACTTTTCATCCATTGGAATTATCGCGGGAACAGTACAAGCTATTGACAGCGAAAAAGCTGTAAAAGTTTCTGGCTTTGGAATGAAGTTATTAGTTGGTGCAACACTTGCATCCATCTTATCAGCTACTGTAGCAGGAATATTCTTATAGTATCTTTTTAGAAAGCCGCCTAGTTTGGGTGGCTTTCTTCATCTCTATGGGCTCTTTTATCATGGTTGAAGAACTAGCCGGTTTCACCACTTCGTACATATTTTTTTTGCAAATAAAGCAGGCGCCACAGTAACGTAACAGCCCCAACACTTAACCCAATAATAATACCAACCCAATAGCCAAACGGTTCTAATGCTGTATAATTCGCCAAAAGCCAGCCACTAGGTAATCCAATAACCCAATAGGATACAAATGCCATAATGAGTGTCATATTAACATCTTTATAGCCACGCAATGCGCCTTGAATTGGTGCGCCGAATGCGTCTGCCAGCTGGAAGAAGATTGCATAATAGATAAACTGCTTTGTTAATTTAATTACTTCAGGGTTCGAGTTATAAAGTGCTGCAACCATGCCGTTGAATACATACAGTACAAGTCCTGCAAATGCGGCAATAAAAATCCCGCCACTAATTCCAATATAGCCATATGTTCGGGCATGATCATAGCGTTTAGCTCCGACTTCAAAACCAATTGCGATGGTCAAGGCGATGCCAACACTTAGTGGGATCATATAAAGCATTGTGGCGAAGTTAATTGCAGCCTGATGGGCGGCAATTGTATATGTGCTGTAGACACTCATCAAAAGTGTGACCGCTGAAAAGATACTTGTCTCAAAAAAGATTGCAAAACCGATTGGGATTCCGATTGTAAGCTGCTCCCACCATGCTTTAAGGGATGGAGAAACCCAATTGATTAAAATCCCGTAGCTGCGAAAAGGCTGAATTTTATGGATGATTCCTATTGCAATAACACAAACTAACCAGTAAGTAATTGCGGTTGCAATACCAGAACCGATGCCACCAAAGGCAGGCACCCCAAGCTTTCCGAAAATAAATATATAATTAAAGAATATATTTAATGGTAGTGAAATCAAAATGATAATCATGGAGATTCGAGTTTGACCAAGAGCGTCAATGAAACTGCGCAATGTGTTGAAAATAAATAAGGGAACAATACCTGTACTTAAGGCAATAAGGTAATATTTTGCTGTGTGTCGTACTTGCGATTCCAGGTCCATTGAATTCAGAATAGGGTTAAGTACAAATACACCCAGGACCACAATTATAAGTGCCAATGCAATAGCCAAGTAAATACCCTGTTGAATTTTTTTGGATATTTCTCCTTCTGACTTTGCTCCGGTTAATTGCGCTATAATAGGAGTAATTGCGAGAAGAATTCCATTCACACCGGTGAAAATAGGTACCCAAAGACTGGATCCAATTGCAACACCAGCTAAATCAGCAGCTCCAGCTTGCCCGGACATCACCGTATCAAAAAAGTTCATTAAATACATACTTATTTGGGTAATAAGGATGGGTATTAATATGACATTAAACAGTTTTAATTTTTCTTTTAGTGTCGTTGTCTCATACATAATACTCTTCCTTTTTATATGTTTTTCGATTAGGATAGAGAAAGTGATTTTTATAATTATAAAAGCAATTATACAAGTTAAGTTAGCATTATGAAAGAAAGGAGTTAATTCTGTGAGTACGAAACGAATTCTTTTTACAGGTGGAGGCTCAGCTGGTCATGTGATCGTTAATCTTGCGCTGATACCCATATTCCAAAAAGAAGGATGGGAAATTGATTATATCGGCTCCAAAAAAGGGATTGAACGCAATCTAATTGAACAGCTTAACGGTGTTACATATTATCCGATCTCAACAGGAAAATTACGTCGTTATATGTCTAAGGAAAATTTTAAAGATCCATTTAAAGTAATGAAAGGTACAATGCAGGCCTGTCGGATTATTGGTAAGCGAAAACCATCAATTATTTTCTCAAAAGGTGGTTTTGTTTCAGTGCCAGTAATTATGGCAGCCAAGATGCGTGGTGTACCAGCTGTTATTCATGAATCAGACTTCACGCCAGGGCTCGCAAACAAGCTCGCAATTCCTTTTGCTAACAAGGTCTTGGCAACATTTCCTGAAACAATGAAATATCTTCCAGAAAAGAAGGCTGAATATGTGGGTGCCATTATTCGGGATGAGTTATTCCAAGGAAATAAGGATAAGGGCTTGGAGTTGTGCGGATTCACTAAAGCAAAACCAGTTTTACTCATAATGGGCGGCAGTGGTGGCTCTGAAAAAATCAACAATACAGTACGAGCAAGCCTTGATGAGCTGTTACCAGTATTTCAAATAGCACATATATGCGGGCAAGGTAAAACAGACACGTCGATAAACCGTGATGGATATACGCAATTTGAATATGTGAATGAAGTATTGAAAGACCTTTTTGCTGCAACTGATTTTGTCCTGTCACGAGCTGGTTCAAATGCAATTTTTGAGTTTTTGGCATTGCGAAAACCAATGCTGCTTATCCCGTTATCAAAAGAAGCGAGCAGGGGTGACCAAATCATAAATGCGAAATCGTTTGTTGAAAAAAGATATGCTCGGGTAATGGAAGAAGAAGAACTTACAGAAGACTCGTTAGTACATGAACTTTCTCAATTAAAAGAGCACGCCCCAATTATTATGGATAATATGAAAAATTATCAGAGCGAGAAAGCGCGAGACCGAGTGATTGAAATTATTAAGAACTCAGGTAAAAAGTAAATTAATCCAACAAGCAACACTGAGAAAAAAGTCCCCAAGCGCATAGCTTTTCGGGGACTTTTTACATTTCATTCATTAAATGGTGACCAGTAAAAAAAATGTTAGAAATTTAAATTATGTCGAATATTGTAGTATTTTCGACAATTAAGCAAATATATACAGCTAGAAGCCACTGACTTCCAATAATCATCGCTAATTAGAGATAAACGCTTTAAATACAGTTTGATTAAAAAATACCAATTCACTATCATAAAGAGTGTTGTCATTAACTTTCATCTTCACAACTCTTCTATATATGTATCCTTCAGCTGTTACATCATATACACATATTTTAATCACGTCTGTGTGACGTACTTTACTTATTTTCGACAATACAAAAATAAAGGGGTAATTATTATGAAGAAACTATTATTATTGTTTTCTGCTATTATTTTAGTAGCAGCTCTCTCTGCTTGCGGAGGATCAGATTCTAGTTCGGATTCAAAAGAAGAAATTGATAAGCTCGTGTTTGCTGATGCTGGCTGGAACAGTATCAAAGTGCATAATAGTATCGCACAAAAGATTATTGAGGAAGGCTACGGTATTGAAACAGAAGTTACTGCTGGATCGACTGCAGCCACTTTGCAAGGGTTCGTTGAAGGTGACATTGATGTTTATATGGAGATATGGACAGATAATACTAAAGAAGTATATGAAGAGGCGATTGACGCTGGTGATATTGTAAAAACTTCTGTAAACTTTGACGATAATGTTCAAGGATTATATGTACCAACTTACGTAATTGAGGGTGATGAAGAACGCGGTATTGAACCAATGGCACCAGAGTTAAAAACCGTTGAAGATTTGAAAAATTATCCTGAATTATTTGCAGATCCAGCAGAACCTGATAAAGGTCGTTTAATTAATGCACCAAGTGGTTGGGCTGTTGAAAAAACAATCACTCAAAAAATGGAAACATATGGCTTAAACGATACGTTTGTGAACTTTAAACCAGGCTCTGATGCAGCTATAGTAGCATCTTTAACTGACGCATATAATGCTGGAGAACCATGGGTAGGGTATTATTGGTCACCGACTGCTGTGACTGCAAAATATGATTTAACATTATTGCAAGAACCAGAATTTGATCAGCAAACATGGGATGAAACAAAAGGTACAGAGTTTCCTCCAAATGATGTTGTAACTGCAGTTCATAAGGATGTTCCTGGTCCGGCACCTGAGGTTGTTGAATTCCTTAAAAATTATGAAACAAGCAGTTCGCTAACTGAAGAAGCTTTAAGTTATATGGAATCTAAAGAAGATATTTCACCAGAAGAAGCGGCAATGTGGTGGATGAACGAACATGAAGATATTTGGACAAGTTGGGTCCCTGAAGACGTGGCCAAAAAAGTCAAAGATTCAATGGAGTAAAAATCTCAAGCAGCTGGCGCCGGATTAACGTCGGCTGCTTTTTCTAATTTAAAAGAAAGAGGTGGTACCTATGGGTGCTTTTCCTGGTATAACTACTAATCTTGGTGATTATGTTGCAGACTTAGTTAAATTTCTAGATGAATCATTAGAAGGCTTTTTCAATTTTATCTATCTATTTTCATCACAGATTATCAATGCAATTGAAGGCTTTTTACTATGGATGCCTTGGTGGGTGTTTATTCTATTAATAGTAATACTTGGCTGGTATTTCAAGTCGATGGTATCTGGGGTTCTCTATGGTGCATTTGTATTCTTGATTGGTACATTCGGTTTATGGGAAGATTTGATGACTACAATAGCGATTGTGATGACAGCGGTTATCATTTCCTTAGCTGTAGGTATCCCATCAGGGGTATGGATGGCATTTAGTAAAGGATTTTCGACCGTAATGCGTCCAATTTTAGATGCGATGCAGACGATGCCGAGTTTCGTTTATTTAATCCCAGCAATATTTTTCTTTGGATTAGGGAATATATCGGCAATCTTTGCTACATTAATTTATGCAGTTCCACCAGTAATCAGGCTTACAGAACTAGCAATTAGAAGTGTCGACAGAGAAGTTATTGAATCAGCACAATCTTTCGGATCTTCAAATTGGCAAATGCTTTTTAAAATTCAGCTTCCACAAGCTCTGCCAACAATTATGGCTGGTGTAAACCAGACAACAATGATGGCATTGGCGATGGTTGTTATAGCATCAATGGTTGGTGCACAAGGTCTTGGTGAGCAAGTTCTAGTATCGATTAACCAAATCGATATTGCATTAGGTTTTGAAGCGGGTATTAGTATTGTATTTTTAGCAATTATAATTGACCGTATTACTGGTGGAGTAGCCGACAAGCTCCAGAAGCATAGGAGGGTAAGCTAATGTCTACTAAAATTAAACTTGAGCATGTATCAAAGATCTTTGGTTCGAAACCAAAGTCAATAATCCCTAAAATAAAAGCAGGTATGGAAAAAGATCAAATCCTTGCTGAAACGGGTCATACTGTAGGTGTTTACGACGCATCTATGGATATAAAAGAAGGTGAAATCTTTGTTATCATGGGGCTTTCAGGAAGTGGAAAGTCAACTTTAATACGCTGTTTTAATCTATTGAATAAACCTACTGATGGATCGATATTTATTGATGGGGAAGATATCGTTAAATTCAATAGTTCACAGCTTAAAAAGATTCGCCAGGAAAAGGTTGCTATGGTATTCCAGCATTTTGGTCTTTTCAACCATAGGACTATCATGGCAAATGTAGAATACGGTCTTGAGATACGTAATATTTCCAAAGAAGAACGGCGGGAAGTTGCACAGAAGAACATTGATATTGTCGGATTGGGTGGATACGAGGACAAATATCCTGATGAGCTATCTGGTGGTATGCAACAGCGTGTAGGCTTGGCTCGCGCGCTTGCAAATGACCCGGATATTCTCTTAATGGATGAACCATTCAGTGCACTGGATCCGTTAATTCGCCGTGAGATGCAGCTTGAATTACTTGATATCCAAGACCGTTTACAGAAAACGATCATTTTTATTACACATGACGTAAATGAGGCATTTAAATTGGGTGATCGAGTTGCGGTTATGAAAGATGGTAAGGTCAACCAGGTTGATACCCCTGAGGCAATTATTGAAAATCCGGCAAATGACTATATATCTGATTTCATAAAGGATATTGACCGCTCAAAAGTATTTCAGGCCGAACATGTTATGATTAAACCGAATGCACTTGTTTCCATGAAAGATGGCTTAAATGTTGCCAGAAAAGAAATGGAAGAGAATGGTATCTCCAGTGTGTTTGTTGTAGATCGTCAACGTCATTTGAAAGGAATAGTGACGATTGATGATGCCATTTCAGGATTAAAAGAAAAGAAATCACTAGAAGATGTTTTGCGTGATGATGTTACGGTAGTTCCAAAAGATGAATATATAAATGATATTATTCCAAAAGCATTGGAATCAAGTTTTCCACTTGCAGTTGTAAATGAAGAAGATAAGCTAGTCGGATTTATTTTGCGTGTACACGTGTTATCTGGCTTGGTATCTGATGATGTGAGTGAAAGCGACGAATATCATGGATAATATGAAACCGACCCTTTTATGAGGTCGGTTTCTTTTTGCTTCATTATGGAGTTGTACCATGTCCCTTGAGAATAAATTCTATTTTAAAATCTACATTTATATCGGGAAATTTATTGTGCCATTCCGCATCTGTAAGTTTTCCGCCTGGCTTATTAATCCGATAGATAGTACCGTACCCAAAAGGGTCTGAATTAAATTCCTGTAACTTCTTGAAAAGCTGTTCATATTGTTTCTTGAAATTCTTTTCCACTTCTTTTTCAAAAATTTCTTTAACCTTAGGGTTCTTCAGGTCTATTTCTTCTGATAACTCTAACATCGTTACATTGAAAGTTACTTCAGTTTGAAATTGCATATTCTGTAGATTTGTTAATTTTGTTTTACTGTTACCTCTCAATATCTTCATCAGTGCATGTGCTGTATCTTCATCATTCTCATCCTGCCTTTCACTTTTCATATATTTTTTGAATGGCTGCATTGGAAGTTGAACTTCTAGAGATGCATTTTCGATTGATTTGTTAAAAACATTGATTAATAATGCATTTTTTAATGGAACTTGTCCAACATATTTATCATCTTGAAATAAGGCAATAGCTGATAATGTAGGTGATTTTGTCACAGTTGATAAAACAGGCAAATAAGGGTCATGACCATAGTCGTAATAGATATGCAAAAAATCCTGCAAGGTAACTCGTGGAATAATATTATCTTCTACATTTTGTTCGATTAATTCGAATAAATATTTTCCTATTTGAACAGCTGCTCCTTCGTGCCCCTGTGTAATAACATCTTTTGCGGTTGTCTCACTTATTGCCAAATACATGGTATCCGACACCCTGGCATCACGTATTTGTGTATCAACAAAACTTAATAGTCCTTTCTCAGCAGTTTCTTTTCCAAACAGTTCAAAACGTATTTGTCCTGGTGTTAATTGGAAGCTTGTTTTGTAATTCGCATTCTGACGGGCACCTTTAATGGTTTTACCCTCCCCAAAAACAAGTGATGAAAGTTCCTGATTCTGTGAGTCAAATTTATAAATTACTAAAGTTGTTTCTATTTTGTCATCTTCTATTATGTCGACACCACGTGTATTAATGATTCCAAGGTCTTCAATAGATTTAGGTTCCACACAGCCAGTAAGGGAAGTAATTAATAGCAATGACAAAACAACTAATCTTAAGGTATTCCTCATCTAGTTTCACTTTCCTTTTTCCTCTGCCATCTTTTTTTTAGTAATACAATTGGGAAGAGTATAAATGGATAGACATAAACAACCCAGAAACCAACTTTGGCAACCAAGTCGGTTAGCCTAATGATTATATTATGGTTGGACATGAAGGCAATAAGAATTAATAAAATAAATGATGTTATAAATAATGTCTTTGTTTGTGGAACCTTGTACATACGTTTAATTCCATAAGTTATCGCCCACATTAGTAATATCATGTTTGGTAAAGCTACCATCATCCATTCGGCAACAACGATATAATCGAAACGCTCAACAAAAGGAAGAGAAACTATCTTAAATAAGGATAATACAGCCCATTCCAGTTCTTTCAATTGTACTGCGCTAAAGTAGCCAATTGAAATGACGGTACCAATGAGCAGAAGTCCAAATGACCAGAAAGCACCAAAATAGGCAGGGAATTTTGCGCTTTCTTTGTTCTGAATAAATGGATAAATTAGTAAAAGAATCTCAAAACCTGCAAAGCTGTATGCTGTAGCTCTTGCTCCTTTTAATAATTCGGGAAAAGAAGCTTGAAAAAATGGCTGAAAGTGATCCAGTTCCATTCTTATGGCTGGCTCATATAAAAGAAATAGAAGCCAGTGTGCAGAAAAAAAGAATATAAACACGACACCGATTATTACTTTCAATCCCCCATAAATACAGTAAATTATTAGGGAAATAAGTAAAACACCTATAATAAGTGAACTTATTTCTGGAAAGATGAAGACTTTAACAACATCAATATACGTCAGTATTACGGATAACAATGCAGCAGCAAAGTAAATTATATACAATGTTCCTAATATTTTACCCAGCCATTTACCAAAGATATCCACTTGGATTCCAAAAATATCAGCATTTTCATATTGCTCCAATATACGAAACATAACAAATATAACAAGCAGTACGTAAACAAACGCGATAATAATAGATAACCAGGAATCTTGCTCTGCTTCTGTGAAAATATACATTGGAGCTCCCATTATCCCAACACCTACTTGGATGGATGTGATAATGAAAAACAAGTAGAATGCACGGATACGAAGGTTCTCTTTAATTTTAGGGTTAATTTCCATAGAACTACCTACTCATCTATATCGTGTTTTTTTACCGCCTCAGATTTTTTAAAACGAAATAAATCCTTTGGTCTCAAAGACAGAAATCGTTTATCTTGATATGCATATGGAGGTCTAAACAATACTTTATTCAAGTCATCCCAACGAAATGGATAAATGGGAGACAGATATGGCTCACCCAATGATTTAAGTTTTAGTACATGTATTACTAAAAAACAGAGTCCGTACATAATGCCGATTAGACCAAACATTCCTGCAAGTAAAATCATAGGGAAGCGAATAACCCTTACTGTAGTTCCCATTTCATAACTTGGAGCAGTGAACGATGCAAGTGCGCTGAAGGCGATTACGATAATAAGAATGCTGCTTGTCAATCCTGCTTGCACTACAGCTTGCCCAATTATTACTCCGCCCACAATACCAATTGTCTGACCGACTTTAGACGGCAGTCTCGCCCCTGCCTCTCGCAATAGTTCGATTAGAAATTCTAAAAATAAGGCCTCAATTATCGGTGGAAATGGTACGATGGCTCTTGATTGCCCTATAGTTATAAGCTCCCGAGGTGGAATAAGCTCATAGTGATAGGTTACTGCTGCAACGTAAAGTGGTGTTAGAATAAATGAGATAAACATAGCAATAAAACGCAGAATTCGTAGAAAGGATCCGGCATTCCAGCGCATATACATATCCTCTGTTGATTCCAAAAAACTAAAAATAGTAGAAGGTGCCAAAATTGCTTGTGGATTATTCTCAACTAACACACCTATCCGACCTTGTGAGACAGTGTAACTAAATCGATCTACAAGCTCGGTTAAGTAATATTGCGGAAAAATAGTAGAGGAGGAGTCCTCAATAAGTTGAGACAGTACATGGGAGTCATCAACTTTATCAAGGTCCAGATCCTGTAACCTTTGGCGCATTGTATTTATATGTTTATCGTTTACTATGGATTTCATATAAATTATTCGAACTTCTGTTTTAGCTCTCTTTCCTATCATTATCTTTTCCAGTACAAGATCTGTAGACCTAATACTCCAACGTACAACATTTAAATTTGTAATGAGTGACTCGCTAAAAGCAATCTGGGGACCTAATACAACAGATTCGTTTTCAGACTTTGAAATATCCCTTGATTCCTTTCTAACTATTAAGTAGAAAACAGCTTTATCCTCGTCTTCTACATATACAAAAACGTTACCTATCAATAAATCTTCAAGGATTTCTTCAAATGTATCTGTTGTAGACCCACCGCCTATAGGAATTTCGTTGAGGATGTTAGGGGTACTCAAATCGCTAATATTCAATAAAGGCTTTAATAAAAAGTTATCAAGTCTTTCTGTTTTAACTTGATAGGATAAATAAAATACACAAACATTTTTTCCACCGATTTCAAAAGTAGAAAAAATCAAATCTGGATTCTTCTCAAATTTATCTTTTAGAAGCTTTTCAAGTTTATCAATTTTTATAGGGAATATTGATTGAGTTTGTGTGTTTCGACGACGACGATTTTTTCTCATATGTACCTCCTGATGAAACAATTACTGAATGTTAGTATGTGAAAATATCGGATAAAATATTATAGCCATTGAAATATTTAAAAAGAGATGTGGCGGAGTGTTGTCTTAACAAGGTAATTGACCTATGCCTTCAAATGTATACAGGACTTTCAGCACGCAATAAGACTATAGTCTTATTTTTTAAAAAATTCAAAAATTTTATTGTTTGATTGTGTCGATTAGTGTAGAATGACCTTATTAGTCATAAGGGGTGAGTAAATGGGAGAATTTATTCGAAATTGCCGGTTATGTATGAAGCAAATGGAATCTGGCCCGTTTATGATGTGTACGACATGTTTGGTCGAAAGTGATCGAATAAGAAGTTTTATTTCAAAAAAGCCATATGTTTCAGTTGAAGAGATTTCGTTGGCCACAAATGTATCAGTGGAAAAGGTAGAACGAATGGTCGACCTTGGCGTTAATAAAAGTAATTATAAAAGAAAAAGTAAACTCAATAACATGTAGGAACTATAAACCAAATTTCGCGAGGAGAGGTTGGACATAACTAAAACTTTTATCCTAAAGACGAATAATAAGGATAGGTGTTTAGAGTGTTCATTTTAATGGTTGGATCTAATACGTAGTTGATATAAACTGCGACGTACTATTTAAAAAATTTGAGTGCTATGATGCCGCTTCGGAAATACACTTCGCTTTCCGTGGGCGGCTGATGAGCCTCCTTGCTCCTACGTCGCTGCGTAGTCTCATCTAGGCCTCAGCTCCCACAGGAGTCTACGTGTATTTCCTCCGCTGAATCGCTATAGAATAAATTTGTGACAGCACTAAAGTAGTCCGGGTGAGTGGAGGGAGGTGACTCCTGCGGGAATAGCACGTTCCGAAGACCCCACAGAGTGGTTTTCTCGAGGAGGCTGAGGTCGTGCCCGCGGAAAGCATCCGCCCGTAGCGAACCCCGGACGGCGGGACGAGAGTTTATAGATTTTATTCCTGCAGTTACTTCGTAGTTTATACCTAATCAGCAACATTAGAGAACTAGGCATTCACCAAGCTTTTGGTGAATGCCATAGTTGCACTTATGCAGTAAGAAAGTAGTTATACTTAACTGCAAAAAAAATCCGAACTAATTCGAATTCTATTTCAAGAATTTTGAATCATAGTTCGGATTTTACTTTGACTAAAACCCACTTTTGTCCGGGGCTTCTTATTGAGTTTACGAGGCTGAAGCTCCTTTAATTCCTTTAACCCCTGATGCTAGTTGCTCATCAACAACTTTTGCATCTTCAATATGCTGTGTTATAACTTGTTTAATCGTATCAAAGGAATCGTTTGTTTCCTCAATGTACCTTACCATTTCTTCTGTGAGTTCATTTTGATTATTTATATTTTGCAATACGTCCTGTGTGTTTGATTTAACAGTCTTTACGATTGAAGCCATTTGTTCTAACATATCCACTGTCTTGTTACTAATCTCTGTTGATGATCGCAATGTTTTCTGATTCTCATATGTGTCCTGTTCCGCTTCTTGGATTTTATGCTGAATCGTCGTTGTCACTTCATCAATGTGATGGGTGCTTTCTGCTGTGTTTTCTGCAAGCTTTCTAACCTCTGAAGCTACAACTGCAAAACCCTTCCCGTGTTCACCAGCACGTGCAGCTTCAATAGAAGCATTTAAGGCTAAAAGGTTTGTTTGATTCGCTATTTCACTTATTACTTGAACGACTTCCTTAATCGTATTGGAATGTTCTCCTAACTCTTGCATACTTCCAGCAGTTTTTGTCATCTGTACTTCTAAACGGCTCATAAGTTTTTGATTTTGCTCCATAATTTCTTGATACTCCTCTGATTGCTTCGAGAGAGTGTCAGAGGAATCAACAAGCCCATTCCCCTCTTCAACTAAACGTTTGGAATGTTTACTTGATTGTTCTCCAAGTGACTGAACTTCGTCAAATCGCTGTTTTATTCGAACAACTAAATTTTCCAGGTCGTAGTGCTGGCCATTCACATGTTCGTGCTGGTTGATTGTATGTAATAAATCTTCTTCAAATTGGTTTAAAAAAAGTGAGCTATCCTTCTTGATTTGTGCTTTTTCCTGCTCCAATTTCTGTATTTTTTGATTTGCTGTGTTCAATTGTTCTTCAAGATTATTGCGCTTTTTAGTTTTACCTAACAATGCTATTCCCCCTGCTGTTAATAGTGGCTGTTTTCTAAAAGCTTGTTGTGTCGCAGTTTTTCGAAATACCAACAACCGTTTAGAAAACAGCATATGCTTTTATATCGACTTTTCGGAGTGTTGTGTGAAGAACCTGGAAGGGAAAATAAAAAATATTTAAAAAAGTAATTGACTTTAAATTTTCTTAATACTATAATTATTGAGTATCTTAAAAAAGAGAGGAGGTCATATCGATGGAAAATAAAATGGTTCATGTAAAACAAAACTTTATATTTGGTGTGACCTTCTGGGCGGTAAAGAATTAACTAGCTATAATATTTTATTTTATAGTTATGAGGTCACGCATGTCTGTGGCCTTTTTGTACTATATGAGGGATATGATTTATCCCTTAAAGCACATGCCATAGGCGTGTGCTTTTTTAATTGCTCAGAAGGTTGCTGTTAGAGAGAGAAGTAGGTGATTAATATGTTTCAGGTTTTTAAGAAATTAGATTGGTTTTTTAAGCATTATTGGAAGAGGTATACATTTGCAATTATAGCCTTAATTATTTCGAGTGCAATTGGTTTGATTCCGCCAAAACTGGTAGGGTATATAATCGATAAAATACAATTTGAAACGTTAACAATGCAGTTATTAGTAATGGTTGTTGCAGGCTATTTAATTTTAACAATCGTTCATTATGGAATTTCATTTTTATGGGATTATACATTGTTTGGTGGAGCAGTCATTTTGGAGAGATGGACGCGGAGTAAGATGATGGATCATTTTCTGAAAATGTCGCCAACGTTTTATGGGAAATACCGTACGGGTGACTTGATGGCACGTAGTACAAATGATCTTAAGACAATTAACCTTACGGCAGGATTTGGTGTTCTGACACTTGTAGATTCAAGCATATTTATGTTGATGATAGTTGGAATGATGGGCTTTACGATAAGTTGGAATTTAACCCTGGCTGCCCTGTTTCCGTTACCTATCATGGCGATTGTTATGAATAAATATGGTGCTGCCATCCATGCTCGTTTCACCAAGGCACAGGAAGCATTTAGTGAAATGAATAATGAAGTGCTTGAATCGATTCGTGGTGTTCGTGTAATTCGTGCGTTTGTACAGGAGGAACAAGATGAGAAGCGGTTCTATTCCAGAACAAATGACGTCTATGAAAAGAACATAGAAGTAGCAAAGATAGATGCTTTATTTGAACCTACAATGAAAATTCTAGTTGGCCTATCTTATACGATTGGGTTAGGATATGGAGCATTGCTCGTATTTGAAAATAGGATAACGTTGGGTGATTTGGTCACGTTTAATGTTTATCTTGGAATGTTAATTTGGCCAATGTTCGCTGTCGGAGAGCTAATTAACATATTGCAGCGAGGAAATGCGTCGCTTGATCGTGTTAATAATACATTGGAATATCAAGCAGATATCACGAATCCTGAATATCCAAAAAACGTTCCTGCTATTGATACGATTGATTTTGAGGATGTCTCTTTTTCCTATCCATCAACTACTAATAATCAGTTGAACGATATTTCATTAAATGTGAAAAAAGGGCAGACGATTGGAGTTGTTGGTAAAACAGGAGCAGGTAAAACAACGCTATTTAAACTAATGCTTAGACAATATCCAGGTTTAGTTGGTGCCATAAAAATGTCCGGTATTGATATCAATTCAATAGATTTGGATAAAATTCGGGCATGGATTGGTTATGTGCCACAAGATCAGATGATGTTTTCAAAGTCCATTCGTGAAAACATTCAATTTGGTAAAGAAGATGCAACAGATAAGGAGATATACCGCGTGATGGAGCTTGCACATTTCCTGGAAGATATCAAGCAACTTCCAAATGGGCTAAATACGCAAGTCGGTGAAAGTGGAGTCACTTTATCCGGTGGTCAAAAGCAAAGAGTTGCATTAGCACGTGCTTTTATTAAAGACCCGGAAATTTTAATATTGGATGACTCGATGTCTGCTGTGGATGGAAAAACAGAGGCGAAAATAATCGAGCATTTACGTGATGAACGTAAAAATAAAACAACATTTATTGCTGCACATCGTATGTCGGCTGTAACACATGCAGATCATATTATTGTGCTTGAAGATGGAAAGATTGCAGAAGAAGGAACACATGAGGAATTAATGAAGATAAATGGCTGGTATAAAGAACAATACCAGCAGCAACAATTAGCAGACGGGGAGGTGTCCTCCTAATGAAATCAAAATCATCAACTGAAAAGCGACTGTTTCAGTATGCGTTACATTTCAAAAAAGGTATACTGATCGGATTAGCTTGTCTGATCGTTGCTGTTGCGCTTGAACTTGCTGGGCCATTAATTGCGAAAACGGTAATTGATGAACATATCCTGGGGGTAGAAGGTAAATGGCAGAAGGTAGAAAACAACGATGATAAATATACAGTTTCCTACAATGGTGAATTGTATAAACGGGCTGATCGTATAGAAAATTCGGATCATGAATTAGGTAGTGCTACTGTTTTTCAAGTAAGCCGCGATTATTATTTTGTAAATGAAACTGTTCCGTTACAAGGTAAGCGTAGTGCAGAGGGTGAAAAGATCACCATCACTACGGCAGATGAAACGCTGACATATGAAGGTGAGAAACTTTCCATGTCAGAAATATACCCGTTTTTCAAGCCTGAACAAGGACCAATTATATTTCTATTGGTTTTATATATGGTTTTACTTGTTATCGCAGGGTTCTTTCAATTTTATCAGACATTTCTATTACAGAAATCGTCAAATCAGATTGTGCAAAAAATGCGTAATGATATTTTTGCGCATACACAACGAATCCCAATTAACTATTATGTGGAGCAATCTGCCGGGAAGATTGTGGCACGTGTTACGAATGATACGGAAGCAATACGTGATTTGTACGAAAGAGTCTTATCAATTGTTGTAACAAGTATTATATATATGACAGGAATTTTCGTGGCGTTATTTATTCTGGATGTAAAGTTAGCCGCAATGTGTTTAGTGCTTGTTCCTTTAATTATTGGATGGATGAAACTATATAAACATTTTGGAACGAAATATAACAGGGTTGTTCGTGCTACGATTAGTGAGATTAATGGAAACATCAATGAGGCAATTCAGGGAATGCCAATTATTCAAGCATTCAGCAGGGAGAAGAAGACGAAGGACGATTTCGAAGTATTGAATGAACGACACTTTACTTATCAACGTAAACTGGTTAAGTTAAGTGCGTTAACGTCATATAATCTTGTAACAGTTTTTCGTAATTTGGCATTTGTTGGCTTTATTTGGTATTTCGGCTCCTTTTCATTAGAACCGGGAAGTATTATTTCAATCGGAGTGCTTTATGCATTTGTTGATTATTTAACTAGGCTGTTTGAGCCGATGGAGGATATTGTCAATCAGCTTCCATTAATCGAACAGGCGCGAGTTGCCGGAAACAGGGTATTTGAATTACTGGACCATGACGGTGAGAAGGTTATCAATGATAGCGTGGATCGATATCAAGGTAATATTTATTTTGATCATGTATCGTTCGCGTATAACGATGTGGATTATGTGTTAAACGATATATCTTTTGAAATAAAATCAGGGGAAACAGCAGCATTTGTAGGGCATACGGGATCTGGAAAAAGTTCGATTATGAATTTACTTTTCCGATTTTATGACCCGCAAAAGGGAACAATTACAATTGATGGGCATTGTACACAAGAATGGTCACGACAACAAGTTAGAGGGCACATGGGAATAGTGCTCCAAGATCCATTTTTGTTTTCCGGAACAATCCTTTCAAATGTCACGATGAGCGATCCTGGAATTACTCGAGCTAGCGCAGTTAGTGCGTTAAAAGCCGTTGGAGCAGACCGTTTCATAGAAAAACTCCCTGATGGATACGATGAAAAGGTGTCTGAAGGAGGTACGACTTACTCGCTTGGTGAGCGTCAATTAATTTCCTTCGCTCGAGCACTTGCTTTTGATCCGGCAATTCTTATATTGGACGAAGCAACAGCTAATATTGATACCGAGACAGAAAGTATCATTCAAAATGCCTTGGAGGTTTTAAAAAAGGGAAGAACTACACTTGTTATTGCACACCGTTTATCGACAATACAGCAAGCTGATTCTATTTTTGTACTAGAAAATGGTACAATAAAAGAAAGAGGTAACCATCATCAGCTTATTGGTGAAAAGGGCTTATATTATCATATGTACCGAATGCAACAAGGAAAGTCCAAACGAGCAGTCTAGGTATTCAGCTGTGTGAGGTGTGTTATGACAAAAGAAAGAAATGACCATGATGTGATTGATGAAGATTTATATGAAGAGTTTGACGAAGAAGAATTAAAGGAACTCGTCGAAATCGAGCGCCAAAAAGCATTAACAAAGGCACAGCAGGAAAAAGACCCAAAACCAAAGCGTCCATTTCCAAAGTGGGCGTTCTGGTTAATTGCACTTGTAATGTTATTTAATGTGGTGGCACTCCTTCCTAAAACGTTTTCGGTTCCTGCTGTTAACTTTTTAGTAACATCAGCAAAATTGTCAACTCAGGACAATATCCAAACTTATAAAGAAGCAGTTGTAACAATCGAGACAGGTGATAGCAAAGGTACTGGTTTTGCAATTACAGCTGACGGAACAATCTTAACCAATAACCATGTAGTTGAAGGGAAGGATTCTGTTACGGTTGCTTTTCCCGATGATGGGTTATTTTCAGCCGACATTGTTGATACATTTCCATCAGTCGATTTAGCAGTTCTTAATATAGATGGTGAGGATCTGCCGCATTTACAATTAGCTGACAAGACAACATTCCAGCCGAATGATCCGATTTATTTTATAGGTAATCCACTGAGTTTTAATGGAATAGCGAACAAAGGAACAATAATAGACTATACGTCATTAGGTAGTTGGGAAGAGCCGGTTTTAATGATAGATGCCCCAGTATACCGTGGGAATAGCGGAAGTCCAGTTATTAACCAGGATGGCAAAGTTATTGGAGTTGTTTTTGCAACATTGTTTCATGATACGCATGGACGTGTTGGACTTTTTGTACCTATAGATTATTATTATGAACATAACAATGAATGATTTTCGTTTAATATACAATAAATTGATGCCTTGTGAAGGCATCAATTTTTATTTAGCAGTTATTTACTACAAAATAATGATAATAAGCCGTTATACTAGATAAGTAATGAATATTTAAACAAACTGTAATTATTTTGAGATAGCAACATATTAGCTAGTACGATAAGCTTAATTTAGGTAATTTTTATGCAAAAATATATAAACAAAGATGGTGGTTTCATCATGCAAAATAATATATTAACTAATAATGAAGTAATTTATAATAAATCCTTATTAACTACACCCAAAAAGCGTAATGATATAACGAAATCTATAATGACTGGGGGTGCTTCAGTCTAATGATGAGTCAGTCTGTAGAAGAAATGCCCCTTGATGAAATGATTGCCTCAGTCCAGCGAGGGGATCGAACGTTACAGAACTATCTTTTGAAGTCATATCAGCCGTTTATTGCAAAATGTGTTTCAGAAGTTTGCAAACGTTATATTGACCCACAAAAAGATGATGAATTCAGTATTGGTCTTGCTGCATTTAATGAAGCAATTTTATCCTATTCTCCTGATAAAGGCAGTTCATTCCTCTCCTTTTCAAAGTTAGTTGTGAAGAGGAAAGTGATTGATTACATTCGGTATGTTCAAAGGACACCTGCTGCAGTATCACTAGACGAAAGTTTTGATGAAGAGCAGATGGAGAACCCTACCGAAATTGTTGCTGTGAAAGAAATTTATCAGCAGGAACAAGAAGCATGGCATCGCAGGGAAGAAATAATAGATTTTAAAGAGAAGCTGCGTGTCTATAAATTGTCACTGGTTGAGCTGACAGAGGCTTCACCAAAGCATAAGGATGCACGGGAATCAGCAGTTGCAGTAGCCAAAAAGCTTTATAATGATCCTGACCTTCGGGAGTATGTGTACCAAAAGAAGAAACTGCCGATTAAGGATCTAGTAAAAAAAGTGGATGTAAGCAAGAAAACGTTAGAACGAAACAGGAAATTTATTTTGGCTATTTTTGTTGTTTTAAATGAAGATTATATGTATCTTAAGGAGTATCTTAAGGGGGTGGGTTAGTGAAAAAAGGAATCGTAATGGAAAAGCATCGCCGCTATACAATTGTTATGCAAAAAGATGGTGCATTCCAAAAAGCTCTTCCGATTGAAGATGCTGATATTGGTACTGAAGTTTATTTTCAGCCAAAGGAATCAAAAATGAATTCATTATTTTATCTATTTTCGGGCAGAAATAATTCAGTTCCTGTTCGCTTAATTGCAATGACATGTATGGTACTTTTACTAATAATGCCTTTTTACTTTATCATGAATTCAAATGAAACATATGCATATGTTAACATCGATATTAATCCAAGTGTTGAATTGGAAGTTAATGAACAACTAAAAGTACAATCAATCAATCCATTGAATGGCGACGCTGAGATTCTCATTAATAAGCTTTCCAAATATAAAGGAAAAGAATTAGAACACGTCATCGATAACATAATGAATACAAGTGAAAAGGCAGGCTTATTAAAAAATGGCAAAAATATGCTTGTTGGGGTCAGCTACATTTTGGACGGACACAAAACTTCAGTTGTTGATACAGTTGACAAATACTTCTCAGACCACAATACGGACTGGAAAATAGCTACATTTCAAGTACCTAAAAAAATACGTATACAGGCTAAGGAAAATAAACAGACAATGAATGAACTAATGGCGACATCACTTGCTGAATCAAACGAAACACATGATGTTTCTAAGGAAGATAATATGGATCAAACAACACCTGTGAATGATGAGGAAGAAGCAATGATAAATTCTTTTTATAATAAAAACCAAAATCATTCTGAATCCATTAAATCGAATAAGAGTAATAGTGATGAGTCTGCCCAATCATTAAATAATAATGATTATGAAGAAAAAGGTAATAATAAACATCCAAGTGAGCTGAAAGAAAAAAATGGCGAAATAAATGCAAATAAGAAAAATGTAGGAAATAATACCCAAAAGGGTAAACTGGAAAAGGATAATGCTAAAGATAAAAATCGTAAGGCTCGCGGACACCAAAAAGATAAACATAAGAATCATGACAACGGAAACCATGGTAATAATGGAAATCATTGGACTAATGGTAATGAAAAAGATAATGGCAATAATAAACATAAAGGAAATAACGGCAATAACGGCAATAACGGAAATCACGGAAATAAAGGGAACGGAAATCATAATAAGAATTAAAATGAAAATGCACCAGTTCTGGTGCATTTTCTTTATACTTCCATTACTGCTGTGGGAGTGTACTTCATAGCGTGGTCAATATAATATAGAAGGGTATCGTGTGATTCGACTACTTTTGTTTGATCAAGTGAGTAATGATAAGCGTGCAGGAATATTTGGATTTTTTTGGATAACATGTCATCATTTGTACGGACCATTAATACAAGCAGGTCATCCCATTGTCCCCACAATGTGTAATACAAGGCTTTATCATAATCGGGTATTTCCATTCTTTGCCCTCCTTTAATTGTAAAGGGTTATTTGTAGTTTCCCCGAATTACTTTTTTATTGTCTGCAACAAAAATGGTGTGCTTGCCAATTTGTGTTAAGAGAATAAATTCACCTTACTGTTACATACTAAAGGCAAAATAGTAAGGAGGATATATAAAATGAAGTGGAAACTATTAAGCCTTTTAGTGGTAATCTCGTTAGCACTTGTAGCATGTCAGGGGAACAATGGAAATGAAGAAGGTCAGAACGGCAATGGAAATAATGTGGAACAAACCCGTTATAACGCCACAGATAATATGAACAATGATCAAAATAATGGAAACAACAATGGCAATGCTCAACAAAATGGTAATAATGAGTATGAACTAGCAGAAAAAGCTGCAAATAAAATCTCTGATCAGGTTAAGGGAATTGACAATGCTTATGTACTAAAAACAGAGAATAATGCATATGTTGCTGCAGAATTAGATAATGGTAACGATAATGGAATGAATAATGGCAACGCAGGTAACACTGGCAATACTAATGACATGAACAACGGCAATGGAAATAACATTGATAACACTAATGGTGAAAACAACGGACTCACGAATAATGGGAGTGCTGGACAAAAGGGAAACAATAATGGAAATGAGCTAACTGACGAGGTGAAGCAAGAAATCTCAAAAATAGTTAAGTCAGTCGATAGTGATGTTGACAATGTGTATGTTTCGACTAATCCTGACTTCTTTGATTTAGCTAATAACTATGCAGATGATGCAGGTAATGGTGATCCTGTTGAAGGTTTATTTGATCAAATGGGTAATATGATTGAACGTATTTTTCCGCAAAACAAGGATTGACAATTTATCTTTTTTTATATGACGAGTGCACACCTATATGTGAGCACTCGTCTTTATTTTTGCTTAGAAAACTAATCTCAGGGAAAAGGAAGATCGACTAAGACCGCCGCTTTGCGCGGCAACGTGACCTACCCGCGATGCGCTGAGCACAGTCCATACGGCGCTGAGCAGGCGCTTGCGCTTTTGTTATGATGTAAGAGTAAACATATGTAATCCTTATACATATAATTCGTATTAAACATAGTTGTTTACTATGAATTGATATATTATGGAGTTGGAATAAATGGGGCGTGAGTTTTTAGATGTATTTGATGAATGGGCAGACTCATATGATAAAAGTGTAGAAGGTGTTGACCCTCAATATAAGGCAGTCTTTGCAAATTATGATGTGATTTTGGATGAAGTAAGCAAATGTTCTTACGGAAACGTTTTGGAATTTGGTGTTGGTACAGGGAATTTATCAAAGAAATTAATGGAATCAGGTTATAGTGTTACAGGTATTGAACCATCGCATTCAATGCGGCAAAAAGCTGCTGAAAAGTTACCTGATTTACCTTTATATGAAGGTGACTTTATCGATTTTCCTCAATTCTCAAAGCAGGTTCACACAGTTGTAAGTACCTATGCCTTTCATCATTTAACAAATAAAGAAAAAGATACTGCTATTCAGCAATTTTCTAGGCTTCTTCCTTCCATGGGAAAGATTGTATTTGCGGATACTGTGTTTGAATCAAAAGAGCACAAGGAAATTATGATAAAGAAGGCCTATGAACAGGGTTTTACGGACCTGACTGAAGATCTGCAACGAGAATATTATACAACAATAGATGAACTGCAACGTATTTTTACAGCAAATGGGTTTCATGTTAAGTTTGAACAAATGAATAATTTCGTTTGGTTAATTATAGCTGTAAAAAATAAAAAGGAGCGATTTATTATGGCACAAAAAATGAATGTAGAAAGTTTCAACCTTGATCATACAAAAGTAAAAGCACCATATGTACGATTGGTTGGTGTAACATCGGGTTCGAATGGTGATAAAGTTTATAAATATGATATTCGATTCAAACAACCGAACAAGGAACATATGGATATGCCTGGTCTGCATTCCATTGAGCATTTAATGGCGGAAAATATCCGGAATCACATGGACAATGTTCTGGATATTGGGCCTATGGGGTGTCAAACTGGATTTTATCTCGCTATTTTAAATAATGATAATTATGACCAGGTCCTTGATGCGTTGGAAAAAACACTTCAGGATGTCTTGGAAGCAAAGGAAGTACCTGCATGTAATGAAGTACAATGTGGCTGGGCAGCTAATCATAGCTTGGAAGGGGCAAAAGAAATTGCCAAAGATATGGTGGCAGAAAAAGATGATTGGAACCAAGTTTTTGCAGAGTAAGAGGCGAAAGTTATGGCGATACCATTCGATTGTTCAGTTAGTCGGAAAAAACACTATTTTGGAAGACAGATGACAGAGCTGGATATTAACGATTAGTACACTTAGCAGTTGATAAGCATAGAAATAGAAATTTTTTGCAAAGGACAGTCTGAGAGGCTGTCTTTTGTTGTTGGCATGAACTGATGGGGTGGGAGTCGGTATTGGGTTTATTTTTGTGTTGATGCAGAAAAATTTTCTCTGTTTTTAATGTTGATGATTCTGTTTAATCGAGAGGCGAATAAACAGTAGAGGACGGAGCATCAACAGAAGAGCAATGGACATCGACAGAAGAGCGGGAACATCGACAGAAGAGCAGGAACATCAACAGAAGAGCACGGAACATCGACAGAAGAGCGGGAACATCGACAGAAGAGCACGAACATCGACAGAACACAGTAATAATTAAGTAAGGCAATCTGCAAAGTTCGTTTTAGGGGCTTGGAATATGCTAAAATAGAAAAAAAGAACTGGAGGAATGTGACATGAGCGAAAAAGCATTGAGCTATTTAACTGAAAATCGCGAGCAGCTGTTATCAAAATTAAATGACTTTCTATCAATTCCAAGCGTGAGCACCGATAGTATACATAAAAAAGATATTAATAAAGCGGCAAGTTTTCTGGAAACATATCTAAATGATATTGGATTTGACAAAGTAGAGCAGCAGGATACTGGTGGACATCCACTCGTTTATGCTGAATACAATCAAGCTGGACCTGATGCACCAACGGTTTTATTTTATGGCCATTATGATGTTCAGCCTGTTGACCCCATTGATCAGTGGAAAAGTGACCCGTTCAAACCAGAAGTGCGTGATGGACGATTATATGCTCGTGGATCAAGTGATGACAAAGGGCAAGTATTTATGCATCTTGCTGTTTTTGAAGCATATATGAAAACAGAAGGGAATTTACCTTTAAATGTAAAAGTTTGTATTGAAGGGGAGGAAGAGATTGGCAGTGAGAATCTTTACCGTATCCTTCATGACAAACAGGATCAATTCAATGCAGATTTTGCTGTTATTTCAGATTCAGGGATGATTGCTGAAAATCAGCCTACCATCTTATACGGTTTAAAAGGGTTTACTGGAATTGAAATAAACGTAACAGGACCTGATCATGACATGCATTCAGGAATGTATGGCGGGGCAATTCGAAACCCAATTATGGCGCTCAACCATATACTATCATCGATGAAAAATGAGGATGAAGTTGTTACAGTAGATGGATTTTATGATGGAGTTGAACCATTAACCGATAAGGAACGAGAATTAATTAAACAAGTCCAGGGTGAAGATTATCGTTCAACAGCTGGGGTTAATGAGACAGCTTCAGAAAAAGGATACACTGCAAAAGAACATACAATGGCTCGTCCAACTTTTGAAATTAATGGAATGTATGGTGGCTATCAGGGGGAAGGAACCAAGACAATAATTCCCTCATCAGCTACAGCAAAAATCACCTGCCGTCTGGTTCCCGGGCAAGATCCTGATCAAGTTCAGCAATTGCTGGAGGAGCATGTTTATAATGTTGCGCCATCTGGTGTAGAAGTAGAAGTTGTAAAGGAAAAGCTTTCTGCAAAAGCATATAAAGTAGAGCCAAACAATCCGCTTATTGAAAAGGCAGCAAAGAGTTATACAAAAGCATTTGGTAAAGAAACGGTATATGTTCGCATGGGAGGCTCTATACCGGTTGTTGAATGGATTGAGAATATATATAAAATGCCAATCGTTCTATTAGGATTCGGGACGCCAGATGATCGTTTGCATTCACCGAATGAAAGTTTCCCTCTCGACAGCTTTGATAAAGGAATGGAAACATTAGTTCATTATTGGTCGGAAATAAATAAAAAATAAATATTTTAAAAGGAGGGTTATTGATGAGGTTTGCAGTAGTTACCGGAGTATCAAAAGGGTTAGGCGAATCAATTGCTAAAATAATGATGGAATCCGGAGTAAATGTTGTTGGTATCTCCCGTAGTAAAAATGATTCACTGCAAACGTATGCATCCCAGAACAATGTGACCTATCAGCACTTTGTCTGTGATTTAGGAAACCTGGACAGTATAGAGCATACATTTGATCAAATCAGCAAGGAGATATTTGAGCCAGAACCGGCAATTGTTTACTTAATAAATAATGCAGGTGTTCTTGACCCAATCGATAAATCCATGAATATTAAAAGTTCTGATTTAGCATACCATGTACAGGTGAATACAGTAGCTCCAATGGTATTAATGAATTTATTTCTGAAAAAAGCCACTGATATGGAAGTACAGTTTATTGGTACTACAATTTCTTCGGGTGCGGCAGAGAGACCAGTATATGGATGGAGTGCGTATTGCAGTACGAAGGCAAGCATTAATATGTATACAAAAACCGTTGCATTGGAGCAGGACGAACTGAAAACTCAAAATAAAGTTATTGCGTTTAGTCCTGGAGTAATGGATACACAGATGCAAGCGAAAATCAGGGAAAGTAATAAAGATGAATTTATTGAAGTTGATACCTTTAGAAGTTATAAGAATAATAACTTGTTAAGAGAAACTGATGCCGTTGGTGGAGTACTCGTTAATATTTTAACTGACGAATCAAGTGTTGAAAATGGAAAAATATATAGTGTAAAAGATTATCTCTAGAGTGACTAATACAAGCAGTCGCCCTTCCCAAACCTATTTCAAGTGCATAAATTATAGTAATCTTGAAAATGAGGAGGGAATTTTAATGAGTAGAGGTGGCTACGGCTCAGGCTTTGCGCTAATAGTCGTGTTGTTTATATTGTTGATCATTATTGGTACTGCTTATGTAGATGGTGGCGGTCACGGATATGGTGGCGGCTTTGGCGGCTATTAATTAAGGTGAAGTGCAGAGGGCTAATTTGCTCCTCTGCATTTTCTGCGTTATAGTCAATTTGGAGCGCTTATTCTCATAAAATGTTATTTATATGATACAATTTGTGGTGATAGAAATAACCGTGATGTTTTAAATGCTACATCATATATATTTTATTACTAACGTTGAAGGGAAGAAGAAATATGATTACACGAAAAAGCAAACGGGAAATCGAAAAAATGCAGCAAGCAGGTGATTTGCTCGTTAAATGTCATAAAGAAGTTGCTAAAATGATAAGACCAGGTATTACAACTTTGGAAATTGATACATTTGTTGAAAAATTTCTAGCTAAGCATGGTGCCACTCCGGAACAAAAAGGATATAGTGGCTATCCATATGCGATTTGTGCCTCAGTTAACGATGAAATTTGTCATGGTTTCCCACGAGAGGAAAAGCTTGTGAATGGTGATATTGTAACGGTTGATATGGTTGTTAACTTAAATGGTGGGCTTGCTGATTCCGCATGGACATACCCAGTTGGAAATATCGATGAAGCAGGTCAAAAGTTATTAAATGTATCAAAGACATCTTTATACAAAGGGATTGAACAGGCACAAGTTGGAAGTCGAATTGGTGATATTGGTCATGCAATACAAACCTATGCAGAAGGAGAAGGGTTTGCAGTTGTAAGAGATTTTACTGGTCATGGGATTGGACCAACAATACACGAAGAACCACATATTCCACATTTTGGCCTGCCAAATAAAGGGTTACGTTTAAAAGAAGGAATGGTAATTACAATTGAGCCAATGATAAATGAAGGCAGCTGGCAAAGTAAAATGGACTCGAATAATTGGACAGCCCGTACAATTGATGAAGGGCGGTCTGCTCAATACGAACATACCGTTGTAGTCACAAGAGATGGTCCATTACTTACTACTGACCAGGACAGATAATGTTATCAAGGGGGAGATGATGATTCGAGTCGTATCCATTTGTCCGAGTAATACGGAAATCGTGGAATACCTTGGAAAAATTGATGAATTAGTAGGTATTGATAATTTTTCTGACTGGCCAGATCAGGTACTTGATTTACCTAAAGTTGGTCCAGATCTTTCTATTAATATGGATAAAGTAGAAGCATTAAATCCAGATATAGTCCTTGCCTCATTAAGTGTTCCGGGAATGGAAAAAAATATAGAAGCACTTGATGAGAAGGGTTTGTCATATATTATTTTAAATCCTAATTCATTAGATGAGATTGCAGATGATATTGAAAAAGTCGGTAAGGCGTTAGGTGAGGAGCAGCTTGGTCTAGATAAAGCGAAAGAGTTCCGTGATGAAATAACTGCTTTGCGTAGACAAGCGGCACAGCGAGCAAATAAGCCCACATTATACTGGGAATGGTGGCCAAAACCAGTTTTTACTCCTGGAAATGTTAATTGGCTTACAGAGATAAGCAACTTAGCTGGAGCAAGAAATATTTTTGATACAGAAGATGTAGCCAGCGTTCAGACAGATTGGAAGGACGTGTGGCAGCGTGACCCTGACCATATCTGCATGGTTTGGGTAGGTGTGAAAGAATCAAAGATGAAACCCGAACTTGTTATGAAACGCCCCGAATGGGATGGAATGAAAGCAGTTCAACAAGGTAAGATTCATGTGTTAGAAGAATCACTTTACTGCAGGCCTTCGCCGAGATTGCTTGAGGGTTTACGTAAATTGGTGTCTATACTAGAAAACTCCACTTAATTTGGGGTTTTTTTTAGTTTGGTAAGTACAACTAGGTTTTTTAGCAGTTAAGAAAGTATAAATCCTTTCTTACTGCATAAGTGCAACTAAGGCACTCGCCATTAGCCTTGGCGAATGCCAAGTTTTCTAACTGTTAGGGCACTCAATATTAAGGCTTGGTGATGCGACAATACTTAATAATTTGGAATGAGGGTCCGTATTAATTAGCAATCGGACCCTCATTCCGCTAAATGACAGATTGGAATACAACCATTGCCTTTTTACCTCAATGCTTTCCCGCCAAATAGAATCGTTATAACTGGACTTATTAAGCAGAAGAATGCAAACGGTAAATAGGTTACAACTGGAACACCAAGTACATCAGCAATGAAGACACCACAAACACTCCATGGTACAAGCGGGTTAATCACAGTACCAGCATCTTCAAGTGTTCTGGAAAGCGCCTTATTGGATAATCCAGCCTCTTGATAAACACCTTTATATGTCTCACCAGTGAGCATTATGGAAAGGTATTGCTCCCCAATAAGTACATTCACACCAATTGCTGTAGCTGCAGTTGAAATTATGATTGTTCTCACCTTCTTTAATTTTTCCTGAAACGATTGAAGTATCGATGGAACAATTCCCGTGACAAACAATAATCCGCCAAATCCGAGCGCCAGAATAACAAGTGATATGGTGAACAGCATGCTGTTTATACCACCCTTGGTTAATAAACTATTAACAGGTTCAAAGTTAGTATTTGCTGTGTAGCCATTAAACCAGATTGACCATATATCTGACCAAGCAAGTCCACTTGTTATACTTGCGAGGATTGTTGCCACTACACTGCTTACACCAATAGAAATAAATGCTGGCATTTTAAAAATAGTAGCCAAAACCAGAACGGCCAAAGGAATCCATGATGTCCAATGAATTAATCCAGTTGCATCAAGACTTGATTTGTAGGCTTCGAGATTTTCTACGGTTATAGCTTCATTGGGTGATAAAAACACAAATAATATAAATGAAATTATAAATGCTGGTATGGTAGTTAAACTCATGTGCTTTATATGTTCAAATAAATCCACTTGAACGATTGTTGAAGCTAAGTTAGTCGTATCAGACAATGGTGACATTTTATCACCGAAAAACGCTCCGGAAACAATTGCTCCTGCTGTTATTGCCATTGAAGCATCCATCGCACTTCCCATCCCGATAAACGCTACACCGATTGTGGCGGTCGTAGTTAACGAACTTCCAAGTGAAACACCAACAATTGCTGTAATTGCAAATACAATAGCATAAAACCACGTTCCACCAATTAGTGAAAAACCGGTACTGATCAAGACTGGGATAGTACCACTTATCATCCAGCTGCTAATTAAAATGCCGATCAGTAAAAACAGAAAAATCGCACCCATACCGGACTTAGCTCCAGCAGTTATGCCTTCTTCCAAATCTTGAAACGCTATATGCTTCAATAACCCGTATAAAACAAGTATAAAGATTGCAATCATGATAGGGATATGCGGCTTTGTTCCAAGGCCAATAAGAAAATAACTGATTAGTCCTATTGTAAAGATAAAAAATAATATTGACTCGCCAAGTGAGGGGTTGTGTTTTGGGTTTATTGGAAACATAGTAATCCTCCTTTTTATTAGATAGCTTGGCTTATCGCCAAACTTTATTATAGATAAGCCCTAATTGTATTTATTTAGTAAGAAAGGAATGCTTTCTTATCTGCTAAAATAAAAAAAGCCTCATCCCTTAATAGGGACGAAGCTTTTATCTCCGCGTTACCACCCTGATTGATGAGTGCAATTATATGCAATCTCATCCTCTCATGAAAAATCCGCTAAACCGAATGTGTAATTTGAATTATTTCCTGCCAGAGCTTTCACCTGATGCCCTGTCTCTTGTTGCTGCCTGGAAAAATTCTACTTCGCATTCCTGGATATGTTATTCAACTTAAAATATTAATCTGACTATACATTGTTAAATCATTAATTGTCAATACTTTATTTTTCCGATTTAAATTCTTTGTAAAATTAAGAATATGCGTTATAATAGTTTCAATTTTCAAGTTGAGGGTGGAAGTGCAATGACTACTAAAGCTATACATAAAAATAACACATCATCATCGGTATATATGATCAAGAGAGGTATAGCAGTGGGGTTACCAATCATGCTGGGATACTTGCCAATTGCAATAACATATGGTGTATTGGCGAAGCAGGCTGGAATGTCACTGACAGAATTAACATTAATGAGTGTCATGGTTTTCGCTGGTGCAAGCCAGTTTATGGGTGCCAATATGATTGCTGTTGGTGCTGGAGCTGTAGAGATTATTGTGGCTACATTTGTTCTCAATTTCCGTCATTTTGTAATGAGTTTATCGTTTATGAATCGTTTGCGAGGAATTGGACGGAATTGGAAAGTTCCTTTATCATTGGGTTTGACGGATGAAACGTTTGCGGTATCATCCTTACATACGAAAGAAGCTAAAATGGAAAAAGGTGTTCTTTTCTATACAGCACTCATTTTAACTGCATATTTTTCATGGGTTATGGGCTCGTTTTTAGGAGGAGTCCTTGGAGAAGTCATTCCAGAGCAACTAAGCCAAAGTATGGGGATTGCATTATATGCCATGTTCATAGGTCTTTTAATTCCATCGGTCAAAAAGGAATTGCGAATTGGGATTATAGCTATTATTGCGATGCTTATAAATACGATTTTTAACCAATTCATGAGTGAGGGCTGGGCAATTGTGTTTGGTACGGTTCTTGGTGGGTTAAGTGGCGTATTTTTGCTGAAGGAGGACCAATCATGATATTTGCTATTATAATTGGAATGGCACTCGTAACAATGATTCCAAGAGCTATACCCGCATTTATTGTGGATAAACTGCAGTTTAAAGAATGGGTGAATCGCTGGCTTAATGCAATACCTTTTGCAGCATTAGGGGCCCTTATTTTTCCAGGTATATTAAACGTTAAGCCAGATCAGCCGCACATTGGATTAATTGGCGGAGCGGTCGCTGTCGTATTGGCTTATTTAGGCCTGAATGTCATCGTAGCAGTGTTAGGAGCTATTGTGACTGTCTTTCTCTTTACCATGTAAAAACAGATAAAATGGGTAGAATGTTTTTGACGATAACAGGGGGTTATCACATGTTTTCAATTCGTAAGGCTGTTTACGATGATGCTGCAGCGATTGCAGATATTCATGTAAGCAGCTGGAAAAATACGTATGCCGATTTACTTGATGAGCAGGATATATCCAATATTACATATGAAAATCGTAAAGCATTATGGGAAACTATATTACGTATCCAAAAAGAAGAGCAATGCACACTTGTCATTCACAACGACGACAAGATAGTTGGTTTTGTTTCTGGCGGACCGGAGCGAACTAAACGGTTTGACTATGATAGTGAAATCTACACGATTTATCTATTGAATGAATTTCAAAGGAGGGGTTTAGGTGGCAGACTTCTAAAGGCTTTCAGTGAAGAAATGCATGGAATGGGGCATAAATCTCTCCTTGTCTGGATTCTTAAACAGAACCCTTCCAGTCGCTTTTATGAACGATTCCAAGCTGAACCTGTTGGGGAAGAAGAAACAACCATTGGTGAAGGAACATATCAGGAAACAGCATATGGCTGGGAAGATATTGATAAACTGCTGGAAAGACTATCTTAAGTTAAGTACCGTACAAACATAAGGGTGACAAGAATAAGATAATAACTAAAAAAACATATATAGTCTGGTTAATATCTTCTCATATTAGTCATGTTAGATATTAGTGGCTGGGACAAAAATTTTTAGTCAAAGTAAAATCCGAACTATGATTCAAAATTCTTGAAATAGAATTCGAATTAGTTCGGATTTTTGCAGTTAAGAATGTATAACTACTTTCATAAGTGCAACTATGGCATTTACCAAAAGGCTTGTTGAATGCCTAGTTTTCTAATATTGCAGATTAGATATAAACTGCGAAGTAGACTGAATGTAAGTGTTGTTCTCTAACCACGCAGTTGGAATATACTCGCGCACCTAGGGCTCACCACGAGCCTCCGACGCATAGGACGTGCTAGTGCAGACGTTGCGTGGCGTACTTAGTCTGCCTCGCTCGCAAAGAACGCTCCCTGTGGGGTCTCTTAGGATCGCTGTCCCACAGGGGTCTCGCATATTCCAACTGCTAGTTTAGTGGTATAAAATCTTGTTTTTTAAGTTCTAGTGAGCAAAACCCAGCGGAGGAAATCCACGTAGACTCCTGTGGGAGCTGAGGCCTAGATGAGACTACGCAGCGAAGTAGGAGCAAGGAGGCTCATCAGCCGCCCACGGAAAGCGTAGTGTATTTCCGAAGCGGCATAATAGCACTCAAACTTTTTAAAAGTATGTCGCAGTTTATATCAATTACGTATTAGATTCAACCATTGATAATGAACGTTCTAAACAACTTATCCTATATTATTCGTCTTTAAGGTAGAGATTTTTAGTTATGTCCCAGCCTCTTTCTATTGATATGGCTCAATATGAATATGAGCATACGGAATATTATGCTCTTGATCGAGTAGTGTTTCGATTTTCTCTGTGATAGCATGGCTTTCTTTTACATTCAATTGAGGATCAACAAGAATGGTAATATCTATAAAAGATTGATTGCCATGTACTCTTCCTTTAATATCTACCACTTCTTTTACCTCAGAAACTTCTGCAATGCTTGATTTTATTTTCATAATCTGCTTTTCGTCAAATCCATCTGTTAATGTATGTGTCGAATCTTTAAAAATATCCCAAGCAGTTTTGCAGATAATAATACCAACAACTAAACCAGCTAATGGATCCAACCAAAAAAGTCCTAGTTGTGCACCGATAATTCCCACAAATGCTCCGATACTTACAAAGGCATCTGAACGGTTGTCCTGTGCAGCGGCGTACAATGAACTGCTTTCTACCTTTTTGGATAAGGAAAGATTATATCGATAAACCATGAACATAATGACAGCAGCACTTAATGCTGTCCAAGCTGTTAGCATATCAGGCTGCGTTGTTTCGCTCGTAAATAATTTACTGAATGTATCAATTATTACCTGTATCCCAACTGTCATCATAATAAAAGCTGCGAACAGGGATGCAATAGTTTCTGCACGATAATGCCCATAATGATGATCTTCATCAGGGGGCTTTCTTGATATTTTTAATCCAATTAACACGGCAATCGAGGCTATTACATCGGTGGAGTTGTTTAATCCATCTGCACGCAACGCCTCTGAACTACCGATATAGGCGATTATTAACTTAGAAATAGAAAGGATAATGTAAGCAATAATGCTAATCCATGCGCCCTTTTCACCTTTTTTTAGATTATCTGCATGCCCCATGAAATGGCCTCCCATTTATTCACTGCATAAGTACAACCAAGGCTCTAGCCATAAGATTTGCACTCTAAAGATAAGCGATTCTAATACAAATTACACTTTCATAAGAATCCCTTTAACGAATGCCAACTTTCCTAACATTTTATTCCAACGAATGTCAGCTATAACAGTCTACCAAAGCATTGTCCAGTAAGTCTAGAGAAAAAGTAAAGGATACGGTTATATGTTTTGCGAGTTATAAAATAAGTTTCGTTAGGTAAAAAATGACTATCATCTTAAACGAGAATAAATATCTTGCTTAGGAGAATAGTAATTTTAGTGATTATTTTACAAAAAGAAGGACTGTGAATGTAATATGACGAAACAGAATGATGCTCATGATAAGCGCTGGGCAGTTATATCATTAGCATCTATTCCACTAATTATGACTTTAGGAAATTCGATGCTTATTCCAATATTACCTTTAATGGAAAAAGAACTTGATATTTCCAAACTGCAATCAAGTTATATTATTACGATGTATTCAATTGTAGCTATTTTTTTCATCCCATTAGCAGGCTTTTTATCAGACCGATTTGGCAGGAAAAAGGTAATTATTCCTTCATTAATTATTACTGGATTGGGGGGGTTAGTTGCGGGATGGGCTTCCAATAGTATGAGTGATCCGTACCTCATGATTATCGTTGGCAGAATTCTGCAGGGGATAGGTGCATCAGGTGCTGCCCCAATTGTACTTCCGCTTGTAGGCGATATGTTCCGAGATGATAAAGAAGCGAGCACAACGCTTGGCATTATTGAAACATCCAACACAATTGGCAAAGTGTTAAGTCCGATATTAGGTGCTGTCCTGGCAGCATTTATTTGGTTTTTGCCGTTTTATTCAATTCCGGTATTTTGTGCTGTATCCGTCCTGATGGTTGGATTTCTTGTGAAAAACAAGGGAGGGGAGGAGGAACATACAAGTTTTAAGAAATACTGGGGTTTCGCTAAAGATACTATGAAGAAACATGGGAAGTGGCTAATTGCCATATTCCTTATTGGAGCTATATTAATGTTTATTTTGTTTGGATTTTTGTTTTATCTTTCAAGCATTCTAGAAGATAAATATGATTATAAAGGTATTTGGAAAGGGGTGCTACTGGCTATTCCTTTACTGGCCTTATCGATTGCCTCATTTATTGCGGGAAGGAAAATAAATGATAACTTAAAAATAATGAAATGGATAACTTTTATAGGCATTATACTTACTGGGGCTTCAGTTGCGGTGATTCCTTTCATGGATCATCCAGTTTATCTTTTATCTATTTTCCTTATATGTGGAAGCGGGATAGGGATGTCACTGCCTTGTATGGATGCATTAATCACTGAGAGCCTGGAAAAAGATGTGCGAGGTGTGATCACATCCATTTACAGTGCTATGCGTTTTATTGGGGTTGCAGCAGGGCCGCCAGTAATTGCAATTATGATGAAGGGAAATATTATTTGGATGATAAGCCTTTTAACTATTTTTGCACTGGGAGCAGGTTTACTTGCGTATCGAAACATTAACCCCTAAAAAAATATTGCAGCACACAAATATTATTGTTGCAATTATTCGTAAATTTTAGGATAATAGAAAAAAGGAACAAAGGGGCGTGTTCCATGAAAAAGCAGAAATTAATTTATCGATACGTAAGATATGATGGAAAACCACTTGACGCCAAAAGGGAAGTTTCATATGAGTTAAAGCTTTCATCACGGATGTTACTGGATGAGTTATGCTTTAATTGGAATAAGGAGAGACTGGAAACAGCGATAAACAGCTCTATTGACACTGGAAATAAAGAAAAGTTCTTACAGTTAAGTAAGGAATACAGACATTATATTTGGGAGTAATCCCAATTTGCATCAAGATTGCCTTACCTTTGTTTGGTGAGGCTTTTTTGATGGGATATATATAGTTCTTTTTACATAGAAGCTAGTCATATTGGGGGAGAATGAATGGAAAAAAATAATAACTCTATAGTACATAAACAAAACCGTATTTTGTTTTATATTTTGTTATTTTCGTTGTTTTTAGGTGTAGGGGCAGAGCTTGTTGTCGGGGCACCAACAGAAAATCTTATTGCACTTGGTATTGGCGGAGGAGTTAGTGTAGCACTAATTGGGTTATTTCATTATAAACAGATATTTACCAAGGCAGTTCCTTATTTAGCAATAATAAGTCTATCTGGAGTCGCATTTATTATTATTTTAAGTTCTGATTATGTAACGAATATGCTTTTTACCTTTTATGTTCTGGCTGTAGCAGCGATATCTCTTTCGTTAACAGTTTTAGTTACAGGAGGTTTCTTTGGACTGTCATTATTAACCTTTTTTGTTATTTCAAAAGGAGCAATAATTGGATTCGATGCAAGGGCTACTGCTATTACGATTGTATTTTTTGTCCTGGTATTCGCAGTTTTAGTGATCCAAGTAAGGGTAGCAAGGAAGCTGCTTACAGATGCCCAGAGTGCTTTAACTGAGAGCGAAAATCACTCCGAATACCAAAGGAAACAAGCTGAAATCGTAGAAGTAAGTGCAACTAATGTTAGGTCACAAATGACCATTATTGAGCAGGATAGCAATTTAAACTCACAATCGATGCGAGAGATGAGCCAGGCATTTCAGGAAATCACAAAAGCCAGTCAGTCACAGGCTGAATCTGCAACTACCATTTCAACTACAATCGAAAAAACGGGTGAAAAATTGTCCAAAATGATTCATTCTTTCTCGCAGAGTACTGCAGATGGAGAAGAATTAAAAGAATTATCGATGGAAGGTCAACAATCCATGGAGAACCTCTCGGCCACAATGAATGGGTTTCAGCAATCCTTTGAACAGCTGGGCACAAACATGAATAATCTTGTTCATAAAATGCAAGAAAATAATACGTTTACAGAAAAAATCCAGGACATAGCGGCACAGACTAACCTGTTAGCATTGAATGCAAGTATTGAGGCAGCAAGAGCCGGAGAGTCAGGAAAAGGTTTTGCTGTCGTAGCCGGAGAAGTTCGTAAGTTGGCTGAAGTCTCTCAAAACACTGCACAGCAAATTAGTCAGAACCTGCAAATTATTGAAGATGATGCAAGACAAGCGCAGCAGGAAGTAAACGATAATAAGGAGCAGCTGCAGAAGAGTGCCATAAGTGTACAAGAAACCAAAGCTAATTTTGAAAAAATCACTGAACAGCTAATCAACTTTATTAAGTATTTAGGTTATCTAGCAAAACAGGCTAATGATATACAAGCATCATCTGAAACCATAGATGGGTCAGTCAATCAATTAGCTTCTTTAATTGAAGAAACTACGGCCACCATTCAGCAGTTGGAGGCGATGCTTGAAGAACAGGTTGACCGTATAACTAATTTGGTTTCTGCTATTGAAGAAACAAATGAAGTTGCAGCAACTTTGGAAAAAGCAAAATAAACAAGAGCTATTATACGAGGAAGTGCATATTTTAATATGACATTTCCTCGTTATTTAATTATTTTTTTGTCCTATTATTTAAAATTATTTGATATGCTTAAGTCATAAGGGGGGATGTATATGAAGAAGAAGACTGTCTTTAGTTGGATGTTATATGATTTTGGTAATTCGGCATTTGCAACTACCATAATGGCAGCTGTTCTTCCTGTTTTCTACTATGATGTAGCGGCAGTTGGTGTAGACCAATCACTTGCTGATAGTTACTGGGGATATTCACAGTCAATTGCTGCATTAATTGTTGCTGTGATGGCACCCTTTTTGGGGGCAATCAGTGATTTTTCAGCAGCTAAAAAGAAATTTTTGCGTTTTTTTGCTTTTATGGGGATTGTTGCAAGTATTTTACTAGCCTTTGTTGGTGAAGGAGATTACATATTTGCTTCTCTTTTATTAATAATTGGAACAGTTGGTTTTTCGAGTGCCAATATTTTTTATGATGCTTTTTTACCTGAAATAGCTGATGAAGAAGATATAGATAAAATTTCTTCCTACGGGTTTGCATTCGGCTATATTGGAGGCGGTGTTTTATTAGCCATAAATATCTTAATGATTCTTAAGTACTCTTGGTTCGGTATGCCCAATGCAGCAGTTGCAAGCCAAGTATCATTCGTTACGGTAGGGGTATGGTGGTTTATATTCTCACTGCCGTTACTAAAAAATATTAAGGAAGAAAAGAAAGTAAAAACAAAGCGTGATCGGTCTTATGCAGCGATAGGATTTTCAAGAGTAACCAATACATTTAAGGAAATTAAGCAATACAAGCACTTATTAATCTTTTTACTAGCTTTCTGGATGTATAATGACGGAATATCCACCATTATAAAGATGGCAACTATCTATGGACGTGATATTGGAATAGATTCCAATTCATTAATTGTTGCTTTACTAATCACACAATTTGTTGGTATTCCATGTACTTTTTTCTTTGGATGGCTGGCTAGTAAAATTACTGCCAAAAAGGCACTGTATATAACGTTGTACGCTTATCTTGGTATCGTGATTTTAGGCTATTTTATGTCATCCGCACTACACTTTTATTTACTGGCATTCTGTGTTGGCTTAGTACAAGGTGGGGCACAATCACTCAGCAGATCTATCTACGGAAGGATGGTGCCGGCTAATAAACATGCAGAGTTCTTTGGTTTTTATGGAATTTCGGCAAAGTTTGCAGCCATCTTTGGGCCGTTTTTATTTGCGATAGTTGGGCAGTTAACAGGCTCAAGCAGACTTGGTATCATTTCGCTTGTCATTTTCTTTATCGTAGGGATTGTTTTATTGCGGTTTGTTAATATTGACCAAGGAGTACTGGAAGCTAAACGGCAAACAAATCAAGCTGAGAAAATTGATATAAAACCACAATAAGAGGTGAAAAACTATGCGCATCAATAATATACGCAAAGCATTATATGGAATTGCCAAAGTTTTAGGTGATGTGAATGCTGTTAAGAAAGGCAAAGTAGGTAAAAGGGTTGGGCGAAGAGTAGCAGGAAAAGGAACCGGAAAATTATTAGGTAAGTTGTTTAAGTAAAAGGTTCTTTTAGTAACGTAACGGGGTAATTAGAAATACAAAATGTACGTCTGGGGGTTTTATTACCTGGACGTCCTTCTTTTAATAGAAGTTTAATTATAGGTGAATGAATAGCCATTCATTCTGTGTTATAGTTTAACAAAGAGGAGGTTATGAGGAGGCTACACTTTATGTTATTAAAGAAAAATTTTAAACAACAGACGATAAATGCAGTTCAAATGGGAAACGGTACAGTAGCATTTCAAGGGATAAAATTAAATGTTCATTGCTTCGTTGTGGATGGTGTTTTAATTGATACGGGTGCAAAATCATTAGAAAAGGAATTTAAACCATTTTTTAAACAACAAGATATAGATCAAGTGGTAATCACGCATTATCATGAAGATCATACAGGCTGTGCAACGTTTTTACATAAGGAAATGCAGCTACCAGTTTATATGAATAGTATTATGCTTGATTCTTGTAAAGAGAACCCTAAATATCCAATGTATCGAAAATTATTTTGGGGCAAGCGCAGCCCTTTTCATGCTAGGGCTATTGGAAAAACTTTTTCATCTCGCAATGCAACATGGGACGTGATTGAAACACCTGGTCATGCTGTCGACCATTTAGCATTTTTAAATCGTGAAACCGGTCAACTTTTCACTGGGGATTTGTATTGCCAGGAGAGAACAAAGGTCGTTTTACGTGAGGAAAGCATTCCAAACACTATTGAGTCCTTAAAGAAAGTATTATCCTATGATTTTGAGGACGTGTTTTGCAGCCATGCCGGCTATTTAGAGGATGGACGTGCTGCTTTACAAAGAAAGCTGGATTATTTGTTCGACATCGAAAGAAAAGTTATCAAGTTCTACGAAGATGGGTTGTCACCAAGTCAGATTAGCAACACCCTTTTTCCAAAAAAATATCCGATCACCTTTTTTTCTTCGGGAGAATGGAACTCTTTGCACATTATAAATTCGATTATTCAAGAACATATAAAAAATCCCTTGTCAGTTTAAAAACATCAAATCATTATTCTTCAAAAACCGGGCAAGATTGTTCAGGTAGGGAATTTTTTCTGGAGGTTGGCTATTAATTATGTTTTATAATATAAAACAAACGTCCAGAGTTGTTCTGGGCGTTTGCTATTAGTCAAAATCAACCATATATTAATTACTTTCTAAGACCGCGCCGCTTTGCGCAGCATCACCGAACCACCCACGAAGCGCGGGCACAATCCATACACCACTAAATGATGCTTACATCAATATTTATACGATTGGTTCACTATATTTATTTTCCAGGTTTAGCTCAAGTGGTTTCCCGGTATCATATGATACATTACCAATTAATCCCCTCAGTTTTTCCCGAGCAGTATTATCCCTGGATTGCCAATAGGAAAGCACTTCTGTCATAATTTCAATACCCTCCATACGTCCTTGTTCATATAAATCAATAAAGCTTTTAGAAGAAGGATCATTTGTTGCTGGATGGTACCATGTTGTATGTTGCAAATTTAAATAATCCACGTTACTTTTAATTGGCTGATGGGAATAAGATGAAATCAATGGTTTTAATAGTACAATTTTCCATCCATGTGGGTCAGCTAACAATTTTAGTGCCAATTTCATATCCCGGTAAGCTTTTTGGATGTAAGAAGTGGAACTACGATTGACCTCCGGATAATGTCTTTTAATGGCTGTATGCAGTAAATTAGTTATATTCTCATTAAATGAATACCCGATATCGATTTCTTTATAAACTGGTGCCTTCCACGTTTTTAAATTATGATATTTTTCCATCATCAATGTATCAATGAGTACTTCAAGCTTTTGATGATTACTTCCATCATAGCCAGCACGATAATGAATATATGGATGTGCATTACGGTCAAGGATATGGTGTGTGACAAATCCAAATACATATGCTTGAACACGTCCGTCCATATCTTTTGCCTGTTCAATTAAATCCATTAAAAATGCACCGCAATTTTTCTTGTGCAAAATCATTCCAATGTCATGTACAGGCTCTTCTTTTATCCATGGCCAAAAATTATAATAGAAAAAGGGATCTGGCCCTTGAGCACCTAATTTCATATATGACTCATATTGTGAAAACGGATATGGATTTTTGATTGTATCCACAACATCTTCACAAAATAGCATATGTGTCCAAATATTTGGCATAGTGAAATCCTCCTTACATTAAGACGCATTTAGAAGACTTCTGCTTATTAATGTATAGTAATTGCCGATTCTATAGAGTCTTTCGCCATTAAAACTTGGCTTATCACCAAGCTTTAATGTAGATGAGCCTTAGTTGTGCTTCTGCAGTAAGAAAGGTTTTATCCTTTCTTATCTGCTAAAATAGTCTTTTATAGTATTATAAATGAAAAGCAACTGTATTTGTTAGTAAAATACGTACTATTTTGTGACTTCTACTTACTGTAAGCAACAATATTTCCTTTAATTTTGTTACAATGGTAAAAGATATGATTATGATATACAAGGAGGCAACAAACATGGAATACCGTGTAGAAAAAGATACGCTAGGAGAAATAAACGTACCTGCCGAAAAGTATTGGGGTGCTCAAACACAGCGAAGTAAACAAAACTTCCCAATTGGTGATGAAAAAATGCCTGCTGAAGTTATCAAAGCATTTGCTATTTTGAAGAAAAGTGCAGCGAAGGCAAATAGTGATTTAGGTTTGCTTGATAAGAAAAAAGCAGACGCAATTGGCTTTGCAGCCGATCAAGTTATTACAGGTAAGTTAGATGACCATTTCCCATTGGTTGTATGGCAAACAGGAAGCGGTACACAATCAAATATGAATGTGAATGAAGTAATTGCTTATGCGGGCAATAAATGGCTTGAGGATGAAGGCAGTGATTTAAAACTTCACCCAAATGATGATGTTAATAAATCACAAAGTTCGAATGATACATATCCGACAGCAATGCATATTGCCTTTGTTTTGAAGCTTGAGGATAAGGTCATTCCTGCGCTGCAAACTTTAAAGGACACATTTAAAATTAAAATGGATGCTTTTCAAGATATTGTAAAAATAGGTCGTACACATTTGCAGGATGCTACACCACTGACATTAGGTCAGGAAATAAGTGGCTGGCACCGCATGCTCGAAAAGTCGGAAGTTATGATTTCAGAAAGCGTTCATCATGTGAAGGAACTGGCTATTGGTGGTACTGCTGTTGGCACAGGTCTAAATGCACATCCGGATTTCTCTGAAGCTGTTTGTGAAGCAATTAATGAAGTTACCGGTAAGGACTTTATTTCCTCCCCTAATAAGTTCCATGCTCTAACAAGTCATGATGAAACAGTACATGTACATGGCGCGCTAAAAGGATTAGCAGCTGATTTAATGAAGATTGCAAATGATGTACGCTGGTTAGCAAGCGGACCGCGTTGTGGAATAGGTGAAATTACCATTCCGGCAAATGAGCCAGGTAGCTCGATTATGCCTGGAAAAGTTAATCCAACCCAAAGTGAGGCAGTTACGATGGTCGCAGCCCAAGTAATGGGGAATGATGCTACGATAGGATTTGCAGCAAGTCAAGGGAATTTTGAGCTAAATGTATTTAAGCCTGTAATCGCTTATAATTTTCTTCAATCCTGCGAAATTCTTTCAGATAGCATATTATCATTTGATGAACGCTGTGCTAAAGGTATCGAACCGAATCATGAACAAATTGAAAAATATTTAAATGATTCTTTAATGCTTGTTACCGCACTAAATCCACATATTGGCTATGAGAATGCAGCGAAAATTGCAAAAAAAGCTTTCGAGAATAATTCAACTTTAAAAGAAACTGCAGTAGAATCTGGGTTTCTAACTGAAGAAGAGTTTGAACAATATGTAAATCCAAAAGAGATGACATATCCAAAATAATAATATTAAAAGAGCTTATTACTATGTAATAAGCTCTTTTAATTGTGAGCGATAGAGCCGAACACACTTAATTGGGTAATTAAGCAACAATTACCAACTGTATTCCGTGATAAGTTTTATAAATTTGCTAAAACTATGCTTACAGGAGGTGATAACATGGCTAATAACAACTCAAACAACTTAGTAGTACCTGGCGTACAACAGGCACTTGATCAAATGAAGACCGAGATTGCACAAGAGTTCGGTGTTCAATTAGGCCCAGACTCTACTTCACGTTCAAATGGCTCTGTTGGTGGTGAAATTACTAAACGCTTAGTTCAATCAGCACAACAGCAGTTTAGTGGACAACAACCTAAATAACCTATGGCTTAAAGGGATGCCCCCTTTAAAGAACTGATAGTTAAGAGGGAAGTCATTATGACTTCCCTCTTAAATTTAGCCTCAGTTGGTATTATTTTCAATATCAATTTTAATATACATCTAAATAGATCTAACGAATTCGTTGTTCTGTTTCAGTATCAAAGAAATGTACTTTATTCATATCAAATGCTAAATCAACTTCTTCACCGCCGTTGATGTCCGATCGAGAGTCAACACGTGCAACAAAGTCCTGATCATTTACTTTTGAATATAGGTAAGACTCTGCACCCATTAATTCAGCTACTTCGATTGACGCTTTTATTTTTGTATCTGGGGTCGAATCGATGAATAGTGGCTCATCATGAATATCTTCAGGACGAATACCGAGTGTAACGTCTTTATCCAAATAACCTTGTTCACGTAAAACTTTCATTTTGCCTTCAGGGACTTTTACTTTTGTATCTTCCATTACGAAAAAGCCATCTTCCAATTTTCCGCTTAAGAAGTTCATGGAAGGAGATCCGATAAATCCTCCAACAAAGATATTTTCTGGTTTGTCATAGACATCCTTTGGTGCTCCAACTTGTTGGATATACCCGTCTTTCATAACAACCAGGCGTGTAGCCATCGTCATTGCTTCTGTTTGGTCGTGCGTTACATAAATAGTTGTTGTTTGAAGACGCTGATGCAGTTTTTGAATTTCTGCACGCATTTGGACACGTAATTTTGCATCAAGGTTTGATAAGGGTTCATCCATTAAAAATACTTTTGCATCCCGCACAATTGCACGTCCTAATGCAACACGCTGTCGCTGTCCACCAGACAATGCTTTTGGTTTACGATCTAGGTATGCTTCCAAACCTAAAATATTGGCAGCATTATTGACACGTTGTTCTATTTCATCTTTTTTAAACTTACGCAGTTTTAATCCGAAAGCCATATTGTCATATACATTCATATGCGGGTATAATGCGTAGTTTTGGAATACCATTGCTATATCACGGTCTTTTGGTGCTACATCGTTCATTTTCTTGTCATTAATATAAAGTTCCCCATCAGTAATCTCTTCTAGGCCAGCGATCATTCTTAGTGTTGTTGATTTTCCGCAACCAGAAGGTCCGACGAATACAATAAATTCTTTATCTTTAATTTCTAAGTCAAAGTCATCAACAGCGATAGCCTTTTTGTCATATGACTTCTTAATGTGTTCTAGACGTAATTCAGCCATTATTACTCCTCCAATTATGTAAACGTTTTTATAATATAATTGTAGCTAATACTTGGTCTACCCGTAAATGGAAAAAGTGCACAAAGAATTTGAATTCTTTTGTGCACTTTTTTAAGATACAACTGCAACACTGATGCATGTTCATTACCGCCGCATGGATAGAGCGCCGCACCAGTTGTCACGAATCAGATACCCTTAGTCTGTGGCGCAAGAGAGCTATATTTGAAAAGAGTTTATTTATTTATATATATTGCTAGTAGTACAGTCATTGCCTGGTGAAATTGCCTAATATCGATACCTGTTTTTTCGGTAAATTTATCAAGCCGGTATTGTAAACTATTTCGGTGCATGTACAATTCTTTTGCGGTAACTGACACATTTAAGTTACAAGCAATAAACGTTTCAACTGTTTTTAACAGGTCCTGGTCATGTATCGCTTCACCCAATACAGAATCAATTATATCAGTGCGGGTATCACTTTCTATTTGATCAATAAGTATAAATGGAACAGCATCAATGTATGTGGATACGCTCTTATCGGAATAAGAGAAAATTTTATTAGCCCCGTCAATTAATATCTGATGAGTTCTTTTAGCTTTGGATAATGTATAAAGATAAGGTCCAACTACGAATTTAATTTTTACGTACAAGTCACTCATTAGTACATCGATTATTTGCTCATACGATATGTCTTCATTTGGATTTGTTTCTACAATAATTCCTTCATGATCGTTTTCAAAAAGTATTGGAACTTGTCTTGCATAAAACTCATTTATTGCCTCTTTAAAAGATTCAGGTTCAATTTGGAATGGCTGATATGAAAAATAGATAAAACGATATGTTAATGAATTAGTGTTATCTGAGATTTCGGTACTTATAGATGTTTTCCATTGTTTTTCTTCTGCTGTCATTTCAGGAATGGAAAAATTATAAGGATGTAAGAACATATGCAAAAGAGTTGAATCTTTTTCAGTAAGCTCTTTTCTATCAATGCCGATAACCTGTCCACCGTCTGTCATATACCATTTATATTTATCTCTAGATTTATCGGATATTTCATTATATAATACTAATGTCGAAAAAATTTTGCGAAGTTGTTTTATCATTAAAATGCCTCTTTCTATAGGGCTTTCTTCCATTATAGCAGTATAAGCGGAATGGAAAAACCAATTTTGCATTTTTAGCTATATTTCGAAATGGTATACATGCACCTAAACGTTTGTTATAGTTATTTTAGTTAGAAAATGAAGGAGGATATATAACGTGCCTAATATTTATGATAGTGCGTATGACCTAGAAAAATCAATTCGTGAAAGTGATGAATTCAAAAGTTTAAAAGAAGCATATGATGCAGTAATGAGTGACGAATCTGCAAAGCAAATGTTTGATAATTTCAGAAATACTCAAATGGAATTACAAGAAAAACAAATGCAAGGTCAGGAAATCTCAGAAGAGGAAGTTGAACAAGCACGTAAAGTTGTAGAAACAGTTCAACAGCATGAGGACATTTCAAAATTGATGGAACAGGAACAGCGCTTAAATCTTGTGATCAACGAAGTGAGCCAGATTATTACGAAGCCATTAGAAGAACTTTATGGTACTTCTGAAGAGGAATCAAACGAATAATTAAGTAAAAGTCCGCATCCTAAATGTTGCGGACTTTTTTTATGGTTTAGGAAATTATAAAATTTAAGTGCTGTAGATAACTGGACTTCTGAATCAGCGACGTCTAGCTCCGACGTACAGGACGTACTAGTGCCGGTGACGCCACAGGACGTGGCGTTCTCACCGGCCAGCGCCTAGCGCCTAGTGGACTTCCCTCCCCGTGTCTACGATAAGAAATAAAGGATGTTCGACTAAAACCACCACATCCTGTGGCAACGTCGACCTACCCCACGTCCTGTGGGGCAGCTTACGCTCTTCGTGTATCCTTTATCTCAGGGAAAAGGAAGATCGACTAAGACCGCCGCTTTGCGCAGCAACGTCGACCCACCCGCAGCGCTGAGCGCAGTCCATACGGCGCTGAACAGGCGCTTGCGCTTTTGTTCTTTTAAGCCTTTTTAGGGAATTTTGTTGCTCTTTAACCCATACAGTTTTTATCTGGTGTACCAAAACTTCAATCTTTTATAGAGGATTTTGTCTATAGATGGCGAATTATATATTATGATAGAAATTTCTTAAAAAAAGGGGATACCGCGATGAGTACTGTTTTATTTGAAAGCAAGAATAATATAACTTATATTACTTTAAATCGGGCTGACCGCTACAATGCACTGGATAAAGATATGCTTATGGAATTACATGATGTGCTGGAGCAAGTTGAAAAAAATGATGATAAAATTGTTATTCTTAGTGGAAAAGGAAAAGCATTTTGTGCAGGCGGAGACATTGGAATGATGACGGAATTTAATGATAAGAACTATTATGACCACATAATGAAAATCATCGAAGCAATTGCCTTAAAGCTGTACATGATGCCCAAGATTGTTATATCGGCTGTTCAAGGGTCAGCTGTTGGCTTAGGGTTAAGTCTTGCGCTAACGGCAGATTATGTTGTTGCTCAAAATGAATCCAAACTTGGTATGCTATTTATAGGAATCGGGTTAGCTCCAGATGGGGGTGGACACTTCCTGTTGCGCGAACGTATCGGTACACATAAGGCAAAACAATTTATCTGGGGTAAGCAGCAATTAACAGGGGCCGATGCAAAGGCAATGGGTCTAGTAGATGTGCTTACGGATAAGCAAACGATCGATCACGCAACCGAGATGGCCAATCAGATGTTAACTGCACCAATTATGGCAATGCTGAAAACGAAAATGATGTATCATCAAAGAAATGAGAGAGAATTAACTTCCTATATGGAAGCTGAACGAAAGTCACAATGGGAACTTCGAAATACGGAAGACCACCAGGAGGGTGTAAGTGCATTTTTAGATAAGCGAAAGCCCTCATTTAAAGGACAATAACCTATTCTTATTATTACAATCGTTTCTGAATGTAAAAAGGTGGCATTAAAAATAATTATTTTTTTAATGCCACCTGTTTAAGCTAGGATTCGAATGTAGTTATGAACACATTGGTTCACCTGTGAAATAGGATTAACTTTGCATCAGGAGATACACAACGATGTGTATGTTCACTGTATCCTTCTTCATCTAATTTTGCTTGTCCAATTTTTTTGGCCTCATCATTACTGGTAGCCTCAAAGGACTCATCGAGCAACTTTTCCCCGGATTTGTCAAAGACTGTTAATACGTAAGTTCGCATTTTAGGTTCCTCCTAAAATTAAAAATTATGAAACTATTAGATAATGTAAACGTACCATAAAACGGGGAAGGAGAGAAGAAATTTGACATTAAAAATTAAAAATGTGACGAAACGATTTGGAAGTACTACTGCAGTGGATCATCTTTCCATTGAAATTCCTGAAAAAGAAATGTTCGGTTTTTTAGGGGGAAACGGTGCGGGTAAAACAACAACTTTTCGAATGATTCTTGGGTTATTGGATATTACGGAAGGCGATATTTCATGGAATGGCGAATCCATCGGCTATGATAAAAGTCATTTAATTGGTTATTTACCTGAAGAACGAGGGCTATATCCTAAGCTGAAGGTTCGTGACCAATTAATTTATCTTGGAAAACTTCGTGGTATGAGTAAAAGCGAGGTAGTTACAGAGCTTGAAGGCTGGCTTAGTCGATTTAAAGTACCAGAATATATAGATAAAAAAGTGGAAGAACTGTCAAAAGGTAATCAGCAAAAAATCCAGTTTATCTCTGCTGTTATCCATAAACCAAAGCTGCTTATTCTTGATGAGCCATTTTCTGGGTTGGACCCAATCAATGTTGAAATGTTAAAAGAAGCTGTTGTAAACCTTAAGGAACAAGGAACTTCCATAGTGTTTTCATCACATCAGATGGATCATGTTGAGGAACTTTGTGAACATTTATGTATCTTACATAAAGGAAAACCAGTTGTTCAAGGGTCACTAAGGGAAATTAAGAAGTCGTTTGGGAAAAAGAATTTAATTGTCCATGCAGATTTCCTAGTAGATTTTTTGAAGGATTATGCCGGTGTTATGCACTATAAACCTGTGACAGAAGGCTGTGAGCTTCAGATTGAAAGTGAGACAGTCGCACAAAAGCTGTTTGAAGCACTCCATGGGAAAGGATTCGTGCGAAAATTTGAACTTGAAGAGCCAACTTTAAGTGATATATTCATTGAGAAGGTAGGTGCTTCCTATGAATAAATTTTGGATTATTTTATCCCATACGTATATGACGAAATTTAAAACAAAATCATTTTTAATCAGTACCATTGTTTCGTTAGTATTTATCTTTGCCATCTCAAACATCCAGACGATCATGGAAACATTTTCTGGAGAGACAGATAAAATTGCTGTGATCGATGAAGCGGGAGAGTTATTTACACCTTTAGAAGAAAGTGTCGAAGGGGCAACAGATGAGATGGACCTGATTGCGTATGATGGGGCAGAGGAAGAAGGCAAAAACGCTGTACAGGATGAAGAATATGCCGCGTTGATTTCACTGTCGATAGACGCTGAAGGATTGCCAGAAGCAACATATTTTGCCAATAATATTGCTGAAGCAGGGGAACAGTCAGTTATTCAGCAGCAACTGCAGCAATTAAAGGTTGCAGCTGCGACACAACAAGCTGGTGTTGACCAGGAAACAATCACCGAAATATATTCACCAGTAACCTTCAATAAGGTTGCTTTAGATGATACTGCAAAAACCGCAGAAGAATTGAATCAGGCAAGGGGTATTGTTTATGTCATGCTTTTCCTGTTGTATATATCTGTAATCACCTATGGAACAATGATTGCCAATGATGTCGCTACTGAAAAGTCCTCACGGGTTATGGAAATTTTAATTTCAAGCGCATCACCAGTTACCCATATGTTTGCGAAGATTATCGGTATTGCTTTATTGGGTCTCACGCAGGTTGGAATCATTATCGGTGTAGGCTATTCCCTTATTATGTCCAAACAAAATGAGCTAACTGGAGGCGTTTTTGATTACTTTGGTATTCAGAATACATCTGCTTCCGTGTATGTATATGCAATTGTATTCTTCCTGCTTGGATACTTACTGTACGCAACATTAGCTGCCATGCTAGGTTCGCTTGTAAGCAGAACAGAGGATGTCCAGCAAATGATAATGCCAATGATATTCCTGGTTATGATTGCATTTTTTATTGCTATGTTTGGACTCGAAGCGCCGGATTCATCATTTGTGACGGTAACTTCCTATATTCCATTTTTCGCACCGATGCTTATGTTCCTGCGTGTTGGGATGCTTGAAATTCCATTTTGGGAAGTTGCATTATCAATTGGGATTCTAGTAGCAACTATTTTACTTTTTGCTGCAATTGGCGCACGAGTTTATAAAGGTGGAGTCTTAATGTATGGCCGTTCAAGCTCACTGAAAGATGTGAAAAAGGCAATAGCCTTATCCAAAAAAGAATAGTATAGAAAGGTCACTTTCACGTGGCCTTTTTTAATGGCATTATACGAACGTGCATTCGTACGTAATTTTTGGTAAAATGGAAATATAAATTCTATTTAAAAGAGGGTGGTCATATCACAGAACAAATTTCATTTATTCATGCGGCAGACTTGCACCTGGATAGCCCGTTCAAGGGGCTTGCACATATTCCCGAACATATATTTAAGAAAGTAAGAAATAGCACATTTAATGCCTTAGATCGATTAGTTCAAGCTGCAATTGATAATAAAGTTGATTTTGTGCTGATTGTTGGTGACTTATTTGATAATGAAAAACAGAGCCTAAAAGCACAGGTCCATTTACGAAGGGCATTTGAACAATTGCAGCACCATGACATCAATGTTTATTTATCCTATGGGAATCATGATTTTATTAATGGGAACATCCATCCTGTTACATATCCGGATAATGTATTTATTTTCCCAAATGAAAAAGTGTCTCATTTTACATTTGAAAAAAATAATGAAATCTGTGCGGCTATTTATGGATTCAGTTATGAAAATCGGTCCGTGTTATCAAAAAAGGCACAAGAATATCAACGACTTCCAGGAAAAATTCCATTTCACATTGGGATGCTTCATGGAAGTTTACACAGTAATACAGACCACGACTTATATGCTCCATTTTATTTATCGGATCTAACTGAAAAGAACTTTGATTACTGGGCGCTTGGCCATATTCATCAGCGAGAAGTATTAAAAGAGAACCCCTTTATTGTTTATCCCGGGAACATTCAAGGACGGAACCGCAAAGAGACTGGGGATAAGGGATGTTACCATGTTGTATTATCGGAAACAGATACAGCAATGACATTTATACCACTGCACTCACTTCAATATAATGCTTTAACTATTGATGTTTCTGATTGTGATGAGCTTCATCAGTTAGAAACGAAAATACAGAGTGAAATAAGTAAATACACAAAGGATTTAGGACCACAATTACTTCAGCTATTATTTAAAAGCAATCAGGATAATCTGCAAAATTGGGCCGATGAACAATTGATGGATGAAGTAATTGAGCTCGTTAATGAAACTATTCTCCACCAGGCAAATTGGAAATATATTTTTCGTTATCAGGTTGAACGTCTGTATTCTATAGACAATGAACTGGCACAGGGAGAGCACTTTGTAGGGGAACTAATTCGCCATTTTGACGAGGTATCCATCCAATCATATTTAAAGGAATTATACCAGCATAAACAGGCGAGGAAATACATGGAGCCGATTATTGGTGAAGATGAACTCCGTATTAAACACCAAGCAAAGCATATGCTGGTTCATGAACTTTTAAAGAATGGAGGTGATTAACTTGCAAATAAGAAATGCAACCATTTATGGTTTTGGGAAATGGGTTGATGACACAATTGACTTTTCAGCTGGGTCATTTGTATGTGTATATGGAGAGAATGAATCGGGGAAATCTACTTTACAGCATTTTATATTATTTATGCTATTTGGATTACCTCCAAAAAAACGGGCATATTTTCAACCCAAAACAAGTGGGAAAATGGGTGGAAGACTAACGATATTCGACGCTGATTATGGTGAATTTACGATTGAACGGATTGATGGAATACAGAACGGGTCAGCTACATGTTACACAGCAGATGGTCAATCCCATGGAGAGGATTGGCTGCAGGAACGGTTGAACGGTATGACACAGGCAACATACCAATCCATTTTTTCCTTTTCTGCTGCTGATTTAATGAATATAAGAAATATGAAGGAAGATGAACTTGGTGAGGTATTGCTTGGAGTTGGGTTGACTGGTTCTAAAAATATTTATGCAATCGAAAAGCAACTCGACAATAAAATTGGTGAACTGTTTAAACCTTTCGGAAAGAAACCTGAAATTAATCAGCAGCTGGAAACGCTGGATGACTTGTTTACCTCATTACAAAGCTACCAGGAGACAGAATCCGCCTATCGGGATAAAAAAGCAAACGTATTAGCTATTTCTGATGCAATCGAAAGGTATCAAGATCAACTGGAAAAGGCGAAGAAGGATCTCCTTTTTACTGAAAAGAAACAGCAAGCCCTTCCAATTATTAAAGCGTACCAACGTGAGAAGGAACAACTCGCCACTTTTCCTGCTGATATGATATTCCCTGAAAATGGAGTTGAACGATTTAATACACTAAAGGAAAAATTACTGCCTTTAAAAAGTGAATTATCCGTACTACAGGATAATCAAGTTAAATATAAAGAAAAGAAGGATACGCTCCATTCTAGTTTGTATGATGAAGTCGTATATGAAGATGCAGAAGCAATTATTCAGCAAAAACAGCATTACCTAGAGAATAAAAGAGAGCAAGACAAGCAAGATAAGTCAATAAAGAAAATGGATATACAAATTGAGACAGAATTAGATCAATTAAATATTGGACTTACACATGAGGATCTAACTGCAATAAACCTCCCATTTCATATTGAAAAATCGTGGAATCAGCTTAAGAATGATTTGGATCAGGTAATGCTAACAGAGGAACATATACAACAGGAGTACAGGCAATTAAAGAAAAATCGTGATTATTTAATCAGCCAGCAGTTTGAGCTCACTGATTCACTTCTTAAAGAGAACTACATTAGTGAGTTATCGAAACGAATCAATGATTATCAACATCAGGAATATCTAAAGAAAGCAAGAGAGGAGAACATTGAACAACAAAAAAACTGGAAGAAAGTTAAGGAGAAAAAAGAAAGTCGCGCAAAACTATCGTTGATTGGAAGTGCTGTTGCTGCATTCATCTTAAGTATTTTTGCGATCGTTCAGGGGCAACCAGCATTATTTGGCGTGTCAGCCCTAATTCTTGCTAGCGGGATTATACAACAGGTAGTCAGTCGGAAGTCCATGCGTGATATGGAAGGTATGTTGCAGAATAAAAAAGTAGTTTCCGATCAAGTAACTGCTGAAGAAAGCTCTGAGGCAGAACAATTACTTGAAGCAAATGATCAAAAGAAAAACGATCTAGCCTCCTTAAAGGATAGATTAAGGTCAATCGATATTGAGTTATTACAGTGGGAAGAAAAGAAAAATGCCTTACAGCAAAAGAAAGATCGTTTAAATAAGATGGTAATCTCTCAGCATGAGCAATATCCGTTTCTTAAGCAAATTGAGACAATGTATTGGCCAGAGTTTTTTCATACATTGAAACAGTTAATTAACTTTGATCGGGAAAGAAATCAATTAAGAAGCCAACTTAATGCCTTAGAGAAAGAAATAACCGATTTTCATGAGCATCTGACTGCGTTTTACCAGGAAAGGAATTGGGAAACGGGTAATACAGTTGAAGAAAAACTTGAAAAAATAGAGGACTTATTGACTGAATATCAAAGCGTAATTGGATTATTAGAACAATATGAAACGTGGATTGCTGATAATGTCGACCAACAACGAGTGACGAAACAACAAATGCACGTATATGAACAGGAAATAGCAGATTTAATTTCTTTTGCCAACACAAAAACAGAAGATGACTTTCTAAAAAAAGCAAAGCAATTTGAACAAAAGCAGAAACATGATACTGAAATGAAACAGCTTAAAGAACAGATTGCACGGATTCTGCAAAATAAAGAAGAGTTTAAAGCGTTGCTGGAACAAGAAGGGACTCAGGAAAGTGAGTTGGTAGTATACCAGGAACAAGTAACATCACAGATAGAAAAGCTCGAAAAAGAAATAGATCAGATGCGACAGGAACGAGCAGATATAGATGCCGACCTTTCAAATATGGAGTCCTCTGAGACGCACTCAGAAGTATTGCATCGATTTAATATGGAGCAGGAGCAACTCGAAAAATTAGCAGAAGAATGGTCAGTTTATAAAACCGCTAAGGAAATGTTAGTTGAAACAAAAGGTAATTATCGCGACAAATATATGGGGGTAGTAATTGAAAAGACAACAGCTTATTTTAGAGCACTGACAGCAAATAAATATATACACATCTATGCTCCAACAACCAACATTCCATTTCAGGTAGAATCCACTGATGGTATACGCTATCAGGCCCAAGAATTATCACAAGGGACAGTTGATCAACTGTATGTTTCTCTGCGATTGGGAATAAGTGATGTTATGAGTGAAAAACATCGTTTACCTTTCATAATTGATGATGCTTTTGTCCACTTTGACTTGAATCGTACGAAGCGGATAATACGAATGCTGTCTGATTTTTCCAGAAACCAGCAAATTATTCTGTTTACTTGCAAGAAAGACGTCGCGGAATTCGCTGGCAATACAAACGTGGTTAACCTGAGAAATTCTGTTAGCATAAATTAGTCATTAATGATAAACTATTTTCAGATAACTGAGTCAGAATTTGACATCATTTAAGGACGAATATTGCAGTTGGAGGGAAATGCATTGCCTAATGAAAACACGCCAAACGACATAGAAAAATATGAAGAAACAATCGAAAAGTTTATTCAGGTAATTGCTAGAAACATGAATCTATATGGAATTACTTCCTCTGTAGGACGGTTATATGGTGTTTTATATTTTTCAAATCAGCCAATGACATTGGATGATATGCGAGATGCATTAGAAATGAGTAAAACCAGTATGTCCACAGGCGTTCGTGCTTTATCTGATATGAAAATGGTTGAATCTACATTTAAAAAAGGAATACGAAAAGATTTATACCAATCTGAAGAAGACTGGTACAAGTCGTTTACGTCGTTATTCGGAAATCGTTGGCGTCAGCATACGGAAACAAATATTGAAGAGGCGGACGAGGCAATTGCAGAGCTAAATGAGATTTTACAAGAAACTGCTGATAACGATTTAAAGCGGAAGATCCATCAGGATATTGACAGGCTTCGATATGCACAAAATTATTATGAGTGGCTCATGCAAGTTATTCAATTGATCGAATCAGGAAAGATTTTTGAATATATTCCAAAAAATGATAAATAAAAAACACCGAGATGAGATGGACATAAAAATGGCGTGACACCTTGTTATGCCCTTTGTCGGTCTCTTTTCAGTCTACGGGGGAGGATGATTATGAAGAACGGAATAGGAAATTTTAGTATAGGTGATTCGTTTGAAAATTTTATTTTAATAAAAGAATCCTCACGTGGAGTTACAAGTAACGGTAAACCGTTTCTTACATTAATTTTACGTGATGCAACAGGTGAGATAGAAGCAAAACTTTGGGATACCAACAAAGAAGATGAGGAAATTTTTGTACCAGAACAGATTGTTAAACTTACTGGAGAAATTAATCAGTTTCGAGGGAAGGCACAATTAAAAATTACTTCTATTCGGCCGGCACAATCAACTGATGGTGTACAAGTTTCTGACTTTGTGGCTAAGGCTCCAGTTGAAAAAGAAGTTTTAATGGAAAAACTAACGGAAACTATTTTTGAAATGAAAAATCCATCTATGCAGCGAATCGTTCGTGCTTTTATTAAAAAGTATCAGGAGGCACTATTAACGTATCCTGCTGCAAGCAAGAATCATCATGAATATGTTTCTGGTTTAGCACACCATATTGTAAGCATGCTTGCGTTAGCAAAAGAGCTTCATAAACTATATCCGGAGTTAAACAAAGATTTACTATACGCAGGCATCATACTACATGACCTTGGTAAACTTAAAGAATTATCTGGTGTAGTTACGACTTCATATACTATAGAAGGTAAATTGCTAGGTCATATACCTATGATGGTTGAGGAAATAGGACATATATCTAAGGAACTGGAAATTGAAGGGGAAGAAGTCCTGATATTACAGCATCTGGTATTATCACATCACGGAAAAGCAGAGTGGGGAAGCCCTAAACCTCCGTTAGTCCGGGAAGCAGAGCTACTACATTTAATCGATTTGATAGATGCAAAAATGAATATGCTAAATCGTTCGCTGGATAAAGTTAAACCTGGGGAATTCACAGAGCGAATGTTTGCAATGGATAATAGAGCATTCTATAAACCACTTTTCGAAGAGAACTAAGGAGTAAGTCATTTTTTTGCTGATTTGTTCATATACATCTGATAGATTGATGGACAAGGAGGGCTAAATCGTGATAGTTGGAGTACCTTGGTGGGTTTTTATGCTGATTATTTTTATTTTTCTTAGTGGTTATATGGCTTTTAGAGCAATGCGTGCTGAAAAGCAACTGGAACACCAATTTATTGAACGTGAAGGCAAAATCTATATGGATCGCTTGGAAGAGGAACGCAAACATAAACAAGATAGGGAGCAGCATGTATCCCAATAAAAAATCGGCTAGTCCATACAATGATGGATTAGCCGATTTTGTTTTATCCTTGAGGATTACTTGGTTGAGAATTAAGGATATCTTCTAATCCTTCTACTTTAATATCAACTTCAGCATCTTCAATTAATTTATTAATTTTCTCTCTTGCTTTTTGTGGATCCATACGTTGATTCAAGATACTACGACGAATGTCCTGTTTATTATCTTCGAATGACCCGATATCTTCTTCTTTTTCACGCTTGTCCGTCACTTTAATAATATGGAATCCATGCTCTGTTTGGACTGGGTCACTAACTTCACCAACCTCCATATTGTAGGCGGCATCTTCAAATGCAGGTACCATTTTACCAGATGAGAAGTATCCAAGTTTTCCACCATCTTCTGCATTGGAAGTATCTGTTGAATATTCCTTAGCCAACTTGGCAAAATCTCCTCCATCAGATAACTTCTGCTTCACTTCTTTTGCCGTCTTTTCATCTTCTACTAAAATATGCTGTGCCTGTACTTCTGTTTTCATACGCTCATATTGTTTTTTAAGATCTTCTTCTTTAATCTCAATATCTTCAGCTACAGCTGCTTCCTGTAGGAGACTAATACGTAACATCTTACGGAACGCCTCTTCATCTTTGAAACCTTGTTGCTGTATTGCTTGTTGAAACTGATCACCTAATTGGTCCTTTACACTTTTAAGCTCTTTATCTACTTCTTCTTCGGAAACATCATATTTATCATTTAGTACTTCGACAGTTACTAGTTGCTGCAGTACACTAGCACCATTAGTATCCTTTAATTCCTGATAAAATTCTTCTTTTGTAACGTTCCCAGCTTTTGTTTCTGCAACAACTTCTGAATTGTCACTTTCATCAGAATTACAGGCCGTCAAGCCTAAAATAGTAGCTGAAAGTGTGACAGCGATTGCTAGTTTTTTCATGTGTGAACACTCCTAATCATTTTGTTTCAATAAATTTTACAACTATTGCATTAATATAACACTTTTATTGCAAAAAAAATAGGTAGTAATTATTTATATCTCAGGTTATTACATTTAACACTTTTACGTAAGAAGTTATTAGCAATATGAGAACCATGATATTAATGACTCGGAACACTGTGGATTGCTTTTTTTCTTTCATCTCCATTTTCATGCAGAATTGATGTGTTAGAGAATTAAAAACTAATAATATAAACACTGCATAAACAGGAAAAAGAATACTCATATAAAAAACCCCCTTAAGAAGCATACAACATAATTCATACTTAACTGTATCAAAATATGAACATGATGAACAGTATTAAATCGTTTATTTCTATGAACAAAAGCGCAAGCGCCTGTTCAGCGCCGTATGGACTGTGCCCGCGCATCGCGGGTAGGTCGACGTTGCCGCGCAAAGCGGCGGTCTTAGTCGATCTTCCTTTTCCCTGAGATAAAGGATACACGAAGAGCGTAAGTGATTCGATGTTGACTTATCGTAGACACGGGGAGGGAAGTCCACTAGGCGCTAGGCGCTGGCCGGTGAGAACGCCACGTCCTGTGGCGTCACCGGTACTAGTACGTCCTGTACGTCGGAGCTGGACGTGGCTGATTCGGAAGTCCGATTATCCATAGCACTTAAATTTTATAGTACGCTAGATAATTAAAAAGGACCTGACTCTTTATGTCAGATCCTCTACAAATTAATTTTGTTGTTTCACTAAAATTGCAAATTCATCATTGCTATTCTCGACATAGGATCGTTTAGGTGCTTTTGAGATATTGATTAAATATAAAAAGTCTGTAAAAGTCATTGCTATATGGATCGATGTGAATAAGAGAAAGTATACATAATAATCGACGAACATATAGGTTGCCATTCCAGCTGGTATCGTAATGAACAATGTTGGTGCAATTGCGACTAGTAAAGAAACTTTTTTTGTCAATGGTTTTTTTGTATAATAATTAATAATAGGAAAGAATAAGTTTTTTCGTTTATAAGTTAATCTTACTCGTTTATACATCATAATTAATGGTAAGATATGCATAAACGAATGAACTGTTGGTAAAAAGAGCAATGCTATAATTAATGGAATAATCCCAAATTCGTTTAAATTTACTGTACCGTGTATAATTGAAAATGGTACATAAAGAAATACGAATGATACTAGGCCAATCAAAAATGATAGAAGATATAACCTATTTATTCCATAGTCTTTATTAAAATTAATGGTTTTCCAGCAATTCATTTTTGATCCCTCCAGTAAAATAGCTCGCTAAAATCATGACCAATCCTTCAAGCATAATAGTACGTTTCACCATAAAAAGCAATAGTTTTTTTGTAAAAAAAATAGCCTTTTTTTATAACCCTTATCATGACTGATGTGCCAAGGGATAAAAGAGTTAAAATAAATTATTTTGGGAGGTCATTTTTATTGGAACATTTAGATCAAAATGAAGCAACGGCCTTTCATCTTTGTTTATTAGCAAAAGTTATTAATATTGAGCAGTTTCCTTTTATTAAGTTGCTTATCCAAAAAGATATTTCACGAATGGAATTTGATGAGACAATGGAGCTTTTGAAAATGTTGGATAGTCAATTCGAGGAACAAAAAGAAGAAGGTTTTTTGAATTTTACTAGTTTACTTGTTCACTTCGCTGGTATGCTTAGTGAAAAGCTGTATCCAAATGAAACAATTTATGCTTTAAAAAAAGAAGGATACTATCCTTCTTTAATGAATGAATTTATACGGATTATAGAAGAAAATGAAAAATAGCGTTTAAAGATTAACTTTGATTTATGTTTCGAAACGTTGATTCTACCTGTTTGTGAAAATTTATAATCTTTAGGAGCTTTTCGTATGTATCGGGTTCTTGCTCAGTCCCATGTTGCTCAAGTTTTTCAATTAGTTCTTCCAATGAATCTTTCTGATGGTTAACCGCATCGAACCATTTATTTACGTAAAAACTCATGAAATTTTTAAAAAGCTCAGTATTGGCTTCATATAAATCCTTTCGTACTCCTTTCTTCCATACACGGGTTACAAGGTTTAAATCAGACAAACTTCGGATACTAGTACTCATAGAGGTTTTACTTTTACCTAATCCGTCACTCATTTCATCTAATGTCATTGGTTTTTCTGCTAAGTACATATAAGCAAATAGTCTTGATTCCAATGGAGTTAAACCAAACATTTCGATTGTTTTAGCGAATTCTATTAATATTCTATTTGTTAATTTTTCTGTCGATGGTTCAATCATAAAATCCTCCTTGCACACTGCTACATAAAGGTTACACTAAAGTTAATTTTATTTAAAATTAGTGATAGGATAGTAAATAGGAGGAAATGGGAGTAATTTTAAGAATGAGGACGCAAAACTTTATACAGAATAAACTGTACGAAAAATATATACAAAATTAATGGTACTTAATGTTTGAAATATAGCTGTAATATATATATAGTGTTACAAGTGAGTGATGCTGTTCGGATCTAAAAATTTTAGAAATCAGTTTCATAAAATACATGTGTGTGGAAAACCTAAGAAAAAAGTAGTAATACAAATTTCCTGGTTCACAGTGGGAAAAGTATCATTTGAAAGAGAGAGGTGAATATTGTGCCTGTAATTGATGTTAAAGGCTTATCAAAAGTGTTTGGAAGAAACCCTAAACAAGCTTTAAAGCTTTTGGATGAAGGGGTGTCTAAAGACGAGATTTTAAAGAAAACCGGTAATACAGTTGGGGTTAATCGCGCTACGTTTTCTGTAGAAGAGGGCGAAATATTTGTTATTATGGGTTTATCTGGTAGTGGAAAGTCAACCTTAGTTAGATTAGTTAACCGATTAATTGAGCCTACTGAAGGTAGTGTTCTAATCGATGGTGATGATTTGGCAACAATGGATATGAAGTCACTTCGCAAAATTCGAAGAGAAAAGTTAAGTATGGTTTTCCAACGTTTTGCATTGTTTCCTCATAAAACAATTTTGGAGAATGCAGAATTTGGGTTGGAAATTCAAAATGTTCCTACAGAGGAAAGAAAGAAAAAGGCACAGGATGCATTAGAAATGGTCGGACTAGGTGGGTATATCCATCAGACTCCAGGTCAGTTATCCGGTGGTATGCAACAGCGTGTCGGTTTGGCGCGTGCACTTGCTAACGATCCTGAAGTTCTGCTAATGGATGAAGCTTTTTCAGCTTTAGATCCACTTATTCGTAAAGAAATGCAGGATGAACTTATTGATCTGCAGGAAAGTATGAAGAAAACAATTTTATTTATCACACATGACTTAGATGAAGCATTAAGATTAGGTGACCGTATTGCATTAATGAAAGATGGTTCCATTGTTCAAATTGGAACGCCAGAAGAAATTCTGGTTAATCCAGCAAATGACTATGTAGAAAAGTTTGTTGAAGATGTTGATCGTTCTAAAGTATTGACGGCACAACATATTATGAAACGTCCAGAAACCATAAACATAGAAAAGCATGGTCCGCGTGTAGCATTAGAACGTATGCGTGAAGAAGGCCTCTCAAGTATCTTAGTGGTTGATGGCAAACGTAATCTTAAAGGTTATGTAACAGCTGATGATGCGTCTGAAGCAAGAAAGAGTGAAGTTCGTGATATTAAAGAGATATTACGCACTGATATTGAAAAAGTGGATAAAGAAACTTCAATGAATGAGATATTTAATGTTATTCATGATTCACCAGTTCCTGTTGCAGTCGTTGAAAACGATAAACTTGTTGGAATTGTTGTCCGTGGAGCTGTTATAGCTGCACTTGCTGGAGATGGCGAGGTGAATATAGGAGATGCTTAATAACATATTAGAATTTGTACCGAAGATAAAAATAGCAGAAGCAACAGAAAAGTTTACTGATCTGATTACAGATACATTTGCATTTCTGTTTGATCCAATTAAAGAGCATTTTGGCGAATTTATGGAGTGGTCTGCAGATACTTTAATCCTTATTCCGCCTGTAATTATTATTTTAGTTGTCGCCATAATTGCATTCTTTATATCAGGTAAAAAACTCGGTTTGGCAGCATTCAGTGTTGTAGGGTTATGGCTGATTTATAATCAGGGATTCTGGGAGCATCTGATGAATACATTTACATTGGTTTTAATATCAAGTATTTTATCAGTAATTATTGGTGTTCCTTTTGGCATCTTAATGTCTAAGAGTAAAGCTGCGGAAGCGATTATTACACCAATACTCGACTTCATGCAAACAATGCCAGCATTTGTTTACTTGATACCAGCAGTTGCGTTTTTCGGTATAGGAATGGTGCCAGGTATATTTGCATCATTAATATTTGCAACACCACCGACAGTACGTTTCACGAATTTAGGTATTCGTCAGGTTTCCAAAGAATTGGTGGAGGCGTCTGATGCATTCGGTAGTACCGGGGCACAGAAGTTATTTAAAGTAGAATTACCAATGGCAAAGGCAACCATTATGGCTGGTATTAACCAGACAGTTATGTTAGCTTTATCAATGGTAGTAATTGCATCTATGATTGGTGCACCTGGACTTGGAAGAGAAGTTCTATCGGCACTGCAACGTGCACAAGTTGGAACAGGATTTGTAGCAGGTATTGGTATAGTAATACTTGCAATTATTATTGATCGATTCACACAAACAGTGAATTCGAAGAGTGATTAAGTTGGTACCTTTTCTTACGAAGAGTTTCCATATATATAAATAATAGAAAAAGGGGAGTTTTATAGTTATGTTAAAATTTAACTGGAAACGTCTAGGCATTGCTGCCGGACTTTCATTATCATTAGTAGCTGCAGGTTGTGGCTCTGATGGAGAAACAACAGACGACGGAGGATCCGATGATGGTTCAGCTAAAGTCGGTGAAGGTAAAGAAATTGAATTAGCTTATGTAGAATGGGACACTGAAGTTGCATCTACAAATGTTGTAGGAAAAGTGTTAGAAGACCTTGGTTATGATGTTGAATTAACACCACTTGATAACTCAGTAATGTGGGAAGCTGTTGCAAATGGAGAAGCAGACGCTATGGTTGCTGCATGGTTGCCAGGAACACATGCTACACAGTATGAAGAGTATTCAGACCAACTTGAAGAGCTAGGTGTTAACCTAGAAGGCGCGAAAATTGGTGCAGTTGTACCAGAATACATGGATGTTAACTCACTTGCAGATCTTGACGCACAAGCTGACCAAACAATCACAGGTATTGAGCCTGGAGCTGGTGTTGTAGCTGCAACAGAAGACGCTGTAGAGACATATGAAAATCTAGATGGATGGGAAGTTCAGACATCCTCAAGTGGTGCAATGGCAACCGCTCTAGGTGAAGCAATCGATAATGAAGAAGAAATTATTGTTACTGGCTGGTCTCCACACTGGAAATTCCAAAAATATGACTTAAAATATTTAGAAGATCCAGAAGGTGTATATGGTGATGCTGAAACAATCGAAACAATGGCTCGTAAAGGACTTAAAGAAGATCTACCAAACGCATATAAAGTACTAGATGCCTTTAAGTGGGATTCTGCTGATATTGAAAGTGTAATGCTGTCAGTTCAGAATGGTACCCCTGTTGAAGAAGCAGCCGCAACATGGGTTGAAGAAAATCAAGATAAAGTAGATGAATGGACTTCAGAAGTAGAATAAAACAAATGTAAAGGCTGATACTAAAATGTATCAGCCTTTAATATAACCAAGGAGAGTGTTATCAAGTGATCAAAAACTACCATAGATGGACAAAATTCACTTTTATTTTAGGTCTACTAGCAATACTTATTGCGGCGGGTTGTGGATCCGGAGGCAATGAGGACAATTCAGGCAATAATGAAGAGAATACAGGTAGTGAGGGCGAAACCAATTATGGTGAAGCAGTAGAGCATACTATTACCGGTATCGAGCCGGGAGCAGGGATATCAGTAACAACAGAGAAAGCCATTGAAGAATATGATTCGTTGAGTGGATGGGAAGTAAACTTATCTTCCACTGCGGCAATGGCGTCAGAACTGGATAAAGCAATTAAAGACGAAGAGCCAATCATTATTACTGGCTGGAACCCCCATTGGACATTTGCCAAATACCCTGATATGAAGTATTTGGATGACCCCAAAGGTATTTATGGGCAGGAAGAAGTAATCAAAACGATTGTCAGACAAGGTTTGAAAGAGGAAAAGCCAAATGCTTATAAATTGGTTGACCAATTTAAGTGGGATGTAAAAGATATGGAGAGCATTATGTATGAATCCCAAGAAACTGGTGACGACATTGAAACAGTAGCCAATCGCTGGGTAGAAGATAATCAGGATAAGATTAGCGAATGGACAAAGGGTGTAGAAGAGGTTGATGGAGAGTCGTTTGAACTTGTATCAACACCTTGGGATTCCGAACGTTCTTCAGCGTTTGTGGTGAAAGCTGTAATGGAGAAATTAGGTTATGATGTCACGGTTACACCAGTAGATGTTGCAGTTGTATTTGAATCAATTGCAAATGGTGATGGTGATGCATCACTTGCTGCTTGGATGCCAGTAACACATAAAGATTTTTATGATAAGTATTCTGATCAGTTTGAAGATCTTGGTGCAAATCTTGAAGGCGCAAAAATTGGTCTAGTTGTACCATCATATATGGATATAGAGTCAATAGAAGATCTGGAACCAGCAGAATAGAAAAACAGGCTATCAACTTTGATAGCCTGTTTTTTCATTCTTTTTTTAGTTTAGTTTCTAAGTCTTTTAAGCTTGATTCAATTTGTTCCAAATATTCATGGATACTTTCTCGATGGGGTTCAACCGTACCTTTCCACTCCTCAACAGAACTTTTCATTTCCTGAGTTAGTTCTTTGATTAGGGCAGCACCTTCTTTTGAAGTCTCTGAAATTTGCTTTTTCAAGCGTAGTCCATCAAGTTTAATATTTTCAAGCATACTTTTCCATTCCATACTTTGTTCTTTTGCACGATAGCGAAAGTCTCTTCCTGATGAGGGTGTACTCAGTAAAGTTGCGGTGGCACTGACAGCTCCCCCGACCATGATCCCGAGAATTAGTGATTTTCCGTTTGCCATAGAGAATACGCTCCTTTCAACTCTTGTATATCTTTTCCTTTTTTGAGGTTACTATGAAACGTGTTTTTTAAAGAGTTGGGTAAGTAAAAAAATTCTTACTGCATAAATCCTCTGACAAGCTGTGCCAGAGGAGTAATATAGTATTAATTAACACAATAATATTATATCAAATAGCAGACAAAATAAAAAGTATTAATTTTCAGATTTATTCTGAATGTGATTAGACTTCTTGACCAATTTCTTTTGCAATTTGCTGGAGGTCTTCTGAAGTATAGTCCTTTTCATGTGTTACCCATTTTGATGAAAATCCGTCATTGTCACCATAGCGCGGTATGATATGAATATGTAAATGGAACACTGATTGATCTGCCGGCTTTTCATTGTTATTCAAAAGATTCATCCCGATTGGCTGATACGTTTTTTTTATAGCGTTTGCAATTGTTGGAATTCTTGCAAATAGCGAACTTGCAACTTCTGGTGGTGTTTCATAAATGTTCTTTGTGTGTGTCTTCGGTATAACTAGCGTATGCCCTTTTGTTACCTGGCTAATGTCAAGGAATGCATAGACATAGTCATCTTCATAAACTTTAGCTGATGGAATTTCCCCATTTAATATTTTACAAAAAATGCAATCTTCATGTGGCATGCAAATCACTCCTAATCATTTTACTTTATTGTATATAGGAATAGGGGAGAATGTAAAGCTTTTACAATTAAATAAACAGGTCAGGCCCACGCTAATGGACCTGCCTGCTTTAAGAAGTATGAGGATGCTATACACTCTAACGTTGGGGACTTTGTAATTAATGTTAAATCGCATGCTGCTACTTAACGTGATTACAAAAAACCTTTTTGTCAGCATCTCAAGTTATTGAGACGCCCTGGCAAAAGGGTTTATTTCATTAGATTGTCGATCACAGAATTATCGATCACAAACACCTCATTTGTGTGCAATACGAAATTTTATGATAGTGTTAGATCCTCATGACTTCATTTGTTAGTGTGAACGGATTAAGAAATTTTATACACAATTTCTGTCGAAAACTGGTGAATAGTTTGTTTTGGCTTTGCCCGTTAAACATGGTAAAATTTTAGCTAAGTGAATACTAGGAGGAAATCTCGTGGAACCTTTGTTACATATTGATAATCTGTATGGTGGTTATACACATAAAAACGTTCTGCAAGGCATTTCATTTAATGTCTTTCCAGGCGAAATTGTAGGACTTATTGGCTTAAATGGTGCCGGAAAGAGTACCACAATTAAACATGTTATTGGATTAATGCATGCAAAAAAGGGCAAGGTTGCTGTGAATGGCAAAACTTTTCAGGAAAACAGGACGACTTATCGAAATCAAATGGCCTATATACCTGAAATGCCGATTTTATATGATGAGTTAACATTATATGAACATCTTCAGTTGACTGCAATGGCTTATAATATACCTGAAGATGTATTTGAAAAAAGACTGCCTCCATTGTTGAAAGAATTTCGAATGGAGAAAAAATTAAAATGGTTTCCTGTTCATTTTTCAAAAGGGATGCGTCAAAAAGTCATGATTATGTGTGCTTTCCTGATTGAACCGCCATTATATATTGTTGATGAGCCGTTTGTCGGGCTGGATCCGCTTGGGATTAAGTCTTATTTACAGCTAATGGACAAAATGAAGGCCAATGGTTCTGGTGTGCTGATGTCAACACATATTCTTGCAACCGCAGAGCGCTATTGTGATCGGTTTGTAATTTTGCATGATGGCGAAATCCGGGCAATTGGCACGTTGGATGAACTGCGGCAGAAATTCAACATGCCTGAATCAACACTTGATGACTTATATGTGCAATTAACAAAGGAAGATAGCCATGTTTAATGCACATGAATTTTTTAAGAAACGGTTTGCTGCGCATATTAAGGAGACAAGCCGCTATTTACGTTATATTTTCAATGGGCATATTGCTTTTGCAATGCTATTTTTTGTCTCAGCCCTTGCCTATTATTATCAGCAGTGGTTAACAGCACTTCCGGAAAATTTTCCGACAGCAATTATTATCGGTGTTGTATTTGGGCTGCTGGTTAGTTATAGTCCGGTCAGAACATTGTTAAAAGAACCAGATTTAGTTTTCCTAATAACAGCTGAAAATAAAATGGGGCCCTATTTTCGGAATGGAATTGTGTACAGCTTCGTTATTCAGCTATATTTAATCTTACTCTTAGGAGCTATGTTTGGTCCGTTATATTCTGCTACATATCCTGATCGTGCCGGCAAGATTTATTTACTAACGTTGCTAGTTGTTCTAGTTTTCAAAGGCTGGAACCTAATGGCGAATTGGTGGATGCTGAAAATACGCGAACCAGGAATTCGTCAGGTTGATTTGCTTGTACGAACCTTACTAAATATTGCGGTATTTTATTTTATCATTCAAGGTGAAATGCTGTTAGCAGGGATTACGACATTATTATTTACACTTGTGTTCCTGTATGATTTGAATGTATCAAGAAAACAGGCAGGAATTTTGTGGGATTTATTAGTTGAAAAAGATCGAAATCGTATGCATTCTTTTTACAGACTAGCAAATATGTTTACGGATGTTCCGCATTTGAGAAATCAAGTTAAAAGCAGGCACTGGCTCGTATCACTGTTTAATAAGGTGCCTTTTGCCAATAAACATACATTTGATTATTTGTATCGAATTACCTTCATCCGCAGCGGTGATTATCTGGGTATGTATTTTCGTTTGATTTTTATTGGCGGACTATTTATTTACTATGTACCAAATATATGGATGAAGTTAATTTTCGCCCTGTTATTTTTGTACATGAGCAGTTTTCAAATGATGACACTTTATCATCACCATCGAACGGTTATGTGGCTAGACTTATACCCTGTCGACTTAGAGATTCGTCAAAGATCAATGATTAAATTGCTTTTTCAATTAACAGTTATTCAAACTGTGATTTTCGCTCTTTTATTTTTAGGGATGGGCGAGTTTATTGGAGTACTGACTGTTCTGGTTGTGGGGGTAATATTTAATTATTTATTTATAAACGGTTATGTGAAAAAGAAGATGGAATAATAAATACCCTTCAAATGCTGAAGGGTATTTATTATTACTCTTGATAATCAAAATAGGCTTGAATTAATGTCTTGGCTGCTACTGGTAAAGCGCGTTCTTCAATATCAAATTTTGGATGATGATGCGGGAATTCATTGCCTTCCTTTTGAGCCCCTGTAAAAAAGTAAGCACCAGGCTTTTTCATTGTATAATACGCAAAGTCTTCGCCACCCATTACAGGCAGCACTTCCTCAGCAGTATGAATTTCCTTAATCTTTTCACTGGCGTTCAGGACAAGTTCAGCCTCCTCAGCATGGTTAACTAGTGGCGGATAGCCCTTTACATAATCGAATGAATAGGAAGCGTCACTCGACACACATACTCCTTTGATTACTTTTTCCATTTCTTCGATGACTTGCTCTTGAACAGCTGTATTTAAAAATCGTACCGTACCGACAATCTTTGCTTTATCTGCAATTACATTAAAAGTCGTACCTGCTTCAAATACACCAATTGTAAGCACTGCCGTTTCCAGTGGATCTAATCGTCTGCTTACGATTTGCTGAAGCTGTGTTATCAGCTGTGAACCAATTACAATAGCATCCTTGGTTTCATGTGGATATGCGCCATGACCGCCTTGACCATGGATCGTTATTGTGAAGCGGTCTGTCCCTGCCATAAATACATCTTTGGTCGTTTGCAGCACACCGAATGGAGTAGTGGCCCAAAGATGTGTCCCAAATACTGCATCAACATGATCAATTGCTCCAGATTCAACAATTGGTTTAGCCCCACCTGGTGCATACTCTTCAGCATGCTGATGCAGGAAGACGATTGTTCCGGGTAAATCCTCCTGAAAGGACGTCATTGTTTTTGCGAGCATGAGTAATGTTGCCGTGTGTCCATCATGTCCACACGCATGCATCACGCCATCTACTTTTGACTTATATGGAACATCTTTTTCATCCTGGATTGGCAGGGCGTCAAAGTCTGCTCTTAATGCAACTGTCTTGCCAGGCTTATCACCTTTCAATGTTGCAATCACACCATTTCCACCAACGTTCGTCTGGTATGGGATTCCTAATTTTTCATAGAAGTCTGCAATATATTGTGCTGTTTTTGTTTCATGAAAAGAAAGTTCCGGATACTGATGCAGATAACGACGGATTTCAACCATCTCCGGGTAAAGTGCATCAAGCTGTTTATGTATTTCATTTAGCAAAATAAAAACTCCCCTTATATTTTCTAATTATTATAACATTTTTAGGAGCAGGTTGAATAGTTTTGCTAAGAAAGTGCAGAAGGAGGGAGTGAATCGCCGGTTGGAGAGTGCGAATGTGCAGGAGGAGAGTGTGAATGTGCAGAAGGAGAGTGTGAATGTGCAGAAGGAGAGTGTGAATGTGCAGAAGGAGAGTGTGAATGTGCAGAAGGAGAGTGTGAATGTGCAGAAGGAGAGTGTGAATGTGCAGAAGGAGAGGCTGAATCGCCAGAAGGAGAGGCTGAATCGCCAGAAGGAGAGTGTGAATGTGCAGAAGGAGAGTGTGAATCAACAGAAGGAGAGTGTGAATGTGCAGAAGGGGAGTGTGAATCAACAGAAGAGCGCAAACATCAACAGAAGAGCGGAAACATCGACAGAAGAGCCCGAACATCAACTGGATACGTGCACAAATTAAAAAGGCTGCCTCTAATTTGAGACAACCTGACTGGATTATGATGAAAATCTTGGGTCTTTTAATAATCGTTCAATTTCTTCCTTATGATGTGTTTCATCAGCTATCATGTCTTCGAGTTTAACAACTAGCTCAGTATAGCCTAATTCGTCTGCTTGTTTTTTACGTTGTTCATAGCGTTCAATCGTGTCTTTTTCCGAATTAAGTGTTGCCTCTAATAAGTCTTTTACTTCAGTAGGCTGCGGAATATCTGCTGACTTCGTTGTTGGAGTTCCACCGAGTGTGCTGATTTTTTCGGATAGGTATAGTGCATGACCCATTTCATCGGTGATTTCCGCCTCGAAAAATGGTTTCAATGCAGAACGATATAGCCCAGAAACAACTGAAGCACTATACGTATATTGGATTGCTGCTCCATATTCATTCGCAAGGTCTTCATTTAGACCATCAATTAAATTTTGTAAATCTTTATTCATAGCATATCGCAACCTTTCATAAGATTTTTATCTATATAATTACATTTCCCTATTCCGTTTTTTTAAAACGTTAAATGAGGTATTATGGGATAAGGAGGTTATCTACGTGTGGAATAAACGGAATTATATTATTATTTTTTTATTTACAATTGTCATTATAACCTTAGGTACCTGGGTGGCGCGGATTATTACTGGACAAACCTTGTATGTTGATCGGCTGACACGTGGAATTGTTGAAAAATTTGATGACTCCAGTATTTATACGTTTTTCCGCTGGACGACAGAACTAGGATCTGAAGAGTTTTTAGTGCCATTCACAATCATTATTACCCTTTTGTTATGGTGGCTTTTTCGTGACTGGCTGCCGGCATTGGTTTTTGGAGTAGGAACGCTTACTAGTCATGGCTTGAATATATTGATAAAAAGACTTGTTGAGCGGGAGCGCCCTAGTATTCTTGTTGCCGCAAATGCTGAAGGGTATAGTTTTCCATCCGGGCATGCGATGATATCAATGGTTTGTTACGGTCTGCTGGCGTATTTTATTACAAAGAATCTTAAATCTGCAAAAGCCACTTTTGCGGTTCAATTTCTGTTTGCGCTGTTAATTTTTCTGATTGGAATAAGCAGGTATATGATTAATGTGCATTATTTAACAGATGTACTTGCGGGATTTATATTTGGATTTATTTTTTTAGTGGGTTTAATTTATTTATACGAACTGATACGTAATCGCAGGTTTAAGATTCAGTCTTAAGACGGAGGCAGAAACATTCCAGAGACCATTACCTTTCGAGATACCACTTAGTAAAATAGAAGTAGGTTAAATCAGAGGGAGTTTTCGAAATGGAGGCTGTATCGCAAAATTAATTGGTGTTTACAGCTTAAGTGTAATTCTAGGTATCAAATGGGAGAAAGAGGTGTGCAAAATGAGGAATAGTTTTTTGCGGTCTTTTGTAGCAATTACGCTGATTTTAGTAGGAGCAGCATTAGTATTAGCTAATATAGGAATTATTGATTTTAATATGAATAATGCCTGGATTTATATTTATCCAGTTCTATTTATTATATTTGGTCTAAAGTGGATGCTTGATAAAATAAGGTATAATGGAGGAAGCTGGATTTTTGGGTCATTTTTCTTCATATTTGGTTCACTGTTGCTGTTTGACCGTTTTGAACTAATTGAATTTACCTTTAATGATGTGTATAAATTGTGGCCGCTGCTAATTGTTTATATTGGATTTTCTTTTATAGGTAATTCTCAAAAGCGAAGCAAGTGGAATATCAAATGGGATAAAAAATTGTCTAAAAAGAATAAAGTAAAAGGCAATTATGACAGCAGTTTTTTCTCAATTGGTGAACATGAGTTTAATCAGCCTAACTGGAAAGTAGAGGCGATGAACCTTAAAAGTATGGCTGGTGATTTTTATCTCGATTTTTCAAAAGCATTTATTCCAGAAAAAGAAATTCCAATTACCATTAACTCGTTGGCTGGTGATGTTCATATTCTAATTCCTGAGAATATTGAGTTTCGTGTTGATGCTTCTGTTAAGGCAGGAGAAATTGACATAGCCGGGAGAAAGGCGGAAGGAATCAATAGACATCTACTGCACGAAACTGTTGATTACGAAACAGCAATAAAAAAACTGGATATTCTACTTGATCTGAAGGCAGGTTCCATTCGAGTTGTTACGGTCTGAAAGGGGAACGAATAAATGATGAAAAAATTTAGCAGTATCCGTTACATGTATATTCGTTCTCATTTATATGCGGTTTTTCTAACAACTGTTATTCTTTTATCTGTATTACTGTCGATACATGTCCTGGTAAGCCCAGACTGGCTTTCTGCAATGAGTATATTTGTCTTTATTTTGCTGTATGTTTTATTAGGTCTTATAATTTCTGTTTATGCCGGGTTTAAATCAAGTGGCGAAATAAAAGAACGGTTGGATTATTTATCTGTCTTAATTACCCAATTTGCGAATGGAAACTATCAATCTCGTGTCTATTTTAATGAAAGTGACGAGGTTACGAGAATTAGTAATGAAATGAATGAACTTGGCGAAAAGTTACAAAATCAGGTGAAGTCATTACAACGAATGGCTGATGAAAAAGCCGATTTTGCCAAGTCGTCACATAAGGCTGCAGTCATTGAAGAAAGACAGCGATTAGCTCGTGATCTGCATGATGCGGTCAGTCAGCAGTTATTCGCAATAACCATGATGTCTGAAGCGGCTTTGAAGCAGTTGGATATTGATTCTGAAGTAGCTAAGACACAACTAAGAGATGTAGCTGATAGCGCGTTGAAGGCACAGACTGAGATGCGTGCACTATTATTGCATTTACGTCCTGTTCATTTATCCGGGGAACCTTTGCCAATTGGGGTAAAGAAGCTAATTGATGAACTGAAACAAAAAACGAATATGAACTTTACGGTATCGATTGATGAAGATATTGAACTGTCCGAAACTACGGAAGAACATGTTTTTCGTATAATTCAGGAATCATTATCAAATACACTCCGTCATGCCGCTGCATCAGAAGCTAAAATAAAAGTTTTTATAAGAGCAAATGAGTTATTTTTGCATATCAGTGATAATGGAGAAGGTTTTAATGTGGATGAAGATACGAACCGTAAAACTTCATATGGATTGAAAACGATGAGGGAGCGAAGCGAGGAACTAGGTGGAACGTTCACGATCCGTTCAATTCAAGGTGAAGGAACATATTTGGATATCCGCATTCCTTGTTAAATTAGGAGGAGAGAAATGATAATTCGTGTAGTAGTGGTAGATGATCATGAAATTGTGCGTAAAGGGATAGTAGCCTATTTGCAGACGGAGAGTGACATTGAAGTTGTTGGTGAAGCTGCTAGTGGCAATGACGGTGCCGATTTGATTTTACAAACAAAACCAGATGTTGTTCTAATGGATCTGATGATGGAAAATGGTTCAGGAATTGAAGCAACTGCAAAAGTAATGAGAGAGTTGCCAGCATGTAAAATTATTATTCTAACAAGCTACTATGATGATAAACAGGTGTTTCCTGCAATTGAAGCGGGGGCGTTTAGTTATATTTTAAAAACTTCTTCAGCATCCGAAATTGCAGATGCAGTTAAAAAAGCTGGAGCCGGCGAAAATGTAATTGAGCCAAAGGTTGCTGGGAAAATGATGACCAGTTTTCGGACAGAGCAAAGGAAAGCACACGATGAACTAACGGAACGCGAGCTTGAGGTACTTTTGTGTATCGGTGATGGCCTTACCAATCAGGAAATCGGCGATAAACTTTATATTGGGATTAAAACAGTAAAAACACATGTTAGTAATATACTGTCAAAACTGGACGTTCATGACCGTACACAAGCAGCTGTATATGTTCACAAAAATGACATAGTTAAACAAGAGGATTAGAATTATGTAATCCTCTTTTTTGATTTTTTTATATAGAGTCTTGTATAATTCTTATGTATGATAAATAAAGGAGTGCGCGAACATGGACAATACAAAATCAAATGAAACATTATTAATGCTTGTTTGGGCACAGGCACTTCTTGCGCTATTGGGCAGCTTGTTCTTTTCTGAAGTAATGGGGTATGTCCCTTGCGAATTATGCTGGATACAGCGAATCTTAATGTATCCGTTAGTGATTATCTATGGTGCAGCAGCTTTTAAAAAGGATATAGCAGTTGCCTTACCAGGGTTAATCTTAAGTGGAATTGGCTTGTTAGTCTCAATCTATCATTATCTAATTCAAAAATTGCCAGCGTTGCATGAAGCTGGTGGATCTTGTGGAGCAGTTCCATGTAATACGCAATACGTTAATTATTTTGGATTTGTTACGATTCCTTTTCTAGCTGGAATTGCGTTTATTGTAATTTTTGTTCTACATATTATAATTATCAAACAAGATGGGAGGAAGTAAGATATGCAAAAGAAAATGCTAATTATATTGGCTTCAATACTAGTTTTGTTTATTGCACTTTACTTTGTGATTGATTATAAAAACAACCAGGCAATGGGCGATAATGAAAATCCTTATGGAAAAGATAACTTGCATCAAGCAACAATTGATCAGCTTGATGATCCTGATTATCAGAATCAAATCACCCCTGATAACTTGGAGGAAAAGTTGGATAACGGAGAGGACGTAACCGTGTATTTTTATGATCCAACATGTCCACACTGTAAGCGTACTACACCGATACTTGCCCCACTGGCTGAGGACATGGGCGTTGATATGAAGAAATTAAATGTACTGGAATTTGAAGATGCATGGAGTAATTATAGTATCCAAAGTACCCCAACACTTGTTCACTTTGAAGATGGAGAAGAAGTAGATCGAGTGAATGGATCGCAATCGGAAGAAATGTTCAGAGCGTTTTTCAATGAGTATGCAGTAGATGGGAATGAAGAAGCTAGCTAGGGTGGTTACCCCAAGCTAGCTTTTTTACTGTTTAGGAAATTATAAAATTTAAGTATTGTGGATATTTGGACTTCCGAATCAGCGACGTCCAGCTCCGACGTACAGGACGTACTAGTGCCGGTGACGCCACAGGACGTGGCGTTCTCACCGGCCAGCGCCTAGCGCCTAGTGGACTTCCCTCCCCGTGTCTACGATAAGTCAACATCGAATCGCTTACGCTCTTCGTGTATCCTTTATCTCAGGGAAAAGGAAGATCGACTAAGACCGCCGCTTTGCGCGGCAACGTCGACCCACCCGCAGCGCTGAGCGCAGTCCATACGGCACTGAACAGGCGCTTGCGCTTTTGTTCTTGAGTGTGTAAGTATAGCTAACGTATTCAGCGATTGAGCCTTTTGCGGATGACAAATTTTTATCTTCACAGTTGATAAACTGTGAAAGTCAACTAATGGTAACCGATTTGTAGTCTTTAGTGAGGCACCCTGTGAGGTTGAGAATCTCTTTACATGGACTCCTCATCATCCAGGTTTATCATTCGATAGCTTGTTATGAACGGTCTGTCTGCAAAATATGCAGGTGGTTTTGTTCCGCCGTCTTTATGGGCTTTTTTAAATTGGTCCGAGTTTTTCCAGTTTTCAAAGTCATCCTCTCTGGCCCATTGTGTCAAGACAACATAAGTATTACCTTTTTTCGGCTTTAACAAACGAAATGCTTGGAATCCAGGCATTGAGTCCACATTCTGTTGCCGTTGCTTGAACCGGTCTTCAAAAACTGCTGCACCGTCCTCGGTAACAGGGATGTTATTCATGACAACAAAGCCACTTTCCTGTAATTCTCCATTTTTGATAATTGCCTCATACGATCTCCCTGCTGAGAAAATGCTTTTACTGCTAGCTTCATAATAAACTAACGTGCTAGAGTCCCCGCTCATATAATAAAAATTAATAGATGGATGGTCGTCTCTAAGTTTTTTTAGAAAATCAAATGTCCCATTCGTCATATATGCGTTCATAATATACCCCTTTCTTTCTTTTCATTTTAACATACCCTATTTTTTGGCTCAAACTCAATTAAAATAATTATTAAGTAACATTAAGTATTATTCCTTTTTTAATGACGAATTTTGTCGTATAATAAAGAGTGTGTGCAGTAAATATAGAGGTGAACAAATGCATAAATCAAAGAGCTCTATAAGAAAGAAAATGAAATGGCTGTTGATTTCGTCCGCTTTTATTTTAATTGTTGCAATAATAGGATATACGGCTATTTTATTCGGTGGAAACCTTGTTGTTGATAAAGAAGAATTAATACTGGATGCAACGACAACAATTGAAACAAGTAATGGGCAAATAATTGGTAAATTATATTATGAAAATCGAATCCCGGTTAACATAGAAGAAATTCCAGACCATGTAACGGAGGCTTTTGTAGCTGTTGAGGACAGACGTTTTTATGATCATGGAGGTGTAGATTTTCAATCGGTTGTGCGAGCGGTCTATCGTGATATTATAGCTATGGCTAAGGTGGAAGGTGCAAGTACCATTACACAGCAATTAGCTAAGAATTTGTTTTTGCATAATGATAAAACATGGATGCGTAAGACCAAAGAAGTGATGGCAGCAATACACCTGGAACGCGAATTTTCGAAAGAGAAGATCTTAGAACTATATTTAAATGAAATTTATTTTGGACAAGGCTTATATGGAGTTGAGGCTGCTTCACAAAAGTTTTTCTCGAAGCCAGTTAAGGATTTAAATGTGATGGAAGGCGCGCTATTGGCAGGACTAGCTAAAGCACCTAATGGATATTCGCCAGTTGATCACCCTGAGAAAGCAAAAGCACGAAGAAATGTTGTCTTAAAAGCGATGGATGATACAGGCAAAATTTCGACTGAGAAGCGTATGAGTGCTCAAGGTAAGACATTAGGATTAGAACTAAAAAAAAATAAACCAAATCCGTGGACAGATAGCTATATTAGTTTAGTGTTACAGGAAGCTAAAGAAGATTATAATTTGTCGAATAGTGAGTTAAAACGCGGTGGATATCGAATTGTTGTAAATATGAATGAAAAGGCGCAAAAAATTGCCTTCAATAAATTCAAAAATGGGGACTATTTCCCAGGAAATACGAAGGGTGTTCAAGGCGCTTTCGTCATGATGGAACAGGATTCGGGAAAAATCGTTGCTGCTATTGGCGGCAGGGATTATCAGTTAGGTGATTTGAACCGTGTGACTGTTAACCGACAGCCAGGTTCAACGATGAAACCAATTGCAGTATATGGACCGGCTATGATGCAGGAAGCATATCAGCCATATACACTAATACGTGATCAAAAAATGGAAATAAATGGATATACCGTGACGAATTATGACGGTAATTATGAGGGTGCTGTATCTATATTTGAAGCATTAATAGAATCAAAAAACGCTTCTGCAGTTTGGCTTTTGAATGAATTGGGGGTATCCCATGCAAAGGACTACTTAACTAAAATGGACATTAAGATCCCTGATGAAGGTCTTGCTATTGCGCTAGGTGGACTTTCCGAAGGTCTGACCCCTTTAAAAATGGCTGAAAGTTACACTTCATTCGCTAGAAACGGGGAAACTATTGATTCATTTGCAATCGATAAAATATATGACAAGCAAAACGACATTATTTTTCAAGGTAAGGCATTTACAACCGATGTATTCAGTCCACAAGTGGCTTGGAATATGACATCGATATTAATGGAAGCTGTTAACGAGGGGACAGCAAGTGCTGGCGAATTCTCAAAGGCATTAGCAGGAAAAACTGGTTCAACTCAGCATCCGCATGTCGCTGATGAAGTAAAGGATGCATGGTTTGTTGGATATACCCCACAATATGTAAGTGCGCTTTGGATGGGGTATGATACATCAGATAAAGAGCATTACTTAACTGGCGGCAGTGAATTTCCAACAAAACTTACGAAGGCGATTCTTTCTGAACTGGATAAGGAGCAAACTCTTGCAGCTACTTTTGACAAGCCTGAAAATGTTAAGGATTTACCAAAACCGATTGAATTACCTGAAGAATTGGTATTAAATGCAGACTATACATTTGGGGGCTTCTCATTATTTAAAGGAAAGCTGCACTGGACCCCGGCTAAAGACGATCGGGTTGTTTATCATATTTACCAGGAAAAAGAAGGTGTTGATGAACGAATTGGTAAAGTTGAAGAGAAAAACGAATTTACTGTAAATAATATAAGTATTTTTAAAGCTACCAGCTATTATGTTGTACCGTACGATCCCTTGACTAAACGGGAAGGGAATAAATCAAATACCGTAACTTTGTCAATGTAATTTAGACAAATTGGTGACAATCCTTGTGGTTTGCTATACAGTGGGATGGGAAAAAGCTATAGTAAATAGTAGATAGTTGACCTTAAGTAGGTAAAATGGCAGTTTAAAAGGATGAAGATAATGTCAGAAAAAATCAATGATACAATTTTAAGAGCTTACAATGGAGAAAAAACGGATTATATCCCAGCTTGGTTTATGCGACAGGCTGGGCGTTCCCAAAAAGAATATCGGGAATTAAAGGAAAAGTATTCATTATTTGAAATTACGCATCAGCCGGAATTATGTGCGTATGTGACACGACTGCCTGTTGAACATTATGGAACAGATGCAGCTATTTTATATAAGGATATTATGTCGCCTCTACCTGCACTTGGAGTTGAAGTAGAAATTAAATCTGGAATCGGGCCAGTAATTCACAACCCAATAGAGAGCTTTCAAGATGTAGAAAGGTTGGGTGCAATCAACCCTAAAACCGATGTTCCTTATGTACTGGATACCATTCGTTTATTAAGTGAAGAGCAGCTGGAAGTTCCGCTTATCGGATTTAGCGGTGCGCCATTTACATTGGCAAGCTACATGATAGAGGGTGGACCATCTAAAAACTATGCAAAAACAAAAGCATTTATGTATCGTCAGCCAGAGGTATGGTTTGCATTAATGGACAAACTAGCAGATATGACGATTGCTTATGTTAAGGCACAAATTGAAGCTGGCGCAAAAGCCATACAAATTTTTGACTCATGGGTAGGAGCACTAAATGCTGCTGATTATCGTGTATATATAAAGCCAGTCATGAATCGTATTTTTACTGCCTTGCAAGAGGAAAATGTGCCTTTAATTATTTTTGGCGTAGGTGCACGGCACTTGTTGATGGAATGGAATGATTTACCAGTGGATGTAATTGGCCTGGATTGGCGCACATCCATTACCGAAGCACGAGAATTGGGTGTAACAAAGGTAATGCAGGGCAATCTTGATCCAGCCGTTTTGCTTTCAGATTGGCAAACAATAGAAGCAAAAACAAAAGGCATTTTAGATGAAGCGATTATGCAAGAAGGTCATGTTTTCAACTTGGGTCATGGTGTAACACCAGATATTAACCCAGAAACGCTTAAAAAATTAACCGAACTAATTCATTCCTATTCACAACGATAATAAGAGGATAGAAGAGGTGTTTAACAATGGAAAAAAAGAAAATGGGACTACTCGTTATGGCATATGGTACACCGAATAAAGAGGAAGATATTTTGCCGTACTATACGCACATCAGACACGGAAGAAAGCCTTCTGAAGAAGCATTGCAGGACTTAAAAGACCGTTATAAAGCAATCGGTGGTATTTCTCCGTTAGCAAAAATCACACAGGAGCAGGCAAAAGCTTTAGAGGTCAATCTCAATGCTTCTCAGGATGAAGTTGAATACAGTGTATACATCGGATTAAAGCATATTGCACCATTTATTGAAGACGCTGTTGAACAGATGGCTGAAGATGGGATTAATGAAGCTGTATCACTCGTGTTGGCTCCCCATTATTCAACATTCAGTGTGAAGTCATATAATTCTCGTGCAAATGATGAGGCAGAGAAATACGGAATTAACATTGAATCAGTTGAAAGCTGGTATGATGAGCCTGGATTTATTGAACACTGGTCAAATCAAATTAATGCAGTTTATGATGAAATGTCTGCTGAAGAGCGTGAGAAGGCAGTATTAGTCGTTTCAGCTCATAGTTTACCAGAAAAAATCTTGCAAAATGGTGACCCATATCCTGACCAATTAAAAGAGACAGCACGGCTTATATCTGAAAAAACAGGAATAAAAGATTATGCGATTGGCTGGCAAAGTGAGGGGAATACACCTGATCCTTGGCTTGGTCCTGATGTACAGGATTTAACACGTGACCTGTATGAACAAAAAGGATATCGTTCATTTGTATATGCTCCAGTAGGTTTTATTGCAGACCACCTGGAAGTTCTATATGACAATGATTATGAATGTAAAGTAGTATGTGATGAATTAGGCGCAAATTATTATCGACCTGAAATGCCAAATGTCCATCCTGATTTCATCGCTACCTTATCTAATGTTGTGTTACAAAAAGCAAAGAGTGAAGTACGATGAACGAAACGAAAAAAATTGTAATAGTCGGCGGCGGGATAACTGGGTTAACCGCTGCTTACTATTTACAAAAAGAAATTAAAGAAAACAATTTACCCTATGAGATTAAGCTTGTTGAAGCAAGTGACCGACTTGGAGGGAAAATTAAAACAGTCAGACAGGATGGATATACAATTGAACGCGGCCCTGACTCGTTTTTGTCACGCAAACAGCCTGCTGTGAAATTAGCAGAAGAATTGGGTATGACCGATCAACTCGTTCGTAATGGCACTGGGCAGTCGTATATTTTAGTGAACAATAAGTTGCATAAAATGCCTAAAGGCGCATTTATGGGTATCCCGGTACGAGTACGTCCTTTTTTATTTTCAGGAATATTTTCACCTAAAGGAAAGCTTCGTGCCGGAATGGACTTTGTGATTCCAAAAAGCAAAAAAGGCAGCGATCAATCATTAGGTGGATTTTTCCGTCGTCGGTTTGGGAATGAATTGGTAGAGAATCTGATTGAACCGCTATTGTCTGGTATTTATGCCGGAAATATAGATGATATGAGTTTAATGGCAACATTTCCGAATTTCTATCAACTCGAGCAAAAGCATCGAAGTTTGATTAAAGGGCTGCAAAAAACTACACCGAAAAAGAAAAAGTCTATAGGCAAAAAACCAGGTATGTTCTTCTCCTTTATAAATGGTTTTGAATCATTGATACATACGCTTGAGAAAACACTTGAAGATGTTGTTGTTTCATTGAACACAGCAGTAGATCATGTTGAAAAGAAGGACCAAGGCTATCATTTATTGTTAAGCAGTGGTGAGGTATATAAGGCAGATGCGATTGTAATGGCAACACCACATTATACATTGCCAAAAATGTTTAGCCAGTATGACATGTTTAATGAATTTCATGACATTCCAGCAACATCGGTGGCCAACGTTGCATTAGCGTTTGATCAATCAGCAATTAAAAAGGATATTGATGGAACAGGATTCGTTGTGTCCAGAAACAGTGATTTTCGGATTACCGCATGTACATGGACTCATAAGAAATGGCCACAGTCTACACCTGAGGGAAAAGCATTATTACGTTGTTATGTTGGACGGCCAACTGATCAATCGGTAGTGGATTTGTCAGACGAGGAAATTATCGAAATTGTGCTGAATGACTTGAACAAAACAATGAACATTACCCAGAAGCCAGAGTTCAGTGTCATTACACGCTGGCAAAATGCAATGCCACAATATACTGTTGGACACAAAGAGCGGATTGCTAATGTACGGGACGAGGCAAGCCGTGAGCTTCCCGGACTATTTTTATCAGGTAGTTCATACGAAGGAATCGGTGTTCCTGACTGTATTGGTCAAGGTGAAAGAGCAGTTGCTGATGTACTGGAATATTTGCGTGGATGATTGGACTGGCATCAAGGCGATAAGTAATCGCCTGGTGCCAGTTTTTTATATGATGATGGGTTTGGTTTTCTGCAGTATTTGTGTGAGAGGTGGTTATGGGGCGATTCAGTCTTCATGCGGATAATTCAGTCTTCGCTCAGCAGTTTGATCTGTAATTCAGTTTTCGTGGAGCTTAATTCAGTATTCACATCACTTGATTCAGTATTCATGCCGCAATATTCAGTTTCCAGCAAGATTTGAGTCTGGTGATGGGCTTTCTGCTGTGTATTTGTGCGAGAGTTGATGCTGGGCTGATTCAGTCTTCATGCGGATAATTCAGTCTTCGTTCAGCAGTTTGAGCTGTAATTCAGTTTTCGTGGAGCTTAATTCAGTATTCACATCACTTAATTCAGTTTTCATGTCGCATTATTCATTTTCCAGCAAGATTTGAGTCAACTAATGGCGCAGAAAATCTCTTTAATGAAATTAAAAAGTGCCCCAAAGCTCGATTGCTTTGGGGCACACTTTCGTTATTCGTAACTTTTCTCCAATTCGTCGATAAGTTCCCCGACATATGCAACCGCACCTTTGATTGCGTCTGGCTTGGACATGTCAAGACCTGCTTTTTCAATCAGATCCTGCGGCTTCATGGAACCGCCAGCTTTAAGTACAGATAACCAGCGATCAACGGCTGGCTGTCCTTCTTTTTGAATCATTTGTACGACTGCGGTAGATACTGTTAATCCTGCTGAGTATGTGTATGGATACAGACCCATGTAATAATGTGGCTGGCGCATCCAAGTTAGGCCAGCGCCTTCATCCAATATTACTGTATCACCCCAGAAGTTTTCCAAGGCTTCTTTCTTTTGTTTGGACAGTACATCTGCAGTTAATGGGGTGCCTTCTTCGGCTAAATCATAAATACGACGCTGGAATTCACCCTCTAGTAAATGAGTAACGAAATTATGGTAATACGTTCCTAATAATTGTGTGATGACCCATCGCTTCATTCGTTTGTCATCTGTCTTTTTAATCAAGTGATCAGCTAATAATAGTTCATTTAAGGTCGAAGGTGCCTCAACAAAATAGGTTGATGGTCGTGTATTGAAAAGCGATTGGTTTTTACCAGCTAGATAGAAATGGCCAGCATGTCCTAATTCATGTGCAAGAATGAAAGCGCCACGCATGGTATTTGTCCACGTGATTAAGATATAGGGATGGACACCGTATGGACTCGCACAGAATGCCCCAGTTGCTTTTCCAACATTATCTGCTTGATCCACCCAGCGATTGTTAACCCCTTGCTTCATAATCTTGCTATATTCAGACCCCATTACCTGTAGTGCCTCAAGAATAGTCGTTGTTGCTTCCTCGTATGTTGTTTCTGGATTGAATTCAGGGTCCAATGGTGCCTTTAAATCTGAAAAATGTAATTCATCTAAGCCCAGCTTATCCTGTTTAAGTTTTGCGAACCGGCGCATATGTGGTGCTAATTCTTTCTGGATTACATCTAACTGATTATGATACATGTCTTGTGTTACTTGTTGTGATTGGAGCAGCATTTCTGTTACGGAACTATACGAACGCAAGCTAGACATCTTAACCTGTTTGTTGACTTCGGTGGCATAAGTAGCCGCATATGTGTTTTTGTATTGGCTTAACGTTTTGATGAAGGAGTCATATGCTTTTCTGCGAATGTCTTTATCAGGTGATAATTCGTAGCGGTCTTCATAAAGTGCAAATGACATTGGCAACTCTTCACCATTATCATCTACAATCGGCTCAAATATCATATCCGATGATTTGCTGCGCTGATAGATCATGTATGGGGAACTATGTACTTCACCAAGAGCTGCAAGTGTTTCTTCTATTTCCGGTGCTAGTGTAAATGGTTTTTTTTCCATTATATCTTCAAGCATTTTACGGTAGGTTTCTAATCCTGGTTCATTGGCAATAAACTGTTCAATGGCACTAGGAGAAAATTCCAGCAGCTCGGATTCAATAAACGTTAATTTAGCACCTAAAGTAGCCATTACGGAGGAAATCCTGGACATATCACCTTGATTTTTAGGATCTGTCCCGTCAGCACTTGCCTTAAGATTAGCATATGTTCCTATTCGAATGAGACGTTTTTCAAAGTTCTCTAAAGCAACCAGGCAATTTAATAAATTATCGGCGTTATTCAGTCTTCCTTTGAATTGTGTAACATCACTAACATTTGCCTGAATAGCTGTTAGTTCTTTTTCCCAATCTTCTTCTGTAGCAAATAAATCTGTCAGGTTCCAAGTTTGCTCAGTCGGTACTTCTGAACGTGTCCAACGTTTGTTTTTAGTTGTCATAACTGTACCCCTTTCAAAATAATTAATTCGTCTCTCTAATTAATTATAAATTAAATACAGTTTAAATGAAATATTTTTCAGAAATATGCTGTTGCTCAGAAAATTCGGCATGTTGCCAAGATAGTGGGTGCGCACTCTAACGATATTGGCTTCTTAACTGCAAAAAAATACAGCTATTTTATATAGCTGTTAAATAGAAAGAGAATCTCTGTTATAGTACATTTAAAATAGGTTTCAGTTTTTTGGTCATACTAGATACTATCTAGCTGGATGATCACATTCGTCACATAAATTACCATAGCAATCAGCTTTCTCATGCATGGCCTGCCCGCACTGATGACACTTTTTCTTTGGTAAATTTCTGAAAAACTCAACGACGTTTATCATGTGTATCCTCCTTTAAGTTGATAGCTATATTGTAATATAACAGTATGCGTAATGTCAATACTGTGTTACAACAAATTAATAAAATGAGGTGAATGTCTATGAAATTAACGGTAATAGGCTGCTGGGGTGGTTATCCTGCCCCGGATGGAGCGACTTCGGCTTATTTAATTGAGAAGGATGATTTCTCATTATTAGTTGATGCAGGAAGTGGTGCATTATCTAAATTACAGAATTATAAACACATAATGGATATCGATGCAGTTGTTCTTTCCCATTATCACAGTGATCACATAGCTGATATTGGTGTTATGCAGTATGCATGGTTAGTGCATTCGTTTGTACATGAGCGAAATGAAATTTTACCTATATATGGTCATTCGGAAGACCTAGGAGGGTTTGAATCACTAACACATAAAAATACGGAAGGAATTGCATATGATCCAAGTGAAACATTGGAGATAGGTCCTATATCCATAACCTTTCTAAAAACCAAACACCCTGTTCCATGCTACGGTATGCGAATTACTGATGGCGAAAGTGTTATTGTTTATACAGCAGATACGTCTTATACGCAAGAGTGGTCTGAGTTTGCGAATAATGCCGACCTCCTGATAACAGATTGTAACTTTTACGAGGAACAGGATGGTTCGAGTGCAGGGCATATGAATAGTAAAGAAGGGGCTATGATTGCAAAAGAAGCACATGTGCAGGAATTATTGCTCAGTCATTTACCACAGTTTGGTAACAATTACGATTTGGTAAAAGAAGCAGGCAACTATTTTACAGGTGAAATTCAACTCGCGAAGGAAGGATTTGTCTGGGAGAAAAGTCGTTAGTTTTGATTGTATCAGCCTTATCTATTAAACTTATCAATGGATACATTATCAATAGGGAGGCTGATTTTGATGAAATTTATCGATAATAAAGGCATTACAGATCCAACCATAAATTTGGCATTGGAAGAGTACGTTTTACAGAACTTCGGAGAGCAAGATACATATTTGTTATTTTATATTAATAAACCCTCCATTATTATTGGACGCAACCAAAATTCTATTGAAGAAATTAACACGAACTATGTGGATGATAACGGTATTAAAGTTGTTCGTCGTCTTTCTGGTGGCGGAGCTGTTTATCATGATGAAGGTAATTTAAACTTTAGCTTTATTACAAAAGATGACGGGGAGAGCTTCCAAAACTTCGCGAAATTCACTAAGCCTATGGTGGAAGCATTGAATAAATTGGGTGTCCCAGCAGAATTACAAGGCAGAAACGACCTTGTTGCAGATGGACGGAAAATATCCGGCAATGCTATGTTTTCAACAAAAGGACGCATGTTTAGTCATGGAACCTTAATGTTCGACTCGGAAATTGAAAATGTTGTTTCAGCGTTAAATGTGAAAATGGAGAAAATCAAATCTAAAGGAATAAAATCAATTCGCAGCCGTGTTGCAAATATTTCTGAATTCCTGGAAGACAAGATCACGATGGACGAATTTAAAGAATTGATTTTACGTTATGTGTTCGACGTGGAGGATGTGAAAGACATACCACGCTATGAGTTAACGGAGCAGGATTGGGAAAATGTCCGTAAAATATCAGAGGAACGCTATCAGAAATGGGACTGGAATTATGGGAAGTCTCCTAAATTTAATATTCAGGAATCACATAAATTTGATGCTGGACTTGTCGACGTTCGTTTAGATGTAAAAAATGGAACGATTGAGAACTGTAAGATTTACGGGGATTTCTTCGGACTTGGTGAAGTTCGTGATATTGAAGATAAGCTTGTTGGTGTTCATCATGAGCGAAATGCAATTGAAGAGGCATTAAAAGATGTTGACGTACCACATTATCTTGGCAAAATCTCAAAAGAAGACTTTATCAACTTGTTATACTAATCAACAGTGAATATTGGATCTCCGTTACCAACCACAAATCTAAAACATTAAAATTGGATATGAGTGACCATCAATTTGTACTGCTGATTGATGGTCATTTTTTTGGGCTCTATTTGTAAGTTTTCTCGTTTTAATCTTCGCATTAGATATAAACTGCGACGTACTATTTAAAAGTTTGAGTGCTATGATGCCGCTTCGGAAATACACTTCGCTTTCCGTGGGCGGCTGATGAGCCTCCTTGCTCCTACGTCGCTGCGTAGTCTCATCTAGGCCTCAGCTCCCACAGGAGTCTACGTGTATTTCCTCCGCTGAATCGCTATAGAATAAATTTGTGACAGCACTAAAGTAGTCCGGGTGAGTGGAGGGCGGTGACTCCTGCGGGAATAGCACGTTCCGAAGACCCCACAGAGTGGTCTTCTCGAGGAGGCTGAGGTCGTGCCCGCGGAAAGCATCCGCCCGTAGCGAACCCCGGACGGCGGGACGAGAGTTTATAGATTTTATTCCTGCAGTTACTTCGCATTTTATATCTATTGTTAACCATTAATTATACTCCAAAACTACTTATTGCTGGGAGGTTCGTTTTTTAATGAATCAGCAAGCGCTTTCACTTGATTTGTCGTTTTCTGTATTTTATAATTAATATGAATTTTACTATAAAAATGAATGATTATTCATTCATATTACTAATCGTAGGGGGATTAATGTGAACTTAACAGAACAATTATCCATTACAGCCAAAGAGAACCCGCATAAGACCGCATATGTTTTTCAGGATAAAGAGACAAGCTATATGGAATTAGAAGAATCTGTTACAAAATTTGCTTCACGTTTACAAGAACTAGGCTATAAAAAAGGTGACCATATTGCTCTTGTAGTTGGGAATAGCCCATACTATGTGATTGCACTGTATGGAGCGCTTCGTATGGGGGCAGTCATCATTCCAATTAATCCACTATACACAGCACACGAAATGAGTTACATACTGAAAAATGGTGATGTTAAAGCTGTCATTACCATGGATGTGTTACTTGAGAAATTTGAAGCGATAGCTGATCAGGTTCCAAGTGTAAAACATTATATATCCTGCGAGAGTGGTGCAAATATTTCATTAGATGAAAGTCCTTTATCAGCTAAATTGAAATCGTTTACTCAGTTGATACAGGAAGGAAACCTGGAATTTGATGCACCACAAATGAGTGACGAGGATACTGCAATTATTTTATATACGTCCGGGACCACAGGTAAGCCAAAGGGTGCGATGCTATCTCATAAAAACATCTATTCGAATGCAAAGGATACTGCTGATTATTTAACAATTAGTGGAGAGGATCGAGTTATTGCAGCGTTGCCGATGTTCCATGTGTTTTGTTTAACTGTATCGTTGAATGCTCCATTAATGAATGGCGGAACTGTATTGATTATGCCTAAATTCTCGCCGCAGGAAGTGTTTAAGATAGCTACTGATCACAAGGCAACTATTTTTGCAGGCGTACCAACAATGTATAATTACTTGCTGCAAAGCGCAGAAGGCAATAGTTCAGCATTTGCTGGAATTCGTTTATGTATCTCCGGCGGTGCAGCAATGCCTGTTGCGTTACTCGGCCAATTTGAAAAAGCCTTTAATGCAATAATTTCTGAAGGATACGGCCTGTCTGAAGCATCACCGGTTACCTGCTTTAATCCATTGGATCAGCCTAGAAAACCCGGGTCGATTGGTAAAAGTATTATTAACGTTGAAAACAAAGTGGTTGATGAATTTGGTGAGGAAGTTGAGGCAGGTGAAGTCGGTGAATTAGCTGTTCGTGGCCCAAATGTGATGAAAGGATATTATAAGCTGGAAGAGGAAACTGCTTTAGCATTAAGAGATGGCTGGCTTCACACTGGTGATATGGCACGAATGGATGATGAAGGATACTTTTACATCGTTGACCGGAAAAAAGATATGATTCTTGTCGGCGGATACAATGTTTATCCTCGGGAAGTAGAAGAAGTATTATATGAGCATCCAAGTATAGCTGAAGCAGCTGTTATCGGTACACCTCATCCAGAAACTGGTGAATCGGTACTTTCCTTTGTTGTAACAAAAGACCCTTCGTTAAATGATGATATTTTAATGGAGTTCTGTAAAATGCATTTAGCCAAATATAAAGTACCATCAAAGATTGAATTTATGGATGAATTGCCAAAGAATACGACAGGGAAAATTTTACGAAAGAATTTGCGTAATAAAGTAGAACAGTAGAATTTATTTATAGAAAAGAGATGTTCTGAACCAGAGCATCTCTTTTTACTGTCTAGGAGCTTCTTCTTTTGCTAGTATAATTGACCTCAAATCCTGGAATACTAAAAAATAAAAGGATTTGTTAAAAATGAAAAAAAATAATGATACCCCGGAATTAGCTACATTCACAATATTAAATCCGGATTTTCATGCACAACTAGATCAAAGAGGGGGAGAGGAACAATTAACTGATGAAAATAATAGCAATGATGACAACTTGCCAGATTCAACAGATTAATTTTGTCTAAATTGTGAACATTGCTAATAATTTGTTGAAAAATTAAATTATTAATACCTTTTTTACTCGAAATTTGGTAAATTATAAATAAGCCTCTTTCTTTTCATTTAATTATGAAAGGATGAAGATAAAATGTTAAATGATGTTTACTTTCCATCGCATGAAGTAACTCCTCTAACCATGGCAGTGATAGCAAAGCATGATGAAAACGGAAATATTAATACGACTGTTTTAGAAGAGCAGGAAGAGTATTTTGTTCAACAACCCCCAAGTAAAGTCATAGATTATGCTTGCAAGTTCTTCGGTTCAAGTTTACGTGGCCGTCAAGACGGCACCCGCGATATTTGTGGTATTACACACAAAGCTCCCATTTCGATTGATCCTACCAGTGGCATGTATTTCTTTCCTACAATTGCACCAACAAGCCCAAAGTGTTCGTGGATTGCCCATTCTCATGTTAATCAGGTCATCAAAGGCCCTGGACAGTTTACTGAAGTTGTATTTAAGAATGGCAAAACGATTTTTGTGGAAGTTTCTCACGGGTCTCTGCTCAATCAAGTACATCGAACTGCACAATATCGCTATTTATTGGATAACCGTATTAAGTATTTGCAGAAACAGAATGCTGATGTGGTGGCAGAGCCTTTTGCATAAGTTCCTGGACGATTAGTTCCACTTTTTTGCGGATAGCAGGGTTAAAATAATTACGTTTTTCTTCCCGACCTTTGCTAATAAATAAAAATGAAGAAAATGAATCATTTTTATTTAGTGTTACTACCCGTATGCTCCCGTCCTCCATCATTTTTCGCAATTTCCTTCGCTCACTTGTTGCTTCTGAATTCATTTTTTCCAAAAGTTCAACATAAGGTTCTTTAATCTTAAAAGCTCCCTGCTGGATGTGCTGAATATCCTGTTGAATAACAACCATTGCCATCGAAAGAAATAGAAAGCGTGAAGCTAACTGTAATTCTTCTTCATTAAGATAGCGCATGATAACCCTCCATCAATAGAACGTTTGTTCTGTTATCATTATATGATAAAATAAATAAAAAATACACTAAAAAATTTGAAGCTGAAAAGAAAGAGGCTAATATCTTTATTTCTGGCTTTGCAGATAGTCAGGTTTAATTTAAACTAAAAGAAGATAAACTTGCATTAGGTGTATACGATGTTTATAGGTGATTAAGGGAGACATATTAATGGATGCGTTAAATTTTATAGCTAATCTCAAGATATTACTTCAAGAAGACAAGTTAGATGAATATATCATGCAATTATTAAATGAATATGAAAGTTTAGGTCCTATTCCAGGGATTGCATTACCTTTCATAGAGGCATTTTTGCCATTTTTACCATTGGTTGTTTTTGTGTTTGCAAATGCTGCGGCATATGGGCTGCTGGAGGGTTTTTTGCTGTCATGGGCTGGGGCATCGGTTGGTGCTGTTTTGGTTTTTCTAATCATACGAAGACTTGGTGATAAGCGACTTTTTAAAGCAATCCGTAACAATAAACAAGTACATAAGGTTACTGGCTGGGTTGAAAGACGTGGCTTTGGGCCGCTATTTCTATTAATGTGTTTTCCCTTTTCACCTTCAGCAGTGATAAATGTTGTATCCGGTTTATCCAATATAAGCACCCAACAATTTATATTGGCAGTATTGCTTGGTAAATCTGTCATGATATTTTCCATAGCTTATGTGGGATCAAGTATTTTTGAATTTGCAAAGGAACCGGTAAAAACGATAGTAGTTGGGATATGTATTGTATCATTTTGGCTTATCGGTAAATACGTTGAGCGTCGTTTACAACGAAAAGCATTAATCAAAGAAATTTCCGAAAGAGATTAGGTTAGAAATTATCTAAACGGGGTATGCTAGACAAAGAGAAAAGCGGAAGCGTCTATTAAAAGGATGGATAATTATTAACTCCATTAATCATGGGGCGCTTTTGCTGGACCGGAGAAAACGCCCTGGAGGAAATTTGTATGAAAAGAAAATACTTACGTAAAATTATCCCTGTTGTATTATTAGCAATAGCATTGGCATTTCTTTTTCGATCCTTTTTATTTGCAAGCTACGTCGTTGATGGTGAATCGATGGAACCGACCCTTTATGATGGAAACCTGTTAATGGTAAATAAAGTAGTATACGATTTGACAGATGTCGATCGTTTTGATGTTATCGTGTTTCATGCAAGTGCGAAAGATGATTATGTGAAACGGGTTATTGGCTTACCTGGTGATGAAATAGAATACAAGGATGATAAGCTTTTTATAAACGGAAAATATGTCAAAGAAACTTTTCTGAAACCATTTAAAAAGATGGATGAGATAAAGCCATATACAAGTGACTTTACACTGGAGGAAAAGACTGGGAAGACGAAAGTACCAAACGGAAATTTGTTTGTCATGGGAGATAATCGTGAATCTAGTTTAGATAGTCGTACGTTTGGTTTTATATCGGTTAATCAGCTTGTCGGAAAAGTAGATATAAAGTATTGGCCATTTTCCCAAATGCAATTAAGCTTTGGTAAATAGCTATAATTAAGCCTTTGTCTCTGATAAAATAGGGGATAGAGGTTTTTTTATTGAAGCTCTTTTAGTAAGGAAGTTCGATAAGGGGGATAAAATATGGGGATACGATTTTTATTAGGCAGATCAGGTACCGGCAAAAGTGGCAGGTCACTGGATGAAATTAAAGAAAAATTGGCTGATAACCCACAAGGTAAACCAATATTTTATATCGTACCGGATCAAATGACCTTCCAACAGGAATATGCCTTGTTTAGTGGTCATGATATCCATGGAAGTATTCGTGCGCAGGTTACCAGCTTTTCACGTCTGGCATGGCGTGTTTTACAAGAGACTGGTGGAGGTACGAGGCAGTTTATTAGCTCTGTCGGCATTCAAATGATGCTTCGAAAGATTATTGAAGAGAAAGAATCGGAGTGGAATGTATTCCAAAAAGCTTTGGAAAAACAAGGATTCTTGGAACAACTGGAAAAAATGATTACCGAATTTAAACGATATCGTATCACTCCCGAAATGTTATATATGCAAATTGAACAGATGAATCAGTTTGTTCATAAAGAATCTGGTGAGGCTGCACTATCGGATAAACTTAACGATTTATCGTACATATATGAAAATCTGGTACACGCCTTACAAGGTAAATATATAGATAGTGAGGACCAGCTACAATTACTGGCAGAGAAAATTAAGGATGCGACATTACTTGAGGGTGCCGAGATATACTTGGATGGCTTCCATCGATTTTCACCTAAAGAACTTCTTGTTGTTGAGGCGTTAATGAAGAAGTGTAAATCAGTGACTATTGCATTAACTGTCGATCCAACAGATGATGCAGATCTATCTGAATTAGATTTGTTTTACCAAACGAAAGAAACACATCAAACCCTTCAAACGATTGCTGCTGAAAATTATATAAGTATAGATGAAACTGTCGTACTTGACCCTGCGAACGGCAGATTTAAGGAACGTCCTTATTTTGCCCATTTGGAACAAAACTTCGATGTGCGTCCTGCACCTGAATACAATGGCGATGTTCCATTACAAATTGCTGAAGCAGTACATCCCCGTGCAGAGGTAGAAGGGGCTGCTCAGGAGATTTTGCGTCTGGTACGTGAGGAAAACCACCGATTTCAGGATATTGCTGTATTTATTCGACAAACAGATATGTATCACGATTTAATAGATACCATTTTTAGCGATTATGATATCCCGGTTTTTATCGATGAAAAAAGAACGATGCTGAATCATTCGCTGATTGAGTTTATTCGTTCTGTCTTAGACATTGTCGAAGGAAATTGGCGGTATGATGCTATCTTTCGTGTACTCAAAACTGGGTTTATTCCATCGATAGATTCAGAATATCCACTTACTAATGATGCGATTGATGAATTGGAAAATTATATACTTGAATATGGAATCCGCTCACGAGAACGGTGGATAGGGGATAAACAATGGATTTTCCAGCGTTTCCGTGGCTTTGATCGTTCAGCACAAACGGATACGGAAAAAGAAACGCAAAAGCGAATAAATGCGTACAGAAATCAAGTTGTACAAGCGTTACAAGAGTTTGATCAGAAAATAAGAAAAGCTGCTACGATAAGTGAATTATGTGAAACAGTTTATCTGTTACTGGAAGAGCTAGGTGTTCCGCAACGACTGGAACAAATGCGGAAAATGTACGATGCAGAAGGGGAAATTGAAAAAGCGCGAGAGCAGGAACAAGTATGGAATGCTGTCATCCAGCTTTTCGATGAAATGGTTGAGATGGCCGGGGACGAAACAATGAACCTGGATACTTTTCGCACGACAATAGAGGCTGGCTTTGATTCGTTAACATTTGCCCATGTACCGCCTAGTATGGACCATGTAATCGTTGGTACCATTGACCGGTCAAGAATCAGTGGAATGAAATGTTCCTTTTTGCTTGGTGTGAATGATGGCGTATGGCCAATGAAGCCAACCTCAGAGGGCATGATTAACGAACAAGAGCGTGAATTACTAGCGGGACAGGGTATCCAACTTGCAGAAAGCAGCAAGCGGCAACTCTTGGATGATTGGTTTTATATGTATGTTGCATTCACATCTCCAACTGATTATTTATGGTTAAGTTATCCGTTAAGTGATGAAGAGGGTAAATCGAAAATGCCATCACAGCTGATTAAGCGGATAGAGGATTTATTCCCATCGTGTGGCAACCATATTTTACTGCAGGACCCTGAGGAGCTGACAGAGGCGGACCGGTTTATAACGACCCCTATTAAAACAAGAGCGGCGCTAACAGCACAGTTGGCCCGCAGTCGAAAAGGGTATCCTGTTAAGCCTGTTTGGTGGCATGTTCTAAACTGGTATATCGAAAATCATCCAAAATATAGTACAACCTATACGATTTTACAAAGCTTGTACTATCAAAATCGCCCAATAAATTTAACAAAGGAAACAACCGAACAGCTCTATCCAAAACAGGTGAAAGCAAGTGTATCAAGATTAGAATCTTATTATCGCTGTTCCTACCAGCATTTTGCCAAATACAGCTTGAAATTGGATGAAAGAAAGACGTATAAACTCGATGCGCCTGATATTGGCCAGCTGTTTCATGAGGCATTGAAAAAAATAACCGAGTGGATTAAGGCAGATGGCAGGGACTTTTCCCAGTTATCAAAAAATGATAGTTCAGGCTATGCGCAAAAAGCGGTTGAAAGTCTTGCACCGATTTTACAGCATCAGATTTTGCATAGTTCTAACAGATATAAATATATTCAGCAAAAATTGCAGGAAGTTATCACAAGGGCAACGTATATTTTAAGTGAACAATCACGACAAAGTGAATTTTCACCAGTAGGATTAGAGCTCGGTTTCGGGTTTGACGATGAAAAAGCATTACCCCCTGTTACGCTGAAGTTAGAGAATGGTTTTGAACTTATGCTGCGCGGACGGATTGACCGGGTTGATAAGGCACTCAACAATGAAGATTTATTTTTACGGATTATTGATTATAAATCAAGTGCAAAAGGATTAAACTTGGTAGAGGTTTATTATGGTCTTGCTTTGCAGATGCTGACATACCTTGACGTTGTACTCTCCCATTCAGAACAGTGGCTTGGCGCTAAAGCAACACCAGCTGGGGTCCTTTATTTCCATGTGCACAATCCGATGGTTTCAGGCAAGTTAAAAATGAATGATGATGAAATTGAAAAAGAAATATTCAAGAAGTATAAAATGCAGGGATTGCTGCTATCAAATGAGCAAATTGTAAAAATGATGGATACATCACTTGATTCAGGAACAAGCCAGGTAATACCAGCAGGAGTGAAGAAGAATGGTGATTTCTACAGCCATTCTAAAGTTGCTGACAACGAGACGTTTTCCAGTTTGCAGCAGCACATTCATCACCTAATGATGCAGGCAGGAATCGATATGACATCTGGTGGTGTCCATTTAAATCCATTCCAGCATAAACAGAACACGGCTTGCACGTATTGCCCATTCTTGTCAGTCTGTCAATTTGATCCGATTTTAGAGGAAAATAATTATCGAAAGCTAACTGACTTAAAGGATGACGAAATACTGGAAAGACTCCGTCATAAGGAGGAAATGTAATGGCTAATTGGACAAAGGAACAGGAACAAGCAATCTATACGGACGGCAGTGATGTGCTCGTTGCCGCGGCTGCGGGCTCGGGGAAAACAGCCGTACTTGTCGAACGGATAATTCAAAAGTTAATTAAAAAAGATGACCCGGTAGATATCGATTCGCTGCTTGTTGTAACGTTTACCAATGCTGCAGCTCAGGAAATGCGGAACAGGGTTGGACTTGCCTTGGAAGAAGCATTGGCAGAAGACCCGAGCTCACCGCATCTTAAAAAGCAATTATCACTTCTGCAGCGTGCATCAATATCAACTTTACACTCGTTTTGCCTTGATACGGTAAAACAATATGCTTATTTACTGGATATTGATCCCGCTTTTCGTATTGCTAATGATATGGAAGCAGATTTAATTAAACAGGAAGTAATTGATGACTTATTTGAAGAATGGTACGGGAAAGAAGGCGAGGAACAAAAGAGTTTTTTCGCTGTTGTAGACCGCTTTTCCAGTGATCGCAGTGATGCAGATGTGGAAAGCCTTGTCCTTGATTTATATACATTTGCGGCGCAAAATCCGTGGCCGGATATGTGGCTTGATCAAATTGCAGATGTCTATGATATTCCAAATGATTGGAATGAAGATGAATTGCCGTGGCTGTCAATCATAAAAAGAGAAGCTAAAAACCAGCTGGAAGCGATGCAGCAAGAAATAAATCTTGCAATGGAACTAACAAGAGAAAGTGATGGACCATACCATTATGCGGATGCAATTGATTCAGATGCGGAAAATTTGCAAATAGCATTGGCACATCTGAATTCGTGGGATGATTTGCAAGCACATATGGCGACAAGTTCTTTTGCTAAGCTATCAGGCAAAAAAGTCGATTGTGATGATGCCAAAAAAGATAAGGTTAAAAAATTGCGTGATAGCTATAAGAAACGATGGAATGAAATGAAAGAAGGCTGGTTTAGCCGTGATTTGACAGGCCACATTGCAGATATGCAGGAACTGGCCCCGGTGATCAGGCAATTAACAGAGATTGTGAAACAATTTAAAACACGATTTACAGAACAAAAGCGGGAACGAGCTATTGTTGATTTTTCTGACTTGGAACATTATTGCCTGCAATTGTTAACTGACGATTCATCCACTGCGGATAAGGTTTTACCTTCAACTGTAGCCGTCAATTTGCAGAGACAGTTCAGTGAGTTATTAATAGATGAGTACCAGGATACAAACCTTGTCCAGGAGACAATTTTAATGCTGATTAGCGATCAGGCAGGCCCTGGAAACCGGTTTATGGTTGGTGATGTTAAGCAGAGTATCTATCGCTTTCGACATGCAGAACCATCGTTATTTATCCAGAAATACAAACGTTTTGCTGATGAAGGGATTCCCGCCAGACGAATCGATTTGGCAAGTAATTTCCGCAGCCGTGAACATGTCCTGATTGGTGCTAACTATATTTTCAGACAAATCCTTGACGAGGAATTAGGGGAAATTGCCTATGATGAGGATGCTGAGCTGATTTATGCAAATAAAATGTATGATACATTACCACATACTGAACCACAGCCAGAGCTAATCATTATTGATCGTGAAGTTCCAGAGGAAAAAGAGGATATTTCACAGGATGAAGAGGACTATCAGGATCTGGAAAAAGCACAGCTTGAGGCACGTGCATACGCAGAAAAAATTAAAGGCTGGATTGGACAGAAGGAAAGCGATCCCTTACAAGTCTACGATAAAACAACAGATACACAACGGGATATGCAGTATCGCGATGTTGTTATTTTAATGCGCTCAATGACATGGGCACCAACGATTGTCGACGAATTAAAAAAACAGGGAATACCGGTGTACGCCGAACTCTCGACAGGTTATTTTGATGCCATTGAAGTAAAAATCATGCTAAGTCTGCTAAAAGTGATTGATAATCCAAGGCAGGATATTCCGCTTGCTTCCGTACTCAAGTCACCAATTGTTGGGTTGAATGTAGAGGAGCTGTCACTAGTTCGATTAGCAGATCAGAAGGGAACATATTATGATGCATTGAAGGCATTTAACCGTCATAATTCGGATGATACAGCCATTAAGGTAAGTAATTTCCTGGAACGACTTGAACGTTACCGGCTTGCATCACGGCAGGGTGCTTTATCTGAATTGATCTGGCAGATTTATCGGGAAACAGGATATTATGATTTTGTTGGCGGTATGCCTGGGGGGCGTCAGCGTCAAGCGAATCTTAGAGCTCTATATGATCGTGCCAGAGGATATGAGTCAACATCGTTCCGTGGATTATTCCGCTTCCTGAGGTTTATTGAACGTATGGAGGAGCGTGGTGATGATCTTGGGGCAGCCCGGGCATTAAGTGAGCAAGAGGATGTTGTCCGAATCATGACGATTCATAAAAGTAAAGGTTTGGAGTTCCCAGTTGTTATCCTGGGAGCGATGGATAAACAATTTAATTTTATGGATTTGAAACGTCGTTATTTATTGCATAAAGACTTAGGGTTTGCCAGTAAATATATTGATCCGGTCAAACGGATAACCTATCCGACACTGTTTCACCATGCATTGCAAAAAGAAAAATTGCGAGAGCTCCTGGCAGAGGAAATGCGTGTATTATATGTTGCATTGACACGCGCGAAAGAGAAGTTAGTGATGGTTGGTAATGTCCCATCATTTGAAAAGAAACAACAGAAATGGGAAAAAATGATTGATCATTCGGAATGGATTCTTCCTGCACATTACAGGATTGAATCAAAAACATACCTTGATTGGGTTGGTCCTGCTTTAATCCGTCACAAAGGAAATGATGTACTGCGGACGTTGGAGGTTGATGATGCTGTTTTGGAAGCAATCCAAATCGATCCTTCTGAATGGAATGTTTCAATTTTACACGGCAGTTCGCTAACCAATCTAGATGAAGCAGTTACGCAAGCTGATCTAGAGCGAAAAGAAAATATCTTGAATTGGCAGCCGCTGGAATTGGATGATAGCCACTTGGATTGGGCTGTTAACGATCGCCTTGCTTACACGTATCCGTATCTTGAAGCTGCAACTTACAGGGCCAAACAAACAGTGACCGAAATTAAAAGACAGCGTGAGATAAAAGATGAATATAGTGGTGAACAGCTTATCCAAACGTCTCAAGCCCCAATCGCCAAACGCCCTGCTTTTATGCAAAAACAAAAATCGATTACTGCGGCAGAACGTGGTACCGCAATGCACACAGTGATGCAGCATATACCACTGACGAAGCCAATGACTGCAACAGAAATAGAAGAATTTGTGGAACAATTAGTAGAACGGGAAGTTTTGACGAAACAGGAGGCAGAGGTTATCGAGACCACTGCTGTTGAACAATTTTTCAACACGTCAATTGCCCAATTAATCATGGAATCACCGATTATTTATCGGGAAGTACCATTCAGCCTTTCGTTATCTGCAAAAGAAGTGTATGCAAACTGGACCAATAATACGGACGAACAAGTATTGGTGCAAGGTGTGATAGACTGTGTTATTCCAAAAGATGATGGGTGGATTATTCTTGATTATAAGACTGATGCCATCACTGAGGAAGTAACCAGCCATGTAGAAGATAAACTTTTAGACAGGTATAAAATTCAAATGAATTTGTACAAACATGCGGTGGAACATATTTGGTATGAACAAGTAAAAGAGACATATCTTTATTTCTTTTCCAAGCAACTTTTACTGGCAGTTAAGAATGTATAAATACTCTCTGACTGAATAAGTCCATAAGATTTGCACTTAAAGTAAAAAGTCATCTATGAAAGTAAATTATGTTTTCATTGGGTTGGCTAATGAATATCAGTTTTTTAATAAATATAATTTCCGAAAATGTGTCGAAGTAGTTACAAATTATAATGGTTATATTTAAAGAGTAAGACCCTGTCATATCAAGGGTTTTGCTCTTTATTTTTTTTGGAATTCTTTGCAAATGATTACTGGAATTCTTCATGTAATTAAAATCACGTATTCGTGTGATTTAGTTCACTTCGAAAAACACCTTAAAAAAATAAGATGTAGTAGAAAGATAGTTTACAAGGAGGGGATTTGTGATGGAAGCAGCAAAAACGAGTACTCCAGTCGAAAATAAAGAAGAAACATCATTAAAAGGTACAATGGTTTCCGTGTTATTTGTGTTAGGAGTCATCGTTGTTATGTGGGTAGGAGTCTTTTGGTTATATATGTCCAGAGTATAGGAGGGAAACGATATGCATCGCTTAGAAGAAATTTGGCTTGGATTAAGTGCCGGTATTTTAATTTTATTTATGGTTATAGTAGGTTATCAAACATTCGCGTTAGGTATGGGACCACCAAGTAATAAAGAAAATATTGATCCTGAGCAAGTAGATCAAACTGCTCCATTTGATAATCCTGGCGTGAAAAAGGTTGGGGAAAACGAATATGAAGTAGTTATGACATTACAAGCGTTTGGCTTTACTCCCAGCGATATTGAAGTTCCAGCTGGGGCAGAAGTGACATTTACAATGACTTCCAAAGATGTTGTTCATGGCTTTCAAGTTGCTGGAACAAACATTAATGCAATGGTAATGCCAGGTCACATCCAAGAAATCACTCACACATTTGATGAGCCAGGCGAGTATCTAGTGTTATGTAATGAATATTGCGGTGCGGGGCATCAGCTTATGTCCACGACAATCACGGTGAAGTAAAGGAGGTAAAGTCAAATGGAACAATCAATAAAAGAAACATTTCGCGAGAAGGCGAATAAAGGATTAGGCGTTAATCCTCTGGATGCTAAAATATCGAAATCATATTTATCAGTAGCCTTTATTACATTACTTATTGGCGGAATTTTAGGATTAGTACAAGGACTTCAGAGGGCCGGTCTTCTGGAATTGCCAGCATGGTTAAACTATTACCAAGTGTTAACAGCACACGGTATTTTATTAATTCTAGTTTTTACAGCTACATTCACAATTGGTTATTTATATGCAGTTCTATCCCATACATTAGGAGGACTTCTTCCAAAAGTGAGGAAAATGGCTTGGGTTGGACTTGGATTGATGCTGTTAGGAGTAGTACTAGTAGTAATAACAATTTTAATGAATGAAGCGTCCGTTTTATATACGTTTTATCCACCACTTGCTGCATCACCTATCTTTTATATCGGGTTAGTATTTGTTGTGCTAGGTATATGGTCATGCAGTTTTGGAGCATTCATCAATTACAATCATTGGAGAAAAAATCATCGTGGTCAAGTAACGCCGCTGTATGCTTTCTTCGCAATGGGTGTATTCATACTTTGGTTCTTCGGAAGTATTGGTGTAACAGTAGAAGTATTAACGCTCATTCCTTGGTCGTTGGGATGGAAAGAAACAATTAACGTCATGGTTAGCCGAACACTATTTTGGAGTTTTGGACACACATTGGTAAATATTTGGTATATTGTAGCAATTTCAGCATGGTATGTAGCAATACCAAAGATTATCGGCGGAAAAGTGTTTAGTGATAAACTTGCTCGAGTTGTTGTAATATTATTAGTTATTTTAAACATTCCTGGTGGATTTCACCATCAAATTATTGACCCAGGAATTTCAGAATCAGTTAAGTTTTTACACGTGTTTATGAGTACATCAATCGCATTCCCTTCATTGATGACTGCGTTCGCCATATTCGCTATGTTTGAAAGAGCTGGCAGAAAACGCGGTGGTAAAGGACTATTAGGCTGGTTCACAAAACTTCCATGGGGAGATGTGCGTTTCTTAGCCCCGATGATTGCTATGATTGCTTTTATCCCTGGCGGTGCTGGTGGAATTGTCAATACAAGTAACCAGATGAACCAGGTAATTCATAACACAATGTGGGTTGTTGGGCACTTCCATATAACTGTAGGTGTAACAGTTGTCTTAACATTCTTTGGGATTACTTATTGGCTTGTACCGTTTCTATCTAAGCGTAAGCTAACCCCTCAAATGAATAGACTTGGTGTTATCCAGACAATTATCTGGACAGTCGGAATGATCTTCATGTCAGGTTCACAGCATTTAGTAGGGCTGTTGGGTGACCCAAGACGGACATCTTTCACAACGTATGGAGACCATGAAATTGCATTAAGCTGGGTGCCTTACGAGTATGTTATGGCATTCGGAGGAACATTACTGCTTTTAGGTGTAATTATTCAAGTTTATGCAGTATTCAATATGATGTTTTTCGCTCCAAAAGGTGAAACAGAATTCCCTCTTGGTGAAGCTGAGGAAAATGAAGCACCTACACCACTATGGACTGAACGCTGGAGCATTTGGATTATCTTAATGCTAATGGTTGTAGCTATGGCCTACGTTGTACCGATTGTAGACTTTGTTGTTAACGGTGGACCCGGATCACCACCAATCAGAACATGGTAGTTGAAACAAAATTAAAGAGATAGTCCTGTTTGGGGCTATCTTTTTAAGCAGTAGGAAAGTATAAGTACTTTCTTACTGCCAAGTTTTCTAAAGTAAAACGAATGATAAATTACAAACTTGGGAAGTGATCGGTTATGATCAAGGACAGACGTAATTTAATAGCTATCATTCTCGTAATCATATTTGGAATTGGTTTATTTTTTATTGGAACCGATGGATTCCGTGCATTTACAGCAGAAAGTGCCAGAACATATGAAGTATTACAAAACAAGCCTGAATTTCCTTCTGTAACTTTGGAGGACAGTCACGAGCGAACATATACTTTTGATGAATTTGCAGAAGGAAAATACGTATTTCTAACATTTATGTATACAAGTTGTACCACCGTATGTCCACAGCTAGAAATGAACATGGCAGATGTCTATGATCAAATTCCGAGTAAGTATATTGGTGAGGACATCGTCTTTCTAAGTATAAGTTTTGACCCTGCAAGAGATGATCCAGCAACGTTAACCAAATACAGATCCTACTTTGGAAGTGATGGAGAAACGTGGCGCATGGCAAGAATAAATGACCAATCGGAACTGGACATTCTACTTGAAAAACTGGGCGTAATTGTTATCCCTGATGGTAATGGAGACTTCACACATAATAGTGCTTTCTATTTTATAGGAAAAACCGGCCATTTGCAGCAAGTGATGGATTTCACCAGAATTGATGAAGCTGCTGATACTGTTGTAAATATTCTTGACAGTGAAGAGGGGGAATAGACGATGAAACAAGCAATCTATGGTTTAATGCTTTACGTCTTTCTAATTCTTCCACCTGTAGCTAATTTACTTGAATCGATTATGATTGTGCACATGCATATGCAAATGCCACTCCTTGTGATATCTGGATTTCTAATGGCACGATTTTTTCAGATGAAGTTTCCGGGTTTTTTTGAAAAATGGAATGGTAACGGTGTACCTGGAATTCTATTATTCATTGTTATTTGGAGTTACTGGATGATCCCACGTTCGATGGATGAGGCTGTTACTATACAAATGGTAGAGGTATTTAAATTTATCAGTTTGCCGTTTTTAGCAGGGATTCCTCTACGTGATAGCTGGATGAAACTTGGGGAAGTTGGCAGAAATATTACTTATGTATTCTTTGTTATCATGTTTGGACTAATGGCGTGGCTGTATATTGGGGCGGATAGTCAGATATGCAATAACTATTTGGAAGTGGAGCAGAAGACACTTGGTTGGGGTTCACTCGCAATGGCAGCTTTTTTACTAATATATGTTTTGCAATTATTATTCATTGATCAATCAGAATTTGAATAGGAAGAAAAGTGCCTTGTAGTGAATAAATATACTTAAGCTATCAGGTGTTGATTCTAGATTTTGTAATAGGAGAGGGAACACGTTACTTGTCGAGGAGGAAGTATCATTTCGTATTGGGACTTCAATCAGTCACACGAAAATAGGAGCAAATAGCCAAAAGAACTGTCGCATCAATTGGACAGTTCTTTTAAATTAAGCATTAGCTGTTAAATTCTGATCGTTCACATCAGGGTCAAATGGGTTGGTGGAGCTTAAACCACTATTGGTACAAATGAAATCACCAGTGTTTTGTGATCCTGCACCTGTGTTTGTTTTGGAAGTACTTTTAGGTGCGAGATAAAAGGAATCACCAAAGTTTATGACGCCACCACCCACACTATTTATCTTTATTGGTCCAACAATTGATGGCATGAAGAACTCCTCCAGAATTTATTTTTCAGGATACACATAGTTTATGATGTCATGTTGTTATCCGTGTCAGTGGTATACTGACGGAAGTGTTTAACCCTTGCTTCTGCAGATAATTCATTAAGGTTACCAATATGCAAAATAGATGATTGACTGACCCCGAGGATAGATATGTTCCCTACTTTAATTACATTAGAATGATTTAGTGTATTTTTTTGGACTCCTGTGGCATTAGTCGGCCAGTTCGCGTCCCGCTGAAATAGTGAAAATTTATTAAAATGAAGACCCTCATCACCTACAAAAGTTGCACCTTCTTTTTGGATTGCAATTCCCCTTGATTTCGGACGGGCATTTAATGTATCGCCAATATTAAAAATTCCGCTATATGTTAGACCATGAACTCTGATATGTCTAACGGATGCTGTTCGCTTTTGCATCAATAAAACCCCTCATCCTGATAGTGGAACGATGGAACCAATCATAGTTGCTTCTGGTGGAGTATCGAAGAATGATGAGAGGATTATATCTTCACTGTCTCCTACTAAAAACACAGACGAAGATGTGATCGCATCTATTTGAACATTTCCGACTTGTAAACCCCAGTTATGAACTTCCATATTCATTTTCTGAATCATTCCTTTCCATATATGTTGTTAACGAATGATGAATTTCATTTTTAATTTGCTCCATAATGAATTGCTTCTTCTGGTCCTCTGAAAGGTTTTGATTGTTACGTTTGGATTCTTCTTCATAAAACGTGATTCGTTCGGGTAGCTGTTTGGCCATATCCTCGATAAGTATTGATGGATCTGTGTTATCAATAGAAAAATGATTCTGGTCAGCTATATTACGGATTAGGTTTGCTCCATGTTCTTTTAGGTACCTATTTAAGTCAGATAATAATTGTTGTTTGACTGGTGTTTTGCCAGGTGGAACAGAGAGATCTTCTATATCTTTCAGGTCATTTGGTGACAAACCAATGTGGAGAGTTCCATCAAGATTCTCTATTTTCAGCTGGTCAAAGTGATATTCAATTTTTTCAATGTTGTTGTGGTTCGATTCTTTTTGTTCAAACTTCTCGACTCTTGATTCCAGTGACCTGATTTTTCTGTCCTGCTCATCAATGCGTTGCAGTAAGTTATACATATAATTATTCCAGCTATTCATAAGAGTGTGCCCTCCTTACAACTAGGCAAATACCTATAGTAACATATGCATAACAGGCAAATATGTGCTATTGACCAGGCTGTTGCAATCGAATGATTGAAGACTGACCAACAGGTTCAGCCGGTTCCGCAGCTTCTTCATACTCCCCTGTATTGTAAATATCCGATTGTGCCTGAATACTTCCGGTGCTCCCAATTTGTACAACTGAAGAATTTGTGATCGCGCCTATTTTTAACATATGAATACTTATAGATTGGTGAATAGTAAAATTCATGGTATACACTCCATTAATTATCTATATTCTGATCAGCTACATCTGTATCCCGTACATACGTATTTGACTCTTTTAGCCTTATATGGGTCCCATCCCCTGTATTAAAGGAACCACCACCAGCATATGTTTTTGCAGTGCTTTCAGGACTCATTGAATAAACATCTCCAATGTTAAAGATGCTGGAAGAGCCTATATTAATTACTTTGACTGCGCCGACTTTTGCTGGCATGTTAAATCCTCCTTCAGGTTTAGTTTATGATTAAGGTGAAAATTTGTTGAAGCAGCAAAAAGAAGTTATTATTAATTTATAGAATAGTAGAAAAAAACTATCTATTTTTGCAGTTATTTATTCTTACTGCATAAGTACAGCTTAAACTTTAGACTTGCTTTCCAAAGTATAAGGATTCTAAGAAAGGTAGTGAAACGAATGAATGTTGCTTCGCCATTGCAGGGATCCAAACGATTAACATGGATTGATGCCGCTCGCGGTTTTGCTATTTTAGGAATTTTCGTCGTAAACATTGGAGCTTTCTCTGCACCATATTTTATGTACGGTGGGGAGGAAGATGCATGGACATCCACTGTTGATCAATCTACACAAGTAGTTATTGATATTTTCTTTCAGGCAAGCTTTTATACACTCTTCTCACTTTTATTTGGATTTGGCTTTCAGATCCTAAAAGAACGTCTGGTAGAAAAAAATACTGATGTCTATCCATTCTTATTTCGAAGGTTACTTATATTAATCTGTTTCGGTTTGATACATGCATTTTTACTCTGGCATGGTGATATTTTATTATCATACGGGGTTGTTGGTCTGTTTTTAGTGGCGTTTGTGAACCGCAAAAATAAAACGCTGTTGGTCTGGGGAACACTGATGTTAGGACTCAGTGTAATCTACTTTTCAAGAATGTTATTTGATGCAAGGGCATTTTTGGATGGTTATAACACTTCAAAAATTTCACTTGTGAAGGAAAATTATAGTAGCAGTGATCTGGCAGTAATTTTATCTCAAAACGCTAGCGACTGGCTTTATTCGAATAGTTTATTCTCCAGTTTGCTTTTAGCAACAACATTATTACCTTTGTTTTTATTCGGTATGTTCATTGCAAGAAAAAGGTGGCTGCACAAGCCCGACGAACACAAACAAACAGTCCTTATAGTATGGTTTATTAGCTTTCTGTTCTTTGCAGCACTAAAAATGGGTCCATATTTATATGGAAATCCGACTTGGTTCTCGTATATTCAGGATAATGTTGGCGGGACTGGATCCGCATTATTCTACTTATTTTCAATAACGTTGTTGAGCAGAAGCAGTTTTGGAAAACTAATATTAAAACCGCTCACATATGTTGGCAGAATGTCTTTAACAAATTATATAACCCAATCAATCATATGTTTTATATTGTTTTATGGAGTGGGTTTCGGGTTATATGGTTCCATAAGGCCAATCGTTGCCATGGGAATTGTTGCAGTTGTCTTTAGTCTGCAAATTATCTGCAGTAAATGGTGGCTGGCAAGGTATCGTTTTGGGCCGCTTGAATGGATCTGGCGAAGTCTTACCTACAAAGAAAAACAGTCATTACGAAAAGTGAAACGGAGGAATTCCTAATGTAAGCAGCAGGTGAGAATTGTACATCAGTGTGGCGTTTTTATTATCAAGCGAAACCGCCACAGTAATGTCAAAGATAAAGGTACAAAAGAAAAGGTATTTAAGTTATACTGAACAAAATACTTTACATATTTTAAATTGTTGAACGTCTTAAAGACATTAGGATTCGGCAGTGAAAGGAGAAGTAATATTGAGTAATCAGAAATTACAATTACCCCTCCAAACATTAAGTTTAGTTGCTGGATTTATGGTATGGGTAATTTTATCTTCATTAATGCCATTTATTAAAGAGGATATTAATTTAACAATTGGGCAAGTTTCTTGGGTTACAGCAGTGCCTGTTATCTTAGGGTCTATTTTACGAGTACCTATCGGGTATTGGACGAATCGTTTTGGAGCCAGGTGGATATTTTTAATTAGTCTTATCTTTTTAATATTTCCGGTATATTATATTAGCATAGCTAGTTCATTTATCGGTTTAATTATTGCTGGCTTATTTATTGGTGTCGGTGGAGCAATTTTCTCTACTGGTGTAACTTCACTTCCTAAATATTATCCAAAAGAACGTCATGGCTTCGTAAATGGAATCTATGGTGTCGGTAATATTGGTACAGCGCTAACTGCCTTTGGGGCACCGATTATTGCTGGGCAATTTGGCTGGGAAGTAACTGTCCGTTTATTAATAATACCGTTAATATTGTTCGCAATATTAAACTTCTTCTTCGGTGATCGCAATGAACCAAAGGTATCGACACCACTAAAGAATCAAATTAAATCAGTTTATCGTAATCAAAAGCTGTGGTTTCTAAGTCTATTTTACTTTCTGACTTTTGGTTCGTTTGTAGCATTTACAGTTTATCTTCCAAATTTCTTAGTATCAGAATTTAATTTGACAGAAGTTGATGCTGGGCTGCGTACAGCTGGTTTTATCGCACTTTGTACATTAATTCGTCCCCTTGGTGGTTGGCTTGGGGATAAGTTTGATCCCTTTAAAATCTTAATACTCGTATTTACTGGGTTAACATTGTCCGGGGTTTTGCTATCATTTTCTCCAACGATCACATTGTATACGGTCGGTACGTTAACCGTTGCGATTTGTTCTGGGATTGGGAATGGGACTGTTTTTAAACTAGTTCCTTTTTACTTCTCAAAACAAGGTGGAATAGTAAATGGTATTGTTGCAGCAATGGGTGGCTTAGGAGGCTTCTTCCCGCCACTAATTTTGTCTACTGTTTTCAGCCTGACAGGTCACTATGCAATTGGATTTATGGCTTTATCGCAGTTCGCGTTAGCAAGTTTAATTATTGTCATTTGGATGTATTATTCAGATAAGCTTAACCTTTCCAATCAAATTGTGGAAAACACTGGTCAAGGTGTTATGGTTACAGATACAACTGGAGTAATAACAAACGTAAATAAAGCTTTTACTGAAGTAACCGGGTTCAGAGCCGAAGAAGCATTAGGAGAAAAGACAAAATTATTAAGTTCTGGTTATCATACTGCTGATTTTTATCAATCCATGTGGGATGAGCTGGAGAGAAACCATTATTGGCAGGGTGATATTTGGAATAAACGAAAAAATGGTGAAGTCTTTCATGAATGGTTGACTATAAGCGCAATTGAAGGTGATGAAGGAGAAATCATTAAATATGTTGGTATTTTTAGTGATATCTCAAATGAGAAACCATCTGTAAACTAAACTTTCTCGATAAGGTCTGTGGTTTTTTAGTCATTGCGTGTAGACATAAGATGCGATACTGGAGCAATGTTGATTCTCGTTGAATCTAATACGTAATTGATATAAACTGCGACACACTTTAAAAAAGTTTGAGTGTTATTATGCCGCTCCGGAAATACACTTCGCTTTCCGTGGGCGGCTGATGAGCCTCCTTGCTCCTACGTCGCTGCGTAGTCTCATCTAGGCCTCAGCTCCCACAGGAGTCTACGTGTATTTCCTCCGCTGGGTATTCCTCACTAGAACTTAAAAAAACAAGATTTTATACCACTAGCAGTTGGAATATGCGAGACTCCTGTGGGACAGCGATCCTAAGAAGACCCCACAGGGAGCGTTCTTTGCGAGCGAGGCAGACTAAGTACGCCACGTCCTGTGGCAACGTCTGCACTAGCACGTCCTATGCGTCGGAGGCTCGTGGTGAGCCCTAGGTGCGCGAGTATATTCCAACTGCGCGGTTAGTGACCCTCACTAAATGATATTAATCGAATCTATGTCGCAGTTTATATATAATCTGCAATAAAAAATCCGAACTAATTCGAATTCTATTTCAAGAATTTTGAATCATAGTTCGGATTTTACTTTGACTAAATACTTTTATCCCAGCCACTTTATTTAATTCTAGGCAGATAAGAAAGTATAACTACTTTCTTACTGCATAAGTGCAACTAAGGCAATTCACCCAAAGGCTTGCACTCCAGAGTACAAGGGGTTCTAAGAAAGCAAAATACGCTTTCATAAGAATCCCTTTAACGAATGGCAAGTTTTCTAACCTTTTAACACATCTTTAATATGGTTTACTGCCCATTCCAGGTCATCCTTTTCAATGATAAGTGGAGGAGCAAATCGAATTACATTTTCATGTGTTTCTTTACATAGAAGGCCTCTTTCCTTCAATGCCTCGCAGTATGGGCGAGCAGCTTCATTTAGTTCAACACCGATAAACAGTCCTTTACCCCGTACTTCTTTGATCTTCGGATTATCGATGCTTTTAAGCTCGTCCATCATATAATTACCAAGTTCAAGTGAACGGTCGGCCAATTTCTCTTCTTCCAATACTTCGAGTGACGCAACTGAGACCGCACATGCTAGTGGGTTTCCGCCAAATGTAGATCCATGTGATCCTGGGTTGAACACGCCAAGAATGTTTTTGTTGGCAACGACACAAGAGATAGGGAATACACCACCACCTAGCGCCTTTCCTAGAATGAGAATATCTGGTGACACATTCTCCCAGTCGCAGGCAAACATTTTTCCAGTCCGTCCTAATCCAGCTTGAATTTCATCAGCAATATATAATACATTGTTTTTTGAGCATACTTCATATGCTTCTTTAAGGAATCCTTCCGGTGGCATGACAATTCCAGCTTCGCCTTGAATTGGCTCGAATAAGAAGCCTGCAGTATTTTCGTTAATAGCTGCCTTTAAAGCGTCAATATCTCCGTATGGAATGACTCTTATTCCTGGAAGCATTGGTCCAAAACCACGCTTATTTTCTGCATCTGAAGATAACGAAACTGCAGCCATCGTACGTCCGTGGAAGTTACCTTCGCAAGCAATTATTTCTGCTTTGCCCTCAGGAACATCTTTTACATCATAAGCCCAGCGACGCGCTGTTTTAATAGCTGTCTCGACAGCTTCAGCTCCAGTATTCATTGGGAGTGTCATTTCTTTGTTGGTTAATTTGCAAATCTTTTCATACCATGGACCTAACTGATCATTATGAAAAGCTCGTGAGGTTAGTGTTACTTGGTCTGCCTGTTTTTTTAATGCATCAATGATTTTCGGGTGACGATGACCTTGGTTAACTGCTGAATAGGCACTAAGCATATCCATGTAGCGATTGCCTTCTGGATCTTCAACCCAAACACCTTCCGCTTTAGATATGACAACAGGAAGCGGGTGATAATTTTTAGCCCCATATTCCTGAGTCTGATCAATAATTTGCTGACTGTTTTGTACCATACTATCCCTCCGATTTTATATCTCCATTACACTTTATAGTATAACAGTTTTTATACTATTTTACTTCTAGTTTGGGATGTTCAAATAATTTTCAAATGAATTTCTTAGTGGTACATGATATGATAGTTTTATTATGTATTAATGCATAGGAGGAACATAAATGAATACACATCTACACGTCACTGCATGGGTCTTGGCAGCTATTCTATTTATTGTAGTGGTAGTGCTGCACAAATCAGACAAGGCAAAAGGTGCAAAGATAGTACAAATGATACTGCGTCTGGACTATTTATTAATATTATATTCCGGTGGTACACTGCTTGCAGCATACTTCAGCGGCCCGCAAATGGGAGAAGCCATCTTTAAAGGGCTTGCAGGAATATGGGCTATTTTTGCCATGGAAATGATCAGCTTGAAAATGGGAAGAGAAGAAGCAACAAAAAGCTGGTGGATTCAGCTTGCTATCGCAATTATTCTCACATTAATTTTAGGTTTTGGACGTTTAGGATTTGGCTTTTTACCATAGGTGATCAAGGAAGGACTTTTCCAGTGAGGAGAGGTCCTTTTTTAGTGTGTTTTTGGCATTTGGCTCAAGCTGTCACAATATCGGCTCAAGTTCACAATTTTTTGGCCCAAGCTGTCACAAAGTCGGCTCAAGTTCACAATATCCCGGCTCAAGCTATCACATTTCCCTAGACTTATTGTGTCTGTTCATAACTATAATCGAATGCCAACGTAAAAAAGTGTCATATTTAATTTAATAAATAATGACACTTTTGACCGGTGAGATTCGATTGTATTGGTAGAACAGTTATTTCGTTAACGCTTTAAGTACATCATCGATTGTTTTTTCGGAAGCGATTAATCCTTTATTAGTCCAGTTACTCGGGTCATTCAAAGTATATACATTACCATTTTCGGCTGCTGGGGTACTTTGCCAGACATCACTGTTTTTCAATGTATCGATTCCTTGTTCACCTTCTGAAGCAAGCAGGAAAACATGATCGGCTTTTAATTCGGAAAGCTTCTCAAGTGAAAGAGGATTCCATTGTGTTTGGGCCTCTCCGAGATTCTTAATGAGTTCTGGTGAATTAATCCCTAATTCTGAATAAAGTACCTCTGCACTATGGCGATTTTCTTCAAATACAAAAAACTGATTCCCTGTTGCCCAAATCGCTGCAACAGTTTCATCGCCTATTGCACCACTTAATGTTTCTTTTGCATTTTCTACCTTGTCTTTATATTGATTTAGGGCTTCGTCGGCTTTATCTTCTTTTCCAAGAATCTTGCCAAACGTTTCTATTTGCTTACGCCAGCTGTTTGTTGTTTCTTCTTTCATGACATAAGTTGGAGCAATTTTTTGATAATCTTCATATGATCCTTCATAACTATCGATACCATGCTCGAGTATGATTAAATCAGGGTTCTGATTTAGAACCTGTTCAAGGGGGAGATTCCATTCGATTTTTGGAAGATCCATTAGTTCATATTCCAAGTAATTCTGGATGCTCTGTCCGATTGCCCATTTGGCAACCGGGGTAACGCCAAGTGCGAGTAATGCGTCTTCATGAAAGGGAGCAATAATCCGCTCTGCGTCAGTTGGGAGGGTAACTTCCCCCATCTTACTGTCTACCGTTACCTCGGAGTTCTGTTTGCTGTCCTGATCACTGCCATCTGAGGTTGAATCTGAATTATCACCGCCACATGCTGAAATAATTAATATTAGCAACAAGGTAAAATTCATTAATAAAAAACGTGATTTTTTAATTTTAAACATATGTAAGTCTCCTCTTATGTTATAATAAATCCCTAATGGTAATGATAATCATTTTCAATTGTAATGTCAATTAAATTTTTGTCATTGCAGTGGGAAGATTGAAGGCTTATACTTTTACATTAGGAAATAAATTGTAATTGCAGGAGAAAATCATGTTATCTACTATTCAGCATTCGTCATTCTTAAAAATAATAATCAATATCTTAACTATAATAGCATTATTACTTGCAATGGGACTATCAATTGCTTATGGGGCCGTAGATATAAATTTATCAACTGTTTGGCAGGCGATTATTAACTTTGATCGAGATATAACATCCCATCAGGTCATTCAGGAATTGAGGCTTCCACGTGCGATTGCTGCAGCACTTGTTGGTGCATTTTTAGCTGTATCAGGTGCTATTATGCAGGGTATGACCCGTAATCCGTTAGCTTCACCTTCAATCATGGGGGTCACCAATGGAGCGGCATTCGCTCTAGTTCTGACAATGGCATTTATTCCAGGTGTATCTGGTCTTGGTTTAACAATTGCTTCGTTTGCGGGTGCCGGTATTGCAGTTGTTCTGGTCTTTATGGTTGGTTCTTTTTCAACGGGGGGATTGACACCGGTTAAACTTGCATTAGCAGGTGTTGCAATTGGGACACTATTAAGCTCGGTTTCAACTATAATTGCACTTCATTTTAAGCTTGAAAAGCAATTAGGGTTCTGGCTTGCTGGGGGACTGGCAGGAACAAACTGGAGCTCTATTCAGGTTTTGCTGATATCTGGTGCTATCGGAATATTTATTGCTTTTATGATAGCAAAATCAATTACAGTATTAAATCTTGGTGAAGATGTTGCAGTAGGGCTTGGGCAAAATAATATCGTCATTAAAATATTAGGCATTCTGACTGTACTTATTTTAACTGGAGCAGCAGTCTCTGTTGCTGGTGCAATTGGTTTTATGGGCCTGATCATTCCTCATATGTCCCGGTTTATCATGGGTACGGATTTTCGCTGGATTATACCTTCATCGGCATTATTCGGTGCACTTCTGCTGGTTTTATCCGACATTGTCTCAAGGCTGATAAATGCCCCATATGAAACGCCGGTTGGTGCGATAACATCGCTCATTGGTGTACCATTCTTTTTATATCTAGCTCGTGGCAGCAGTGGGGGTGGCAAATAATGAACCCGATTTATCAAAAGAAAACAGGTCGATTTATTGGTATTATAGCGTTATTAATCGTATTAATTATCACTATGTTCTTTATCAGCCTTAGTACTGGTGTTATCAATATAGCGCCATTAGATGTAGTAAGGACGATAATTGGGCAGGGGACGGAAAGACAAGGTCTTGTGCTGTTTGACTTTCGTTTACCAGGGATTATTTTAGCTTTACTGATTGGCTCAGGACTTGCGGTATCCGGAGTAATTCTGCAGGGTGTCACCCAAAATGATCTGGCTGACCCCGGCATTTTAGGTATTAATACTGGGGCAGGACTTGCGGTCGTCTTATTTATATTTTTTATACAGGATTCATTGAATACAACGTTATCCATTTTTATAATGCCGCTATTTGCGTTAGTTGGAGCATTATTCGCCGCATTTTTGGTATATACATTAGCCTGGAAAAACGGTGTCAATCCGATACGGCTGGTGCTTGTGGGAATAGGTGTGAACGCAGGATTCAGTGCAGCCTTAATTATTTTTCAGCTGAAAATGAACCCACAGGACTTCAGACAGGCAACCGTTTGGCTTTCCGGTGATATATGGAGCGCCAATTGGTCATTTGTGTTAGCTCTCTTGCCATGGATCCTTATACTCGTTCCTTATGCACTCCACAAGGCAAACGTACTTAATGTCCTAAACCTCGGTGATGATGTGGCTGCTGGGTTAGGGTCTAAAGTTGAAGGGGATAGACGTCTGCTGCTGCTTATCGCAGTTGCTTTAGCCGGAGCTAGTGTTGCTGCTGGTGGAGCAATTGCCTTTTTAGGACTAGTTGTACCGCATATTGCACGTAGGATAATTGGGCCGTTGCATCAATATATTATTCCGATTTCAACGTTAATTGGTGCACTTTTGTTAATGGTTTCAGATACAATCGGCAAAAATCTGTTAACGCCAACAGAAATACCTGCCGGAGTTGTTGTGGCTGTCCTTAGTACACCTTATTTTGTATATCTTTTGGTTAAAACCAAATAAGCCGGGGAGGTTTTTTTATGTCCGAACAACATGAAGTTTATGACGTTACGATTATTGGCGGAGGACCTGTGGGCTTGTTCACTGCCTTTTATAGCGGCATGCGTGAGATGAAAACAAAAATAATTGAATATCTGCCATTTTTAGGTGGAAAAGTTCCCTATTTTTATCCTGAAAAAGTAATTAGGGATATTGGAGGTATAGCGAATATTTCCGGCGAAAAGCTGACTGATCAATTGATTGAGCAAGCAATGACGTTTAATCCGACTATTGTTTTAGGAGAACAATGCTTACATGCAGAAAAACGTCATGACGGTACGTTTATCCTTACAAGTGACAATGGAGCGAAACATTACACTCGAACGATTATCGTAGCAACAGGCTTTGGGACGCTTAAATCGACGAAATTGGAATTGCCGAATGCACATCAATTTGAAGAAAAGAGCCTGGATTATACGATAAAGCGCTTGGAAAGTTATCGGGGAAAACGTGTACTTTTGTCTGGCGGAGGAAATTCGGCAGTTGACTGGGCAAACGAATTAGAGTCAATAGCAGATCAGGTTACATTGGTTTACCGTAAAACAGCTTTTACCGGAATTGAAAGTAATATTACAAAGATGAAGCACTCATCTGTGGATGTTAAGACTCCTTATTCCGTGGATAAGTTAGTAGGGGATAAAGGACAAATTTCAAGCGCATTCGTTAAAAATTTGCATACAAATGAAGTGGAAGAGCTTGAGATCGATACATTGATCGTAAATCATGGATTCGAAATTGACCTTGGACCTATTGCAGACTGGGGAATGGAAATGGAAGGTGGCACCATTAGAGTAAATGGCGAAATGGCGACTTCAATCCCAGGTATGTTTGCAGTTGGTGATATAGCCAACTACCAGCACAAACTTCAACTGATTGCCGGCGGATTTAATGAAGGGCCAATTGCTGTAAACAGCGCAAAATTGCATATAAACCCAGAGGAAGAACTATCTCACTTATTTTCTACAACCTATGACTTTTCGGAATAAATCTTAAATATGAAGGATTTTCGACAATATCACAGTATTCATTGACTATTTTTGAAAAAGGTTAATAATAGGGAGGTATCAATTATCATTTTCTGGCAGTTGCAAAGTGAAAACACGCTTTTATTTTAACAATTGTCCAAGTTTTCTAAAAGGAGTACAATGATGAAACACTTACTAGTAGCATTTATAATTATTTCTTTTTCGTTGGGAATAAATAACCCGGTACAAGCAGCGAAAAAAGAAACCATACATAGTGAAATTATTTATAATCTGTTAGTTGATCGCTTCAATAACGGTGATCCTGCAGCGGGTGAGCAGGTTAATTTGGATGATCCCCTTGCTTATCATGGTGGAGATTTACAAGGAGTAACTGATAAACTTGGTACCTTAAAAGAATTAGGGTATACCACAATTGTATTGTCGCCAATTATGGAAAACGCACCTGGTGGATATCACGGGTATTGGGTTGAAGATTTTTATAAAGTTGATGACCAGTTTGGTACAATGGCGGACTTGAAAAATCTAGTAAAAGAAGCCCATGAACGTGACATCAAAGTAGTAATGGAGTTTGTAACAAACTACGTGTCAGCGACAAATCCCATCACAGAGGATTCAAGTAAAAGTGACTGGCTGAAAGAAAACAATAATGTTCAGTCATACCAATGGCTTGATCAAGCTGTTGTACTTGATCAGTCCAACCCAGAAGTACAAGAATTCATAATGGATGCTGCAGATTACTGGATTGAGGAAGCTAACATTGATGGGTATAAATTTCATGCAGCTGATTATACCAATGAGTTATTTTTAAAAGAATTGACTGCTCACATTAATGAACAAAACCCGAATTTTTATATGCTTGGAGATATTTTAAACAGCGAGGAATATACAGGTAATATAAAAGAGAATACACAAATTGATATGGTGGAGAATCATCCGTTATATCAACCAATCACAGGAACTTTTGCAAGTGCAGGAGAGCCTGTTTCAACCCTTTATGATGCATGGGTAGACAGTGGCAAAAGCGAGGATCTAACCTACTTGGATAACAAATACACTGAACGCTTTACGCAAAAACTGCTGAAAAATGGCCGGAATCCATTAACGACATGGAAATTAGCTTTAACCTATTTGTATACTGCTCCAGGAACTCCAATGATTTATCAAGGATCTGAGATTCCGATGGGTGGTGGTGCGTTTCCAGATAGTCAGGAGATGGTCCAATTTAATAGTGGAGACGAAGATTTATCAGAGTTCATCAATAGAGTTGCAGCACTTCGCTCACAATTTCCTGCCCTGCAAAAGGGGGATTATGAGCTATTAGGTTCAAGTGGTGCCATGAGCCTGATGAAACGTTCATATAAAGGTGAAACGGTCTATATCGCTATCAATAATGATACAGAGTCACAAGCTGTTTCAATTGATGGAATTAACTCTAATTTGCAATTAAAAGGTCTGCTTGGTGATAATCTTGTACGGGAAAATGAAAAAGGTGAATTTAAGATTGGCCTTGCACGTGAAACAGCAGAAGTATACATCGAACAGAATGATACTGGACTGAATTGGACATTTATTGGAACGGTTATAGGCATTTTTCTTTTATTCGTATTGGCAGTCATCCTATTAAGCAGAAAACAGAAAAAAAGAGAAGAAGCTGAAGCGTAAGATTTCAGTGTTGGACTGACCATCAATTTTGTAAGTTAATTGATGGTCAGTTTTATAGGGATTTAAAAAACCACATGGCTGCCGTGTGCTCAGCCACCATCAACAATGAAAAATGATAAACTGAAAATTAACCTGAATAGATAGTAAAAACTTTGGCGGGCACCAGAGTCCTTATATAGCGGGTTTACCCCTGTTTTACTCTGATATATGTTAAATAGGGCTTCTGTGTCCTCTAATTACTAGTTTTGCTTAAACCGTATGCTCAATCCACAAACCCACTTCCCTTTACCCGTTAACAATCATTCCGCCATTTATATGAATTACTTGTCCTGTCACATAGCTTGCATCATTACTTGCGAGATAGACATATGCTGGTGCTAACTCCTTTGGTTCTCCAGGGCGCTTCATCGGAGTATTTCCGCCAAAGGTATCAACTTTTCCTGCGCTGAAGGTTGAAGGAATTAGCGGGGTCCAAATTGGTCCTGGTGCAACTGCATTTACTCGTATGCCTTTATCCACTAATGATTGTGACAATGAGCGTGTAAATGAAGTAATAGCACCTTTTGTAGCAGAATAATCAATTAGATCTTCACTTCCTTGATAGGCTGTTATCGATGAAGTGTTGATAATCACACTACCCTGATGCATATTTTGTAATGCTGCTTTCGTCATATAAAAAGTTCCGAAAACATTCGTTCGAAACGTTTGTTCAAGCTGATCACTTGAGATGTTTGAGAATGCATCTTGCGGATGTTGTTCAGCTGCATTGTTTACAAGGATATCTACTTTTGAAAACGTCTCAAGTACTTCTGTGACTGCCGCTTCACAAAATGGCTGGTTGCCAATATCACCACTAATAAGCAGGCATTTTTGATCTTCCTGTTCAACTAATCGCTGTGTTTCTTTTGCGTCTTCATGTTCGTTAAGATAGACAATCGCGACATCTGCACCTTCTTTTGCATAATGAATACTGATTGCGCGTCCAATTCCGCTGTCACCACCAGTAACAATGGCAATTTTGCCTTGTAATTTGTTGCTTGGATTATAGTCTTTACTTATATATTCCGGCTCAGGATGCATTTTCGACTCTACGCCAGGTTGCTTTGATTGATGTTGGGGTGGTGGTGTTTTTCTTTTGTTGTTTTTATCCATCTTATCTCCTCCTGGAAAGTTAATTGATGTTTTATCCATTCCCCGAGATTAATAATTTAAACTAAAAAAAAGCCCTCTTCTGGAGGACTAATTGTTTCGCTTAAGCATACTCATGAGCTGAGATAGCGCCTTGTCTATGCAAATAGTAATAAATCTTTCGATACTCATTTATGTCAATTTCACTGTGGATGTATTTTTGCTGATAGAAATCCAAAAGGGCATTAATGGAATCAGGTGGCTGATTTCGATCCGTTTCAAAAATCGTTATTAGTTCAAATATACTCATACTCATATAAACCCTCCATAAAAAAATTCGCTTAAGGTTGTCCTATCAGAAATATATGCTGGAGGCATTTATATAATGCTAATTAATTCTACTTTCTCAGCGTAAAATGAACGCATAAACCTTGAAGGAATAAGAAAGCCTGAAGATACACTACTTTAGTTGACTTAGATTAATGGTACATATTTGATATAAACTGCGAACTAGTTGGGTGCAATAAAACCGCTACGGAAATACACTTCGCGCACCAAGGGCGGCTGATGAGCCTCCTTGCTCCTACGTCGCTGCGTAGTCTCATCTAGGCCTCAGCTCCCACAGGAGTCTCCGTGTATTTCCTATGCTGGGTATTCCTCACTAGAACTTAAAAAAACAAGATTTTATACCACTAGCAGTTGGAATATGCGAGACTCCTTTGGGACAGCGATCCTAAGAGACCCCACAGGGAGCGTTCTTTGCGAGCGAGGCAGACTAAGTACGCCACGTCCTGTGGCAACGTCTGCACTAGCACGTCCTATGCGTCGGAGGCTCGTGGTGAGCCCTAGGTGCGCGAGTATATTCCAGCTGCGTCGTTAGGAAGCCTCACAAAATGCTTTCAATAGGACTCCCTTAGTTAGTTCGCATTTTATATCAACTACAAAACTGGAAAATTTAAGCTATATTGCTGAAGACAGGAGGGAGGTTAACAAAAAAAGGGCTCCCTAAAATTAAAGGGAACCCCAATATCATTGTTAATACCTTTCTTTCAGTTCTGGTAGTTCGACTGTTTGTGTAACATACTCTTCTGACATATCATATACTTTCATTTGGCTTAGGGAGAATGTGTATAATGTGTCCCCAACAGATACCATCCGTTTAACTTCGGATTCCCATTTTGGGTGTTGCATTTGTTTGATCTCTTGCTGATGTGTGATGGTATCTTTTACATTGATTCCATTTTCAGGTGTAATATTGTATAAAAAGGCACCTTCGTAAACTAGTGACTGTTCTTCATATGTTGCATCACCTTTATGAACTGTTTTGGTTTCAAACAATGTTGCAGGAAAGCCAAAAATATTATCCTCTGGATGCTTATATAATGCATTATGGTTATGGTTGAGTTCTGTATAGGAGTGTCCCTGACCTATAATCTCACTATATTTTTCCTTAGGTTCTGTTGGATCACTTACATCAAATACTGATATTTTCAGTCCGTTAATCCTGACTCGTGGCTCACGACCATCCTCTGTTTCAACTAACTTTGTGTTTTGGCCGAAACCAATTACATGGTTATCATCTAAGGGATGCAAGTAATTGCTGAATCCAGGTATCTTTAGTTTGCCGAGAACAGCAGGTTTTTCTGGATTCTTTAAATCGATAACAAAAAGTGGATCAACCTGTTTAAATGTTACCATGTACGCAACTTCGTCCATGAATCTGACGCTATAGATTCGTTCGTCCTTGGCTAAACCTTCTAATTTTCCAATCGGGTTCATCTGTAAATCGAATGTATACAGGTTATTGGTAGAAGGTTCTTTTTCATTCCACATATCTCCCTTTGTTGTTGCCACACGAAATGTTTTGTTACGTTCATCCATGGCAAACTGATTAATTAGTGTACCATTAACAATCGTAGAAGCATTATACGTTATTTTTCCGCTATCGATTTTAAATTGATTGATTTCTGTATTTGCTGGTGGCCTTGCAATAGCGATGTCAGTTGTGTTTTTACCAGCATCATTTTCATCTTTTTCGTCCTGGTAATTATATTTATTTACTGCTATATAGATATTTTTCTTGGACATATACATTTGATTGGAAGCGCCAAGATAGGATTCCATAGCTATTTCTTTATCCATATTGTCTAAATCAATTGAACCTAACAGCAAGAAATTCTCATCCTCACTTTCAGGAAAAAAGTACATAGAATCAAAATCCAATGGCCTTACTTCGTTACTAACAGCAGTATCCTTAATAAATGGTCTTACATCAGTATCTGTAGCGTCCTCTTCAAGAATACGATAAGGGGGGTGCTGATTTGCAATTAAATACATATGTCCATCCATCAATCGCGATGCTGTAAGAGACCCTTCAAATGACACTTCCCGGACTTGCTTGGGGTTGCTTTTGTCAGAAACATCGTAAATCAGCACTGAAGTTTGTGCACGGTGCAAAGGAAAGCTTTCTATGCTGCTGGATTTGGCTGATTGTTGTTCTCGGATAGGTTTCGATTTATGTCCAATCATAATCAGGTTGTCTTTGTGCAAATAAATTTCAGCTGGACGAAAATTTTCCTCGGATATCGTGCTTAATACGTTACTATTATCATTATTAGCAGTTGTTATCACAACGTCAGATTCTCTAGCAAAATACACAAATTCGCCATCAGTTTTGATAATATCACCTTCATCAATACCATCAACTTGAACATTTGTTGTAGAGGCTTCTTCACCACTACTTGCTGTGTCCATTGCTGCATCGCCACTGGAACTTTCTTCCGTTGAGCTATCATTTTGCTGTACAGTCATTTCTTTTCGTTGTTCCATCCGTTCTTTAAGTAATGTCATTAGTTGTTCATTGTCTTTTATGTTTGGTATTTTTGCTACAGCTGTGAAAGAGTGAGTAAATGTATTGTCCAATTGACTACCTGCAGTTGTTTCAACATCGGCAGAAACGGTTATCATATACGTATGGTCAATGTTATACCCATCATTTGGTGCTTGCAGTGTCAACACCGTATTATCTTCATTCCATTCAAACGAAACATCAACTTGTTCGTTGTTGTTGTTCATGACTGTTACAGTTTTGCTTGTAAACGTATCAGGATTCATCTTTTCAGAAAAATGAATCGTCCAATCCTTGAATGTAGGCGCGTAACTTGATTTAGAAGGAATGTTTGCTGTTATTGAGTGAGAAAAGAAGATAAACGCCACTGAGATTATAACAATAAAACTTGTTCCAATTATCCACCAGATTTTCTTTTTCATAATTTAGTCACCTCTATATTTTTTTGCGTCTTTAACTTGTTAGACGACAGAAGGGGAATAATGTTACAAGATTATTACAAAAAATACTGACCCAGACTAATTGGATCAGTATCTATAATTACTTATATTCTTTATTTAAGAAGAAAATTGCGATTGTTCCTGGTCCTGCGTGTGATCCAATTGCTGAACCGACCATTTCGATTACAATATCGTGAGCACCAAATTTTTCTTTAATCATCTCAGCATATTTTTCGGCTGTCTCCAAGTCGTCGCCATGACTGATGCCGATCGTTTGGTTTGTGAAGTCAGTCCCGCGTTCCTCCATGATTTCAAGCATACGGTTCAATAACTTTTTTGAACCTCTTATTTTTTCGAGAGGGACAAGTTTTCCATTCTCAACATGCAGAATTGGTTTTATTTTTAGGAGCGTACCAACAAACGCCGCTGTCTTACTTACACGACCACCACGATAAAGGTATTCCAAATCATCAACAGTAAAGATGTGCTCCATGTGTTTTGCATGATATGTAGCTGTTTCGATGATTTCATCAACACTTGCCCCATCTTTAGCAAGCTCGGCAGCGCGGAGGACGATTAGTCCAAGTCCGATTGATACACACTTCGTATCGATAACATGGATTGATGCATCAGGATATGTTTCCTTAACTTCCTGTTCCATCATTTTTGCTGTTTGGTATGTACCGGATAATTCTGATGATAATGCCAGGTAAATTAGTGGCTGATTTGATTCTGCATACGATGTGAAAATACTTTTAAAGGATTGTGGAGAAACTTGAGATGTCTTGGGACTTTTTTCTTCTCGCATAGCATCATAGATTGCTTTAGGCTTTATTTCTCTACCGTCTGCAAATTCTTTCTCGTCTAAGTGAACCGTTAATGATACCATCTCGATGTCATATTCGTTATAATGTTCTTTTGAGAGATCACATGCTGAGTCTGCTAGAATTTTAATACTCATTATAATCACCTTCATTCATATAAAGTACTTGTATTTATTTAAGTTTAAAGCTATATAGAAAGATAGTCAAAGCATATTTGTAAGAAATGTAAAAATAATGATAAAATTAATCGAAGCTGACAGTAGGGAGGTAGCTATGTTTTTATTTGAAGCAAAACGTATTATAATTGTAATATTCGGAGCGATGCTCAATGCAATGTCACTAAACTTCTTCTTAATTGGGGCAAATGTTTACGCAAGTGGCTTTACAGGTGTCGCCCAGCTTATTTCCAGTGTATTCAATGATTTCCTGGGAATCGGTGTTAGTACAGGTATTCTATTATTCATATTAAATATTCCAGTTGCCATATTAGGCTGGTATAAAGTAGGTAAAGGATTTACTGTATATAGTGTTATTTCTGTTGTTTTTACAACAATATTTTTAGAGCTGTTGCCTATTGTAATTTTTTCAGAAGATATTATACTTAATGCTGTTTTCGGCGGAGTTTTAGCTGGGACAGGTGTTGGAATCACATTAAAGCTTGGTGCTTCCACAGGTGGTATGGACATTGTAGCGATGGTGTTATCCCGTATGAAGGATAGACCAATCGGAACTTATTTTCTGTTGTTAAACGGAATAATTATCGCCATGGCTGGGTTCCTTTATGAACCTGAAAACGCACTTTATACATTGTTAACACTTTATGTTACAACACGTGTAATTGATGCAATCCATACCCGTCATGAGAAAGTAACTGCAATGATTATTACACTTAAGGCAGATGAATTGCAAAAAGCGATCCATGATACAATGGTCCGTGGAATTACGATAATTCCAGCTAAAGGGGCATATACGAAAGAAGACAAAAACATGATGTATCTTGTTGTAACACGTTATGAGTTATATGATTTGGAACGAATAATTGGTGAAGTTGATCCGAATGCATTTACTAATATCGTTCAAACAACAGGAATATTTGGTTTCTTCAGACGTGACAACTAAAATAGTACAAGGGGTAATTAAAAATGAAAAAGTTAATCATTACTTTACTCTGCGCATTTGCTCTTGTGGCTTGCAGCAGTGAAGAAGGAACAGACTCAGAATCAGCTAATGAAAATAACGAAGAAGAGACTAACTCAGAATCAAACGGTGAGAAGAGTTCAGAAACGGAAGGAAGTGCATCGGTTCAATTTAGAAATGTTGAAATGAATATTCAGGAAAGTACTATTAGGGTTTCGGGTGAAGCCAAAGCTATGGACAATACATTCTTCTATAAATTTGAGCAGGGGGATTCAGTAATCGTGAAGGAAACTGCTGTTGATCTAGAAAAAAATGATCAAGGCTGGGGTAGTTTTCAGCTTGAATTAGAACTGACCCAAAAGGTAAGAGATGCACAAGTAATGCCAGTTATTACGTTATATGATAAAAAAGAAGATGGAACGATGGTAAATAAAAATTATCTTCCTGTCGATTTAAGAAATCTGCAAAATCAGCAATAATAAAGAGGTACAAATCATAACATAATATGATTTGTACCTCTTTGTTTAGCAGTTAAGAAAGTATAAATTCTTTCTTACTGCATAAGTGCAACTACGGCACTCGCCATTAAGACTTGGCGAATGCCAAGTTTTCTAACATATTGCTTATGTAATTTTAATATCCGTGGTTTTCAAATACTTCTTTAACTTTTGCTTCCAGTTGGTCCCATTCTGCATCAAACAGTTTATTGATCGTAATAAAGTTTTGGTATCCAAAAACATTATCGACACCATCAAGCTTCATCATATCATTTAATATTTCATGCTCACTTGTATCTCCAGGCATTACAGAAATACTGCTGTCTCCTTGAAATATAAGTTTGTCCGTTGTAAATTTTAGTGCATTTGGATTAGGTGTAGCTTCAGCTCTAACTCCCATTGTTAATTACCTCCCTAGATAATACCTACTTAATTTTATTTTAGCAGAAAATTACCCTGGAAAAAAGGAAAACACCCTTACCACCAAAATGTGGTAAAGGTGTTTATTTGCAGATAAGAAAGTATAAATACTTTCTTACTGCATAAGTGCAACTAAGGCTTATCTATATTAAGGCTTGGCGATAAGCCAAGTTTTCTAATGCACGTTATAATCCCTCGTCATCAGAAAAATGATTTGAAAATCAGTAACGCACATATAATGGAGGTTAACCTAATTGGTTGTGTTGACGTAATTTCTGTTCAAGTTGCTGTAATTGCTGTTGCTCTTCAGGAGAACTTTCTGCTTTCGCAGACTGTATTGCATTTTGTGCAGCCTGTTTATCCTGCTGGTTAGCAGCTCCCCTTTGACCATTCGTTATGCGGTTAACGGCAGTTTTAGCTTGCTGAAATAAATTATTTTCCATCTAAAACCCTCCTACTGTGTGGCTGTCCGCTTCCTCACGTTTACGTTCAGTATCACTGAAACGTGATCGGTAAGGAAATCGTTCATCGTGTTTTTTTACAGAATCAGCACTGTGTTGACTAAATCGCCTTGATTTGTTTTTTTTCCCCATCGGTGATTCCTCCTTAGAAAAACAGTTGCAACCACTTCTGAAAAGTGATTGGTAAAGTTTATCTATTCCGGAAGTCAACAAAAAAGTAGTGAACGCTTTGATACGCTCACTACTAGTATGGTTTAATTTATGGTTTATATTAAAGGAAATTTTTAGAGGGATTCTGTAACTTAAGCTTCAAATAATCTTCAAGAAAAACACCAATGCCATCTTGTTCATTTGTAGCTGTTACATGTTTTGAAATGGACTTTAATTCATCTATTGCATTTCCCATTGCAACGCCTACACCTGCATAGTCAATCATTTCCAAGTCATTATCCTCATCACCAAAAGCAATAATTTGCTCTTGTGGGATATGATAATAATGTGCAATTTTTTGAAGTCCTACTGCTTTATTCATACCTTTTCGGACAATTTCAATTATATTCCATGGTGCACCCCATTTACGGTGCTCAATAAGTTCGGCATGATAATCATCCAAATGGCTTCTTAATTCATGAATATGTTCTTCTTTTGGGTGAATTAACAAGGATGTTGGATCTTCTTTCAGTTCATTTTTAATGCTGCCGATTGTAAAAGGTGGATCCTGCTGAGTTGTTTGAAAGATATCAATAATATTCTCATCGTATTGATCAAGGTATACAGTATCCATAACTTCAGCTAAAACGTTATTAACGTTCAAATCATGGCATGCGTCAATAATTTTATGGGCTGTTCTAATGGGCATCGGGCTATGCAGCGCATCCCATTTATGATCAGTTGGATGGTGGATTAATGCACCATTGAAATTAACCATTGGCGTATCCATTCCGAGTTCATGGTAATAATTAATACTTGCACGGTGTGGTCTGCCTGTTGCAATAACCACAATATGCCCGTCATTCTTTGCTTGTTGAAGCGTTTCTAGATTACGGATACTAATTTCTTTATTATCTGTTAGAAGCGTTCCATCTAAGTCTAACGCAATTAAGTGCCGTTTATTTTCCATAAGTTTTCACCTCATATTAGTTTAGTTTATAAGTCATTTCCATATATGTAAAGGATTATATTACTTGTCGCTTGCAATTTACACAAATTTAATAATATGATGTTCAATATATGAAATTATATTATATGAGAGGGTCCTGAGAATGATTGGGATATTTCACCAACAAATCAAATCCATACCGTGTTTAATCATTGTTGATGCAGCAAAGGAAAAGGAACCATTACCAACACTTACATATTTCCACGGATTTACCAGTGCAAAAGAACACAATCTTCCCTTAGCCTACTTGCAAGCAGAAAAAGGATATCGCGTTATTCTTCCAGACAGCATGTATCATGGGGAACGCGAGGCAGAGATTTCCACAATTAAAAAGCAAATCTCCTTTTGGGATATCGTAATGCAAAATGTAAAAGAACTAAAATTTATCAAGGGCGCATTAGATGAAGATAACTTAATTTTGGATGATCGGTTTGGGATTGCTGGCACAAGCATGGGCGGAATTACAACTGCTGCTGCTTTGACACAATTTCCGTGGATTAAAGCTGCTGGCGTATTAATGGGATCACCCAAAATAACGACATATGCAAAAACGCTTGTAAACAGCTTTAAAAAAATGGGCGACTTACCAGTGACAGACGAAATGATTGGCCAGCTGTATGAACAGTTACAGCACTATGATTTGTCGAATCATATGGAGAAACTTCAGGAGCGCCCATTACTATTTTGGCATGGGGAAAACGATTCTGTTGTGCCATTTGATCATTCCTATACGTTTTTTGAGGATGCTAAGCAGCATTATTCTGACCAGGAGAACATTCAATTTTTGAAAGAAACAAATGCTGGCCATAAAGTAAGCCGTTATGCAATACTCGAAACAGTAAAATGGTTTGAAAAACATCTATAGTGTGAGTTGTATCATTTAAAAATTACTAAAAATATGTTTAAATAAAGGTAGTATAATGAAGGAGGGTATTGGTTATGGACGAAGCTCTGAAGGAAAATATGATGGGTGCACTTGAGAATGTAATTGACCCTGAGCTAGGCATTGACATTGTTAATCTTGGGCTAATATATGACGTTGATTTAAATGATGAAGGTATCTGTGATGTTACGATGACATTAACAGCTATGGGTTGTCCATTAGCTGCGCATATTGAACAGGATGTAAAACATGCACTATCAGATATACCTGAGGTAAAAGAAATAAATGTTAATATCGTATGGAATCCGCCATGGGGCAAAGATAAAATGTCACGTTATGCAAAAATTGCACTTGGAGTTCCAGATTGATTTTTAAATACGAGGTTGGTTCATATAACATGAATCGGCCTTTTTTTATATAATTGAATCAATTTTATAATTCGAAAATAAAGCAGTAATCCAAACGTATTTCTGGAGCGGTGTCATAGCACTTGAATTATTTTTCAACATATTTATATCAACTGCGAGGGTTAAATTCGTAACAATACTTACGAAAAGGTTACTTATATAAATGAGGTAAAAGTATGCAAATTTGTCAGATAGTTGGTTATAAAAATTCAGGGAAGACGACGGTAATGAATAATCTGATTCGTTACTTTTCATCAAGTGATCTGAAAGTTGGTACTCTAAAACATCATGGGCACGGTGGCGAGCCAGATGTAGTGGAGAATACGGATAGTACGATACATATTGAATCTGGTTCACTCGTAAGTGGTGTGCAGGGTGAAAATATAACCCAACTGACATTCAATATGAAGATGGATATTGATATGCTGATTCAGCTGTACAGCAGTTTTCCGATCGATTTACTATTAGTTGAAGGATATAAAAATGCATCCTATCCGAAGATTGTACTGGTAAAAGACGAGCAGGATTCTTCGCTTTTAAAGGGATTATCCAATATAATTGCAATAGGAACATGGGATGAGGGATTATTTAAAAATAGTGGGATTCCCACATTCAGTATAAAAAATATTGATGAAAACATAGTTCAACTAGCTGAATACGTAAGAAGGTGTTAAGATGGATAACAAATTTTGGATTACCGATAAGCCGATTCAAATAAATGAGTGTATAGAGAAAGTGGTCCGTGCCGAAGCGGGGGCAGTTAATACGTTTATTGGTACAGTTCGTGAGTTCACTAAAGGCAAAAGGACATTATACCTAGAGTATCAAGCATATCAGACAATGGCCGAAAAGAAATTAGCACAAATTGGTGAAGAAATCAATGATAAGTGGGATGATGCTGAGACAGCGATTGTTCACAGGGTTGGCCACCTGGATATATCTGATATAGCGGTAGTGATTGCCGTTTCGACCCCGCACCGTAATGATTCTTTTGAAGCAAGCAGGTATGCAATTGAACGAATCAAAGAAATTGTCCCCATTTGGAAAAAAGAGCATTGGGAAGACGGTACAAAGTGGGTAGGCGATCAGAAGGAACAAACGACCTATATACCTTCCGAGGAGGAATTGCGAAATGATTGATGTGTTATTTTTTGCCGAATTACAAGAGATTGTAGGTAACGAGAAAGTGTCTGTTGAAGCGGATGGAATGACCGTTACTGATTTGAAAAACAACCTTTTATCAACGTACAATTTGGATAATCTGAACAATGCAATGGTAGCAATAAATCAAGAATATGCCCAATCGGATGCAACCCTAAAGAAAGGTGATGTTGTCGCATTTATCCCGCCGGTAAGTGGCGGTTAAAAAAAGTATCGTTCGGCTCAGTCTTTGCAGCCGTACGATACGTTATCAACCCATTCCAAGCATATCTTTAGCACGATCACTCATTTTTACGGGTGACCATGCTGGTTCCCATACAAGGTCAATTTTTATTTCACCAACACCTTCAACTTGACTGACACGATGCAGAACACCTGATTTTATACTGTCATGCATTGGACATCCGAGAGTTGTTAGTGTCATTACAATTCTAATATTGTCATCAAAATCAACCTCGATACCATAAATAAGTCCAAGATCCATGATGTTTACGCCAAGCTCCGGATCAATTACTTCAAATAAGGCAGCTCCAACTTTTTTATCCAATGACATAAAGAAAGTCTCCTTTCTGATTTTACTTAATAAGAACATGAATAATTGATAAAGCGTATAGCAGGGACGTAACTGTAAGCAGTCCCTGAAAAACAAATACTAAAAATCCGATATAAAGTAAGCCGCTTCCGGTAAGGCCAACAACACTGATTACAAATAATGTGAATAGGATGACGGCATGCTTTTCATTAATCATTTCTTTCAGTGTAGGTACCTTTTCTTTGCCAATCTTATCTGCGTATTTATGTGTCCACCACAGAAAAGGGACGATTTTATACAGATAGCCGAGAATACTAAAAATAATCCAGCTCATAACATATAAAAATATCAGCCATCCCCAAACAGCAGATTCACGAACACCACTTACACTGAACATGAAAGCTAGCATATGAACACCTAATCCATTGAAAATAGCTAAAACAGAAAATGAAAATGGCTTATCTAGCTTTTTCTTAAGCCGTTTTGCTAAGATTTCCTTTATATCAAGTACAAAAAAGAAAAAACCTGTTAAAAGTAAAAACCAGCCGTTTGATTGGACTAGCGTATTTTCCATCCAAAATGAACTTATTAAGCTTACTAGGCCAACAATATATGTGATAAATGCGGGTTTTGCCCATTTCATTGAATAACCATGTGACAAACTGAACATTGGAACAAGTTTATAGGAAAATCCAAAGATCAATAATGTGAACCATCCAGAAACACCAAGGACAATGTGGGATGATAAAATTGTTCCATGACTGGCAATACCACCAACCGTGATATTCCAGGCTAGTAAAAAGCCAGCAACGATTGTTAGAAAAAAGCTTGTAATCGCACCAATCACAAATAGTGTCATGGTGTTCTTTTTCTTTTGTTTAAAAATCGTTTTAGCCATTTGAATGATAAACATAATAATTCCTATGATGGCTACTATTCCACCGTATAATGCGTATTCAGGCATTAGTCCAAGTAATAAAGCAAATGCTGTTACACCAATTGCAGTTATCAGAAATTGAATAAAGCCAAATGTCTGATTCCAGATTGGTGTTAAGAATGCAACAGGAACGAGCTGATACATCGCTCCCATCGCAATCATTGCCGCATATCCTAAAAGTAAAAAGTGTGCTCCCATCCAAATGTCTGGGATCCTGAATTGTCCCGTTGCCAGTACATCGTTATTAAAAAATAAAATTGTTTGTGAAATAACGAGCGCCGCTAGTGCATATAGGATAAAGGCTAGAGGCAATTTTATATTTGTGTCTGATTTAAGGCTTCCGCCAGCCATCATGTTATTCACCAGATTTCGTTATTGTAATTTTAAAGCTTCCATCTTCTTGTTCTTCCGTATTGTGCTGGTATCCGCGATCGTCCAATTCTTCATATAAAAATAACGGGCGACGGTCATTAATGATTGAAAATGATGCACCGTTTTCCATTTTATCCAGTGTCTTTAACGTGCGCATCATGGGTTGAGGTGGTTCTAGGCCCCGATTATCAATAATCACTATATAACAGCCACCTTTTTTGTGTAAGTTACTTTCCAATGTTTTGACTCTACTTTTTCAACAACCCGATCAAAGCCCTTGCGTCTTAATATTGCGTGCAGTGGCACAGGATTGAATGGGGCATGCAGGATAAAAGATTCCCCATCGCCTACCTCTTTGACAGCACCCATGATTTTATCGAAAGGTTCCTTCTTCATGCGCAAATCTTCGCGCACATCAAGTTCTACAACATTTACATCTGTTTTCATGAAATCACCTCATGTTTTATTCTGAATCTACTATCATGATAATGATTTTCAATTAACAAAGTAGTGACTTGTATCACGTTTTGAAAAATTTATTAGAGAAGAGTGCGAGCATCGAAAGAAGTGGGCGTGAATCGCCAGAAAGAGAGCGTGAATCAGCAGAAGGAGAGCATGAATCAGCAGAAGGAGAGCGTGAATCAGCAGAAGAAGGGCGTGAATCAGCAGAAGAAGGGCGTGAATCAGCAGAAGAAGAGCGTGAATCAGCAGAAGGAGGGCGTGAATCAGTAGAAGAAGAGCGTGAATCTGCAGAAGGAGAGCGTGAATCGCCAGAAGGAGAGCGTGAATCCCAGACGAAATGAAAATAAAGAGGTCATCCTCAATTTGAGATGACCTCCACTTAAAACAATTCTTCTTCTAACGCATCAGTATCCAGAATGAATGAACCTGACTTATCAGCAATTATTAGATTTTGTTTTTTTAACTGTGTGAGTGTACGGCTGACGGTCTCACGACTGGAACCTATCATGTTGGCAAGTTCGCGATTTGTGAAATGTGTTGTTATTTTAATCATTTCATCCTTGGTTTCTTTTCCATAGTCTTTGGCAAGTCTTAAAAGCAGCATAATAATCTGTTCGTATGTATTATGAAGAATTTTTTCTTCTAATCTATTATGTAGATCCATAATTTTATCGCCTAAAACGCGGAAAAGTTTAATACAAATTTCAGGATGGGTTATTAGGAAGTTCTCGAAGGTCTTAATGGGAATATAAATTAATATAGCATCTTCCAGTACTTCGGAGTGTGCCGGGCAATCACCTTGTCTAAAAAAACCTTGGTGCGGAAACATATCGCCAGGTTGAAGAACGTTTACAATCTGTTCTTTCCCATGTACGTCAGTTTTATAAATTTTGACTTTTCCTTGATGAATAAAGTAAACGTTTGTCAATGGATCGCCTTGCATAAAGATATGCGTGCCATGACGGTACATGCGGTGTTTAGCTAATTCAACAATTGGCTCCATTTCATAGTCTGTCAAATCTTTAAATAATGGAACCTTTTGTAATAATTCTTGAATGGATTGTGTATTCAATGTCATACTCCCTTCTTAAAAAAATTAACAGTGCCTCATCTTAATATTAGTCCACTTCCATTTTAACACTTTATATAGGTTTCTATAACCAATAAGTGTGAAAATTATTTGTCGGGCGTGATAAATATCATGTCAAGGTGTGTTCTCACTCACAACTAAGAACTGATTTTGCGTTTATGATGAAGTTGGTTAAAGGTTATCAAATCTTAATTTGGAGGGAAAAGCAATGAATGATACGCAGTTTGCAGTGAAAATTCATGCACCGGAAATAGAGCCAAGGTTTAGGCATCAGAAAATATTTGAAGTATTTGATGAGCTGAAATCAGGAGAGTTTATGGAGCTTTCCAATGATCATAATCCAAAACCGCTTCATTATCAGTTTATGATTGAACGTGAAGATACATTCTCATGGGAATACTTAGAAGAAGGTCCATCGCTATGGCGTGTAGCAATCGGTAAACAGTAAATTCATTAAGCCCTTGGTGGTTATTCCAAGGGTTTTAATTTGCAGATAAGAAAGTATAAATCCTTTCTTACTGCATAAGTGCAACTAAGATAATTCGCCCAAAGGCTTGGCGAAATACCAAGTTTTCTAAGCAGTTAAGGAAGTTTAAATTCTTTAGTAAAACTTGGCGATTTTATGACATTTACATAATAGTGAGAAATGTCACATCTGGTCACAAGGAAAATAGGTAAGCTAAATGCAGCAACTAATTTAGGAGGGGTAGCATGTTTCCACAAGATTATAATGAAAACCCGTTTATCGTTATTTGGGAATTGACACGAGCTTGTGAATTGAAATGTCTGCATTGCAGGGCAGAAGCGCAATACCATCGGCACCCATTAGAATTATCATTTGAAGAAGGAAAAAAATTAATTGATGATATATATGAAATGAATAATCCGATGCTTGTTTTTACAGGTGGGGACCCATTAATGCGTCCGGATGTTTTTGATATAGCTGAATATGCGGTGAAAAAAGGTGTGCGTGTATCGATGACACCATCTGCAACACCGAATGTAACGAAGGAAGCAATGGAAAAGGCGAAAAATGTTGGTCTAGCACGATGGGCATTTTCCATTGATGGACATTCTGCAGAGGTTCATGATCATTTCCGTGGTACTTCAGGTTCGTTTGATTTAACGATGAATGCGATTAACTATTTACATGAGCTCGAAATGCCCCTCCAGATAAATACGGTTATTTCAAGATATAATGTCGACTATCTGGACGAAATGGCTGAAATGGTAGAGAAATTAGGTTGTGTGCTCTGGAGTGTATTTTTCCTTGTGCCAACAGGTCGTGGAAAAGAAAGTGATATGATTTCACCTGCTGAACATGAAAGAGTATTACGATGGCTATATAAACTGTCAAAACGTGTTCCATACGATATAAAAACAACCGCAGCACAGCATTATCGCCGTGTTGTTATTCAAGGAAAAATGCGCGAGAATAAGGATCATGATGATGCGATTCGTTATGAGGATGCACTAATGAGTGGTAAGACAGGCCAAATTGATGGGCTCGGTCGTGCGCCTAAAGGGGTAAATGATGGTAATGGCTTTGTGTTTGTTTCACATACCGGTGATGTTTTTCCAAGTGGTCTGTTACCGATAAAAGCAGGAAATGTGCGCGAGACACCACTTGGAACGATTTACCGCGAATCAGAAGTATTCCAAAACCTGCGTAATCCCGATAAATATAAAGGAAAATGTGGTGTATGTGAATTCCGGCATGTATGCGGTGGATCAAGATCAAGGGCATATAACGTAACCGGTGATTACATGGAGAGTGAACCATATTGTGTTTATATTCCAAAAGTAATGCGGAAAAAGAAAAAACAAGCTAACTAAACTACAAAAACTTCTAGCAGGTATTTGGCTAGAAGTTTTTTCTTTTATTGGAAAATCGAAAGGCATGTATTAATTTTATAACAGGTCGTGCGAGCAGTTGCGCACTTCCTACGATAAATAAAATGGCACCTGCAGTTTTTAAATGGTCAAATAGAAAAAACACACTTCCAATCAAAAACCAAAGCCCAAGTGTGAAGTCATTTAATAAAGTTATCAATCGGTATTTTTTGTTAAATGAAAGTTCATAGGTGCCGAGATGGATGTCCAGGAAATTTTTTTCATCTTTAATAAAAGCCATAAAAATCCCTCCATAGGGTTAAAATACCCAGTTGGAGGGAGTGTCAAAACATAATTATAGGAAAAGAATGACAAGAATACCTACGACAAAGCAATAGAACGCGAAGTATTTAAGGTTTCCGCGTGCCATTACATTCATAAACCAGCGTAATGAATAATAGGAAGCAACAAGTGATGCCGCAAATGCCAGGATATATGGTATCGCTAGCACACTAATATTTTCATCACCTATAATATCACCAGCAGAAAGAAGAGTAATACCTAAACTAACTGGTATATAGAGCAGGAATGAGAACCGCAAAGCAGTTTCTGATTTCATGCCAACGAGCATTGCTGCAACAATGGTAGCACCTGAACGACTAATCCCTGGTATTAGAGCGACAGATTGAGCCAAACCAACAATAATTGCGTCCTTTATGGTTATATCACTATCATTTTTACTGCCGCGTAAATTGCGGATAATCCATAAAGCTAGCCCAGTTATAAGTAGTGTATAACCGATTACGGATACTGTGCTTAACTCTTCTTCAATATAATCTTCAAATAATATGCCGAGAATACCAGTTGGAATTGTTGCGATAATGAGAAACAGAATAAATTGAAAATCACTTTTTGCAGCGTTATCCTTTGTTGAAATATACCGAATCCCATTTTCAACCAACCGATATATATCTTTTCGATAAATAACAAGGACAGCAATAAGTGAGCCAAAGTTAACCAGTATTTCAAACGATAGCCCTTTCACCTCGGTTACACCAAACAGCTCGCGTAAAATAACAAGATGGCCGCTTGATGAAATCGGAATAGGCTCCGTAAAACCTTGTATCAATCCTAAAAAAGTATATTTTATTAATACCCAAAGCGAATTTATTACTTCCATAGTATTTCCTCCCAAACGAAGATGGATTTTCAACCATAACAAGTCACCAACCTATAGGCAATTGAATAGTCTAGTTGGTGAGGAGGTTGAAAATATGAATCAGAATTATCAACAAATGTTTGAATTATGTAAGAACCATATGCATTCCTATGTACTGGTTGAAATGAATGATGGAACAAAAGTAGATGGTATCATAACAGGTCTTGATGATGAATATGTGTATGTTGCAGTTCCAATAGGGCAAGGAGATGAGCAGCATGCAAATGCATACCCGTCTGATCAGCAACAGCGCCAATTTGGTTTCGGGTATCCTGGTTTTGGGTATCCCGGTTATGGCTATGGTTATGGGTTCGGATATCCTAGAAGAAGATTCAGACGACTTATCTTACCTTTGGCAGCACTTACTGCATTAAGTGTATTACCCTGGTATTAAAACAAAAACCCTTGCCATTCGTCACCTTGAAGGCAAGGGTTCATTTCAACAGTTTAAATGACTGCTTAAGTACAATTATGACATTCGCCATAAAAGCCTAATTAATGCCAAGTTTTCTAATAAATTTTAAATTATATTATTGTTCTCTTTCACTTTTTAAAGCACCTTCACCCAAAATGCTGATAGCTATTGTAACGATTACGGCAAGTATAACTGTGTTCATCAAATTGAATGGGTTGCCAGCCATACTACTTAAAACGTATGAAATAACACCACTAATTAAAAGTGCCCAAACTAATGGAAGTAGAAACCGCATAATTTACACCTCTTTTTTTATTGTATAGGAAATTATAAAATTTAAGCGCTGTGGATAATTGGACTTCCGAATCAGCGACGTCCAGCTCCAGCGCCTAGCGCCTAGTGGACTTCCCTCTCCGTGTCTACGATAAGTCAACATCGAATTGCTTACGCTCTTCGTGTATCCTTTATCTCACACGGGTCAGTCCAGTCCATACGGCGCTGAACAGGCGCTTGCGCTTTTGTTCTTTACGACAAGTACTGATTCGTGAAACTTTCCTCATATAGTTTATCAAATCCACATAAAAAATAAAAGTATTTATTAGTTACGAATAAAAGTGAAGGATGGGTATTCATGTTATTTTTGGTAGAGAATTGTTTTCAATGGATGGGCTTCCATCTTGTTAATTGTTTATTAGAGAATGGGAATGAAGTAGATGGAGTGGATGATTTATCCTCAGATAAAAAAGAACACCTGTCCATGTATGTTGGAAGAAATGCATCATTCCAGCATTTATCTTCTTTGGAGAGAGAAGCAACGTATGATAGAACAATTAAAATTACAGAAGATCAACTTGTTTTAACACTGCAGCAGAATACAAGCCATAGAATTAACCTTCCAATACTTTTTGGTGAGTGGATGCCTATGAAAAAAGCTGGAATGTACTATAAAAATAAGTTTATTTCATTTGATTCGGATATTTTTTTGAATGAAGCAATTTATATAGGAGACTTTATGAAAAGCCTTGCCCAGTGGATAAAGTCGTCTCAATTACCAGAAATCTTAGAAGTAAAATCAATAAATAATAAACAAAGTGAGGAGATAAAACTTGAAAATTCCGTCTACATTCGAAACAATAGAACTATAGAAGAAAATTTAAAAATGGTTATAAAGCACTATGAGAAATTTGAAGATTTTTATTAATATCCTGAAAGCTAACAGGTAAAGGTATTTACCATGTAGCAGTTTATGGCCAAAATACAGACAAGCAATCATTGATCCGGATTGGAGTGCGCGCGTTGAAAAAAGTTGCCATTGTTATATTAACAGCTATTATATTTATGATTTTATCGGGATGTTCAAATTATTTCGATCAAGGTAAATTGCAGAAGGCGGGAATGCTGGTTGAAACATCTATTCATGATCAGCCATGGGGGAAAAAGGGATATCAGGGATTACTTGAAATAGAGGAAGAGTTTAATGTTGATGTTTTTTTCAAAGAAGGTATTCAAACCGAACAAGAAGTTAACGAGGCAGTTGATGAACTGGTTAACCAAGGGGTGAACCTTATATTTGGACATAGCAGTACATATGGGAAACACTTTAAAGATATTTCAACAGCATACCCAGATGTTCATTTTGTCTATTTTAATGGTGGTCAGTTTGATGAAGATTTGACGAGTCTGAATTTCAACTCACATGCCATGGGTTTTTTTGGTGGAATGATTGCAGCAAGGATGACCGAAACGGATAATGTAGGGGTTGTTGGAGCGTTTGAATGGCAGCCTGAGATAGAGGGTTTTTATGAAGGGGCAAAATACCAGAACCAGGAAGTTGAGGTACACTTAAGTTATGTGAACAACTGGAATGAAAGTCAACTTGCATTGGAAAAGTATGAACAAATGCAGAACAAAAATGTAGATGTATTCTACCCAACTGGAGATATGTTTAGTGCTTCTATTATTAAACAGGCAAGTGAGGATGGCTTGTATGCGATTGGATATGTTTCGGATCAATCTGATATTGCTGAAAATACTGTTTTGACAAGTACAATCCAGCATGTTGAAAAATTATATGTTCTTACTGCGGAAAAATTTGATGAAGGAGAGCTTCGTGGTGGGGTGTTAACGTTTGATTTTAAGGATGAAGTTATCTCTTTGGGAAAATATAGCCCGGATGTCCCTGAGGAATTTAAGGATAAGATGAAGGAAGCAGTTGAGGAGTATAAGGAAACTGGATTATTACCAAATGAACAAGAGTCAGATTAATTCTTTTTCTTGCACATTGGGAAAGAATGCATTAAAATTAGTACCAAGTCATAAGATTTGATATTAACATTAGTTATAAGGGGATGAAAATATGGATGTTGGTCTTTTAGGCACTGGACATTACGTCCCAACCAACGTAGTGACGAATAAGGATATGGAGAAAATTGTTGATACAAACGATGAATGGATAAGAACGAGAACTGGTATAGAAGAACGCAGAATAGCAAGCGATGATATAAATACTTCAGATATGGCCTTTTTTGCAGCGCAGGAAGCATTAAAAGAGTCAAATGTAAAGGCAGAAGATATTGATTTAATACTTGTTGCTACTGTAACACCAGATACACCGTTTCCATCCGTATCATGTATGATCCAGGACAGATTAGGAGCAAATAAAGCTGCAGCAATGGACATAAGTGCAGCCTGTTCAGGATTTATGTACGGGGTAGTTACAGCTAAACAGTTTATCGAAACAAATGCTTATAAAAACATTTTAGTGGTTGGCGTCGAAAAACTTTCTAAAATTACCGATTGGTCAGACCGTAATACATGTGTGCTTTTTGGTGATGGAGCAGGCGCTGCAGTAGTAGGACCGGTTTCAGAAGGTAAAGGGATTCTGTCATTTGAACTTGGAGCAGATGGTTCAGGCGGAAAAGAATTATACCAGAATGATGAGGATCACCTTATTATGAATGGCAGGGAAGTATTTAAATTTGCTGTCCGACAAATGCCTGATTCGTCGGTAAATGTCGTTGAACAAGCTGGATACAACAAAGAAGATGTTGATTATTTAGTACCGCACCAGGCGAATATTAGAATAATGGAAGCCGCCCGTGAAAAATTAGGGATTTCCGAAGAAAAAATGGCGACTTCCATTAAACGATATGGAAATAATTCGTCTGCTTCTATTCCAATAGCTTTATCTGAAGGTGTGAAGAGTGGTAAGATAAAAGATGATGATTTAGTCGTTTTAGTTGGCTTCGGCGGAGGATTAACGTGGGGTGCTATTGCGCTTCGCTGGGGCAAATAATTTAGTTTACGTCATAGGAGGAATACTCAATGGAGGAAAGAAGAGTAGTTATAACAGGACTCGGATCAGTTTCCCCCGTAGGAAATGATGTACAGACAATGTGGGATAACGTTGTCGCAGGGAATTCTGGAATTGATTATATAACAAGACTTAATAAAGATGATTTTCCCGCTCATGTAGCTGCAGAAGTGAAGGATTTTGATCCAACACATTTCATGGAAAAGAAAGATGCGAGAAAGATGGATTTGTTTACACAATATGCTGTGGCTGCTTCTAAAATGGCAATTGATGATGCAAATCTGACAATTGATGAAAATAATGCTAATCGAGTTGGAGTTTGGATTGGTTCTGGCATTGGTGGAATGGGAACATTGGAAGATCAGCATACGAAGTTTATGGAAAAAGGATACCGTCGTGTAAGTCCTTTCTTCGTGCCAATGATGATTCCAGATATGGCAGCAGGTCAAGTATCCATCCAGTTTGGTGCAAAAGGAATTAACTCATGTACTGTAACAGCATGTGCATCAGGCGCAAATTCTATTGGTGATGCTTTTAAAGCTATTGCACGTGGTGACGCAGACTATATCATTGCAGGCGGAACCGAAGCACCGATAACGAATATGGCATTTGCGGGTTTTTCTTCGGCAAAAGCTTTATCAACAAATGAAGATCCTAAAAAAGCAAGCCGACCATTTGATTTAGATCGTGATGGATTTGTAATGGGTGAAGGAGCAGGGATTCTAATTTTAGAAACACTAGAATCTGCACAAGAACGTGGTGCGAGCATTTACGGTGAGATTGTTGGCTATGGTGCTACAGGCGATGCCTATCACATTACCGCTCCAGCAGAGAATGGCGAAGGAGCTGCACGTGCCATGCAGCATGCAATCAAAGATGCAGGGATTTCTCCTTCTGATGTCGACTATGTGAATGCACACGGCACAAGTACACATCTTAATGATAAGTTTGAAACTGTAGCAATCAAAACGGTTTTTGATGAATATGCTTCTAAACTGCCAATATCATCGACCAAAGGTGTGACAGGGCATTTGTTAGGAGCAGCTGGTGGTATTGAATCAGTCATATCTATTAAATCGATTGCAGACGGTCAAATTCCCGGGACAATGAACTATGAAACACCAGACCCGGATTGTGATCTTGATTATGTTACCAACGGATCTCGGAAGCAGGATGTCAACGTCGTGATGAGTAATTCACTAGGATTCGGTGGACATAATGTTTCGTTGATTTTTAAAAAGTTTAACTAGTCTAAGTAAAAGGCTGGCCTTGAGAGGTCAGCTTTTTTTTATTGTATAGGAAATTAATTTAAGTGCTGTGAATAACTGGACTTTCGAATCAGCGACGTCCAGCTCCGACGTACAGGACGTACTAGTGCCGGTGACACCACAGGACGTGGCTCGATCTGCTACAGCTATTCATGTATTCCAATGCCTATGCATAAAATAAAACAAAATACACTGGACAAGCATGGGTGGTGGAAAATGAATGGGTACAGTCTTTTTATTTTTGATAGGCTTTGGACTAGCTGTTACAGGTGGGGTAACAACGATAGCATACATGAATTTCTTGCCCTCAGGGATTTCCTGGGCGGATTATTTTATTTTTATAACAGGACGGCTGGAATGTTATTTTTTACCAATAGGCTTTGTATTAATGGCAATTGCACTTTTTCGATATCCTAACAATATGTAAACTTCTCACAAATCGAATATTTTTTTGCATGATGGTCATAATGTATTTTAAATGATTTCATTTTAAAAAAGACAAAGTGCAAAGAAACGAGGGTTGTTTATGTTGTATTTACACGATGTTTGGGTTAATTGGTTTGAAGGTGAAGAAAATGGCTATAGTGTTTGCTATTTTCATGAATGGCGAAAAGAGGACGGGATAGAGCTGTTAGATCAAGTTCCATTACTATACATATCTGAGGTGCTTTATAACTACATAGAAAATGACATGCATGATTTACCTAAAGGACTTCTTGATATGATTCATAAACGTGCATATGTCCGCAAAGGCCAAGAGAGAACCATGCTTGATTATGCGTGTGTTGTTACGGATGGCAAGGATATAATCGCTTTTGATTCAATTGGCTACCGGATCCCTATTCGTAAAAGCAGACTTATTCCACGTCAGGAGCAGCTTGTGTTTGATATGATTAAAACCACAAAACCAGAATCGTTTAAATTTGAAGGAGAAATAGTCGAAAAAGAATATCATATGCTTTCGATGGCTCCAGAACTTGTTCATGGATTGACGCGTAGAGAAAGACAGCTCAAGCAATTGTTGATGATCGCCCTTGATCAATTGAGAACTGCAAATAACCTGGAAGAACTTCGCTACTGGCTGACCGAATGGGATCCGAAAAAATACCCTTATATCCGGTATATGAACGAGGATAAAGTGTGGGAAGCACTTTATGAGGGAGTTAAGCAAGGGTGGAGTATAGGGCATGAAGAATTGTGCAGTAAGATGATTAAAGGACAACCATTTTTGGAAAGAATGTGGGAACTTGAACATGCTCCTGAGCAAAATACATCGAAACAGAATTAGATTGCGGAATTTTACGGTAGATATGGCTGAATAGATAAAGTTCGACACGGGATCGATAAACATGCTGCCGGAATCGATAAAGATCGACGCAGAATAGATAAAGTTCGACATAAAAACGATAAAGTTCACAGTAAATGCTTACAAAAAGGGTGCTTCGATAAATTAAAATCGAAGCACCCTTATTTATTATCGCTTTTTCTTTACGCGTCCTAATCCCATTGCCTTTTTAGCTTTTACTAATGATTTATTAGCTATTAATGAAGCTTTTTCTGCCCCTTTATCTAAAATATCATCCAATGCTTCAGAATCGATTAACTCGTTGTAGCGCTCCTGAATAGGTTTCAGTACATCCACAACAGCATTCGCAACATCCTGCTTGAATTCACCATATCCCTTTCCGGCATAATCTGCTTCGATCGTTTCCGCCGATTTGCCAGTACAGCTTGCCAAAATGGTAATCAAGTTGGAAACGCCAGGTTTATTTTCTTTATCAAATTTTACAATCCCCTCTGAATCAGTGACAGCACTTTTGATTTTTTTCTCAATTTTCTTTGGTTCATCAAGCATGGAAATAAATGCTTTTTCATTTTCATCTGACTTGCTCATTTTACTTGTTGGTTCCTGCAATGACATGATACGTGCGCCAACTTTAGGTATGTGGACTTCCGGTATCGTGAAAATGTCATTGAATTTATTATTGAAACGTTGTGCCAGATTTCGTGTCAGTTCAAGATGCTGTTTTTGATCCTCACCAACAGGAACAATATCTGTCTTATACAACAAAATATCTGCAGCCATTAGTGGCGGATATGTTAGTAATGATGATGAAACGGTCTCTTTACCAGTTGATTTATCTTTAAACTGTGTCATCCGTTCCAGCTCGCCGATATAGCTGATGGACTGCAGCATCCAGCCCAGCTGTGTATGTGCTGGAACTTCTGATTGAATGAACAAGGTTGATTTATCTGAACTAATTCCAGCTGCAAGGTATAAAGCTGCAAGTGAACGAATGTTTTGTCTTAGCTTCAGTCGATCCTGAGGTACGGTTATGGCATGCTCATCCACGATACAAAAGTAGCAATCATGATCCTCCTGAAACTCCACAAATTGCTGAATTGCACCTAAATAGTTACCAATCGTTAATGTCCCGCTAGGTTGAATCCCAGAAAATATTGTCTTCATTTTCCACACTCCAATGTTTTTTTTCATTAAAAAAAGCCCATTTATCCCTATCGAAAAGGGACGAATGAACCGCGGTGCCACCCTGATTATTCTACATTGTACATAGAATCACTTAAAAGTTGATTAGCTCGAAAGTCCAATTCCAATTCACCTTGGTACTTGTTTCCACCAGCCACAAGTTCTCTAAAAATCCAGAGGGTAATTGTACTTTATCTTTGTCAACGCTAAATTTATTAATTTGCTTTATTATATATGATAATAGTGGAGAAAATCAAGTACGAGAAAAATGGTGTAGTTTTTCTACTACTAGTATAGTCCAGGTAGCCGTTTAACAAATTAACATAATAATTTCAATTATGATAAAATACTGGTATGAATTGAGCGCTAATTATGAAATGTTGAAAGGAAGAGTTAGCTTGAAACGTAGAGTTGTGGTTACAGGGACGGGTGCTATTTCACCTCTAGGAAATGATACTGAAACCCTTTGGGATAACATAAAGAAGGGAAAGTCCGGCATTAAACAGTTGGAGTCCGAGGAATATGAGGATATTAACACAAAAATTGCGGGTTATATAGATGATTTTCATGGGGAGAAATACCTTGAAGCTAAGGAAATAAAACAGTATGATTTGTTCACACAATATGGGTATGCTGCTGCAATGCAAGCATTGGCACAGTCAAAAATAGATTTGGATACAGTGGATAAGGATCGAGTTGGAATTTATATTGGCTCCGGTGCGGGAGGTCTGCAAACACTATTACATAATCATAAAACAATGCTGGAAAAAGGTGCGAAACGGGTGTCTCCGTTCTTAATCCCAACGTCTATAAATAATATAGCTTCGGGATTAGTTGCGATTAAGACAGGGTTTCGTGGACCAAGCTTTGCAACGGTTTCTGCTTGTGCGACGAGCAATCATGCTATTGGTGAAGCTTATTTAAATATTGCTCATGGATATTCAGATGCAATTTTAGCAGGTGGGGCAGAGGCCACCATTACACCACTTTATTTTGCCGGGTTTTCAAAAATGCGTGCGATGTCAACGAAAAATGACACACCTGAAACGGCTTCTCGTCCATTTGACCTTAACCGTGACGGCTTTGTTATGTCAGAGGGAGCAGGTGTTTTATTTTTGGAAGAATATGAACATGCAAAAAATCGTGGTGCACCTATACTTGGTGAAATTATCGGTTATGGAAGTACAACAGATGCATACCATATTACAGCGCCGGATTCTCAAGGAGCTGCAAAAGCGATGAAGCTGGCAATGGAGCGGGCACAGGTTCAGCCAGAAGATATAGACTATATTAATGTCCATGGGACAAGTACTCCGGCGGGTGATATTTCCGAGACAAAAGCGATTAAAGAATCCTTTGGGGAACATGCTCAACATCTCAAAGTCAGTTCGACGAAATCCATGACAGGTCATTTGTTTGGTGCAGCAGGAGCCATTGAGGCAATAATTACACTGAAAAGTATAGCAGAAAATATTTTTCCGCCGACGATAAATCTGAAAAGTCCAGATCCAGAATGTGACTTGGATTATGTAGGAAATAAAGCTGTTAAAGGTGACATTACTATTGCTTTATCCAATGGATTTGGATTTGGCGGTCATAATGCTGTTATTGCTTTTAAAAAGGGCTGACTTTTTGCGATATTTTTTTCATAAAAACATAAAGGAGGAATATGAATGTCTTCAATCACAAATGAAACAACTCTAAGTCAGAGTGTTTCGGAAAGACGAAAGGTATTAGAGGAACTTTTTCCAGTATGGCCACGGGATACAATTGCGAGACACTTTTCAAAAGCATGCAGTCAATATAAAGATAGGCCTTATATTTACATAAATAATGAAGAATTCACATATGGAGAAGTCTGGGACAGAGCTGTTCAATATGCGAAGGCATTTATAAAACTAGGGGTGAAGCGAAGAGATCATTTGGCGGTTTTAATGGATAATGATTCCACATTTCCATCATTGATGATTGCCTCTTCTCTAGTTGGAGCAGTATTTATCCCAATCAATGGGATGCTCACGAAGGATGAGTTGAGATATATAATTTCCCAGTCAGACACGCAATATTTAATTTTAGAGCAAACGATAAAGGATAAACAACATGGTGAAGCAATCTCTGAATTACTGGATGAAGCGGATTTTCAAGAAAATAGTGAGTTAGAGCAAGTTATTTGCTTTGAAAATGAAAAACAGGATTCTATCAAAGATCATTTTCTAACATGGGATGACTTTATCAAAGGCTCAGAATCTGTTACAGATGAGGAACTGGAACAAAGGTGGGGGGAGTCCCTTTATCCAGATGAGGTTGCTATCATAATGTATACATCCGGTTCTACCGGGAGCCCAAAAGGTGTAATGCTTACAGATGATATGCTTCTTCAATCTGGATATGGTACATGTATGAGCAGAGCAATTGAAGATGGGCGGGTGACATATGCGCCTCTGCCATTTTATCATTGCTTTGCTATTATTGAGGCGATTTTGGCGATGTCCTTTGTCGGTGGTTCGTTCATATCAGCACTTGGGGCATCTCCGCTTTTATCACTGCAGTTAATGGAGAAACACAAAGCAAACGATTATCTGTGTGTACCTTCCACATTGGTCCCATTATTGAATCACCCGCGTGTTTCTGAATTTGATTTATCCAACCTTTTCGCCATGTGGTGTGGTGCAGCACCAGCCCCAGTTCCTGTATGGAAAAAGGCAATAGACGTACTTGGGTTAACCGAAATAATTACTGGATATGGTCAAACAGAGGTGGCGTCATCAGGGGTTACGACGGAAATTGGTGATAAGCTTGAACGCATTTCTTCAAGGGTTGGACGTCCTAAGCTCAATGGGGTCAGTGGACTTCCGGAATTTAATGGCAGTGCAGTACAGTATAAAACGATTGATCGGGATACCGGGGCAGATTTGCCTGCTGGTTCTGTCGGCGAACTTGCAGTTAGGGGTGCTACGGTTACCCGAGGTTATTATAAAAAGCAGGAAGAAACGGCAAAGACAATTGATAAAGATGGATGGCTGCGTACAGGGGATGTTGGAAGAATTGACGAAAATGGATATATCCAGGTGCTTGGCAGAAGTAAAGAAATGTATAAGGTATCAGGTGAGTTGGTATCTCCTCGTGAGGTGGAAATAGCGATCTCACATCATCCAGCAGTCAGTCAAGTAAGCGTTATTGGCGTACCGGACGCCCTAACAACAGAAATAGGTGCTGGTTTTATTGAATTAATAGAGGGTGAGACCTGTACACGAAGGGATATTATAGACTGGTGTTCTTCCCGCCTTGCCCGTTTTAAAATTCCACGTCATATTTGGTTTATAGATTCTTCTGAGTGGCCAATGACGAGCACAGGAAAAGTGCAGAAATTCCGTTTAACGGAAATAGCAGAAGAAAGACTATCAAAAAGTAATTGATGGAATTTTTAGCAGTTAAGAAAGTATAAATACTTTCTTACTGCATAAGCGCAACTAAGGCTTATCTATATTAAGGCTTGGCGATAAGCCAAGTTTTCTAATGACGGGAGGAATAAAAAATGGCAGAAGCCTGGCAACAAGAAAAGTTGCGTGTCCAGTATAAGGACACGGACCAAATGGGCATCGTACATCATGGCAATTATGTAACCTGGTTTGAAGTTGGCCGTACCGAATGGATGCGTCATTACGGGATTGCTTATAAAAAGATGGAATTCCTAGGTCTTCTTCTCCCGGTAATAGATGTAAATGTGAATTATAAAAAGTCTGCCCACTTTGACGATTGTATCGCTATATTTACGAAAATAGCTAACGCTTCTCCAGTGCGATTGGAGTTTTTATATGAGGCCAGAAAAATTAGTGAAGAGGAGTTCAAACGAAGCGAGGGGAACGAAATAGTTGAACCTTTCGGAGAGCTGCTTGCAAAAGGTTCAACAATGCATATGTGGGTAAATCAGGAGTGGAAACCAGCACGCATCAATAAAGTTGCTCCTGAAGTTTATACTGTTCTTCAAAATTTAATATAGAAATTAGCGAGTGAAAAAGACAGTTTTAATAAAAAATCCAGAGTTGACCATCAATTTGATGGTCATTTTTGGGTGTGACTTTTGACTCGAAATGGGTATGATTAAATCTTTACAAGCGGTTTTCATTGTAATTAATGAAAAAAAGTAAAGAATATGACACATATGGATGATACTTAATTTCTATTCAATTCAACAACAATGGCAAATCACATTAGGCTTGTTTTATCTAACCAAAATTGAAAGGGGGCCTTACTTGATGAGAAATGAATTAATGACAATGCTTGAAGAACAGGAAGATGAAATGATTAAGATTCGTCGCTATTTACATGAGCATCCTGAGCTTTCTTTTAAAGAAGAAAAAACAGCAGCCTATATTGCCGATTTTTACAATGGGAAGGATGTTGAAGTAGAAACGAATGTCGGAAATGGACTTGGAATCATTGTAACGATAAAAGGGGAATTGCCGGGCAAAACAATCGGACTCCGTGCTGATTTTGATGCGTTGCCAATCAAAGAAGAAGCAGATGTTCCTTTTAAATCAAGCACTGAAGGTGTGATGCATGCGTGTGGACACGATGCCCATACAGCATATCTGTTAATTTTGGCCGACTGTCTCATCCGATTAAAGGAAAACATCAAAGGAACCATTAAAATTATTCATCAACACGCAGAGGAACAGCCTCCTGGTGGTGCAAAAAGCATTATGGATTCTGGAAAACTTGATGAATTAGAGGCAATCTTTGGCATTCATGTATTACCAATGGCGAAAGCAGGAACAGTTGGCTATCATAGTGGATATTCTTTTAATGGACGTACTTATTTTAAATTGCGGGTACAAGCAAGCGGAGGGCATGGATCATCCCCACATAAAGCAAATGACGCTATCGTGGCAGGTTCCTACTTTGTAACTGCAGTACAAACGATTATCAGTCGCAGGGTAGACCCGCTGGCAACTGGTGTCGTAACAATTGGTTCATTTGATGGGAAAGGCAGCTTTAACGTTATTAAAGACAGCATTGAGCTTGAAGGCGATATTCGTTATTCGAATGATGAAACACAAGCAGTTATCGACAAGGAATTTCATCGGATTGTGAATGGATTGGAAGAATTGTTTGGGGTAACTTGTGAACTAACGTATACACCTGACTATCCACCATTATATAATGATCCTGAATTGACTGCATTTGTTGCAGGGAGCTTGGAAGGGGTTAAGGATAAAGACATTACAGAAGTCAAAGAATTTCCTAGGATGGCACCATCAGATGATTTTGCGTATTACTTGGAAAAAATTCCTGGTTCTTACTTCTTTATTGGTTGTACCCCAAAAGGTGTCGCAAAACCTTACTTCAACCACCACCCCAAATTCGATATTGACGAGGATGCGATACTAGTTGCAGCCAAATCAGTGGGTCATGTTGCTTGCAGTTATTTGGAAATGGATTAAATGACTAGTTTCGTCGCACATGAACCGGAGTGCCACCCTGATTACGGAGGGATGAGAGCGCAAAACTGGAGTTGAAGCTGTCGAAAGGGTTCTCATGAAAGGGATGAGAGCGCAAAAGTGGTGATGAAGCTGTCGAAAAGGTTCTCATGAAAGAGATGAGAGCGCAAAAGTGGAGTTGAAGCTGTCGAAAGGGTTCTCATGAAAGAGATGAGAGCGCAAAACTGGAGTTGAAGCCAGCAAAAAGTCCTTCATCGAGGTAATGAAGGACTAAAGGCATCATAAAATTTTATTCGTAGTAAGTCCACTGATGAACCCCGACAATATGGAAGTTGGTAGTATTTTTCGAATCGTCCTTTTCGGTTGCACTACTTGACACCAATCATGAATGAGATTGGTAGTAATCTTTCCATTGGGGAATAGAATCTTAAATTCTTTAACACTTCTTAATACAGCGCTTGTAATCGGCTCTCTATCTCCACAGTCGTGACAAACACATTTCCTTTTCATTATAGACACGGAAAATGAATCACATTTAGCACAGGTAGTCCCTTTTTTTAGTTGGTCATAATTGTAGGAAGGTATTTGTTTATAAGGAGAATCTGTGTTATTCAACGACAATAATTTTTCTGCAAGTTTTTTATGACTTTCAGTTAATTTTGAAGGTATTACATTTAAATTTTCCATGTATTGCTTAACTTGAGTTGGAAAAATAATTGGTTTATCTAGAGGTGCTTGGTATAAGGTGAATTTAGGATTAATAAAGACTATGGAAGCATCAATTTGGAGTTTGAATCCGAGGCTGAGAAGTAACTGACGTAGTAAGGATTCGCTTCTGCTCAATTGGTGATATGGATTAATAACTTCTAAGTTGGGTTTCTTGAATAGCTTATCATACTCATAATAATAATCGCCTTTATAGTTTTTCACTTCAAAAAAATAGATCTTTCCTGCCATGATGATGAGGGAGTCAATTTGGAATGTGGTATTATTTACTATCAGTAACAAATCATTTAATATCAAGCATTCACACTGTAGTTTTTCTGTTAAGCTATCAAATAACACCTCTCCTTCGTAGCCTTTTTTTAGATTGAAATAGTACTGCCTTACCTTGCTATCTAAATTCATTCGTTTGCTTAATAATTCTAAGATTATTAATTCATTCGATTTCATACGCGATTTATAAGGCATAGTCCACCTCCTCTTATTTATAGAATCTAGTTTTATTATACTATAATAGAATATTGAAATGGAATACAAAAGGAGCATGAAGCATTTATTGACATTGGGTTTGTATTATAAGTATAATATGAACATATACCGATATAAACATATATATTGTTGAATTGAAACGGAAGGCGAGGGAAATATATTGGAAGAAAATAAAGAAGCTGAAGAAAACGAAATAAGTAAAGACCTGGATGAAGAAACGTTATTTGTGGTATCTCAAACCTTCAAGGCATTAGGAGATCCAACAAGGATTCGAATTCTCCATTTGCTATTTAATAAAGAATACTCCGTAAATGAGATTGCAGAGACACTGCACCTTAGACAGTCAACTGTTTCACATCAATTGCGCATCCTGAAAAATTTACGATTAGTTAAGTATCGCAGAGAAGGTACGACGTTATATTACTCTCATGATGATGAACATGTGATGAATATGTTAAAACAAACATTAGATCACGCTTGTCATAATTAACAAAATAGTACATCTAAGTTGAGCGAAGTGTTGCATAGGAGGTATTACAAAATGGGGCACGATCATGACCATACACATGGTGCAAATAAAAAAGCTTTGATGATCAGTTTTTCAGTAATAACAGCCTATATGATTATTGAAGCAATAGGCGGATTACTTACCAATAGCCTAGCATTATTATCGGATGCAGGTCATATGCTAAGTGATTCCATATCACTCGGAGTTGGACTATTAGCCTTTAAATTTGGGGAGAAAGTAGCTAATTACAGCAAGACTTACGGGTATAAGCGATTCGAAATACTGGCAGCTGTGTTTAATGGTGTTACACTCATATTAATTTCTATTTATATTTTTTTTGAGGCTTACAAACGTTTTACAGCACCACCTGAAGTTGCATCGACTGGAATGCTAATTGTCGCTTCCATCGGCTTATTGGTTAATATTTTTGTAGCATGGATATTGCTGCGTGGAGATACAAAAGAAAATTTAAATTTACGCGCTGCTTTTCTTCATGTGTTAGGCGATTTATTAGGATCAGTTGGCGCAATTGCTGCTGCATTGCTAATCATATTTTTCAATTGGGGATGGGCCGATCCGCTGGCAAGTGTTATCGTTGCAGTTCTTGTGCTAATAAGTGGGTGGAGAGTTACGAAAGACGGGATTCACGTGTTAATGGAGGGAACTCCTAAGAATGTGGATCTAGATGAAATAATTAATATAATGGAAAATGCACAAGGTATTAAAAGTATACATGACTTGCACGTTTGGAGTATCACTAGCGGACAAAATGCGCTCTCCTGTCACGCGGTAGTAGATGGTGACTTGTCTGTCCATGAAAGTCAGGGACTGTTACGAACGATTGAACATGATCTAGAGCATAAAGGTATTGGCCATGTGACAATCCAGATGGAAAACAATGAACACCCACATGAAGATTCGCTGATGTGTCAAAACGACCATGAACATTCGGACCATCAACATGATCATTAAAAACCGCCATTGCCGTTTCATAACGGGTTCACTTCAGAGATGCAAACATTAAAAATACACACGAGATTTCGCTTGTGAAACCCCGTGTGTATTTTTATTGTATGAATTCAGCGGAATGTGAATCACACAAACCAGTGAAGTGAATCGTGGTTCCGCTAAATCGTTAAAAAAGCTGTTCTAGAAGGTTGAAACGGTTCCTGGTTCCGTTATTTACCCAATAACAATGAAAAATGTGGCTGAAAAGGGTAAATAGCGGAATGAGGATTACATAACGCGATCAAAATAGGCGTTTTTAAGGAAATAACGGAATGAGGATCCGCCAAATCTGTGGACATCAGCCTGTCTAGTGAAAATTATGTGATTATAGGTGAGACATAACTTGTGAATTACTGTTTTGCACCTCCCAAGTGAACCCGTTAGAACTCTCAATGGCGTTCTTTTACCATTAGAAGTAAGTTCTACTTCTCCATTTAATATCGTAAACTTAAATATAATGAATTAAATACCGATTACAAAACTAACATAATAACATACACTACTTTCTCCTTAATTACAAGTGAAATTGAACGAATTTTTTCGACAAATTTTGAAATATAATGTTCTAAATTACCTCGTTATCCGTTATAATATAATTAAAATGGGAATGGGAGATTGATAGAAAATGGAGAAAAAGAACATCATGATTATAGCAACAATAAGTGTTATTCTCCTACTTGGTATTGCAGTTCCAATGACTTTACATACAAGCAGTGGTGAGGAAGTCTATAATGCTAGTCCACATATGGAACGACAGACAAGCATAACCCCAATTGACACGAGCAAAAAATTACAGCGTTTTACATATGATGCGGGGGTAAACTTTGAGTATCCGGATGCCGTTCGCGGTATTTATGTTACAGGGCCATCTGCTGGAGGAAGCAGATTTGGAAAACTTACTAGTCTAGTAGAAAATTCAGATTTAAATGCAATGGTAATTGACATAAAAGAAGATCATGGTAATTTAACATTTAAGCCAAAAGAAGGCTCACCATATGAGGATATAGGCATTAATTATATTAATGAACCACGAAAATTGATTAAAGTCCTTGAAGAAAAAGGAATTTATCCAATTGCGAGAGTAGTAGTTTTTAAAGATTCCGTTTTAGCGAATAAACGGCCAGACTTATCTTTTACTAAAAATGGAAAGGTTTGGACCAATAATAAAGGGGAAGCCTTTGTTAATCCATTTAAAAAGGAAGTATGGGAATACAATTTAGAAATAGCTAAGAAAGCAGCTGAACTGGGATTTCAGGAAATTCAATTTGATTATGTTCGTTTTCCGGAAGGATTTGAAAAATACGACAGTGAATTGAGTTATGGCCAAGGTGACTATAAAGATGATAAAACGAATAATATTCAACGTCGGGTGAACGCGGTTACTGACTTTGTCTCATATGCAAGAGAAGAATTGGAGTATTACGACTTAGATGTATCAGTGGATATCTTTGGCTATGCTGCAACAATTCCAGAAGCACCAGGTATTGGACAAAACTTTACGAAGATTTCAAAGAACGTAGATGTTATTTCTTCTATGATTTATCCAAGCCATTGGACATCTTATTTTGATATCCCTGTGCCTGATAAAGAGCCATATAAGTTAGTAACGGAATATGCTAAAGTTGAGAATAAAGTGCTAGGAAAATTGGAAGAACCGCCAACTTCCAGACCGTGGATTCAAGATTTTGAAGCACCATGGTTATATAGCGGCGCAACTAAACAGTATGGAAAAGCCGAAGTAGAAACACAGATAACTGCATTAAAAGAAAATGGTATTAATGAATTTCTAATTTGGAATGCTGGAAATACTTACACCGAGAATGTTGATTATACACCTCTCAATTAAATACGACAGCACAAAAATCATATTTTCATTGTGAAAAATCGGGCTTCTTTAACGTATAGAGTCCGGTTTTTTTACGTATAATAAGCTTTAAAATCGAATTGTGGAAATAACTGGCTATCATTAAAAAATAAGAGGATAATGGACTCTGTAGAAGTTAAATCATGTATTTACCCATTATTTGTTGTTCATAAGCCATATTCTCTATCAAAATCGATTTAACAAAGGCAGGCTCATTCGTTATAATGTAAAAGACTACTAAAGATTAAGGAGTAGATCTATGAATTGGTATCAAAAGCTAAACAAATATTTCCCAATTGAGGAAATGAAGTCCAAAGAGCATATGGATATGCTTTTAAAGGAGAAAGGTGACGTCTACTATAAGGATGAAAGTCCTGAGCATGTTTTGATGTATGCTGAGTTTAATTCATTTCTATTTATAGACTATGTTTGGGTCTCTGCGAACTCTAGAGGCAAAGGAACCGGACATAAGCTAATAGAAAAGCTTAAAAAAAAGGATAAACCAATCATTCTTGAAGTGGAACCAGTCGATTACGATGACACAGACACAGCGAAGAGACTTCATTTTTATAAGCGGGAAGGTTTTGCCCACGCACAATCCATTGGTTACAATCGCCGCTCATTAGCTACAGATGAGGATACTCCTATGGAAATCCTGTTTTGGTCTCCAAGTGATGATTCCGAAGAGGAAATTTATGAAAAAATGAAAAAGATGTACGAAGACATTCATACCTATAAAGACGAAGAGATATATGGTCGAGCATATCAGCCTGTCGATGAAGTACTAAGCTACGATGAAGATCGTGAGTCTGATAACATATTTGAAAATCTAAAAGAAAAAGCATGAACAAATTTTAGCCTCTTGTTATTTTAACAGCAAGAGGCTAAATTTCTAAGTATTTTTCAATTAAAAGGTTTAATTAAAAATGATTTAGGGTATGTTAAAACTAAATGAGAACATTTCATGAACATTTATCAGCACAGTAAATTTTATAGGAAATACTCTACCTTTCGTTTGACAAATGTAGTATAATTATACATATAGGTTATTTAAACTTATTTTAATCTAATAAGTTATTCAAATGTTTATGAAATGACCATACACACTTTTAGATTGAGGAGTGAAGTTTCATGGTAACACTTTATACCTCACCAAGTTGTACATCTTGCAGAAAAGCAAAAGCATGGTTAGAAGAACATGATATACCGTTCACAGAACGTAATATATTTTCCGAACCATTATCGCTGGATGAGATAAAGGAAATATTACGTATGACTGAAGATGGTACAGACGAGATTATTTCAACACGATCAAAAGTCTTTCAAAAATTGGACGTCAATATTGATCAACTTCCGATGAAAGATTTATTTAATCTAATCCAGAAAAACCCTGGATTATTACGTCGACCAATTATTCTTGATGAGAAACGTTTGCAAGTAGGGTATAACGAAGATGAGATTCGCAGGTTCCTACCTAGAACCGTAAGAACTTTTCAACTACGTGAAGCTCAACGACTGGTAAACTAAGTTACTCGTCGATGTATAACAATTACTAACAAAAACGCAGAACCTGAAGTTAGAGGTCTGCGTTTTTTTTATTAAAAGCTAGTGACAAATCGAACGAAATAGGTTAAAATATGAAATTAATTATTAATTTATAGGCATATGAATTTTCAATTTGTATAAGATGTCATACAATAATAATATAAGATAAAGAATGGTTAATAACGTGTAATAAAGGGAACACGAATAATAAATAAACATTAAAGGTGAAGTAGTCTCTTCCACCATTACTATTGACCGTGAAGTCAAGCTTTTTCTAATAGAAGGGAGAGAAATATGATGGAAATAGAACGTATAAATGAGAATACGGTAAAATTCTATATTTCCTATATCGATATAGAAGATCGTGGATTTGAACGTGAGGAAATTTGGTATAATCGCGAACGTAGTGAACAATTATTCTGGCAAATGATGGATGAAGTTAATTATAAAGAAGACTTTAATGTCGAAGGGCCATTATGGATTCAGGTGCAAGCCTTGGATAAGGGACTGGAAATTGTTGTAACCAAAGCACAGGTCTCCAAAAATGGTGAGAATATCGAGCTGCCAACTGAGAATGGAAAGACAATCGATATTTCAGTTGATGATAAGATTGAGGATATGCTGGATGACAAATTTGGTGAAGGGGATGAAAAATCATCCAAGTCCAAAAAAGAAGAGGACGAAGATGGAAATCTATCACTAAGTGTAATGTTTAATGACTTTGAAGATGTTATTCAGTTAAGTCATTATTTCCAAGATAACAAAGATAAAACAGATAAAATAGAAGATACACTCTTCCATTACAACAATAAATATTATCTGTATATAGAATTCCCACAAGATGAGGAAGTTGAAGATGACCATCAAGAAGATATGATTAGTCAGGTTTTTGAATTTGCGAATGACACGGAAGTAACCATTCACTTTCTGGAAGAATACGGGAAACAAATCTTTGCTGATAACACATTTGAACAAGTACGTTCCCATTTTCCAGCTATTATTGGACGCTCTTAATAAAGGGTGTCCTTTTTTTTATGCTGTTTTTTGAAAAGACAAGCCCGGTGGTGAATGTCACTAATACATAATAAATATATGTATTTTTTTAAAGAGCCTATAAAATTGAAGGAATTTGTCACTCGCTGTCGAATAGGTAAAGATGGAGGTGTAAAATTAATGCTTCAGGCTAAAACTAAATATGGAACTTTTGTAACGCTAGCAACCTTAACTAAGCAAGAAATTTCAATACTAAAAGAGCGAGAAGAATTCAGTTGTCCAACATGTAATGAGCCAGTAATAATGAAAGCAGGTACGCTAATGGTTCCGCATTTTGCACATCGTTCCAACAGCAGTTGTCCTTCGAGTGAGGGTGGGGAAGGGCCGTATCATGAAAAGGGAAAATTGTTATTATACCAATGGCTTAAGCATCAACAGCTTACTGTTCAACTGGAGGCGTATTTACCTGAGATTAAGCAGCGGCCGGATATTTTAATTACAATAAACAATAGACTCGTAGCAATCGAGTATCAATGTGCACGAATTCCTGCAGCGCAAGTCCGTGAGCGTAATAAAGGATATCGCAGCGCAGGTATTACACCGATTTGGATCTTGGGTGCGAATCGACTGACACAAAGCAACCGTAGTCACTTAAAAATTGATCAGTTCCTACTTCAATTCATTCATCAATTTTCCTCTGTATTACCACTCATGTTATTCTACTTTTGTCCCAATAGTCTTCAGTTTATTTCATTTCAGGATTTTTACTTTTCAAAAACACAAACAGCAATAGGTAAATTTCATACGAAAAAGTTAAATCAAATGTCATTTAAAGACATGTTCCAAGCAAATTTCTGTACTACAAATGACTTGTTTCAATCCTGGAAATGGGAAAAACGCACATTTCGGTTAAAGGCGACAAACCGCTTATATGGACGAGAGCTGAATTGGCATCAATGGATCTACCTTAAGCAGACACACAAGGAGTTCCTCCCATCAATAATCCACCTGCCGATTTCCTCACAATATATGATGAAAACTCCACCATGGGACTGGCAAAGCAGACTTTGTATTGAAGTCATAGATCCGCTCCCGATGGAAAGCCCTATTTCGGTTAAATCGTGTGAGCATCTACTTCGTCATCATTTCCATCATCCGAATGAATTCCCCTTAATCAAGCAAACAGTTAACCCGGTTCATCAATACCTTCAATTGCTGGAACAGTTAGATGTAATTCAGCAAGTTTCTCCAAACTATTTTGCCAAAAAAAGCCCCATAAAATTTTATAAAAATATTGAGGATGCTCTGGCTGGGGATGAAAAGCTGTTAAATTTGCTGATTACAAACAAAATACGGGCATGATTACGAATTATTTCGTTATACTAATTAGAATGAAGGATTTTTTTCATTTTATCTAGAAATAGTAAGGAAGGATTAGAAAACTAGGCTTATCGCCAAGCCTTAATGGTGAAAGCCTTAGTTGCACTTATGCAGTAAGAAAGGATTTATACTTTCTTAACTGCGAACAAAGGAGGAAACGATAGTGGCAAAAGCAACAAAGGAGTTACCAAAAAGAAGTGAAATACCACAAGAAAAAACGTGGAAGCTGGAAGATATTTTTAAAACAGATGACGCATGGGAGAAAGAACTGCAAGCGCTAAAAAATGATATCCCATCAATTGAAAAATTTCAAGGCAAAATAACGGAGTCTGCGCAAAATCTATATGATGTATTAAGGCTTCAGGATCAGCTGTCAGAGCGAATTGGCAAACTATTTACATATGCACATATGCGATCTGATCAGGATACAACAAATTCAACATATCAGGAGATGAACTCAAAGGCCGAGAATCTGCTGACACTTGCATCAAGTTCAATGAGTTATATTGTTCCTGAAATCCTGGCAATGGACGAAGAAAAATTGGAAAGCTTTGTTAACGAGAAAAAGGAATTAAAGCTATATGATAAAACACTAGATGAGATTTCTCGTCAGCGACCGCACGTGTTAAGTGAAAAAGAAGAAGAATTATTAGCTGAAGCATCAGAGCCCATGTCAAGCGCAGAAAATACGTTTGGAATGCTGAATAATGCCGATTTAACTTTTCCAACGATTAAAAATGAAGATGGGGAAGAAATTGATTTAACCCATGGCCGTTATATAGGATTTTTGGAGTCAAAAGATCGCAGTGTTCGTGAAGCTGCTTTTAAAGCAATGTATGAAACGTATGGCAAGTTTAAAAATACATTTTCTGCTACATTAACTGGCACGGTTAAAACAGACAATTTTAATGCAAAGGTCCGTAATTATAATTCCGCACGGCATGCAGCTTTAGATGGTAATAATATTCCAGAACAGGTGTATGATAATCTGATTGAAGCAGTTAATGATAAATTATCATTGCTGCACCGTTATGCCGAACTGCGTAAGAAAGTGCTAGGACTCGATGAATTACACATGTATGATATGTATACACCACTTGTTAAAGATGTTGATATGACTGTTCCTTATGAAAAAGCACAGGAATATGTGGTTGATAGCTTTGCACCTCTTGGTGAGGACTATGTGAGTAAAGTGAAAGAAGGCTTTGATAGCCGCTGGATTGACGTTGAAGAGAATAAAGGTAAACGTAGCGGTGCATACTCATCAGGCGCGTACGGTACTAATCCATATATATTACTTAATTGGCAGGATAAAGTGAATGATTTATTTACTTTAGCACATGAACTTGGTCATTCATTACACAGCTATTATACGCATGAGTCACAACCATTTCGATATGGAAACTATTCGATTTTTGTAGCAGAAGTTGCATCAACATGTAATGAAGCGTTACTAAATGATTATATGCTAAATCATGTGGACGACGAGAAACAAAAGCTTTATCTGTTAAATCACTTCCTTGAAGGATTTCGTGGGACTGTCTTCCGTCAAACAATGTTTGCAGAATTCGAGCATGACATTCATAAACGCATGCAGGAAGGCGAGGCTTTAACTGCAGAGAAGCTAACGGAAATCTACTATGAATTGAATAAAAAATACTTCGGTGATGAAGTTGTTTCAGACGAGGAAATTGGTCTAGAGTGGGCGAGAATTCCACATTTTTATATGAATTATTATGTCTATCAGTATGCAACTGGATATTCGGCAGCTACTGCACTATCCAATCAGATTCTCAATGGGGAAGAAGGAGCGGTCGATCGTTATCTTGACTTCCTAAAAGCAGGAAGCAGTGATTATCCGATTGAAGTTCTGAAGAAAGCAGGCGTTGATATGACATCCAAAGAGCCGATATTGGCAGCACTTGATGTGTTTGAAGAAAAGCTTAACGAAATGGAAGAACTGCTGTTGAAATAAAAATAAAGTGCTGTCACCGTCTTAATTGTGGGTGACAGCACTTTTTTGGCAAATAAGTGCAACTAAGACTTATCTACATTAAGGCTTGGCGATAAGCCAAGTTTTCTAAGCAGTTAAGAATTTATACACAGCATTAGCGCAACTGAGTTTTGTCGTTAAAGCTTGGCCATAAGACAAGCAATTTTAATAAGAATTATCCTCGCATTCCTCCACGGTAAACATTTCTATGTGTAAACGTATAAATGGTTAAATAAATTGAAATAAATAACATTGGTAATGTAATGAATAGAGGTATCAACTGCATTAGACCGAGAATATTTAAGAAGATGACTATAACCGTTGTGATTAAAAAGATAAGTGGGAGGAGATCCTGCATGATAACCACTCCTATCATAGTATGTTAGTACATCATATGTGACAGAAAAATGAATTAGAAGTGTGACATTTTTGTGAAAAGCTTCACCTGCGATTGAAAAAAACTCCTACTGTTGATAACATAAAAAATGTGAGATGAATCACAAACAAAAAACCCCTTTTGTTTGATCATGAAACTTTCTCCCATCCCCCCCTTTGTTTATTATAAAGGTCGGAGAACTAACTTAGGATATACGCTGCCCCGTATATCCTTTTTTCTTGGCTATTTTTAACCCGACATGGCTGCCGAATGCCCGGCCATCATCTGTCATGTCTTATAGCAAATCTGAGGTTTTGCTGACACCAGGGACCTTATTTGATACATATGCCCTCTAATAACCATGATATATGTGAAATAAGGGCTTCTGTGTCCGCTCGTTAAACCATTTATAGGAACACCCTGTGCCTTTGCAACACGCAGACACCAGCTAAATGAATTTGTAATCAAGCTAGTTAGGTATCTCCATACAAAACACCGCAACTATTGGCTTGGCGATAAGCCTATGAGGTGAGATCTGAACTCGGAAGACTGCCCGCTAAAACGGGAGAGGTTCATCAATATCAAGAGCCCTTAATAATCAGTCAAAAAAATACGCAAAGCACAATCAACTCCATGCTTTGCATATTATTCATCATTATATCTCCAAAATGTCCCGTATTTCACAGGGATCTTTTCTACTGACCGCCTTAACAGCAATTTTTTCATTTCTTTTTCTGTTTTAGCTGTTGTCCAGTCATATACTACCGAAATTTCTTTATTACCGACAACACCATAATTTTTAAGGAAGTTTTCCAATGGTGGTTTGCTTGAAGGTACCGGGTCTTTCTGTAGAATCTGTTTCAGCACTTGGACATAAATATCATATGGATAAAGACCGGAAATTTTAATTCCTTCTTCTTCAGAAACTTGATTAAAAAAAACAATTGTCGGGATATAATCTACTTCCATTTCCTTTGTCAGCTTCAAATCACACTGAAATGCTTTTTTAGCTGAAGTAGAATATAAATCATCTTCAAATTCTTCGATGTCGAGATTTGATTGTTTTGCACATTCCATCAATACTGCTTCATCAGAGATGTTCTTCTTTTTCAGGAAGACATTCTCCTGTATTTTTCGTAAAAAGACTCGGCCCGCTTTTTTCCCTTGCAATTCGGCTGCTTTTATTGCAAGCGATGCAATCCATGGTGACGAAACTGGATTCTCAACCCATAGATCACCATCACAACTCATACCCGTGCGGTTAGCTGTTTTTTCCCAAATATCTCTTAACCGTTTCGGTTTATCAAATTTATCTTTATTAAGTGTATTTAAATGCCCGCTAATAATCGGGCGTATAGTGAAAAATCTACCATATTCAATAGACAACTTTTTCAAATACGGTTCCAGCGACCAGCACTCGGGACAAAGCGGATCTACAAATACATAAATTTCAATTGGTTTTTTTACAAAATCGAAGTAGCTATATTTTGCCGATGTGTTTGTACTTTTTGAGCTTATTAGCCCAGATTGACTCCAACTCACATCGATTCTCCTTTCTATTATTACGGTGTATTCATCATATGGTGTGCTGTCATGGTCAGTTTTTCAAATATAGCTGTTTTGTATGGTTCTTCTATTTCTGCTTCTTCCAATGCTGCATTCATACATTCCAACCAAGCGTCTTTGCGTTCAGCTGTGATTTCAAAAGGCAGATGACGTTTGCGCAGCATCGGATGACCACGTTCTTCGGAATATAGTCTTGGTCCACCAAAAAACTGAGTTAAAAACATTCTCTGTTTTCTTGCAGTTTCCGTTAAATCATCTGGAAAAATTGGAATCAGCTTTGGATGATTACCTACTCTTTTATAAAAAGCTGTTACTAATTTATCGATTGAATCAAAGCCGCCAATTACTTCGAACATTGTTCCAGGTTTGGTCATACAGTTATTCTCTCCTACTATGTTTGTTCTAATTGTAGCAACGTAAAATTTTAAGAGCAACTAATCTGATTTATTCTATTAATTAATTGCTGTCGTTTTTAACCTTGGAAGTGAAGAAACGTTGTATCTTATTAGGTGTTTGACGTCGTTTTATATTAAATTTTTCCAATATCTCCTGCATCATTTTACGACCGGCTTCCTCGGAAGTAGCTTCTAGTTCCAATTCATAGTCAGATGTGTCACCATAAGAACTATAATCAAGCACTAATAACACGTCTTGATAAGTTAGTTCACGTCGTTTGGTTGTCAAATTCCCGAAGTATTTTAAGTCTTCCAGATAAACACCTTTATTTTCCAATTGTTTGGAAGTATACTCTTTTGCTACGAATTCCCCGTTTATCCATTTTTCAGCTTCTTGTTTTGTTAACGTATCATGTGTTTCGAGCAAACCAGTATCATGTGGTTCTTTTAATGTTAGTGTGAATGTGTTATTTTTTTCCCTGATCCTTAATGCACAGCCATTTTTTTTAAGAGAAAAATCAGCAGTTTCAAAATAATGATTTGTTTGTGTTTGCGCATCACTTGGGAAAGGCAAACTATTTAAGACGCGTTCAAACTCGTCTTTTGTTAATAAATTTTTATATTCGATTTCAATTTCCTGTGCCAATTAAAAACCTCCAGTATAAAATATTAATAGGAGTTTAAAAAGGTAAAAGGATGGCAGCTGAATATGCTTAAATAATAGAAATAGCTACTTCCAATAACCAGTCACTTTCACTTTTGTTAATTATGGCGAATGATGTACAAATATGCAAAGATTATCCATTTTCATATATTATGATAAAATGGGAAAAAAGATGATATATAGGTGGTGTGAGGATGAATTGGGATGTATTACTTGCCCCTTATTCACAGGCAGTGGAAGAATTAAAAGTAAAACTAAAAGGAATTCGTGCACAATTTGAGCACGAATCAAGACATTCGCCAATTGAGTTTATTACGGGAAGGGTTAAACCAGTTCCCAGTATCTTAGAGAAAGCAGAAAGCAGACAAATACGACTGGACCGGGTCGAACAGGAATTGCAGGATATTGCGGGAGTTCGAGTTGTTTGCCAGTTTGTTGATGATATTTATACAATTGTAAACATGATCAAATCACGTGAGGATTTAAAGATTGTTGAGGAAAAAGATTATGTATCAAGAAAGAAGGAAAGTGGCTATAGATCTTATCATATGATTATCAAATATCCAGTTGAGACGATACACGGCGTGAAGATGGTAATAGCTGAAATTCAAATTCGCACTTTGGCCATGAATTTCTGGGCAACAAACGAACATTCATTAAACTATAAGTATAAAGGCAGTATTCCATCGAATATTAAATCAAGGCTGCAGCGAGCTTCTGAAGCAGCATTCAAATTGGATGAAGAGATGTCTATTATAAAAAATGAGGTACAAGAAGCACAACGAATATTCCACCGAAAGTAAGGAGAGAGTGTACTGTGAAATTTGCAATAGTATCAAAAGGCGATGAAAGATCAAACAAAATTAAAGCTACTATGAAACAATATTTAACAGATTTTGATTTGGAATATGATGAAGATGATCCGGGTTTAGTTATTTCTGTAGGCGGCGATGGCACGTTCCTTGAGGCTTTTCATCGCTATGTGCATTGCATTGATTCCACCGCGTTTATTGGAGTACATACAGGCCATCTAGGATTCTATGCGGACTGGGTGCCAGATGAAGTTGAAAAGTTAATTATTGAAATTGCGAAGACTCCTTTTCAAATTGTTGAATACCCATTATTAGAAGTGATTATTCGCGGACAAAACGGTGGAAAAGAAGATCGTTTTCTTGCTTTAAATGAAGCTACAATTAAAACGACAGAAGGGTCAGTTGTGTTCGATGTAGAAATTAAAGGAGATCACTTTGAGACATTTCGTGGTGATGGCTTATGTATTTCAACTCCTTCAGGCAGTACAGCGTATAATAAGGCGTTAGGTGGCGGGATTATCCATCCATCACTTGAAGCGATTCAGCTTACTGAAATGGCGTCAATTAACAATCGCGTTTTCCGTACTATTGGTTCACCATTAATTTTGCCGAAACATCATACATGCCTATTGAAGCCGGTTGTGGACCGCAGCTTCTTAATCACGATTGATCACTTTACGGAAAATTATACAAATGTAAAATCAATCCAATGCCGTGTGGCGAAAGAACGAGTCAGATTTGCAAGGTTTAGACCATTTCCATTCTGGGACAGGGTGCGCGATTCATTTGTTGCAGATGATGATAAGGAATTTTAGTAGTAAGGTAAAGAGTGTGGCAGGTGAAGCGTGTTGAAATGGATAATTGAAAATGAACATCAGGGACTGATTATTCGAGAATATTTACAGCGGATACAAGCTTTCTCCAGAAATGTAATTAAAGCAATCGTTCATGATGGTGGGGAAATCAGTGTGAATGGGTCACCCAAAACGGTTCGCTATCAATTAGAAGTTGGTGATACGCTTTCTGTTACATTTCCAAAAGAGAAAAAAGGGCCTTTTATGATACCTGAAGAAATACCGCTTTCAATTGTTTATGAGGATGAGGATGTCTTAATTATTAACAAGCAGCCGCATACTGCAACTATTCCATCCAATATTCACCCTTCAGGAACTATTGCAAATGGGGTTCTTTTCTATTATGAAAACCACGATATACCATACACAGTTCACATTGTAACACGACTTGACAGGGATACCTCAGGATTATTACTGATTGCAAAACACCGTTACAGTCATTCGATTATGGCAGCATCACAAAAGGCAGGCAGGATAAACCGACGCTATCATACAATAGTAGAAGGCCATCTACAAAATAAAAAAGGAACCATCGAGGCTCCTATTGGACGCAAAGAAGGTTCCATTATTGAAAGAACAGTAACAGCAACAGGGAAGCCTGCTATAACGCATTATAGTGTTGTGGAAGAGTCGTTAACCCATTCGCTCTTGGATGTTCACCTGGAAACAGGGAGGACTCACCAGATACGCGTACACTTTTCAGATTTAGGCTATCCAATAGCAGGGGATGACCTGTATGGAGCTTCCACACAATCGATTAGTCGTCAGGCACTTCACTGTTACCAGCTTTCATTCATGCACCCTTTAAGGAAAGAGAGAATGAATTTCACAATACCTACAGCTCATGATATGGCCGAATTGATTCACTCAAAATAGTGAAATTTCTCCTCGACTAAAGGCTGTTTTGATTGTACAGAAACGACTTTTTCCTCGGGTAATCGAAAAGCAGTCAACATATTTCCGAATACACATCCAGTATCAATATTAATTGTTTTATTAATGGTACGCGGCTGTTTTATCGGTGTATGGCCATAGACAATCCAGTAACTACCTTGATAATCCTGGGCCCAATCGCGTCTGATCGGACGGCCATCCTCGTCAAACTTTCCAGTAATATCACCGTATAGGACGAACGTTTTTACTCGTTTATCCGTCCGTCCTATATATTCTTCCTTAATTCCTGCATGCGCCACGATCGTTTTTACTTCCGGTATTTCCAGATATAATGGAGTATTTTCATATAACTCGATAAATTGTTCTTTTACCGTTTGCTGTTCAGACTTCGGTAATGATGTATATTCCGCTACCGTCGTCTCTAAGCCATACCGCTGCTTAACATCATTTCCTAAAAAGTACCGATATAATTTATTGCAATGGTTACCTGGAACATAACGGGCTTTCTTGTGAACAATCACCATATCATATACAAGTTTAATTAATGCTATGGAATGTGGACCCCGATCGGTAATGTCACCTAGAAATACAGGCGTTCTGCCGTCAGGGTGCAAGAAGATTCGCCTTTCATATCTGTAGCCTAATGTATGAAAGAGCTCTTGAAGCTCCTCCATACATCCATGTACATCACCGATAACGTCAATTTTCATTATTCTTTCCACCTAGCCTCGCTAAACATATATTCTTTCGTTCTCGAATGCACATTAAGAACAATTCCAATCGACAGCATATAGGTAATTGTTGAACTACCGCCATAGCTTAAGAATGGGAGCGGGAGTCCTGTAATAGGCAACAGCTGGATTGACATGCCGATATTTTGGAAAATCTGATAGGCAAACATACCAACAATACCTGTTACAAGGTAGCTGCCGTAAGTATCGTTACTTAACAATGCGATGTGGATCAGACGATAAACTAACAGGAAAAATAACATTACAACAAGACTTGCGCCTACAAAGCCAAATTGTTCTGAAATTGCAGTGAAAATCATATCGGTATGGCGTTCAGGCACATAAACCTCCATATCACCAATACCTTTTCCAAATAACTGGCCTGATCCTATTGCCATCATCGCCAAAATCAACTGATAGCCCGCATCATAATTTTGCTGCGGATTTAACCAGCCGTAGAACCTGCTTGAGACGTGGTCAAATACTGATTCTTCCAGGAAAACAGCGATTGGCCCAGGGAATAAATACCATGCGACAATTGCCAGCAACACAATATCAATTACGATAAAAGCAATTGAAAAAAGAATTCGCCACTTAACACCTGACACGAGAATCATAAAGCCAGTTATCGCTATCAGAACTAACAATCCACCCAGATCAGGCTGTACTGCTAATAAAGCCATTGGGGGAGCGGAAATGATAATTATTTTCGCAAGCAGTCCTAAATCACTTTTAATCGTTTTCTCGATATATTTAGTGTTATGACGAACCATTACATGTGCAAGTGTCAAAACAAGAATTACCTTCATAAATTCACCAGGCTGGATCGTTCCTATCACCGGAAATTTAAACCAGCTGATAGCACCATTTGCTTCATGGACAATTCCAGCCGGAAATCCAGCGAAAAGCATAAGCAGTGAAGTTAATCCAATCCCATATAGTATCCAGGTAATTTGATGAAAACGGTCATAATCAATAAGCATGACTGCAGTTATTACGATTCCCCCAGCTATGAACCATAATGCTTGTTTAAGCATAAAATTTGACCCGTCATATTTTTCAGGTAAGCTGGGTTCGATTGTATATAAAGTAAATAAACTTACTAACCCTAAGAGTATTAAGATGAATACCAGCGTATAATCAATATTAAGATTTTTCATATTTAACCATGCTTTCTGTATAATCTTGTTTGTTTCTATCCTTTAGCAATTTTACACGATAATGACAAATAAATTAAGTCCTCTTTTCAAAAAGAAATAAGCAGGAACATATTGGGAGTTAATTTTATAATGTCTTTTTCCATGCTATAATTACCGCAGGACAAAGATAGAAGAAGGATGTGATCATATGGAACATATAGATAACCAATTGCAGAGCCTTATAAAAAATGAGCAAATAGAAGCATTCCGAGATGAATTTCTGGATTTGCATCCATATGATCAAGCTGTGTTTTTTATGGAACAGCCAGAAGATATCCGACTACGAATTTATATGTACTTATCACCTGAAGAAACTGCAGATTTTATGGAAAACATAGATCTTGACGATATTGAACCGTTTTTCATGGAGATGGACCCCCGTTTTGCAGCGATGGTATTGGCGGACATGTCGACTGATGATGCGGTAGATATTTTAAATGAATTAGAAAAAGATGCCGTTGTAAGTTTTCTCACGATAATGGACAATAAAGCTGCCAACGAGATTAAACAGTTGCTGCATTATGAGGAAAAAACTGCCGGCAGTATTATGACAACGGAGTTTGTAGCGATATATCAAACCAAAACTGTAAAAGATACAATGCAGTATTTGAAGGCTGAAGCTCCAGAGGCTGAGACAATTTATTATTTATATGTAGTTGATCAAGATAAACGGCTTGTTGGAGTGCTATCGTTACGCGATCTGATTATTGCTGATGAAGATACACTGATATCGGATTTAATGAATGAAAAGATTGTTTCCGCATCGGTTGCTAAAGACCAGGAAGAAATTGCTCAGATGATGCGTGATTACGACTTTCTCGCCTTACCGGTAGTTGATTTCCAGAATCATTTATTAGGAATTATTACTGTCGATGATATTTTAGATGTTATGGATGAGGAAGCAAGTGATGACTATTCTAAACTTGCTGGTGTATCTGATATGGATCGGCCAAATGATAACGCATTTGTTTCGGCAAAAAAGCGCCTGCCATGGCTTGTCATATTATCGTTTTTGGGAATGCTGACAGCGAGCTTGATTGGTCAGTTTGAAAATACACTTGATGAGGTTGCAGTTCTAGCGATTTTTATCCCGTTAATAGCGGGAATGGCCGGGAATACTGGGACACAGGCGCTAGCTGTTGCAGTTCGCGGACTTGCGAATGGTGATTATGGCAAACAGGGGAAGATGAAGCTGGTGTTACGTGAAGCTGGGACAGGGTTAATAACTGGGACAGTTTGCGGACTAGTCATTACTATTATTATTTTCCTATGGCAGGGCCAGTTCTTTCTCGGTTTACTAGTAGGCTTATCGATTATGGCAACGCTGATTGTTGCAACACTAGCAGGATCACTAGTACCTATCTTGATGGATAGACTAAATATCGATCCAGCTGTTGCATCTGGGCCATTTATCACAACAATCAATGACATCATTTCAATTCTTATCTATTTTGGAATGGCGTCCGCATTCATGAGCTTTTTAATTTAGGCGAAATACACAAATCCGAAACTGGGTTCATATAATGGTCTGACTAAAGGAATACAAAGGAGAGAATGCAGGATGGGAGAAAAAAAGTTTGCCAAAAGCCCATTACTCTATATTCATCAGCCATCAATTGGAACACCAAAAGCTCCAATGCAACATCAATACACAACGCCAAAAAAAGCATCTGCTGAACAGGTGGTGGCTCAGGAAACAAAAAGTGTGCAGACACGTACCTTAAGACGTGATAATTTTAGTAAGAAAAGTGAAAGTGAAGAAGATACAAATGAAGACGCAGATGAGAGTGATGAAAGCTCAGACCAGGAGCGGAAAAAATTTAAGGATATGACAATAAACGAGCGCGTGGACTATCTTGTAAATCCACCCAAGCATGTGCCAGCAATGAAATGTGAAGTTAAAACAGATGAACGAAATTATCGAGGTACCATTGTTGATTTCATGGAAGATAATGTGATCATGCGTCTTGGCAGAAGAACATCAAAAACAGAAATACCTTTTGAGTCGATTAATGATATACGTCTTATCGGTTTCTAAAAAAGAAAGTGCGCCGCATTGTTGCTGGCGCACTTTTTTAAGTTTTTTTAGATTAGTTAAAAGCTGAAACTGCAGGAAGGCATGTTATATGACAGAAGCAATTTAAATCAACCGTCATGCAGATGCCTGTAGCACGAAGAGGCTTTGTGTCCTGATCTACTGGATCCTTTGGATTCTCGTCATTATCACCTGGGTCTCTTAATAATTCAACTACAGCACAGCAATCATCCATCACACGCTTAACGCGGAAGTAGAAGCTTGCTTTAACATCCCCAATGTCATCTGGATGAGCACCGAAGCCTTTAAAAGGTTTACAACTATCTTTACAGTATAGTATTACCGGTACTGTGTCTAATCCATTGCCATTGTCTGTTTCCCCAAGCAAATCATTGATGGACCGTTCGCAACTCGTGTCACATTGATTTTCTACAACATCATTTTGTGCATCAACTATTTCTTTTAAAATATCGCATACACAGTTACCTGTATCAAAGTCTTTTCCACAACCCATGAATTATATCTCCTTCCTAAATATTATTGACTTGTTGTCTTTAATAGGATATGTGTCAGTGGGTATATGGTGTGGGCATTCGTCAGCATTATCAAGATATTTATAACAGAAATCTTTTTTTATTTGGGGCATTTGTCTATACCCATTGAAAAAAGATACATAGACTAATAGCGACCATGAATCTCAAAGGGAGTGTTAATGAAATGTCTGATAACAGAAAAGTTATTCATGTTAAGGATTTAGTAATAAAAGCAGATAATGTTTACTTTGACAGACCTGATCGTCGTCGCAGAGATCCTTTTTTCGGAGACAGGCAGGATGACGATGAGAGCGTAGAAGGTACTGAAAGCTCAAGTCATCGGGACCGTGATGACGAAAGTTCAAGTTCAGATTCAAACGACAACGATAATCGTGGACCTTTTTCCTGGATATAAAAAGCAGAAGAATACAGACAGCTTTGGGTAGCTGTCTTTTTCTTAGTTAAGAAACCAACATGGCTGCTGAATGCGCAGCCACCATCTATCATGAAAATTAAAGTTAGCGGACACCAGGGACCTTATTTAGCAAAAATCCACGAAAATGGTGGTGTTTGCGGACACCAAGGACCTTATTTCATACAAATACAGTTAAATAACCATGATATACGTATAATAAGGGCTTCTGTGTCCGGGTAAACTTCGAGAAAGTTGCTTTTATATAGAAATAGCGTCTCCTGTGTCCGCTAAAATCAAGTTATAGAGGTATTTTCATAGAAAATTATAAAATGAAGTGCTGATGATTACTGTTCTTACGAATTAGCCACGCCAGCTCCTAGTAGCCCAACCCGCGTCTGAGATAATGTTTGACTAAAACCATCACATCTCGTGGCAACATCGAACTTCCGGGATATGCTGTCACAGTCCATATGGCGCTGAGCAGGCACTTATGCTATCTAAGGGAGTGAGTGAATGAGAGAAAAGCGTGACATTCGATTGCTTAAGCAGCTGAAAATAATTGAAAAGCATTTAGCTAAAAATGAAAAATGGTTCCAATATCCAGAGAAGAAAATGCAAGTTTTTGAGAAAGAAATGGACGACTGGAATAAAGAGTTTTTGCAAGGGGTTTCCGATTTTGAAAAAATAATGAATGAATTTGAAAAAAGAATGGAATAAATTCCATTAATAAAGGGTATTGTTATATAGGTATCGAATATAGACATAAAATGGTGTTCTTAGCAGTTAAGAAAGTAGATTTCTACTACTACGAATCAATTTAAACAGGTGGAAGGGGATATTCACGATGGGTTATATTTTGCCGATAAATCATTATCAGTATAAAGATTACCAGCAGCGTGTAACTGAAGATAAACAGGATCCTTATTACATTGAAAAACCGTACAAAGCAATGTTGGAAGCAAAACACCTGGATATAGCCAGGCAAGAGGCGCGGCTTAGGACAATTAGAGACTCTGACCACAAGCTATCTGCTGTGAAATCACCAACAGCCGAAAAAATACTTGCCGATGTCACGGGGAAAGGTCTCCATTTTAGTGATAGTATATAATAAAAAAGAAATGGGCCCTTGCCAATTAAGGCAGGGCTCAATTTAACAGGCAAGAAAGCATATAAATACTTTCTTGCCTGTTAAATGTGTGACTAGGTTTTCACCATTAAATCCTAGTGATATGCAGTTTTCTAATGTTAAAAATAACCTAAGTTTCTTTCTCAGTGAACGGCAGTACAAATAATTCATCTTTCCCCTCATTCCACTCTGCATAAAAGACTTCTTTTACTGAATTGAATTCTTGTTTAGTTAGTTCCTGTTCCAGCCAATCCTTCGAAAGATTTGCTTCTTTTAGGTTATCCCACAATACCTCTCCATCATTAATTAATGTAATTGGCAGCCGGATAGTTTTAGGAGCAATATTAAAATCTTGTTTGGTCGTAGTTTGGTGAATGGATTTTTTCATCACGGAAACCGTGCCGTCTGTTTCCAGGATTGCGTACTCAACTTCTGAGACGGAAAATACGTCTTTAGATCTAAGTAAGTGTTGTAACTGGTTGATATCCAGCTTATTTTTCTTCATTTCTTCTCTTATTAATTTTCCTTTATGAATAATGATTGAAGGCTGTCCTTCCAAGAGTGAACGGGTTCCTTTATACTTTTGCGTAATAATTTCTGTCACGTACAAAACAATTCCAGCTACTGTTACTGCAAAAGCAATTTCAATTACCCCAGCTTTATCATCAAAAATTGCATTTCCGACAAGTTCACCCAAGACCAGCGCTGCAATAAAGTCGAACGCAGTTAGCTGTATTATCTGTGTTTTACCCAGTACCTTAGTCAATATAAATAAGGCAAGGAAGCCAAACAATGTTTCAATAAGTATCGGCATTAAATTTTGCATAGAAGCTCCCCCTCATAGCACTTTCTCCATTAGGATATCCGAAAGGGGAAACACCATACATTAGAAAACTTGGCTTTTTAGTTACGGCATTAGTTGCACTTATGTTGCCAAAAAGTTCGTAAATGCTAAAAAAAGCGACAGTCCGTTTGGAAACAGACTATCGCTTTTAAATTAGTTCTTTTACCATTGCTACATGCGGGATGCCAGCGTCCATGAATTCACCGGAAATTGTTTTGTATCCGAGCCGCTGGTAGAAATCAATCGCATGTGTCTGGGCATTCAATTTGGCTTTATCATAGCCTTCATTTTTGATGATAGCTTCCATTGACTCAATCATTTGTGCGCCATTGGACTTGCCTCGCTCGTCCTTAAGAACACAAATTCGTTCTAATTTGCCGTAACTGTCAACAAAACGTACCCGACTGGCTGCTATAGGCTTGTCATTATCGTAGCCAATCAAATGAATGGCTTGCTCGTCAAACGCATCTAGCTCCTCTTCAGGAGGTACGTTTTGTTCATCAACAAAGACTGCTGTTCGTACGTTATATGCCTGCTGTCTCTGGTCATTTGTCTCAACTACTTTTATTCTCACACTTTTTCCTTCCCAAAAACAAACGATTCATAAACAGTCCATGTTCCATTATCCAATTGATACAGAAGCTGAAAGCGATCTACAGTATCCTCAAATTGAATGTCTTTCATTTGCATGCTGCCAAACACATCGGAATACTCATCCTGAGAAAGCTTCTGGGCAATCGTAATATGCGGTACGAAGTTGTACTCCATATTTTCAGGAAACTTGCCCGTCTGCATTTTTTCGAATAAATCGATAATCTGCTGAGTTGGCTCGACCTTCAGATAGATTGTGTTTGTAACCGGCGCAAACGTACTCACTTTGTTGATTTGCAGCTTAAACGGCTCTGTATCATTTGCGATATGCTTTAATTCTGTAACAAGTTCATAGATTGTTTCATCATCAGCTTCAAAGGCTTCCTTAAGTGTAAGGTGTGGCGGAATCAGAGCATAATGCGGATCGTAACGTTTTCTATACGAGTTAATATCATCTTGAATTGGTTTTGATGGAAAAATTGCTATACCATATTTCGTCATAAGAATCCTCCTTCATAATTTTAGAAAACCTAGTTTATCGGCTTATTCTTAATGTTGAATGCCTTTGTTGCACTTATGCAGTATACTAATAACTGCAATAAAATGCTCTAATTGCATTTTGGTCTATCTTTTATTATAACAAAAATTTACTTAATGTATAAAGAAGATTTTCAGAAATTAGTAAATATTTAGCCGAAAAGCGTTGATAGTGCTCGCTTTAAATCTTTTTGCCAAAATTTCCAAGTGTGTTCGCCATCTTCTAATTCATGATACGTATAGCTCATGCCTTTATCCTTAAGTAGTTCATTTAGCCCACGGTTTGGTGTTATGAAATCGACTTGTTTCCCATCTGTTGTATCTACCGCTGTTTCAGCTGTTCCAATCGTATGATAAATATCAATTGAATGGGGGTTTTTGGCGTTTTTAACGGCTTCTGTAACAGTTTCATCAACATAAGGTGATTGCATGATTACTTTGCCAAATGTGTTCGGATATTTCAATGCTGTCATGAGAGCTAGTGTCCCGGCAAGTGAATCTCCCATTAATGCACGGGACTGACCCATATGATAAGTAGGGAGCAGGTCATCAAGGAAAGGGACTGCCTCGTGTACGAGAAATTTGATATAGGCCTGCTGCTGATCACCAGTTGGGTGGTACTTTTTTTTGCGGTCATATTTATCCTGATAATGAATCCCAACAAAAACCGTATTATTAATTTCTTCACTAGCATGCAGCTTATCACTTAATGTGGCAACGCGGCCAAGCTGATAGTAATCGTCACCATCCTGCATTATACAAATGTGGTATTTGTAAAGAGGTGAAAACGATTCTGGCTGATAAAGTTTTAGTGTCATTGTTTCATTTAAATAGTTGCTTTCAATTTCTTTTTCGACCATTGTTCCTTTTCGTCCGATTGTATACACCTCATTTGAATGTGTCTTGTTAGCTTCCCTATTTCTGGCAAAATAAAACAGTTACAAATAGTCTACCATGTTTGGAATCGATATTCTATGCGCGCTGTTTAAGTTGACCTTTGTACAAGTCATAGTAGTTGCCTTTTTGCTCAATTAATGACTCATGTGAACCTTGCTCAATTATTTCGCCATGCTCAAGCATAATTATTTTATCTGCTTCCTGAATTGTATTTAACCGGTGGGCAATTACAAAACTGGTTCGGCCTTGCATGAGCTCTTTTAATGCATCCTGAATTTTTAATTCGGTTACTGTATCAATATTACTTGTTGCTTCATCCAAAATAAGGATTGATGGATCGGCTAAAATCGCTCTTGCTATCGTAATAAGCTGTTTTTGCCCTTGACTGATACCACTGCCATCCTGGTCCAAAATAGTATTATATCCATTTGGAAGCCTTACGATAAAGTCATGCGCATTTGCATTTTTGGCAGCTGAAACAACTTCTGAATCTGTGGCATCCAATCGTCCGTAACGGATATTTTCCCGGATGGTCCCGTTGAAAAGAAATGCATCCTGCAGCACAAACGCCATATGCTGTCTTAGACTTGAACGTTTTATGTCTTTTATATCCACACCATCAAGCGTTATTTCGCCGGAATCATAATTGTAGAAGCGTGAAATTAAATTGATGATTGTTGTTTTTCCGGCGCCAGTATGACCGACAAATGCAACTGTTTGACCAGGGTGGGCCTCAAACGTGACATTCTTTAAAATAGATGTATCTTCATAGGCAAAGGAGACATTTTGGAACCGTACATTTCCATCCGTATTCTTAAGGTCTCTTGCAGTCTGTTCATCAGTTTCTTCTTGTTCCTCGTCGATTACATTGAAAACCCGCTCTGCACCAGCAACAGCTGACAGTAAAATATTAAACTGATTCGATAGCTCGTTTAATGGGCGGGTGAATTGTCGTGCGTACTCGGTGAAAATAACAATTACCCCAACTGTGATAATCTCTTCAATCGCAAGAATACCGCCTACCAACGCAATCAAGCCAAAGCTTAGAAAGTTCAGCATATTCATGACCTTTGGAATAAATCCTGAGATTGTCATCGCCCAAAAGCCAGAGTGCTGGAGGTTTTTGTTCCGTCCCTTAAACTCATTAATCACACGCTTTTCCTGGGAAAAGGTTTTGATTACATGCTGGCCTGAAACAGTTTCCTCAACATATCCATTCAAATCACCCAAATGATTTTGCTGCAGTTTATACAATGGGCCAGTTCGCTTGGTAATCCAGCGTATTCCAAGAAACATTGCTGGTATAATCGTCATCGTAACAGCCGTCAGAAGCGGACTCAAGATAAGCATGACAACTAAAGTACCAACTAGGGTTAGGATACTTGCGAAAATTTGAATAACCGACTGGTTGAGAGTGTTGTTTACATTGTCGATGTCGTTGGTAATCCGGCTCATTAATTCACCATGCTGCCGTTTATCAAAATACGAAATCGGCAGGCGATGGAACTGATGGAACAGGTTTGAACGCAGTGAATATACGGTATTCTGCGCAATGCCTACCATCCAGTAATTTTGTAAAAAAATCGATAATGAATGGAAAAGGTAGATAATAACCAGCCAGATTAACAGCACGCCAAGTCCTGATGCTTCTTGTGTCACGATATAATCATCAATCGCCATTCCGACCATGAATGGCCCAAGCAGACTTAATCCGGAACTGATCAGCACCATGAAAATCACAAGTGCGAGCATCGCCTTTTCGCGAGCAAGGTATGACCAGATTCGCTTGATCGTGCCTGAGGTGTTGCGGGCTTTATCTTTTTTCTCGTGTTGTATGTTTTCAAGCGGAATTTTTTTATATTGAAAAGGATGTTTAATATCTTTAAGTGGCATCAGGAAGCTCCTTTCCAAACTGTGATTCCACAATTCTGCGGTATAGACTAGACTGCACAACTAATTCATCATGTGTACCAAGGGCAAGCACTTCACCATTATCCATCAGTAAAATGCGATCAGCACTCATGGCAGTAGATATTTTCTGAGTAATAATTAACGTTGTGCAATCATCATGCTGAATCGCATCGAGCAGCTTGGATTCAGTCGCAAGATCCAAAGCACTCGTACTGTCATCAAGCATTAGTATTTTCGGACGGCGGATCAATGCGCGCGCAATTGAAATCCGCTGCTTCTGACCGCCAGATAGATTGACACCTTTTTGCCCGATCTTTGTATCGTATTGGTCAGACAAGTCCATAATTGTTTCATGAATTTGCGCATCCCGTGCCGCCTGAAAAACTTCCTCCTGTGATGCATGTTCTTTTCCCCATGCAATATTATCAGTGACAGAACCGGTGAACAGGAGCGGGTTCTGAGGAACATAACCAATACTCCGCCTAAGCTGTTCCAATGTATAGAACGTAATCGGCTTATCGTCAATATAGATATTACCGTTTATTACATTGTACAGCCGTGGAATTAACTGGAATAATGATGTTTTACCAGATCCTGTAGCACCAATTATCGCAAGCTTTTCACCTGGGTTGACCTGGAATGAAATGTCATTAAGTACTGGTTCTTGTTGGTTTGGGTACTTGAATGAAATGTCATCAAACTCAATTTTTCCGCTAGGGACAGCAGCCTCATCCCGTGCATCCTGATGGTCCACAAGGTCAACATTAACACTGAGCACCTGATTTAAACGTTCGGCAGACGCCTTTGCACGCGAAAATGCCAGGATAATAAATGTGAACATTGAAATCGCCATTGCCACGCGTAATGCATAATTCACTATCGCAACAACGTCACCAACTGATGTCTGCCCAGATACTGCTAGTGAGTTTCCGTACCATAAAATGAAAATAAGACTTAAATTCATTACAAATAATAAAATCGGCATCGATGCTTCAATAAAACGAAATGTCGACCGTGTCATCGTTGCCAGATCGCTATTTGCTTTGGTAAATCGCTCTTCCTCATGGTTACGGCGAAGAAATGCTTTGATCAACCGCATCCCAGCAAGATTCTCCTGCATTACGCGGTTTACATTATCCACACGGCTTTGCACCATATCGAACATTTGACTCGCAACCTTGAGAACCCATAATATAAAAACAACAAGAAGTGGCACCGTAATTAGGAAAATCAGTGCGAGCTTAGCATTCACAATAAATGCCATCACCACACCGCCGATAACAATCAATGGTGCTTTTGTCATAATCCTTAACGCCATAAAAATCGTATTTTGCAGCTGCCGGACGTCATTCGTAAACCGCGTAACAAGCCCAGATGTCGGATATTGATTCAAGTTCGCAAATGAGAATGACTGAATCTTATGAAACAGCTTCTCCCGAACATCATAAGCAAATCCCAAACTCGTATGCGACGCAAAAAAGGAATTGAAAATCCCAGCTATAAACGCAGTAAAAGCAAGGCCAATCATAATCAAGCCCCACATCATAATCGTATCTAGATCCTTATTCATAACCCCATCATTAATCATCTTCCCTAGAAAGAAGGGAAGAAGCAGTTCAACCATAAGCTCAATTATTGTCAGGCTATATGCTACTGAAATAGGAATTTTATACGGTTTCAAAAAAGAAAAAACATTCTTCACGTGATGAACCTCCGATGCAAGAAAAACTTGGATTATCGCCATCCTGAAAGGCGAAATATGTGTAAAATCTATTATAATAGGAAAACGTTTTTATTTCGAGTGTGGAAGTATTTTTTGTGGAGTTGTTGTGTTTTTTTTATAGGGGAAAAGGGCGCGAAAACTGAATAAACCCGGGTGAATCCTGAATGTTGTGCCACGAATCCTGAATCACTGGTGCTGAATCCTGAATAAACGCAGAATCATCGTATGAAACTGAATAATCGCTGGCGAAGACTGAATAAATCGAGGTGCTAACACCTGGAGCGGGCAGGGGACAGTATTTTCCGTACTCAGTACAAAAACATATTGACAGAATTTATCATTCTACTATATAGTAATAGTTGTCCGATATTTACTATTTTTACGATTCCGTAGCTCAGCTGGGAGAGCGCATGCTTGACAGGCATGAGGTCGTTGGTTCGAGCCCAATCGGAATCATAGCTAGGAATCCTTGATAGATAAGGGTTCTTTTATTTTGCAATTAAAAAAGTATAAAGCCTTTCTTACTAATCCAATTTGTTAGAGGGCTTTAGTCATTATGCTATGGGTGCGTTTCTACAATAGATAGAAGCGTTTTTTTACTTATGTCTAATTCTATCTTTTAATATATTCTCCACGCATAGATGATTACTTTTATTGAAAAATTCCTAGAAATGTAATTTGTATATAAAAAATTTCGTCTTATATATGAGGAGAAGCAAATCGGGGGGAGAAAAGCTTGGCAGAAAAAGAAGTGATAACAAGATGGTTTCATGAATATAGTGATGACATTTTGAATTTTCTGATCTACTATACAGGTTGCGTTGAGGTGGATGACATGGTTCAGGAAGTGTTTATTAAAGCGTTGAATCGAATTGATACGTTTAATGAATTGTCCCGACCTAAAACATGGCTTTTTAGTATTGCACGAAATGTTGCAATTGATGAGATAAGAAAATGGAAAAGAGAGAAAAATAAAATTGAAAAAGTAGGGAGTTATAAGGAACAAAAGGGTACCCAATCACCTGAAGAGATTTATCAATTAAACGAAACCAATCGAGAATTGTATCGGATTATCAAAACATTAAAGCAAAGTCATCGTGATGTTCTAATATTAAGAGGGATAAAAGAGCTTAACATAAAAGAAACAGCAGCAGTCCTACATTGGAGTGAAAATAAGGTGAAGGTTACATACCACCGAGCATTAAAAGCTCTTGAGAAAAAATTAGGAGGGCTACCTGATGAATAATAATAAATTATCACAGCGATTAAATTCTTTCCCTAAAGATCACCAATTAAATCAAGATACAAAAGAGAAAATTAAACATGTTTTACAAGCAGAGGTTAGGCGAGAAAAGAAAAAGGTGGAATGGAAGGGTCTCAAAGGTTTTATTAAAAAAACAAAGATACCAGTTGCCGTAACTACAGCTGCAATATTATTTTCCTTTTTGCTATTAACGGTAAAGAGCTTTGATTTTAGTCAAACAGAAGATAACAAAAATTCTGTTGATGATCCAGACACAGAATTACCAGCAGAACAGCCAGAGATGGATAAATCAGAAGAAGATAAAGACCAGGACAAACTAAAAGAGGAAAAAGAACAGGTTAGCCCTAGATTGAAAGCTATAACGAAAACACTATCAGATTTTGAACTTCCTAAAGATAATAGAATTACGGGAGAACGGAAAAAAGAATTAGTTGGTAACTACTCAAACTTTGACAAGTTGATTGTTTATAAGAGTGGATATGTCTTGAATAAAGATAACAAAGCAATTGAATCAAGAATATATTTTAATGACAAACCACCAAAAGCAACAGGAACAATAGCACTAGCATATTTTAGAACACTGCTGTTAAAGGAGATATCAAATCATACTAATTTACAAGGTGAACATAGAGTTGATGATGAAAAGATGACTATTACGGAAAAAGATCGTACCATTATGGAGAACTTTTTAAAAAATGACGATCCAAACACACAAAGCGTTCAGGGTTGGGATGCAGTGGAAACAGATATAAATAGTAAACTAAAACGGCTAAACTCCGTAGAAGGTCAATTGCAAGAATACGAAGATTTGTATGATTGGATTAATGAAGCGAAATCCTATTTTAAAAAAGCAAAGGAAATTGGTGTTAAGGATTGGGAGAAGGCATACAGGAAATACATTAAAGGTGCAAAATTTGTAGATGAATTAAAACACGCTATGAATCAATAAGAAAAAGAAAAAATCTCTTGTATCGAAAACATATTAAGAAAAAATACTAAATGAATATAACGCCTTCCTATTTAAATAATGGGCTCAAGTTAAGCTATAAATTGTAAAATCAAAAGGGGTGGTTAGTATGGCGAGAAAAGTATTGATAGTACTCGTATTAGTCTTTTTTGGTATTTCTCTTGTAGGTTGTAGCGCAGGAAGCACACAAAATCAGCACACAAATATAGACGAGGACGAAAAACAAGCCGAAGTGAAAAAAATACTGGAAGATGGAATAGGCCATCATGTTGGTATATATGAGAATCTTCCAAAAGACATCAAAACTTATCTTAAAAAGAAACCTGAAATGCTGAAAGAATTGGTTCAGGGCCCAGACCCAAGATTTATGGCAGTAGTAGACGCAGCAAGGTATCATTTAGATAAAGTGGAGATCAAAGATATAGTTTTTCTTTACAAACATAAGGAGGCGAAATTTTCACACCTTGTAGAGAACGAAAATGGCGAGGAACCACCTGCAATGAAAATTGTGGTTAATAAAGATTTAATTGAAAAGCTAAACAATAATTGATTGGAAAGCAACCTTTAATCGAGGTTGCTTTTATATAAAAATCTAGATTTGTATCTGAATTTATGTTTATGATTGTGAGGAAGGGTAAAGGTTATGAAGTGGAGCACATTACTTTTCTAATGCCATAAAAAGGAATTATTATATAACAGCGAACCCCCCTGGAAAAGAAATTATGCCAATTTTGACAGGCATGAGGTCGTTGGTTCGAGCCCAATCGGAATCATCAAAGTTACTAAGCTGTGAATTCAGGTAATTCAAGGATTCGTAGCTTTTTGCCGTGTAGAAAACTATAAAATTTTAACCCTGTAATAACCTCTCTGTGAAAAAACATCTGCCCTGAGCACAATCCAGTAATAACAGCCTCAACAAAGAGCCTTTCCTTCATCATTAAACAAATTTCTTTCCATTCTTCCGGTTTTGTAATAGCATAGTTCAAGTGATTAAGAAATTAGCAATTGGAGGAACAACTGATGTCTGATCGCAACAAAGGCATTATTTTATTATTAGTATCTGCTTTAGGTTTTTCACTTATGGGGGCTTTTGTGAAGCTTTCTGGTGATTTACCAACAGTTCAGAAAGCATTTTTTCGCAATATTGTAGCTGCTATTATTACATTAGGCATCGTAATATATCATAAAGAAAGATTGTTCGGAAAAAAAGAGCATCAGAAGCTCCTGCTTTCCCGTTCTGCACTTGGGACGGTTGGAATTGTATTGAACTTTTATGCCATTGATCGTTTGGTTTTATCTGATGCTGAGATGCTGAATAAACTCAGTCCGTTCATTCTTATTATATTCTCGGCGGTTTTTCTGAAAGAAATTGCTCGCCGGTTTCAGGTCTTTGCCGTAATTGTAGCGTTTATTGGCGCATTATTCATCATTCAGCCCGAATTTTCCGTAGAGATTTTCCCGTACATTATCGGTGTACTGGGTGCAGTGTTTGCAGCTGGTGCTTACACTTTTCTTCGGGTATTGGGAAATAAAGAAAAATATTATACCGTCGTTTTTTACTTTTCTTTGTTCGCAACAGTGGCGCTGCTGCCGTTCACAATTCTTTTTTATGAACCGATGAGTATAAAACAGTGGGCATTCCTGATCCTGGCTGGGTGTTGTGCCACTGTCGGCCAATTTGGAGTGACGCTTGCTTATAAGTTTGCACCAGCCAATGAAATATCGATTTTCTTTTATTCGACGGTCGTATATTCGGCACTGTTAAGCATTGTTCTATTTGGACAAATTCCAACGATCCTCAGTGTCATTGGCTATATCATCATCTTTGGTTCATCGTTCTATATGTTCTTGAAAAATAACCGGATGGATATGCAAAAAGCAAAATAGACAATATTTATAAAAAAATAAGTTAGCTTGAGAGCAGGGTAGTATCTTTAGTGTAACGGGTTCAGTTTTGGGAGAGAAAAATGCTAATAACAATAGAAATAACATATAAATTAGCATACAATTCGAACCGTATTTAACAGTATAAATAGCAAACTAAAACGCTCAGAAAATAATCTGAGCGTTTTATAACGTAATATTTAATTTTCTTATTCAACTAACGCACCCTATAGTTAAACTTCTAGTTTTTATTCATTATCATTGCGGGTGAATTTGTCAGCTAATTTTGCGCCGATATAAGCACCTAAAGCAGCAATTAAGGCAATTATAATTTCCCTATAACTAGAATTTGGAACGAACATGCTTGCTGCAAAAGCAAATAGACCAGTAATGAGTCCTACCAAAACACCTTGTGACCAACTTCTCTTTCTTTTCATTTCTACCTCCTATGCTTTTATTAGCCATTTTATTTCTAAATCATTAGGAACTGCCTCATCGACAACCCCTTGTTTCACTTTTGCACCCGTTAATGCAATAACAAACCTTTAATCAGATTTCCTAATAAAATGAAAAGTCAAACTGGATAAGACAAATGAAAGTATAATTATTATAGGTGATACAAAAATAAGTCCTATTAAATTTGTTTTATAATTCAAAGGAACAAATTCTTCCCAAACTTCACCTGTAACTTTCCATAACACCATAAAAATTAAAATTGTGAACACAAAATAAATAATTTTTTCTATGAATTTCCTCATTTTACCTCCCCGTCAAACTAGCGCACATCTAAATTTTAAAGAATACAACTAATGCCCCATAAATAGTAACTTTTCTTCTTTCACTAAACTGCGTATATAGTTGAACAAGGGTGCAATCCCTTATTCAAGGAAAGCACCCGATAGTGAAACAGATAATTATATGTCCGTTGGAGTAAGAATGATTTTTTCCTCTTTTAACTCATTATCATTTTTACCTTTCCATTGAACAATAATATACACTTGTTTAATATTGTTCATGGCTACTGGTTTCCCAAACTTTGTTAAATATATTGGCGATGACCCCCCTGTATCCATTTCGGCTATATCCAATACATCATCATCCCACAAGGTTGGAAGATTATCAGACATCAATTCATATTCATGCAATCTACTTCCACGTTCCTCCTCATTTTTTAGAACTACATGAAAAGATAATTTAAAGTAATCTGCAAAAAACTCTGTCTCCCCTTTCATATAAAGCTTGCCTTTACCAATATTTAAACGCTCGTTAGCACTAATTTTAACATCTACAACCTTCCAAGTTTTGCTCTCTCCTGAATATACCTCACTTGTTTGAGTTGGATACATTGATTTATAAAATATTATCCCAAGTATAGTAGAAAAGATTATAAATATTATTACTTTCTTCAACTTTATTCCCTCTTCCTTATTAAACTCTACTGCTGCTTTAGTGGAACAAGGATGCAATTCCTTCTTGTAGGAAAGCACCCTTTAATAAAATAAGATACTTCTGATTGATACAAATAAAACAAATATAAATGCAACTATACTTAGCCAGCCCAATACTTTATAACCCTGTAGAAATGCTTTTATTCCTAATACCAACGTCACTAAACCCAAAAACAACAAATTATATGGCTGAAACTTAAAATCCTCGGTAATCAACCCATACCCTCCAAGAGAAACAACTGTTATTGCAAAAATAATTAGCAAAAAATTCAACAATTAAAAACCCCCATTTAACCAATTTACTACTATTGCTAATTTCTTGTTCAAGTAACCTGCCTCTATAGTTGAACAAGGAGAACAACTCCTTATTCAAGGAAAGCACCCGTTAGGTTAAGTACATATTTTCACAATGTTTCAGCGTCAGCTAATTATTAATCCTAAGATAATGGGTAAAGTCAGCATAAAGATTGAACAACACATTAAAAGTAATGTTGTTGGTTGAGATAGTTTTTTTCGTCCTTTTCCTTTATACCAACCTGAAAATTGGAATCTATTCCTATACAATACAAACAGTGAAACATAAATTCCAAGTGCTGCAATCCACTGATAACTCTCTGTAACTTCGTTTATTGTATAGATATTTCCTATTACTAACCAAACCAGTCCACCTAATAGCATAAATATAAAAATAATACGTAGTAGCTCTAAAATTACTCTCATCGTCTCCCCTTAACCGCCCCTTTGGCTCCACAACAGCACCAAAGGGCTTATAGAAATAAAGCCACCCTTTAGATCAAGATGATTTCTCTGCCCAAAAATTTACATATAAGTTTGTAACTGTCACATCAATCATTCCTTCTTCTTCAAAATCAGGATTTATATTGTCTGGTAAATCTAAATAAAATCCAAACTCTTCTACATCACTTGTATCTTCAGAAGGACTTAATTGATAAGTATCACCTCTATACGTTGCTTTTGCTTTCGCCTGAAATTTACTAATTAAATCATCATTATTATGTTGGAGTTCCACACCCGATACTAGTGTTGCACCACCTAAACTATAACTTCCACTTGACCTAAAGAACATTTCATATTCATTTGAATTATGAGCGATTACTTTAAACATATAAATTTGGTTTTCTCCATCCTGAAAAAGCACTTTTTCTTTGTTACTCTCCAAATCATTTAAATCAATCTCGATTGTATTTTCTCCTTCAACAGGGTGTGCATTATTATGATAATCTTCAATGTTAGTGGTAAAGTAATTTATCCCTTGTGTCCGAAGATTATATGTTTCCACTGCTAGAGGTACAAGCACAACACCAAGAACTATTATTGCTGCTGCAATATATACCGTATTTAGATTTAGGAATCGTTTCATTGAACTCCCCCAATTCACAACATTTTTATTTTCGCCATAAGCCTAATTCCATTTTTTTACAAAACTGTTTTGTTAGTTCAATAAGAAATGCCTTCCTAATTGAAGTAAAGCACCCAATAGTTTAAGAAGCCTCCTAATAATTTCGTTGTTTTTTGAGAAACATACACAAGAGGTGATTTTATGGATAAAGAGGAATTAAAGCTCACATCGGCTGAGATAGGGACACTGTGGGGGGAATATGTAAATGGAACAGCCGTTGATATTATCAACAAATATATGCTATCCATCATTAAAATGAAAAGATAAAAACGCTTTTTGAAGATGCGATAAAAACATTTGCGAAACAGAAAAAACAAATAACTACTTTTATTGAAAACGAAGGATTTCCCATTCCCATTGGGTTTACCGATTCAGACCTTAATACAGGGACAAAAAGATTATTTTCAGACATATTCTGTTTGCATTATTTACACATTATGACCTTACATGGTTTATTAGGGCATACAACATCGCTTAGTTCATCTGTAAGAAAAGATTTACGAAATTTTTATGATTCCTGTGATAATGACGGAAAAAGAATGTACCATCAAACGATTGAATTATTACTAGAAAAAGGGCACTTCCAAAGGGACCCTTACTTTTATCCTAAAGCAACCCCTGAATTTGTTTCAGGTCAACAGTTTTTAGATGGTTTTTTTGGAGACCAACGTCCTTTAGCTGCAACCGAAATTATCGCTATTTCATTTAATATGAAAAAGAAGGTAATGGAAAAAACTCTTTCCATTGGTTTTAGTCAAGTGGCACAATCAAAAGAGGTTAGAAAATTTTTAATGTCAGCACAGCAAGCATCGGACCAGCAGATTCAATTATTAGGTAAAATATTGCATCAAGATAATTTACCAATACCAATGTCTTGGGAATCAGAGGTGACAAATTCTCAGGATTCTCCTTTTTCAGATAAGTTAATGTTGTATCACATTGGATTCTTATTACAAGCTGCACAAGCTTATCATGGAACAGGATTAGCATCAGCCATGCGGACAGACCTTGTAATGACTTATGAAAAAATCATATTGAAAAACCTCATGGTTACAAAAGAGTGGTTTAATTTGATGACTAAAAATAAATGGTTAGAACAACCACCATTTGCTCCTGATAGAAAGAAAATTGCAAAAGACAAATAATACACTTTTATGATGCTTCAAGAATAAAGGGGCATTTTATTTTTAACCAAAATTCTTCTTAAGTTAAACTGCGTCGTTAGCACAATAACTCCCATATTCATTTTAACATAAAATTCTATTTATTTTCTTCAAAAAAATAAACCTTTGATTAAGGTCCGCACGGCATCTTCAATTTTTGCATCCGTTAGTGATATATCATATGTAATCCATAAAAACCAATCATTTATTCTTACTTGACTTATAAAATCTTGCGGCAGTCACTAAAATACCTCCAACTATGAGTAAAGGCATTGAGTATGGAGAAGATTCTGGTGCATCTTTAAGAAAGTCCAATACTATGCCAATTAGCATTAAAATTGTTCCAATAATAAATAAAGCTCTGCGTAATTTATTATTCAAAACAACCATCCTTTCAAGTTTTCCCCATTCCATTTTATCTCGGAAAATAATTACATTATATTGATGAAATTTATTAATTATCTACGTCTTAAGTGGAACAAGGGTGCAATTCCTTATTGAAGGAAAGCACCCGTTTATTTAATATCTTTGTTATTGTCCAACCTTTAATGGACCAGCTTCAACTAACCATTCATCAATGGCTTTAGCCGAATAATAGAACTCATTTCCAATTTTTATATATGGAATGACACTTTTGGAAATATCTTCACTGATAAACATTTGAATTTCCTCTTCTGTAAGCCCAAGGTATTCTCCTAATTCAGATTGACTTAATAAGAGTTGTTGCTTCATCGCTTCTGTTTCTTTTTCTTTAAGTGCTTCACTATTATTTAAACCACTCGAAATTAACCAACTTCCTATCACAATAGCAATGGCTAATGAAAATATTGATGTTGCAATTAAATTGTTTTTCATTATTTGACCCCTTCTGTATTTTTAACGATTCAGGTGTAGTAAAGTTTCAACCTTCTTCAACTAACCTGCTTCGTTAGTTGAATAAGCTCGTTTTGTTTTTCTATCCATATTTTAACATAAAATCCCAGAAAACCTTTCCATAATATAGAACAACTCACTATTAGCATCACATACCACATTTAAAGCAACATTGCTTTTAACACTCGTTTTCACACCTTAAATGCACAATGTACATAAATTTATGTACGTTTGTTAAAAAGATTGCTATTTACTATATTAATCTGGGTCTTAAAAATAGACAAACGTTGTCATATCAATAAAAAAAGGAGTACGAAACGCTATGCGATTTGTGCTCCTTTTTAGTATGTTATTTATTGTTTTCTCTCCCGTTACTGAACCCGGTATCTTTAATGATGCTGCTCTATTTTTATTCGTACGATGAGATTAATTACCACTATACCTGCATATAATCAAGTAGCAACTTTAGAACAGTTTACTTAAGAGAGAAGTCAGGTACAGATACATAGACAATTAATTACTAGCATAGGGAGTGAAGGGTCATGAAGGTGCTCGTAACCGAGTTGATGTGGGATGATGGAATTGAAGAACTCAAGCGCAATGGCTATTCCGTGGATTATGATATGGAATTGGGACGGAAAAGAAGTGAATTGCTTGAATTGGTGCCTGCATATGATGCACTCATTGTCAGAAATGAAACTAAGGTCGATGCAGAATTGCTTGATGCAGCCAAAAATACCAAAGTCATTGGCCGTCTTGGTGTTGGCCTTGATAACATTGATCTTGAGGCGGCAAAAGCTAGAAACATTCCAGTCATCCCGGCTGTACATGCGAATGCGACGTCTGTTGCAGAGTATGTAATGGCATCGATGCTGGATGCCTATCGTCCTTTGGCTGAAGCAGATGCTGATGTTCGCAAGGGCAATTGGGATCGAAAGTTCTTTACTGGATATGAATTAAACAGGAAAACGCTCGGACTTGTCGGATTGGGTGAAATTGCCCACCGTGTTGCCAAACGTGCCAATGCTTTTGGAATGAATGTCATCGGCTATGACCCATTTGTTAAGCCATACGATCATATACTGGCAGAAACCGGAGTTCGGCCGGTGGAAACGCTTGATGAACTGCTCATTCACTCAGACTTTGTTTCCATCCATGTCCCATTGACAAAAGCAACCCGGCATATGATCAGCAAAGATAATTTTAAATGTATGAAGCGCCATGCTTACGTAATCAATTCAGCAAGAGGCGGGATTGTACACGAACAGGATTTGGTAGAGGCTGTGCAATCCAAGGAAATTGCCGGGGCGTACCTTGATGTACTGGAAACAGAGCCTGTTCAAAAGGGTTCACCACTTTCCAAGGTTGAAGCTATCCACCTTTCCCCGCATATTGCCGGTTTAACAGATGAATCGCAATCCCGTACAGCTATGATGGTTGCCAAAGAAGTGATGAAAGTGCTGGAAGGCGGAAAGTCACTTTGTGCTGTGGTGTGATTTACGTTACATCCAATCACGGATAGTTGACACTTTTAAAGACCTCCATATTCTTACTGATACAAGGAATGGAGGTCTTAGGTTTGATTATTTATTAGCTGCACTTTTTAGGTATTCCAAATAAAGAAGATCGAACCAATTCTTTGTCTGTCATAAAGTATTCATGATTGCGCAACAGCTTAGTTTGCAGAGAAGCTGAGATAGCAGAAGCGTCGTACGCACATACGGACATTATCCCGATTTCACTAAGACTACAGTCTTCAATATTGTCAAATTCCTCAAGTTTATTTGAACTGGTATTATTACTTTTCCATTCCACATGTGCCCACGTGCGTATAGTACTATTTTCATTTATACAAGCATTTAATTTATTATGGAAATGTTTGACAATGCTTTGCATATGGGATTTTGTGTAACTCCGATAAAATGAATAATTATCAATATGATGAATATATTTTTGTTCCTCATTTGAATATAACTTCTTAATTTTTTCCTCTACCTCATGAAAAACGTTTTGATTTTCTATGATAATAAGATGATGACCACTTTCCGTGCCTGCCTTAATATACGCCATCATATTTTCTATATAGTTATTCTTTTCTTCAAAAACATACAAGATATGTGCTGAATCGAATTCTTGCAGATACTTTGTCAATGGAATCATTTAATCCCTCTCTTTCTTCTCAGTAGAAAACTTGGCATTCGTTAAAGGGATTCTTATGAAAGCGTACTAACCCCTTATACTTCGGAGTGCAAGCTTTAATCGTGCCTAGGTTGTATTTACTGCGAATTAATAAGTAGCTAATTATTTCCTGTTTAATTAGAATCTCTCTTGGATGAAAAGGGAAGGGAAGATAAGTGATTTATTTAGTGAGCGATAAAAGGGAGAATCTACTATTTCAGAATCCGTCATAAGATATGAATAGCAACGCATTTTTTGTATATGCAGCCCTGCTGATATTAATGAAGCATCATAAGCTCGTAAAAATAATAACTTTCTGTATGCTACCTTCAAATTATAATTGTCCTCCAGATTAAGATACCTTCCTAACTTGTTTATCCAATCATCTTCGGTATATTGCTCTTCAATCATCCATATACGTACAGGTTTTTCTTCTTCAAACATATCTTGTAATTTATGAAACTTATCCACTATACCTTTAGGTTCATGCTGAAGTATTTCATTCTGGTCAATAAAGTATATGAGATTTTCTATTTCAGTCTTAGTTAAGAAATTTTCTAAACGCTGCTGTATCTTTGTGTGATTTCTATTATGCTCGATGATAATACAATAACTACCTTTTTGAACTCCTGTAACAAGAAACGTCACAACATGGTCAAGATAGCTATTTTTATTATTAAAGAGATATAGTATATCTCCTCTATCCATGCTGCTGAAGTATTCAGGTATATGACGATATGAAGGGGTGTCCTTAACAATGCTAAGGTTATCCTCAAAAAATATCATTGGATCGAAATTTAAAACTTTAGCGATGTTAAGAGCAATGTTAAAACTGGGATTGCGTTTTCCAGTTTCAATTTGTGAATAAAAAGCCCTATCAATATAAGCATCTAAGGCCACTTTTTCTTGCGTGAATTGTTTTGATTTTCGAAGCCGGATTAACCATTCTCTCTTCATAACTCCCCCCCCAGTCTTGTTAGCAGTTAAGAAGGTATAAATACATTCTTACTGCATAAGTGCAACTAAGGCACTCGCCATTAGGCTTGGCGAATACCAAGTTTTCTAATAAAAGGCATAAGATTATCCCGTACTATTTGAAATAATCTGAACTAAATGTTTGCATATTAGAGTATTTTATCAAATATTGAATGGATATCGTGTGGCTAAGTTGCCACAAAATTCTGTTGTTTGCACCAAACGCATTAAAGTATATACGATCAATATTCTCGGTTTGTGGCAATTCGACACATTTCGCATTTTATCTTGAATTGAAAAGGTTGTGTAGGTAGTATTTATTATATTAGATAAAGATAATGCAAGATTGGCTTGATTCACTATGGAACATTGTACCATGAATACTTAGTCTAGGGATGTGACTTTTACATTAATAGATTAAATATTTTTAATGGTGGGGACCATTTTCTTATAGAGAGGTTGCTGTAAAGCCACAGTTTTAATTTAAAGTGAATTATAAATAGAAGATTAATTAAAATAGGGGTAATTAAAATGATGATATATTTAAGTGACGAAGCGTTAATAAACGCATATAAAAAAGCATTAAAATTAAGACTGGAAAGAGATTTTCTTGAATTATTAATGATTGAGCTGGACAGAAGGGGAATAACTTTCAGAAACTATGAATATGAAATAGAGGCATTAACTTGAATTTATCCGGATTTAGCTCAGTTGGAACTGGTCAATTCCAATATCCATTCTTTAAAATCCACAACACGATTATGTTTAGGGTGTGAATCTGTACCAGTGATGATCATGGGTGTAATTGAATCTTTTTCGTGTAAAGATCCATGCCCTGCTCCACCAAGGTGAGCAGGGGAGTGTTTTGCGATAAATTCATGGCCAGGCTTTGCATCGACCACAAGATAACGGCCTTCGTGAGAGTGAAGAGCTCCATTTAATCTTGCTAGTGCGTCAGGAAACCTGCCGTATGATATTTCATTTTGGTCATTAACGGATAAATTCAATACGGTAAAGTCACCATTCATATCCCATTTTTTATTATATGGATCAGTAAATTCACCATCAGGCTTAGGTTGATAGGTGAATTTTCTATTTACATTCCCGGAATATACATGATTTCCTTCATCGTCTTTCCACGCAATAAAATTAATTCGAGAATCTCCTATTAAATCCAAAGCCATTTCCGTATAACCAACTTTTTCATCTAACAAATTAATATAGGCCATTCGTTCATTAACGGCCAATACAATCTGATCTTTTTTAGTGATTGGTTTTCCTGGTTCGGATACCCGGTACTTTCCGGCCAGTGTTGTTAAATCAATAATCGATTTGGAATGTTCCTTTCCAATTGCTGATTGGGCGCTGTCACCATAGACAATCAAGACCATATTTTTGGTTGCTTCTTCCCAAGTAGGATATGCGTCCAGAATCATTCGAAGATGCTGATCAACCTTTTCAATCCCTTTTAGATCCATTGGACCGTGCTTATGGACACGACCATCCAAATCCGGAAAATAGCCAAGTGTAAAAGCGGGGAGGCTATTATTTTGAATAAGATATTTAAGTTCTTCAGCAGTAAAGGCATCATTGAGCCCTAATCCTTGCCAAACCTTGTTATGTTTATCATTCTCAGGACTTAATTGAGATAGACTTCCCAAGGAGAACAATGTTGGTCCTTTTACAGTTATGTTGTCGGACATTAAGTTAACCCCAGAAACTAATCTTGGAATATGCAGGTTATGTGTTTGCTTTCCACGATAAATCAGCCCATTAATGGAGGCGGTTTGAAGTTGTCTTTTATTTAATTCCTCATAAATAGTATCAGTACTTTTACTTAAATGCTGTTGATTCAAGTTGGTAATATTGTCGTTAAGAACCTGTTTAATTCCAAGCCGGAGGACTTCCATTTTTCCACTACCATAGTTCACTAAACGGTTCTCAACTTGATTAAACCAAACAAGTCCAGGAAGTTTATGCTTATCGGCATATGTCCCTGTTAAGAGACTGCTGTCAACTGTAACTGACATGGTAGGATATGAGCTTACAACGTTATCTAAATACTGTCCATGTTCAGATAAGAATTTCAATGCAGGTGCTCGTCCGTCTTTAATAGCCTTTTGTAAAGGTTTATCCATTAAAGAATCAACAATTATCAATACAACTGGTTTAGACTTAGAAGTTGTATCGACTTTTTCATCACTTAAGTCTTTTGTCGGGGTTGAAAAACCATACCAAATAATAAAAATTAAAACGAGGGCTAAGCTTATCAGCGCAATAATCAATTTTTTAATCATTCCAGTTCATCCTTTAACTTAGTAATAGTATTGTTACGATTACTCGTAAAATTATGTGCTTTATTTGGGAACTGTGTGGAACCATATAATTTTGTTATAATAAAAGTGTTGTATGGAGGGGTGGCAGATTGCATTATTTAAAGGATATATACAAAGAGGAAATTTTTGAAACAGTTTTTGAGAACGCTTACCATTGTTTTGTTGTAGTAGATGGTGAAGGCTTGATAACATACATGAATAATACGTATTGTGACTTTCTAGAGACAAATAAACAAGAAGCAATTGGCAAACATGTAACCGAAGTCATTGAGAATAGCAGAATGCATATAGTTGCTAAGTCCGGTGTGGAAGAAATTGCTGACCTTCAATATATCCGTGGTAATCATATGATTGCCAATCGTATTCCTGTACGTTCTGAGGGGAAAGTTGTTGGTGCAGTTGGGACTGTATTGTTTCGTGATACAAAAGAATGGAAAAAGATGAACAGTCATATTAAGGATTTATTGCTGGAATTGGAACATTATCGCAGTCAATTGAACAATCAGCACGGAACAACATACTCGCTTCATGATATTGTAGGCAGTTCCCCGCAAATGAATGAATTGAAGAATAAAATAAAAAAAGTTTCACCTGGCGATGTTTCTGTATTACTCAGAGGTGAGAGCGGCACAGGAAAAGAGCTGTTTGCACACAGTATTCACCACTTAAGTGAACGAAGCGGTAAACCATTTATTAAAGTGAATTGTGCAGCAATACCTGAACACTTACTGGAATCGGAATTATTCGGCTATAAAGAAGGTGCTTTTACAGGAGCTAAAAAGGGTGGCAAATTAGGTAAGTTTCAGCTTGCTAATGGTGGTACCGTTTTTTTAGATGAAATTGGTGATATGCCATTAAGTGCCCAGGTGAAAATTCTAAGAGTTTTACAAGAAGGAGAAGTCGAAGCGCTTGGGGCAAACGATACGCAAAAGATAGATGTGCGAATTATAGCTGCCACAAATCAGTCTCTGGAAAAATTAATCGAAGAACAGCGCTTTCGGGATGATTTATTTTATCGGATAAATGTTGTACAGGTCCGGATACCTCCACTTCGAGAACGAACAGAGGATTTACGGGTTTTATCCAAATATATTCTAACTAAAGTGACAGAGCGCTCAGGCAAACGGGTTATCGACTTTGACCAGCCTGTATTGGAATGCTTCATGACATACCAATGGCCAGGGAATATTAGGGAATTGGAAAATGTTATTGAATCCGCGGTCCATCTAACGAATACCGAAATTATAAAAGTGGAAGACTTACCAGACCATATCCAGCCAAATTCTAATTTTTTGCAACAAAATGGTACCTTAAAGGAAATTCTGAATAACACGGAAAAGCAAACAATCGAAAGAAGTTTAAAAAAAGCCAATGGAGATAAGCTAAAAGCTGCAAAACTGCTGGGAATCGGTAAATCGAAATTGTACGATAAAATAAAGAAATACGGAATTTGAATTTTCCGTAATATCGGAAAGTTATTCCGTATTCGTGGAAAGGCAATACAAGTAAGGGCTTACATTACTATTAAATAAGAATTTAGATCCAAATTCCGTAAAATCGGAATTTGGATTTTTTCGTTCCAGTTAAAAACGTCGATTTTGTGACATTTTGCAAGGATAGCTAAAGTTGGCATACTTTTTGCTTATATAAGAGTGAGGGGAGTGCAAAAAGATGAAAAATACCTATACATCATTTAATGAAGCAGTTAAGGACATTCAGGATGGTTCCACGATTATGGCCGGTGGATTTGGCCTTGTCGGAATTCCGGAGAATCTGATACTTGCTTTAGTAGAATCGAACGTGAAGCATCTGACTGTGATATCCAACAATTGTGGTGTTGATGATTGGGGGCTAGGCCTGCTGCTGAAAAATAAACAGATTGATAAGATGATTGGCTCGTATGTTGGGGAAAACAAGGAATTTGAACGACAGGTTTTATCAGGAGATTTAGAGGTTGAACTTGTTCCTCAAGGCACATTAGCAGAAAGAATTCGGGCGGGCGGTGCTGGAATACCTGCATTCTATACACCAGCTGGAGTCGGGACCCCGCTTGCAGAAGGTGTGGAAGTACGAACGTTTGATAATAAAGAGTACTTGCTTCAGACAGCGTTAACGGCAGATTTTAGCCTTGTCCGGGCAGCAAAAGGGGACAGAAATGGAAACCTTGTGTACAACAAAACAGCCCGGAACTTTAGTCCATCGATTGCTGCAGCAGGAGAGGTGACAATTGCTGAAGTTGAGCAGCTGGTTGAGCCGGGTGAACTTGACGCTGATCACATTCACACTCCAGGCATTTATGTACAAGGATTAATTGAAGGCAAGCAAGAGAAACGGATTGAACGATTAACGTTAAGAAAACAAGCATAAGAAGGAGGAGTATTTATGGTGGAGCAGGCCGATAAGGCAACTATACGTGAAAATATCGCTAAACGAGCGGAGCAGGAAATTGAAAGCGGTTCATATGTGAACTTAGGAATTGGCATGCCGACAATGGTTGCAAACTATATCCAGCAAGGAAAAGAAGTTGTTCTTCAGTCAGAGAATGGCTTGCTTGGAATTGGCAGGTCTCCAGAAGAGGAGGAAGTTGATCCGGATTTGATAAATGCTGGAAAAGAAACCGTTACAGCTTCATTAGGTGCATCTTATTTTAGCAGTGCAGAATCCTTTGGCATGATTCGCGGGGGACACCTTGACCTTGCTATCCTCGGTGGCATGGAAGTCTCCGAAACAGGGGATTTAGCTAATTGGATGATCCCAGGAAAAATGATTAAAGGCATGGGTGGCGCAATGGATATTGTCCATGGAGCTAAGAAAATTGTTATTATCATGGATCATGTTAATAAACATGGCAAGCCGAAAATATTAAAAGCATGCACACTTCCGTTAACAGGTAAAGGTGTCGTTAACCGGATAATAACAGACCGTGCAGTAATTGATGTTACCAGTGCTGGTTTAAAACTAACAGAGGTGACAAATGGCTGGACAGTTGAGGAAGTTGTTCAGTCAACAGAAGCAGAACTTATTTTATGTGAGAATTTGAAAGCGGCATCACTATAAAAAAATGGAGGGGTTCAGATGTTAGTAGATAATAAAGTCGTTTTTATCACAGGTGCAGCAAGTGGAATAGGGTACGAGATTGGCGTTGATTTTGTCGAAAACGGAGCAAAAGTTGTTTTTTCAGATATCAACGAAGCAAAAGTAAATGAAGTAACGGAAAAACTGAGTAAAGAAGGGCATGACTGCTTTGGAATAAAATGTGATGTAACAAAGGAAGATGAACTCACTTCTGCCATTGATAAAACGGTTGAACGATATGGCAGAATTGACGTTCTGATTAACAATGCCGGGCTACAGCATGTTGCATCAATTGAAGACTTTCCAACTGAAAAATTCGAATTCATTACCAAGGTTATGCTCGTTGCACCATTTATGGCAACAAAACACGTATTTCCGATAATGAAAAAACAAGGATATGGCCGAATTTTAAATATGGCATCGATTAATGGGTTGATTGGTTTTGCTGGAAAAGCTGCTTATAACAGTTCAAAACATGGCGTAATCGGACTAACAAAAGTTACTGCTTTAGAGGGTGCTGAACACGGAATTACGGTTAACGCTGTATGCCCGGGTTATGTCGATACCCCACTTGTCCGAAATCAGCTTGAAGATTTGGCAGGTAACCGAAATGTTTCGCTCGAGAAGGTGTTAGAAGATGTTATTTATCCGCTAGTACCACAGAGACGTCTGCTGTCTGTTAAGGAAATCTCTGATTATACAATGTTCCTCGCCAGTGACAAAGCAAAAGGTGTAACAGGTCAGGCAGTAGTATTAGATGGAGGCTACACAGCTCAATAGACGAGACGTGGGGACAGGTCTCTTGTCCCGAAATTTCCTACAATGCTCAATAAATAGAATCTACTAATCTATGAGGAGTGAGAAGATGAATGATGTATATATTTTAGAAGGAGCACGAACTCCATTTGGAAGTTTTGGAGGAGGGCTTAAAGACAGTGACCCAACGGACCTTGGCGTAACGGCAAGCAAGGAAGCAATCAGACGCAGTGGGATAAAGCTTGAGAATATCGACTTAACCGTGATGGGAAATGTTATTCACTCGTCCAAAAATGCTCCATATCTCGCAAGACATGTTGCATTAAAAACCGGTATCCCACATGCAAGTCCAGCTCTTGCAGTGAATCGTTTGTGTGGATCAGGGTTACAATCGGTAGTTTCCGCGGCGCAATCGATCATGCTGGGTGAAGGTCAAGTGGCACTTGCTGGTGGAGTTGAAAGCATGAGTCTATCACCATATGCATTAAGAGGAAGTCGCTTTGGAGCGAAACTTGGAACACCGCAAATCGATGACATGCTCTGGGCTGCTTTGACGGATGAATATATTGGCGGCGGTATGGGCTTAACCGCTGAAAATCTTGCCGAAAAATATTCTATCTCGCGCGCGGATCAAGATGAATACGCTTACCTGAGCCATCAGCGGGCAGCAGAGGCAAGAAGTCAGGGTAAGTTTGCTGAAGAAATCACACCAGTTGAGGTGAAATCAAGAAAAGGTACTGCTTTTGTTGAGGATGATGAGCAGATCCGTGAAGATACAAGCACCGAAAAACTTGCTAAGTTAAAACCTGCTTTTAAAAAGGATGGCACGGTAACTGGCGGAAATGCCAGCGGAATAAATGATGGTGCTGGGGCAGTAGTTTTGGCAGACAAGCAGTTTGTCCAGAAAAACAAGGTAACCCCAATCGCCAAGATTATCTCATGGGGAGTAGGCGGTGTTGACCCGGCCTATATGGGTATTGGACCTGTTCCTGCAATTAAGAAAGCATTGGCGAACTCGAACTTATCGTTAGATGATATTGATTTAATAGAGGTAAATGAAGCATTTTCGGCACAGTATCTTGCTGTTGAAAAAGAGTTAGGTCTGGATCGGGAAAAAGTGAATGTCAATGGTGGAGCTATAGCGCTAGGGCATCCAATCGGCGCCAGCGGTACACGAGTGCTTTATTCCGTTATTAAAGAATTACAGCGAAGAAATAAAAAATATGGAATAGCATCATTATGTATTGGCGGCGGCCAAGGAATCGCTATGGTTGTAGAAGCAACATAAAATTTAAGTGGTTTATATTTTTAGGAGGGGTTTTTAAATGTTTGGTATTTTATTAGGACTTGTTGTATTAATGGTATTAGCGTATCTTGGCTGGTCGATTATATGGGTAGCGCCAATTGCAGCTGGGGTAGTAGCAATTACAGGTGGTTTGGATATACTCGATGCATATAAAGACACATATATGGGTGGATTTGTCTCGTTCGCGAAGGCTTGGTTTCCTGTATTTATGCTTGGGGCAGTGTTTGGCAAGCTGATGGAAGATACAGGGATGGCAAAATCTGTTGCGGTAGCATTTACTAAAGTCATTGGCACGCAGCGCGCGATATTGGGTGTGCTGGTTTCAGCAGCAGTGCTAACATATGGAGGCGTTAGTTTATTCGTAGTTGTATTTGCTGTTTATCCACTTGCGTTAACACTATTCCGTGAAGCTAATATCAGCAGAAAATTAATACCAGCAACAGTTGCGCTTGGTGCATTCACGTTCACCATGACAGCAATACCTGGAACACCACAGATCCAAAATCTGATTCCGATGGATTATTTTCATACTGACGCGATGGCGGCTCCAGTTATGGGGATAGTTGCAGGGATAGTAATGGCTGTTGGTGGTTACTTGTACTTACGCTGGCGCGAAAAAAAGATGACAGCAAAAGGAGAAGTTTTTACGGAGCCAAAGGATAACAAATTTATTAATGTAGAGGGAGATACACCTTCATTTCTGTTATCGGTATTACCACTTTTAACTGTACTTATTACCCTGAATGTATTTGGATGGGATGTTGTGGTGGCGCTGATAGCCGGAATTGCTTTAATCATGGTGCTGAACTTTTCCAAATTTAAAGGATTTGTTAAGACAATTAATGCTGGAGCGGTTGGTTCTGTAACAGCGATAATCAATACTAGTGCAGCAGTAGGGTTTGGTACAGTAGTTAGAGCCGTCCCTGGGTTTGAACGGTTAACCGAACTGCTAATGGGAGTAAAAGGAAATCCGTTAATATCCGAAGCAATTGCTGTTAATATACTTGCTGGTGCTACAGGTTCGGCTTCAGGTGGTATGGGGATAGCCTTGGAAGCTCTTGGCGATAAGTATTATCAAATATCCCAGAATACAGGAATCGATCCCGAACAGCTTCACAGAATTGCATCACTTTCCTCGGGTGGACTTGATGCACTACCACACAATGGAGCTGTACTGACATTATTCGCCATAACAGGTATGACACATAAAGACAGCTATAAAGATTTATTTGTAGTTGCAGTGTTAATACCAGTAATTTCCGTAATCGTAGTAATCCTACTAGCTGCAATCGGAATCTTTTAAGGGACAATAGGGAAAGGGACAATAGGGACAGGTTCATTGTCCCAGAATGTTTTCCGAACAAGATGAAGATAAGTTGTTTTAATTGATATTCTATTCTAAATAATCTATATATTAGGAAAAGGACAAGGAGATGATATTTATGGCAGATTGGCTCACAAGTTTAAAAACAGATACACCTCAAGAAGGGTTCGAACTTGCGATTACACTCTCTAGAAAGGGCGTAGGATACACCCAGACTTCTCCAGATGTTCGTGAAAAATTAAGGGCAGACTACGCAGAAAGTGCAGATAGTTTAACAATGGCCTCACAAGTTATAGCAATACATTATCAAACAGTTGCTGCAGCAAATAACTATTGGAAATAAGAACATATCTAAGGACCGGGCGGCTTTTTGCTCGGTCCTTTCTGTTGCAGTCAAGAAATCCTTCATTTTGGATACGTACTGTTCAAATTTTCGAATAATGGTAGTTATGTTATAGTTGTTAGGTTAAAAATTGTTTGAAAGGGGGACTCAGTACAGCATGAACTGGTACATAAAGGTTTTAAAAAATTATGTAGAATTTGAAGGAAGAGCAAGGCGGCAAGAATACTGGATGTTTGGGCTTGTTAGTTTTATTATCGCAATCATATTAGGGATATTTGAAGGGGTGTTAGGAATATCAGGGGTGTTATCAGGACTTTATTCCCTATTTATATTTCTGCCGGGATTGGCTGTTGCTGTTCGCAGATTACATGATACTGGAAAGTCCGGATTTTGGGTTTTAATTAGTCTTATCCCAGTGGCAGGGGCAATTGTTTTATTAATTTTCATGTGTTTGGATAGTGATTTATATGAGAATAAATACGGGCCAAACCCAAAGTTTAATTAAAATCTATTAACCTATGAATAAAAAATGCCTGGCAGCCGGACTTTAGTATAGTCCGTCATGCCAGGCTTTTTCTGTTAAGCGGGACAAGGAACCTGACCCTCATGTCCCCCTGACCCTCAGTCCCTTATTCTTCAAACATTGCGCTGACATCTGGGTTTTCTTTTTTGGATTGGTCTGTTACTTCAAATGATGGTTTTTGGCTGAAATTAAAGATAGATGCGATGATGTTTCTTGGAAATGTTACGAGATAGGCATTGAAGTCTGCTACTCTAGCGTTAAAAGTTCTTCGTTGCGCCTGAATATTTTCTTCAATATTTGTAATCCGGTTTTGCAGGTGATTATATTGAGAGGTGAACTTGATATCAGGATAAGCTTCCAACCTGCCTAACAGGGTATTTACAGAGCCTTCTAACCGCTGGGAGTCTGCCAATTTATCTTCCACATTTTTAGTTGAATTACGATTCACCTGTGAACGTAAAGCAGTTACTTCCTCAAGCAATTCCTTCTCATTTTCCACAGCACTTTTCGTCGTTGAAATTAAATTAACAATTTCATCTGCCCGATTTTGTAAGAGTACATCCATATTGGAAAAGGATTGTTCCACTTTTACCGCGCCTTTTTTAACGTTATTGTATGTGATAATGATATACAGAAGAAACAGTGCAACTACACCAATGATAATAAACATTGTCATGACCTTTCACCCCATCTATGCCTTATTCCATAGTTTTAAGTTAAGATCTAACTCTTCCACTAGTATTAATGCCTGATTAATATCTTCAAAATAATTATAAATCGATTCCTTATCAGCCTTCTTGTCGATATTAAATTCGAAATGGTCCTGAAGTGTGTTTAATAGGAAGTACATTTTCCCATCTTTAAATGAAAAATAAGGAACAATCTTCTCAATAGTTTTAGCGACGATTTTTAAGTGCTGATTCGGTATACGTTCTTTTGACCTTTCTTTTGCTCCATCAGTCAAAGCCAGCATTTTTTCCATGAAGCCTGGTGTTAAAATATAGCGTGCTTTGACTTCATCTGTTGTCTTAACTGCAAATCGCTCATTAAATTCCACATTGTCAAGCTCGATTTCTTCAAGCTTAGGCTGTTTATGAAATATGTCCAGTTTTTTAAAGTCGAAAAATAGATTTTTTCTCGGTGCAATGACAGTGGTTCCTTGAAAATCTTTATTAAAATCAACATCAAAGAACAACCCTTGGAAAATGACGGTTTCTTGTTGGTGTCCATCGGTATCTGACCATACGTCTATAGCTGTCACTTCGGAAAAAGCGATATCTGTTTTAGGGCTCTCTTCCGGTTGCAAATCTTCCTCACTTCGTTCCAGACTGGAAGTAACCTGTTTAATATTTTCTGGTGTAGCATTTTGGACTGAAAATTCATGTTCCTCGGTTTCAGACTGATCCTGATCATAGACACTTCCCCAAATTAGATCGTCCCCGAGATATTTATCTGGTTTCTTTGGGAAAACCCTTGTATCTAAAAAAGTCTCTTTAGGTATATGTTTTTCTGGTGCGTATTGGAATTCGGGGTTAATAAATGTTACAACCTTCCGTACAATTCGTTGCTTCATGACGCCTTCGAATGACTTGTATGTTTTGGACATCTTACTAAATCCAATAATAAGTACGACAAATGTTGCAATAAAAAACGCAATGAAATAGTCTGAGAAAATCAGGCCAAACACAATAGGAATTAACGCAGCTACGGTAGTTATTTTGGCTTGCTTATTTCGTCTCTTCTTTAAATTATTTCTGTTCGCTTCTAATTCTTCAATTTCGCCCTTTATTTCCTCTTCATAAAACTGGTCGAACTCTTCTTTTGTTTTAGAAATCTTCTTCACTTTACATTCCCCTCGTTTATAGGTGACATATCTATAACTACTATATTCATCATACCGAGGAAAAATAATAACGTATATTATACTCTCGTATACATTTTTAAACTACTGCGCAAAATGAAGAATGTGATATCTTTCCAGTTAAGTGAAATTCTGCAGATATCTACAGGAAAGGAGTGGATTTGTTTGAGTGATGCTATTAAAGCAGACATTGAAAAAATACTTCAAGATAGCCATGTTGGGCCAATGGCTACGGTACAAAATGATAAACCGCATTCCAGGTATATGACTTTTTTTCATGAAAACCTGAAACTTTACACAGCAACAAGTAAAGAAACACATAAAACCGAAGAGGTTGAAAAGAACCCTTTCACACACATTCTACTCGGATATGATGGCGAAGGGTTTGGTGATGAATATGTGGAATACGAAGGAAAGGCTACCATCAGCAATTCCGAAGAGCTGAAAAGACAGCTGTGGATTGAAGATATGAAGCATTATTTTGATGGACCTGAGGACCCGAATTTCATTGTACTAGAGATTGAGCCAATTCAAATCCGGTTAATGAATAAAAAAGGCAAAGCGCCAAGAGTACTGGATTTGTAATGTGAAACGCAAGCTATTCAACTGTTGAATAGCTTGCGTTTTTTTAAAATAATAGGGGAGGCTCATTTGATGAATCCTCGTTCCGTTATTCATTACAAAAACCCTGTTTAGAGCATGGCTAAGGATCCTCATTCCGCTATTTGCCATTTTCAGCCCTATTTTCCATTGAATTTGTACAATTAACGGAACGAGGATCCGCCTCATCTCTTTTAGAGAAGTTTTTTAGCCTTTTAGCGGAATGAGGATTCATTTGTATTTCGGATTGGAAAAACTTCACCTTTAAGCATTATTTCAACCGTCTGAATCCCTCCTGATGGAGATAGTCAGCCGCTGCATTATATGTTGCGTGGGTTCCATCTAAGTCGTCCCCAGCATAGATATTCCAAGCGTTATAATCGTTGGTTAACATTAATGTCTGGTTTTCAGGATTAATCCATGTTTCTTCAATAAGTTCGGATTCTGACAGCGAATCAATTGATTGTTTTAGCACTTTCCAAAGCTCCTGTTCCGAAAAGTCACGGATATTAACCATGCCTTTGGAATCGATCGGGTAGTTTTCATCTATCTCTTCAGCGTATACAAAACCGTTCCCGTTTGGGTGCAGACGATATACTACTATTTTTTTATCCATTATGCTTTCTTCAAAATGGAAATTAACACGACCAAGTGAGACATCGTGACGCTGTAATTCAGGAAAGGATTCAATAATTGCTAGTTTTTCTTCAAATGTAAGCATGAGACCTCCACGGTGAATGTGATTTAAGATTCAACCCCTATTATACCACTGGATTTTTTAAAAATACGAATGATTCGGATTTGACCAGACAAACAACTTTCCCTCCATCTGAATTGATTTATAGCAGCAACGTCATGATAAAATACCTAGTAGAAATGGATTATTCACTAAATTTTAAAAATTTGCTATATTTAGTATATAAAACTATCAACTACTAACTAATAGATTCACACAGTGTTCCTATATTCGTTGGTAGTGAAAAATTTATCTATATAGTTATCAACATAAAAAAGGAGGAACTAGTTTAATATGGCTCATTATAATAATTGGAGAAGAATCTTGATGGTTTGTTCAATTTTATTGTTATGTGTACCGTTTCTAAATACGAATAAGGTATCAGCAGATAGCACAGAGGATGTTACTATTAACCCCAAACCACAGGAAATGAAAATACTGGGTGAAGCATTCCCTCTTACACCGGTAGTGGGAATTGTAGTAGGGAAAGAAACGGATGAACAAGCTATTCAGGAAGTAGTTCGTGCATTAAAAGCTGCTGATGTAAAGCAAATCGTACGCAAAAATGCAGGTGAGAAGGTGAATACACCTGTTACCATTTGGATTGGTGGTCCTTCCGAAAATCAAGCCTCGGCAGACGTGTTGAATCAGATGGGTGTAAATGGAACTGAAACGTTAAAAGATGAAGGCTACACCCTTGTATCAGCAAATAATGATGATAAACAAATCGTTCTTGCCGGAAAAGACAAGACAGGAACCTTTTATGCAGCGGAGACGTTTAAGCAAATTATTCAAGAACGAAAAGGGCGAGATTTGATTTCGCAAGCAGAAATCCGTGACTGGCCAGAAATGCCAATTCGTGGATCAATCGAAGGGTTTTATGGACCGACTTGGACACATGATGACAGATTAAGTCAAATAGAATTTTATGGAGAAAATAAACTTAATACGTATATTTATGCCCCTAAGGATGATCCATATCATAGAGAAAATTGGCGTGAGCCTTATCCTGATGAAGAATTGAAAAAGATAGAGGAACTGATAGATAAGTCAAAAGAGAATCATGTGAACTTCACTTTCTCCCTTTCTCCTGGACAGTCAATTTGCTACTCTGGGGACGATGATTTTGCATTGTTGAAGAAAAAAATGGAGAAGATGTGGGATTTAGGTGTAAGATCCTATGCGATTTTTCTAGATGATATTAGTAAAAGCTTGCACTGTGAACAGGATAAGGATAAATTCGGAGACGATGCGGATCCAATAGCAGCGGCGCACGCTCATCTGCTGAATAGGTTTACCAAGGAATTTATTCAAACACATGAAGGTGCTGAGCGGTTGATTACTGTTCCAACAGACTATTCCGGAAATGGTACAACTGTTTACCGTGAGCGCTTTGCTGAATTACTTCATAAGGACACAGTTGTTATGTGGACTGGTCCGAAAGTTGTATCTGAACAAATAACATCAGAAGGAGCAACAAAAGTTCGGAACATTTTTCAACATGATTTGTTAATATGGGATAATTACCCTGTTAACGATTTTGATCGTAACAGCTTGTTTTTAGGTCCACTTGTTAAAAGAGATTCAGATTTAACAGAGAATGGTGTAGTAGGTTTAACAACAAATCCAATGAATGAGGCAGAAGCATCTAAAATTCCGATGTATACGATTGCCGATTATACATGGAATCCAGCTGCTTATGAGCCAAGAGAATCATGGGAACGCAGTGTTCAATCATTTGGCGGAGATGCAGCAGACGTTTTGAAAACGTTTGCTGAGAATTCTTATTCTTCTCCGCTTAACGAAACCGAGTCACTGACGCTAACACCATTAATCAATGAGTTCTGGAAGGCTTATGTATCCAATAATGCGGACCAAGCTGCGGATGAATTAATAGCTGAATTTAAAAAATTGCAGCAGAATCCAGCCAAACTTCAAAATCAAATGGAAAATGATAAGTTTCTACTTGAAGTCGAACCTTATCTAGAAAAACTGAAATTGTATGGTGAAGCTGGCGAAGTCGTCGTCAACTATTTAATGGCACAGCAAGAAGGAGAGGCAGCTAAGGCAAGCGAGTACAGAAAAGAACTAATTACGTTGTACAATCAATCTGAACAAATTCCACAAAAAATTGGACAAGGTGTTATAAAACCATTTCTGGTAAAAAGCGCAATAACCTTACCTTCCTTATCATTAACGTTACAACCGTCAATAGATGATTTTTGGGAGGCGTATGATAGTAATGATATAGGTGGAACTGCGGATAATTTGATCAGTGAATTTGATATGTTGCAGCAGATTCCTGATACTATGCGGCAGAATATAGACAACGAAGAATTCCTGAAGTCAATTGAGCCATATTTAAAGAATCTCGACGTATACGGTGAAGCTGGGGAAGTCGCTGTTAACTATTTAATAGCGCAAAAAGAAGATCAACCAGATAAAGCAAGTGAGTACCAAGAGAAACTAAGAACTTTAATGGTACAGGCTTATAAGATGCCACAGAAAATTGGAGAGCAAACAATCAAACCGTTCTTAATCGATAGTATGTGGGGAGATCTTAACGTTATTGGTTACAGAATGTTGGACGGTGTCAATACATTTCGAGGGGGAGGAGAACTGATTCAATATACACCTGAACATGGAGACACTACTGGAACAAACCCTTGGGGATATGAAGTAACTGTAGTGGACGATACTGTAGTAGAAAGAGGCGGAAATAATTCCGCGATTCCAGATAATGGCTATGTACTAAGCATCCATGCGAATGATTGGCTGCGGGATAATGCGACGATCGAAGCTAACGTTCAAATAGAAAATGGTATCGTTCTTATCACAAAGCCCGAAGAGTAAACAGCAGTCGAGATAAATATCTTGAAACATAAACCCATCTGTCTATTTAACGACAGGTGGGTTTATTTATTTGCACTTATGCAGAAAACAGGGTTTAGGTTTTCTAACATTAACAATTTGTATAAAGGGAACTTGAGGATATGTGCGGGACGAGGAACCTGTCCCCCCGGACCACCTCCGAAATCAAAGGGCCATTTGACAAAGTTATATAAACCTTCTAAACTAAATTATGTAATATGAACTTGTTCATTAGAAGAACGTGTTCATAAAATGAATGGATTCAATTTAATGATGAATCTCTGTGTAAACAAAAAGATGAAGTTTACATATCTTAAAAATCCAAAAGGGGGGACTAATTTGATTGAATTAAAGAACATAGGAAAAACGTTTGATGATGGATTTCAGGCATTAAAAGATATTAATTTAACGTTTGAAGAGGGAAAGATAAATGTATTAATTGGTCCAAGTGGTTGTGGTAAAACGACAACTATGAAACTGCTAAACCGATTAGTAGATTATACACAAGGCGAGATTCTGATCGATGAAGAAAATATTAAAGACATTAACCCGATTACCCTTCGCCGCAAAATGGGATTCGTTATCCAAAATATAGGCTTATTCCCTCATATGACCATTTATAATAATGTAGCAACCGTGCCGAAACTATTGAAATGGGAAAAGAAGAAAATCCGTAATAGAGTTGTTGAATTGTTAGAAATGGTCAATCTCGATCCAGAAACGTATATGCTACGCTACCCTTCAGAACTAAGTGGTGGTCAGCAGCAGCGAATTGGTGTTATTCGTGCTCTTGCTGCAGAGCCTTCTACCATTTTGATGGACGAGCCTTTTAGTGCTCTAGACCCCATCAGCAGAGAACAATTGCAAGATGAACTACTTCGTCTTCAATCTGAAATCAATAAAACGATTATATTCGTCACACACGATATGGATGAAGCGATAAAAATTGCTGATCAAATCATTTTAATGAAGGATGGCAATATTGTCCAAAAAGGGTCTCCACAGCAAATTTTAGAGAATCCCGCAAATGATTTTGTGAAGGATTTTATCGGAGAAAAAAGGCTTGGAATGGACAGAAAGCTACCGCAGCTTAACAAGTTTATATCTAAGGATTATATCGCTATTTCAGATGACACTTCGGTTGAGTCAGCGATGGATAAGATGATAGCCAATCAAATCGCTGAAGCACCTGTTGTGAAGCGTGATGGAATTTATGCCGGTGTAATTAACTTATATGACATGCTGTCAAACAAGGATCAGAATATGCAGGATTTAATTAAGCAAACAAGCTCGGTGATTACGGAAGATGAAGATACGGAAAGTGTATTAAAGAAACTTGACGAGTTACACGGATCAACTCCAATAATCTCTCCAGATAATTCACTTGTTGGTATTCTGGATAAAGACAAATTGTTGCAGGCATTGAAGAATGTAACAGAAGGTAAGAGTGGTGTTGCTTAAATGGAATTGCTATCAGAGTATTTGACATATTGGTCTGAAGATTATTCATCCATTTTAGAGTACATGTATGAGCACATTCTTATTTCCTTTACCGTGATCATCTTAGCAGTTGCTATAAGCGTACCATTAGCTATTTATATGACGAAGATGAAAAGTAACAAAATCAAGAGTCTTATTTTTAACATTGCTAATGTGTTTCAGACAATACCAACCATTGCTATGTTAGCCATTATGATTCCTATAATGGGAATTGGCTTCACACCCGCAGTAGTGGCTTTGTTGTTATATTCATTGCTGCCATTGTTACGAAACACGTATTCAGGTATGGAGTCTGTTAGTTCGGAAATCATTGAAGCAGCGAAAGGAATGGGATTCAGTACATTTCAAAGGCTGTTCAAAGTTGAATTGCCTGTTGCTTTTCCATACGTTATGTCCGGAATCCGTGTAACTGCTGTTTATATCATTAGCTGGACAACACTGGCAGCATTAATTGGTGCAGGCGGATTAGGTGACCTTGTACTGGCAGGTATTGGTTACAATGATCAATACATGATTTTCACGGGTACGATATTGGCCATCGTAATTGCAGTTTCACTAGATCTTGTTTTAGGCAGAATTGAGAATATAGTAAAAAGAGCTTAAGAAAAGGGGATTTAAAAATGAAGATAAAAAGTTTTTTAGTCGCAAGTTTAGTCGCTTTAATGTTTTTAATTACAGGTTGTGGAGATGATAGTTCAGCAGATGGTGGAGAGGTATTTACTGCAGCAGCAGCTAAAAATACTGACTCTAAAATAAATGTACAAATTTTAAAATCATTAGTGGAAGACCAAACAAGTCATGAAGTAGAAATTGTTGAAGACCTTCCAGCGAGTGCTCAGATTTTTGCTGGAATTGATCGTGGAGAATTTGATTTTGCTAACTTATTTTCTGGTGAAGTATATAACAACTATTTTGATGATGTAGAGTATTCAACCAATCCAGACAAAACATTGAAGCAAGCCCAAAAATTCTTTGGTGAAAAGTACGACATCAAGTGGTATGACCCGGTTGGCTTTATTAACAACTACAGTATTGCAGTTAACAGAGACTTTGCAGAAAAAAATAATGTAGAAAACTTAACACAATTAGAAGAATTTGCAGATGAAATGGTATTAGGTACTGATAATGCCTGGATTGAACGTGATAATGATGGGTATAAAGGCTTTCAGGAAACATATGGCTATAAATTTGCTGAAGCGCGCGGAATGGACGTTGCATTAATGTATGAAGGAATTGCAAACGGTGATTTGGACGTTGTAACTGCCTATACAGTAGATCCGCAATTAAAGGAATATGACTTGAAAGTTCTAAAAGATGATAAACATTTCTTTCCACCATACGAGGCTTCTTTAGTCGCACGTAATAGCGTGATTGATGAAAATTCGGAAATTGATAAAATCGTTGAATCTACAGTTGGGCTAATTTCTACAGAAGAAATGACCGATCTAATATATGAAGTGGATATTGAAAAGAGAAGTATCAAAGAGGTATCAGAGGAATTTCTAAAAGAAAAAGGAATGTTAGACTGAGAAAAGGTGAATAAACATGGAGTTCATTAGTAGACTTGTCCAATATATAATTGAAAACTACAGTGAATTGTTATCTCTATCGATAGAACATTTATTAATGGTGGCCTATGGTATCGGGCTGGCACTCGTGGTTGGCGTACCGCTTGGTATTATTGCAGCAAAGTTTGAAAAGCTGGCACCGGTTATCATCTCGCTTACCAATATATTGCAGTTGATACCTAGCTTAGCCATGCTGGCAATATTAATGCTCTATTTAGGCTTTGGATTTGAAACGATTGTCGTTGGATTGTTTCTATATTCCTTGCTTCCTATAGTGAAAAACACCTATGTTGGAATTAAAGAAGTAGATGACAGTATTATAGAAGCAGGAGTTGGCAACGGGATGACGACACTTCAATTATTGTTAAAAATACAATTTCCCTTATCTATTCCGTTTCTGCTGGCAGGGGTAAGACTGGCAGCGGTAATCGCTATTTCTGTCGCTACACTTGGTCCTTACGTTGGCGCAGGTGGCTTAGGAAAAGAGATTATTTCCGGGATTAGCCTTCAGTCGGATGTAAAGATTTACGCTGGTACAATCATTGCTACTTTAATGGCGATTATAGCTGATATTTTACTAGGGAAAATCGAAGGAAAAACGAAACGCCGGCTTGCTTAATTGAAACATATTGCAGAAGTTTTTGCGTGAGTTGGAATGATGAAGAAGCCCCTTGGTTGTCTTGACCAGGGGGTTGTTATGAGCAGTGAAGAGAGAATAAAGTACATTGGCAAATGTCAAGTTTACCAATATGATTCTCGTAGTGGAAAAATATATTAAATGAAATTTTGAGGTGTGCGGCTAATGAATGTAAAAAGAAAAGAGATTCAAACGGCTAGAATGTGGCGTTTTTTTCTTGATGCAACTTCAGAGCTTATTGAAGAGAAGGGTTTACACCATATAACTATCCGAGAAATCGCGGATCGGGCTGGGTATACCAGCTCTACAGTTTACAATTACTTTCGGGATTTATCTCATTTGAAGTTTTTTGCTGTCATGCGTGATACGGATAAATACTTAAAAGACCTGCCTGGTTATATGGAAAAAGGCAATAATACAGTGGAAAAATGGTTGTATGCATGGGAATGCTTCTGTAAACATTCCTTTCAATTACCTGAGGTGTATTCTCTTCTCTATATTGAAAACCTTGGTACTATTCCAGAAGAACTTATGCAGAATTATTATCAGGTTTATGCAAATGAATTAATTAATCTTTCTGAAGAAGTGCAATCCATTATCACACATCACAATATAGCTACCCGAAGTTCTCTCTATATTCAAAGTGCTAAAGAGGAAGGGTTTATCCATGAAGAGGACATTGAGTATATCGCTGATATGACTATGTTGATCTGGACGGGGATGCTAACAAATCTCCTCAATTTACGGAGAAATGTTTCAAAAGAGGAAGCTGCAAAGCAAACAATGAATTATGTATATAAAAGTATTATGTCCACAGTTGTTCCTGAAAAAAGAAAAGAGGTCAACTATATATATGGTGACCGTAACGATAACGAAAACGGAAGTAGTACATCTTAGAGGAGTGAAATAAGTTGGTTTTTAATGTAAGTGATTCAAATGATAGAAAAACAATAACAGAGTTTCCAAGAGAAATAGAAAAGAAAGATCATGTGTGGATTCCTATGTCTGATGGGACAAAATTAGCAGCTACAATCTGGCTGCCAAAAGATGCAGCGGAAAATCCCGTCCCAGTTATATTGGAATATCTGCCGTATCGAAAAGATGATTTCACAGCAATTCGCGACTCAATTCGTCATCCTTATTTTGCCGGGCATGGGTATGCAAGTATTCGTGTTGATATCCGCGGAACTGGTAATTCAGATGGTTTTTTGCCAGATGAATATTTGAAACAGGAACACGATGATGCTTTGGAAGTATTCGATTGGATTAACGAGCAGTCATGGGCAACAGGCGATGTTGGAATGATCGGGAAATCCTGGGGTGGATTTAATGGGTTGCAGGTTGCTGCAAGACAGCACCCAGCCTTAAAAACAATAATTACACTTTGCTCCACTGATGACCGTTATGCAGACGATGTTCATTACCGCGGAGGAAATATACTGGCATCAGATATGCTTTGGTGGGCATCAACCATGTTCGCTTACAGTGCTCGTCCACAGGATCCAGAAGTAGTTGGAGAAGGCTGGAAAGAAAACTGGTTGGAGCGATTGAAGACTACTCCATATGTTAATGAATGGATGAGCCACCAAACAAGAGACGACTATTGGAAGCATGGATCGATAAATGAGGACTACTCGGATATTCAGATACCGGTCTTTACTGTTAGTGGATGGCAGGATGGCTATACGGATGCTGTGTTTCGTCTAGTTGAAAATCTCCCATATGCTAAAGGGTTGATTGGACCGTGGGCTCACGAATATCCAGAAGTCGCAACGCCAGATCCGACAATTGGTTTTCTGCAGGAGTGTCTTCGCTGGTGGGATCAATGGTTAAAAGGGATTGACACTGGAGTTAAGGATGATCCGAAATTTATAACTTGGATTCAGGAGAACGAATTACCGGAAGTTAACTATGATGAAAGACCTGGAAAATGGGTAGTTGATTCTTCATGGCCTTCAAAAAATGTTAATGAAAAACATTTCTGGCTTCATGACGGAAAATTGGAATCTGAACAGAATTCTAATGAGAAGGTAATTGTGCCAAGCGTTCAGGAACATGGATATTATGCAGGGGTATTTTGCCCATTTGGAGAACCAGGTGATTTACCGTCTGATCAGCGATTCGAAAACGGGAAATCAGTCGTTTTTACAACGGATCCTTTTAAAGAAAGTTTTGATATGCTAGGGCATCCGATGTTTGACATGGAATTTACAGTCGATCAGGAAAGTGCTCTTGTTGCTGTCAGGCTTTGTGATAAGGCGCCAACTGGAGAATCTACTTTACTTAGCTGGGGAATGTTAAATTTAAATCACCTTAATTCCCATGAGCATCCGGAAACTTTGGAACCTGGAAAGAAATATCAGGCATCTATTAAACTGAATAGTGTCGGACAAACAATTCCAGCCGGGCACTCACTGGAAGTAGCTATATCACCAACGTATTGGCCGCAAGCTTGGCCATCACCAAAACCCGTGACATTGGAAATCTATGCTGGGGAATCAACGAAAGTAAGGCTGCCAGTCCGTACACCACAGCCGGAAGTGGATGGTGCAGTTCATTTTGATTCTCCGGAAACGGCTCAAGTGATTGATAGAGAAATTCTCAGAACCGAAAATCGGACACGAAACATCTCGCATAATACCATAACAAATGTATGGCTGCTTGAAGACTTTTCAGACGAAGGGGAGCGTTTGCTGCCTCATAACGGGTTGAAGCATGGAAGTATAAATAAAAACACTTACACGATTCAATCAGGTAATCCTTTAGCTGCCAAGGCGCAATGTGAATGGGAACTGACAGTTGGAAGAGACGACTGGGAAGTAAAGCTAATTACCAATAGTGAGATGACGAGTGATAATGATACATTCTATCTAACAAATACAATGACCGCTTTTCACAATGGAGAACAATGCTTCCAAAATACCTGGAAAAAAGAAATACCAAGAGTCTATCAATAGAATAAAGGCAGTAAGGAGAATAGCGCCTGTCATCTGGAACATAATCATTCCAGCTGACAGGCATTTTTTTGAGAAGCAGGGACAGGTTCCTCGTCCCTGTTCAATCTGCGAGTGCGACAAAAGGGGGACGAGGAACCTGAACCCACATCCCGCTAAAAAGAAGGAATGACCATGACTTTTGTCGAATAGTTAAGGACATCACTTTAATTATGCTGGAGGATACAAATGAAAATTTTAGAACTGAAAAATGTTGAGACGCAGCTTGGCGGCAGTACACTGCTCAGTAAGATTTCGTTTGCGATGGAGGAATCGAGGGTAGTAGCACTGGTTGGACATAATGGTGCAGGGAAATCGACATTAATGAAGACAATATTAGGTGAACTGGAAAAAGCAAAAGGTGAAATTACCATTAACGAAACGTCAACCCAAGACGATGATCTTTTAACATACAAAGAACAAATTTCCTATTTGCCGGAAGAACCGCTTTTACTGACAGAGCTAACTGTCATGCAGCATTTTCAACTGTACGCAATGAGTTATGGAGTAGAAGAGGCGATAATGGAGGAGAAAATAAAAACGTACACCTCCGGATTTGAACTGGAGGATAAACTAAACGAATATCCTGAATCATTATCTAAAGGTATGCGCCAAAAAGTACAGACCATCTGTGCGCTGCTTCCGGACACGCCGCTGCTGTTAATCGATGAACCATTCATGGGACTTGATGTCTTTGCGATGGATTATCTTGAGGAATTAATACGTGAAAAAGCCAGGGGCGGAACAGCAGTATTATTGACATCCCATCAACTGGAGCGGGTAAAGGATATTGCAGATACATATATTATGCTGCAGCATGGGGAAGTGCTGGATCAAGGCCCGATTGATGATTTTAAAACAATTAGACGGAGGAAGCATGATGATCACTAGAAAGACAGATTTTCGTGCATATTGGTTAATCCGCAGGGGCCGTTTCGCCAAAAAGAAAAAGGTTTACAAACAAGTAGCAGCCATAGTAATTGATCTAACGACAGCCATTTATGTTGCCGCATTAGTTGGTTACATAGGGGTAAGTTTGTTTCTTACCGGTAATATCATTGAGGAGCTTGCACCGTTTTTTGCTTTTGTTGAAGAGAATGCGAGCAAAGGCTATTTGCTATTATTAAGTGTGCTGCCAATCCGCTACATCGTTAGATCTTTCCAGCATCCAGGTTTGCTGTTTTCTACCTCAGAATATCAGTTGGGATTGCTGCCATTTAGTAGAGAAAAAATTTGGGCATTTATATTGGTGGAAAAATTAATTAAGCTACTCTTGCTTTACAGCTCAATAGCAGCACTTCTGATTTTAGTAACGCCTATTTCCAGTTCAATGATTATCTCATACCTAACACTATTTGCTGTGTATGATCTGGTAATGGTAGTACCACAATGGAAACTGTTTCAGCAACGTTTTTGGATAAAAGCTGGGTGGCTACTGCTTTTTATTTTAAGTAATCTCATTGCAGTTATATTGGAAACGAAATTAATTGGACTCTTACAGCTTATATTAATTATTCTTGCACATATTTATATGTTGCCTCGCTTATTCAAGGGAATTAATTGGGAGCGAGTAACTGAAATCAGTGATTATTATATATGGAACATGCTGGTGGTCTCAAAAGTTTCTCAAACTAAATTTAAAAAGAAAAAGACCTATAGTATTCTACAAAACTCATCGAGGCGAAAGCGTTCTTTTGCTACTAAATTCTCTATCTACCATAGGCTTTGGGAGCTGTACCTTGTCAAGAACTTTGGTGTGATTGCACAGGTGATCGGTGCAATCCTGTTAATGCTGGTTGCGTTACAATTTTTTGAGGAGTGGATTTTCTATATTGGGATGGCAGTTGCAATTCATGTTTATACAGCCTTGTGCGCCAATCTGTTTCATAATCGTTTTCATGCAGACATTGTCGAAGTTCTCCCGTGGGATCTATCTATGTATAAGCGGACATATTTCAATTGGATGGCAATAGGGGGCGGACTGTTATTTCTCCCCATCTTTTCATACTTCATCAGGCATTGGGACATATGGGCTCCTTTTCAGTTAGTGTTCGTAATTAGTGTTTTCTTATATGCGTATCACGTGAACATGGATAAAACAATCATTGTGCTGGCTAAAAAAGCTGGCTCCCTTCAATTGCGGGAGGGGTTAAGCTTTGTGTTCATTATTTTAGTTGCAATCAGTCATATGCTCCCAGTAATTTCGCTTACAGCCATAGGAATTGTCTGGGCGTTATATTTTCAAAATGGTCTCAAATCTGTTATTTAGGTTTGGGACCTTATCCTCCTGATGATTTTGCATTTTTAAAAGTAGCGCTTTTTTCCCCGCATATACATAACAAAATCACAGTGTTTTTGGGGGGTGAATATTATTGGGTGTAATTTCTGTTATGAATTATAAGGGTGGGGTCGGAAAGACGACGCTATCCGCTAATATTGCAGCTGATCTAGCAAACAGAGGTAAGAAGGTATTACTGATTGATATGGATCCACAGGCTAACCTGACATTGTCATTTATAAATATAGAAGAATGGCAAAGCCTTGATCGGCAGGGTCGGACAATCAAGCATTGGTATGATGACTTTCTGGATAAAGATGGGGAGGCATCGCTTGGAGATTTAATAATTACACCAAATCGCGTTAACAGCCGATTAAAGAAAACCGGTGGAAGAATCGATATGATCTGTTCGCATTTAGAATTGATTCATGTCGACATGGAACTTTCAAGCAGGCTTGGTGGGAACACAGAGAGAACCATTCGCAGCAATTATCTAAAGGTGTTATCACGTCTTCAAACGAAACTGGATGAAATAAAGGGTGAATACGATATAGTCATTATCGATTGCCCGCCGAACTTTAATTTAGTTACACAAAATGCGCTAGCAGCAAGTGACGCATATATTGTTCCGGCAAAAGCGGATTATTTATCGACGCTTGGAATCGATACGTTAATGCGCTCTGTAAAAGCATTGACGGAAAAATATAATCAATACAGTGAAGAAGCTGATTCGAATGTATCGAAAAGAATTTCTCCTCGCGTGTTAGGTGTGGTATTTACAATGGTCGCTTTTAATAAGGGGAGACCCATCGCCGTACAAAGAGAATATATAAATCAAGTTCAGAAGAGCCATCCATGTTTTCGTAACGTATTACGTGAAGGTAAAACAAACTTTGCCACAGCTCCTGAAACAGTCATTCCGGTCATGTTAACCAAGGGCAATAGCCTGCCGCAGCAAGTAATACGAGACGAAATCAGGCAGATTACAACTGAATTGCTCGGATTATATGGGGGGAATCATGGGTAAAAAAGAAACGGAAAAGATGCTGCGAATCACAATGGAATTCTTAGAAGGGTTAACGAATAAACAATTTCAGGAATTAGTAGAAAAGAAAGCTTTTATTCGCTTTGAAGCAAAGTTTGATTATACAGCAGATTATGACCAGATCATGGATAGGATTAAGAAGGATTCAAATGTTGAAAAAATCCTGAAAAAGTATACGAAAAAAGAACTCGCTTTATTCTGCTGCCACCATAATGTGAACATTAAATCGAACGATACCAAAAAAGTGATTTATAAAAAGGTAGCATCTCATCTGAACATTGATCATTCGTTTGCTAAAGAGACAGGAGAATCAAATTGGAAGCAAATCGAAAATGCCTTACATAATTGCGGCACGTTGGAGGAAGCCAAGAATCTTCTGGCAAACCAGAGTCTACTACAGTTAAAAAAAGATATCACCGCATTTGCCAAGGCACAGGGAGTCTATGTAAATCAGGGATACTCAAAGCAGGAGTTACTGGAGCGGATTGCAGACTCCGTTGTTGGAGCTCGAATAAGAGGGGAGATTATAAGGTCGGCGTCGGCGGATTAGAAAGGGCAGGGACAAAACCTGTCCCTTCTGTCCCTTTCACGTGAAAATGGATAAAACAATCATGCTATTGGCTAAAAAATCCGTGTCCCTTCAATTGCGGGAGGGGCTAAGTATTGTGTTCATTATTTTAGTGGCAACCAGTCATATGCTCCCAGTAATTTTTCTCACAATGGGTGGAGCTTTCCTCGTATCTGGCAATGCGACCGAAGTAGCGGAAGCGAACTTTTCGGCGATCCAGCGAATGGAACGATGGTTTTCCAAGCTTGCATTGCACCGACCTGGTAGGAAAGTGGGAACATCACTCATACGAGGAAAGATGCCACAGTGCAAGATTTTAGGCAAGAATTTTTCCGTCATAGACTTCTTTGGTCGTTAAAGTTAGGCTTGTTAATATAAGGAAAAGTCCGAGCATTGTGCATATATTGTAATGAAGTTACGGGAAGGAGTTTTCTAAGGAAATGTACAATTACTATCATAGAATATTACAGACTAGTCCTGCTTTTATAGAGCAACAATTAACTTTGGGGAGACTAGGTCATTTTTACCGAGTGAACATCTTGGGTAATGATGAAATTGTTCAACTTGTTTCCTGGGATCCAAATACTCAAGTAGTAGGTATAAATATGAACGGTACTTACAGACAATTTGATCCTAATGATCTTACTGGAATGTCTTATATTGGACCACAAATACCTCAGCCCCAAACGCCAGCACCACCAAGTGGAGGTCCCATACCTGGTCCGGGGGGAGGAATACCATGGACACCACAGTTATGTCCACCAAAGTGGCCCGGTGGAAATCCGGGGATTATGATACCTGGATACGGTTGTGTTTATTATTAAAATAATACAGATTAATATAAAAGCGTTTTTGAAGTTTTTATTCAAAAACGTTCCTTTTTTGTTCAGTTATCTAGATCATTAGTATTAATGTAATCAATCCAACATAAGCAACAATGTACAGTTATTATTTGTTAGCATTTTTCTCCAGCCAGGTATCAAATGCTTCGATTTCTTTTAGTATCTTGCTCTACTTTGAATTTTTTTCTAATAATTCATTTGCAATCTTGAGTTTTCTCAAAAGCCATATTTTAATTTTCTTATCAGGCAGGATATATTTCACAGAGGGTATCAAAAAATTGCTGTCTTATTTCCCCAGAAGGATGATGTTTAAACCTTATATGATAATTAAAATCATCAAAGTAAAGAAATTCTCCTACAACTTTTATTGCAGGATCATACGTAGTATATAACGCTATCATTCTCCCTGCTGATAAAGACCTTACAAAGCTTTCCATTTGACTCCTAGACATACAAGGCAATGATTGTGATGGATGCGGCGAAATATCAGTTGTAACGGTGCAAATATCTGAAACGTTTATACTATATCCAGATACAATTACTTCTCCAGTAATAGCATTATAACTGCGATATCTTCCAGGACTAAATGCAACTGGACTATCAATCGTATTATATTTAATAGGTGAACCTTTAATGGATGTTCTAAAAAACTCTCTTATTTCAGCTTGACTCTGACATTTTGAAATAGGCTCGCTTGGTGGCGTTCCCCCTTCTTGTGACCCATCACCTGGAACTTCAGGAGTTTCCCCACTGGGTATCCAATTACCAGGGAGCCAAGGAATTCCATCACTTGGGTTCCAACCACCAGGAAATCCAGGAAGACCAGGAAGTCCTCCATCTGGCAGAAGCTGTCGCTGCTGGGGGGGAGTAAGTGCACGCATATCAGGCCCTAAATAAACTAAATTGGCTAGATTAGTGGTTTTAAGATTCGTAGGCTTTTGTTGTCCAACAATATACACTCTAATTACGTTGGTTTCTGGAAAATACTCAAAAAGTTGAAAGGTGTGTGTCATATGATGAATTTTATCATAGGCTTGGAAATAGTGATTCCGCCACCCTTGATTGATACTTTCTATAATTTTGATAGTAAAATCTTTATAGCTCATATTTTAAACCCCTTTACTTTGACGTTCTATACATAGTATTCACTATGCTCGACAAATGACATTCCACCTTATTCCTTATCAGGGACGAGGAACCTGACCCTTATGTCCCCCAACCTGACCCTACCTCCCGCGTTTCTCTAATTCTGTTCGGATGTTCATGTGGTCATTTTTGCTATAGGGGTAAAGGAATGTTGCGATTAGAGCCATGATGACGAAGATGCCTGGCGCGATGCTCATTGTCCATTGAATGGTTGTCATAGTTGTTTCGCTTTGAACCTCGTTTGCTGCATAACCCGACAATTCAAGAATTACACCAATCAAAAATATGGCTATGGAGTTGGTAATCTTCATGAAAAAAGTCATAACCCCAGCATATACGCCTTCACGCCGTGCTCCTGTCTGGTATTCATCCATATCAACCACTTCTGGCAGCATCGCCCATGGTAACACGTGCGCAACGCCATATCCTATACCGACAACTGCACCGATAACATAAACAACGAAATCAGCTGATTCCTGAGATACCAGCAGCCACCCGGCCTGTCCTGCAATCCAAATAAACAATCCAATTAATAGTGCACTTTTCTTACCCAATATTTTGGTAAGCTTCGCCCAAACAGGTAGGGATAAAATACTGACACCGATAACAATGACAAATAGAATCTCCATATCAAATTCACGATTCAGCCAGTATTTCATGTAGTAAATGACAAAACCTTCAATAATATTTGCCGCTGCATAACACCCTACATAAATCCATAATAAATATTTCAATGCACGATTCAGCCGTAAATGATTAAATTCTTTTTTAAAATTAAATTTCTCTGGTTTAGGGGCATCCGCATTTTCCCTTGTAAAACCAAACATAACAAGCGCTAACGTCAACAGGAAAATCCCAACACACATTGCCATGACCGACCATCCGTATTGATCGGCAATCATTTTCGGAATCGTCGCTGCAATCAGCCCAAAAAACAATTGGAAAAAAATCCGGTAATTATTGATGCTCGTCCGTTCATCATAATCTGTGCTATATTCAGTGATCAGTGAGATGTACGGTACATGGAACAGGGTAAGCGACGTCATAAATAGAATATAAAAGAGGGCATAATACAAAAAAGTTATCAATTGTTCGTCAAAACCAACCTGGCTCCAAAGCAGCGAAAAGAAAATCGCAAGTGGAACTGCAGCAATCAGGAAGAAAGGACGTCTTCGGCCCCAGCGTGTTTTGGTCCGGTCAGTAATAACTCCAATGAACGGATCGGAAATAGCATCCCAGCCACGGCCAATCATGAAGATAGCACCTGCTAATGCCGGTGAAAGACCAACAACATCTGTCATGAAATATAAAAAGTAAAGCCCAAGAATCGTAATCCCAACAACGGACACACTTTCCCCAGAACCAAACAACATTTTACGGCCAAATACTTTCATCCTAATTCTCCCTTATATTTTTTTATCATATCTTAAGTGCCTCATGACGAGGGTTAATGCAACTTGCTAGAAAGGTAGCTTGATTCAATATATGTTTAAGCGCTGTATTTATAATTAAGAATTCTAGATTCATTCTGTGATAACCTCTATTCATTATCATTCAATTACTAAAAATATTTATCTATTCCATGCCACTTTTTAACCGCCGCATACGATAGTAATAGTGACCACCTCTTTCTATATATACAATCGAACACCAGGCCGAAAAGGTGGCATCAGCATATAAAAAAGGGAACTTCTTATTAAAAAGAAGTCCCCTCATTACAAGATTGTACTATCGAACGACCCGCCGTACACCAGCTATATACAGTACTCCCAGCATCACGAACAGACCCAGGAAGCCATTACGAAATCCAATGGTATCGATCATCAGTCCGAACAACGGAAACAGGAGCATAATGCTGAAGCTCTCGACCACGCTAATCATCGAAAAGAAGGTAGCGCGGACATTGGACTCCAATCCCCCCTGGATAAAGTTCGAGAATATTGGTTCGTATAATGTCACAAGCTGCGAAAGAATCAGGAATGACATAACGATTGCCCAGTCAGGCGAGACGATAAATAACAGGAAAAACACAAGGTATAGCACATATCCATAGCTTGTAATACTGCCAAAGCTCCATTTTGACTCAAGTCTGTATGCTACCTTGGCCATTACAACACCAAGTAGCCCTTCCACTGTGAAAATAATTCCGATTGTCATCGAGCTGTAACCCAAGCGTGTGAAGAATTCCTGTCCATAAAAAGTCAAAATGACAATCGATGTTCCAATCATAATAAAAAAGATAATCGGAATATGGGCAGTCTGGTTAGTTCGCCAAATTCGGATGCCTGCCTTTAGCTGACCCAGCCATTGCTGCTTTATGCCGGTATGGGAGCTGGAATTCTTTTCTCGTTCAGGTTCGTGCAGCATGGCAATTGGAATCAAGGCCAGCAAATGGGTGATAATAATCCCCCCATATACAAGCTCCCAGTTGATTTCAGCCATCCAGCCACCAGCCAGTTTGGCAAAGCTAAGCGATAATAGTGCGAGCGCCGTCATGTTGCCAAATACGCGTGTATACTGTTTTTCCTTGTCTTTCTCCTTCAGGGTGTCATAAATAAGTGCTTCCTCGGCACCTGACTGGAATGTGATACTTGTTCCAAGTGTCATGAGCGCCAGGCCGAATAAGGAAAGGGAATCACCGACAAGCATGAAAGTCCCATACCCAACACTTAAGATATTACCGATAAACAGGCTCACTTTCCGGCCGTAAACGTCGGCGATTATCCCGGTTGGAATTTCAAGCAGGACGACACTTAAGTGCATCAGTGCCTCGACTATTCCAATTTCGCTCATGCTTAATCCTTTGTCATTCAAATAAATAACCCACAACGCCCGGTCAAAAAATAACTGGGCGACAAATATATAAATATAAATATACCGAATGTTTTTTGTTAAACTTGTTGTTTTCAATGTTAAATCCTCCGTGAACTGACGCAAAAAAACCACAGGCAAAATTACTTACCTGTGGCGCGAGCGAAGGATATACCTTTCTCAATTAAATACCGATACGATTGAGGCAAGAATTTTTTACGTCAGATAAGTTTTTGAAATATAAAAGCTAAAATTAGACATACGTATCCAATTTCGCTGAAAAATTCCAAAAACAGTTGCCATGAACGCAATAAATCGCTTTACTTCATGCACAACTTTAACTAACGTAAACATTCTATCTGCCTCCTTTTCTAATAAGTTAATTCCATGATAATTCAACTTGGATGAAAAAACAATCCCTGTTTCTTCTAGAACCTTCTTATAAATATACAATCGAATGCCAACTCTAATAGGTGTCATCAATTTTGAATTTTTCAGGTTCAAGGAGTTATTATAAATCTATTAAGGACAGGGAAGGAAGTTAAATAATGAAATTAGATCTTCGAAGTATAGATTCAAAACATGCATATAAACTTTTAATTGGATCTGTCGTGCCACGTCCGATTGCGTGGGTATCAACTATAAATGATAAAGGAGATAATAATTTAGCACCTTATAGTTTTTTCACGGTTGCTTCGCGCAATCCTCCAATGCTGTGTATCTCCATTAGCCCTGGAATCGAGGAGCGCGAGGGAACTATAAAAGATACACTTTCAAACATTAGGTCACAAAAGCAATTGGTTATTAATATCGTTCCATCACTTCTTGGTAACGAAATGCAAAAAACCGCAGAACATGTTCCAAGCAAAGTTGACGAGTTTAAAGCTGCCGGTTTAACACCAGCTAAAAGTACTATAGTAAATCCACCCAGAGTGGAGGAAGCACCAATTTCAATTGAGCTCGAGCTTAATCAGATTCTAGAACTTGGAAGCGACCACCTGGTTATTGCAAATGTTGTTCATTACCATATACAAGATGAGTACTATCTTGGTGACTATAAAGTAGACGTAGAAAAGGTAGGTTTTCTCGCGCGTCTTGCAGGAGATTATGGTGAAATAAATAACATACACCAATTGCCCAAACTATAATCTATTTATGAAAGTAAGTTTTCGATTATCAAAAAGATGTCATCCAACTTGACTCTGGCTTACGGCGATAGAAAGTAAGTATTCATGTCCCCAAAAACAAAACATGATTTGTCCTTCTTCTGAATAGCAATAAAGAAAGAGGTTCTATCAGGAGGAGTATCTATGCTGCAATTATTGTTGGAAGTTTTTACGAGTGAGCGTATAGCGGAAGACATTTTATCAAATCCAGTTACCGAGCTGATTTTCGTGATTCTGTTCATTAGCTTTTTCCTTACCGTTTTCGTTCATCTGGGTCTATTTACGAAGCTTAAAAAAATAAGAAATTATATGGAATCAACAGATCAAATGGATATTGAACCACTTAACACATTTAAGGCCCAGTTTGATAGAATCCGTGACAAGGAATCGGTGAAACCGGAGACTTTCGTACAAGAGAAATTTTCCGGTTGGCGTGTGTTTAACATGCCTGTTGTCAATCTCATCAAAATGGTTCAGATGACCGTTTCCATTTTTATTTTAATCGGGGTATTAGGGACGTTTATCGGTCTGACAATATCACTTGGAAGTATCAACGCCACTGGCTCTCAATTGGTTGAGAATATAGCTGCAGTACTGTCAGGAATTGATGTGGCATTTTACACCAGTATAGCTGGGATGGGGCTTTCCCTCATCATGACCGTGCTTATTAAAATCTTTAACACGGAGTATATGCTAACAGATATCATGTTAAAAGTAGAATCCAATCTAGATGGCCAAGAACAGGAAGGGATGAGCCGGCTGATTGAAGTGTCTGAGACGATAAACCATTCCATTCAGCATTTGCAGGAAACAAACCAGGAATCACTGACAGGAATTGAGAACGCATTTTCAGGCTTTCAGGAATATACGAGCGGTCTGCAGCAATCTGCCAAAGATTTGGCCAAGTTTAATGAAGGGCTTTCCAGCAACCTGCAGGAATTTCAGGAACTGTTCCACCATATGAAAGAGGTGACAGATGGGTTTGGCGAATCTACCAAAAAGCTAAATGACAACTTTGATTCGCTGTTTTCCTATTTTAAACGAATGGATGGAAAGAATGAACGGATGGCTAAAGCGTTTGAGAATACCTATGAGAAAGTGAAGGAAGTTTCGACAGCTCAGATGGATACCCTGAATCAATTCGAGGAATCTGTGGTTGAACTAAAATTGTTTACGTCATCGATCATGGAGGGGCAGGAATCCATACATGCTGCATTTGAAAAAATTACTCAGAAAAATAATGACCTGGCCAATAAAATGGATGCGCATAATAAAGAGTTTAAACAGGTTTTTGGAAGTGACCTCAGCTCGAAACTGGCAGGAATTATCTCTTATATTGGGGAACTATCAAAGCAATTTGATAAAATGGGCGATTCGATTGTTCAGTTACCGCAAGCCCTTGAAGTGATCAATCAAACACAGGCAGAATATAAGTACCTATTAACAGATCGTTTTGACGAGCTGAAGGAATTTAACCGAACGTTTAATAGTCATTTAAAAGCACATTCTGAGGAATCGAAGGCATTTGAAAAACAAATAAATGAAGCAACCAATACGTATGAAAAAGTCGGCATGCAGAATAACCAGCTGATTAACGATATAAATAAGACGATATCCCAGATGAACAATACGTTCAATCAACGCGAAAATCAGTTGGAAGTAAGTGTGGATGTTTTAAAAAATACACTCTCCAATTATGTGGATAATCTGGAGGGAGGACTCGGGGATAAACTTGATAAGGTAGCACGAAATATAACTGATTCAGTGGAAATGACGAATGAAGCGATCAAGAAGGAATTCCAGGAAATACGGCGCCTGTCTGAAGAAATCGGGCAAAGCAATTCCCGTTATGCCCAACAAACCTTACAGGATCTTGGTCGGGAGATTCAAGGGTTAAATCGGCAGCTGAATTCCATCGGCCAGCAACCTGGAAATAACGGTACAGGGTTGAGACAAAATGACTACTAAATACCAGCGACTCTTTAAAAAGGAACAGGACGACGGGCATTTTTGGCCATCATTTACCGATCTGCTGACGATTATCCTATTATGCTTCATCTTAATTTTCATTACGATGATGATTATCAAATCCCTGCAAATTGAAGAAATGAAAAAGACCATCGATCAAATTATGGGAGTACGGGCCAAGCTTGTTAATGAGCTGCAGACAGAATTCAGTGATTCAACTCTGGAAATTGAAGTGGATGAGAAGACAGGTGCAATCATCTTTGATACAGAAATCTTATTTGCATATGATAAATCCGAATTGAAGCCTGCGTCCTTTCAGTTTTTGGATGAATTCGTCCCGAAGTATCTGGATATATTGCTGCAAAACGGCTATGAAGAATATATTGCGGAAATCATTATCGAAGGTCACACCGATCGTGACGGCAGCTATTTATATAATTTAGAACTCTCACAGGAAAGGGCCTACAGTGTCGCAGCCTACATTCTCAGTGATGATTTTCCATATAAAAATATCCAAGACCATCTGCAGGAAAAATTAACAGTGAACAGTAAATCATATACCGATTTTCGCACAAATGAATCCGGTGATTACAGTGCAGCTGAATCCAGAAGAGTGGAATTTAAATTTCGGTTGAAGGATGAGGAGATCCTTGAGAGGACGCGAGAGATTTTAGCGGAATAGCTGTGGAAAAGAGCCCCGCTTTCGCCTGTTTGGCGGACTCTACCTAAAACTCAGGTGGTTGGATTAAAGTTTATCTTTGCCCGCACCAACAAAGGAAGGTTGTGAATAAAGATTTAACTTAACTTAGCTTTTTATAAGTGGATATTGGGCTGACCAAAAACTTAAAGACTATGATTTTTAAAAGGCTAGTACAATTGCTACAGATAGGCAAGTTATTATTTTAAAGCCACCAATAGAAGGGCACTATTAGTTACCCTTGCTTTTTCTTTGCTAATTCATCACGGTCAAGTGCTCGTGGTGGCTCTTCCATCCACCCGTATTTAATCATCAATTTAGCCCCGTCATCCGCAAATTTTAAGCTTTCCGCTACAAGTCTGCTGTACATGGCTCCAATATCTCTTCTAGGGCTCACTGACATACTAGCTCCATAATAACCAACACTGATTGCCGTTAAGGCTGTAGTATAGAACAGCATCTTTCTATCAGAAAACGTGTATGTGATTGAATCCGTAACCTCTGTATCCAATGACGTAGGACTAGGAATATCACATTCGCTTAAATAAGATCCAAATATCTCACAATGTTTTTGTGCTATTTCTTTACCTCTAAGAATAAATTCAGTTACATCCTTCTTATTTGCAACCTGACTATACCCAATCATAGTGGCTGAACCTAGTGCATTTCTTTGGAAATTGGCATAAAGATTTGTAATTTCAGTACCAGTTAATGGTCTTTTCTCTCCAAAGTATCCTGCAAGAAAGTTTTTCTTCTTCACAAAATCGAAGTTTTCAGGGGTTGGAAGAAGTGGTGGCTTTATATATAACCCTTTTTTTAACAATAGATCATTAGTCTTCTTAAGAATATCATCTGATTCACGTAGACATTCACTAAAAAAAGTATAAATATCTTCTCTCACAGCAAGTGGTAATGCTACACTATATGCATTCAGCCCCAATTTACCTAAATTGTTAGTAGAGAATAAAAAATAAGTATCAGTAAATAACCTAGGAGCCGTAACGTCCACATCTTCATCTAACTTAAAACCGTGTGGAATAGGATAGTTTTCATTATTTAGTATTTTTGTTATTGTTTCGATATGTGATTTTGATATATCCAAAGCATATTGAATTAATGCCTTTATTTCCATATCTTCAGCTTTATTTACTTCATATTGTAAATGACAAATGGCACCACTATCATTCATATACGTGTTCCACAAATTGGTTATTTCAGCAGAAGTTAACTTCATTTTTTTCATCACCTTTCATTTATTTTTCGTCCAATTATGTTACTAGTTAATAATTTACCCGTAATCTTGTGAAATATGAATATCAGTGTTTTTCCTTTTTTTCATTTGAATCAATTTCATAATTCAAAAATAAAGTAGATATTCAAGTAACACTTGCTGCCTCCAATAAGGAAACGATGCACCTGGCTGCTACCATTTAATAACACCAATATTACAGTTTGATGAAAAAAGTAATTGCGAGAATTATGGACAGGAAAAATCCATACATTGTAGGGAAGTATTTGAAAATTAAAGGAGTATGTGAAAACACAGAACAGAGCCTTGGAATGTACCATAGTGTAAATGTGAACGTTCGTGTAGCAGCTATGGAGGTGTTTTTTTAATGGCTTTTTTTATAGGAATATTAATTGCATCGTTGTTCTATTTTAATTATTTAAGAAAACCCCCGGAAAACAGCTTCATCCCCTCATTCAAATTAAGGAATGAAAGCATTGGTAAGGACCGAAATGTAAACCGGGAACCGATTGAGCCAAGCTTCACTACTCGATATATCAATGTACTCGAGGCTGATGGAGGGCGGATTATTAACCTTAGCAGACAGAGGAAGGAGAACGCTGTGGAAGTGTTCGAATGTAAAGATCAGGATAGTGCGGATACCACAATTGCCCTGTTATTAACAACATTCTCAGGATCAGTAGCAGATCACGATGCACGCCCTTTATACATCAACATTACAAATGAAGATCAAATTATAAATATAACAATTAGCAATGATAGGGATGACAATGCAATAGAAGTTGTTAAGTGTATGGATGAAAGAGAATGCAAGGACCTTATCCGAAAAGTGGAAACCCATTATGAAAAATATAGACCGGTGCTTGTGTTTAAGTGAGGGATGATATAATTTTTGGAGCCAAATGGATCTGGCTTGATGGGATCCCCAAAAAAAGTATTCCGACAAGAAGGGACAGGAGCCTTGTCCCAATATATTACGATGAAAGTGGTGGAGGCAGGAATCAACTAGGATTACTGCCATTACTATTTTCAAAGAGGCAAGAAGGACCTGTTCCTCTATTCGATTTGGATTACAATAATCTTTGTTTATTAAGGCAGTATATTAAATAGTTGCTAAGCACTTTGCCTTTACGTAAGAACCTTTTGGGGATTATTTTAATAGTGGTTTTGGAGCGGTGGCATTAAGGTCTATCTGCTCAGATTTCTTTTCATCCAATAGAAGGGACGTACATGATTCAGGAAAATCAAACGGTATAAACTGCTGATAGTCATCCGGTAAGATGTCAGCGTCCTGGTAATTTCTATACGTATTATCAACTGATTCCAGCAGATTTTGTTGTTTCAGATGCTTAACAATAACATCCCCAATGTATCTTCCTAACCGAATTCCTTCATTATTATCAGATGGAAAATGAACGCCGGCATATAAACGACTTACTGCATCGTCTTCCGCTATTTTCCATAGTTTCCTTGATTCCTTTGGAAAAAAATAGCTTAACACAATGGCTGTGCAAGCTGACATTGTTGCATGACCGGATGGATAAGTTGGAAATCGGGGAGTGCATAGTAACGTCCGCAACTTTTGATCATATTGATTGGGTCTTGCTACATCCCATCGATATTTTAAATCCCATACGACGATCATCGTGTCATTAACAGCTCCTTGTACTGCAGCAATTAATCGCGCAGCATTAGTTGGACCAAGATTATACGAATCAATTAAGCGGTCAATGACAGGCGTCCACTGTTTGGTAGGGACTCCTGTACCGTAATAGATACCTATTTTACGCTGCGAAGAGGTTAAATTTCGCAGGGTTCTTTTGACGGTGCGTAACTCTCTTTCAAAGTTAATCAGATTAGGGGGTGTTATAGGCAGGTTCAATTTCTCACCCTCTGGATCTAAGAATCTTCCATTATTGTTTCGTTGTAAATAGGTTAGAGGCCAAGATCCTGCAGAAGGGGTAACAGGTTCACTTGGGGGCTTCTTTTCTCCAGCATATGCTAGTTCGGACCAGCGTAGGTAATTTGTTTCCAAAACGTTCTCACCTCTCGTTTTTCTTTATAATATGGAAATAACGGGGAAGTGAGTAGGCTTATTACAGAATTATTAAGTGTCTGGCCCTTAGATTGACCTAAGTTCAATAGGTGTGTTTCCGTCAAATAAGGGTTCTTATGTCCGCTAAAATTCTTCTCCTTTAACTGCAGTACGTTCAACTTTCCATGCTGCCCCGAATCTGGATAAGGCAGATCTGTTATTGGTATTTCTAAAAGCAAAAAGAGATGTATAATAGGGGGAACTACTATTTCCAGTAATCCCCAACTATAAATACGAAAGGAGCATAAATCTACATGCAAACTGAAGCAGTAAAACAACTTAAACAATCTATGAAACTGCCTGTCATTATGGCGCCGATGTTCCTCGTTTCGAATCCTAAGATGATTATTAATGCCTGTGCATCTGGAATCATCGGTTCTTTTCCGGCCTTGAATGCTCGCACCAGTGATGATTTAGAGGAATGGATGCACCAAATCAGCACTGAATTAAAGGAAATAAAAAGCAAAAATCCAGATAAAACGGTAGCACCATGGGCAATTAACCTTATCGTGCATCGCTCCAATAAAAGGTATGAAGAAGACCTTGCCTTAATTGAAAAATACCAGCCGCCAATTGTAATTACGTCGCTTGGGGACCCAAGTGTTGTCGTAAAGGTTGTCCATGAATATGGCGGGTTTGTTTTATCCGATGTCATTAACGTGAAGTTTGCTAAAAAGGCGATTGAAAAAGGAACTGACGGATTAGTACTTGTCGCGAGCGGTGCAGGAGGACATGCTGGAGTCTTGAATCCCTTCGCTTTCCTTCATGAAGTGAAGGAATTCTGGGACGGGCCAATTGTTCTGGCTGGTGGTATGTCAAAAGGTGAGGATATCCTGGCAGCAGAAGTGCTTGGAGCGGACTTTGTTTACATGGGCTCCAGATTCATTCCATCTGCAGAGAGTTCAGCCGTGGAAGACTATAAAACTATGATTATCGATTCATCCATAGACGATATCCTTTATACCGATACGTTTAGTGGTGTGAATGCAAATTACCTCATTCCAAGTATACGAAAGGCCGGATTAGACCCTGATAACTTAAGGGAAAAAGAGGAAATAAACTTTGATAAATTAAATAACTCCAAAGCAAAGGCATGGAAGGATATTTGGGGTGCTGGACAAGGTATAGGGGCAATCAACAAGATTCAATCTGTTTCCCAAATCGTTGATGAACTCCAGCTTTCCTATGAAGAAGCAAAAGCTGGAGTTGTACGTCATGACAAATAGGAGGTAATGAGTTTGCTAGAGGAATACGGATTAAAACAAATAAAGCTTGATCTTCCTTTTCGGCTAAACCATGTGAATTGTTTTATTGCGGAAGGGGAGGACGGCTGGAAGGTTATTGATGCTGGACTTCATAATAAGGAAACTGCAGATAAATGGGACAAGGAATTAGCAGGAAAAAAGGTTACCGATATTTTAGTTACCCATTATCATCCTGATCATTTTGGTTATGTCGGAGCTATGCAAGAAAAAACGGGTGCACGTGTTTCGATGACAAAAATTGACACTGATGCGGGAATAAATGCTTGGCAAGAGAGCTTTATACGTGAACTTGCAGCGAATTACTCGCTGGCAGGTGTCCCTAATGAGATTGCCAACTCCATGACAACCAATACTAATGAATTTGTTTCCCGTGTTACACCTTACCCTAATGTGAACCACTATTTTCAGGAAGGTGAAATGATCCCAATTGGCAACTATGAATATGAAGTAATCTTTACCCCAGGGCATTCGGAAGGCTTGATTACTTTTTATAATAAAGAGAAGAATATGCTGCTTTCGACCGATCACATCTTACCAAAAATAACACCGAATATTTCATATTGGTTTCATGGTGATCCTAATCCATTAGCTACCTATCTAGCATCTTTAGAGAAAATTAAAAAGCTTGATGTCGACTTTGTAGTCCCATCCCATGGTCAGCCATTTCACGGGGCGAATGATCGAATTGACGAAATAAAAACCCACCATGACCATCGGCTTGAACAAACATTAGAATCAATTAGTGGCGGCAGTACAGTGTACGATACGTGTCAGAGATTATTTTCCAAAAAACTGACGATCCATGAGATGAGGTTTGCTATTGGTGAAACACTTTCCCATCTGGAATATTTACGATATAAGGGAGAATGTAAACGGGACATTAAGGATGGGACATATTGGTATGAGGTTCGGAGTTAGAAATATTAAGTGAAAAAGGGGTCCTAATGCTATAAAAAGCCGAATAGCATTAGGACTCCTTGTCACTTATTTTATCTTCTGCGATTCTCTATTTAACTAAACTTCCAACCCTGCAATCCCAAATCCACCAGGTCCTGCGTGAGTTGAAATCATAGCACCAGCTTGCATCCATTTTATATTTTTAAAACCATTTTCTTTAGCGATTTCTTCCACCCGTAGCTTGATACTTTCATCAAGTCCGATCGAATATTGAAAATAAAGCTGTTCCCGGTCAATGTCGAATTGATTCAAATAATCATGCAAAAGCTTTTCGGCAACGCTACTCATTTTACCGCGATATTTCTTAGTAGAAACAAGCTTTCCATCTATTAATTCAATCCGTGGCTTTAATTTTAACAAGGCCCCTCCAAGATAGGCGACATTGCTTACACGTCCACCTGCTCTTAGAAACTCTAAGCTTCCGGGTACGAATGCCAGTCTTGATTTCGGGATGATAGCTTCTATTTTTTCTATTAGACGATCAGGTTCAATTGCAGGTTCATTCTCAAGCAAGGTAACAGCATGCATCACAATAGCTGCTAATCCACCTGTAACGTTTAAAGCGTCAATTAGAAAGAGATCCTCAAAATCCTCAGAGGCAATCACTGCACTTTGAAAAGAAGCGGAAGCCTTTGAAGTATATCCAATGTGAATAATGATGCAATCAGGATAATCCGCCTTTATCTTCGTAAAAAAGTCATGATATTCATGAGCATTTGTGGCAGTTGTAGAGGGTATATTTTTTGTACGATCATAATAGTCGTAAATATCCTCTACGGGTAACGAACCATCTAAGTAATCCTTCCCATCCATGATGACATGCATCGGCACCACCTGAACAGCATGCTTCTCAGCCAAATTCTCCGGTAAATCTGCTCCACTTTCTGTCGATAAAATAATTCTTCTCATAGTACATCCCCTTTCGTGTGAAAAAATCCACTGTTTTTCGTCCTATATTACGTTTATCTAATTATACAGTATAGGGAATAGTTATTCATTAAATAGGAAAAGAGTATTTATACATTTTATGACACTTTTTCCTCGCTGCAAACGATAGAAATAGTAACCCCCCCTTCTATTTATATAATCGAACGCCGACCTTAAAAGGTGTCATCGAAAATGTTACAGAGCCTATTTGAACCTATCCAGTTTATTGTACAGTCTATTTTATTATAAAGATATTTTTAAAGTCATTGACATAAAGTAAGCCGTTTAATTTGGATGGACGATAAGTTAAAAAAGAGAAAAGACCACTAATGTTTCATAATGTGAAATATATTTGTTGCACGACCAAATTTATATCGATATAATCGTCAAAGATGAAATATTTAAAATTTTCAATTATGGAAGCGATTACAATTTTAGAGTCAATCATATTAAACATGATACTTATTGGGATTTATCAATACTTTTTTTGTGGAGGAATTAGAATGATAGAGTCTGTAAGAAAGGCTAGTAGAATTATAAATTGCTTTACAACTGAAGATCCTATCTTAGGAAATGGACAAGTTGCAGAGAAACTCGGGTTGAATCGTAGTACTACACATCATTTAATTAGCACCTTATGTGATGAAGGGCTGTTGATGCGAGCTAGTAACGGAAAGTATCGTCTTGGTTGGAAATTACTTGAATTAAATAACAATGTAATGTTCCAGCAAGATATATATGATAAAGCAATTCCGATAGTTAAGGAATTGACCCAAAGATTTAAAGGGACGGTTCATATAGGTATGTTTGACAAAGGCGAAGTTGTATTTGTTTTGAAGGTTTCTTCACTAGATTCATACTCTATACAGACACATGTCGGAGCAAGGAAACCCGCATATTCCACCAGTGCGGGAAAAGTTTTACTATCTTTTAATTCATCTTATTTGAAAGAAACTATCAGTAGAGGGTTATCACGTCAAGCTCCTAATACGATTACGAATACGGATAAGCTAAAACAAGAATTAGCAGTAGTACGTAAAACTGGCTACTCAATTAGTAATAATGAGAACGACACAAACACATATGCAATTGCGGCACCAATATTATCTTATTCTGGAAAAACTATTGCAGCAGTAAATTTAGTCGGTCCAATTTCTTATATGAAAGGAAGTCACCGGACTATAATGATTAAAAGTATTATTAACACCGCAAATTCTATATCTCAAGAACTAGGTTATATCGATATATAACATTAAGAAAAATAAGAAAGTTGGTTATATTATCAGGGGGGGTGTTAATGCCCGAAGCGCAGTAAAAATTAGTTCACGAGTTAAAGGAGTATTGCGAACTAGAGTAATATTTTAACCAACAATAAAGGGGGACAACTTTTTGGAATTAATTAATACTTGTACTGTAATATAGGGACTTTAGTGTATACGAATTCTTGTAATTAAAAGCTGAGAATATCAGATATGTGAAAATATTATTTCTATAAACTTAAAAGGGGTGTTTGTAATTGAAAAAAATAAGAGGTTTTTTCATATTTACTTTAATAATGGTTTTAATACTTACTTTAGGTGCATGTAGTGAGGGAGAAGCGGGTGGTAGTGAGACGGAAAAGAATGCGAAAGAATACAGCTTTAAACTTGCTCACATAGCTCCGGAAAATCACATTTGGAATGATGCTGCAAAAAACTTAGCAAAAGAGTTGAAAGAACGTTCTGACGGTCGTATGACGGTGGAAATTTATCCAGGTGGGCAGCTAGGAAGTGATGCCGATATGGTGCAACAACTTGAAACTGGTACTCTAGATTTCGCGTTCATTACTAATGCTCATTTAACATCGATGTCAGATGCATTTAGTGCTTGGTTCGCACCATTTTTATTTGATTCATACGAAGATGTTCTTGAGGCGAGCAAAAGTGATGTAGCCAAAGATGTTTTAGCAACAGTTGATGATACTGGAATAAAAGCGATGAATTATTTCTTCTCAGGTAACCGTGTTATGTTATTTAGAGAAAAAATTGAAACACCTGAAGAGATGGAAGGTTTATCGATGCGTGCGACACCTAGCCCAGCACTACAAGATTGGTATCGTTCCTTGGGCGCAAATCCTGAATCAATCTCATTACCAGAAGTATATCAAGCGGCCCAAACAGGTGTTATCGATGGAATGGATATGGATTTAGATGCAGCAGTTACTTCTAACTTTAACGAAGTTACTGGTTATGGGGCTGTAACGAATCATATGGTTTGGCCATCAATTATGGTTACAAATAGGGAACAATTTGAAAATATGCCTGAAGAGGATCAAAAAATTATAGAGGAAGCTATGGCGGCGACGTCTGAATATGCAACACTTAAACGATCTTCACAAGAGGAAGAGTTTATTAAAACTCTAGAAGGTCGGGGAATGGAACTTTATAATATGGATGAATCTTTGTTTACGCCATATACTGAAGAGTTTGATAAAAAATATAAAAGTAAGGACCCATTAATTAAAGAATTTATTGAGACATTCCGTTAGGAGGTAATTTTTTGAAGACTTTGGATACATGGGTTGAATCGATTGAAAAAGTAATTTCAGTTATTTTAATCGCAGCACTAACCCTAGTTATAGCTGCATCAGTATTCTATCGATACTTTTTAAATGCACCAATTTATTGGGCAAGTGAAGTAAGTATATTTATGATGGCGTGGCTTACTTTTGTAGGGGGAAGCTTGGGACTTAAATATAAGTCCCAAGCTTCTATAACATTTTTGGTAGAAAGGTTCTCAATGAATGGAAAGCGTATTTTGGATATGATTTCGCATATTGTTATCTTAGTTTTCCTAATACTTTTGCTGTATTTAAGTTATGATTGGATATTTTCTTTATCGAGTCAAAAGTCATCTGCTATGCGAATTCCTATGTGGGTACCTTATCTTTCCGTGCCAGTTGGTTTAACTTTCAGTTTTATTCATTTATTGAATTACACTATAGATCTAGTGAAAAATAATAAACAGGAAGGTAATGCCTCATGACAATGATTATTGTTGTATTGTTGTTCATTGTATTTTTACTCGTTGGAATTCCCATATCATTAGTATTAGCTATTACTTCGCTATCGTATTTATTACTAAGTGGCCTGCTAACAGCAATGGGATCTGCTCCACAGTCTATGTTCTCTGGAGTAGATAGCTTTGGATTATTAGCCATACCTTTATTTATGTTAGCCGGTGAGTTAATGAATGGCGGAGGAATTACGAAAAAGCTAGTAAATTTTGCGAGAGTTTTAATTGGTCATTTTCGAGGTGGACTAGCATATGTAGCAGTTATTGCAAATATGTTTCTTGCGTCCATTCTGGGCTCTGCAAATGCTCAAGCAGCAATGATGAGTAAAGTAATGGTCCCCGAAATGGAAGAGGAAGGTTATAGACGTGATTTTTCTTCTTCTCTAACTTTAGCTTCTTCTATAGTTGCACCAGTAATTCCACCGAGTATGTTATTTATTATTTATGGCACTTTAACTGGTGCTTCTATTGGTGATTTATTTATGGCGGGTATTATCCCCGGAGTCTTATTAGGTATAGGTTTTATTATTGTCATCGGTATAATGGGCGCGAAACAGGGTTTTCCGAAAAGTAAAAGAGCAAGTTTGAAGGAAATCATAGCAACCTCTATAAAAGTGCTACCTGCTATGCTTATCCCATTTACGATAATTTATGGTATTTTAGGTGGTATATTTACACCTACTGAATCAGCAGGTGTTGCTTGTATAGTGGCGTTCATAGTAGGTGCTTTTATTTATAGAGAATTAAAAATGAAAAAACTTCCATCAATATTTATAGATACTGTAATTAACACTGCAACAATCACCTTTCTAATTGTGACAGCAAATTTATTTGGCTTTGTTTTGTCGTTTGAGAGGATTCCGCAGTTGATTGCTGATTCAATGCTTGGTATTTCAGACAACCCGTTCGTATTTTTATTATTAGTCAACATTTTTCTCCTGTTACTTGGAACTGTATTAGATGGAATCGCCGCATTAATTATATTAGTACCGGTTATGATGCCTTTACTAGGAATCTACCAAATAGACCCAGTTCATTTTGGGGTAATAATTTGTATTAATTTAACACTTGGTTTATTAACACCACCAGTAGGAACAGGGTTATTTATTGTTTCTTCCATTGCAGAAGTAAAGTTTGAGTACCTTGTTAAGGCGATAATGCCATTCTTAACTATGGCAATAATAGTGTTAATCATACTTACATACTGGGAAGATGCTGTATTGTGGATCCCAAACCTTATTAGTGACTAACTTATTTATATGCTCTTTAGAAAAGCTGAAAGGTAAAAAAACTTGTATCATTTTCACATGATGAAATCAGACTGTTGTTACTAGTTTGAAAGTTTATTATATTTAAATCAACAGACTAAAAGGGGGTTAGAAATAAATTTGATGGAGAGTTTTTTATCCGTGAATCCTTGGCTTTTGTACAAATATATAGGTGGGTCCGAGTAAAGCAATGAAAAGGGCAGATAAAAGAATTCATCTTAATAAAACCATCAGAGGAATAAATAAAAATGTACATCAAAAAGTCTTAAGTATTTACAAAATGTAAGCGCTAACTTAGTGGATAAAACTATCATGAAATACTATAGGAAGAATTTAGGAATTTAGAACATTTATAAAATGAAATTAAAGGTTCATGGATAATCAAAAACTAAGGAGGATGAATAATGGGTATTAGAACAGGTGAAGATTATATCCAAGCTTTGAAATCAAGACAACCGGAAGTTTGGATGAATGGAAGAAAGGTTACGGATCTAGTCAATGAAGACAATTTCAAACAACCGATTCGCGAAATTGCAAAATTGTATGATATGCAACACGATTCTAAGTATCGAGACAAAATAACGAGTATATGTGAGGAAACCGGTGAAAGGGTATCAAATGCGTTTATTGTTCCTAAAAATTATGATGACCTGATGGCTCGTAGAGAATTATACGATGTTTGGGCAGAGGCGACTTTTGGATTGATGGGAAGAACGCCGGACTTTTTGAATGTGACTGTTACTTCCATGGCTAGTAGTCCGAACTTTTATAATCAATACAATTCAGACTGGGCGGAAAATATTAAAAACTATTACAAGTATATTCGTGATAATGATTTATTTATGACACATGCATTGATAAATCCGCAAGTTGACCGGAGTAAATCTTCTCATGAACAAAAAGATCTCTTTACACATTTAGGTGCTGTTGAAGAAACCACCGACGGGCTTATTGTTCGCGGGGCAAAAATGCTTGCAACACTTGCTCCTATTACGGATGAGGTTATTATTTATTCATTCCCGGGTTTTAAACCTGGTGACGAGCGGTATGCGTTGTCTTTTGCTGTACCGATTGATACGCCCGGGCTACGTTTAATGTGTCGGGAACCTATGCAAGATGGAAAGCGTCCGTTATTTGATCATCCACTTGCATCAAGGTTTGAGGAAAATGACGCTGTTCTTATTTTCAACGATGTTCTTGTACCTTGGGATCGAGTCTTTCTTTATAACAACGTGGACGCAGCCAACAAACTTTATTCTGAAACTGGTTTAAGTCAAAACACTCATCAAAATGCGGCGCGAGGATTAGTGAAACTTAAGTTTGCTCAAGAGGTAGCATCAAAGGTGGCTGATGCAATAGGTGTAGACGGGTTTCTAAATGTACAAACACAATTGGGTGAACTGGTGCAGTCTGTTGAAACGATTAGAGCTTTGTTACGTACTGCAGAAAATGAATATACTATAAGATCTAATGGAGAGGCCATACCTAATCCTATACCATTGGAGACTATTCGAGGCATTTTGCCGAAAGCATATCCTCGGGCTATTGAGGTTATCCAAACAATCGGAGCAAGTGGATTAATCTTACCCCCAACGGAAGCGGATTTAAACAACCCGGAATTAGCAGAAGATATTGATCGTTATTATGGTGGACGTTCAGGTATATCAGGTGAGGAGCGGGTTCGATTGTTTAAGTTAGCGTGGGACTTAAGTGGTGAAGCGTTTGGCCAAAGATTAGTGCAATATGAACGGTATTATTCAGGTGATCCGGTGAGGAAATTGGGTATGTTTTATAGTAAACATAAACGTCAAACTTCCTTTGATATGGTAGACCGTGCACTGGAAGAAGCTCTTGATTTTAAAAATAAATATCCCAAGAATCCAGTTTAAGATTATTTTTGATCTTTTTTATAATAACGGACAATTCAGATATCCCATGATTGAAAGGGCGTGATTTTTTGGAGGTTCATGAGGCGAATGAAAATCTTATCTTACCTAAATCAATTATTACAATAGGTGCCTTTGATGGTGTACATCGTGGCCATCAGAAAGTTATCCGAGAAACAGTGAGAGAAAGTGCTATTGAGGGCGTTCAAAGTGTGGTATATACCTTTGATCCACCACCACGTGCCTACTTTCAAGGTGCACACATTTTAACATCTGTTAAAGAAAAGATACACAGATTTAAAAGACTAGGAGTCGATTATGTAGTTATTGCACCATTTGATGAATCATATACAAAACGAAGCCCTGAAAGTTTTATAAGTGAGTTAAAACGATTAAACCCAAAGAGTATAAGAGTAGGAGAAGATTTTCGTTTTGGAAAAAGCCGCAAAGGAGACGTAGATCTTCTGAAAAAACACTTTTTAGTTCAACCTATTCATACAGTTTACTGTACGAAGGGTACACGTATTTCATCAACAAGAATTCGTGAGTTGATGTTAGAAGGGGACATTCAACAAACTGAGCCCCTTTTAGGATGGTAGGATTAAGTTTATTTAAATAAGAGTTTACAAGTTTACTAAAAAAATGGAGGTATTTAATATGTCAAAGTTTAAAGCATTTAATTTGTTAGGTTGGATTGAAGAGAATAAAAGTGAAATGAAACCACCGGTAAATAACAAACAGCTTTGGGCAGATTCCCAAACCATTTGTATGATGGTTGGAGGACCAAATAAACGTCGTGACTTCCATGTAAGTCCCTCAGAAGAGTTTTTTTACCAAATTAAAGGTGATTGTTATGTTGAAGTAATTAATGATGAAGGAAAACGAGAAGTTGTAACAGTTAAGGAAGGGGAAGTGTTTTTATTACCAGGTATGGTTCCACATTCTCCACACCGAGTTGCCAACACGTATGGACTCGTTATCGAGCAACCTCGTGGTGAAGGGGTGACGGAAGATATGGTTTGGTTTTGCGACAAATGTGATCATGAATTACATCGTATAACAATGGTATTAACAAATATTGAAAAACAGCTTAAAGGCGGAATTGAAGAGTTTGATTCAAATGAAGAGCTTCGTACATGTAATAATTGTGGTCATGTTATGTCCGAAACTGTAGGACTTTGGAAATGAGAGTAGATTTTCATACACATATTATTCCAGGGGAAATTCCTGATTTTACGGATAAGTTTGGTAGTGACAAATGGCCGGTATTGGAAAAAACGTGTAGTTGTGGTGCGAATATCATGATCGAGGGAAATGTATTTCGTGAAGTTACCGATCAGGTGTGGAGCCCAGAAAAAAGAATTCAGGATATGGATGCTGAAGGTGTAGATATTCAAGTGTTATCTCCTATCCCAGTAACATTTTCTTATTGGGCTAAAGTAGAGGAAGCGGAAGAAATGTCAAAAATACAAAATGACTTTATCGCTAATACGGTTAAACAGTATCCAGATCGTTTTGTTGGATTGGGTACTGTCCCTTTACAAAATGTAGAAGTATCTATTAAAGAGATGGATCGTTGTATACATGTATTAGGATTAAGGGGTATTGAAATTGGTACAAATATCAATGGAAAAAATCTAGATGAACCTGAATTTACAACTTTCTTTGAAATGGCAGAGAAATGGGGAGTACCAATATTCATTCACCCCTGGGAGACTTTGGGTAGAGATCGCCTGCCCCGTCATAATTTCATGTATACAGTAGGAATGCCGAGTGAAACGGCTGTAGCAGCAGCTAGTTTAATTAATAGCGGTATTATGGAAAGGTTTCCTAGATTAAAAGTTTGCTTTGCTCATGGTGGTGGATCGTTCCCTTATATTTTACCGCGGTTAGACCAAGGTTGGAATGCGTGGCCAGACTTACGATTAACAAGTAAGCCACCTAGTCACTACGCAAAAAAGTTCTATTTTGATTCATTGAATTATGACCCATTAAATACTAGGTATCTAATAGATCGTTTTGGTCATGAGAAAATTGTAATGGGATCTGATTACCCGTTTCTACTTAGGGAAGTTCCCCCGGGTAAAGTGATTGATGAAACTATTAAATTAACAGATGAACAAAGAACGGCCATTTTAGGAAAAAATGCGCTTAACTTTTTAAATGTTGATATAAAGGAAGAAATCAAATGACGAAAACACCAGAGGAAAAACTTGAAGAACTCGGACACGTTTTGCCACCTTTAAGGCCATCATGGGGTAGTTATGTAAGCTGTGTGAGAGTGGGGAATTTATTATTTACTGCGGGACAGGGTGTTGACCAATATCATGGTAAATTGGGCAATGAATTAACTACTGAAGATGGCTATCTGGCAGCTCGTCAATCCATGCTAAATTTGTTAAGTGTAGTTAAAAATGAAGTAGGCGAACTAAGTAATGTAATACAGTTTGTTAAATTACTTGGTATGGTTAATTCGACAGAAGATTTCATAGAACTACCACAAGTTATGAATGGTGCTTCTGATTTAATTAGCGAAGTCTTTGAAGACAAAGGAAAACACGGTCGTTCAGCTGTTGGTATGGCACAACTTCCTAATAACACAGCAATTGAAATAGAAATGATTATTGAAATAGAAAATTAGGGAGGAATAGGAAGTGACTAATGAGGTAGCAGCTAATAGTAGACTCATACAGGATTCTAAGCTGTTTATTGATGGTAAATATATAGAAGCTCTTTCTGGTGAAACGTTCGAGACTATTAACCCAGCTACAAATAAGAAGCTAGCTAGTGTTGCTAAGGGTGGTAAAGAAGATGCGAAACAAGCAATAGACGTGGCACAAAGCACATATGTAAGTGGAGTTTGGAGCACCATGTCTGTTATTGAAAGATCGCGTATCTTATGCAAGATGGCGGATTTAATTATGGAAAACGTCGATAAACTTGCCTATATTGAAACATTAGATGTTGGTAAACCAATTAAGGAAAGTCGTGGATTTGATATTCCCCGTGCAGCAGACAACTTTCGATTTTTCGCTGAAATGGCTAAATACATGGTAGATGAACATTATGATATGCATAACCATATGTCTTATGCACAATATGCACCAGCAGGAGTTACAAGCTTAATTATTCCTTGGAATCTTCCCTTCATGCAAATGACATGGAAGGCCTCGGCAGCATTGGCTGCTGGCAATACAGTGGTGGTTAAACCAGCCTCTTATACACCACTAAGTGCTGTCTTGTTGGGTGAGATTGCTAACGAGGCTGGGCTTCCTCCTGGTGTACTCAATATATTGACAGGGCCTGGTGGTTCTGTAGGAACAGAAATGGCTACCCACCCATCTGTCAGTAGGATTTCCTTTGTTGGGGAGTCGACTACGGGAAAAACAGTGATGCGTAATGCAGCTGAAAATTTAACTCCTGTCTCATTAGAGCTTGGCGGAAAGTCTGCGAATATTATATTTGCAGATGCTGATTTAGAAGAAGCGGTAGCTGGATCAATTGATGCCATATATCGTAATCAAGGGGAAATCTGTTTAGCAGGTTCAAGAATTCTGGTGCAAGAAAGCATATATGATCAATTCTTAGATCAATTTGTAGCAGCTGTAAAGAAAATTAAAGTAGGAGATCCTTTGGATGAAGCAACTGATATGGGAGCTCTTGTATCTTCTGGGCACTTGGAAGCTGTGGATGACTACGTGCAACTTGGATTAGCGGAAGGTGCAAAACTTGCCTATGGGGGAAAAATGGTCGCAGAAATGGAAGCAGGTAATTTCTATGAACCTACCATTTTATATGATGTTGATAATAAGATGAGGGTAGCGCAAGAAGAAATTTTCGGCCCAGTACCAGTTGTTATTCCATTTAAAACAGAAGAAGAGGCAATCCAAATAGCCAATAATTCAATTTACGGTTTAGCAGGGGTTGTATGGACCAATGATTTACGAAGAGGTCAACGAGTTTCCTCACTAGTAGATGCAGGTTTATTATGGGTTAATTGTTGGTATGTTCGTGACTTAAGAACTCCATTCGGTGGCTCTAAAGCAAGTGGCATTGGACGTGAGGGTGGTAGACACAGCTTCGATTTTTATACTGAAGCAAAAACGATTACCATAAAAAAGTAAAAACAAACGAAAGGGGATAAAGTGATCGCCTTTCGTTTGTTTAGTATAGGGGGCTATATGGTGTCAAAGCAAATTAGTCAATTTGTTACAGAGCTATTAGAGGCAGAAAAAGCGTGTCAAGGAATTAGGCCGCTAACTGAACAGAATAAAAACTTAACGGTTGAAGAGGCATATCAGGTACAACTCGAGATTGTGGAAATGAAGCTTGCACAAGGTAATAAGATCATTGGTAAAAAGGTTGGATTAACTAGTGATGCCATGCAACGTATGTTGAATGTCAATGAGCCTGATTATGGACACTTGTTTGATGACATGCAAATAGAAGATGGAGGAAACGTCAATGTAAGTACGATGATTGCACCGAAAGTCGAAGCCGAAATTGGCTTTGTTTTAGATACAGATCTAAAAGGCCCAAATGTCACTTATTTAGATGTCATGTTGGCAACGAGGTATATTGTGCCTACGCTTGAGATTATTGATAGCCGAGTTGCTGATTGGCAAATTAAACTAGCTGATACGGTTGCTGATAACGGATCATCCGCGAAAGTGGTAATTGGTAGTCAAACATCAACACTAAATCAAGTAGATTTACGTACTAATAGTATGGTCTTGTTTAAAAATGAGAAATTGATTGCAACAGGGGCCGGTGCTGCCGCTCTTGGACATCCGGCGGAGGCTATTGCCTGGTTAGCAAATAAATTATATGAGTACGATATTACATTGAAAAAGGATGAATTAATTTTACCCGGTGCTTTATCTGGAGCTGAAGCTGTAACTGCTGGTGATAAGATTGAAGCTAAATTTGGTTCACTTGGTAATGTAGCTGTTTATTTTAAATAGCTTTTCGTAACTTAAAGGTATTCCAGCAAAACTATTTTGAATGAGAGAGGGGAAATAAATTGGAAAAAGTAAAAGCGGCTATAATCGGCTCAGGAAATATTGGGACGGATTTGATGTATAAATTAGAACAAAGTGATGTGATTGATTTAACTACTATGATTGGAATAGACGCGGATTCTGATGGATTAATAAGAGCGGAAAAAAATGGGTATAGAGTCTTTTCTAACGGGATACAAGGTTTCATTGACAATCCAGGTTTAGCGGATATTGTCTTTGATGCAACATCTGCGATTGCTCATGTGGAACATGCAAAAATTTTAAAAGACCTTGGCAAAATGGTGGTTGACCTTACCCCTGCTGCTGTTGGCCCTTTTTTTTCTCCAGCGGTTAGTAATAAAGAAGATAATAGTAAATTGGATAATGTAAATATGATAACGTGTGGCGGTCAGGCGACGATTCCTATTGTCAATGCCGTTAATCAGGTTGCAAATGTGAAGTATGGTGAAATAGTTGCGACAATCTCTAGTTTAAGCGCTGGTCCAGGAACAAGAGCGAATATTGATGAATTTACAATTACAACACGTCGTGGAATTGAAAAAGTCGGTGGTGCAGATACCGGAAAGGCGTTAATTATTTTAAATCCAGCAGATCCACCAATTCTAATGCGAAACACAGTGTACTGTGAAGTAGAACATATGGATGAAGAAAAAGTGAACACTGCGATTAAATCAATGGTTGATAAAGTAAAAGAATACGTACCAGGATATCATCTCCGACAAGATCCTATATTCGATGAGAATACCATAACTATTTTTCTTGAGATTGAAGGAGCGGGAGATTACTTTCCACCCTATGCAGGCAACCTTGATATCATGACAGCTGCAGCCAAGCGTGTTGGCGAAGACTTTGGTCGTTTAATGTTAGATGAAAAAGCGGCAGTGCAAATAGAATCATAAGAAATCGACAGGAGTGAATTAAATGAGTGATGGTAAAGATTTACAACTAACAGAAGTAAGTTTACGTGACGGGAGCCATGTGGTAGCACATGCATTTACCGAAAAACAAGTGCGTGATGTTGCGAAGTCGGTAGATAATGCCGGCATGCATTATCTAGAAGTCAGTCATGGAGATGGCTTAGGTGGATCTACTTTGCAATATGGAAGATCCCTTGTTGATGAAATGAAGTTGATTGAAGCAGCTGTTGATGAATGTAAACATACAAAAGTTTCTGTGCTACTCATCCCTGGGATTGGAACAATAAATGAATTAGAACAAGCGCATAATCTCGGGGCTCAATTAGTACGTGTTGCGACCCATGCGACTGAGGCCGATGTATCTGCTCAACATATTAAAAAAGCTCGGGAGTTAGGAATGGAAGCAATTGGGTTTTTAATGATGGCACATTCTGTCTCTTCTGAGAAATTGGTGGAGCAAGCTAAACTGATGGAAAGTTATGGAGCTCAAGCTGTTTATGTAACGGACTCTGCTGGGGCATTGCTTCCACATGAAGTACGTGAAAAGATCCGCGCAATGCGTGAACATTTAGATGTAGAGATTGGTTTCCATGCTCATAACAATTTATCATTAGCTATAGCAAACACACTTGTTGCGATTGAAGAAGGGGCGACCCGAATTGACGGAAGTATTCGTTGTCTGGGGGCAGGTGCTGGGAATGCTCAAACCGAAGTATTACTTGCGGTCTTGGAACGAATGGGGATAGATCTGGGCATAGATTTGTATAAAATGATGGATGTAGCCGAAAATGTGGTAGGTCCTATTATTCAAGGGTCACAGGAAATACGCAAAGGAAGTCTTGTTCTAGGATATGCTGGAGTATATTCTAGTTTCCTACTCCATGCAGAACGTGCTGGGAAAAAATTTGGAGTTGACCCACGTGATATTTTAATAGAACTCGGAAAAATGAAAGTAGTTGGTGGGCAAGAAGATATGATTGTTGATGTCGCTGCTGATTTATCCAAAAAAGCTAAAGAGAGGGTTTAAATATGTCTTTGATTACAAATAAAGAAAAAGAAATTATTAATTATTTGTACGCAGCAGAGCAGGACGCAGTTGAAGTGATTAAAGTGACCGATGACTATCCGGAACTAACGATCGAAGAAGCCTATGGGTTACAAGATGGGTTACTTGCTCATAAACTGGTAGAGAATGGAACAAAGAAAATTGGGTTAAAGCTTGGATTAACGAGTAAAGCCAAACAAGAAATGATGGGAGTAAACGAAGCTATTTATGGGGTGCTGCATAATGATATGCTGGCGTATGAATGGGAGCCTGTGGTTCATGCACAACTTATACATCCAAAAGCCGAGCCAGAAATTGCCTTTTTCATGGATCAAGATTTAAAGGGTGCAGATATAACGGAGGAAGATGTAATAAACGCAACAAAATATGTTGCTCCTGCCATTGAAATTATTGATAGTCGTTACAAAGATTTTAAATTCACTTTAGTCGATGTGGTAGCAGATAACTGTTCCTCTGCTAAATTTATTGTAGGAAGCAAATGGGTTTCGCCAGACACAGTTGATTTAGGTAATATTGGAATGGTGATGACTAAAAATGGTAAGGTAGCTGCAACAGGATCGAGTGCTGCTGTTTTAGGACATCCTGCAACAGCTATAACTTGGGCAGTTCATCAGTTAGCAGCACGGGGAAAAGGTCTTAAAAAAGGTGATATTATCCTAAGTGGTGCGATGTCAGGTGCAATTGCCTTCGATTCGGGGGATTCTATTATTGCGGAATTCGATAATTTAGGCAGTGTTTCTATGTTTTGTAAATGAAAATAAGTTCCAACGGGATATAGAAACAAGGTAATCACCAATATCTAGTAGGTGGTTACCTTATTTGTTTACTAGATAAACTATTCAGTGACCTTAGGAAAGGATAGGAAAGGGGGGAGGGGATACTTAGGAGGTTTTCGTATTTTTGCGTGAAAAAGTGCCAAGATTCCAATGGCACTTGCGGGCTTGCTAATAAATTTTCCCCGTGACTAGGTATTGCTATGTCTTGTTACTGTTTAATATGAGCTCTGTATAAGGCGTGGTTAGTAATGACGAAGCCTACCATGGAGTTTTATGTTATGCCTGTTGTTTTTGACTTCAATACCTTTTGCATGTGCACTATCTCTTTTGCTAGTGTATGAATGCGACCCAAGAGTTCTGTATTAACGATTTTATTATCCTCAGTATAATGATCACAGTTAGCATAAACATATGATGGGGCCACATGAGATCGCAGGTATCCTGCTATCGGTTTTAATTGATTCTCAATCATTAGATAATGTTGGTATGTTCCCCCATTTGCTACGAAAGCCATAACTTTATGGCGAAATATCGATGGTTTAACCAAATCAAACACATTTTTTAATGGGGCTGGTATTGAACCATTAAATATTGGGCTTCCAATAAGGTAAGCATCGGCACTAGACATTTCTTCTATAATTCTTTGAGTATCGTTATTATATAAATCAAAGCTTCTACCGTCACTAAATTGCATATCATATTCCCTTAAATCAAGGAGTTTGGTTTCAATACTAGAGTCTATACTGTTTATTTCCTCCATAACAGCTTTTACGAGTATTGATGTTTTTTTTCCCACAATCGTTCCCGACACTCCAACTATTTTCATAATTAAACCTATCCTTTCCAAACAATATTTTTCTTTATTAACTATTAGTTAATTTAAGCTATGACTCTTCATATTACATTTCAATTATCTTTAAATTCACTTAATAAAACAACTCTAAAATTTCACAATATTAAATATTGTTTAGTTTATTTTTAGGAATCTGTCAGATCTATTGAGCCTGAAGTAACAGCTGTAAAAGCAAAGGTATAAGTAGCCTGGACAGGAATTTCTGGGAGTGACCTAAAAGCCTATCACCATGGAAAGGGGATGTACATCCAATAACAGTCGAAAAGTTCTACATGTCCTTGGACATGAATTTGTAGGTACTGAAGCTAAAATCGGAGAAGGATTTACAAATGTTTCATTTGGCGATGATGAAAATTTAGTTAGTTCAAATGACTTAAAAATTAATAAATGAAGATAACGCAAAACAAGAATCCGATTCTTGTTTTGTATTGCAGTCTATTTAAATCTATGATACAAGGAGAATTGAAATTGAGTTTAAACTGTAGCCTGGCCGTTCTGCTGAGGGTTTGTTTTATCCGATGTTATTAATATGAAGTTTGCTAAAAAAGCGATCAGAAAAGGTGGTTGGCGGTATTCAAAAGGAGGGGATATATTGGGTGCAGAAGTTCTTGGAGCGTATTTTGTTTACACGGGCTCCAGGTTCATTCCTTTTCCAGTGAGTTCAGCTGTGGAAGACTATAAAAATATGATTATCAATTCATCCATAAACGATATCCTTTATACCGATACCTTTCATGCTGGAGTCTTGAATCCCTTAGCGGTGTGAATGCAAATTACCTTATCCCAAGTATACGGAGTGCCGAATTAGATCCTGATAACTTAAGGGAAAAGAGGAAATAAACTTTGATAAATTATATAATTTGAAAGCAAAGGCGTGGAAAGATATTTGGGGTGCAAGAGCTTCAATTTTTTCTACCAGACTATCAGGTTCAATTGCAGGTTCATTCTCCAGCAAGGTAACAGCATGCATCACAATAGCTGCTAATCCACCTGTAACGTTTAAAGCATCAATGAGAAAGAGATCCTCAAAATCCCCAGATGCAATCACTGCACTTTGAAAAGAAGCGGATGCCTTTGACGTATATCCAATGTGAATAATGATGCAACCAGGATAATCCGCCTTTATCTTCGTAAAAAGTCATGATATTCATGAGCATTTGTGGCAGTTGTAGAGGGTATCTTTTTCGTGCAATCATAATAGTCGTAAATATCTTGTACGGGTAAAGAACCATCTAAGTAATCCTTCCCATCCATGATGACATGCATCGGCACCACCTGGACAGCATGCTTTTCCGCCAAGTCCTCTGGTAAATCTGCTCCACTTTCTGTCGATAGGATAATTCTTCTCATGGTACATCCCCTTTCGTGTAAAAAAGCTGTTCCTGTACGTCCTACATTACGTGTGACTAATTATACAGTAAAGGGGGTTGTTATTCATTAAATAGGTAAAATGGTTCTACATTCTATTAGATGGTTATCACACTAATGGAGTATAAAAAATAGACCTCATACTCATATGAAGTCTATTTTATCGTGCTTTATGAAAAAATAGGTTTTACCAACCCGAGTCATAGCCTGAATCGAGCCCAGAGTCGTAGGAATCATACTCATATGAATCATAGCCTGAATCAACCCCAGAGTCGTAGGAATCATATTCGTAGGAGTCATAGCCTGAATCAAGCTCAGAGTCGTAGGAATCGTACTCGTAGGAGTCATAGCCTGAATCAACCCCAGAGTCGTAGGAATCGTACTCGTAGGAGTCATAGCCTGAATCGACTCCAGAATCGAAGGAATCGTACTCATAGGAGTCATAGCCTGAATCAACCCCAGAATCATAGGAATCATACTCATAAGAGTCATAGCCAGAATCGACGCCAGAGTCGTAGGAATCATACTCATAGGAGTCATAGCCTGAATCAACCCCAGAATCATAGGGATCATACTCATAAGAATCATAGCCAGAATCGAAGGAATCATACTCCGGAAATTTGGTGCCATATTCTCCTGTATAAGGATTTAAATTACCATAGGCACTATAATTGTTCCAAAAGTAACCATCAGCTTCAGTCCGGAAATGACCTTCAACATAAGTACCATCATCACGTAAATAACCATCAACCCATGTATCTGCGCTTACCGTTGTAACTATGTATAGACTTAGAATTAGGGAAAAGGATACAAATAAAAATACTTTTTTCATTAAATCACTCCTTAATAAATCAATTATAATTACAAACATTTCGTATGTAAATATTCAGAATGTTTCAATAGAGTAAAAACATACACAATGCTTTACCTTTAGTTTGAGGAATGAAACTAGAATCAATCTTTAATGAGGTTGTAATATAACCACTTTCACTTAATGCCATTCCTTGCACCTTGCACAGTTTATCTTTATCATGCAAGTTCCGGTTTTCGTTAAAATACCAAAGGAGAAAAATATACGGTCCCAATAGTGACGATGTCTTGCTGACAAACTTATGGAGAAATTGATCTAATTTCACTAAACCTATTGTGTAGCAATAAATAATTGTTCCTCTGTGTTTATATAAAGGAAAACATGACAATAGAGGTTAAGTGGATTGATAGTGATTATTTTGTTGATTGAAATTATTAAAGTGCCATTTTAATTAGCGTGTAAATTAAGAAATAATTTAATAATAATAACTGTTATCATCAGAATTTTCCTGTTTTATCCTATCTAAAATATGATGTAAATTTTCAGCTATATAAAATATATCACCTAACTCGAACCAAGTATTATATAGTGGTTGAGCGTGAGATAAATCATCCCTTAGTTTTCTAGAATCTCTAAAAAGTTTAGTTGCTTTTGTCTTGCTCAGATCTATATATTCGTCTAAATGATTGTTATCATTAAGAAGAATATCTGTTTTATCACAAAACTGGGTACAATCCAGTAAATCATTTTCTCTGTTTTTTTCCATAAGTTTATTATATTCTTCTTGTGCTTTCTTAACTCTCCCTTCATTTAGGCAATTTTTCCAGGTGTCGTTTGGATAAAGTTTTTTTATTAATAATGCTACACTGCTTTCAAATGAAGTAATTAGCCCGTAGAAAAGCATGCGAACAGCAGGTTTTTCTAGATCAGAAGTTGTTATTATGGCAATAATACTTGATCTATCAATTATGAAGAGTCTGTCTTGCTTTTTTAATAATTGAATACACTCAAATAACGGAGTATTGACTGAAACTAGATCTTTTATGTCAAATTTATGTATATAGTCAGTCCAGTTATCAAATGTAAATTGTTGTTTTTCTATATAACCAATAATAGAATCTTTTTCACGAAATGCTAGTACATCAAAGTTTCTGTTATTAAAAAAATGATCTATTTTCTCTAAGTCATTCTTAGTAACAGAAACAATTGGTTCAGCAATGTGTTTTGCTGTAAAAAAATTATCGAATGCTGGATTTACAATTTCCATTTAAATCGCCTCCGGATTTTAATTGTATTTTATTAACATTTACCAACACCTGTTAATAAATGTTCTAATAATACCCATATTAGTAGTTTATGCTATTTACTCTAATTATTGCAAAAGATGATAATCTTTTTAATACTAACATATCAAAATATGAGAACAGCTTAGTTAAACTTGAGAGGACTATTTCCATTCCATTATGTTTGAGATAAGCAAAAAGAAAAATAGTTTATATACCATGGTTAATAAACTACATTTGTTTGACTTTTGTGATAAAATCGCTATAAGAATTAAATGGAAAAATTCGTAAGATAATTTAACGCCAACAAATAGGGGGTAAGTATAGGTGGTTGAATTAAACGAGTTTACTCAAATAAAGGGAACTTCAAAGCAAATCGTTGACTATTGGAAATGGGCATACTCAAATATTAATACGAACAGTGAAAGAGGAATATTTGCCGAATTTTTGGTAGGAAGTGCATTGGGTACACTTGGAACTGGTAGAGTAGAGTGGGATATTGCAGATGTAGAGTATAGAAGGAAGCTTATTGAAGTGAAGTCTTCAGCTTTTGTACAAGAATGGGAGCAGAAGAAGCTATCTGTTCCACAATTTAATATTGCTAAAAAATATGAGTTTGGTGAATATACAACCTCACGTGACAGACATGCACAGATATATATTTTTGCACTTTTATTCGAAAAAGTCCGGAATATTATGGATCCTCTAAATATTGAACAGTGGGAATTTTATATTCTATCAACAAAAAATATAAATGAACACTTTGGTGTTCAGAAATCTGTTTCATTAAAACCTTTAAAAAACGTGTGCCATCCAGTCAATTATGATGATATAAAGTCTGTAGTTGATGAGATAATTGATAATTAAATTATAGTGAGGAGGCTATAAATTGAAACACTGGATTTTTCAAGGGAACCCTAAGCAATTCAATATAGATGAATACATTTTAGATAACAAGGTTGTTTCATGGAGCATAAGACAAAAGCAATTTGTAGATAAAGTAAATATTGGGGATAAGGTTTTTCTATGGCGATCAGATGGAGGGAAGAAGAACACCGGAGGGATAATTGCTCATGCTGAGGTAATTTCAGATGTATTTGAAGAAGATGAATATAAGGTTGAATTGAAAATAGAAGAATATCGGTTAACAAATAATAATGGAATGCTGTTAAGACATCATTTAAAAGTAATTCCAGAGACAATGAATTTACAAATAATAAAAATTGCAACAGGTACAAACTTTCTATTAGGTGAAGGTGAATATCAACGAATCTTAAAACTTTGGAATAATCCAAGTTTAATTGATGAAAAGTTTGAATTACCAACGCTAGATAAGTATATGCATCTCTTTAAAATTGAAGGCGTAGAAAAACTAGAAAACAATGAATATATCCAGGATAGTTATGATTTCTTTAGAAACTTTAGTAACCCTTCGTATTTAGAATCAATGGAATGGGAAAATGTTCAGGAGCTTGGTAACCATATAAATGCGTTTCGTATGGCCTTAGCAAGAAAACGTGCTTTAGGTGAAATGAATGCGCCGATAGAAAAATATCGTAAGAGTTTTACATATTTAATTCATGGAGAAGCGCCATTAAGAGAGAGGATTGACCGTTTTCTAACAGAGGAACAATTTAAATTATTTGGCTTTGGACAAAGTGTAGTGAGTGAAATGCTTGGTAATATTTTTCCTGAAGAAAACTGTTTCTATAATCAACGCGATAAAGTAGCTGTTGAAAACGTCTTGGAAATTGTTCCAAATTACACTCGAGGAGACACATATGGCGAAAGGTTTATGAAATTCCAGGAATCTATAAAACGTGAAGGTATTGCTGAGAAGTATAAAGACATTGTTGGAAAGAGAACTAACTTACCAATTTATTTTGAGATAGATCAATTTCTCAGCTTTCTATATGAAAACTTTAGCAAGGTTGGGGAAGAGATACCTGAAACTTCAGAACCAAAGTATTGGATGATTGCTGCTGGTGAAAATAGTAAGTTATGGGATGATTTTTACACAAATAGTCATATTGCTATTGGATGGGATGAACTCGGGGATCTTCGTCAATATAGTAGTAAAGTAGATATGATGGATGCATTAATTGATGTTTATCAAGTAGATTATAAACCCCATAATGATGCCCACGCTAACTATCAATTTTGTTATGAAATGCAAGTGGGCGACTATGTGTTTGTGAAGCGTGGAAATAGTCATGTAATTGGTTTTGGTAAGATAATTGGTGAATATAAATACGATGAAACCATACAGTCGGATTTTCGCTCCATAAGACAAGTTGAATGGGATAAAGTTGGAGAATGGTATTCACCTGGCTTACCGACAAAAACATTAACTGAATGGACAATGTATGAAGATGCTGTTGAAAGACTACTAGCTCTATTAAATGGAGAAACTGGCTATTCTAAACCAGTACCAGGACATACTATCGTTCGTGAAAATTTGGTATATGATCATGAACAATTCTTGAAAGAAGTATTTATGTCAGAAGAAAAAGCAGAAGATATAAAAGAGGCTTTGGAGTACAAGAAAAACATTATATTACAAGGGCCACCAGGGGTTGGAAAAACGTTTGTTGCGAAACGATTAGCATATTTACATATGCGTGAAAAGGATCCTGACAAAGTAGAAATGATTCAATTTCACCAATCATATACCTATGAAGATTTTATTCGTGGTTACAAACCAAATGATGAAGGAAGCTTCTCATTAAACGATGGTATTTTTTATAAATTTTGTCAAAAGGCAATCAATGATCCTGAAAGTAATTACTACATGATTATTGATGAAATTAATAGAGGGAATTTATCTAAAATATTTGGCGAGTTAATGATGCTACTAGAATCAGATAAACGTGGTAAAGAGTTTGCGCTTAAATTAGCATACTCTAAAGATGATGAAGTATTCTATATACCAAAGAACTTGTACTTAATAGGTACGATGAATACTGCAGATCGTTCTTTAGCACTTGTTGATTATGCATTGCGAAGACGTTTTACATTTATTTCGGTAGTACCCGCATTTAATAATGATAAATTCGAGGAATTTTTACGTAATAAAAATATAAGTCAAGGTTTAATCGATAAGATAATAACTTCAGTAACTGAAATCAATAATGAGATCGCTAAGGATGTTATTAATCTAGGGAAAGGATATGAAATCGGTCATAGTTATTTTTGTCCAGCAACAGAAACAATCCATGATGAACAGAATTGGTATGATCGAGTAATTAGATTAGAAGTGGCACCTTTACTTCGTGAATATTGGTTTGATCAGGAGGAAAAAGTAGATGGACTCCTTGAAAAGTTCAACTAAAATACCTATAAAAAATATTTATTACATGCTTTGTTATGCATGGAACCGGTTGGAAGAAAAAGATGCCGTTAATGTCTCTAGAGCAGATGAAAAGGATCTTCACCATTTATTATCGAGGATATTAGTGAATCGTTTGCGTATTTTAATTAAGCGTGGCTTTTACAAAGAATATACAAGTATAGAAGAAGAGACCCCAAGTATACGTGGGAGAATTGATTTTCAGCAATCGTTAAATGAATTATCCTTCAAGAAAGCTAGGATGTATTGCCAATATGACGAGATGACACATGATATCTTGCATAATCAAATTATTAAATCAACACTTTATGAGCTATTGAAAACCTCTCAAGTAGATGAAAGATTAAAGGGAGAATTACAGCAGATTTATCATTATTTTAGAGATATCCGTCTTATTAAACTCAATACAAAAGTTTTCAATGATGCTAAAATTCATCGCAGTAACTCCCATTATGGGTTCTTGATTGATATTTGCAGGTTTTTACATGAATCTCTTTTAATGAATGAAAATGAAACAGGAGAAAAGTTTATTAACTTTGAACAAGATGCAACAGCAATGGCGTACTTATATGAGGACTTTGTACGTAATTTTTATAAAGAAGAATTACCTGAGAGTAAAGTGTACCGCGAAAATATTTATTGGAATGCAGAAGGGGAAGACTTATCATATTTGCCCAGGATGGAAACGGATATATCTCTAGAGTGGAATGATAGAAAAGTTATCATGGACACGAAATATTACCAAAATGCAACTTCATCAAAACTAAAAAATGGTAATGAAAAATTGATTAGTACCAACTTATATCAGATCCATGCTTATTTGAGTAATTTTAAAAATAGAGAAATGAAAGACTTAACGGGTATATTGTTATATCCAACAGTCGATAGAGATTTAGATCTGTTTTATAACATATTAGGTTTTAAGATTAAGGTTTGTACAGTGGATTTTAATCAGGAGTGGCGGAATATACATGAACGGTTGTTGAGTATTGTAGATATAGGGTAGGTAGTTTAGTTAAGAAATATGGGCGCCACGATACAATAGCATCTAGAAAATCAGAGCGAACTGCAAAAAGGAGAGTTATAGAAATGGAAAATACTAATTTAGTTGATCCAGAAGTATATATTGAAAAAGGATATATAGATAGTAACGAAGATGTAGCATTTAAGAGGATTTATGAAGCATGTAATCTATTTGGACATAGATACAAAGGTTACCAAAGGGGCGGAACATATCATCCATATAGAGATGATGTAACCATTTGGTTCCCTAAATTGTATACTAATAATAGTTGGATAAATACTATTTCTACAGATGAAAATACTATATTTGAAAGGCCTTCTAATTCAAGAGAAGTTGAAGAACATATGAATTTACATATTGATAGTAACATTCATAAAAGAATTATATTTGCCCATGAGAAAGATATTCACGGTAGTTTAATGTATCGATTCAAGGGTGAATATGAGATTGATGTCCAGCAGTCATATAAAGAGAAATGTTTAGTGTGGACAAGAATAGCTGAAAGAGTAAACACATTTACATCTAAAAAGTAGTTAGTCCTTAAGGATTGTGTGGCTTACATTTGGATAAACATAAACTGTAGGGTATTTAAATGTAATGTAGGGAGGATCGTTCAAATAATTCTATTTGATTTGGTAAGTATTAAATGATGAATGTGTTAGTAATTAATTCTTCTAAAACAATCCAGGTTTTCAAAGAAACTAGGATTGTTTATCTTATTCCCAGAGAATTAATGTTTTTCAATAATATGTTAGAATTAACAGAAAGTGGAATGCGTAGAATGAGGTAAAGACATTTGATTGCAGTTACTAGTATTCAATATTTAAAAATTATAAAAAATTCAGGACTATTTCTCAAGAAAAATTTAAAACAGATGAACTACCAACAGAACAGTATACAAAAGTAATTGAATTTTTGAATGAAATACTAGAACAAAAATACGATCCGAAGAGTCTTAATAAACAGGCTCAGGGTAACCTTTACCGAGTTAAAACACGTGGCAGAAAAGATTTACGTTTACTAGGTTTCATAGGTAAAGACCATTCTAAGAATGAATCAATGTTTGAAAGGTATAATAAATAAAATAAAAAGTCCATGATAATGGCAGACATAATGAAAACTCTACCTTATTTTAAAATTGTACTTGAATTTTTAAAAGGGTTAAACGAATATTTCAAAGTTAAAAAGCAACAAGTTTTATCTGAACTCGCTATGCAAATTGTACGTAATTCGGTTGGAAAGAATTTAATGAAAGAGTCTGTTGCTGAAGAAAGAACTCGTAATTTATTTGTTTATTTAGAAGAAGTCGGATTAGTAGATGAGGAGTGGAATCTAGTGGTAGAACAACAAATTCGTCCAATGTTGCTAAAAGTTATGAAAGAGTATGTTTCTGAGAGAAATGCCCCATTTAAAGCAAATGAACTAGGCAACTTTGTTAGGAATGATTTAGTTAATGTGTTCAAGAGTCTTTCTATGGTTGATACAGAACAATACACAATTAAGGCTTCAGTAGGTCAAGGAAATTGGGCACAGGTACCCTGGTTAGCAATTATGCATAAAGATATTACCAATACCACTCAAAAGGGGTACTACATTGTTTACCTTTTTAGCGAAGACATGGAACGTCTTTATTTAACGTTAGCACAAGGGGTGGCAGATAATACTAAAGAAACTATTAATCACATTAAACAGGATATAAGAGACAAAGTATTTATTAATCCTAACATACATACTGACAATGAATTGGATTTGGGAACAAGTAGTAAAGCAATTGGTTATAGGGATTCTACGGCTTTGTATATTCCTTATGAAAAAAGTGATTTTCCAAGTGAACAACAATTGAAAGAAGACCTTTCTCATATGATTAATTATTACGAAGAATACATAAGTAAACAGTCAGGACAAGTTATTAACGAGAAACAAAAAGACGTTGATGAAACAGACGAAGAAATAATTAACCATATTCAAAGTTATATTGAGTCAAAAGGGTTCTATTATAAAAAAGATGAAGTTAAGAATTTATTTGTATCACTTAGAACAAAACCTTTTGTAATTTTATCGGGTATATCTGGAACAGGTAAAACAAAAATTATTGAATTGTTTGCTGAAAGCCTAGGCGCAAAAGATGAAAACGATCGATTCAAACTTATTCCTGTACGTCCAGATTGGAGTGATGGCTCAGATTTACTAGGTTACGTAGATATAAAGGGCGATTTTCAAAAAGGGCCCTTAACTTCAGTGATCCAAAAAGCCTCTAATGATAAAGATAATCCGTATTTTGTTGTTCTAGATGAAATGAATCTTGCTAGAGTAGAGTACTATTTTAGTGACTTTTTAAGTGTGATGGAAAGCAGAAAGTGGGAAAACGGTAGAATTATTACTTCAGCTTTATTACCTGAAGAACAATTTCAGGAGCGGCTAACAATTCCACCTAATCTATACATTATTGGAACAGTAAATATGGATGAAACAACACATCCATTTAGTAAAAAAGTATTGGATCGTGCAAACACAATCGAGTTTAATGAGGTAAAGTTGGATCATTTTTCATTTCCAGAAAGTAATGACTCGGGTTCAAAGCTTTTGAATAATGAGAGAATACAGTCACAATTTTTAAACTTAAAGGATGCATATACTAGGCATAAAAGCATTATCCACGAGGTAACAGAAGGACTGATTAAAATTAATGATCTGTTATCTCCAATTCAAGCTCACATTGGATACAGAGTTCGTGATGAGATTTGCTTTTACTTAATTTATAGTAGGTATCTAATGGAATTTGATAAAGCTTTTGACTATCAGTTGCACCAGAAGATATTACCAAGAATTACTGCTACTGAAACACAAGCATTTGACGTTTTGAAGGGTATATATCAGTTTTGCACTAGTCATCAATTTGATGAAGCAGAAGCTGATGATCAAGCAATAGAAATGGAAATCATAAAAAATGCAAGATATCCTAAATCAGCCAAAAAAGTGTATGAGATGTTGAGAAGGGGGCAAACGGATGGTTTCACTTCCTTCTGGATCGGGTAATGAGGACACTGAATTAGTTGTTATCGAGACAGTCGATTTTTATCTATATATAAAGGGTAAACCTTATCATGAACGATATGAGGGTTTACGGTACTACCAAATGATTCAAACAGATGAAACAATGGATTTAAGCGTAAAGGGTGAAGACATAAAATCAATATTAATATACGATCTAAATGAAGGTAAATTAAGCGATCAGACAACGGTTCCACCTATATTTTTTGAGAATAGAGTCTATCAGTTAGTTGTTACACCCAAAAATGAAAAAAATTTATCCTTTTATCATGAACATCCAGGTTTAAGAAAGTCAGTCACTAAAGTTGGGGACCATACCCATCGTTTACTGATGGGGAACTTACATTTTCAAAATGAAGTTGGATTTTCTACATTTGAAATTCATGACGGCAGTAATGATTTGTTGAAAGTAACAATGGAGATATTTCCAATCAAACTGAACTATAAAGAGGACTATAAGAAACTGCTAGATGAGGTTAATGAAGAAGTTTATAACCTTGCTTATCACTTTATAAAAAAGACCTTTTTAGGTGCTACTACTTCCTTTGCTGCTCAGCCCTCTTGGTCTGAATTTTATAGATTATTTGATGCCCATTTTGCTCGTCTAATAAAGTCAATTAACGTAATTGAAAGGCAGCCACACCACCATCTAAAAACGACTTACAGAAAAGTTCGAGGCGATCAACTGAAAAAGGCAGATTCAACTGGACGAAACTACCTGAGAAAGAAGCCACATCTATTTCACGAAGTGCAAAATGGAATCAAACTCGGTGAGCAAAATGTAATGCCAAGCCATGGACTAAATGTAAAAAAACAATTATCGTACAATACACTTGAGAACCAATTTGTGAAATGGATGATGAAACGACTAGTAAATAAATTAGAGGACCTTTCGAATGTTATTCAAAATTCACTCCACCCCTATCAACAAAATAATAATGAGGAATTATTAGCTAAAATTTATAAGATGAAAGCAGAATTGGAGAGAAGACTTAAAACACAGTTTTGGAGACAGATAAAACAGTTAAATCGTTCTGTAATGAGTCTCGTAATCCAAATGGCTCCCGGTTACCGAGATGTGTATCAAATATTTCTAACAGTATCTCGGGGTCTTGTTCTTCATGGTCAACTTTATAATATGTCAGTTAAAGATGTTGCGACCCTTTATGAATATTGGACCTTTATCAAATTAGGACAAATACTCGGATCAAAATATCCAATGATAAGTCAGGATATTATTAAAATTCGAAGAGACGGCTTGTTTGTTCAACTTGATCAATCTGCATCAGCTAAAAGAGTATTTAAGCATCCTGTTACCAATGAAAGGATTACTTTACACTTTCAGAAGCTGGACAAAAATCTCCCAACAGTCGCTCAAAAACCAGATTCCATGTTAAGCATTGAAAAAAAGGGTAAGGGTTATTCTTATCATTACATTTTTGATGCGAAATATCGAGTAGATTTTGCAACTGAAGGAACTTACTATCAAAATAAATATCATCAACCAGGCCCTCTGGAGGAAGATATTAACACGATGCACCGGTATAGAGATGCACTCGTTGTAAAAGAAGAAGGCCCATTTGAGAGATATGCATTTGGTGCATATGTATTATTTCCTTGGTTCGATGAAGAAGCGTATGAAGCCCATGATTTTTATAAAAGTATTAACGATGTAAATATTGGGGGATTTCCTTTCCTTCCTAATAGTACTAGGTTGGTTGAGCAGTTTATAGAAAGGTTAATAGAAAGAAATCCAGAAGAATTACAAAAAGAAGGGATACTTCCTAAAGGCACTCTGGAAGAATGGCAATCATCCTTAGAAGAAAAAGTATTGATAGGCAAAGTAAATAGCAAGGACGTTTATCAGGAATTCCTACAGAATAAAAACTTTAGCATTTCTTTACATTATCTTAAAACCGGCTGGCAGGAAGCAAGATATATTGGACTTTACCTTCCCAAAAAAGAGTTTAATGATCTCGGCGGGATTACCCTTTATGGTGAGATTGACCGGGTGGATATTGGTGATAATGTAGTCTTTCGCATTAATGTGTGGAAGTCGCTTGAAAAAACGATTATACCAGTACATTACGGCATTCAATACTATATGATGACAACTTTGAATAATTTACGTGGTGCTATGGAATTACCCGAGTTGTTCATGAAATCACCAGAAGAAATGAAATTATGGAAGGTTTTGAGAAGGATATCTTCTAAGGTGAAATTAGAATTAAACGATCGATACGTAGATAAGGCTGGTATGGTTAAGAATTTTTCTATAGGTGAAATGAATCTTAAGTTAAAAGAATCTGGAAAGTTAGAGATTACTAAAGGTAAGAAAGTTGAAAGAATTTCAGCCGAAGAATTACTGAAAAATCCATCAACTGTTTTCCGCCATATTGTTGAAATGATTTAATTTATTTTATTTAAGCGAGTGTGTCTCTTTCCTTTCAAATTGGTGGGGACCTTAATGCTGTCGATACCTTTGTTAATTTGGCAACTTAAAATAGTACATTTACCTTAATAGTTGAACATTTAAATATATAATTATGTTTATAAGACTACTTTGATAATAAGTAACTGAACCCCAAAATTGTTGGATAAAATCCGATAGTCTAATATCATGAGTATAGATACTCTATGGTTATTTTACTGAAGATTTTGTATTACAGCATTCCAAAGGAAAATAATTCCAATTAATGATTAACTAATATTTATGTCTCCTTACTTAGTCTCAGGTTATACATTTTTTTGTACACCTTAACTGATAACATGAAATCATACTAAGTAAGGGGGCAATTAAAATGAAGAAATTATTTACTGGATGTTTAACTGCTATTGGGGCAGTTGTCGTTTTAGGTATTATTATAGCACTATTTTCAGGTGGTGATGATTCACCGGATACTGCATCAGGAGATAGCGGTGATGCGAATCAGGAAGAGACTTCTGACAATAATGGGCAGGAAAAGGATAAAAAAGAAGAAGGACAGGTCAAGAAAGCAGGCGTTGGTGAAACAGCTACCGTTGCAAATGTAGGTTTTACAGTTGATAATGTAAAAACTACCGGTGAAATTGACAGTGGAAATGAATTTGTTGAGAATGCTACAACAAGTGGCAAATTTGTTATTCTGGATGTGACGGTTAAAAATGACCAAAAGGAACCACTAACAATTGATTCCAGTTATTTTAAAATCAAGTCAGCTGACGGAACAACATATGAACCTATTACGGATGGTCAGGTTATGATGGCTATGAGCGATAGTATGGGAGACTTTTTCCTGACACAAATAAATCCAGGACTAAGCAAATCAGGAAAAGTTGTCTTTGAAGTATCGAAGGATCTTAAACTAAAAGATTCGGTTCTGCATAGTCAGACAGGATTCTTTGGCACAGAAAGCATAGAGATTAGTCTGAAGTAAAAATTGGATACGGCTACTTCTGTAAGGATGGTTGTAATGAGTGGGATAAACCTAAGTGTGGGTTTATCCCTTTTTATATAGGAACAATTAACAACATTCCTTTACAGTCCGATAATAGAAGTAAATAAATTTTAGGGGAATGATTCGTTTGCTTGGTCTGTTTAAGAAGAAGGAGAAACCTCAATCAAAACCAAAGAAAGAACAAACTAGTAATAAGAAAAATAATGAAGTGGTAGCAGGAAGAAAAGGGGAGATTGGCGAGTATAAGATTGATATTCAGCTGTCACAGCTCCCAAAGGAATACATGTATCTTAATGATATTATGATCAAAAATGCAAAGTCGGCCTCCGGCTATTCACAAATTGACCATCTTGTACTAACGCCATATGGCATTTTTGTTATTGAGACAAAGAATTACCAGGGTACAATATATGGTGGAAGAAATCGAAAACAGTGGCTTATCAATGGGAAGTTTAAAATGATAAACCCGGTCATACAGAACTATGGCCATATTCAAGCGCTTAAAACGCTTGTAGATAAGAGATTTCATTCTAGTTTTATTTCGCTGGTATCATTCACAAAACGCTGTAAGCTTAAAATCGACATGGAATTAAGAGAAATCTCAGCTGATGAGATGGTCATATACGATATTTATCTTACTGAAACAATCAATAGAAAAGTATCGATTGCTAAATTGAAGGATAAAGAGCCATTGTTATCAGAAGGGGATATTCAGCAAGTATACAATATATTATCTAAAGCAAACATTACAGATCCAACGATAAGAGAACAGCATAATAAAAGTTTAAAAGAGAAAAACAGCACGAATAAATCAGCTGCTGCTAAATGTGTTGTCTGCAGTAAACCTGTTTCACAAAAGGTTAAGGATTATTGCATGGCAAATAAAAAGTTCGATGGGAAAGTTTATTGTTATGAACATCAAAGAAGTCGGTAATATATACAGAATAGTGCCTGTCAATCAGAATACTTCCGAGTGACAGGCCCTTCTACGTCCTCGTTCCTTCGTAAATAGTCGTCAACCTCAACCTCGTTGATAATATAATGTTTTGTTCAGAATAATATACTAAGTATAGGGGCTTACAAAATAATCGCCTTGAGAAGTATTGTTTAATCTTATCGTAAATGATGTAATTTAATAGGTGATAATTATGACTCATATAAACAAAGGGGGGAAATTATTATGAGCATAATTAAACAAGAATTAGTATTAACACCCACGACATACAGGCTTCAGATAGGAATCGCTTTGTGTTCAATTATATTTACAATCGGAACCACCTTACAAAATTTTGTCATTGTCAATATATCACTGATTGAAACAATGATGCAGATGGCTGACGCTCCGAATCCAGAAGGACAAGCACCCGGCTTCACCAATGGATTTCGTCTTGTAGGATGCATTTATATAATCGGAAACGCTTTGGGTATTTTAGCATTTAGAGTTAGATCAACAATACTATGGTGGGTTATATTAGTGGTTAATTTTACACAAGGACTTGGCTTTGTAATGATTCCGTCGTCTATGTGGGTTGCTGCTATTAGTGAATATGGTATATGGGGAATTTTGCCGAGTGCAATAACTGATGGCGGGGCAATTATTTTAGCAATCATAATGATTTATACTATGGTTAAATATCGTTCAACTTGGGCCCAGCAGCGACTGGCAGTATAAATTTTGGAAGGTTTCCGACAACTATGGCTTCTTTTACTAAATCGGTTTTAAGCTGCTCTCTTAATTAGAAAAGCAGCTTGTTTTCATTTTACTGATAAGTTATAAGAGAGCTTTGTTGCTACTGTATTTAGCCTTTCGTTCGATCGATTACTTTTTTCCCCTTAAAGTAAACCGTTTTTATCCCTCCTATATCTGTAATGTCCAATCCAGGGACACCTCCAGTAATGAGAAAGTTTGCATCCATTCCCTTTGTTAATCTACCAAACTGGTGCCCTTTCCCCAATATGTCTGCAGGGTTTGCAGTTAATAGCGCTAGAATATCGTTTTCATCATATCCATGTTCTTTTAAAAGTTGCATTGGTGGTTGAGAAACAATCATGAGGGCATCGGGACCTTTTAATTCTTGATCATTGAACGGTAGCCAACTTATGTCTGGATAAGGAGGGAGATATGAATCGGTTGCAATGGATACAGGAATATTTTTTTGGTGTAGTCTTAGTATGTTTTCTGGTGAGTTTGGTTCAAGGTGAGTACCACCCATTGGGGTTGCTACAATTTTCACTTTTTGTTCTTTAACAATATCCATTTGTTCCTCAGTTATCTTATGCGCATGGTGGAGGACATCAATACCTGCATCAAGTGTCATTTGAATTGCATCCTCGCCAGCTACATGAGCACCAATTTGTTTTCCGGATTGATGATAAATTTCAACTATTTTTTCTAATTCTTTCTTGGTGTAAATTATTTCTCCTGCTCGTGGCACATCATTGACTTTAAAATTTGCTGGAGTCGCATTGATAAAAATATTTTCACCGGGATAATCACTATGTTGTGCCATTTGTTTAACAAGGAAGAAATTTGAAAGGTCTTTTTGATCAACGCCAGTCGATTTAGTTACAGATGTGTAGTGTGACAATTTCTCAAACCCAATAGATATACTGGTAGCAGCAAATGAAATGTCTAAAGGGATATCTGTAGTTGTTTCCCGGTAATCATCGATTGAAAAATCACAAAGCGGATGACCACATATTTGTTCACCTAATGCCGTTATACCTGATGATAATGCATGGAGAAGAATCGACTTGGCTGCTAGAAAATGTGTTTCTTTTGTAATTGGATGGAGAGAGGTTGGTGCGAATTCTAGCAAATGGGTGTGGCAATCTACTAGTCCTGGAGTGATCACATAATCCGAGTAATCGACAACTTTAATTCCGGCATATTTTTCACGAAGCTTACCCCAACTACCAATGTCTGCTATTTTTCCGTCTTTAACAACCATCGCACCGTCATTTATGCTACCTAATTGACTAACTGTTACAAGCTTTTTCCCGCAAATGAGATATTCGTTTTTCACAGTTTACACCACCAGAAAAGGAGTTAGGAAATAACCTAGCAGACATGCTGTAGCCACTCGAATAATTATCCCGATAACAGCTGCCATTATCACTTCACGTTCATGTAAGTCAGATGTTTCTGCCCAAGTAGCTGGTACTTGCCCAAAGATAACGGACAATGGCAAGCCTGAATTAGCTAATACAAAGGAACCAACAATTAGACGTGGATCTATTGTTGTAGCTAATTCGGCGAGTTGTGCAACGGCTAACGTAGGTGCTGCTAATATTGAAATGATACCTGTGGTAGGTTCTATGCTTATGATTGTAAGAACTGAAGCTAAACTTAATTCAATTGGATCCCAAACACCGATAAATTTTAATACACCGATAAAGAAAAACACAACAGCGACAGCTGGTATGATAATTAAGAATAATAATTCAGCACCTTCTTTTGCTGATGAAAATATGGTATTCATAAATTTCGTGTTTGGAGTGAATCGTGGAAGATTATCTAACGTTACTTTTTTAGTATCACGGTAAATAGTTCTGGATAAAAGAACTGGAACAATAATTATAGGTATAAAAATAGATAAAATGATAAGTGGAAATCCATTAATACCAAATACAGATAAAGCAATTAAACCTAAAACAAATGTTGCAAAAGATTGGGGAGATTGAACCATCGTTGCTATAGCAATCTTTTGTTCCGACTTGGTTGCATTTGCTTTGACAAGTATTGGTCCAGCAATCTTTCCTGCTGCATTAATGTCACCTAATATATTATAAACACTTGGAACGATGACAGATGGGTTAATTTTGAATACCTTCATAATTGGGACAAAAATGCGGATCAAGCCGTCAGTGAAACCAAGCCGTTCTAACATGCGACCCATAATAACACTCACGATAATCGCAATTCCAACCTCACCGGTTAAGAAAATATCAACTACAACTGGTTTGACCTCTTTAATTACTGTATCAAACAAATTTGCTAAGGAATTAGGTGCTAATAAAAGAAGGGCTAGTGAAATGACAACTAATAAAATACCGATTACCTCATACAAATGCCATTTAGATCGATTGGGAGGAACATGTTTTTGCTGTTGTTCATTACCCATAATTTTTTCCTCCAAGCTATTTTTTATATAGCTTATGAAGGAACTGAAAAATGTGTGTTTGCCTATTTTTAATTTCATCAGACAAGCAACAGAAATAAAAATTTTATATCCATTACTAAGAATTTCAAAATTATAATTGGGCCATAGAAAAGTATCGATTGCTAAATAAAAGCATAAAGAGCCCCCATTATCATAGGCGGATATTCAGCAAGTACCATGCTTGGCATAGTTTTTGTAATAAAAATGTTATCATTTTTATTACAAATTTGATTGGCTTTCAATAGGATCAGTTTTCCGCAAACGGGTCATGTAATTAAACAAGGAAATAAATTGATAGGACTATATCAAGGGAATTTTATACGATAAAATATATTGTGACAGGAACATATGTTTGCTAAAATAAAGTAAAGAACAGAGGAGGAGTTTAATGAGCAATTTAGTGCTTCGAAATGTGATTGAAGATGATCTTCCTATTTTTTTTAAGCATCAGCAGGATAGTGAGGCAAACCAAATGGCCGCCTTTACAAGTAAGAACCCTAATGATTGGAATAGCTTCGCTGAACACTGGAACAAAATACTTACGAATGAGAATATTATTAAGCAAACAATCATTGTTGAGAACACCGTCGTTGGCCATGTAGTACACTTCGAGCAGTTTGGGGAACCAGAAGTAACCTATTGGATTGGAAAGGAATACTGGGGTAAGGGAATTGCAACCAAAGCTTTACGGGAATTTCTAAAACAGGTTACAATTCGTCCACTTTATGCTCGTGCTGCAAAAGACAATACTGGATCCATAAAGGTTTTAAAAAGATGTGGGTTCATGATTTCGGGTGAAGACAGCGGGTATGCAAACGCGCGTGGTAAGGATGTTGAAGAGTTTATTCTCACCCTCAATTAAAGAAATTCAAACTATAGTGTTTATTCCTTTATAGGGCGCTTTTTTTAAAAGAAAAGGCTAATTTCTCAAACGGGCCATATTGAGGAATAAGAAAAAGGATTAATCATAAGTAAATCGAAGTCGTCAGGGGGTATTTGGAGGACATCTAATGATATTTATTATTTTGGAAGGGACACAAGGATTATGAAAATTCGAGGCTATCACGGTGCTGACATTAATAAGATTGTTTCACTTTTTTATGAAACAGTACACTCTATAAACGCACGGGATTATTCACTAGAACAACTTAATGCATGGGCACCTAAAGATGAAATTGAGGTTAAACTGACAAATTGGAAGGAATCTTTAAGTAATAACATCACATATGTTGCTGAAATAAATGATAAAATTGTCGGTTTTAGTGACATGAGTCATAATGGACACTTGGATAGACTTTACATTCATAAGGACTTTCAAGGACAAGGAATAGCTACAACTTTGGTAAATATGCTTGAATCTGAAGCGAGAGAACTACGGATTTCGGAAATTGATACGGAAGCAAGTATTACAGCAAGACCCTTTTTTGAACGTCAGGGATACCAAAATATTAGGTCTCAAACTGTAGAACGTAGAAACATTACATTGATTAATTATAAGATGATCAAAAAATTGGCATCCGAATAACTTGATATCTGGCTTCTTACGCTAACGGGTGCCTTAACGAAAGAATGGGTTATTATTTCGGTAACCCATTTGTTCTAAGAAGTCTTGGAGGTATTGTTTATTCTGATATAATATATTGGATCTATTTTGCGTAAAAAAGGAAAAGGAATTAGGGGGTTATTGCCGAATAATATTATGTATAGATAATATTCGTTAGGAGTGGAAAGTATGGTCCTGGAACAAGAAGTATCAAATGAGGTATATAGGTTAATGGAGTTACATCAGGAATTTGAGAATGGGAAATATGAGGAGATGAATGATCTATATTCTGATGAATTTCAGGGGTGTCTTTACATGCCATCAGTGGGACAGGTAGAAAAATTCAATATTAAGGATATAAAAGAAGGCAATGAAGAGGCCGCTAATCACTTTAAAGGTAAAAAAATACAGTTCATTTTTTCAGGATTAAAAATCTTACCACAACACGAAAATCAGGCAACGGCTTCATATGAAATTACATATAGTGATGATGAAAGTGAAAGAGTGGTTAGAGCCTTGAATCTTGAAGTTTGGCAAAAGGGTTCGGATTATAAATGGAGGATTATCCGTTGGTATCAGGAAAAAGGTGTATAAGGAATGGGAGAAGTCGTAACAAACAATTAAACAAACGGGCGCGCTTATCAAATTGTGCACCCTTCTGAAATGGGCTAGATTGTGGAGTAACTCTTTTATTGCGTAGTAGACTCATTCTGTGTAATAAAGGTCTTCATTATAATTGACTTGTAGCAAAACGATTATATAAAAATAGAGTAAAAATCCATTTTTGCTCTATTTTTATAAACTTGTTATTCCTCTTTAATCTTCCTACTATACAAAAATGTAACTTCATACCTCTTTTGCTTTTTTACTTTTTAACGAGTCCATAATAAATCTGAAAAAAAGTATGTATATAGATGTAGCAAGTAGATAAAAGGCAAATGAATTAAGGAAAGTCCATCCACTAAACTTAAAAACATTAAAAAACACAGCTAACCATTCAAAGCCTAGAGCAAAAAGAGACCAAAAGACGACATATGTAGTAATATATTTACCCTTTGGATCAAACTTGTCAAATAAATATACACATAGTAATGCATAGGGAGAATACATCAAATATGTTACTATGTCTGTTACCTCATATTTCTCAAGGTCATTAAGGTCATATAAATCCAAGGGTGGCGTTGCTATTAGATGGTCCATAATAATAGCAATAGTTACAGTGAACAAAACCATTAAGATAGAAATTACATGAGGATATCGTTTTGGGAGTAACAAAATCAATATGAAACCACAAACAGTGGTAAGGATTATAAACCATTCATTTTCGTTAAACTGTTCTGGCAATGGTAACAATTAGCTCATCTCTTTTCTAAGTATTTTTCTAAAGATGGTTGAGAGGAAGTTTATAATAAGTAAAATGACAACCCACTCTATTATGGAATAAAAAAGATTCCATTTCTCAAAATCATATACATTAAGAAGGTTGGCTAGATATTCAATCCCTATTAAAAGGGGTATTAAAATAAACAGTATAATCCAATTATTCCTGTTATTAGCCCCCTGGGTATTATCTATATACCAAATAATAAGAACAGGAATAAGGAAGACCCTAATAAGTGCCATTGTCCAATAACTAGTTGAACTGCTATTTAAATTGATCATCTCCATGTTCAATACGAAGATGGTCATAAAATTATGATGAATAATGTTAATTACCATCCAAATGAAGAATATTTCAAATAGATGAAGATTCTTTTTGGATACGACATATGTCAGATTTATTATTACTGTTAATGCAAAAAATATTGAAAATGCCATAGATGCTCCTCCACTTATGTGCTTTTAGAAATAGTTTAATCTTTCTATGTTTAAAATATTCTTTATTTAATTAAAGTGGATTGTGCCGAAGATGAACAATTAACAAAACATAGTCATTTGCTACGGAGCACAAAACTACTATGCAATATAAAAGAATTTTCAACAATCAGGCGCTATTGTTGAATTGAATAACGAGAGGGTAATTTTTTCAGTAAAACACTGAAAAATTGCCCTTTTCTTTGACAATAAAGAGAGTAAAAATACTATCTTACTGGTTCCTTGACTTTGGGTGGTAACTAGTGGTAATTCTTGTGGCAGTATCAGGTATAATCAGGTAATCACAGTTGAAGGCAGATAAGCAGCAAAGTTATGAAAGTAGTCCAAAATATTTTCAAAGATTATTCAGTCCACCCTATACAAAACCATTAAAAATCGCAGTTAAAGTAACGATGATTTGGAGAAAGCTCTTTTAAAAGTCAGGTTGAATTATGAACTACCAAACTTGATAAAGCTCTATGAAGAAAATATTCATACTTGACAAGAGATGCTATTCTGTATTACTATATACCAGTAATAAGTAATACTTAATACTTGTGATACAGAGTACTGGATAATATAGTGAAATTACATTAAAAATGAGGGATAAATTTGGATAATAACACAGAAATGATGAAAGGGTTGCTCGAGGGGTGTGTGCTTGAGATCATCAGCCGTGGCGAAACATACGGATATGAAATCACGCAACAGCTGAGAGAACTTGGCTTTACTGATGTTGTTGAAGGCACAGTTTATACGATTACAATAAGGCTCGAGAAAAACAAACTGGTGGACATTGAGAAAAAGAAATCGACTGTGGGACCACCTAGAAAATTTTACAAACTCAACGCAGCAGGTCAAGAGCAAGTTGAAACGTTTTGGGAAAAATGGGATTTCATTTCAAGCAAAATGAACGAACTTAAAACGAAAGAAATCAAAAGGAGTAGATAAAATGAGTTTTATTGAAAAAATTATCGGAAGTCTGGATGACAAGCGGGAATGGAGAGAGATGGAGGCGCGTGCGAAAACACTTCCAAGTGAATACTTTAACGCTTACAAAGCTATCCAAAAATACATGTGGACCACTGGTGGCCTTACCGACTGGAAGGAATCCAGCCAAATCTTTGGTGGCATTCTCGATCTCTTTGAGGAAGGTGCAGCGGATGGTAAGAAAGTCACTGAGCTCACGGGTGAGGACGTGGCCGCTTTTTGTGACGAATTAGTGAAGGACACGAAAACTTGGAAAGACAAATATCGCGAGAATTTAAACAATACGATTGGTCGTGAATAACAGCGAAATCTTAGTGGATTTTGGCCTGGCATCGATATGGAGCAAACCCGAAGTAATCGTTCGGGTTTGCTCCGTTGTTGTTTATTAGCCTGACCAAAAAGATACAATAACGTTTTTATTGCTGTTGGCGATGATTGGAAAAGTCGAACTTATAACTCCAGTCATTATAATACTAACTATTATGATGAATACAAAGAGAACCAAACAAGAATAAAGTCTACACTACCGAGGGCTTGTCTTGAACAGTAAGATAGTTGCACGATTTAGTTTTATTAAAGAAGCAAGACCCAAATAAGTGCCTGGCGATAATGTGTCAGACATTATATTTTTGGGTCTTTTTTATTTTGTTAAGACTAAAAAGTTATTCCTTGTTAAAAAAAATTAAAGTTTGCCGAAATAATAAGAGGATAGGAAAAGTATTCTTGAATTACCAATTTATTTAGAATAATTATTGCAGGAGGAAACGTAATGAAAAAATTGAAATTAATAATCTTTGCTATTTTGGTGGTGTTTTTCATTTTTCCGGTGAATAGCTTGGAGGCAGAAGAACTGAAGACATATGACAAACTAACCTTGGTAGATGAAGATTACCAAAATGATTCACTACTTCGAGTATACAAAGATAAAGATGGGAATGTCGTTTTTCATTCTATTTTTATTCAACCGGAGTTAAGTGACACCATTAAGGCAAGCGAGGACCAAGTTTTGACAGCCAAAAAATTATTGCTTGCATTTTATATGAAGTTCGATTTAACCAATAAAATGAATGAATTATTACATAAGTCCTTTCCTAAATCCAATCCTAGAACCGATATGGAAGTAAAAACAATTGAAATTTCCCCCGACTATTTGGATAGGTTGGAAGAAACAGAATCAATATCACTTGCATATGCGAAAGATCAAAAAGCAAAATTTGAACAGTTAAGTGAAGCAGAGCAAGAAGCACAAAAAGGGTATACCTTTTATTATTACGATTACGGTGAGGAATATTTGGGAACAACGGAGGAGTATATAAGGCGTTTAGATGTTGAAATTAAGGAAAGTACAGATCATTCGATTACGATAAGTTGGACTGCGAATAACACAAACGTTCCAGACGGAATTCTTTATATGTACGTATCCCTTGATTCAAAATGGAGTGAATGTTTTCCAATAGGCGCTGTTTCCCCTTGTAGAATTAAAGTGGACGGAGAACAGCAATTTACGCTGGATAATTTAGAACCTTCAACCACATACAAAATCAGAATTGGGGGAGGCGTATTTTCGGAAGATTCAACTGCATCTAAGTCCGTTGAAGCAACAACAGAACCAGAAAGTAATAATGAAAAAGAGAAATCTAAGGGAGACGATGTTTCTCTAAAAAATCATATTACTGTTGATCCAAACATTACGAAGAATACGGCAAAACTTCCAATGAATGTAATTGATTTACTTGCAAACGAAGGATTATTAACCGTCAACTTGGAAAAAATGTTTAATATAGAGAACTCAACTATTCAATTTAGTCCAGAAGAAATGGATGAATTGTTACAACGTAAAGCAACCATCCAGCTTGATCATAGTGAGGTTGAACTTTCCGTACCGTCTAACGTATTACAAAATTCAAAAGTCACAAAAATAAACTTGGATAAATTGGAAGCTGTTAATGGTGCTCTTAGCGCTGTATTTGACTTTAGTATTACCCAGGGGAATAAACTTGTCAGTCAATTTGACCAACCAATTACACTCCGTTTCCCAGTAGATCAAGAATTGGTAAAGGACACGAATAATTTAGCAATTTACTTCCTTAATGAAGAAACTAATGAGTGGGAAAAAATCGGTGGAACTTACGAAGATGGAAATGTAATCGCCACAGTTAATCATTTCAGTACATATACTGTCTTTGAAGAATCTGTAGAAGAAACTACATCTAACGAAGACTCTACTATTAATGATAGTGGTGTAACTGGGAAAAAACTACCAAATACTGCATCAAATGCTATGAACTTCCTAATGCTTGGATTGTTATTCAGCCTTCTAGCTATTGCTTTGGTCGTTTATCAGAAAAAAAGAGGAAGAGCTTAAAAATTTTTAATTCCCCTCCTACCTTTAGGAGGGGATTAGTTCAGTTAAAGATGTAAATATCATAACAGGAGTTGGAAAATGTTATGTCAGTAAAGAAAAAGAAGGTCAGCATAATTGTAATTGTATCTATCCTATCTACTTTAGGTGGGATTTTCTTGCTATACGGATCGTGGCTAATGGTAGACAGTAAAATTTCACAGGACAAAGCACATGAAATTGCAAAATCGAAAGTGGTATCTAGCTCAGCACAAGTGATTACTAAAAAGGCAACTCCTAAATCCTATCAATTTGAAAAAGGAGAAATTTTTGGTGTTTTACACATACCTAGCATAAAGGCGGAGCTTCCAATAATAGAAGGTACGGGGGAGGAAGAACTTAAACAAGGGGTCGGGCATTTTATCGGTTCTTCTTACCCAATGCAAAATAATCAAATTGTTCTGTCAGGTCACCGAAACACAGTGTTTCAAAATTTAGGTGATCTTGTTATTGGCGATTATATAGTTGTTGAAATGCTTGACGGAGAGTATAAGTATGAAATTAAATATACGGAAATTGTAGATGCAGATGATCGTACAGTGATTCGTTCGACAGCACCAAATGAAATACTTACGTTAACAACTTGTTATCCATTTAGCTATATAGGAAATGCTCCTAAGAGATATATAGTTTATGCCGAACCAGTTTTTGTAGAGCAATCTGGTGAGAGAGGTTAATGTTATTTATAGAACTTTAACCTCTCTTACAATAGATTAGATCCGTGCATACCATTTTGGCGGAAGATGGTTCTTCAAAAGCAAGCCGTTTTGGTAATAGTATTCTGTTAAGGCTGTTCAAGGCCAAAGCAAACGATGCTTCCATTGCTCACCGTTACGCTTATATTGCACCCGCATATGCTTGCGTTCCGGATCCCCTTGCCAGAATTCGATTTCATCAGCAAGGACAGCAAAAAGCTTCCAGTTGGGGCTTATTGTTTTAGGGGTTTGATTTACCAAGTCTTTCGTTTTTAACAGTTCACTCTCTAAATCTTCTCGTTTATCCAATGTTTTACTCTGATTTCCGATTAGTGCCATTGCCTGAGCTGCACTCGACCTCTTCAAAAAATCCTCCGTGTTTCTCTCTTTTGTCATTTCGGAAGCGACTCCACGTATTCGAACCTGCCTGCCTATTTCAGACCAATAAAAAGTTAAGGCGACTTTCTGGTTTACGTGCAGCTGCTCTCCTTTTCGACTTGCCAGTGATGTTGCAAAATACCACCTGTCACGGGTTACATCTTTCAAAATTAATACTCTGGCGTCGGGAGCTCCTTCCGCATCGACAGTTGATAGTGTCATTGCATGAGGTTCGTTAACACCTTCTTCAATGGCCGTGTTCAGCCATTGCAAAAACAAATCTGACGGGTTGTTCGTTATCTCATTTGGATGAAATTCTGGTAACGGACCGGCCAATGACTTTAAATTGCTTAATAAATCCCTTGCTTGCTTCATAATCCTGCTCCTTTCATTATGAATCTAGCATCTTATTTTTAATATAAAAGAATTATTATCTTGAATCAACTTTATCATTATTTTAAAGGTGGATAGCAGCAGTATTGCTAATGTTTCTTATGTAATCAAAAATAAGAACCCTAATCTGCAGCAATACGTCCAGATTATTGAGCAATCGAGAAGAAATTCATAGCAATAGTATGTGATAGACTTAAGAAAACATAAGGAAGTAATAAGTTTAATCCATCTATAAATGAATGCGTTAACAGGCGCAATCCTGGAGTAAGAGGTATGGTTTAATTATCGATATTTGCAGTAACTACAAAAGAGTGAAATCAAAAAGAAAGATAACTAATAAAATTAATGGAGGGACCAAAATGTTAAACCAAGTTGAAATAACCCATACTTTCAATGCTTCACGAGAACTGGTGTTTAAGTCATTTACCGAATCAGAACATTTACAGAACTGGTGGGGGCCGAAAGAGTGGACGTTTCATGTTGCAAAAGCAGATTTTCGTCCGGGAGGTGTCTTCCATTACAGCCAGAACCCTGCTGATGGCGATGTAATGTGGGTTAAATTTATATACAATGAAATGATTACACCAGAGAGAGTCGTTTACACCAGTTATTTTTCTGATGAGGAAGGAAATATTGTGCGTGCACCTTTTAACGAAAACTGGCCATTGGAAACATTGAATACACTGACGTTCACTGAAAATGGGGGTAAAACAACCCTTACAGCAATAGTGGCTCCTGCTACATCAGCAACTGAAGAGGAACTGAAAACCTTTGGAGAATCACAAGTTATGGTTCATGAAGGATTTTTAGGCACCTTTAATCAATTAGAAGATTATTTATCAAAGGAATCAAAATAATCCGGACCATGCAAGAAAATCACCGACTAAATTAGCGGTGGTTTTCTTTTTGAGGTGGAGAAAATAATTGATTTAATTTCAGGCTTACACAAACGGGGGCAAATCAGGAATAAGTGCTTGCGTCTAAATTTTATATAAGGGCATTTTTGTTAAGAAAAAGGATTTTAAAGCAACGAAAAGAATTAATATATGAATGCAATCAGAAAGGAGTATATTTTATGAGTGAGGATATTAGCGTAAATCTTCCCAAGATTGTCACGCATGATGAATGGCTTGCGGCTCGTCAGAAGTTATTAACAAAGGAGAAGGGGATTATTCGTAAGCAGGATGAGTTGAGTGCTGAGCGTCGCAGGATGCCTATGGTTGAAATCGATAAAAATTATATTTTTGAAGGACGAAATGGCGAAGTAAGTTTACTTGATTTATTTAAGGAGTGTCGCCAGCTTATTGTATATCACTTTATGTTTGATCCGACTTGGGATGAGGGTTGCGAGGGTTGCTCCATGATTGTTGATAGTATGGGACACCTTTCTCATCTGTATGCTCGTGGTACTTCTTTAGTTTTGGTGTCCCAGGCACCTTTGAGCAAAATCGAACACTTTAAAGAACGTATGGGTTGGGGGATACCGTGGTTTTCTTCTTTTGAAAGCGAATTTAATTACGATTTTGAGGCCACATCAAAGGATGGTGCACAGCTTCAACACCAGGGCTTGAGTGTTTTTCTGCGTGATGGAGACCGTGTCTTCCACACGTATTCTACGTATTTACGAGGTCTCGATACACTCTTAAGTCCTTTTAACTACCTTGACCTAACACCATTTGGCCGACAAGAAACTTGGGAAAACTCGCCCCAAGGCTGGCCGCAATCTCCCCCATATGAATGGTGGCGTCTCCATGATGCTTACGATTACACTGAAATTCCAGGTTCATGTTGTCATTCAAGAAGCATCACTCGTAAATAGTTGTATTTTCGGTTTAGTGCAACAAGGTATTTATTCAAGTGGAACAAATAAACCTTATTTTAAAAGTGAAAGATAACGGTTAAGGCATTAAGGAAGAAGATTTACCATACATTTTCAATTCATTTTTTCGTGGCGAAAACTATATCTGGATTTTAGTTTAATAGAGCAACAGAACGACGGAATACTGACTGGGAGGGTAAACGATGGGTCTCGGAAATGAGTATTTAAAAGTTGTTCAAGAACGGTTTAAAAGTGTCAAAGATCTTGGGGATAGAACAATAAGTCAATTGTCAAATGACGATATTCACTGGAATTTAAATGATGCTTCAAATAGTGTCGCTGTTATAGCTAAACACTTAAGTGGTAATATGGTGTCCAGATGGTCTGATTTTTTAACATCGGATGGAGAAAAGTCATACAGGAACCGTGATCAGGAATTTGAGAATGATATATCGTCAAAACAGGAATTGATAACAGTTTGGGAAAAGGGTTGGAATACTGTTTTTGAAACATTAAATGGGTTAGAGGGTCAGGATCTCTTGAAAAGTGTGTTCATTCGTGGTGAAAGTCATACGGCATTAGAGGCAATTGAAAGGCAAATGGCGCACTATGCCTATCATATTGGGCAAATCGTTTATATTGGGAAACAAATAAAAGGTGAGAATTGGGAAACGCTCAGTATCCCTAAAGGAAAATCAGAAGAATATTTACAACAAATGCTGAAAAGAAATCAGAAATAAAAAAGGGTTAGCCCTTATTTTCACGAATAGGATTATGAAGTATTCTAGTAATAATAATTAGGGAAAGGAGATTAAACATGGATGTAAGATTTCCAATTGGGGAATTACAAGTTCCCAAAAAGGTAACGTTAGAAAATATTCAAGAATGGCTAAAGGAAATCGAAACTTACACGATTCGATTAACAGAAACTGTTGATTCATTAAGCGATGAGGAACTAAGCAGAACATATCGCGATGGTAGCTGGACAGTTCGTCAACTTGTTCATCATATTGCTGACTCTCAGTTGAACATGTATCAACGTTTGAAGCTAGCTTTAACAGATGAGAATCCAACAGTACCAGCTTTTGATCAAGAAAAGTGGGCTATTCAACCGGATACAGAGCTACCCGTAGAAAGTTCTATTAAAATGCTGGAAGGTATAAATGAGCGCATCGTATCTTTAGGATCCAGTTTAACGGAAGACCAATTAGATCATGTTTTTACTCACCCGAATAACGGTGAAATAACAGTTGCAGCAAAAGTTGCAAAATTAGCTTGGCATGAAGAGCACCACTTAACCCATATTAAAATCGCATTATCAAAATAGCAAACTATTTATGGAATTGGCTTATCGAACTTCGGTAAGCCAATTTATTTAATAAGGAATAATTATAGAAGTCTTATTCAACTAAAGGCGTGATAATAGTAAAGATTTTAAAATATCACGTTTGCTCGTTTCCGATGTCACAAATCAGGGTCTTACATTGTTATATGTATGAAACTTAAAAAGGAGCTGAGTAATAATGGACGACTTGACATGTATAATTATCGGAGGCGGTTATGCAGGGCTTAAAGCACTCAAACAAATACAGGAAACAACCCGGGACATGGCAAACGGACGGCGGATTCGGTTTGTACTGGTCGACAAGCAGCCCGGACATCTGCGCAAATTGAGGTTATTTCGGCCAACTACGGTCGAGGAAGAAATTATGATTCCTTGGAATGATTTAAATTTAGGTGAATTTGAATTTGTGCAAGGTACAGTTACATCTGTGGATAGTGAAGAAAAGTGGTTTCAATATGTGGATGTGCAAGGAAATGATGCCCAAATTCATTATGACCTTTTAGTCGTGGCTGTTGGCAGCACCGTTCGGCGACCAGATACCGACCAAGGTGGGATTGCCTTGACTGATCAACAATCCGCGGCAGACATCCGGGAGCGCTGGCATGTCAATTTACGAAAGGCTGCTGACGAGACGAATCCTGAAGAACAAAAGCGACTAATGACAATCGCGGTTGCTGGAGCGGGTATCAGTGGCATCGAGACGTCTGCAGAGCTAGCACTCTCTATGCAGAAGGAAGCAGCTGCGCTAGGACTGAATTCGTCCAACGTTTCCGTATATTTGCTGAATTCACAGGAACAACTGCTCCCAGGAGTGTCGGAGAAATTTAGGCGGAAGTTGGATCAGGAGCTCAACAAATGTGGAGTGACCGCACTTTACAATCGTAAAGCGATACGGGAGGAAACAGGAGAGGTGACCCTAAATAATGGCGATTCACTGAAAGTTGGTCTATTGATATGGATGATTGGTCTGTTACCGAATCCAGCCCTGCGCGGTATGGGCTTACCAATTACACCTGATGGTCAGGTGCTGGTAGATGAATGTTATCGTGTACAAGGGGCGCCGGGGGTATACAGCATTGGCGACTGTGCGAGAATCGTCGATCCGAAAACAGATAAGGCGGAACAGAAGACGTGCTTTGAAGCTGGAATACAAGGGATTCGACTGGGAAAGATCGTGAGTGCCGATTTGGAGGGTCAACTTGCACCGATCCATAAAGCATCGAAATCAAATATGGATGTCTATAATATTGGTCTGGGTCAAAAAGGTGTGTTTTGGATACGCAAATGGGGAATTGATATGGTGATGACAGGAAAGACTCCTGGGAAGCTCAAAAAGCTGGTAGAGGATAAAGCCAGTTACCTTCGATAGAAATAAAGTGTCCAAGATGCAATAGTTATAACTCTCAAGACAGGAGGGACAGTGAGATGGAAGAACTATACGATCAATATAAAGCGCTGCTGTTTACGCTGGCATATCAGCTGACAGGGTCTGTTGCAGACGCGGAGGATGCGGTACAGGACGTATTTTTTAAGGCGTACGAAGCACATGTCGAACGTTTAGAGGAGCCAAAAGCTTATTTGTGTAAAATGGTGACCAATCGCTGTCTCAATCTGCAGAAGTCGGCACGAAAGAAGAGGGAAGCATACGTCGGTCCGTGGCTTCCCGAACCGATTCGGACGCAAGAATCAGATACACTTGAGATGACGGTTGTCCGCCGTGATTTGCTTTCTTACGCCATGCTCGTACTGTTGGAGAGGCTGACACCTACAGAACGGGTAGTTTTCGTCTTGCGTGAGGCGCTGGGATTCGATTATCCCGAAATAGCCGAACTGCTCGGCAAGAGAGAGGCGAACTGCCGCAAGCTGATGAGCCGGGCGAGAAACAAGATGGGAATATCAGAGGAAGAGAAAGTCGCGACCGAAGCGATAGAATTGGAATGGCTCAACCGGTTCCTCACTTCCCTTGAACAAGGTGACGTGGATCATCTACTGTCTCTGCTGACTGAAGACGTCATGCTCGTCACTGACGGAGGAGGAAAAGTAAAAGCATTCAGACACCCAGTACAAAAGCGTGATCTCGTAGCTCGATTCCTGGCTGCTGCGCTTGAAGGGATGGCTCCCTTTTATCAGGAAAGTCTTCACTATGAAACTACTTCTTTGAATGGTGAGACCAGTATAGTACTCCGTTCTGGTGAAGAAACAGTAGCCGCTATATGTGTACAACTCCGGCAAGGAAAGTTCGCAAGAATCTATGTCGTACGGAACCCGGATAAGCTTACTCGGGTTTAGGGTAGTCGATTACAGTCTCTAGAAAATACTGTTGGAAAGATGTTTACTTCTACCCAATCAAGCTGCAAGTATAAAAATTTTTCTCACTAATGACTTCTGTACTTTCCTGACTAAATATTGCACATCTCATTGAAATGTGCATAAATGACTTTTTACATAAAATTTTTAAAAATTAAGCAATCCATGAGAAATCAACTTTGATATAATTGGAGACAGCTAATCGATAATACAAGAACGGGAGAGTGTATCATGGCCAAACATAAGATTTATACAATGAGTTTTGCAAGTGTCTATCCCCATTATGTTACGAAGGCAGAGAAAAAAGGACGTACGAAAGCGGAAGTCGATGAGATTATCCGTTGGTTGACAGGGTATAGCCAGGAAGAGTTAGAGGCGCAACTGGAAAAAAAGACAGATTTTGAGACCTTCTTTGCGGAAGCCCCTCAACTGAATTCTTTACGAACATTGATCAAAGGTGTGATTTGCGGTGTCCGAGTGGAAGACATCGAAGAATCAACAATGCAGGAAATTCGCTATCTGGATAAGCTGGTCGATGAATTAGCGAAGGGAAAAGCGATGGAGAAAATTTTACGGAAATAATTAAAATGTAGGAACGCTCTTTTTTTAAAATATAAAAGGAACAGTGTTTTTTTGCAAGTTGGATGTGAAGGGTACAATGTTGGAACAGGTTTCTTATAAAAGGAACGAGATTTGAATAACAAGCAGAAAAGGGGAGCTTCAAATGCTTTTTAGTGGAGAAAGAGTTCGGCTAAGAAAAATGTCCAGTGAAGATGTTTCTACTTACCATAGGTGGAGAAACGATATAGAGATTATGCATTTCACAGACTCATCTTTGGATGTTTTTACGTATGCTGACACTGAAAATTACGTTAAAAGCATAACTGAATCTAATAATTCCAAAATCTACATAATTGAGGAACTTGAAGCTAATAATCCAATTGGCGTCACGTCGCTTATTAATATTGATTATGGAAACCGTAATGCTGAATGTAATATAAGCCTAGGGGATAAAAGTTACTGGGGTAAAGGTTTTGGACAGGAATCTTTTCGTCTGCTATTGGATTTTGCATTTAACGAGTTGAATCTGCACAAAGTGTATTTACGAGTATTTTCCTTCAATGAAGGGGCAATTAAATTGTATCAAAAACTAGGATTTTATGAAGAAGGAGAATTAATAGAACAATTTTATCGGGATGGCTCTTGGCATAATGTTATATTCATGGGTCTTTTGAAAAGAAATTATATTACCGCCCATGCGTTTTAGTTCCGAATCCCTTACCAAAGTTCCACTCCATCTAATTTAGCGAACATCCTGATTCAGCACCTGACATGATTCAGTCGTAATTTTTTCATAGGATAGCTGGTAGGCATGGCAGAATTGTTGTGTGTGATGCCGTTTAGCTGTATCGTAAAAGAGGAAGATATAACTAATGCAAAATTAGATGAAACAGGAGCTGATTAAATTGCTCGGGCAACGATTTAGACATACAAAGCGCTATCGTGAAATTATAAATGTACTTATGAAAAATGGATTCAGCCATTTCCTGTTCCGGGTTGGCCTGGCAGATCGAGGACTTGCAGCAGGGCAGGGTGCTGATGAGATAGATCGAAACATGAAAAATGTTGGGAAAAGGCTGCGGCATGCACTGCAGGATCTGGGGCCATCATTTATTAAGCTCGGTCAGATTGCCAGTACCCGCCATGATGCGTTGCCACAGGAAATAATAGAAGAATTGGAAAAGCTTCAGGATCATGCACGGGTTATTCCATTCGAACATGTGCGTTCTACAATAGAATCAGAGCTTGAGGATGAGCTCGGCAATCTGTTTGCAAGCGTGGATTCCGACCCGCTTGCGACAGCGTCAATCGGACAGGTACATACGGCTAAGCTCTTTAGTGGCGAGGATGTCGTTATTAAGGTACAGCGACCGGGGCTGAAGTCCAAGATCGAAACGGATTTGGAAATTTTGCAGGGATTTGGGAGGATACTGGAGGAACGCACTGCCTGGGCAAAGCGATACCGGCTCTGTGACATTATTGATGAACTTTCCACCTCACTGAAGAATGAGTTGGATTACTTAATGGAAGGCATTGGTGCAGGACGGATTTCCAAGCAGTTTGAGGATGATGCGTTTATTAAAGTCCCGAACGTTTATTGGGATTTTTCGACCAAACGGGTATTGACGATGGAAAAAATTGCAGGTATCAAAATTTCCAAAGTTGAGGAACTGGATGCCAATGGATATGATCGGGTTAAAATTGCCCGGCGCCTTGCAGATACAATGCTACGGCAGCTGTTCGAGAATGGTTTTTTTCATGCCGATCCACACGCTGGAAATATATATGTATTGCCGAAGAACTCGATTGCATTTTTTGATTTTGGGGAAACCGGAATGATCAATAAGAAGATGCGACAATACTTTGCTTCGATTCTCGTGAACCTTCACCAGGGCAACACAAAATCGATGATAAAAACCTTTTCCAAGATGGATATTATCGGTGAAGAGACAGATATTGAAGCATTGCGGCGTGACTTGGACGACCTGCATGTCCGCTATGAAAACATCAAAATGAAAGAGCTCAGCCTCGGCAGGGTTATCCTGGAAATATTAAATGTGTCGTATCACAACTACATAAAAATACCAACAGAACTGGCGCTGGTCAGCAAGGTAATCCTGACGCTTGAGGGAGTTCTGCAACGACTCGATCCGGAATTTAGCCTTATGCGGGCAGCGGAACCTTTTGCACAAAAACTGATGTGGCAGCGGTACCGTCCAAAGGAAATTATCCGAAATTCACTGGAAGAGATTGGTGAAGACATCGGTATTATTTCCGAATTGCCAAGTGATTTGAAGGAAGTAATGGACGTAATCAAGAAAGGCAAGATTGGGCTGGATATTAATGTGAAACGCGGCGATCAAATCATGCGCAGGGTGGACAAGATAAGTAACCGGCTTTCCTTCAGTGTTCTGATGCTTGCCTTCAGTATTCTAATGGGCAGCCTGATTGTCGGTTTAGCAATTGTCGGACAGGACACCATCATCTGGAACCTGCCAATCATTGAAATCGGTGCAGTAATCGCAGCCCTCATGTTTGTACTGATGGTGATAACAATTATCCGGTCGGGACGGATGTGAAGAGGTTCTAAGATTGAATAGAGCGAAAAATGGGTAACACATATTAACAAATGTCCTTTCGAAAAACTGTATTAGAGGAGGTCAACAATGAAGCAGACACTTGTCGTTTTTCTGATTCTTGCTGTATTGATGGTCACCTTTTTTGTAGCAATAGAATTTGTTTAGTTTAGTGAAAAAGTGGGACGAGGAACCTGTCCCTATGTTTCTCCCTATGTTTCTTATGAGAAAATGGACACTCAAATTAGTTTCCTTTCAGAAGGTGGCACGGGGACATCGGTACACGATTTATCAATTGAAGTTGATGATCTTGATAGTGCACTGGCTCGCGTAAAAGAAGCAGGTATACTAATTGAGTAGGTCCAGCCAAAGAACCATGGGGGGGAGCGAAACTACGTTAGAGGTCCGTTTGGGAAACTAATCAATATATTACTCTAACTATAATTCAAAAAAATTCATTGAAGAAGTTGATGGGTTAAAATTTAAGAGATAGCAAATAATATAGTTACAGCCACCTTTTTAAGGTGGCCCGCGCGATAAGCTAAGTTAAACTTCTGTTTTCCGCAATTATGACTAGTCTAAATATTGTATGAGAATAGTATTCAGAGGATTTCTTATTATCTTTTTGCCTAGTTTTTGCTCACCACTGTGGGAATCAGGCTATTGCAAATTCAATCGTTGGTGTTGTTACAATACCAGAAATGATTAATTTGATAACTATTTTTATATACTAGTATGTTAACGACTAAGCTATAAATGATTCCTAATTATTGAAACAAGTCCTAATATAAAAAGATTTTTATTTCACTTTTGTTACTTTTGCAACAACTGACGCTTTGGTTTTATACAATAAACTTTGGTGAAATTGGGACAGAACATCGGTTGATACATTGTTAAGTGGCATTTGATGTGTGTATACTTAAAATGGTCAAAAAAGTGATGTCTGCCGTGGCTTCCGTTTTTAGAAAAGTTACTGTTCAAACAATTTTCTTTCTCTTTGAAGAAGGTAAAATATTTAGTTCTTCTCTATACTTTGCAACAGTCCTCCGTGAAATCATTATTCCATTATTTTTTTTAAAATGATCTGCAATTTTTTGATCAGAATGCGGCTTGTACTTATCCTCCTCATTTATTAACTGTTTTAGTAATAATTTAACTTTTGTGGAAGAAGAGTTACCACCATTGCTTTGCCCGATTTTTGAGGTGAATAATTTCCCCATTTCATGGGCTCCATTTGGTGTTCGGATAATTTTATTATTTATAGCACGACTGACAGTGGATTCGTGCATATCTATTTCCTCTGCAACTTCTTTTAATGTCAACGGTTGTAAGGAAGCAAAGCCATTATCTAAAAAATCCTGCTGTTTCTCTATAATTACTTGAGTAATTTTTAAAATTGTGTTCTGGCGCTGTTCAATACTTCTAACTAACCACATGTATTTTTGATAATTTTCTTTAATATATTTTGATGTTTCATTTTTTTTGTTTAAAAAATGCATGTATTGTTGGTTTAATTGGATTTTTGGTAAATAGCTATTATTTATAGAAATGCTATATGCTCCATATGATTTTTCGATTGTTATGTCTGGATATAAGTAACGTGTAGAGTTATTGGAAATTTCAGCACAGGGCTTTGGGTTAAGAGTTTGAATGCAATCGAAAATTCTTTTTACTTCTGTTAAAGATATATTCAACTTACGTGAAATTTCATGCCATTTTTTATCTGCAAGTAATTCAAGGTATTCTCTGATTACATAGGTGACTAAGGAGTCATCTGGATAAAACTCCTGAGTTTGTAATAGTAGACATTCCTTCAAATCCCTTGCCCCTACACCTATTGGTTCCAATTTTTGAAGGATACGGATGCTATGTTTAACCAAGTCTTCATTTACTGCTAGCTGATCTGCAACTTCTGAGGTAGTTATGGGTAAATATCCATTATCATCTAAATTTAGTATTAAGTAACGTAGAATAATTTGCTCTTTATCACTAACTTGTAGCCATTGCGTTTGCTCCAACAAGTTCCCCCATTGCCCATGGTCCCCAATTGCCATGAAATCTAGTGGATTAATAGATTCACCCCCGTCATAATTGGAGTTCGGTTCGTTGTATGTTGATTGATATTTATCTTCAAATCGTATCTCTAATGACTTTTCTTCTATTTCGATTAAGGGGTTCTCAAGCGCTTGCTCCTGGATAAATTGAGATAACTCAATTGTGGAATATTGTAACAAGGCAATTGCTTGCCTTAGCTCTGTGGTCATCGTCAAATTCATGGTTTGTTTTTGGTGTATTCCAAGTTCCATCGTTTTCCCTCCTTGAATCTATACTAACCTATAGCTAATTAGTCTAAATTTTATGAATGTTTTTTTACCACTATACCATAAAGTACTGATGTTCGAATAAAAAATTATATGGAAAAATACATAGATAATGAGTATTTTTTGTTGGGATAGAATATCGTCTTTCCTTAATTTGTAATTCAAATTTTTTCCTAGATAGACCTAAAATTTTACAAACTTTGGTTATATCTTTATGAATGGCACGACCCGATACATAACACAGATTTTTCAAAATTAATTCTGATTTGAAACGTGAAACACAGTTTGAAACGATTAATGAAACGTTATCGTTTTAACCCCTTTATACTAAACAATTATTTTTGGCATAAGACTTGCATTTATTTAAATAACAACTATTAAAGGAATGAAATAAATTGGTTTTAAATGTTAAAAATAGGAATATTTGGGATAGATATTTAATTGTTCTACTCACTATACAAAGTGTCGCCTCATTATCCTATTATGCATATGTTCCTTTAATTCCCTTTCTTCAAGAAGAGCTTGTTCTCAACAACTATGAAATTGGGTGGTTAACTTCTGCAGTTTTTTTAGGCTCATCCATAATTGCTATTCCTTCAGGGATAATAGTAGATAAGATAGGTGTGAAGAAGGGAATTTTCATTTTTTGCTTTATCATCTCTTTTGATTTATTATTATTTATATTTTCATCAAGTTTCACATTTGTTTTAATATTACTTTTTATCATGGGTATCGGTTATGGTGGTATTACACCTAGTACTAACAAAGGTATAATTGATAAATTTTCATTTTACAATCGTGGGACAGCGATGGGAATCAAACAAACTGGAGTTCCACTGGGAAGTACTTTAGGTACACTTTCTTTACCTTTTTTAGCAAGCAGGATTGGTTGGCAGAATACATTGTTAATCCTCTCAATTATTGTAATGGTAATCACTTTTCTCAATTTTATAATGTATAAAGAAAATAGCGGTGGCAAAAAGGATCAAAAATTAAAACTTAGAGAAAACTTAAAGAAAATCCTACAGAACAAACCTTTAATTAGTCTAGCTGCTATTATAATCTTCTTTATTTGGACACAACTTAGTGTTATGACCTATTTAGTTGTTTATATTAATGAATCTTTAGAAAAGTCACTCCATTTTTCATTGTTTTGTCTAGGGACCCTTCAGTTTGGGGGGGTAATAGGCAGGGCCGCCTGGGGCTACATCAGCGACCGTTTTTTTAATAGGAATAGGGGTGCTGTTTTAGCCCTAATTGGTATTCTATCTGGGTCTTTTGTTATTACATTAGGAGTAATAAACAACAATCTTTCAGAAGCTTTGTTATTAATTCTATCTTTTTTGTTGGGTTTTTCGACACAAGCTTGGAATGGAATTTTTGTTTTAATGATGTCAGAAATTGTACCCAAGAACCAAGTTGGTATAGCCAGTGGATTTGGACTGTCTGTTGTTTACCTAGGTGCTATAGTAGGGACTCCTCTATCAGGATGGATCACTGATTCTACAGGTCATTATGGTTTAATGTGGCTAATCGTAGGAATTATCATCATTTTAACAAGTACCATCACTTATTTTATGAGGTTTGACAATTATCTAGGTAAAATATAAAAATAATTCGTGGGTTGCTAGCACTAAACTAATGTGCTATGACATAAAAAGTTAAATAATGGAGGGGTGTTTATATGAAAATCTAAAAAATATAAAGGTAGTAGGTACTAGATAGAAACGATTCAATTATTATAAAAGGAGGACACAAAATGAAAAAGTTTAGCCATTTGTGTGTATTTATGTTAACGCTTACAATAATGGGTGGCTGTGTAAACGATGCCGCATCTAATGACCAAACAAGTGATACAGATAAAACCTATGAAATGATCCTCTCAAGTGAAGTGCCAGAAACACACTTTAAAAGTCAATTAATGAAAAAATTTACGGAAGAAATAACTGAAAGAACAGATGGAGGGATAGAAGCTAAATTTTTCCCTGCTGGACAATTATACTCTGACATAGATGCACTACAATCTATTGGAACTGGTTCTGTTCATAGTGTTTGGCCCGTTTCTGTACAATTGGAGTCTTTCAATTCAGGATATGGATTTTTGTCGTTACCATTTGCAGTAACGGACGAGAATATGTTAATACCCGAATATAGATCTGATTTAATGGATATATTAACTCCTCTTGTTGAACCTAATGGAATGGAAGTAGCAGGTCTTCTACGCACGGCTGATTTGTTATTTATTTCTCAAGACACAGAGATGAAGTCGATAGATGACTTGAAAGGTATGAAAATACGTATGACTGGTGGAAAGTGGCTTTTAGAAATGGCAAAACAGATTGATACTTCAGCTATAAGTATACCAGCATCTGAAATGTCTACTGCTTTGTCTCAAGGAACGATTGATGCTATCTATTCATCACCGTCAGGATGGAAAACCATTTTAGGTACATCTGTTCCTTATGGTTATTACGTTCCTGGATTGAACGTATTAACTTATTCCATTGTACTTGATAAAGAATGGATGTCCACACTACCACAAGAGTATCAGGAAGAAATTAACACACTAATCGATGAACTTTCATCAAATCAGTGGCAAGAATCTATGACTACGGATAAAGATATTATGGATGAATTGAAAAATGATGGAGTAACTATTCATACAGAAAATAAAGAAAATATAGACGGCTTGAAACAAAAATTACAACCAGTTTATGATGCGTTTAAGAATGAATTTCCAGACATTTATAGTGATTTTGAAAGTATCAATAAATAATTTTTAAGAGGGTGTTCATATATGTTTAAAGTAACAAGATTGGTAGAGAAAAGAGTGTTGCTGCCTATTTCAATTATCCTCTTTACCTTTTCAGGGCTTCTAATGTTTATAGAAGCCCTGCAAAGGTCTTTGTTTAGTAAGTCATTTGAATGGTCAAGTGAAATCAGTATTTACTGTATGATCTGGTCCATTTTACTAATGATTGCTTATGCTGGAAAAAAGGGCCACCATATTAGAATTGAACTCTTATTTTCTAAAATGAACAGATCATTGAAAAGAGTTTTATTTATATTAGTTAATATAATGAGTTTCCTTTTCTCTGTAGTCTTGACATATTCTAGCTATCTAACAGTTTATCATGCTTACAAAACACAGCAATTATCTCAAACAACTTTGCAACTTCCAATCTGGATGCTCTCAAGTATATTAATTATTACAGGGATTTTGTTATCGATATATTATTTAGAGGCACTTTTGTTAGCTTTAAGGGGAAACAAAGTTTCTCAAAAATAATAATTGTAATTAAAGTGTTTTAAAATACTTAGGTAACTAAGGTAGAAACTCAAACGGGAGGAGGATTATATGGTCATAGGGATCTCAATAGTAATTGTCTTACTATTATTAGCATCAGGTATGGAAATTGGAATTGCCATTGGTCTTGCAGGTGTATTATTATTATTATTTCATGCTAACATCCCACTGTCTGTTATTTCACATGAAGTTTTAAATGCTGTTGATAGTTACTCGCTTTTAGCAATACCCTTCTTTATATTGGCCGGAAATATAATGATGGAAGGAAAGTTAGCTGATCGGTTAATGGATTTTTTTGGTTCATTTATGCGAACTATTCGAGGAGGGCTAGGAATAGGCGCCATGCTATCAGCTATTTTCTTTGCAGCAATTAGTGGATCAAGTGTTGCCTCTGCTGCTGCATTAAGTAAAACGATAACAGTCTCCCTGCAAAAAGAAAATTACACGAAAAGTTTTACTGCTGGAATTGTTGCAGTAGGTGGAACATTAGGTCTAATGATTCCTCCAAGTCTAACCTTTATTTTAATAGGGACAATGGTTGGTATACCTGTAAGGAATTTATTTATTGCTGGTATAACTCCTGGAATTTTAGAAGGCATTTTGTTAATTTTTATGACTTATTTTATTTCAAGAAAATATAATTATGGTTATAAAAATAAGGTTAAGTTAAGTGAAGTTTCATCTTCATTTTGGAAAAGTAGTGGGGCAATAATTTTACCAGTTATCATATTAGGTGGAATTTACCTAGGTATTTTCACTCCAACAGAAGTTTCAGTGGTATCGGCTTTATACGCACTAATTGTTTGCGTATTCATCTATAAGTCTATTAAATTAGTAAAGGTCCCGGGAATTATTAAAGAATCAATTTACTCCACATCAATGATTTATTTAGTCTTGATTGGAGGTAGCTTGTTAAGTTTTATTTTGACTAGATTGGGCGTTGCAAGTACAATACTAACCTTTATCCAAAGTATGGAATTACCATTATGGGCCTTCCTATTACTTATTAATGTTGTATTGATAGCTTTAGGTATGTTCTTAGACGGTATTTCCTTAATCGTTATCCTTACACCTTTATTGTTCCCAGTTGCTACTGGTATGGGTATTGATCCAATACATTTTGCAGTAATTATGGTTGCAAATGTTGAAATTGCTACGATTACCCCTCCGGTTGGCCTTAATTTATTTGTGATTAGTGGGGTGAGTAAACTAGAAATTTCTGAGGTTGTTAAGGGAGTTGCGCCATTTTATTTAATTAGAATTTTCGGTTTATTATTAATTACCTTTATCCCATTTATTTCGCTTTGGTTACTTTGAAATAAATAAAACTCTAATGGATTCGTATAAGGAGGAAGCTAAATGGATCTTACATATCTGTTTGTTCCGGGAATAAGTGAAAGAAAAATATCAAAATCTTTTTCAAGTATGGCTAATGTCATTATTATAGATCTAGAAGATGCAGTTACAATATCTAGAAAAGATGAGGCAAGACACATTGTATATAATATGTTAATTAATAAAACCGAAAAACTGAATAAAACTTTTATACGGATTAATTCATATCTATCTCCTTGGTTTCGTGAAGATTTAAGGCTAGTAAGTGACCTAAGTATAGATGGAGTAATAATTCCAAAATGCGAAGATGCCTCTACAATAAAAAACACAATGAATTTAATAGATAAACAACTAGAAATCATTCCCTTAATTGAATCAGCTTCAGGAGTTCATAATGTTAAGTCTATAATTCGATCAAGTAATCAAATTGATAAGGTTGCATTTGGTGCAGTTGATTATGCTATTGACTTAGGGGTTGACTGGACTCCTAAAGGAGAAGAAAGAAGACTTGCCATGCAAAAGTTAGTATTAGCATCAAGAACATGCGGTATATCATCTCCAATTGATGCAGTATTTCCAATATTAAACAATCAGGATGAGTTTAAACTAGATGCGAATTATGGAAAAGGAATAGGATTTTATGGAAAAATGGTTATTCACCCGAATCATGTTCAGTGGGTGAATGAGGTGTACAAACCAACAGAACAACAATTGAAATGGAGCAAGAAAGTCGTTAACATATATGAAAATGGTGAAAACTCTGGAGCAGTTGAATTAGATGGTAATTTAATAGATTATCCTATATATAGCCAAGCAATAAGAATTTTATCGTATTATGATAAATAACTTAAGATTTAATAAATCTACTCTTATTTTTTATTTTTTTAACAATAATTAAGCTTTCTATGCTATCTAGCCTCATCATCTTCAAGGAATCACATCTGCTACTTGCAATTACAAGTGCAATTGCAAGTAGTAGAAATAATCTCCTTTCACTCTTCTTTTAACTCCGGTCGTGTTATTAATTGTATAAAATTAATTTTTATATAAAATATTAATACTTTAAAGGATTATTACCTCATTTCGAAGAATTATTAGTAAGATAGATTATCTGCTGAAAGGGGTTATTTTTTTGCCGACAAAAATACTAGTATTGACACATCGAAACTTCTCCCATTTATTTTATGAGGTAATGGATATTATGAAATTACCTATTAAGTTAAAAGTCGAAGAAGTCGGTTTTGGAGAAATTAATAAATATATTGATAGCAATAAACTTCTGAATTACGATTTAGTAATTACTAGTGGGGCTCATTTAGAAGTTATAAAAAGAGACTTTAATGAATTAACGTATTCCATTCCTATTTATCCATTTCAATTTTCTGAATCGGACTTGGTAAAGTCTATTGCAAAAGCAAAGAAGTACAGTAATAAAATCGTTTTAATGTACTATGGTCAAAATAAGTATGAACTAAAAAAATATGAAAAATTATTAGATGTTAAGCTAGATGATTTATCATTTGAAGATCTTGATGATGCAGAAAAATCACTTAGGGAATATAAAAAAATGGGATTTAATGTAGTAATTGGAACCAGTTCTATATGTGAATTAGCAGAAGATATCGGGTTAGATAATATTTTAATTTATTCGACGGAATTGATAAAAATAGAGTTAATGAAAGCGTATCAATTGGCTACAACTTACAACAAAGTAGTAAAACATTCAAAGTTAAAAGAAATAATGTTTAAACAAATGTCAGACCCTGTTTTTTTGTTAGATGCTAGTGGAATGGTATTGGATGTAAATCGTACAGGTGTAGGTTATTCTCAAAAAAATTTTAAACATGAGATAATAGGAAAAAATATAGACTCTCTTTTAGGGAAAACCATTTATGATTTACAAAATGAAAATAAAGAAGATGAAACAGACGAAGTACTCCATCCTTTGTATATAAATTCTAAAATAAATTGCTATTTATTAATTAAAAAAAACTCAGCAATTTCTCCTGTCATTAAGGAGTTTAAGGATTCTTATACTTCCAAAAACAAATCAAAGTATAGTTTTGAAGACATTATTCACCAATCAACGATTATGAAAAAATTGATTACAAGAACGAAACAATACTCTAGATCTGATGCACCTATATTAATATATGGTGAGTCGGGTACAGGCAAAGAACTTTTCGCACATAGTATCCATAATAACAGTCAAAGAAAAGATAAACCATTTTTACCTGTAAATTGTTCTGCAATACCACAATCTATATTAGAGAGTGAATTATTTGGTTATGAAGAAGGAGCGTTTACTGGAGCAAAAAAGGGTGGAAAACCTGGCATGTTTGAAATTGCTCAAAACGGGACTATTTTTTTGGATGAAATAAGCGAAATCCCACTAGATATACAAACCAAACTATTACGTGTTCTCCAGGAAAAAGAAGTTATTCGTTTGGGTGGGAAAAAGATTATTCCACTAGATGTACGAATAATTACAGCAACTAATAAATTACTGATAAAACAAGTTGAGGAAGGGTCTTTTAGAGAGGATTTATATTATAGAATTAACGTTTTACAACTGAATGTTCCATCATTAAGAGAGAGAAGTCAAGATATACCATTAATATTTAAGTATCTACTACAAAAAAACGGACTATCTCCGGAACAAGCAATCTATTTATCAGAATTTGGTCACGAGAGTATAGTTTCCTATCAGTGGCAAGGAAATATAAGAGAGATTGAAAATTTTGTTGTTAGGCTTACAGCCTTGACATCTCTTTCAACTACAACTTATGACTTGGCAAATTGTTTTACAGATGTTTTTCTAGAATTTTTACAATCCAAACGTCAGGACCAACAGGTCTCTATAGTAGATGAATTAAAAATCAGTGATAGCCTTCAGAGGTCTGCATCTGAAAGAAAAAAAATAATTGATGCCTTAAAACAAGCGCAAAGTAATAAGTTGGAAGCTGCAAAAATTTTGGGGATCTCTCGTACAACATTATGGAGAAGAATGAATGAATTTAATTTGGATTTAATCTTGTATGATTGATGGTTCGGAAATATCTTTTAAGAAGACAAGGGTTTGTATAATTACAAATCTCTGTCTTTTTTTTCTTTTTTTACTTAAAATTTATTAATTTCAATCTGTTTCAAAAGCGTTTCATAAATATAGAAAAATTGAAACGGTCACAACTGTTTTCTCTTATTAATTAAGATTATTTTTTGGCATGGAACTTGCATTATTTAAAGTGAGAGGTTATTTATAATAACAATATAGTAAGGAGGAGAGATATGAAAACTAAAGGAAGCACCAATACTATTTCTGACAGCCTATCGAAATTAATTAAAGACACTAATATTAATGAAATGTCAGAAAGTGAAATTGATCTAGCTAAGTTTCTAACTTTGGATTTCATAGGGTTGGCCGCACGCGGTAACCATTTTGAAACAAGTAAGCCAGTTCATAAGTATCTTGAGAATTTTGGTGGGAAAGGGAGTGGGACAATCATAGGCAAAAGGGGTATAAAGTCACTCCCTCAATACTCTGCACTAGCTAATGGTGCAGCAGCACACAGCCTAGAACTTGATGATGTTATTAATGAGGCCTCATTACACCCAGCTGTAGCAGTTTTCCCTACTGCATTAGCTACATCAGAGTATTACGGAAGTACTGGCAAAAGTTTTATTGAAGCATCTCTCGTAGGCTATGAAGTAATGGGGAGATTAGGAAAAGCATTAAATCCCTCAAATGTTTATACAAGAGGTTTTCATCCAACAGGTATTTGTGGAGTATTTGGTACCGTTGCAACTGCGAGTAAGATAATGAATCTCTCTGAAAAACAAACTACCTATGCTTTTGGAATAGCAGGTAGCCAAGCTGCTGCATCTATGGAATTTTTAGAAAGTGGTGCATGGACCAAACGTTTGCACCCTGGTTGGGCTTCGCATAGTGGTATGATTGCGTCAGAACTTGCAAGTAATAATTTTGTTGGTCCTAACACAATATTTGAGGGGAGTAAAGGTTTTGCGCAATCTTATTCCTTTGATTCTGATCTGTCTATTTTAGATGAGCCATTATCCTTTGGTGATAGTCAGATGCAGAAGACAAGTATTAAGCCTCATGCTTGTTGTCGATATAAGCAAGGACCACTTGATATGATTTTAAAAGTAGTAATAGATAATGATTTGGAACCAAACGATGTTGAGAAAATAAATGTATATATGGTGAAAACAGGTATGTCTATTGTAAGTTGGCCAGAGGCAGAAAAGAGAAATCCAAAAAACACGGTAGACATACAATTTAGTATGCATTTTGGGGCAGCAGTCGCAACATTATATAGAAAAACATTATTAGAGGAATATAGCCAAGAGAATATTAATAATTCGGATGTTAAGAGTATGATGAATCGCGTATTTTGCTATCATGATCCGGATTTAGATAAAGAATTCCCAAAAAAGTGGCCTTCTAGGGTGGTTATAGAAACATCGAAAGGAACTTTCTCTGAATACCTCGAATACCCAAAGGGAGAGCCAGAAAACCAACTTTCATGGGAGGAATTAATAGAAAAATTTAAATATTTAACTGGTACAGTTTATACATCCAATGAACAGGACAATATTATCGATGCAGTAAGAAATTTAGACCAGATTGAAAATATTAACGTACTATCAAAATTATTATAAAAGTTCTTAAAGAGGAGGGGTTATTTTGAGTTTATTTGAATTAAATGATGAACAACAACAGGTACTTGATATGGTTCGTGACTTTTGCAAGAAGGAGATCGAACCAGTTGCTAGAGAATTAGAACATAATGATGAGTATCCCAAGGATATTGTAAACAAAATGATGGAATTAGGATTTTTTGGGTTTACCATCCCAGAAAAGTATGGTGGAATCGGTCTTGACTATGTTACCTACTCTCTTGTTGTAGAAGAACTTACTAGCCATTGGATGAGTATTTCTGGCATTATTAATAGTCATTTAATTATGGCATATATTATTCAAAAGTTTGGTACCGAAGATCAAAAAAACAAATTTTTGCCCAAATTGGCTACTGGTGAATGTAGAGGTGGGCTTGCTTTATCTGAGGCGGATGCAGGCACTGATGTACAGAATATGTCTACAAAAGCGGAAAAGTCCGGAGACAGTTATATAATAAATGGAAGTAAAATGTGGATCACAAATGCACGTCATGGTAATACATTTATTCTGGCAGCAAAGACGGATACAGAAATTACTCCAAAATATAAAGGAATAAGTTTATTTATTATTGAAAAGGGTCATGAAGGATTTCAAGTACAAAGAGATATTGACAAGTTAGGATATAAAGGTGTTAAAACTTGCGAAATCGTTTTTGATAATTTTGAAGTCCCTGCTGATAAACTAATAGGTGGGCATGAAGGGAGAGGATTTAAACAAGTACTTGGTGGTCTAGAACTAGGTCGTGTCAATGTTGCTGCCAGAGGGTTGGGACTTGCAAGAGCAGCTTTTGAAGATTCTATTCGCTATGCTCAGGAGAGAAAGACATTTGGGAAGCCAATTTGTGAACATCAAGCTATCCAACTTAAATTAGGAGAGATGGGAACCAAGTTAGAAGCAGCAAAACTGTTGACAGTAAATGCTGCTATGAAACTCCAAAAGGGTGAGAGAAGTGATTTAGAAGCGGGAATGGCTAAACTTTTCGCAACTGAAGCGGGATTTGAATTATCTTCTGAAGCAATGAGAATACACGGTGGTTATGGTTATACAAAAGAATTTGATGTAGAGCGCTATTATCGAGATGCGCCCTTGATGCTAATTGGTGAGGGTACAAATGAAATGCAAAGAATTATTATTAGCAAAGGATTAGTAAACAAATATAGCATTTAAAGTTAATAAGGAGGAATAAGCTATGGCGGAAATACACACCCCATTTGGTCGTGTATATGAAGATTTTAATGTTGGGGACCTGATCATGCACTGGCCAGGCAGGACCATTACAGACGCAGATGATACAATTTTTAGTTTATTGGCTTTAAACCAACACCCACTGCATATTGATTCACATTATGCAGCTCAATCGCAATTTGGTAAAAACTTGGTAAATGGCACTCTCGTTTTCTCTATAGCCGTTGGAATGACTGTAAATGATATTAGTGGGGCAGCAATTGCTATGCTTGAATATGAGAATATTAAACATCTAGCACCAACTTTCCGCGGGGATACCTTATATGGATCAACCAAAATCCTAGATAAAAGGGAATCGAAGAGTAAAATTGATAGAGGTATTGTTTATGTTGAAACCGTTGTCACGAATCAAAGAGAAGAAGATGTCATGAGCTATAGAAGGCGACTACTCATTCCAAAACGCGAGTTTGCTTCACGTCCGTATACGCATAGGTAAGTATTAATCTCTCCAAAAATCAAGGAGGCAAAAAATATGAATAAACCATTAGAGGGATTAAGAATTATTTCTTTGTCCCAATATGGTGCGGGGCCATATGCAACTTTACAATTAGCAGACCTTGGTGCAGAAGTAATAAAAATAGAACAAAAAAGTACGAACGGGGATGTTTCCCGACAAGTTATTCCATACGCTGAAAATGGAGATAGTCTATTCTTTCAATCCTTAAACCGGAACAAAAAAAGCATTACACTTGATGTTAAATCCGAAAAAGGAAGAGAGATTTTTTATGAATTAGTACGAGAATCCGATGCAGTTTTTAATAATTTTAGGGGGGATGTTCCAGAAAAACTAGGGATTACTTATGAACAACTTAAACATATTAATCCACAAATTGTTACATGTTCTTTATCTGGCTTTGGAACGTCTGGTTCATTACGAAGTGAACCAGCATATGATTATTTATTACAAGCTAAACTTGGGCATATGTCGTTAACTGGAGAACCAGAAGGTGTACCATCGAAGTATGGGTTATCAATTATTGACTTCTCAACTGGTATGATGGCTGCTTTAGGTTTAATGGTCGGTATCTATCAAGCTAAATCAAAAGGTATTGGTAGCGACATTGATGTTAGCCTCTATGATACAGCAGCTTCCGTAATGAACTATATTGCTACATGGCATTTAAATCGAGACTATGAACCTAAAAGAACAGGATATTCTGCACATCCTACATTAGTACCTTCCCAACTTTTTCCTACTAAAGATGGAAATGTAGTAGTAATGTGTAATAAAGAGAAGTTCTTCCAGATACTCTGTGAAAGATTGGGAAAGCCGGAGTTGGCTGAAGATGGGCGATATAAAGACTTTGAAAATCGGTTTAAAAATAAAGAAACTTTGACCCCAAAACTGATATCTTTGTTTAAAGAAAAGGATACAAAATACTGGATAGATAAATTAAAAGGAAAAGTTCCTATTGCTCCTGTTAATACCGTCAAAGAGGCATTAGAAGATCCTTTTATTAAAGAAAGAGAAATGATAGTCGAATATGAACATCCGACTTTTGGGCTTTTAAAGATGTTAGGAACTCCAATAAAGGTTAAAGACTATAAGCCTGAATATAAGGCTGGTCCTTCAATGGGAGAACATAATACTGATATATATCAAAACCTACTTAATTTAACACCTGAAGAGATTAAGGCATTACAGAATGATTCTACTATTTAAAAATAAAAGTTAGGTAGATAATGTAAAAGAAAACTTTTATTCCATTTATGTGAATTTATAAAAATAAAAATGTAAAATGATTTGACCTTTCTTTTATATGGTTTTCAAGGTTAATTAAAAGAAGTAAGGAATATATATCTATGTAATAAATAAAATTAACAAAAAAATTGTGGTCGAAAACAGTAAAATGGATTTTCTTCTTTAATGTAACTTCTATTAAAAAGTAATGCTGGTGAGATAGTTGAAATACTTATGAGGGATTATGATCTAGATAATGGCTGAAAACAAATGATTTAATCTGGAGCAAGTCCTGCTTTAATAATTGTTCATGATCCACTGAATACATGCACGGCCGGGAGCTTTTCACAACTAATACTTAAGGTGATAGAAGCAGAATATCCCGAAGTAATCCTAATGGAGTATATTGTAATCGGAAGGAATTTAACTCCTAAACTTGTAATTAAACTAGAAATAGTCACATCTTTGATGCAACAGATAAAAGTAACCGTTGATAATACTATATTTATACGTCCTATTTATTCTGGGAAATCTTTGAAAATAATACTATAATTGATGTGGCAATTTTTGTTACCATTCGGCCCAACAATATTACTTCTCTACAAAAAGATGAAAGCCGTATAGGAGAAGTATCTATAAAGGATATGACCACCAGAAAGATATGTGTTTAATGGCTCAAGAAAGGAAAATTATTAAATTAAAAAAGGGAGGACCATTAAAAGTCTCTCCCTTTAAAACTTTATTCCTCATCTAAAATTGCATCAAATGCCTCTGATACTCTATCAAATTCTTCATCGGATTCAATTGCTGATAAATCATTGTCATCGTCTATTTTGAGGAAGAAGAGATCAATGTCATCGTCACTTTCCGCTTGTAAATCCTGTACAAAGCTGACAGCCACATAGTCAGTGCCTTCCAATGTAACCTTTGCCAATACTTCAACTGATTGTTCCTCTTTTGACTCATCACTTATTGTAAACACTTCGCCAACTTCAATTTCGCCCATTTTATTAATCCTCCTAATGCTTCTGCATATTCATTATTTTCTCTTTAAGTATGAAATTAATACAACCTTTTGTAAAATGAAACATAGTGAATACCTAATTCGTAGCTAGAATAGCAGCATAAAACAAGGAGGATTTTTATGGGGGAGTCAATTTATTTTACAGATAACTTCTTTTCAAAAGGAACAACGGAAATTTTTAATAGTGAACAGGAGGTAGTCGGGTCACTTGACTTAAAAAGTGCTTTTTCCTCAAGTGTCGCTATTCTGGATGTGGAGGGCAACATTGTAGTAACGGGTTCTTCTCCTTTTTTCTCAAGAGGGTGGATTGTGAAGAATCAAAGTGAGCAGGAACTTGGGAAATTAAAGCAACGTTTTGCCTTGTTTTCCAAGAAGTTTGTCTATCATTCCTATGATCATGGTGAGTATGAAATTAAATCAGAGGCGTTTTCCAAGGAATATGACATTCTTGATCAGGATGAAAATCTGGTTGCTGCATTTAAGAAGGTTAGTGGTTTCTTTCAATCACCAGCATATGAGTTAAGCAGTAATTCATCCCTGTTAGCCAAGGAAGAATTAATAGCAGTTGTGATGGGAGTTAATATGATTATTAAACGAAATAATTCTGCGGGAGCAGGTGGTGGAGCAGGAGGTTCTTAGATAGCGGATTTTGACAAAATTGATTACATCCAATGAAATGTACCATACCTGACAAACTAACTAGGAGGTGTTAAGAATGAAGGTTAAACGAATTGTTGCCAATGTTGAAACGCAGGATGTTACCAAAGCAAGGTACTTCTATGAGGAAGTACTTGGACTTGATCAATTAATGGATCTGGGATTTATTGCAACTTACGGCTCGCATGAGAAAATGGACATTCAAATCAGCTTCCTTTCAGAAGGCGGATCTGGGACACAGGTACCTGATTTGTCGATTGAGGTTGAGGATCTTGATGAAGCACTTGCTCGGGTAAAAGAAGCAGGAATTCCAATTGAGTATGGACCAGTCAATGAGCCATGGGGTGTTCGGCGTTTTTATGTAAGAGATCCGTTCGGAAAACTTGTTAATATTTTAATTCATCTATAATATGCAAATGGGCTATTATTTGAATTATGGTTAATGCGGAGTACCTTAGGATAACGGGTTCCGTTTAGAGGTGCGCATACTAAAATTCACGTACAAAACCGCACAGTAATTCACATATGAATTCACTGTGCGGTTTTATTGATATAACAATAATATTGGTACATTTTATAGCAAAATTCACACTACTATTCACCTGTATGGAAATAATTATTTCAGGGTGTGCGAATCGGTTGTGAAAAAGTTGTGATTTCAATAAAAGTTTTCTGCTACACATTAAAGGAGTCAGAATCTTATGTTAGAATAAAGATAAACATTGTGAAGGATTACACTTAAACTAACGGAGCAGTTTAGTTTAAGATGAGTATGAAACTTTTATGTGGCATTTGACAAAAAACGGGTAACAAAAAACCTCTTAAGAGTAAGAGGTTTAAACAATCGTATTTTCATTTATGAAAAGTTGTAGGGCTTCCGCTGATTCTTCAATATTATCAAATAATTTGACCGTATTATTTTTAAGATTGGTTATCTCTATAGTCCTTGTATGTTTTAAGCATCGTACTGTCATTACTGTTTGTTCATTAGAGCTTAATGTATGTCTAATCTCAACATTGTTGTACTGACAAAGAGTTTCAAGCATTTTTATTAGACTTTCTTTTGACATTTTAGTGTCTCCTCCTTAATGATGGAAGAAGACTAAGGAAAGTCAAAAGGTTCCCAACAATTGTATTGTTAAGATATTAAGTATAACATATATAAGGTATATTGCATAGTATTGTCTGAATAGTTAGAATAATGTGTGTAATAAAAGCGAAAATTCTTATTAAATTAATGGGTGCAAGAGTTGAAGAAGGGGTTGGTCCAAAAGCTCTCTTATATAAACTACGCAATTTCTACAGGATACAAATAGAGATTTAAGGAGGGATATTTTGATACAAGCTATTTTTATTGACCGAGATGGAACTATAGGTGGAAGTGACCAAGTAGTTTATCCAGGTGAGTTTCAACTGTTTCCTTAAGTTCAGAGTTCAATAAATCAATTAAAAAAATCAGGTGGAATGATTATATCCTTTACCAATCAACCAGGCATATCAAGAGGAGAGGCAAAAAGAGAAGAATTTGAAAGTGAACTCAAAGGTTTTGGATTTGATAAAGTTTATCTTTGCCCACACCAACAGAATGAAGGGTGCAATTGCCGAAAGCCTTCTACTGGAATGTTACTTCAGGCAGCAGAAGACAACAATCTAAACTTAAATCAATGTTTTGTAATTGGTGATAGATGGACAGATATGCTTGCAGCTAAAGACGCAGGATGTATTCAAGTTTTAGTAAAAACTGGTGCAAGAGTTGAATATGGAACAACATCCTTGTTCAACTATAGAAGCAGGTTTAGTGGAAGAGTACAGAAAATTTTTGTTCAACAATCGGGACAGTTTGTTGATAACCGAAATTTCTATTTTGAATATTAAGTTTTTAAAAAATTATAGTTATGTTAAAATTAATGAACCAGAGCTTGTGAAAGATTAATACTAAAGTGACGATGCAGTATTGTTTACAAGAATAAAATATGGTCTATAAATAAAAATTGACTAAACAATATAATTTTGCTACAATTCTTTTAATTATTTAATATGGAATATAAGGCTGTGAAGAGAAGAGTAATTTTGATTAATTATTTTTAGAGAGCTCCTGTAGGTGGGAAGGAGTAATAATAATCTTAATGAAAAAAGGCTTGGAGCTTTGCACGGATCTAAGATCGTATTTCTTAGTGATACTGCGACGGGATCTCCCGTTAAAGAGATAGGGTATAATCAATTTTAAAAAATCATCGTACCCGAAGAGGTTGATTTGGTAACATATCAACAAACTGAGGTGGTACCACGAAGTTAACAACTCTCGTCCTCAAGATGAATAATCTTGGGGGTGGGAGTTTTTTTGTTGTTTAAATTCGTATTTACAAGATCTAATAAACGAACGAAAAGACTGGAGTGAAAAGAATGAATAGTGAACAAACTACTCATAGAATAGAGAAATTAGATACTTTAAGATCTCAGGGAATTACGGTATATCCTGAAAAATTCGCTATAAATTATGAACTTAATGAAGCTTCTTTCCTTGAGGATGGAATGTCGGATGTTCGGGTTGCTGGAAGAATAATGGGTATTAGAAGCTTCAGCAAATTGAGTTTTATTACACTATCAAACATACAAGGAAGTTTACAGCTTCTTTTGAAAAAGGAAGAGATTGGAGAAGAATCATTTAATCAATTTCATACTTTATTAGACATTGGTGATTTTATTGGTGTTGAAGGACGGATGTATACGACTAAAACAAACGAGAAAACATTACGTATTGAAAGCTATGTATTTCTTGGGAAGGCATTACGAACTCTTCCAGAAAAATGGCACGGGTTAAGCAACGTTGAACTTCGATATAGACAGCGGTACTTAGATTTAATGATGACAAAAGATACTCAAAATCGAATGTTAGCTAGAACTAAAATGGTACGTTCAATTCGCAGATTCTTTGAGGACCAAAATTTCTTGGAAGTAGAAACGCCAATCCTACAGCATACTTCCTCGGGTGCAATTGCTAATCCTTTTATGACCTATCATAACGCTTTGGACACTGAATTAAATTTACGAATTGCCCCGGAAACCTATTTAAAAAGGTTAATTGTAGGTGGGTTTACCAAAGTATTTGAGTTTGCTAAGTGTTTTAGAAATGAAGGGCTTAGTCCTCAACATCTTCAGGAATTTACAATGGTTGAAGGGTATGCGGCATACTGGAGTTATGAGGATACAATGAAATTAATGCGTGATATGGTTCTGTTTATTCTGGATCAAACCTTCAATACAACTACCATTACCTTACAAGGGCAAACGATTGACTTCTCGCTAGAATGGGACATTGTTTCCTTCAGGAATTTAATTTTAAGGGATACAGGTATTGATATAGAGCTTTATCCTGATGTTGAGGATTTACACCAAGAAACAAAGCGAAGAGATATTGATTTAGAACATTCGGATATTGAATCTTTAGGGAGAGGTAATTTCATTGATCTTCTTTACAAGAAAATGTGTCGATCTCAACTTGTGAAACCAACATTTTTAATCCAGCACCCTATCGATTTATCTCCACTAGCTAGAGCAAATGATGATAACCCCACTCTTACTGATCGGTTTCAATTAGTGGTGAATGGAGCAGAAATTATAAATGCCTATTCAGAGTTAGTTGACCCAATCGAACAAAGAAGAAGGCTGGAGGCTCAAGCTATTCTTAAAAGTAATGGGGATATAGAAGCTATGGAAATGGATGAAGATTATCTAACAGCTATGGAATATGGGATGCCACCCATTTCCGGTTGGGGATTTGGAATTGAACGCTTGTTAATGGTACTAACTGATAGTGATACTATTAAGGATTGTGTTTTATTTCCGTTGATTAAAAAACTGTAGAATCTATATATAGGTGTTGATTTGAGTCCGATTTACCGCCTATATATGGATTCAGGCACAAATCTGTATCCGTAACCAGCTAATAGAATCTTTTTTTCTTATTACTAATGGGTGCATTAGTTAAACGAGCTATAAGAAGAAATGAAAATTATAAAATTGATCTTCAGCAATCGGGCGCGATTGTTGAATAAGCGGCTCTTTTCTTATTCAACTACCATGAAAATTAACTTCTAAAATAACGAGAAAAAGGCAAAACTAAAGAAGACGCAGCTCATTGGTTTTTTTAAAAGGGAGAGCGCCAAATT